>CAXHRJ010000005.1:0-12660 GCA_964018915.1 uncultured Bacilli bacterium | reverse complement strand
AAAATAAAGGATGTGAATCCAATGAACGAATGGAAGAACTTCAATCGCAATTGGGTGCTTATGCCCACAACGGGGAATACAGTTCTTGCATCTACTAGAGCCTTGATTGCTCTTTTAGAGAATAACTATCAAGAAGATGGAAGTGTAAAAGTGCCAAAAGCGTTACAACCATATATGGGTGGTAAAGAAGTTATCAGATAAAAAATAAAAAGAGCAAATGCTCTTTTTATTTTTACCAAGGCTTTTCTGTATAAGAATATCCAGGGTCATTTGGATCAAAATATTGCAAAGTTTCTTGTCTGTTTTCATTCGCATCTTGTCTATTTTCTTTTAGCTTTTGTTCAAGTTCTTGTTCTTTATCATTTTCATTATTATTTTCTTCGTTGTTCTCTTGGTTATTGTTATTTTCTTCCTCTTCTCCAGAACCACCTAATTCTTTTTCTAATTCTTTAATCTCTTCTTCTAATTGTTCTGCTCCTTCACTTTTTCCACTATCATCTTTAGGATTTGCACAATGATTTTCATATAAAATATTACGTGCTACTTTTAATTTTTTTAAAGCGTTTTCTGAATCTGTCATATCAATCTGTTGTATTTGCGATAGTACTAAGTTAATTTGAATATCACATACTCTATCTTGTGGTGGCCTTTTATTTAAAGCAGTTTTAAACTTTTCTTCTGCCTCTATATACAATCCTTTTGTATATAGAATAGTCCCATGATTGTAATAAGCAATGTAAGGTTCAGGATAGTTTAAAATATAAAGCTTTTCTACTAAATTGTTATTATCATTTCCATTGTTATAATTTTTTATAATGATTTCATTCATTGTGAAGGAAACACTTACTTTTACAAGTAAAAGTGTCGTAATAATGATTAATATATATACTACTTTTTTCATTTGTATACTCCTTTATAATCTTTGAAATGAAATAGTAATAGAAGAAGTAGGGGAATAACAAAGATATAATAGATATCATCATAAGTACTTTTATCAGAATTTTGAAAAGAAGAATTTGCTAAAATTTTTAATTCTTTGATTTTATTTTGGATATCTTTCTCTTTTTCTACATGAATATAGTCAATACCTAAATCACTAGCTAATTTTTTTAAATTGCTTTCATCTAATTTAGAGATTGCTTTCTCTTGTCCAAAGTTTGCCATAACATATTCTCCCCAAGTTCCTTCTTCTCCAACATACATCGTACTACCTTCTAGGCTACCAAATCCTAATACAGCACCACCATCTACATATTCTGCTAGTTCATCATAGGATTCTAGTGGTTGTTCTTCAAGTGTATTTTCCCCATCAGTTATAAAGAAAATAATACGAATTCGATCTTCTTTTTCTTTAGAATTTTTTAAGACAGTCTCTAAATTAGTTTTTGGAGCATTTAAAGAGGAACCAGAGGCCCTATATTCGGCTTTACTTTTAATGATTGCAATAGATTCAGTTGCCATACTTGTATCTACTGTAAAAGGAATTATTAATTTAGAATTATTGTCAAAAGTGATAATGGAAAATCTTGCACCATTTAAATCTTTGATAATATAATTGCAATTTTCTTTAACTCCTTCTAATCTTGTTTTTGATTGATAGTCATCCGCTACCATACTAATAGAATTATCAATTACAAATATAATATCTAAATTATTAGCAGCAACAAGTGATTTATTGGAAGGTATCATAATTCTTAAGTTGATAATGAAAAGGAGTATAATAATTGCAATATTTATGATAGTAGTTTTTCCTATTTTCTTTTTTTCATGATAACTTTTTACAACACCAAATATTAATAGAATACAAATTATTGTCATTAACCATATTGGTAAGATTGGAAACACTCTCATATATTCACCTTTTTATTTAAAATGATTAATGCAGAAACGGAAATTAAAAGTAAAATAAATGGTAGTTCTGGGGTGTCTATTTTTTTTGTTTCTATTTTATTTTCTAATAATGATTTGCTGGTTTTTTCAATATTATCAACTATTTCATTGATAGAATTAGAATTCTCACTATAATATTTACCACCATTTTTTTCAATAGCGTCTCTCATAGCTTTTTCATACTCTTCGTCAATTTCTTTTGTTCCAATACCAAATACTATAATTCCTTTTTTGTTAGCTAGAGCAGCGGCATCTTCTAAAGTAGTAATAGGTTTTTTAGAAGCATCTTCATTATCTGTTGAAAAAATAATAATTCTAGTTCTATCCTCATCTAAATTAGAGAAATTATATATGCAGGATGCAAGACCATCACCAATAATGGAACTTCCTCTTTCTTCATAATTTTCAATTGTTCCTTGCTCTATATATTGAGAGTAGTAAAGTGTTTCTTGGGAAGTATATCCTGACTGAGTAGCCTCTGTCATATTGAGTGTTACATAAATTCCTTTATCAATTTTATCTAAAATATCTAATACATATTCATAATCATCTGTTAATGGAGAAAGGGTTACTGAAGTAGTATTAAAAATAGAAATAGCAAATCTTTCACCTTTTAGAGACTTTACTGTATTTTTATAATGCTTCACTAATTCTTGATCTAATTCATATACAGAAGAAGAAATATCCATGCATAGAACAATGTCTCTATTATATTCTCCTGAATTTTGAGTATTTACTTTATTTGGTCTTGATATTAATAAGATAGATATAATCATTGAAAAAATACAGAGGCATTTTAAAGTAAATAATATTTTTTTATATTTTATGATTGTCTTTTTAAAATATGGATTTTCCTTAATATATTTAGTGTTTGCTATTTTGGTTCCTGATTGGTATTTTTCCTTTTTTTTAGAAGAAAAAACGGTAACACCAATAATGATAACAATACCGAAAATCAGTAGAAGGGGATATCTTAGTTCCATGATTCAATCACCTTCCTTGTTTTTTCAATAGAATGAATAATATTTCCCCCAGAAATTTTAGAGAATTCAGGGTCATAATATTCACGAACTAGTTCAGATAAAATGGGCATATTTATTTTTTCAATATCTGTAAGAGTATAATTTTGAACTTGAATACTAGTCATTTCATAAATAAATTTTCTAATAATCTTACTTAGTTCTTGATAAGCTTTTCGATTTGTTAAAGAATGATTATTAATACTGTTTAAAAGTTCATTTAATTGATTTAAGTATAACTTTTTAATTTGATTTCTATCTTTATAATTAGGAGTAATTACTATAGGAATACTTTCTTTTTCTTCTTTTCTAGTTAGAAAAAGAAGTACAATTATTAGAATAATAAGAACTAAAAAAAGAAAAATGATTGGAAAAATAGAGTAATGAAATAATTCTCTTAATTCGGTTGTTAAATTAATATTTTGATTAGTTGATATTTGCATATTTATGCCTTTCTAGTAACTCAATCATTTTAGGAGTAATTTCACTATTACTACTAATAGTCGTTACACTAATATTATTCTTTCTTAGTTTATTTTCCAATTTTCTAAAAAGTTCTTGCTTTAAATTTTTTTCTAATGCGTATAAATTTTCATCTTCGGCAATAATTTTAGGAATATAGGATTCACTATCTAAATCAAATCCATTTTCTCCAAATAGATAAGCATCACTAACATTGATAAATAAAACATCATGAATTGCACTTAATTTTTTTAATGTTTTTTCAGATATATTTTCCATTCCTTGTAGATCGGTTACCACAAAGATAATCATTCTTTTGGTAATATGTTTATAAATATAATTTAATGTTTTTTCAATTCCTTCTTGATTAGGAATAGTAGACTCCTTTTCAAAGAGTGTTAAATATTCCTCTAAATTATATAGATTGTATCGGAATGGTTTATATATGATATTATCTTGATTATTGTAGCTCATTCCTACATAATCTCCATTTTTAATAGCCAAGTAACCAATTGTGCCTGCAGCAAATAAAGCTACTTCTTTTTTTGCTTCATTAAAAGAAGTATCCCCATCCATTTTTACTCCAGTATCCATTACTAGCATAATATTATGTTTTTTTTCTGCTGTAAATTGTTTTACTAATAAATTGGCACTTCTTGCACTTGCTTTCCAATCGATATCTTTTACATCATCGTTGATAACATATTCTCTTAGATTTTCAAAGTTCATACTTTTTCCACGATAAACGGACTTGTAGGTTCCTTCTAAAATATTACTTGTCTTTTTATTAGAATAGATAGAAATATTTGCTTTAATTTTTGTAACGTATTTTAAATTCATGGTGTTTGAATAGCTCCTACAATTGCATCAATAATTTGTTCAACAGATATTCCATCAGCCATAGCAGAAAAATTAAGTGATATCCTATGTCTTAAAATACTATATCGTAATGCTTTTACATCATCAGGTGTAACATGAGTTCTACCTTGAATTAAAGCGGCTGCTTTTGCACATTCCATAAATGCGATTGTTCCTCTTGTACTAGAACCTAAGTTAATATATTCTGCTAGTTGTTTTCCAATAAAGTTTTGCGGACATCTAGTGGCTAATATAATTTGCGCAATATACTTTTTTATAGAATCATCCATATATACTTTTTTTGTTAATGCTTGTAAAAATTTAATATCTTCTAAGTTTAAGATTGCGTCCTCTTTAGAGAAGATATTTTGTTCTATTCTATTTAATATTTCTACTTCTTCACTGACAGTAGGGTAATCTACTTTTTCTTTGATTAAAAATCTATCTAACTGTGCTTCTGCTAAAAGATAAGTACCTTCTTGTTCGATGGGATTTTGGGTTGCTATAACAATGAAAATTTCTGGTAAATTATATTTTTTTCCATCAATGGTAATTTGTCTTTCTTGCATTGCTTCTAATGTTGCACTTTGTGTTTTTGCACTAGAGCGATTGACTTCATCTAGAAGAACAAAGTTAGCATGGATAGGACCTACCTTCGTTTCAAAACTATTATTAGAATAATTGAATATTTGTGTTCCTATAATATCACTTGGAAGTAAATCTGGAGTACACTGTATTCTAGAAAATTTTCCATTAACAGCTTCTGTTAGTACTTTTGCAGCTGTTGTTTTAGCAAGACCAGGAACGGATTCTAAAAGAATATGTCCATTTGCCATTAAACTGATTAATAAGGATTTTTGAAGATTTTTTTGCCCTACAATTTTTTTAGTATAATAATTTTGTATTTTTCTTATAATTTCATTACTTCTATTAAGTTCTTCTATGCTGATATCATTTTTTATTTCTTGATTCATACTACACACCTTTCAACTCTTTTATTTTAATGATAGAATTATTATACCGAAAATTTTAGGAAATCACAATATGACTTGAAGAATTATGATATAATAAAAAAGGAGAGATTACATGAAATTAAATTTTACAGGAAGAGGAGCTATGTTGTATCCAGAAGAGGGAAATACAGCAGCTTATTTTGAGAGTGAAAACGCATTTTTTTTAATTGATTGTGGGGAGGACGTAGCTGCTAAATTAATTGCTGATAAGAAGTTAACGAAAGAAAAAGAATATTATTTAATGATTACTCATACTCATTCTGATCATATAGGTAGTTTAGGAACATTGCAACAATATTTATATTGGTGCTGTGGAAAAAAATTGAATATTGTCACTTCTAAACAAATGAGATATAGAAAAGAAATGCAGGGAATATTAGATGGTTTTGGCTTAGTTCCTGAGACATATGAATTTGTGAATGAAGAAGAATTGGATAATAAATTTAAAGAGTTTTCTTCTATCCGTTTTGTAAGAAGTAATCATGGGGATGTGCCAATTGCCTCTTGTGCAATTATTATTAGTGTGGAAGAAGGAAATATTCTTTATACAGGAGATATTGCTGATTCAACAGTCATTAAAGAGTTTATCGTTTCTACTGGCGTTCATAATATAGATAGGATGTATATAGATACAAGCCTAAATAAAAGTCCAGTACATCTATCATTAGAGGAACTATTATCAGTAATTCCTATAGAACTAAGAAGTAGAGTTTACTGTATGCACATTAATGACAGAAAGCTTTTATCACTGATTGAAGAAAGTGGACTTCAAGTTGTACATACGACTTCAGATGTAGAATTTTTTACAGATGAGGAATTAAATGAGTTGTCTATACAATTAGAAGAAGAATTAGAAAAAGTGCAAACAATATTAAATAGAAGAAGGGATTCAAAAAAGAAGGTAATTTCATGATTATCTTTTTTTGTAATTTTAGAGATATTGTGATATCCTAATAAAAAGATAAGGTGTGGTAATATGAAAAAATTTTTAATAATAGGGTTTCTTTTTTTTCTTACTGGGTGTGGAAGCAATAATATAAGAATGTTAACTTGTACAACCACTACTGAAAAAGAGGGAATGAAAGTAGATATTAATGTAGAAAGCAACTGGGAAAATGATAAGTTAAATACATTAAAAGTAGAGACTTTTTATCAATTAGAAAATTCTTTAACATTAGAAGAACAAAATTCTTTTAAAACTTATGTGGATTCTACCATGTCATCTTGGAATGATATGGCAGGTGTTAAGTATGATTCTAATATGAAAAATAATCAGTTTTTTATGTCATTAAATATTGAGGCATCTAAGGGAAAGAATGCTTTAAAAGTGTTTGGTATTGATGCAGAAAAAGTAGATTATGATTCTTTGAAACAGTCTTTAGAGGAAGATAATTATATTTGTAAATAAAGCAGATAAAAATTTAAAATTTTAATTTTAAAGATTGCTATCTTTTTTTAAATATGATATTCTAAAGAAAATAGAGGAGGATTTAGAATGAGAAAGAAAGTTATGCTGATGACAGTTTTATTTTTGGCATTGGTAATACTAACAGGTTGTGGAGGAAAGAAATTAACTTGTACAACAACAGAGGATGGAGAAATTTCAAAATTAGTTGCTAATTTTAAGAATAATAAGGTAACCACTATGACAACGGAAAGTACTGAGGTGTATGAAACAGAAGAAGAAGCTGAAAACAGTAAAAAAGTTTTAACTGCTATGTTAGGTGTGACCCAAAGTGATTATTTAAAATTCGAAATTAAACAGAATGGAAAAGAATTAACTACTATAATGACATTAGATTTAACAAAAATGACAGATGAACAAATAGCTGAAGAAATAGAGGTAAAGCAAGATATTAGTTATGATGGATTAAAAGAAATGTACGAGTCTCAGGGGTTCGAATGTAAATAAAAAAGATGGGGAACGTACCTCATTTTTTTACTAGAATACGGAGGAATATATGAATAATAATCAAAATCAGGGATACTATGGACAGCCAAATAATAATCAGAATCAAGGATATCCATATGGACAAGCACCTCAAGGTTATCCTTATAATCAACCAACAAATAATCAAGGATATTATAATCAACCGCAAAATTCAGGAATAAATATTGGTCAACCAAATAGGCAAGTAAGTTATCCTACACAAAATTATGGTCAGTATCCACAAATGCCTAATTCAGTTCCTACACCCCCAGTTAAAAATAAAAATCGTAAGAAAAAAATTATAATCATTACAATAGTAGTTATGTTATTAATAGCGGTAATTGTTGGTTGTATTTTCCTATTTGGAAATAAAAAGAGTGAATCATCAAACAATAAGAAACATAGAGACGTTTCTATGAATAGAACGATTATGATTTATATGGTAGGATCTGATTTAGAAAATTTTGGTAGTGCTTCGGCAGAATTAAATCATATTAGACCCAATAATATTGATTTAGAGAATAATCATATTGTGTTGATAGCAGGTGGTTCTAAAGTATGGGGAAATGATTATATAGATCCAGATGAAACATCTACTTATCAATTGAAAGAAAGTGGATTTGAAAAAGTAAAAAAAGAAGAATTAAAAAACATGGGGGAGACAAAAACTTTATCTGATTTCTTAAACTATGTTTATGATAATTATCCAGCTAAAAAATATGAGTTGATATTTTGGAATCATGGTGCTGGAATAAATGGTGTGGCATATGATGATATTTCACAGGATTTATTAACTTTTAGTGAATTACAAAGTGCTTTAGAGAATAGCTCTTTTAAGGAAGAAAAGTTAGATTCTATTCTATTTATGAATAGTTTACTTGGCAATTTAGAATTAGCAGGAATAGTAGATGCTTATGCAAATTATATGGTTGCATCAGAAGAAATAGCTTATTCCCATCCATTTATTGATAAGTTTAAATTTTTAGAAGAAATCGAAGTTGAAGATGGGGGATTGGAATTTGGCAAAAAATTCGTAGATAATTTATCTAGTAATAATTATTTAAATGCTAATTCAAAATATTATAATACCCCAACTACATATTCCATTATTGATTTATCTAAAGTGTCACAAATAGAGACAGATTTAAATAATTTTATAAAAAAAATAAGTGTTCAAAATTCCTATGAACAAATTGCTTTAGCTAGGTCAAAGACCATTCAATATGGTGGAGAAAGTATTAATTATGATATGGTAGACTTTTATACATTAGTTTCTAATTTGGAATCTTTAGCGTCTACTGAAGCAAAACAATTAATGAATTCTATTTCCTCAGCAGTAGTATATAATTATACATCAGATCAAGTATCAAAAGGATTATCTATTTATTTTCCATATAATGCTGCCACAGAAAGCTATGTCGAAGAAAGAATAGAATCATTAGAAGAATTATCTAATGGGAATACTAGTTCTTATCTTACTTTTATTAAAGATTTTGATTCTTACCGAAGAAGAAATAAATCTACTACCGATTTTAGTAATAACGTTGTAAATGCTACTTCTGGTAATTATTCTATGACCCTTAATGAAGAACAAAAAAGTAAGATAGTGAAATCTTCTTATATAATTGTAAAAGAAAGTACAGAAGGGAAATTCCTGCCAATTTACTTTTCTGATAATACTACTATTGATGCAGAAGGTAATTTGGTTGCTAATTTTGATGGTAAAATTTTAACTGCTTTAGATACTACGACTAATGAAACTTTACCGATTGTTGCTTATGAACAAGAAAATGGTAATTTGATGACATCTATTCAATTACAGAAAGGCGATAAGTCAGCAATTTATGATGCTAATGCTTACATAGAGATAAAAAACGGAGAAGGGAAAGTTGGAATTGCTATTCAAAAAAATAATAATTCACAATTTCAGATAGAACTTCCAATTATGTCTATTTTAACATTAGAAAACTATCAAAATTTAATTTTTACAAATCATGATTATAAAATAACTAGTGGAAATGGAGACGTATTAAAGAATTGGCAAGTGTCTGGAAATGAGCATAGGGTAACTGCTTTAGTCAATCATTATCGTCTTCAAAAACAAGATTTAGATACCAGTGGAAAATATTATTTTGCATTTAAAGTAACAGATTTATCTAATGAAGTTAGTTATTCAAAATTAGCTGAAATAAAATAGGAGGAATCCTATTTTATTTTGTAAAAGAGGTAGTTTTATCTAGAAAAATTTCTTGACTATTTATGTATTTTGGATTATTATCATATTATAGTACTGAGTACATTTTTTAATACTAGAGATTTAGTTATTAGAGAAATTTTTCTGTTTAATGAAGCAGTATGTGGAAAAGTAGTAGAAAGAAAGAGGTAAAATTTATGAATTGTAAAAAATGTGGTTCCCCATTAGGACCAAATGATGTTTTCTGTAAAGAGTGTGGAACTTCTGTAGAAGTAATTGCTTCAGGTACTCCAAGTGTTAACCCAACACCAGCACCTCAAACACCAGTTGCTCCAACACAACCAATGACCCCTCCAACACAACCAGCTGTGGTACCAGGTCAACCTGTTATGCCAGTACAACCTATGCAACAACCAGTAGGTGGGGTACCAGTTACTCCAGTTCAACCAGTGGGAGCAACGGGAATGGAACAACCTACACCAAGTAATGGTAAGGGAACAAATAAGATTCTTATTGTTATTGCAGTAATTGCAGTAATTGCCGCAGTAGCAGTTGTTCTATATTTCACAGTGTTAAAGAAGGATGATTCAAAACCAATTAATAATAGTAATAGTGGTTCAAATACTCAACAAAATACCAACAGTAATAATAGTAATAATAGTAATAATAGTAATACCCAATCAAATTCTAATTCCAATAATGGGGTAGTTTCAGAAGGGAAAACAGTTAGTAATAATGGATTTACTTTTCAAGTGCCATCTGGATATACTACACAAACAAATGGTCTTGGAACTTTAATATTCCTAAATGATTCAGTAATGTTTGGTATTTTGCCTGCAGAGCAATCATATGAAGATTTTTTAATGGGTATATCAACTTTGAAACCAACTTTTGAAGCAAATGGATATACAAATGTAAATGTACAAGAACAAACCGTTAATGGAAAGTCTTATATTGTAATTACTTTAATAAAAGACGGACAAGACATGGTTATAGCTTATACAAAAGCAACAGATGCTATTACGTTTGGTGTTGAAATTTATTCATTAGATGGCAGTAATGGAACACAATACTTATCAATAGTAGATGGAATTTTAAGTTCAGCTGTTTATACTGGTTAGTAAAAATTAAAAGAAGTCAAAAAGAAAGTGATTTATTATATCACTTTCTTTTTTCTTGAATTAATTTAAAATTTTGTAATAGGCGGGGATTATTGGGGGATATTTTAAGAGCTTCTTGAATACAAGTATCAGAAAATTCATATAACTCTTGATTATAAAATGCAATAGATAGTAAATCATAGATACTTTCATTTGTACAAAAACTTTCATTAATATACGTTTTTGGATTATTTTTAATCATTAGTGCATTTAAAGAGTTTGAGATAACTTCTTTCCAGTTTTTTTCTTCATAGGCAATAAGTGCTTTTTCCATGTGTGGATCTCTTAAGTAAGGAGCTTCTTTTATTGCTTTACTAGCCCAAATATTTGCTTGTTTGAAATTCTTTTCTTTGAAATAGCATCTAGCAATAAATCTCATAGAAGCACATCTTTCATCTTTCCAAGTTGCCCGTTCTAGTAAAAGATGTTTCTTTAAAGTTTTAATTGCTTTCTTATAATATCCATAGTACATATACTCTCTACCAAGATAGTGCATGTTTCTATCATCTAGTGGATCTTCTTTCACAGATAGTTCTAAAAGAGGCAAGTAACTGCTTCTAGATTTTGCATTATCTGGGTAGTGATTAATTGTGAGATCTTCTATTGTTTGAATTTGTTCGTTGCTTTCTAGGTATGTCAATACTTCGTGGACAGGATGTGTCCAACAATATTTTTCTCTAGTATGAATCTTGTTACCAAAAAAACTGATAATAGGGTTGTTGTTCTCATCTAGTTTCCAATTATAGGTATAAAAAATTCTAGTAAAATTTTTATTCCAATATTTTTCTATTTTTTCTCTCCATCCTGACATGAATATTTCGTCTAAATCAGTACATACACATAAATCTGCATCTTTTGGAACTAAAGAAAGTGAAATATTTCTAGCAGTATCGAATCTCCATGGATTAATAGTTTTAGTAGTAACATGAACACTTTTCTTTTTTAATTTCTCCACTGTTTTATCTTCTGATCCAGTATCTAGAACGTAAATCCCATCTGCTTCTTTCATAGATTCAACCCATCTATCTACAAATTTTTCTTCATTTTTACTGATAGCATAAACATATATTTTCATAAATCATTAACCAATCTTTTTAACGCTTAAGGTAGCATTGACACCATTGCCTAGAGTAACTCCTACAGCAAGAAGAGCAGAAACAGCCATATCAATAACAGCACCAGCAGGTAAAGTTACAATAACACTACCACTATAAATAGATCCCACTCCAACAGATAAAGCTCTAGAAATAATTGTACTAGGAATATTTACTCCATTACTTCTAACTGCAAAGGTAATTGTTGTTGCTACAGCAGCAGAAACGTTACTGTAATAGTTAATTTCATAGGTACCTGCTTGTGCTACAGTAATACTATTAGTTGGTGTATAAGTAGTATTTAAATTAGGCATATTGTTTGCTAATGGAACTTGAGTCTGTGTACCTATACCAATATTTAAAAGCTGTGAGGTATTGCTATATTTTCCACCATATGCTGCAAGGCCAGTAGTAGCACCAGCAGGCCCAGTAGGTCCAGTAGGACCTTGTGGTATAACAAAATTTAATAAGTAATCGTTAATAATAATCAATCCTTTCTATTTTATGGTGCAGGAGTAATAGTGACACTTGCATTAGTACCTGGAGCTCCAGTAGTTACAGTACCAATAGCTAAACCAGGTGCAGGTCCAGTAGGTCCAGTTGTTCCAGTAGGCCCAGTCGCACCAATTTCACCAGTTAACCCTTGAGGCCCAGTAGGCCCAGTAGCGCCAGCTTCACCAGCTAACCCTTGAGGCCCAGTAGGCCCTTGTGGTATAACAAAATTTAATAAATAATCTGAATTAATATTAATCATTCCTTTCTAGTAATATATCATTTTTAATTAAGCAGAAGTAATAGTAACACTTGCATTAGTACCAGGAGCACCAGTGGTTACAGTACCAATGGCTAATCCAGGAGCAGGCCCAGTCGCACCAGTGGCTCCAGTTTCACCAGTTAAACCCTGAGGTCCAGTAGGACCAGTGGCTCCTGCTTCACCAGTTAATCCTTGAGGACCAGTAGGCCCAGTAGCGCCAGTCGCACCAGTTAACCCTTGAGGACCAGTAGGACCAGTGGCGCCAGTCGCACCAGCTTCACCAGTT
>CAXHRJ010000004.1:149339-266203 GCA_964018915.1 uncultured Bacilli bacterium | reverse complement strand
CCTGCTTTAACATTTTCTGATATAGATTCACTTTCTGCTTGAGCAAAAGCACTATATAATGTTAAAAACATTTCACTTGTCATTTGTAATGTATGAATATTTTCTTTTTCAAAATATACATCTACATTATGTTCTCTTAATTGTCTTACATAATTTAAAGTATCAACTGTATTTCTAGCAAATCTTGATATTGATTTAGCAATAATCATATCAATTTTTCCTGCTAAAGCATCTTCAATCATTCTATTGAAATCAGTTCTTTTAGCAGTTTTTGTTCCTGATAATCCCTCATCAGCATAAATATCTACAAATTCCCAATCATCATGTTCTTCAATTAAATTTTTATAATGTATCTTTTGAGATTTATAACTAGTTTGTTGTTCTTCGCTGTCAGTACTTACTCTACAATAAGCACAAACTCTTAAAATAATTTTTTTGATGCCATTTGTGATCTTACTAATTCTTGATTGATTAGCGGTTATAACCTTGACACTCGCCAATTTAACTCCTTTCACATGGTCGAGTTAAGTTTATAATACCTTCATCTCACACCATCAATTATAGCATATTTTTGTTCTTTTTTCTATGTTTTGAGTGGAAAATGTTCTCTTTTAATTACATCTTTTAATTTATAAAATTCTTTTTCAGTTATTTCTCCTTTTATTAAAAGCAATTTAATTAAAGACAACTTGATACTGTGTTCCACTAGGTTATTTAGTTCTTTATTTTCAATTGTAATTTTAGTTTTCATTCACATCACACTCCTTATCAATAATTTTTAAAAACTCCTATAAAATTGCAAATAAAAAAAATCAAAGTATTTCTACTTTGACAAAATTACACTATTGACTAACAGCTCTCCAAAAGAACTAGTAAGCAAAATGACATTTATTCTTGTTCAACTTTATAATCTCTCATTGCTTCTGCAATATCCCAACCTGTGAAAAATTCTGGAAACTTTGGAAAATCTATTTTTTCTTGAAATAAAGTTCTTGTATCAAACCTTATAATCAATTCATTTAAAACATCTTTTTTCTCATCAAAAGATAATTTTTGATAATCTTTTAGCATTTGAGTATAACTATTTCTTGATTTCACATTACATATATCATCTACCATTATTTTATTCCCAACTCTAATTTCTTCACTTTTTAACATGGTATCAAGAAATGTTGAAAATTTATTTCCAATATCTTTAGGAAAACCTAATATGTCAGGAGTAAATGGTACTTCTCCCTTTTTATGAGTTATTTTCCCATCACTCCACATATTAAACAATTCAATGCAAAACTTTAATCTATCTTTATAACTTAAATATTTTACCTTATTTAAAAATTGGATAACCTTTTCACTAGGATTATTTATAAATACTAATTGATCTCCTCCTGCAAGAATTATATCTCTTAAAAATAAATCATCTGGTTTTACTCCTACTGCAAAAGCAATTTGAATTGCTCTCTCGCAAAAAAGATTACTATATCCTATAACAACTGCACGAATTAAAGACCTATCAAGTCCATATCTTGCTCCTATTGCTGCATATGTAAAACCTTTATCAATTCTAACTCTTTCAAAGTCATGTAAAATGACATGACCATCATTTGATAATCTAATAGGCGTATATTTTATACTTGCTTTCATTTTCACTCTTCTCTTTCTATATTTTTAAATCAATTATGTTTTTAGCAATTTCAAAACCATTGCCAGTTAATTCAAGTAATGTATATTTATCTTGGAATAGACTTTTATTATCTAATCGTATAAAAAGTTCTGCTAATACTTCAAGTTTTTCATTATAAGAAAGTTTTTCAAACATTGATAGTAAAGGTTTATCATATTTATTATAATGAATACCCATAACATTCCCATTTTCTTGATAACCTTTACTAAACATAGTAGCAATATTATTAAATTCCATAGTTAAATATTCTAAATAGATTTCAGCAAAATTATGAGTTAATCCTACCATATCTAAATTGAATACTACTAAATCATCATCTTCAGTTAATTCTGGATTTAATTCATTTTTACTATTGATATGACCAGTATTTAAAGAATCAAATACATAAATTGTAAACTTCAATTTTCCTGTGTCTTTAAATTTCTCTAATTTATCAAATATTTTTCTAACATTTTCAGTTGTTTCAATATACATAATTTTTCCTCCTTAATTATTTTTACTTTGCTATATTCATGATGAATTTTGTACGCCATATTTTTACTCCTTTCATACAATCCATTTTTAAGCCATTTTAAGCGACTTTTCTTTTTTATTCTTATAGTTGTTCAACGCTTCTCATTAAAACTGATATAAACAACATTAGAGAATAAATACGCTGGATTTGGTTCAAACTATTTATCACTTAAAGAAATGAATTTTGCAAGAGTTTTTTTCAAAAAAATCTATTTTTTTTATCTTTCTATATTTTTACTAGATTTTTTACTTAGTATTTCTAAATTATCACAATTGATAACTGATCTATTTTGTTTATTCTTATCAGTAAACACATTTAATTTACCTACAATACTAACATCAGAATTTAACTGTAATAAATTTCTATTATTAGATAAAGTTTCTCCTTCAAGCATAACTGAAATAACATTTTTTTGAATTTTTCCATTATATTCATATTCTTGTAATAAATCTATAAATTGAGCAAACTCTCCATCTTTCTTTTTAAATTCTTTACCTATGTGAGATATTTTACCCTCTATCTCTATACGATTTATTTTTTGTTCTTGCTTTATTTGCTCTTCAACTATCTCTTTTTTATCTTCTTTATCTATTTTAATTATTTTATTAAATATTTTATCATAAGCAATTTTATTTGGTATTTCATCAGTAATTCTTAAAAATTGATGATACTTACTATTTTGAGCAATATAACCTTTTACACTTTCATAAGAATCAGTTGTATCACAAACTAAATATATTTTTTCTTCTGCTGAATCAAAACACTCATGTACTGGTTCTACATAACAATTTTTAGAATGATTATGAATACATATAACTTTATCATTTTCACAAAAATATATATCACTATATCTACTATCTCCAATCTCCTCATCTAATAATTTATCTACTGATATAAAACCATCTTTTTCCTTATCTTTTAGTTCTTTTGTATAAGTACAATCATAAGTGGTTAAAATACCTTTCACTTTTCCTCTTACTCCAAGAGATAAAATAGTATCATATTTTGGTGTTCGATAACTTGAAAGCATATCTGCTAATTTATTTAACAATTTATCTTTTATTTTCAATGTTCTCTCTCCTCCTCTTTTTCTTGTTCTTCATCAACATCCAAAGTGATTTCTTGTTTATCTAAATCAAGTTCACTATCAATTCTTGCTTTTTCTTTTTGCAATTCTTTAATTCTATCTGCCAATGTAAATGGTTTATCTAACTCTTCTTTTGCATCATTCATTTGTTTTTTTGTATATTCAATTTGTTCTCTTGTAGTATTTGCTTTATTTTGCAAACTTTTAAGCATATTTTCTAATTTTAAAATATTACCTATTTCATCAATATTGTTAATTTCAACTTTATATTTACCATTACCTTTAATATATACTACTGGTGTATATCTTAATTCCTCTCTTGTACCAATAATATCAAAACCACTTATCTCTCCTATTTTTGTTTCTTCTTTTGTTTTTAATAAAGCTAATGATTGATAAAATTTTGTACTTGCATCTTTTCTTGAATTAAAATATTGATCCCTTATAGTAATTCTAAAATTATCAGCAGATAAATCCTGCACTTTAGGTATATCACTTTCAAGACTTTCTAAATATTGTTCTTGATATTTTAACTGTCTTGGTAATTCTCGATTATATTTTGCTTCAAGTTCCATATGAGATTTATCATATCTTGTTTTAGAAAGATATAATTGTTTCAATTCATTTTCTACTTTAAATTTATCTAAAATAAGTGGATTCCCACTTGCCAAAGCCTTAACCTCTGCATAAGTAAGTGTATCTCTATCTAAATCTTCAGCAGTTCTTCCTCCACCATCACTATTTGCCATGATTTGATTGATAAAAGTAGATTTTGTTTGAATTAACTGATAAGAGTATGCATCAAAACTGCCTTCGGTTACATATCTATAAATCTCTACCTCTTCATTTTGATTACCTTGTCTTAAAATTCTACCTTCCCTTTGTTCTATATCAGAAGGTCGCCATGGGCAATCTAAATGGTGTAACGCTACCAATTTATCTTGAACATTCATACCTGCTCCCATTTTGGAAGTAGAACCTAATAAAATTCTTTTATTACCATTTCTCATCTCTTCAAACAATTTCAGTTTTTGAGGATTTGTTTTAGCATTATGAATAAACTCTATTTCCTCCTCTGGTACACCTCTTGCTATCAATTTATTTTTTATATCATCATAAACATTAAAGGTACCATCATTTTTAGGTGTCGATAAATCACAAAAGACAAGTTGCGTTAACTTGTCTTCTTTATTTTCTAACCATATTCGATATATATTTTCAACTGCCATATTAATTTTTGAATTAGGTAGATCTGGCATACTTGGAGCAATCATTCTTAAATCAAGTGCTGCTTTTCTTCCATCATTAGTTACCAAAAGCATATTATCTTGTCTTGGATCACAACCATTTCTAATTATTTCACTTCGTTCTGCTAATTTTTCTACATATTCTCCTAATTCTTCACTTTTAGGAGCAACTATTGTTTTATAATCTCCACCTTTTAATTTTGGAACTGGTAAATCAAGCATTTTAGATGTTTGAATGTCTGCTATTTCTTTAAATAATGACATCAACTCTGGAATATTAAAGAATTGGGCAAATCGTGTTTTTGTTCTAAACCCACTTCCATCTGGAGCAATCTCAAAACTATTTACAACTTCTCCAAAAGTAGATGCCCACTCATCAAAATGTTGTAATCCCATTTCTCGTAGTCTATCAATTTGCAAGTATTTTTGCATGACATAAAGTTCTCCCATTGAATTACTAATAGGAGTACCTGTTGCAAATACTGCACCTTTTCCACCATTATTTTCTAATATATAACTTATCTTCATAAATAAGTCAGTTGCTTTTTTAGATTCACTATTATTGATACCTGCAACATTTCTAATTTTAGAAAACATAGGAAGATTTTTAAACATATGTGCTTCATCTACTATTATCTGGTCAACACCTAATTCTTCAAATGTAACCACATCATCTTTAGGGCTGTCTAAAAGAGTTTTTAATTTTGCACACATACCAGTTCTTATTTGTTCTAATTTTTTAACACTCAAACTTTCATTAGATTCTGCTTTAATTCTTTCAATTGCCTCAGTTACCTCTTCTATTTGATTTTCAATATGTTTTTTCTCATAACTTTTACTAATAGGAATTAAACCAAAACTAGAATGAGCAATTAAAACTGCATCCCATTCTCCAGTGGCAATTCGTGCCATCAATTTCTTTCTTCTTGTTTTTTCAAAATCTTTTTGATTAGCAACTAAAATATTCGCAGTTGGATATAATTTCAAAATATCATTTGCCCATTGTCCTAATAAATGGTTAGGAACAACAAACATTGGTTTACTAACAATTCCTAATCTCTTTAATTCCATAGCACTTGCAATACATTCATAAGTTTTTCCTGCCCCTACTGCATGAGCAAGTAAAGCATTGCCTCCATATAAAACTCTAGCTACTGCATTTTTTTGGTGTTTTCTTAACTCAATATTTGGATTCATTCCATCAAAAGTTAAATGACTACCATCATATTCTCTTTCTTTTATACAATTAAAGTTTTCATTATAGATTTTTACAAGTCTTTCTCTTCTATCTTCATCTTTCCAAATCCATTCTTTAAACTCTTGTTTTATCAGTTCTTGTTTTTCTCTAGCATTTGCAGTTTCAATTGGATTTACAACTCTTCTATCATCATCTAACTTATCATATACCGTAACACTTTGAAGATTTAAAGTGTTTTTGATAATTGCTAAAGCATCAGCTCGATCAGTTCCCCATGTATTCGTATTTTTAATTCCATAACCATATAAGCCACTCGCTTGAAAAAGCCATGTATTTACTTCTTTTGCGTATTTTATTTTTAAATTACTAGCATCATAACTAGATATATCTAAAAGTTCTCGACAAAAAGTATGATACACATCTTCTGGAATCCATGTAGAACCTAATTTCACGCTAATTTCATCATATTCAAGTGGTCTAGGTTGAACATTTTCTAATGCTTCTATATTCTTATCATATTTATTATTTTCATTGATAGATTTAACATAATTTAATTTATGTTTTACATTTCCACTTAAATATTCACTAGCAAGAACCCAACCATCATTGAAATCATATATTTTTTCAGGATCATGGAAAATTAAGTTGTCTAATTCTTCTATCATTTCTTCTTTTTCTTTTGGATATAAAGTTTTCATGTATTCAAAATCTACGCATCCACGATTATTAAGAGAATAAGTGAGTGCTTCTTCTGCATTTTCTGCACTACTTACATCTTTACTTTTTCTAATGGTTCTTTTAGTAAAGACATCTCCCTTAACATAAGTTGGTTTATCATCTTCATCATCTTTGCTTACTTTATTTTCAATAGAAGAAAGCAGGTAATAATCTGGATCAGAATCAAAAACTCTAGCATTTGCACTATCATTTAAGTAGCCAAACTTTTTAATAAAGGCATCATAGACATTACTTAAATTACTTTGTGCAATTTTTAATTCTTCATCAGTTCCATCTTTTAATTGAATATCGAATACTTCTCGTAATGCTTTTTTAACACCACACATACCAATAATTCTTCTTGCTATCATTCCATCTTGAATTTGATATGGAACTAAATTAGAATCTTGTCTTTGATAAATAATTTTTTTATTATCTTTTTCAATGATAACAAAAGCATTATTCTTTATATCATCTTCAGCTTCTAATATCTCATATTCACTATTTTGCTCACTAATCTCATATGGAGCAATTTCATAAATATTAGATGGTAACTCTTCAATTGCCTGTTCCATTAACTCTTCAAGACTTGTATCGCTAGGATTAAGTGTATTTTCCATACCATATGGAGAAGATTTTAACTCCATTTTACCAAGCATCATATTAGG
The DNA here is from genome assembly GCA_964018915.1 of uncultured Bacilli bacterium. Classification (GTDB taxonomy): domain Bacteria; phylum Bacillota_I; class Bacilli_A; order RF39; family UBA660; genus UBA5578. The sequence continues at coordinate 259,091 of CAXHRJ010000004.1, read as the reverse complement.
ATGATTAATAAAATAATTGTTAATAGTAATTCCATCTTTATACTCACTTGTATAAATCCAATCCTCATCACTTAAATCAAGTTTTAATTCATCTCGTTTTTTCAAGAAAATAATATCAGTTGTAACTTTTGTGTTGGCATTGCCAGTAAAGGTATTGTTAGGTAATCTTATTGCTCCAACAAGTTCTGCTCGTTTTGCAATGTATTCTCTTACCTTTGTATCCTTTTTATCAAGTGTACCATCTGTTGTTATATAAGCTATTATACCACCATTTCTTACTTTATCTAAAGTCTTTTGAAAGAAATAATCATGAATTACAAAATTTTCCTTATATCTCTTATCAGGAACTTTATAATTTCCAAAAGGAACATTACCAATCGCAACATCAAATAAGTTATCTGGTAAAGTTGATTCTTCATAACCTTTTATTTCAATTTTTGCGTTAGGATATAATTTTTTAGCAATTCTTCCACTTATACTATCTAATTCGATTCCATATAATTTAGAGTTTTCTAATTCTTTTGGAATTCTACCAAAGAAATTACCTATACCACAACTTGGTTCAAGAATATTTCCTTTATTAAATCCAAACTTCTCAAGTATTTTATAAATACTATCTATTGCTATATTAGGTGTATAAAAAGATGTTAAGGTAGATTGTCTTGCTTGATTATACTCTTGTTCTCCTAAAAGATTTTTAAGTTTATTTCTTTCAGTTATCCAATTATCTTTTCTTTCATCAAAAGCATCAGAAATTCCACCCCAACCAACATATTTCGACAAAATATCTTGTTCTTCTACTGTTGCATTTCTATCTTCTAATTCTAAATCTTTTAATAATTCTATTGCCTTTACATTATCCTCAAATCTTGATTTTGCCCCAAAACTATTGTCTATTTTATCATCACTTATATGGTAATTGATTTTAGGATATTGTTCTTCTTTTAGATTTAATTCTTCTCCATTTTTATTATAACTATGTTTCTCAATTACATCAGTTTCAATACCATTATAAGTAGGTGTTATTTCTGTAGTAGTAACTACATAATCAACTTCATCATCTGCTATATCGTTCTTATTATTTATATTAGAAATTTCACTATCTATTTTTTCCAATTCTTGTTCATCTATTTCATTTTGATCTACCAACTTTGTGCTAGATATATTTAAGTCAAATCGCTTTTCATCAAAATTGTTCCAAAATATATGTATCATATTTGGAGTAAATGAAATAGAGAAATCTTTATCTTTATATAATTCTTGTAAAAAAGCGTTATTGATTATTCCATCATTTAATTTTACTTCATCATTTTTATCTTCATTAAAATAAGTAAAACTATTTTCCCTATCTGCATATTCTCCTATGATAGAACTTGTTAAGATAATAGATAAGTTTCTTTTTTTACTTTTTATATGTTCCCATCTTTGTAATTCAACATTTTCTACTGTAAAAGTATTTTGATATTTTGTATCAAAGGAATTAAATATATCACATATCTTATTAGCAAGTTCTTCCTCTCTTGGAGTAAATAAAGTTAATTGTTCATTTTCAAAAGTTTGAAAATCATTGTTTTCTTCTTGTTTTTCTTCATCTTCTTCATATAAATCATAATCTTCTTCCTCTGGTGCTTCCATAACTCCATGTTGATAAATAAAATCCATATGTTCTTCTTCTGCTCTATCAAATGCTTCATCAAATTCTTCTTGAGATATTTCTTTATCATCTACATAATATTTACCATTTGACATAGTAATATCACTTAATGAATGTTGTTCTTTTATTTCTCCAGTATCTTGTTCTTCAACTCTATTTTTTAATGAATCAAATTGTTTATTGATATGAGAATACTTATCAAAAGTATTTTGATAGATATAATTAAGCAGTTCATAATTATAACTTGTTTCATTTTCTATATTCATAAGCATACTTTGAATGTTTTCATTAGAAAGATATTCATTAGACTTATGCTGCTCGATTACTATTTTCTTAAATTTATCTTGTATTTTTGATAATTTATCTGCATTTAGTGCAAAATCTTTATAAATCTTTGCAGTTTCTTTATTTGATATTTGCATACATTTTAGTATTTCATCATCTGATAAATTACTATTTAATTCATAACTACTAGGTAATCTAAATATATTAAAATTTGCTTTAGAAAGAAAAAGAGAGGTCATCATTTTAGAAATGAATTCTACCTCTTCCTCTTTTAAATTACTATAATTACTTTGAACATTTATTTTTGAAATTTCTTTAAATGTATTGTATAAGTTTTGTTCTATGGAAATATCTTTATTGTTTAAAATATTATTCTTACTTTGATAATATAGTAAAACTTCTATATCTACATCATGATGATAAGACCATTCCTTATAATCTCTACCATAAGTTTGCTTTATTTCAAATACATATGTTTTTCGATCATTGACTAAAATAGGAATACCTTTGCTTTTAGGTTTAATTCTTCTATCAATATTTTTGCTATTCCAGTCATCAAATGTATAATAAATTCTACCACTAGGATTATAAGAATATAAATTAAATACATTATCAACACTATATCTATCTAATATTTTTGACCAATAAACAATAAACTTATTCCAATTATAAGGATTTTCTTTAATATTAGATAATATATCATCTCTAGTTTCAAAAAAATCTTTTCTAAACTCATTTTGCATTACTCATCCCTCCTTTATTTTGTTGCATTAAAAATCAACTCATATACTTTCTATGTGAGTATTTAACATTTGCTTGATTAACCATTGCATAGTGCATAGTTGTATCAATTTTGGTATGTCCTAATAATTTTTGAACCTGTTCAATTGGCATTCCTTTATCTATTGCCATAGTAGCCATTGTTCTTCTAAATTTATGTGGATGAACTCTCTGAATGTTTAATTTTTTACCTAGATTTCTAATTATAGATTCTACTGATGAAATTGATATTCTATGATAAGGTTTAATTTTAGAAATAAATAAAGCAGTTTCATTATCTTTTCTGCTATTAAGATATTGTTTTAGATGAATTTTTGTTCTTGCATCAAAATATACTTCTCTTTGTTTATTTCCCTTACCAAGCACAACACAAGACCTATCTTCAAAATCAATATCAGAAATATCTAAATTTACTAGTTCACCAATTCTCATTCCTGTAGATATTAATAATTCTATAATTACTAACTCTCTTATATGAGTACACCCATCTCTTAATCTTTCTATATTTTCATCTGATAATGTTTCTTTTACAACTGTTGCAGTTTTTACTTTGTGTATTCTTCTTACTGGACTTTTTAATATATAATCTTCATCTTCTAACCATGCAAAAAAACTGGAAAATACTCGTCTAATATTATCCATTGTAACTGCACTACAATTACTAATTTCTTTATAATGTGATAAATATATTCTTATATCATCAGTAGTTACTTTTGATAATAGTTTATCAATATACTCTATAAACTTGGATATTATATCTCTATAATATTTTAAAGTTCTACTAGAACAACCTTCAATATCCTTTGAAGAAAGAAACATATCTAAAAATTCATAATTATTAATTTCAATTCCCCCTTCCTAAAATTAAGCATAATAAAAGACCAACATTAAGTTGATCTCTCATAAAAATTGTAATTTGTAATTATTTAAAAAATCATTTTATCTCTTTTAACAAATAACTTATCTTATATAAACCAGTTGAAATCATTAGTAAAGAATTTGCAATCAAGACTATGGCTAAATCTTTTACAAAATCCCAGATAACCCAAAATGGAACAGCTATAAATACTGGCAATAAAATTAATAATAATGGCAAAATCAAGTGCCTTATAATATCTATTATATATAAGTTTTTTGTTTTATTTTTATTCTTCCATTTCCTAATGGTTATAATAGGATATATAGCAATTATAGTAATAACTAAATATATAGTATCTAATAATAAATGATTTTTCAAATAAAGATGTGTTGGAACATTTGGTTTTTCTTCTCCCAAAATAGGTTTTACTATATCCTCCAGTAAGTTATTAGTAACTAAATAATCATTCATATTAACTAAAACAACAATCCCTATATTATCCTCTGGAATTATAAACATTTTAGAAGTATAATTTTCTACAAGTCCAGAATGTGTTAGAACTGGTTTACTATAATACTTTGTATATACCCATCCCATTCCATAATAATCTCTATCCATATCATCTTGAGGTATATTGTCATAAAACATTTTATTAATACTATCTTCTGTAATAATGTTTAATCCTTGGTTTAAATACATTTGTAAATACTTGCCCATATCACTAGCACTTGAACTAATAAAACCAGCTGGAACTTGTATCCATGAATTATCATCAGTAGGATAATTTGGATTTCCTGCAATTGGAATACCAAAATAATTTTGATAACCTTTAATCAATCCATTTTTTTTGTTTCCCTCTAAAGTTGCTGAAGTATGATTCATATCAAGTGGTTCTAATATATTTTTTGTAACATAATCAGAATAACTCTCATTACTCACTGATTCAATAATTTTTCCTAATAAATTATAATTAGCATTGGAATATTCATACTTTCCATAATTCTTAGTTATTTTTAAATTACCTAATTTTTGATAAGTTCCAATTCCACTATTCTGATTTAGTAATTGCTTTATGGTAATTTTATCTCCATCTTCTTTATTTTTAAAATAAAGTGATGTATCAATATAAGAAGAAATCGGATTGTTTATATCTATTTTATTTTCTTCTACTAATTTCATAATAGATAAAGCAGTAAAAGATTTACTCATTGATCCTATTATAAAAGGTGTATCAATATTTTCGCAATTGCCATAAGTTTTTGAAAATATTACTTCATCTGAATTTACAACTATTACTGCCATACCAGGAATATGATTTTCTTTAATATCTTTTTCTAATACCTTACTTACACTATTATAATCAATACTATTATTTTTAGCATAAACAATGTTCTTATTAGTTATATAAAGAAAAGAAAAACAAAATATCAAAAATAAAACTATATATATCTTTCTCATATTACCTCACTTACAAATTACTATTTCTGCACAACTTTATATTAAATATTATAGCATATTTTTACCATTATTTCATTAATTGTTATTCAACAAAATCTCAATTTTTGAATTTCTATTTTTTCGATTTATTTTTTCTTTACTTGATATAGCATTATATGTAAAACTATATTTTTCAGTTAAAGTTTGTAAACCTGCTATATCACTTGTTGATAATGGTGGAGCTAAATAAACATCTGCTTGTAAATTATCTATATTATATTCTATGTTAAAATCCACTTTACCAAAAATATTTAATACTTCATTTGCAATATTTTCTAATAACTTTCGATTTTCCTCTAAACTAGAACTATTTTCAATTTTTTGTGGTACTACATTTTGTTTATTATTTTCTACAATTAACTGATCTACTGTGAAATAAGTATCTATTAATCTTTCTAAAGGTCTTTTTTCTCTAGTAATACACCCTTTTTGATAACAACTAAACTTATCATATGTAACTGTATCTCTAAAAATAGGATGTCCTATTGTTGGAAAGATAATAGTTTTAAAATGCAATTGCTTTATCTCATCAGCAGTCAATAATCTTCTTGAAATTAAACTTGTTCCTTTACTACCATTATTATTAGTAAAACTCATTGAATAATTTAATGATGTAGTCATCACCCCATGATTTCCTATGCGAACGCTAACAGCTTCTGCAGTTTCCTGTGTATTCGTTTTAAGGTACGCAAGACCACAGTTGTCTTGAATAATTTGACTAACTTCTTTTCCATATAAATTATCAAGTTGCTGCAAACTTTGTAAATAGTAATTATAATATAAACCTCTACTTCGCCCTACACTAGTCATTGAAATTATATCATTTAATGGAGGCGTATTCCCAAATTCATCAAGTAAAAACACCAAATCATAAGGTAATTTCTTATTTTCTTGGTCATTACATAGCATAACTAATGTTTTATACATTAAAGATACAATAATGGAAACAAGAGAATAATATATTTTTGACTCATCTGGAATACAACAATATAGTACAGTAGGTTTCTTTCCTAAATCATCTAATTCAAAATCTGAATCAGATGTTATGTTTTCTACATTAACATCATCATATAATGACATTCTCTCATTAAAGGTAGATGTGATAGAACGATATGTTGTATCAGATATATTTAATAATGGTAATAACTTATCCCTACTTTTCATATCATAAGTTTTTGATTCCATATACTTTTTTAATTTTTTATTATTTGTATCAGTCATAGAACTATTTTGGAATTTTTTAATAGATGTTAAAGTGATTTGTTCTCTTCGTACTTTGCCATTTACATATTCTTCAAAGAATAAAAAAATAATACCATATAATAAATCACAGGAACTATTATTCCAAAACTTTTCTTTGGCAGTATCATCATTCATAATCATAGTAGATAAATCATTTACAAGTTGATTACTTTGAGCAAAATGAACAATAGATTTATTTTTATAATCCATAGATTTCTTATTATCAGTTTCTTCTTTACTTAATTTTAAATATTTATCATATAACTCATATTCTCTTAAAGCAGGTTCTAATAAATTATTGTGATTAGAAAATTCTGGATTTCTAAAATCTAAAGTCAAAACATCATAACCATTATTTTTAAACATTTGACTAGTTGTTTGAAATATCTCTCCTTTTGGATCTGTGATAAAAACACTTTTTTTCTTTTCAGCAGTAGCAATGAAAGCACAAGATACAATCACTGATGTTACAGACTTTCCACTACCAGTACTTCCCAAATGAATCCAATGGGGTGTTTGATTATCAAACCATACTTTTTTATTATCTTTACTATAATAGATAGGAAAACCACTCTCTTTAATGTGTGCAACATTTTCCTCACGAAAATTTTTTTTGATTTCTTGTTTAGTTGCCCATCTTGCAGAACCATGTTCATTATTATCTTTTATCTTTTGGCGAGTAAAAAGAGGTTCAACAAAATATAAGAAAATTAGTATTAAGGAAACAATTACTAAAATCATTATATATGGTAAAGGCATAATTATCTTTCCTGTTCATCTTTTGAGTTTTTTTCTTTATCATACTCTAAAGAAGCATCATACTGTAAGCTACTTATTTCCCCTTGACTAAGACCAGATGTTTTCTTTAATTCCTCTAACTTTTCATAAGGAATAACACCTCTCCATGCTGATTTATAAGCACTCTTCATATTCTCTACCAAATTATGATATTCTTCTACTGTATATGTACCTGAAAGCGTTGTAACTGTTGATTCCATAGTTTCTTTATAACCTTCATGTTTTTCTAAAAAAGATTCTACTCCTTCCATGTCATATTCCTTTAATTTTTCTAAATCTACATTTACTACTTGGTATTTAATATTACCATATTCTTTAATTTCTAAAGTTTTACTGATTATCCCTCTATCTAATAACAAATATTTAACTCCATTTGAAATATGATTAGAAAGTAATATTTGATTATCATCTTTAAGTTCAACAAGAGGTTGATTCACAGTAATATCTTCTACATATTCATCATTATCTTTACAAACTGTAATTGCTAATCTATTACTATTATAATAACTACCTACTTGTAAATAATATTTTTCATGAAATTCTTCATCAAACACTTTTTTCATTTTTATCTTCTTGCTCCTTTACTAAATTTTCTAAAAATTCATTTTCATTTTTTAATATGGTTATATATAAATGTGCCATGTCTTTTTCTATTTTATTTTTTGTATTCTTCATTTTTGTTTCATATTTACTAATACTTTTTAAATTTTCTTTAATATGTAAATTAATTAAAAGAACTATTTCAGTATATTTAGTTACTGTCTTTTGCATATTAGAGAACTCTACATTTAATTTTGAAAAATCCATTATAATCACCTACCTTTCTTTATTTTCAATCAGTAAATCTATATTATTTTCTTCTAAAGCATCATATAAATCTTCTTTATCGAAATTTTGTAGTTGTCTTAAAGTAAACTTATCATTTAAAAAGTTTATAGAAATGAAATTGGTCATTTGTACCAAATCGTAATTGTAGTATTCATCATGAAATTCCATGATAAATTCTCTCAAAGAATCAATAGTAACATCTGTTAAACTTATTTCTTTAGATTTTGCATTGTCATATATTTCCCTATATATGATAAAACCTTCAAGAAAAGATTTATCATCTACTGATAACATATTATATCTTTCTAACATTTTCATTTTATTTTCCCTCCAATTCATATATTCTTTTGTGATAAACTAATATTTCTTTTATCAATTTATCATTTTTATAAATTCTATACCTATGTCCCCAAAAATTAATCCATAGTCTTTTGAACTTTTTCATATTCATATTTCTCTTCTTCTTTTGAAATTCTACTTGATACTACACAAGCAGACCATAAAAAAATCACTAGTAACATTACTAATGATATTAAAAAAATTATCATAATTATTTCTCCTTTTCTTGATTTTGATTTTGCTTTTTCTTCATTTCTTTAGACATTTTAATTCTATTTTTATAATCTTCTCTTTCAAATGCTGCAAAAGCTTCAGAAAGTGCTGTTTTTAATTCTTCAACATCTTTACAGCTATGTTCAGAATCAATTAAATCTCCAGATTTTACTTTTATTTTATTATCTTTTTTAGAATAATCTATATCCATACTAAAATCTTCTTGAAATCTTGGATAAGGATATTCTTTAAAATCAGTTGACTCTTTATCATTGTAGTCTAGTTCTACTTCATCATTATTATACATTTCTTCAGCAATAAATAATGCTTCATCAATATCTTCTGCATCTACTTCGATAACCCTACTTAAAGTTTCTACTATTTCAACATTAAACTTTGCCATAAGTTCCTCCTTTCTTCCAAATAAAAAGAACAACTAAAATAAAGTTGCTCGACTATTTTTCATTTGAATAATTAAATAATTTACTAAATTCTTGTGATGCTTTCTCCCTCTCATAATTGATATTTTTAATTGCTTTTTCCATTCTATATTTACTAGGAAATTTTAACATACTATTATTACCTTTAAAATAATTATCTAGTACTTGCTTTCTTCTTTCTTTATCAGTTCTATTTTCTTTTTTAGAATTTTGATAAGCAATTTCTTGAATTAAATCTTCCATAGTAATATGATCCAAATTATTTTTATTTTTTACAATATATGATATATGATTATATTTATACAAAGCATGGTTAACAATAGAGTTCAAAATATAATTATCAATATATTCTTCCTTTTTATTAACAATACTATTATTTTTGATATTACTTTCAATATTATTTTCATTATCAAGTTTTTCAAAATATTTATTTAGTTTATCTAAATCTTCTTTTATTTCTTTTCTACAATCACATAAAAGAGATGTATCATCATTTAAAAGATATTTCTTTATTTCTTTAGTTAGTGATTTAATTTCTTTTCCTAATTCATTATTCTTTATAGAATTATATTTGATTTTATTAGAACTTTGATTATTGATACTACGATATTCTTTTACAAGTTCTCCTAATTTCATAATCTTTTCCTCTATAAATATTTCTTCTACATTTTTAAGAATGAAATTCTTTTCACTAGGATTAAAATAAGATTTTAAATAGTCAATATCTTCATTTGTTTTCTTTAATAATGGTGTATAATATCTTTCCCTTTCAATAGAAAGTTCTATAAGTCTTTTCAAATACCTTTGTTCATCTATTGTAATTTTCCCTTTTCTTCGATAATTAACCTTTTTATCACAATAAAGATAATTGGGCTTCTTTTCTATAAAGGAGATATGTATATGAGGATGTTTTTTATTTGTATGAATGGAAAATACATAACTCATATTTTTAATATCTTTAAAACCACAATATTTCAAAAATTGAGGCATTATTTCTTTTGCCATCTTTTGTTCTAAATCATGGATAGAAATATTTTCAGTAAGGTATTCTGGTTTAAAACTAATAATACCTTTCCATAAATTAGATTTTTCAATATACTTTTTATAATCTTCTTTAACTCTTTTTATATCCTGCTTTGTTGCATATTTTCCATTTTCTAAAACAAGGTTAACATTTTCTCCTCTAGTATGTCCCATGTAGTATTCAAACATTCCAACTACTTTCTTTTTAGCATTAGAAAAATAATCAATCATATCATCAACATCTTTTAACCTATCTTCTTTATAATTTAAAGAATTATTTTTGTTATCAATACAATTAAGTGCCAAACAATATTTACTTTTAAAAATAACATTAGGACTTTTTTTATTCATGATAATTTTTATTCTTTCCTAAAATCTCATTTAAACATTTATCATCTTTTATATCAGCATTTGATAAATACCCATGATTAGCAAAATGTTGTGATGATATATTAAAATGTAAATACTGTCTTTTAGATATAGTTTCAATTTGTTTGGAAATTATATCTAATCTTCCATTTAATTCTTTTAAGAAATTTATTTCTTTAGGTTGATCCATAAACTGTTTTAATATGGAAGCAATAATTTTATTGATAGATGTTTTATTTTCTGTTGCAGTTAAATTAAGTCTATCATACATATAATCTTCAATTCTTATAGTTAATTTTTTCATAAAACACCTTTTATTTTAATGATACTGGAAAAATATTTATCTCACTATCATTTATTTGTAATAAAAAGTATTTAGAGCAATCGTTTAATTTTTTTTGATTAACTGATTCTATATTTTTACGATTAGATGAGTATGTATATTTATTTTTTGCAACAAAATATTCATCTCCATACATTTTATACTTTTTTATCCAAGAACACAATCTTTTTTGTGGAGTTCTTTCATCAAGTATATTCATATCAAAACCTGCACTCTCAAAAATTTGTCTAGCAGTTTTCTCTGGATGAGATAATTTTTCATAAATCGCCCAAAGTTTAAATTCTTTTTTATATACAATTTGGCTTTTATTTTTAATGGATAAAACATTACCACTTTGGAATAATCTTTTTATTTCTTCATCAGTATATACTCGTATTCTACTCATTATTTACCACCTCGCTTTTAAGTTTCTTATTTTGTTCTTCATAATACTTATCAAATTTTTCCATATAAGTTCCATAACCTAATTCAATAATATAAATTAACATTTTATTAAAACTTAAATTATTTTTTATAGCTAACAACTCTATTCTCGTTTTTAAATTATTATCAATTCTTAAAGTTGTTCTAATTAAACCTCTTATCATAAAACCTCCATTTCTAATAATGAATGGTAGCCACTTTCCACATTTTCAATGTGTTTTCTTAATAAAAATATTGCATATTTTTAATGGGCATAAGAGAATCGACACCACAAACTTACTTTTCCCTTATAAAATCAGGTATAAATTATGGTGTCTTACTTTTTTTGCACTTGCAAAAATGACCACTTTTCTTGTGGAAAGTGGCTACCTATATTGTTTTTTATCTTTTATTTCAATGCTTTTCTATGACCACATATTATGTGGAAAGTGGCTACCTACCTAATTTAGGGGTTTAAATTGTGCTTCCCCATGATTAAAACTAGGTGGGTTATAACCATTGTTAGGTGTTCTTGATAAAGTAAAATCTATGAATTGCATTCCATCACGCAATGTTCCATTTTCTTCTTGCACTTGATAATGTAAATGATTCCCTGTTGAATGTCCTGTTGTCCCAACTGATGCAACTTCAGTCCAATGACTTACCTTATCTCCAACTTTTACTTTTGCACTGTTTGGATAAAGATGAGCGAAAACTACATAATAAGGTTCTGCATAATCTTCATCACATTTTATGGTTATTGTATTACCAATACTATTCCCACTTTGATCGTATGGAATATTTTGGCTTTGAGTATAATTTACTTTTTCTACTGTTCCACTACAAACTGAATAGACTGGAGTTTGTGCAGGAACTGCTAAATCCCAACCATTATGGACATTACTTTCTCCATAAATAATTCGTTGTTCATTAAAAAAACTAGTTACTCTATAGGAAGCAACATCTAATGGAAAATTAAATCTACCTGTACTTACCACCAAATAATCTTCATTTTCTTTGATATTAGATTCAATACAAGCACCCATATTTTTTACTCGTAAATCTTCACAAACTGTACTCATTTCTTTAGCAGTTTTTGCTTCAATATTTTGATTCATGATATAAAGTGTATCAATTGTTAGACCATTATTTTCTAAATAGAAATATAATATTCTTTGCAATGGCACATAACCATTTTTTAAATTTCTATTTACTGTTTCTACATAAGCATCTGCATAATCTGCGTTATTGCTTACCTTTTCTTTAGTTAAATTAGTTCCAAAAAAATCTAATAACATAAGAATACAAATTAAAATAACCATAAAAAATGATATGGATAAAATGGTACTACCACCAACAATTTTTAAAAAAATATTTTTCTTTTTCTTGCTTTTCATTATTTATACTTGTGAAAATTAGAATAAAAAAATCTATTCCCTTTTAAAAGCATTTTTAATAATATATTTCTAGGAATTAAGTCTAATAAAAAATCCATAAATGATTCGTTTGGATCTTCAAATTCTTCTTGATACATCTTTTTAAATCTATTTTTTAATTGTCTATCTGAAAGTTGTTTCATACTTTAAGTTCCTCTCCCATAAGTTCTACTTCGATAGGCGTTGCTAAAATCTTTACTCGTATTCTCTTTTTAGGATTAACAGTTAGTAAAAATTCTCCCATTTCTGCTTGCATTAAAAATTCTTTTTGAGTATCAGTTAAAGGATTTTGATAAAACAATTTTAGGTATGTAGTTAAGTCATCTTCTTTTAACATTCCTACAAGTTGATACTGGCAATTATTAAATATTGCAGTAGCACTTCTAACTGAATCATCATCTCCAATAAAGTCATGAATACTTTGCGTAGCAGGAACAAATGAACCATGATACTTTCTAATTCGCCTTGCGATTTGTTCAAATGTTAAGATAACTTCACTATCAGTATTTTTAAGATATAAATGAAATTCATCTACTACAACCATAATATTTTTAATTCTTTTGCTGCCTTTTTCTTTATCATTAACAATTTTATTGCTAACAATGATGTTATTAAGATATGTTAGTAAATTAACTAATTGAGTTGTAATAATTCTTTTATTTTTACTATATAACAAGTCCTTAACATTAAATGCAATTAAATCTGAATCAAGATTTACTGAAGTATAACCATTGAATAACATTGCATCAGTTCCTACTTTAAATCTATCTAGTAATATTTCCAATTTATCTACTATTTTTAATTGCTCTGGATTAGTAATCATATTCCTATAATCAGGAAGAAAATCTATCAAATCACTAAAAATAGGATAATCAGTATTCTCTAATTTTTCTAAACTAGAGATTTTCGTATGTTGTGTAATGCCAAATCTTTTATATAATTTTTCAATCATATCTAGCATTACAACTACTTCACTCTCTTTAATTTCTTCAAAAGCACACTTAATGAATGTTTCTAATGAACCTAAATGTTTTGCTAAAGGACAATCTTCAAAGTTAACCTTATCTATTGCAGTATCTTCTTTTTCTTCTCGATCACTTGGTAAAAATCTAACTTGCAAAGGATTTATTATTCCACCACTAGAAGAATATAAATCAATATATTCTCCATGATTTTTAGTTACTAGTTTTTGATACTCGCCTTCAGCATCAAACAAAATTGCACGATTTCCACGATTTATTTCATTGATAATCATTTTCTTTAATGTAAAACTTTTACCTCCTCCTGTTGAAGCAATAATAGCTAAATTACTCGAAGGTCTAGTTTTATCTTTATGAAATAAATCAAAAATAGTTGGTAATGCAGTATGAATATCAGTTCCTAGCATATAACCAGTAGAATCGTTAAAATGAGTAATGGTTAAAGGAAATGCTGCTGCAAGAGTTAAACTTGGAAGATAATTATGGTAATCATTAAACCCATCTTTTGTAATATCAAAAGATTGCCATCCCTCTAATTGCCTCATACGAGGTACATCTAATTTAATTTGATAAACATCTGCTATCTTCTTTAATTCCTTTATTTTATCTTCTCTTTGTCTTTTATTTCCATTTATTACAATGATTAAATCTACTTCTTTTATTTTCTCATCCCCATTTTTAATTTGAGTCATGAGTGCCTGAAAGTTTTCTCTTTCAGTATCCATTTGCGTTGCATCAGATAACTTTCTTGTGGTACTTCTTTCAGAGATTAAAAATTCATAATTACTATCTAATCTTCTAATAAGTTCTTCAGTTGGTATTGTATCTTTTATATGAATACAACTTCTTGTATCTGGAACATTAAATAATTCTTCAAAAAATAGTTCATCAATAAATGGTGGGATTTTTTTAATGGTTACAACTTGTACCTCTTCCTCATCTACTTTTAAATAATTCATATTTTCATTAACAAAAAAAGGAGCAACTAGTTCTACTAGATCACTCCACATGATTTGTTCTATACTTGCGTATGTTAAGTACAAGTTGACTAAAAACTGATATATTTCTAATTTATTTGTAATTTTTTGAATATTTAATCTTGGTGTCATATTGTAGCATTGAATTTCTACCTCTTCAGAAATATGTTCAAGTGCTTTATCATTATCACTAATGATTACAAAATAATATCTACTTGTTGTAGTTAGATGTTCTCTTTCTAAAATATCTAATCTTTCGCATCTTTCTTTTAAGAAAGTAACTTTATTTTCATCATTGATAAATTCTTCAATGAGTTTATTATAATAGTCTTTATTCGCATTCAAATCAATCATATCATCTAATTTATAAATACGCAAATTCAAATCTCTCAATTGATATAAAAACTTTAATTGATTAAAAAAGTTCTTCTTTTGCGTATTTGATGTTAAAGATAAATCTATTGCATCTACTGAATAAACTCTAGCGTATTCTCCAGTTTTAAGTTTAATCATACCATCATCTGATACTGTATCTGCATTTGTGAAAGTTTGAGAATTTCTATATTTATTTTTTAACATTTTTTTAGATAAATATGGTTGCTTTTTCTTTTCTTTTTTCTTAACAAAGGAAGAAATAATTTTTTTCTCTTTTACTTTTCTTTTTTCTTCTTTACTAATTTTCTTTTTCAACGAAATCATTCTCCTTTCCTATATTTTGATATATAAATATTTTTTGTCTAGAAATAAACTGAAACATTAATCCTAAAACTTTATACATTCTATTTTTTTTACTTACATTTATTGGTAATAAGCAAAAAATACCAACAAGTAAAAAAATTAATGATGGTATTTTAAATGATGTAAAACAAAATAAAATGATGAAAAGTACAATTATAGGAAATGCAATAAAAATATCTGCTATTTCTATACCTTTAAAGCCTAAATTTCTTTTAATTGATTTTAATGTTATATACAAACTTACACCTCCTAAATCATATTTTTTCTTCGCCTATAATAAGAAGCATTATAACTTGCTCTAGGCATTACTTTTCTAACTGCACCATTTAAACTACTAGCACCAAAATTCATCATTGCATCACTGGCACTAAACTTATTGGAATCACTTTTACTTTGCATTTTTTGACCTGCCATCCACATTTTAGTGCCCATTGCTTTTGCTATTTTTTGAGCTCTTGTCGGAGTTCCACCACTTGAAGAATCTGGAGTTCCTGCCATTCCTAATGCCATACCAACTCGTGATAAAGCATCTGAACCTACTGCTTTTCCTGCCTTAATTCCTGCTCCAGTTGCAAGTAAACCTCCACCAATTGCAGCTCCTGCTCCAACAGTTGCTCCAATACCTGCCATTTTTCCATAACCCATTAAAGACATTAACTGTTCTCTTCCACTTGCTGCACTTACATTTGAGCCAATAAATCTGTTGATAACTTGACTTCCTGTCATGATAAATGTTGCACATCCTAGATAAAGTAAAGTTTTTGTAGTAATATTCATAAATGAATTAGTAAAAAATGTTGTATCATTTACTTGTTGCATAACCATTACACTTAATGTAACAACAAGCATAACTACTGCACTTTGGAGTGCTAATGATACTAGTTGTTCAATAACTGCTCCTCTTCTTTGCTTATTACAAATACTAGTTGCAAAAACAATAGGAGCAATAGAAAATAAGAATAAAAATTCAATTTGCCTTCTGCCTAACATAATACCTGCAAAAAACAAACTATAGAGGAAAAATCCTCCACAAAATACTGCCATTAGCCAATTGATTTCATATTTATAATCTTTTTCATCTGCAAAAATAATTTTTGCTTTTGTTACATATTTTGATAGATATAACTCATCATTATCAAATGAGCCATCCTTTACTACATCTGCAATGCTTTTAGATTCATCAAACTTATCACTATTCTTATAACTATCTTTATAAGAGATAAACATTGTTAACATGGTGTTACTCATTGTTGCATTATTACTACTTTCAAAAATACTTCCAGTATAATTTGAAAGTGATATGGAAAAGTTAGAAACTTGGACAAATAGAAATGTGGAAAGCATAATAAGCGAACCACATTTTACTATTTCCATAATAATTATTTTAAAAGTTGTTTCTTCATCTGGATCTAAAAGTTTATTGACAAATTTCCATATAATAAATAAGGCAAACACAGTTACTGCTATTGCCATTGCTCCAGTATAAAAATTTCTAAATGCTTGATTATCAGAAATAGAATTGATTATATCAAAAGCATTTAATTTTTTTATAATGGATAAAAGTGCATCTATCAAATCATATATAAAACTTACCAAATACCAACCTAGCGTTCTTAATAAATCAAATACTTTTAACATCATAAGAACCACCTAAGTAAACAATCTAATGATTATATTGACTAATGAAATTGCTAAAATAATACCAAAAATTCCTAATAATGTTTGTGTAATTCTTGTTTTAACTCTTGGTTTTTGGTCAACATCAACAACTGCATACATGATAAAACTGATTACTAAAGCAACACCTGCAAGTGAAATACCTACTGCTAATGCCCAATCAGTAATTTGCTTAATAACTTTTAAGATGGTATCAACAGTATATGTACCACCTTCTAGTTGTTGAATTGCTAAAACATTTAATAAACCTTTCATTGTATCACCCTTTCTTTTGACTAAAAAATGCCAAAAAAAAAGAACTGTGCAATTACTAATCAAAAAATGATCAATAACTACACAGTTCCAATGAGCAACACTTGTCCTTCAAAAAATGAAAAAACTACACTGTATTAAGTGTAGCTATCAATCAAGTTTTCAAAGAACATACAACAATTCTTTTTTATTTAGACATTTCTTTCTTGTATTTATTTTCTAATCTATTTTTTAAGTCATTACTCATAGCAGAATCAATTAAGTCTTTATTCATAATGACTTCTTTTATATCAACTTTATCATCATTACCTGCAAGATAAAATTTGCCATCAAAGGAATTATCTCTATCACTAAAATTCCTTTCAAAAATTAATGGAACACTATTCTCACAGTTAGAATGATAAATTGCAAAAAAACCTTTTTGTTTTGCTTTTAAGGAATTATCAACATAAATATCATTATCAACGATAAAGCCGATAACTTCATAATATTGATTAAATTCTTTACTATATGCTTGACCTCTTACAAGTGGTCCAACATCAGTTGGTCTTAACTCTAAATCACTATTATTAGAATTTTGTATAATGTCCAAGCATCTTTTAATTTTTTCTTCAGTAGTAGCATTTTCTAATTCTTTTATAGATTGATAGTACCATGTACTGTTTTCTATAAGTTCAGATTTCTCATCTAATATCTCTTTAATAAACAAATTACTTTTTTCCATATATTTTTGTTCTATGTCTGTCCATAAATCCAAACTGGTAAAAAGTATTTGGTCATCATAATCCAAACCTAAAAAGTAATATTTATTATCATCTATACCAATAAATGCTTGACCTTTTACTAATTTATCTTTCATGCCCATCATTCCTTTCTCTATTATCATTAAAGCAACATTGTAATCCACCAAAGCCACATATTTTGTATTCTCCATCATCCACTTTAATATAATCATCTAAATAATATTTATTAATTTCATTTTTAAGAGCATTTATATCCTCTTCTCTAAAATCATCTTCATCTTTCAGTTCTTCCCAGTCATTATAATAAATATGACACATATTTGATTCACTCTCACATACAAAGTCATAAACATATGTTAAAAGTGGACTTAATTCACTTACCTTTGGTAAAGAAAATTCTAAACCATCATTTTGTTTTAAAAGCAATAACAAACACTCTTTGATTTCATCTGATGATGCACTACTATAATCGCATCCAATGTCTGATGTATTACTATATCCAACTGTATGAACTTGCGAATTATCCTTATTATTAGTTACTATATAATCAATATATAAATCATCTTGATCATTCCAATAATTAAGAATTTCATAGTTATAATTGTTCATAATTATCTTTCCTGTTCATCTTTATTATTAGATATTTCTTGAACTTGTCCATCAGCTGAATAAATTTTATTATTGGTTCTATCAATAATCTCAAATCCTAAAATTTCAATTGCTTTATCTTTGTATGTTTTACCATTCTTTTCAATTTCTTTAGGATATGTTGTAATAATACCTTTTACAGTTATCCAATTTCCTTTTTCGATTTCATCTGCATAAGCATTTACTAATTCTCCTTTTATTACAATAGGAACAAATTGAGTATTTCCATTATTATTTTGTGCTATATCAAATCTTAATGTTTTTTTACCATTTTGATTTTCATACACATCTCTAATGCTACCAATATTCCCTTCTAATTCAAATTTATTTACTGAATTTCTAACTTCTTTTTCATTATTCATCTTACATTCTCCTCCTCTAATTTTTTTGGTTCGTTAAAGATAATTCGATCATAGTCATCTAAACAAAGTTTTCCTTCTTTCATACATTCTAATTCACAGTCATGTTCTTTTAAAAATTTCATGAACTCTACTGTAAAATTATAATTTCTACTTATATCAGAAATTGAATTTACTATTACTTTGTCTATAATTCCACTCTCAATATCTTCTTTTAATTTTTTTAATTCTATTCGTGATTCTGTATCAACATTTTTCTTAACAGTATCCACATATAACTTATAGTCATAATTATTCATCAAGTGATAATTTGCAATTTGCTCCATTTTATGATTTCTTGATGAAATATTTGTTTTCTTTTTAAATGATGTATATGTTCCAATCATAAAGCATTATCTCTCCTGTTCATCTTGTATTCTTTCTTGGATTCGTTTATTAAAGCACTCTAAAGCTTCATCTAAATCTTTTCCAAAATAACTGCCTCCACCCCAATTTCCAGTTTCTTTATTTAGATCAGAAGCAATTATAAATTGCCCACTTTCATAAGCATAAATTAGAGAGTACAATACACCATCTTCTTTTAAAAGGACACAGTTTCCCATGCCACCATTTGTAAAATGCATTTAATATACCTCCCTGTTCGTTAATTCTGCAATAATGACAATTTGTTTATTTGTATTATGTCTGCAAGTAATGAGTGTTAAAGTATTTGCATTATTATTTTTACTAATGCTAACTTGTCCAGTTTTTTCCGCATCGTAAATATTTGTAATTTTATAATTAAATTTTTCTCCATTATAATAAACATAAATTAAATCATTTAATTCCATTTTATTAAGATTTTTAAAATAAGAAATATTACTATATCCACTATGTCCTGCCAAAATGAAATTACCATTAGCAACATCAGGCATATCTGAACCTTTTATAATTTCAATATTTTTATTTACATTATTACTTTTGTCATTGATTGCTACTAGTCCTCGTTTCAAGTGAATACGAGGTATTTCTAAAACTGCTATGTAATTATAAGTAGATTCTTTTTTAGGTTCTTCTTTTGTTTCTTGAACCTCATCTACAATTACATTTTTAGTATCTTCTTGTTTAATTTCAAAAAAATCTTCAATAGCATTTTCTTCTTTTATATGAGTAAAATAGTTGTTATAAAGTTTTAAACCTATAACACCTAAACCTATAAAGAGAAAAAAAGAGCCAATAATTAAATATTGACTCATATTCTTATTTTTGTTTTTTCTTTTTTCCATAAATAATTAAACAAACACCACTTAAAACTGCAAGTCCTCCTAATAGGTATGATAGATCACAACCATCAATACCTGTATTTGGAACTGAATAGTTGATAAGAGTTGATTCAATGATTGCACCATTTTCAGTTACAGTAAAATATACTTTCTCATCATTTAAAGTAAATCCCTCTACTGTTTCTAATTCTTGATAGAAGAATTTTCCATATTCACTTACAAACTCGATATCTCCATCTGCATTTGTATAATACTTTCCTAAAAGATTATTATTTAAATCAAAAATACCAATTAAAACTCCCTCTAATGGATTACCATTCTCATCAACTTTATGGATTTTAATTGTAGATTTAATTTTTTCATTTATCATAGTGGATTTTATAATTTCTCCATCTTCCTTAACCTCAAATTCCATAGGTTCCTCATTAAGGATAAATCCCTCTGGTGCCTCCGATTCAAAAAGCACAAATTTTGAAACAAATAATCCCTTAATAACTATTTTTCCTGATGAATCAGTCTTACCTTTAAAAATAAGTTCTCTTTCTTCTTCATTATCACTATTATTTGTATAAATAGTAATAGTGGTATTTGGAAGAGGATTTCCTGCTACATCAGTTTTTGTAAATTCAAAGTCTGATTTTTTTAAGTAATTTTTAAGATTTAATGTATATGTAACTGTTTTAGTATATTGATCCTCATACTTTAATTCAAAGCAATAACTTGATTCATCAATAACATGGTTTCCCACAGTTGCCTTTTCTTTTAGACGATATTTTCCAAGATATAAATCAGTTACTTTATAGAAGCCATCTTTAGTATAAAAATCTTTAACTAATTCATTTTTTTTGTAAATAAGAGTTCCATCTTGAGAGTATATATCTTCATCAGCATAAAGTTCATAATGTACTCCATCAAGTTTGATTTCTTCATACTTAAATGAACCATCTTCAATGACTACTTTTTCTCCAACTTTATTTACATTTAACTCTCCTTTAACTTGTTCATTTGCAAACTTAACTTCTAAAAGAGTACCATATTGTTCATCCTCTATAAAATTACTATTTTCTCCTATTTCAAAAATTAAAGGTTCATTATTCCAAAGGTATCCATCTATTTTTTGATTCTCTACTTCTTCTAATTGATAGCGACCACTAGATAATGGATATGGGGTAATAATAACACCATTTTTATCCATTTCAAAAGTATCAAGAGTTTGAGCAGTTGGATATGTAATTGTTTGTTTTACATATTCATTTGTATCTAAATTCTTAATTTTAAATTTTAATCCTTCACGAATAATGACTTTTTGGGAATCTTTATCAATTTTTAAAACTTTTAATTTTGCAGTTATAAGTGCATTTGAAAGTAGTTGATAATATGGATTTTCAGTATCTTCATTCACTGTTATTTCAAAGTCATCTACCTTTTCATGATTTAAAGTTGAATTTTTTTGATGAACTCTCCATTTCCCATATGGAAGTGTAACTTTTAATTTCCCTTTATCATTTGTCGTTCCTGTTGTATAAAGTTCTCCTGTTGAAATTAAATAAAACTCAAATTCAACATTTTTTTCTCCTGTTAAAATACCAGTTTGTCCATTAGCAAAAACTTTATATAATTCAACATCAACTTCAATGACATCTTCAAAAACTTTTAATATTGGATATAAATTATCTTTTGTGAGCTCGAACCAGTGCATAGACTCATCAAGTTGATAGCCCTTTCCACTAATTTCTTCTCGAAGATAAAAGCGACCTAAACTTGGTAAGTAATCACTTGTACCTGTATTATTCTCTCCAATTGTTACTTGACCAACTCTAACATCTTGTTCATTATATACCCCATAGACTGCACCTGTCAACTTGGCGTCTCCCAAAGGTTTATAACTTAATGTTTTACTATCTAGTTTTTCTGCAGTAATTTTACCACCTAAAATATTTATGTTTATATTTGTATCTATTGGATCATAACTGCCTACTTGAACAATGTTTTGAGTGTTTGGTTTTACATATACTATTGCAGAATGTGAATATTTCACATCTCGTTTTGTTAAAGAAATATTAGTATTTCCAACTGCATTAGCAGTTAAATATAAATCATTACCTCTTTTACTTGAAGAAATAAAAGAATTAGATGATACCTCATATTTTGATAATACACCACTTCTATCAGTTAATTTTAAAGTTTGACCAATTACTGTTTCAAAATTACTTGCTCCAAAATCTGGTGTTGCATAATGTTTACTTAATAATGCCTCCATCTCTGCCATTTCACTCGTATATTTACTAATTCTATTTCCATTTAATGAATCAGTAAAATAAATATCATAACCACTTGGAACCGTTTGCCAAATCATGAATTGTGTTACTGAATACCATTTTAAATCACTATGATTTACTTCTGCATCACTGTACCCATATCCATAGTATGCTAACAATTGTATTCTTCTCCATTGTGATTGTGTCATGTTTGCTACATATGCTTGGTCATAATCTTGACCTGTATAAATTTGATTACTATCAAGTGGAGTACCTGGTTCAATACAGTAAACAAATTGATTATCACTTTTTCTTGTAATCATTGTTAATTGTTGATACTTGGTATTTCCACCTTTTGTTTTATTTACCCATGTACTTGGAATCCACATATATTTATCATTAAATGATTCTTGATATGTTTGAGCATTTACATTGATACTTGGGAATAATGCTAATAGTCCAAATATTGCTAATAAAAATTTTAATTTTTTCTTCATATATCTTTTCCTCCTTTACTTTATTGCATAAAAAAAAATTACCACTTAAGGTAATTGTATTGTATGAAAATCATACTCTTTTCCAGTATTTCGTTCATATATAGTAAGCATATAATAAGTTGTTCCACAGTCATCTTGGTAGTTATCACAAAAGTATCCATATCCTGCTGCTTTATATTTATCTCCCATTTGAGTACATTCTCCAAAAGAAGAAAAATCTGCTCGTACAAAACTCATGTCAAATTTTTTAGGAGTACAACTAGGTACTACTGGTTGTGGTTCTTCCTTTTTTGGTGGTTCTTGTACTGGTGTTTCCTTTTTAGGAACAGTTTCTGTTTTATTATTATTTTGATTATTAGTATTTTTGTTATTAGAGTTATTTGTTACATTGTTAGAACTTTGATTGGAAGAACTATTATTATTTGTTTTTGGAGTGTTATCAACTTTTGATTCATTATCTTTATTAATACTTTCTTCTCCCTTTTCTTCTACTTTTGGTTCTTCATCTTTTTTATCATCATTTGATTTACTTTCCTGTTGCTTATCTACATTTAATGTACTTTTATTTTCTTCTTTAGGTTTATCTTTAAACAAACTATGTTGTGTTACATAATAAGTACTAACACCAATAACTAACAATATAATTACACCTAAAAATACAAATTTTAAAGGCACTTTCTTTTTCTCTCTCATTACTCATCAACTCCTATCACAAATTCGCTTATATGGTGTTTAAATAAGCAAATAATGAGTTTATCTCTTTATATATTTATCACTTAAAAAAAGAATTTTTGCAAGAGTTTTTTTGCAATTTTTTTAAATTTATGGGATTTTTAAAATTGTTTTCATGTTTTCCTCCTTTCATTAAGGAGAAATGGTTCAATATCTATTTATATTCAACGATATTAAAAGCTAGAGCAAATCGTGCAATACTACTATTCTTTGCATCTTCAAATGTCTTTCTAGTAGCATTAAACTTTTCCTTTACAGAGTTTTCTGATCTATTACATAATAAGCAATCATTGATATAAGCAATTTCTATCTTTGACATTGTTTCATATAATTTACTTAAATGATAATTGAACTCATTATATTCCTGTTCAGAATCTAACTTGTATTCTACTGCATTGCCTACCTTATCAGATACATTATTAGTAAATGCCTCTAATCTTGGTTGATAATCTGGAGTTAATCTTAAATGATAACCATTTATAAAGATATTTCTTGCTTTTTTTAATTTTCTTATTCTTTCAAGAACATTATTAAAAGTTGCTTCCATGTCATATTCTTTTAACTCTTCTGGACTTAAAATGAATTCATCAATATACTCTTCACTTTTTACATCATTTTCAATAATCATATCAAACCATTCCTCCCATAAAAAAAAGAGAAGATTTCCAAAATGGTTCTTCTCTACAAAATGAAAGAATTAAAAAAAGAAGGTTTCCCTCCTCGCATAATTTTTTCATTTTA
The DNA here is from genome assembly GCA_964018915.1 of uncultured Bacilli bacterium. Classification (GTDB taxonomy): domain Bacteria; phylum Bacillota_I; class Bacilli_A; order RF39; family UBA660; genus UBA5578. The sequence goes on along the minus strand of CAXHRJ010000004.1, from coordinate 234,719 downwards.
CCATATTATAGCACTTGACAAATTCAATTCAATAGAATCATATGTTTAATTCATGTCATATTGTGCTTTTTTCATGTTGTTTTGTGTTTTTACTTAATTTTTGCCTATACAACAGCTAAAAAAGTTCTTTCCAATGTTTCATCAACAGTTTCTGACAAAAGATTAAATTTTAAAGCAACCTTAACATAACAACTCTTTTTAATCACAAAATAAGTTTTGTATGTTTTTCGCACTCGATCACAAAGTTCTTTATCAGTTTCTCTATCTTCAATACTATATTGAAATACCTTTAATTCATCATCAGTAAAAGTAGTTTTAAGATTATCAATCTTTCTTTCAAACTCTTTTAAATAATTGGAATAAGATTCTCTTTTTAAAACTGATTTTAATTCTTCGCTTGAATTATTGAACTTATTTTTACTATTATTTATAAAGTTAGTATCTTCTATCATATGTTCTTTAACTAGACTACATATGAAATTATAATCATCAAATAATTCAAAAACTGCTCTACTTAAAACTTTCATATCAAAGTTATCTAAATACTTCTTTGAAATAAGTGTTTTCATATTTATCCCCCTCTAATCTCTTCAAAAAAGAGAAAACACTATGTTCTAGTAATTTTCTCTTGATGTTGAAAGATATAAATTTGAAAGCATTACCAGAACCCCAAACTGCTAATTACTACATAATTTATATTAAAAGATAATATAAATAATTGTAGTATATAATACAACTTTTCCAAAAAATGTCAAGCATTTTTGCATATATGATTGCAATTTTGCATATGCAAAGGTAAAAAAATAAGACTTCATTTGATGAAAAGTCCTATTAATAACATTTTAACATAGCGTTTTTGGAATGACAACAACCAAAATATAGTCATATTTATGGGTAAAAATATTGGAATTTTTCTTCCAGTATTAGTATTAGAATAATCTACTGAAAAAGCTAACTTTACCCATATTCAAAAATTTATCTTCATAGCATTTATTGATTATATCTTGATTTGTATTATTTTCGACCAATTCACATATCTCATTAAAATATTTGCTTGTTCCCCTTTTACTGCTAAATTCTTTTTTTAACAATTGTGGAATTGGTTTATGATTGATAATCGCTAATAAACTTACAATATAATTATCAGTATTTCTATCAGTATTAACTAATTGTACTGAATATTTAATATTATCTTTCTTATAATCTTTTGAATTACATACTTTACCCTCATCAAAATAAAAATCTTCTGGTTTTCTTTTCTTCTGATGATTTGTTGTACGATAAAGCTTCCTAATTTTCCTTTGCATAATCCCTTTACCCCTTTTTAAATTTAATTTTGTTAGTAATGATATATATAATCCATTTTTTATATATGCTTGATCTAAATCATTGATACTAATTACTATATCATTTTCTTCTGAATCTTTTCCTTTTATATTCTTTACCTTATAATTTAATAATTTAATTAAATCACTTATATCTAATTCTACGAATGAGATGACCTCAGATGTATCAAAATTAGTAAAATCATTTACTTGAATATTTAAATCTAAACTATAATAATATTGAAATTCTTTGATTTTATAATCTTTTGAAACAATTTTATCGCATTTTCTCTTTTCTAAAAATATCAAATCTTCATAATCTACACTAAAACCTGTTTCTTCCTTTATTTCTCTAATCCCATTTTGCAATGTTTCTCCAGAAATAAGATGTCCCCCTGCAGTAATTTCTAAAAGTGGTTTCTTATTTATTTTATTATGGTTTGGATTTTTTAATTGCATAAATACTTTATGACTTTTACTATTATAAATTAAGCAGCCAAATACCTTATGCCAATAACCTAATTTGTGAGCTTTATCTTTTTCACAATATCCAAGTAAATTTTCATCTTTATCATAAATGTCTATATATTCATTTACTTTGTTATTCCCTTTTCTAAATCTATCTAAAAAGCCATTAGCATCTTTTAACATATCTTCAAACTCTTTAACCATATTTAATTTATAGTCTTTAGAAATATTATAAGTGATAATAAACAATTTAAACAAACGATCCTTCACAAAATCATAACTAGAATCAAAGCCATCTCTACTCTTTTTAAAGCGACACTCGTTAATTTCCATAACTGCTTCAGTTAGTTGTCCCAGTAAAATTGTAATACCATTTATATTATCATATTTAAAATCCTTATAATCTTTTATATCATACATATTGATATTCATTATTTTTGCTAAATTGATAAGTTGTAATAATACATCAGATAACTCATCTCCTAAATTATCAATTTTTCTTTTAGATTCATTTATATCTTCATTAGCAAATAAAACATTGTAAACATGACCTAATTGAACATATAACTCATTAAGATAATCTCTAGGATTCCACTCTTTATTTTTGGTAATATCAAAATCACTTACTAATTTTAAAGCAGATTTATAATGTGTATCTAAAAATTTAATAATATCTTTCATTATCTTACACCTACTTTCAATACTAAAGGTCTAGCACCATTTAAAGTTGAATTATAAGTATTGGGAACAATATTATTTGTTGAAATATATACCTTTACTCCTAATTTATAAGATAAATAAGAAGCATCACTTATTTTTAAATCTATATTTTTAAGTTCTAAACTTCCATATTCATCAAAAATAAAGCTTACATTTGAAACATCAAAATCTAATTTTTCCAATAAGTTTTTACATTGATTTATAGTTTTTTGTTGATTTAATAATTTATGTGCCATCATGCAACACTTTCTTTGTTCCTCATTACAATGATTATAATTCTTACATTCAAATGTCTCATAGTATTGTGAAGATGGTCTTTTCAATTTTGCATTTAATCCACAAGTATTTGTTTGAAAAGTTTGTTGCTTATGCGAATATGAGTTATTAAAATAATTCCAAGCACTTTCAGGCCAAACACTATTTGCTTTTAGTGCTTGTTCTTTATTTTCTTTAATTTCTTCCCAACATCCTATTTTATCAATAAAAGTTTCAATTAAAGCAAGACCAGTAGTTACTGATACATCAGTATATTGATTTACAAAATCCAGTATTTCCTGAATCTTTTTAGGATCAGAATTTTGTGGTAAAAATGGTCTAAAATAGTGAATTGCATCTATATTATTTTTAATTAATATTCTAAAATTTTCTTTTAAAATCTCTTCTGATATTGCAGGTTCTATTTCCTTTCCTAGTCCTGAATAACTTATATAGAAAACTATATTTTGTCCTTTTGATTTCATTTGTTTTACTAAATCAATAACATTATCTGTTATTCTACATTTTGTAATAATCACTAAATCATTTTTTATATTAAGTCTGCTAATCTCTCTCAACAATTCCATTAAATAACTAATAGTGTTTTCATTTAAAAAAGCATCAGTATTGGGTAATAGACAAACTGGAATATCTAAATCATAATACTTATAATCCAATAATTGCTTTACTGCTTCTTTTGGTGTTGCCAAAATCTTTGGTTCATGACAATTATCATTTGTTGCTTGTAATAAACAATATTTACAATTATTAGTACATCCTACAATAGAATTAATTGCTAACCAACTTGAATGCATTTCAATTACTTGCATATACACACCTCGCTTTTAATGGAGTATATAATAGCACAAAGAAAACAATAAATCGTTATGAAATTTTACAAATGAATTTGCAAAAATGCAAACAAAAAAGGTGTTATTAAACACCCTATATAAATTATTTAAAAAGATTCAAAAATTCTTTAGCAGATGGAGATAAATTTCCATTGATATATGAAATAGAAATCTCTTTATCTAATTCTATATCCAAATAATTTAATTCAGAATCTTTTATATATTTTTTTGGTAATAATGCATACCCTAAACCTGATATAGCATAGTCATAAGCAGTATCATAATTTGAAACTTCTAAAGACAAGTTTTTCTTAATTTTATTTTCACTTAATAATTGTTCAAATTTCATTCGATCCTGTCTATCACTAATCGGTAATATTAAAGGAAGATTATTCAATTGTTCAATAGTATTTAATTCAGTTTCAAAGTGATTAGAAGAGTATGCTATACAATATTTTTCAATACTTATACTTTTAGATTTTATATCACTACTTGATTTTAAATCCCAATATTTTTCATCGATAACAAAGTCAATATAATATTTAGATAGCTTATCAAATAAATCTTTTGTTTCTCCTTCTACTATCTTTATGATAACATCTGGATATTTACTTTTAAATTTTTTTACTTTTTCAGTTAGTATATCTTTCTCAATATCTTTTAAAACTCCAATTGATAATTTTCCAGTATTTAAAGATTTACCTTGAATATAATTTTTTTCAGTAAAAAGTATAGTATTATATGCTTTTTCATAACCATCAAAAAGAGTTTTTCCATCTTCAGTTAATTCAATAATATTTTTAGAATTTCTTTTTACTAACTTTGTTTCCATAGTATCTTCTAATTGCTTTATGTGTCTTGATACATTGGTATAATCAATATTTAATTTACTTGCTGCTTCTTTATAATCTTTTGATTGTCCTACTACTACAAAAGTTCGTATGTAGTCTAAATTCATGGACTGCGTTTTTAACATACTGCTTCCCCCTAATTGCCCTATATACTATAACAATTAAAGGAAAAAGTCAACGAAAATATGCAAAATTGCAATAAAAATGCAAAATTGCATATAGAAAGATATAAAAAAGCAAGGTAACTGCTCGATAAATGTAATTTATCAATTTGTTGACTCAAATTCTTTATCCCAATCTACATAACCATCATCTGTATAATTCTTGCAACTAATCATTATATCCCAATCCCATGTTCCAACTTCAATACATTTTGTTTTAATATATGCCTTGCAATATGATTTTTTATCTATATCTAAAAATTTTTCTTTATCCATGCCTCCATTATATACAAGATCACGATGAGTTATTAAAGGAGTCCCATCTTCTGGATAACACTTTGGGGCTATAACATACATATATCTTTTTAATTCAGTATCTATATCTTTTCTTATTTCTTCATATCTTTTTTGATTTTGCTCTTCTATTTTATGATTCTTAATATTAACAAATAATATACTTCCAATTATAATAATGAATACCAACAAAACTATTATAATTATTTTTTTCTTCATATTTTACTCACTTTCAACAATATCTAATTACTTTCCAAATTCCAATTCAATCCATTATCATTACTAATAAATATCAAACTTTTATTTTCATATCCATCTTTATTTGAATTTATTTGATATACCGAACATTTTATTTTCAAAATATTGTTTTCATAATATGGAAGTTCTTCTATACTAATATAATCAACATTTTCATTTGTATATTTAAAATTAGAAGATGTAAATGTTTTCCCACTGTCATTAGTGATATATAAACCAGTTTTTCTATTATCTAAATAAATCTCACCAGTATTAACTGCAAATCCTAAATTTTCATTTATAAAGCCAAATTTTGCTTCATTACTTACTTGAATTACATCATCAGATACTACATAATAATTTTTACCATTATCTTTACTTCTCAAAACATGAACTAACATATTTTGACCTAATACATTGTCAACTTTACTAAATCTTAATATTGTTTTATTAAATTTCTTTTCATATAATATTTCTTCATTTTCAGGCAATAAATAATTATCACTATCATCAAATTTATCTGTTTTATCAATATCTATATTATAGTTGTTTTTATCTATTATTTGCCCATCTTTGTCCTTAATATATGTTTCACTTCTTTTTGATTTTATCTTTCCTTTATTATCATAATATGTATATTCGACTCCATCAGCAGCATTTGGATTCACGAAAGGATCAAATCCACCTTTGCCAAAATCACCATGTACTTTTACCTTTGTCCCCATTAACAAAAATCCATAGTAATCATAATAATCAACATCAACATGAAGAAATGAAGAAACAACTGCTACATACTTTTTATCATCTAACACTGTTGTATGTTCAGGTTTATAACTAAAAATTGCAATAAACCCTACAATGGGTAAAGAAATTAAAATAAGTATAATTATAGGTATAGTTCCTAACAATGATAAAATTATAGTTCTCTTTTTATTATCAGAAGATAGATATATCTGTTGGAATATACCAACAATAAATCCAATAACAGATATTAAAATTATAAAGATAATAACCCATAATCTAAATCTCACATTCATTAGATATAATATAAAATTAATTAGTATGTTTATACCTACAAAAATTAAATCACAAATAAGTATATTCCTTTTTATTTTATTAAATATTTTTCTCATAATCCATCACCTTATTTTAAAGTAATACCTTTTTCATAGTCTTTGAGATAATTTTCTCTTAATATTAATTTTTGTTCTTTTATAACAAATGTTGATACACTTGGAATTTCTACACTATTTTCATGTTCTATAATTTCAGTTCTATAATAAATCAGTTCATTGTTTATTATTTCAAATGTTCCAGATGATTTTTCAATTACTTTTTTGTTTTTTCCATCATCATAATAAATACTTAAAGTAGCAACCCAATCATTCTTATTATCACTTATTTTTAAACTAGGAAGAAAATATATTGCTAAATTTGAATCTTCAGTATACAAAGTACGAAATGTATTTAATGTTCCTAATCTTTTAGAATATTCTTTTATTTGCCACTCATTACAATAATTCCCATTTCTAATGTTATAAGATATGGTACTGTAAATTATGTTACCTTTAACATCATAATCAATAATAGTAATATTTGCATCAGAATCATAAAAATATGTAGTATTATTACAAGAAATATGTTCTAAAGTATTTACATAACTTTTCAATTCGCTTTTTAAAACACTTTTACCTCTAAAATTCTTATAAGAATAACTATTCTCATTATTTTTCGTTAAGAACGAAAATTTAGGAATACCTAGATTAATTATTTTATTTTCAGTATGTGTATATCTTGGATGTTCAATATTATAGCCAAAAGGTATAAGTTTAAAAAATATAATACAACTAACAAAAATTATGGGTAATATATATATTATTTTTTTATTTAATTCTTTTTTTATTTTATTTCTTTCATCATTTAAGATTTTTTCAATATCTATGCTATTCTTTTTTTCTACTTGTAAAATACTATAAATATCTGTATCTAATTCATCTGCCAATTTTTCAAGAATAGTAATATCTGGTAAACTTAATCCTCGCTCCCATTTACTAACTGCCTTGTCAGTTACAAATAACTTATTGCCAAGTTCTGCTTGAGTTAATTTCTTTTCTTTTCTAAGAGATGCAATATATTTTCCAATTTTATTATTATCCATGCCTCTCACCTCAAATCCATTATACTATAAAAAAATTAATATAGTCTCGACTGTTAGTTTAGTTGATAAATTACTATTTAGCGATTAGTTTTATATTTATATTATATCACTTTATCTATTACTTTCATATAACTTAACCAAAAAACACCTCTAAATCAAAGAGATGTTTATAAATATTAAATCATTTAAGATAATCCCACTAAATCTGCATAATCATTATATTCTTCCATAAGAATACCAAAAGTTTTTTCAAGTTCTATTTCTAATTGTTTTCCTTTTTCCTCCCATTCCTTATGACTTTTTTTAAATATCTTAAATGGTTCATTTTCTTCATGCTCTATTATTTCTCTTTGTAATCTTTTACATTTAAGCTCATAAAGGCTAATAAATGTTTTTGTATTTTCATATATGAATTTATAAGAAGCATTAAATATTTGATTAAATGCCTCTTCAGTTGTATTTTCTTGTTTATTTTTCATTTAAATTCCCCTTTTCTTTTACATCATTTATTTAATTCCAAAAATTGTATTCATTTTCTTTAAATCTATTTTGCTCTTCGATAATAATTATAAATCTTTTTAAATCTTCCAAAAAGTAAATTCTATCTTTGAATATAATTTTTTCTCCATCATATAAGTACAAATGTAACGAACCATATATCTTTCTTATTTTGCAATGGTATGTATTTCTACCAACAATACTATTAAATGTATAAACTTCTATTGCCTCTTTTCCAATTACTTTATTACTATGTTCAAAATTATCAAAAATGATTTCATAATTAGTGTTTTTTAAAAATATTGGTATTTGATCCAACATTTTTTTATCTTCATCTATTAAAAGATTAGGATTTACTATAATGTTTGATTCTTTCTTATTGAAAACTTTTATAATATTTTTAAATATTTTATCTTCTTCTTTTGTTAAGTTTTCTATATCTTTTTTTTGCAAATTATATATAAACATTATCTCAACATCATTCAAATTCTTACTAATTTTATAAACAAATTTTCGCAATATAGTATCCTCTTTATCAACTTTGTAGTTCATTATATATTTATTACTAACTTTACCAAAGTAAATGTTATAAAATAGTTTCATCTTATTAAGACCAGTAAAAAAATCATCAAACAGTAATATATTATTTTTTCTTACTATTTTTTGTTCAGATAATTCAGTATATTTATTGAAAACATCTCCTGCTAAATCACTGCAAAAACAAGTCAATTTATTTTCATCTTCAAAATAATTATCGAGAAAAGTTTTAGAAATGCTTTTTCTTTTATGGATTATTTCTAATGTTTCTAATAAACTATTAAAATAAACTAAAATATAAGTTAATGATAAATTAGATAAATAACTTTCTCTAGTGAACTTATATCGCCTTCTACTTAACTCAAATACCTTTAAAAGGTCTTTATCATTAAAGTAATTTATAATTATTTCTCTACGACTTAACTTATACTTTTCTAAAATATCTTTAATCAGATTTAATAATTGCTTATTACTTTTTATTATTAATTGCTCATTGCTTATTGTTTCAAATGAAATGTCCATCTTCATGCTATCTTCCCCACTTGTCCTCATATTTTATAAACTCTACTATTCTTGTTGCATCTTCTTTTGTAAATATCCTATCCTTAAAGATATTTTCCTTTTTATAAGTTACATATGTAAACAACATACCTTTTAATTTTGCAATTTTAATTTCATACTCTTTACTATTGATACTAATTATTCCTTCAAACAGTTTAATCATATATTCATTTTCTATATCTTTTAAAATAACAAAGTTAGTAGCGACCATTCCTTCAATATGAACTATAGTATTTTTCAATTTTTCAACATATTCTTGAATTAGTTTATTTTCACTTACATTAACATCATTACTTATAGCAATTGCTTTTGGATTAGACATTATTAAATCCTCAACAATTCTATCAATTTTTGATATATCAATAGATGATAAATCTTTTTCTCTAATAAACGAAAGATAATATAAATCTAAAATACTACTATCAGACCATTTTTCGCTTATTCTATGAATTTGCATTAATATATCTTTATTTTGAGTTCTCTCAAAAGTTCTTATCTTTGAATTTGTATTCATTCCAAATTTTACATAATACTGCGTTTTTGTTTTTAGAAACCCTTGTTTAAATCTTCTTACTAATAAATGCTCTGCATTTATTAAAATCTCTTTCTTATCTATTTCTTTATTTTGAACTACATTATATAATCTTTGAAAATTATTTTTTTGATCAAATAATATATTTATCATAAATTGTAATAAAAACTCATTATTTCTTTGAAAGGTAAAGTCAACTTTTGAAATATAACAATCGAAATAAATCATTAAATTAAATAAACTATATTTTGAGAATATTAATTGATCCCTATATCTGTTATTGTCAGAAAAAAATAATAAATCCAAATCTAATTCATCCATTAATCTATAAATAACATCTCCATATAAAAAATTATTTTTTACTATAATAATTTTAATAATATCTAAAAATTCTAATTGATTTTCTAGGAGATTTTGACTGTAATTATTTTCATAAGAACATTTACTTTTACTAACATATTTTTTTCGCTCAATTATACTTTCTTTTATCCACTGTTTAATATTATCAAAACTTATAGTACTTATAATAATATTTTGTAATTCATAATTATCTATAAGAGTTTTTAAGGCATCTACTTTCTTCTCGCTATCTATAAAATCAAAATAATTTTCAAGAATTACAATAATTTCTTTTTGCTTTGTTTTATTTTTTTCATCAAAGAAAGATTTTATTACATTACAATGTAACAGACTTCTAACTACGCTATATGGATGCTTAATATCCATTTCTTCTACTATCTTTATTGTACTACTTACTTCCCTATTATGATTCATGTCACCATTTCCTTTCAAAATAAATTAACAATTTTAATGGGTATTAAGTTTATTAAGATATAACTTTATAATTTATATGTAAATAATTTTTATATTTTTAACTAATACTATAAGAAAGAAGGTGCAAAATGAACACACAAGAATTACTTGGTCTTAATACAAAATGGTATAGATACCAAAAGAAAATGACACAAGAACAATTTGCTGAAAAGACAAAATTTAAAATGGCATATATCAGTCTTATTGAATGTGGTCATGCAAATCCAACTTGTAGTAATATTGATATAATTTCTGATGCACTAGATATTGAAGTCATAAATCTATTTAATAAACAAACAGCCATTAAAGCTAAAAAATTACCAGCTCGAGTTGATCAATATAATCGTAGATAATAAATAATTTAATAAAAATGAATAAAGTGGTAGTACTGCTCTAAATAAAATACTACCACTTTTTATATTATAAATTGTTAATTTATAAATTATCTACTTCACAAAGTTTATCATACTGTCAAACATAAGTCAACGCATATGCGTAAATTTTTATTTCTCTATTTTGATAAAATTATATATGAAATTAAAGAAAGTGAGGTGGATACTATGACTTTTCAAGAAGCAGTTAGTAAAAGAATTTTTGAATTATGTGAAAAGTTTAATTATACACCTAATGGGTTAGCAGAGGCATCATGTGTTCCACCTTCATCTCTGCAAAATATTACCAGTTGTAGAAATACTAATCCAAGTTCATTTGTCATTTTCCTATTATGTAATACTTTAGGAATCACAATAAAAGATTTTTTCGATAGTGATTTATTTAATCCTAAAAATATAATTATTCAATAGTTTGTTAGTAAAGCAAACTATTTTTTTATCGCTCATATTCTTCATATAAATCATAATCATCATCCCATAAATTCTCAATAGGATTTTTTAATTTATTGATATTACTCATGATAGCACTTTTAAAATAACCAAACTTATTCTCAATTCGATTTCCATCTTCATCTGCAAAATCTCGTTTTAATACTCTAGGTACTATATAATGTATAATTTGAATTAAATCTTTGTATGAATTATCATCTCCTAATAAATCTTCAAACAATTTATCATAATAGAAAATTTGAGTATCTGCTTCACTTATATATCCCCTGTCAATAAGTTCTAATGTTAAAATATTATGTTCTTCAGCAACAAAAAAAGATGATATGGTTTTATCATCTTTATCTATTTGTTTATTAATATTTTGTATATTAGTATTTATTTGTAGTTGATTTTCCACATTTGGATTATCCATGTATGGACTTTCCATATCTGGATTATTTTCGTTATCTTGTTCTAATATATAAGGCTTTTCATATATCAAATAATTATACTCAAAATACCCTTTATTTCCTCTTACCTTTTCTATTTCTAAATAATGATTATCTTGTAATTCCTTTAATGTTGATCTAATTGCATCTCTATTTTCTTTGCTAATAGCACATAAACCTTTTAAAGAGTAATCCCAATCTGGAGGCAAACTCAACATGAAAGAAAGTAAACCTTTTGCTTTAAAACTTAAATTCCTATCTCTTAAATGGAAATTAGACATTATTGTAAAATCTTTTGTTTTTTCTATTTTAAATACAGACATTTTATTCACCCCCTAAATTTTTACAAAAAAAAGAATATAGATTCATCTATACTCGTTTTCAAATTTAATTATTTTTGTTTTGGTCTAATAACTTCTAAACCACCCATATAAGGTTGTAAAACCTTTGGAATTATTATGCTGCCATCACTTTGGTAGCCAGACTCGATTATTGCGATAAGTGAGCGTGGGCTTGCAATCACTGTGTTGTTTAGTGTTGAAAGGAATTGATTACCATTTTCAGTTTTCATTCTTATACCTAATCTTCTTGCTTGAGCATCTCCTAAAGTTGAACAAGAACCAACTTCAAAATATTTTTGTTGTCTTGGACTCCATGCTTCAACATCACAAGATTTAACTTTTAAATCTGCTAAATCTCCACTACAACACTCTAATGTTCTTACTGAAACATCTAAACTTCTAAAGAATTCTACTGTATAACTCCACATTTTGTTATACCATTCCATAGCATCTTCTGGTTTACAAAGTACTACCATTTCTTGTTTTTCAAATTGATGAACTCTATATAATCCTCTTTCTTCAAGACCATGAGAACCTACTTCTTTTCTAAAACATGGAGAATAACTTGTCATAGCAATTGGTAGTTCTTTTTCATCTATAATTTGTCCTTTAAATTTACCTATCATACTATGTTCACTTGTACCAATTAAATATAAATCTTCTCCCTCGATTTTATACATCATAGCATCCATTTCTGCAAATGACATAACACCTGTTACAACATCACTACGAATCATAAATGGTGGTATTGCATATGTAAATCCTTTACTTATCATGAAATCTCTTGCATATGCAATTGTTGCTTCATGTAATCGTGCAATATCTCCTACTAAATAATAAAAACCATTTCCACTTGTTCTTCCTGCACTGTCTTTATCAAGACCACCTAATGCTTCACAAATATCTGCATGATATGGTATTTCATAATCTCTTACAAATGGTTCTCCAAATTTTTCTATTTCTACATTTTCACCATCATCTTTACCAATTGGCACACTATCATCAATAATATTTGGAATTACCATCATTTTACTTTTTAAGTTTTCAGATAATTCACTTTCTTCTTTTTCTATACTTTCTAATTGATTGTTAATTTCTACTACCCTTTGCTTTTTAGCATTTGCTTCATCAACTTTCTTATCTCTAAATAAAGCTCCTATTTCATCACTTGTTGCATTTCTTTCTTGTCTTAAACTATCCCCTGTTGATTTTAACTCTCTAATTTTTTGATCCAATTCAATTACCTCATCTACTAAAGGTAATTTCTCATCTTGAAATTTCTTCTTTATATTTTCCTTTACTTTATCCTTATTTTCTCGTACGAATTTTATATCTAACATTTCCAATCTTCCTTTCTTACTAGGTATTATACCTCAACCATTTTTTATATTATTTGTGAGAATTTTTAGTAATTGCCTTTATACACAAACAGCAACAATAACTTTCACATTTTCTAGATAAAATTTAACATTATTTTCGTTAATTGTTAAGCACTTATGAGAGTCGATTTTGCTTGAAAATTCAAGGATTTCAACCAATTTCCTACTTGAGTGCATATGGCTACTACAGGATTATTTAATGTATGTAAATAATAGTTGCCTTTGTCACTTTTTACACGAATTCCTAAACGTCTTGCTTGTGCATCTGTTAAATTAGAACAACTTCCAACCTCAAAATATTTCTGTTGTCTTGGACTCCAAGCTTCAATATCACAAGATTTATATTTTAAATCTGCTAAATCTCCACTACAACATTCTAATTGTCTAACTGGAATATCTAAACTTCTAAATAACTCAACTGTGTATTGCCACATCTTTTCATACCATTCTTCACTATCTTCAGGTTCACATAAAACAATCATCTCTTGCTTTTCAAATTGATGAACACGGTAGATACCACGTTCTTCAATACCATGAGCCCCTACTTCTTTTCTAAAACATGGAGAATAAGATGTCATTGTAATTGGCAGACTTTCTGGTTTTAACAGTTGATCTTTAAATTTACCAATCATAGAATGCTCTGAAGTTCCAATCAAATATAAATCTTCCCCTTCAATTTTATACATCATAGCATCCATTTCAGCAAATGACATAACGCCAGTTACAACATCACTTCTAATCATAAATGGAGGGATACAATAAGTAAATCCTTTATCAATCATAAAGTCCCTAGCATAACTTAACATAGCAGATGAAAGTCTTGCTGCATCTCCCATTAAATAATAAAAACCATTACCACTAGTTCTTCCACTTGCCTCTTTATCTAACGCATTAAAATTCTCTAAAATATCTGCATGATAAGGTATCTCATAAGTAGGTACAACTGGTTCTCCGAATTTCTTTAATTCTACATTTTCTGTATCATCTTTTCCAATTGGTACACTATCAGCAATTATATTTGGAATTCTCATCATCTTCGCTTTGATAATTTCACTTAACTCATCTTCTCTTCTCGTTAATGTATCAATCTCTTCGCCCATTGTAGATACTTTGGCTTTTATTTCATTTGCTTCATCAATTTTCTTATCGCGCATTAAAGTACCGATTTCTGCACTTAATTTATTCTTTTCTGCACGTTTTGTATCCATATTTTGTTTTACTTCACGATATTCCAAATCAAGTTTATAAATCTCATCTACTAATGGTAATTTATCATCCTGAAATTTCTTTTTAATATTTTCTTTTACCAAATCTTTATTTTCTCTTATTAATTTAATATCTATCATATTCTCTCCTCTTTCCTATTAAACATCCCATAAAAAGAAAAAGACCAAAAGTATAGGAGTGCTTGTGCACGGTACCATCCTACTTTGGTCTTAATTTTATGATAACGGAATTAACCGAAAATGTTTACATTTCTCTCAGAAGTAGATTCACAAAATTTCAATTATTCATTCTCACCAACCATGAACTCTCTTAAAATTGAATATTTTGCTACTAGTCTTCGTCATCAATTTATAATGTCATTTTAACATTATTCTTTTATTTTGTCAATGCTTGCTATTTTTGTATTTTTGGAACATATTGTTTTAACATCTTTTGAACTTCCTCTAATTCTGAAATAGAAATAGTAGTAGATTCCGCAATTTGCAGTTGCATAAAATGAATATTTTTTAATATATCAGTTCTTAATTCATCTCTCAACTCTACTAATCTTATCTTAATTTCCTCCAACGCTTTTAACATTAATGGCGATAAATTTGTATTATCGAAATCTAAATACTCAAATTCATCTTTCTCTTTAGATGTACTACCTTCTAAACTTTGACGATATAATTGCAATAAGTATTTATCACCCATTGTTATATATTTTGAAACTAATTTATATAAATAACTTTCTTCATCATAATCATTTTGTATAGAATGATGATCCCTTTGCTTTTTCCAATATTCTGATTTTTTCTTAATATTTGCAAGAGTTGCTATAATAGCACTAAATCCTACAGTAGCATACACACCAAATGGTACTCCAAAATTTACTGTCATTGCATGACCTGTTACTGATAAAATACCTGCTGTTCCAACTAATACTATCCCTGTTATAGAACTACTAGCAATATTCCCAAGACCACCTTCAATTGCAAATCGTACTCTATAATTCTTATTGTAATAATTTTCCCACACTTTTTCTTCTAATTACTTTTGATATTCTATTTCTTCCAATTTTTTATTACAATCTACTTTATGAATTATTATCTAATGTTTATCAACTATCATTGGCTCTATATGGATATGAATATACTGAATGTAATGACTAAAATTTTTTATCTTCTCTTCTAATATATCTGCTTTTTGATGAGCTTCTAATAAAGAAATATTCGCATCCATGGATACAATTAAATTTAAAGTAGAAACTGGCCCATATCGAAGTAATACCATATTTTTTACTTCGATAATACCTTCTTCTTTTTTTATTAACTCTTTTAGTCTATTCATATAGTCTTCATTTTCTTCTTGTTTTCCAAGCAAAATACTAACATTATCTCGCATAATTCCAAATCCTACTGAGAAAATAAATAATCCAACAATAATAGCTGCTACTTTTTCAGCATATAAAAAGATTGGCACTTCCTCTTTAAATTGAATTAAAATAGAAGATAATAATACGACAATAGAACTAATTACATCACTTCTACTCTCTTTTCCACTAGAAATTAAAATAGAATTATGATATTTCTTCCCCTTCTTTAATATATAAGTAGATAATAATATTTTTGTAATAATTGTAAAAGCAGATACTAATATTACAATCATATTGGGAACTTGTAAGGCTCCTGTAATAGAATTATAAATTACTCCTATACCTACTACTAAAACCATTAAGCCAATACCAAGACTTGTTAAATACTCTAAATTTCCATGTCCAAATGGATGTTCAATATCGGCTGGTTTTTGAGCAAAATGACTTCCAATAATGGCAAAAAAATCAGTGATTAAATCACTGAAAGAATGAATTCCATCGGCAACAAGTGCCATTGATGAAAATATCACTCCAAATAATATTTTTAATACAGCCAAAAAGATATTTGTGAAAACACTCACAAACATCACTTTTGACACCATCTTTTTTTTATTTGTTTTTTCTTGTTGCACAATTTCAACTCTCCTTTTTTATTTAGCTTGATACCAGTCTACTCCATATTCCGTTTCTACTTTTAACGGAACGTCTAACTCTATAATATTTTCCATTACTCTAGTAACAAGCTCTTTTAATGCATCAAATTCACTTTCTAAGCAATCAAATACAAGTTCATCATGTACCTGAACTATCATTTTTGATTGCATTTTTTCTTTTTGTAATTCTTTATCAATTTCTACCATAGCTTTCTTAATAATATCTGCACTAGTTCCTTGAATAGGTGTATTAAGAGCCATTCTCTCTGCGCCACTACGTATCATATAATTTTTATTTTCTAACTCTGGTATTGTTCTTTTTCGGTTTAGCATTGTTCTAACAAATCCATCAATATGTGCCTGTTTTACAGTTTCATCCATATAAGCTTTAACGCCTGGATAAGTTTCCATATAATTATTAATAAATTCGCTTGCTTCTTTTGGACTTACCCCGATATTTTCAGATAAACCATATCCACTAATACCATAAATAATTCCAAAATTTACAGCCTTAGCCATTCTACGCATATCTTTTGTTACTTCTTGTTCTTCTACTTTAAATATATCACTTGCTGTCTTGCTATGAATATCTCGATTGTTTTTAAAAGCATCTATTAGGGTATCAATATGTGCTACATGGGCTAAAATTCTAAGTTCTATTTGAGAATAATCGCTACTTACAATAATAGAATCAGTGCTTGGCACAAAAGCTTTTCTAATTAATTTTCCATATTCATGACGAATAGGAATATTTTGTAAGTTAGGTTCTATAGAAGATAATCTTCCTGTACGTGTTAATGTCTGTGTATAAATAGTATGAATCTTACTATCATCCATTACAGTATCTAATAACCCATCAATATAAGTAGAATGTAACTTTGTAAGCATTCGATACTCTAATATCTCTGGAATAATTGGATGTTTATCTTTTAACTTTTCTAAAATATCAGCAGCAGTAGAATATCCATTCTTTCCTTTTTTCCCATGAGGTAAATTCAATTTTTCAAATAATACATCACTCAATTGAATTGGAGAAGAAATATTAAATTCACAACCTGCATAATTATAAATATTTTTTTGAATCAATTCAATCTTAACTTGAATCTCTTCTCCCATATCTTGAAGTTTCTTTTTATCAACACAGATTCCATTATATTCCATACGTCCTAAGACAAACGCTAAAGGCATTTCTATATCATGAAATAAAGATAACATATCTTCTTTTTCTAAAGACTCTAATAAATCTTTTTTCGCATCATGAATAAACTTTGCTTTTAATACACAAGCTTCCTCTACTTTCTTTTCATCCATTCCCTTTTTCTTATCATATAATTCTTCTCTAAAAGGAATAGCATATCCAAGTTCATTCGCTAAATAGGCTATATCTTCTTTTTGATTATATTCTAGTAAATAGGACGCTATCATAGTATCATATTCAATATTGTCAATATAAATACCATGCCATCTTAAAGCAACGGTAACTCTTTTCGCATCATAAGTATTCTTTTTTGCTTTCATTAAAAAGATTGGATTTTCTTTTAATACAGAATAAGGAACAAAATAACTATTCTCCCCATCATAAACTCCCATACCTGCAATATCTGTATGATGATAATTAGATTCTGTCGTCTCCAAATAAATAGATAATTCATCCTTTTTATCTAAAATACTAGTATCTTCTAATACTTGATAAGTTATATCTTCTTGTACTACTTTCTTTTCTCTCTTTTTTAAAAAAGAATAAAATTCTAAATCCTCATATAAAGCATTTAATTTATCTGTATCTTCTTCCCTATAGATAATGTCATCCATATTAATGGACATTGGTACATTTTTTTCAATGGTAGCAATCTCATAACTCATATAAGCACTATCTTTATCATTTGCTAATTTATCATGAGTAGCTCCCTTAATTTCATCTAAATGGGCATATAAATTATCTAACGTTTCATATTGTACTAATAACTTTAAAGCCGTTTTTTCTCCAATGCCTTTAACACCAGGAATATTATCAGAAGCATCTCCCATTAATGCTTTTAAATCAATCATACGAATTGGTTCTATTCCATATGCTTCCTTAAAAGTAACTGGATTATAGCGAATATAATCTTTCTGCTTCAATAATTTAATATCTACTTGATTAGAAAGTAATTGCAATAAATCCTTATCACTACTAATAATAGTACCTACATAATTAGGATCTTCATCACAAATACGTGCAAAAGTACCAATGATATCATCCGCTTCATAATTTTCAATCTCATAATATTTAATTCCCATATATCCTAGCATTTCTTTAGCAATTGGGAATTGCTGTTTCAATTCTTCAGGAGTTTCTATTCTACCGCCTTTATAGAAATCATATTTTTCATGTCTAAATGTTTTCCCTTTATCAAAAGCAACTAGAATTCTAGTTGGCTTTTCCTCTTCAATAATCTTATTCATCATATTGGTAAAACCAAATAAAGCATTGGTTGGCAACCCTTTACTATTCTTCATAAAATTGCCATTATAAGCAGTTGCATAATAACTTCTAAATAATAAATTGTTTCCATCTACTAGTATAATTTTTTCCATAAAATCTCTCCATCATCCATGTTTATCTATTATATCATGGAATTAAAATTATGCACATCCTTTTTTTAAAATGTGCATAGCTATTTATTAATATATTCTTTTATTTTTTGAATATCTAGTTGATCTTTAGGCTTATTTCTTCCTTCTTTAAATTTCAATATATTTTCTAATCTCTCTACAGGATATCCATCCACATAATCTTTATCAAAGTCTTTTTGGCATTAACAACAGTTTCTATATTAGTAGCTATTGGATAAAACCACAATCATTTTTATCACCTATTTTATTATACTATTTTTCTATAAAAATCTAAATCCTATTAACCATAAAAAATAGAAAGTAAAACTTTCTATTTCAATACATATTCACTATTCTTTTCTCTAGCAAGAGAACCAGCATCAAACTCTTCCTCATCTGTAACTTCTCTTTCTACTTTTAAAGTTGGTGGAAGAGTAATTGTAACATCACTGCTTGTTGGATTTACTTCTAATATTCCATATGGAACTCCATCGATAAGATCTAATTTAAAATATTGTTTTTTATAGACAAATGTATATCTTTGTTTTTTTAGAGTTCCGCCAATTGGAGATTCTAGGAAACGCATATATTCTTTTTCTGTAATTTTCTTATTTGTTACTATTTTATTTAGTCCGTGACCATATTTCTTTTGAACTGTTATATAGAATGTCTCTTCATTACCATTTCTACGTTTTCTAAGTCTTCTTTCGTAATGTTCTCTTGGTTCTTCTAAATAAGTTTGTTCCATATCTATTTTTATAACATCTTTCTTTCTTAATAAATCAAGAGAGGAACTTCCTAAATCTACTAAATACTTTCTTTGATAACGGATACTATATGGACTTCTAACTAATTGACAAACATTCTCTAGAACTCTATTAATTTTGTCAGAAAAATCAGTAGAGTTATCAATGATTACCAAGCGATTATGTCCTAACCAAGCATCTTGTGTTTTTTTATCTAATGCTTTCGCCTCATCCACACTCTCAGATCTAGCCTGATTATTCTCCAATGTATAATGTTCTGGACAACCATCAGCTGCTGTTACTAAATGTAATATCATATCATAACTATCTAATAAATCTAATTCATGTAATCCTTGTTCTTGTGTAATCATTTTAAATTCATCTGCTGTAATATAAGCCTTATTATCCATGATTCCTCTATCATAAAGAATGACACATTGTTCACTATCTGGAAGCATCTCTACTGCTTGTTCATATATTTTTTCCTTTTGTAATTGATACTGTAAAATGAGTCTTTGAAAATCCACAAGATCAAATGGTTTATCACCAAATGGACGAATACATCCTTTAATCAATTCTGTAGCACTTTCTCCTACTACAAATACACGATATCCTCTATCACTTAATTCTTGCTCAATTGTTGAAAGAGCAGTAGTTTTACCTGCACAAGGTCCTCCTGTAAGCACGATTTTACCAACTAATTGTCCCATTTTTTAATTCCTACCTTTCCTATTTTCTTTTGTTTTTGATCATAAGCATGTATGGATGCATGCGTTACTCCAAATTGTTTCTTATCCATATCTGGAAGTTTATTTTCCATTAAGAAATAAACCATATTGATAACTCCTCTATGTGTTACAATTAATACCTCATCCCACCCTTCTATTTCTCCAAGGAGAAGTTTAACTCTTTCATATAAATCCATCATAGATTCTCCTACTGGATACTTTTTTTCTATTGTGACACTATCCTTATATTCAGGATAACGATTATATGCATCACTTACTTTTAATCCAGTAAGTAAACCTTTATCTAACTCTCTAAATTTAGAAGAATACTCTACTGGAATATTTAAAGTTTTTCCAACAATTTCTGCAGTTGTTCTAGCACGCTTAATATCACTAGAAATAATCTTACTAATTGAAAGTTTCCTAATAACGGAGGTTATTTCCTTTACTTGTTCCACTCCAGTATCTGTTAAATCTACATCACTCCATCCTCCTATATAAGTTTCATCATCTAACCCATGTCTTAAGAAATATATCATTTTATTATCCTTTCAAAGTGTATTTTTATACACACTATTAACGATTAGAAAAATGTATTAAAATACATTTCTATCTTCCATATTCTCTTTAAATATATAAATTTTAGCAGGTTTGTTTCCATTAAACTTCTCTACCCTATTTGTCTCTTCAATCATCCCTGTACTTAATAATTTCTTACGAAAATTACGTCTATCATAACTAGTACCTAGAATACTTTCATAAACTTTCTGTATCTCTGGCATAGTAAATCCATCTGGATACAAGTTTCTTAATAAATCTGTTTCCTTAATGCGTTTTCTTAGAACTTCCAATGAACTTACTAATATTTCATTGTGGTCAAAAGCAAGTTCAGGAATATTATCAATATCTCTCCATTCTGCATCAATAGTACGTAAAGTTTCTTTTAATAATTCATATTTATTCTTATTAATGATTCCTAAATAAGCAATTCCAACCATTCGCATAGCTGGAGATCTATCCACCTTACTGAAAACATCAAACAGTTCTAAGTGAATATTTTCAATTCCTGTCTTTTCTTTTACTTCCCTTTTCATACAATCTAGAAGTTCTTCATCATTATAAAGAGCTCCACTAACAAGTGCCCACATACCCGAATAAGGGTCATACTTTCTTTTAATAAGTAAGACTTTCGTAATTCTCTTATCTACTGTAAATATTGCACTTACCACATGTACTCCTTGATTTCGATATCTAGGATTAGCTACTTCCATAAATCATCACCAGCATTATCATTATAAGCGTTAAAATATACACTTGTCAATAGTTTTTTATAAAAAAAAGAAAAAACTTATTTCGCTTTTCCTCCTTCATATAAATAAACACAGTCTTTTGTTGAATCCTCTCTATAATCTCTAATAACCGTTGAAACTAGAATTTTCTTTAAGCTAAATCTTTCCAAAGCTTCTCTTTTCGCTAATGTATATTTTCTTTTAAATAAATTTTTTAAAGATAGCGAAAATGCTTGATCCTTTGATTTATAATGATACTGATAAGCAATAGATATTTTCCCTGATGGGTTTAATTTCTTAGATAGTTCTTCTATAACATATTGAGTAAATACTTCCTCCTTTATTCCACCTACCCACTCATCTGTTGCATAATCATAAATGTTAGAAAGTAAAATAATATCATAAGTATCTGTTAATTTATGAAGTTCTAAAACATCCATAGTCATATATTTTCTGTCTATTTTATCAATATTTTCTCTTGCTTGATTATAATTTTCCTCATTTTGTAAATAAGGATTGTTATAAATGGCAGCAGTCCTATCCCCACCATAAACTACTGACGAACTCATTAGTTCTTTTCCATCAAAATGATATTCCTCAAATAGCATATCCCAATATAACGCTACATCTTCGCCTAACTGTTCTCTAATACATAAATACGTTTTATAGTCAAAAACGAATTCATTTTTATCCACTTTTCTTTGGACAGAAAGAAGCCCAACATAACCAACTTCTCTATCGTTACTATCTGTAAAGAACTGTAAAAATTCTTCATAACTTAGTGTTTTTAAAGCCGCAATTTTTAGTTCTGACATATAGTAAGCATTTCTATTAATATCAAAGTTATGTACTTCACTAGCTCCCAGAAGCGCTAAATTGATTAAATGATCCCCAGAAGCCGTTACTGTTAATACCTTTTTCCCTTTTACTTTTAATTTAGAAAGATACCCTCTTACATTTTCTGTTGTAAATGCATACATTTCACAAAATTCTTTAAATGTCATATGCATTGATGACTTCGCCTCTTTAGTATTTTTTATTGTTTCTTGATAAGCATGATAAACTTTTGCTTGCTCTTCTTTTGTTAACATAGTATCCTCCTTATTTTTTTCATTATAACACATATCTTTCCCATTTGTCCTTCACAAGACATTTCATTTACACTAAAATATTAAAAGAAAAATCCATAATATACAAGAAAGTGGTACAAATATTAAAAACTTTATTTTTCTATTCTTATGATGAAAGAAAAACATCCCAAATAAAGAACCAAATGTCCCACCTAAAACAGTAATTAAAAATAATACTTTCTCAGGAATACGGTATTCTTTTTTTATACTTTTCTTCTTATCTAATCCAAATAAAAAGAAGGATAGAATATTCATAATAAAAAAATAGTAAAACACGCTATCACCTAATTTCCATATCAATAATATACCATAAAAAAAGAATGTAAAAAATACATTCACTAAATATAAAAATACTTAAATGAAAACTTTAAATAAAATTACAATAAATAAAAATCGATACAATTAAAATTTTATATCTCTTATCAAAAATAAAATTATTCATTACACATCACTACCGCTTCTTTATTTTTATAACGATATACCATTATCATAAAAGTAATTATTGCTAAAGAAATATTTATTATAGTAGGAATTATTAAAAAATTATCTGTAGAATTATAATTCCAAATAGAAAATAAACTGATATTATAAATAGTAAACTTCTGTACAAACTCTAAAATAATTTTTATTCCAATAAAGTTAAAATCATATAGTCATTCTTTAAATCCAAAATATAAGATAAATTAACAAAGAAAATAGATTGAATCATAATGTAAAAAAAATAAATAACCATAAAATAAATTGGAGTAATATGCTTTGCATATTCCACTAAAGAATTATTCACCATTAATAAAGTTTTATCAACATCAAAGTGTCTGAATAAGAATACGATAATAAAAATAAACAAATTGGAACAATAAAAATAGAAAGCAAAGATTTTATATACTCTTGCTTAAAAAATCTAAAATATTGTTTTCTAACTAAAATATTTTTTATATTTCCTTTCTTGTTTTTTCTATGAAACCTATATAGAGCAGGAATAGATACAAATAAGATTAAAGTAAAGGGGAAAATATCTGGCACCTCATAAAAAATTGAAAAATAAATATAATAAGTGTCTTTTACATCATTTTGAATATTTAATACATATTATAACAGACCACTATTGAATCATCGCTAATTTTATTAATATTTTTATAATCCTCTTCATCATACTCTGAACAATTTTCTTGATAAATGCTATTTTTTATATTGCTTTCCTTTTTCCATTCTAAAGCAGCACTATAAAAAAGAATATCACCATTATCAAACAAAATAAAAAGGAAAGTATATAAGTAATATTATTTTTTATAAATAAATTCATCATCTATGCTCCTATCTATTTCTAATAGAAACCAAGTTAACATTAATCTTTGTACTATTGTTCCCAAATTCAAGTTCCCCAGTAAGATGTTTTATAAATTTGAGTTCCAGCTGTTTTCAAATTTAATCTGTAATCTCCTTTCCCATTAGATCCTTTTAAGGTTTCTTCCTTTCCAATTGTGGCTGTTATCCAATTATTTTCTCCAGCACAATCTTTAGAACTATTCTCAATGCAAATTAAAACTCTTTCCTCTACTGCATGTGGTTTTCCAGTTACTACATCCATTGTGTCCATTGTTTTAATTAGCTGATAAGATGTATCTGTCTTCGTAATTTCTACATCGCTTATATATTTTTTTGCAAAAGCAGGAATTTTAATATCAATAAATGTATGCGTGTGATATGCAAAACTACTGACAGAACTAAATAAAAATGTAACAGCAAAAAAGAAAAGAAGAACTTTTAAATCCTTCATACTATCACCACATATCATAATAAAATTATATCATAAAAAAGAAATAATTGTTATTATGTTTTTACTTTAAAAATTTTTCATAAATAATATCTGAATAATTATATTCATTCATACGTAGGCAAAATATTTTTTTACTACCAATTCTCGTTTTTATTTCTAATACATTTTTATAAATTTTATTTTCTCCATCAATAGAGATAACAAAATTAGTGTTGCCCGTCGGAATCATTTTTATTTCTTTATCCTCTGGAATAATAACAGAATTTTGAAGAGTTCTATATACTTTACTATTAAGTGGAGCAATTGGTGTTATCTGCAAAGTATGTAATGCACTATAAACAATACTTCCACCAAAACTTAAATTGTATGCAGTTGAGCCAATAGAAGTAGAAACTAAGATTCCATCCCCTACAAAGTTTTCTAATAAATTATTATCTACATATAAAGAAAAATGGGCAGTATTTAAATCCCTATCTCTAATAACAATATCGTTTAGAGAATAAAAAGTATCACTTTCTTTTTTTGTTGTAATGGTAGTTTCTTGTATACTAACTTCTTCTAATTTAAAATCATTATTATGGATTCTAGCAGTAAATAATTCTACTTCATCCGGTTTAATCTCTTGTAAAAAGCCTAATGTTCCACTATTAATTCCAATATAATAAATTTTACTATTAAAACCAGTCTGATGCATCATTCTAAGGAATGCTCCATCTCCACCTATCGCTACTGCTAAATCATAGTCGTCTTCAACAATTTCAAAATGATATTTTAAAAAACAATTTTCTACTTTTCTTTTTAATGCTAAAGATTCTTCATTCTCATTAACAAAAAGTTTTACTCTACTAATCGTTCTATCCATATTATTTCTTCTTTTTATATCTAAATAAAGCAGATGGTCTATGTCCTCCACCACTTTGAACTTTCGTAGTCTTCTCTACTTTATTAGCAATAATTCTTCTAAATGCTGGATCTAATAATTTCTTATCTAAAATTACTTCATATACCTGTTGTAATTCTCCTAATGTAAAGTATTCTGGCATCATATTAAATACGATATCAGTATAACCTATTTTATTTTTTAATCTAGAAATACCTGCTGCTATTACAAGTGGATGATCAAACGCTAATTTATCGTTTTTAGCAATGGAAAATTTATAACGATCTGAAGTTTTTCCTTTAAGAGTTTTCTTAATGGTAAAATGAATCGTCTCTAATCCATTATCTAATGTTACCTGCATCTCCTTATCATCTTCTAATACAGTCGTATTAAACCAAGAAGCATTAGGCGATAATTTATCTTGCAATCTATTTTTATCGACTAGTGCAATATAAGACGTACTAATAACTCTCATACGAGGATCTCTATCTACACTACCGTAAGTATATAACTGTTCTAAATAGATATCATGTAAATTTGTCTCACTTGCTAATATTCTTTTTGGGGCCTCTTCTAAATCTTCATCAATACCAATAAATCCACCTGGTAAACACCATTTTCCTTTAAATGGATAATTATCTCTTTTTACAAGCAAAATACTAAAATATTTTCTACTTAACTTTCTATAATTTTCTTCTTCTTCACTCGATACACTGCATATTAAAATATCTGTTGTTAACGATAACTTTTCATAATCATCTGGATTATATGCTTTTAAAAATTCCTCTTCTGATTTAAAATCTTCCATAGTCCACCTCTTTTTCATTATAACATTTTTTTAATAACAACACAACTAATGGTAATCGTAATATCTATAAAAACTTACTACATTTTCATCCTTTACTTTATTTCCATCATAAAATACATAAGTCTTAGTAAGTATTCCATTATTTTTTTCTATATAATTTTGAATAGCATTACGGGTTCTTCCTGCCCAAAAGCTATCATCAATAAAAATAAATTTTTGACCGTTAAAATCTCTATTTTCTAAACCAATACTATTTCCTTTTCTTAAAGAACCATTAGCTACTAATATTTTACTAGCTAATTCTTTTCCTATTTTTAGAGTAACAAATTTATAAAATTTTCTACCGAAGTTTCCACTTACAATAAGTTTATCGAAAGATTCTTCTTCTACAAGAGAAATCATAATATATAACCAAACATCATTAATTCTAATTTGCTCATCTAATGCATCATAGAATTCTTCACCGCCAATATAATCATTTAAAAAAGTTTCTACTATATTTATCATTTCTGTTTTCATATTTTTCTCCTTTCTTATTAACATATAATTAATAACAAATTATATTTTTTTAGAACTCATCCGTTCTTGTTATTAACATTATATTAAAATGTACGCATTTTGTCAACTACTTTTTAATATTTTTTTAAAAAGATAAGTAAAAAAGAAAATGACTAGCATCTCCTTATTCTAAAATGGACAATAATAACTTTTTTATTGCTTCTATAATGATTTCTTTACATTCATTCCTACTAAGTAAAGGTAGTTCTATTTTCTTAGTAATATAATTATCTAAATTACTATTATAAATACTAACAAAAATAGTATTTACATCTCCTCTTAAATTGTTAGGATCTTCTCTATCAATTTTTCCAGTTACTCCCACTCCATAAGTAGAGTTTGCAAAAAGACTTATTTCTTTACTCATTTCACATGCCACTTCCTTACTATAGACACTATAAGTATCAATAGTAGAAGCATTTACTCCCATTTTTATTTTGTATTCATTAGAATAAGTAACAGCACTAAATTTTATAATCTCACTAGCACCTGGAATATTGGTAATAGCATTCGCTATCCCTCCACCAGTACATGATTCCATAGTAGCTATCGTTTCTTTTCTAGTAATTAATTTATCCACAATTTTCTTCATAAAATAACCTCTTTTCCATTTGCGTGCGAACATAGTTATTAGGAATACTTGGTTAGTTTAGGTACTATTCTCCTTCGCTTTTAGAAGCGAAAGGAGGTGACATTATGAGAAAAATAGAGAGATATCTTTGTTCCATCATAATACTCCTTATTATTGTGATTATAATCATATTAATAAAAATAGTACCAACTGTATAAGTCGGTACTAACCAAACATTGGGATAGTACCTAACTCTTCAAAACTAGGTATTCCCTTTTTTATTATATGAGATTTCTCTCACTACATACAGTATACTATAGATTTTTTTGAAATACAAGTTTTAACCAATGTACTTTTTAAATCTTTGTTTTGCTTTAGACATATCGAAATTACCATCAAAGTATGGATTCCAAGAATAGTAATCAAAGTCTCTTTCTAATGCCTCCTTATCGTGATTTGGGTAATTTTTACCATCATTAGTGTAATCAATAATAATATTGGTTGCTACTAAAGTACCGAGACTTCTTACAGTATGCATAATTTTCAAGGCCTCTTTTGTCATAGGTACACTTCTATTCATAATCTTTAATACTTCGTCATCAAAACTTTGAACTGGGCAATGTAAAATATGAAGATGTCCAGATGTAGCAAGTGCTAGTACTTCCTCTTTACAAGCTACTAAAGTTTGTGGCTCTATATTACGAATAGATATATCTTTTTTATATTCCATAGCAATACTGCACCAATCCTTAATCTGTGATACAGTTGGGCTATCTGAAATAAGAACTACATTTTCATGTCTTAAAAACTCTTCTACTTGTTCTCTTGGTACTGTCGCATAAGTTTCACCTCTTGTATGTTTAATTGTACAGTACTTACATTTACCATG
Organism: uncultured Bacilli bacterium; assembly: GCA_964018915.1. Classification (GTDB taxonomy): domain Bacteria; phylum Bacillota_I; class Bacilli_A; order RF39; family UBA660; genus UBA5578. The sequence goes on along the minus strand of CAXHRJ010000004.1, from coordinate 206,263 downwards.
ACATCCAGCTCCTATCTTTAATGGATAATAATTACGGAATAAATTTCCATCTTTTAGATTTTCTTCTGACTCCTTATAATCTGGCACCCAGAATGGTGGCTCATAATCTATTAATGTTCTATCATTAATCTCTTGTCCTACAGTTCTTACTACATCTAATCTCCTAATATAATCAGGTAGTGGAATATCCATACGTTGAGCAAGACATCCTCCCATGAAAGTTGGTTTTCCTGTTTCTTTATGAAGACGATGTGCTACCTCAATATCATTTAAGATAGATAAATCTGTTACTTGGCACCCCAATACTACAATGCTATCTGCTTTACTAGCATCGCTTACCATTCTATCTGAATGAGCATTCGCCCAAGATAAGAAATCTGACCAAACTGACATACATGCACAAGATGTTGCATAAATCTTCTCTCCTAAATCATTTACGTTATATAAATTTCCTTTTCCAAATTTGTTTTCTATTTCTTTCATAATTTTCTCCTTTTCTTATATTCTCTTTGTTAATAACACAATTTATAAAAAATAGTTATTGGTACAAAGAATATTTTTCAATATATTCTAATACCAGTTTATCTAAATATCCTTTTAATTCTTTTATTTTTCTTTCTTTTATTCTTTTTCTAACAATAGTAGAAGATAATTCCTCCATTTTAAAATCATAAGTTTTTAAACTATCAGGATATCTACTATAAATCTCTGGCAAAACTCCATCTACCCCCCTCCTCTTTAAACCAATCAATTTATATTTTGAAAGAATGTATTCTGGTTTCTTCCAATTCATAATATCTAAAATTAAATCTGTAGATAAAATGAAATAAAGATCATCACTAGGATACAAACTTTTAAAATAATCTAATGTCTCATAGGTATAACTAGCACCTCTTTTTATCTCATAATCAGATACTTCTAATAATGGATTATCTTGGCACATAAGCTTCAACATTTCTAATCTAATATTTCCATCTAATAATCCGTCTTTTGCATACTTATCTCCTGTTGGTACATAAATAACTTTATCAACTAAATTATTCTTTAAAACATTTAAAGCCATTTCTTTATGTAATCTATGAGGGGGATTAAAGCTTCCACCAATAATTCCTATACGCATAAATCATTTTCCTACTTTCTTATTAATTTTACGAATCATTTCTTTCTTACCATTTTGAAGTGGTTCTATAGATTCTCCTTTGTGCAATGTATGAATAACTTTTGCTATAAAATTAGAACAGTCTACTTCATGATACCAAGAAGAATTTCTTACATCTTCTCTAACATAAGATAAATTAGTAGAATAAAGTTTATCAAACAACTTATTTTCATAAGCTTCTTTAAATAATTCTATTCCTTCTGTGAAAAGAGAGAATGTTGCTACTAAGAAAATTTTATTGGCTCCCCTTTTCTTTAACTCAGTTGCTACTTCTATCATAGAAGAACCAGATGCTATCATATCATCTACTACAATAATATTTTTATCCTTTACATCTGTTCCCATATATACATGATCAACAATTGGGTTTTTACCATTTACTACTCTGCTCAAATCTCTTCTTTTATAAAAAACGCCAACATCGCATCCAAGTAATTCAGCATAATAACGAGATCTTTCCATAGCTCCCATATCTGGACTTACTACTAATAAATTATCAAGTTCTTCCTCTATCAGGTCTTCTAAAATAATATGGGTAGGATAAAAATTTTCAAAAGGTAAATTAGGTATTGCATTTGAGACATTAGGATCATGTGCATCAAAAGTAACAATACAGTTTACACCTAAATTCTCAAGTTCTTGAAGTGCTAAAGCACAGTCTAAAGATTCTCTTCCCTTCCTTTTATGCTGTCTTGATTGATAAAGAAGAGGCATAATAAGAGTAATATGTTCACTTCTACCACTCGTTGCAGAAATCACTCTTTTCACATCTTGGAAATGTTCATCTGGGGAAATATAATGAGTAAATCCATGCATTTCATAAGACATACTATAGTTTCCTACATCACATAAGATATATAAGTCTTGATGACGAACTGTTTCTTCTAGTTTTACTTTTCCCTCTCCATTGGAAAATCTACTATTAGAAATTTTTACAGAGTAAGAATCTTTATTCTTATTGAACTTTTGAAGTTCTTTATCTACTTTTTCTCCTACATTTTTAAAATTATCTAATATAATTAACTTTAAATTTGGTTTCATAATTCCTCTTTTCTATTTCTTTTTTTATTGCACTTTTTGCATTTGTTATTAACATTATATTAAAAACTATCGATTTTGTCAACATCTTTTTAACATTTTTTTAAAAAGATGTTTTTTTTCACACAAAAAGACTTTTCTTTTAGAAAAGTCTATACTTTCTTTTTTCCTTTTTCTCCTACACCATAGCCCTCATAAATATCTATTAATTCATCAATTAAAGTCTCTTGTGCATAATTTGTATAAGCATATTGTGCTATATGGCGAGAATCAAAACAAATTTCATTATTTAAAATTTTTTGAATAGAAGACGCTAATGCATTAGCATCATCTACTGGAATTAATACACCTACATCAGGTTTTAGAAAATCAGGGATTCCACCTACAGTACTTGCCACTACAGGAGTTCCACATGCTAATGCCTCGATAGCAACTAAACCAAATGCCTCAAATCGAGAAGGAACACAAGAAACATCTGCTACATTATAAATTGCTCGTAATTCCTCTTGGGGTAAATTTCCTAAAAAATAAACATCAGATAACTCTAAATTATTAGCCATCGTATTTAGTTCCTCAAACAATTCCCCATTTCCTGCAATTAAGGTTGCAGTATTTCCATCTTCATAAGTAGAAGTAGCATTTAAAAGAGTATCTACTCCCTTTATCTCTGTTAACTTTCCAACAAAGCAAACTACATTATTATATTCCTTTTCAATACCAAATTTTTTCAAAACTTTATTTCTATTATAAACATCCTGATAAAAAACATTAGAATCATATCCATTTCGAATAAGTGTCGTTTTTCCAGTTGCTTGTGGAAATTCCTGTTCAACAAGTTTCTTATTATCTTCTGATATCGTTATAATATGTGCGCACTTAGAAGCAACATCATTCGTGTAAGAATGAAATCTATTACTTCTTTGATGTCCTACAATATCTGTTCCATGTGCAGTTACTATTAATGGAATATCATATTCTGTTGCTAAATCTGATAAAATCCAAATATGTTGTCCATGAATAACATCTGGACAAAAAGATTCTACTTCTTCTTTAATAGCTTTTCTAAAAGCATCTACATATTCATTTAACTCCTCATCAGTTAAATCAGAAAAATTTAAGGTACTATTAGGATGTGTAGTAAAGCAAGGAAAGTTAAATGGTAATTGTCCTGGGATTTCTTCTTTCTGCTTAAAATATACAGGGTGTAATTTAATACCATCTTCTCTATTAAAATTTGTTCTATTTTCTGGCATAATAATGCATACATCATGTCCTTTATCTCGTAAAGACTTCGCTATATTCATTGTATATACACCACTGCCAGAACCAGCAAGTGGAAAATGGTTAATCATTAATATTCTCATAGTTACCTTCCTATTTAGAAACAATAGTTCCTATTTTTTTGCCAGTAATTACTTTTTCTAGATTTCCCTTTTTGTTCATATTATAAACTAGTATTGGTATTTCATTATCCATACATAGTGTAGTGGCAGTAGAATCCATTACATTTAATTTTTTATTTAATACATCAATATAAGTAATTTCTTCTATCATAGTAGCATTTTTATCCTTTTTAGGATCTGCTGTATAAATGCCATCTACATTCGTAGCTTTTAAAACAATATCAGCATTAATTTCTGCAGCTCTTAAAGCAGCCGCAGTATCTGTTGAGAAAAATGGGCTTCCAGTTCCACATCCAAAGATGACAACTCTTCCTTTTTGCAAATGTCTTTCTGCCCTATTTTTAATATAGAATTCTGCTATCTGACGCATTTCAATTCCTGTTTGAACACGAGATTCAAAACCTAATTGTTTGAATGCGTCATTAATTGCTAATGCATTCATAGTTGTACCAAGCATTCCAATATGATCTGATGTACATCTATCCATATGTTGGTTAGATCTTCCTCTCCAGAAATTTCCACCACCTACTACAATAGCAACTTCTACATTTGTTTTTTCAACAACCTCTTTTATCTCTGCACAGATTTCTAAAACTTTTTCAAAATCTATACCCATTCCTTTATCTCCAGCTAGAGATTCTCCGCTTAATTTTAAAAGCACACGATTATATTTTTTCATAAATACCTTCTTTCTTGCTATAGTATATCATATTTCTAATAACAAAAAAAGATTAAAAAACTATATCTTCTCTTGAAACATTTTCAATAATAAAACTATATCTTTATAACTCTTTCCTAATATCATATGTTACTGCTATCTATCAAAAAAGATATTAGCTAACAAGAAAAAGGCCTAGATGTTCTCTAAGTCTTTTAACCATATTTCATAATCAGCATCACTTGGCATACGTAAGTCTCCTCTTGGAGATAAACTAATTGTACCTACTTTAGGTCCATCTGGCATACAGCTTCTTTTAAATTGTTGTGTAAAAAATCTGCTAATAAAGAACGTTAACCATTTTTTAATTTCTACTTCTTCATACATTTCTTTAAATGTTATACTAGCTATAAAATAAATTTTACTTGGTTTAAATCCATTTCTTAAAAACTGATATAAGAAGAAATCATGTAAGATATAAGGACCTACTGAAGCTTCTGTTTTTTGAGCAATCTTGCCATCCTTTGTTGGAGGAAGTAATTCTGGACTAATAGGTGTATCTAAAATATCATAGATAGTATCTCTTGTAGTCTCATGAGTATCAGCAATCCATTTTACTAAATATCTAACTAAGGTCTTTGGAATAGAAGTATTAACAGCATACATACTCATATGATCTCCATTATAGGTACACCAACCTAACGCAAGTTCAGATAAGTCACCTGTACCAATTACTAATGCGCCTTCTTTATTAGCAATATCCATTAAGATTTGTGTCCGCTCTCTTGCTTGTGAATTTTCATAAGTAATATCAAAAGTATTTTCATCTTGCCCAATATCTTTAAAATGTACAAGGCATGCTTCTTTAATACTAATTTCTCTTAAAGTAGCACCAAATTCTTTTACTAAATTAACAGCATTTGTATACGTTCTATCGGTAGTACCAAATCCAGGCATGGTAACAGCAATCATATTCTTATTATCAATCCCTAGTTTTTTATAAGCTTCTATAATGATTAAAAATGCTAAAGTAGAATCTAATCCACCTGAAATACCAATTACTGTTTTCTTCATTCCCGTATGTTTTAGGCGTTTTGCTAAACCTGATGCTTGAATATTAAAGATTTCAGAACATCTTAAATTTCTCTTTTCCTCATTTTTAGGAACAAATGGGTATGCAGGATAAGTACGTAATAAATTTTCATTCGTATCTTTTAAGTTAAAATAGACAGTTCTATATTTAATTTTTGGAATTACTCCCATATAACTGATATCTTTATGACGATTATTCATAATACGTTCTACATCTATATCCATAACGATACTATTAGAAGAAAAATCAAAGCGATTATTCTCTTTTAAGATAGTACCATTTTCGGCTACCATAGCATGACCTGAGAATACAACATCAGTACTAGATTCTCCTACTCCACTAGAAGCGTAAATATAAGCACTAATCGTTTTTGCAGATTGCATCTTAATTAATTCTTTACGATATTCGTATTTACCAATAATCTCATTACTAGCAGATAAATTAAAAATCATAGTTGCACCATTTAATGCGTGTTCATTACTTGGGGGATTAATACTCCAAACATCTTCACAGATTTCAATACCAAATGTAATATTTTTATTTTCTTTATCTTGAAATAAAATATTGGTTCCAAATGGTATTTCTTTACCAAATAGAGTAACGGTATCACTAATCGCATTAATAGAAGATGCAAACCATCTCTTCTCATAGAATTCACTATAGTTTGGAATAAATGTTTTGGGAACTACTCCTAAAATTTCTCCCTTTGAAATAACAACAGCTACATTAAATAATTGATTATCTAATGAAATAGGAACCCCAATAATAGATACAAGATCTATATTCTTAGTTTTCTCTACTATCTTTTTTAATCCTTCTAAAGCGTTATCTAAAAGAATATCCTGATGAAATAAATCATTACAAGTATATCCTGTTAAAGATAATTCTGGAAGTGTTACAATCTGGACTCCCTCTTTTGATAATGCCTTAATTTCTTTTATAATTTCTTCTGTATTAAATTCTACATTCCCTACTTTTAATTCAGGAACGATTGCTCCTACTCTTACATATCCATATTTTTTTAACATATTACTATCTCCTTTTTAAGTATTCTTTAGCTCTTTCAATAGTAAGTTTACTATTTGCTCCTGTAAAATATCCAAGTTTATTTAACTCCAATACCTCATCATAAGTACAAAGAAATGGTCTAATAATTTCATCTTTATCTAGGTGTTGTTCACTTACTTTTTCTGAATCAAGTGCTAAAAAGATTCTGTTGAATGCTGAAGAACAGCCTTCATCTTGATAAAACTCATCTAACAAAATCATTTCTCCAGCTTGATATCCATGTTCTTCTAATAGTTCTCTTCTAGCGCCTTGTTCTGGTGTTTCATTTAGTTCTATATATCCTGCTGGGAAACCTAAAGATACTGTTTCATTTGTAAATACACGAGGTTCTACATTGAGAAGTACTTCATTAGTTTTGGTAAGTGCAAATATGATAGCTGCACTTCCATCTTTTTTGCCCTTCACAAGTTTTTCTCTTACTACTATTCTACCACAATTTAAGTGACATTCATAAACATCACTTGATAGAAATCCTTTTCCTCGAAATAGTCTGGTAAGGAAAGATGGATCTTTCCTTACCTGCTTTACTGTCTTTAATTCTTCTAAATAACTTTCTAGTTCTTCTAGTTTTTCTTTACGCATGATATGTACCTATTGTCTTCACTTTCTCTGATTCACTACTAGCATATTCATTTAGTAATTGTTTTTTTAAATCTAATAATTGTCTACTTAAATCTACATAATATCCATGAGGTTTAATATCTCTTTTAATTTCTGGGTAAAGAGTTGCAAACTCTTTATGGCAATGTTCTGCGCTTTCCATAACTGTTGGAACATCATATACTAATTTTCCTTGTTCAAAGATTGGAACTTGTAATTCTTTTACAGTATAATCTTTTAACTCAGTCGTTTTCCACTCTTCTGTTGGTGAAATTAAAATATAATGATCAAGTGGTATTACCTCTGTTGCAAGTGATACTACATCACCTAATGCGTATCCTGTTTTCTTATCATAGAAACGATATACTTTCTTATATCCTGGATTCGTTGTTTTAATGGCATCTCCACTAATTTTAATTCTTGGGACTGGTACACCATTTTCTTCTACTGCGCATAATTTATAAACGCCATTCATTCTCTCTTTTGGTGCAAGTACGTTATCTCCTGCACCTATTGCATCTACATGTGCTCCTTGTTGTTTTAAAGAATTAATTTTCTTCTCATCTAATCCATTTGTTAAGAATATTTTAGTTTCTGGAAAACCTGCCTCATCTAACATCTTTCTTGCTTCTTTTGAAAGGTATGCTAAATCTCCACTATCAATACGAATTCCAATAAATGGATAACCATTTGGAATTAAGAATTCATGTGCTACACGAATTGCTGCTGGAATACCTTTCTTTAAAGTATTAAAGGTATCTACTAAGAATACACAGTTTCTAGGATTGGCTCTCGCATATACCATAAATGCCTTATAATCATCTTTGTAAAATTGAATCAAATCATGAGCCATTGTTCCTGAGATTTTAACCCCAGTAAGTTCTCCTGTTAATGTATTAGAAGTAGAAGCACATCCACCTATCATCGCATATTTAGATCCATTAATAGTACCTTCTCCATGTCCTCTTCTAAGACCAAAGTCTGATACTGGAATCTTTCCAGCAGCATTTGTAATTCTTTTCGTTGAAGTAGCAATTAAAGAACCTTGATTAAAATAAGCAAGCATCAATGATTCTAATAATTGTGCCTCTATAATGTTCGCACGTACTGTAATAACTGGTTCATTTGGGAATATTGGGGTACCATCTGGAATTGCCCAAATATCTCCATTAAACCTTAAGTTACTTAAATATCTTAAAAAATCTTCAGTAAATTGTCCTGTACTTCTTAAATAATCAATATCTGCTTTCGTATAATGAAAATCCTTTACAAAATTAATAATATCTCCTAATCCATTACTAATGGTATAACCCCCTTCTAATGGATTGGTACGAAAGAATACATCAAAGTATGCTTTTTTATTTTCATCCCCTGCATCAAAGAATGCTTGTGACATTGTAAATTCATAAAAGTCAGTAAGCATTGCTAAATTAGGTTTTTGATTTCTCTCAATTTCTGCCTTTAAGTCCTCCCATGTTTTAATGTCTGGGTTATCAATACCCATTAAATTTTTAAATTCTTCTACACTTTTTAATTGTTCATTTTTCATAATTTCTCTCCTTCTTATATATAAAATATTAATAACATAAATGTAAAATTTAAGCCTTCACTTTCTGATAGCCTTTTTCTTCTATTTGAATACCTGCTTGTTTCATAAATTTAAATGCCATGGTATTCCATTCATTTCTATCATGTATTCCTTCTTCTACAAGCTTTCCAAATTCATCATAAGTATGTGGTTTAATTTGGAATGTCTCAACAGCTTCTGTTGGTACAATTACTTCTACATCAATATTTAATTGATCTAATAACTTCTTTAATGGAATACTTAAATCCATAACACAGATGTCTGTACAACATCCAACTACACGAATTTTTCTAAATTTAGGATTTTTTAATAATGTCTTAATAAAATCTAGAAATCCTGGTGCCCATATCGCACTTGTTGAGTTTTTCAAGAATGTATAACAGTAAGGTTCTAAATCTTTTAATTCATCTACCATTTCTGCTTCTTTTGTTCCTTTCTTACAATGTGGTGGATGAATATCAAATTCTTTTGCATTTTCATCATGATTCTCTTTAATAACTACTACTGCCTTATTAGGACTTTCTAATGCCACTTCCATATAGTTTCTAATAGCTGGTACAATATGCATAATGTAAGGATCTGCCATCACTCCCTCTTTTGCAAAACCGTTAACCATATCAACTACAATCGTCAACTCTTCAATTTCACTTATTTCTACTTTTTTCATAATATCGCCTCTTTCTTTTTATCGAAATATTAATAAGTAACTTTAAAATTTTCAAGAACAGTTTTCGTTCTTGTTATTAGCATTATATTAAAAAGATTTCTTTTTGTCAATATCTTTTTAACATTTTTTTAAAAAGATATTTATTTTCTTCTATTTTCTAGCAAATTACTAGTATTTTTATTCACTCTATACTATAATACTATTTATAAAAAAGGAGATTATTATGATTACTATACAAAAAGGAAATTTATTTAATCATTTAGATCAAAGACTAGATTGTACCCTGTTAGATTCTAATCAATATGATTTAAAATTAATTGTAGATGATGTTCCAACATTTTATCGCATCAGATTCAATGGGAAACATTTTCATGCTAACGAAATAGAAGAACCTAGTACTTTTCAACCTCCAAAATATCCAAAAGAAAGTTCTATTGATGAATTGGCTAGTTTTTATCAAACTTATTATTATGAAAAAGAATTCCCTTATCGAAGAATTTTTGAAAGTATTAGAAGAAAAAGTGGAGATGGAGTAGAAGACTATTACGCTTATCTAAAAAAAGTTACTGGAAGAAACTCTGTATCATCAGAAACTATCTACAATTTTGTTATGCCAGTGAATAAAAAAAGAGTAAAAGCTTTTGAAATCTCTATAGAACTTATAAAAAAACGATACTATCTAATATTCATAAAAGAACATGTTGCAAAAGGATTTTTTCAAAGTGATTGTACTTTGTACAGTATCTTAGATAGAAAAGATTTTAACTTTGAAAAGAATAAATTAGAAGAAACTATCTTAGAATTATGTCTTCAAAATGACTATCCTATTGGTCTAACCACTTTTTTACTAGTTATTTGTAATCAAGATCTAGATTTGCTAAAGCAATTAATGGATTTATTTTTACTAGCTAGAAGTAAGCAAGAAATGAATATTCTATTAATGAACCAAGTATACTCTATTCTAGAACCAACTCTACGATATGATAAAAATATTGGAAATATAATACAACAATTTGTCTATCAAGAAATTGATGATTTTCATTATCAATTTAAAAAGAAAAATCGTGTATAACAATAACACGATTTTTTTATCAAAAAAGAGTGTTTTATCACTCTTATTTATGATATTGATATCCTCCACTATTTTGTGTCTTTTGAGAAGAAACCCATTCCTCATATTCCTTTTGACTTGTCCAATAAGTTCCATCTGGAGCTTTATATAAACTATTTGGATTATAATAGTTGTTATCTGCATTTACTCTTTCTGTAGTTACAGAAATACCATAAGTAAATTGTAAATCACCTATTGTTAAATCCCTATCTCTTAAAGCTTGTATAATAGTCTTTTGTGTTCCATCAACATAAGTTACAATTACTAAAGAGCTTTTTCTTGTACTAAAGTAATAGTTATTAACACCATCACAATATACTAATTCCATTACTTGAGGAACACGAATATCTGAACCTTTTGTTATGTCCACAACAGAAGTAATTCTGTTTGTTCTAGGCTGAGTAACTACTGATATTCCATATACTCGTTGCAAATCTTTAATTGTTAAATCTCCATCATTTAGCGCTTGTTTAACTGTCTTCTCTGTTCCATTAGAATATCTTACAATCACTAATCCACTCTTTGTAGTAGTAAAATAGTACTCATTTTTTTCATCTTCATAAATTTTCTCATATGCCTGCTCTACATATACACCAGGCTTTGTAGAATTATCTTTTACAGAGAGAATCGTTGGTCTCTTAGAAGTAACTACAGAAATTCCATAAACATCCTGTAACTCTTTAATAGTAAGATCACCATCACTTAATGCTTGTTTAACTGTCTTCTCTGTTCCATCAGAATATCTTACAATTACTAAATTACTTTTCATAGTAGTAAAATAATATTCATTTTTATCATCTTCATAGATTTTTTCATATACTTGAGGAATAAAAACTCCTGGTTTTGTAGAGTTATCTTTTACAGAACGAATGGTTGGTCTCTTAGAAGTAATTACAGAAATTCCATAAACATTTTGCAATGTTTTAATAGTAATATCGCCATCTTTTAATGCTTGAGAAACACTTTTTTCTGTTCCATTAGAATATCTTACAATTATCAAATTACTCTTTGGACAATTTAAATAATATTCATTCTTACCATCATCATAGATTTTCTCCATTACTTGCGGAAATACTATACCAGAATTAATTGATCTATCTTCTACACCAATTACTCTAGCATAACTTGCATAAGAACTTGCATAGATAGTCATTGTTGGTACATCTAAGCTTGCTGCATTAGCAGGAATTGTTAATGATGAAAATAGCGCTACTGATGCTAATGTAAGTGCTAATCCTTTCTTTGTTTTTTGAAGCTTATACTTTAAATTTCTTCTTAATGCTTCTTCATTAAAATTTATCACTCAAATCACCCTCCTGTGATATGAAATATAGTATCACTATTGCATAGGTTTGTCAACCAAACAAAAATAGGCATAAATGCCTATTCTGTTCTAAGTGCTTCTACTGGGTCTTTTCTAGATGCCATACGGGCTGGGAATAATCCTGCAATTAAAGTAAGTAAAACACTAATAAATACTAGAACAACTGCTCCAACAATTGGTAAACTAGAAATATTAGAAATACCTGTAATGTTCTTAATAACCATATTAATTGGAATATTTAAAATAATTGTTATTAAAATTCCAAATAATCCAGCTGTCAATCCTTCAATTACGGTCTCTGCTCTAAATACCCTTGAAATGTCTTTTTTGCTTGCTCCAATAGCTCTTAAAATTCCAATTTCTTTAATTCTTTCTAAAACAGAAATATAAGTAATAATACCTATCATAATACTTGATACTACTAAAGAAATAGATACGAAAGCAATTAGTACATAACTAATAATATCAATAATAGTGGTAACACCTGACATCATAAGACCTACCATATCTGTATAATTGATAGAATCTTCTTCTTTCCCTTCTTTTGTTACCATCTCATTATAATCACTAATAATCCGTTCTATTTCCTCTTTTGATTTAAAATCTTTTGGATAAATATAAATAGAACTTGGACTATTTAAATCTACTACTCCTAATTTTCTTAAATTATCCTCATAAGTAGCACCATAAGTTTCCATATAAGCAGAAATCACTTGTGCTAATTCTTCTTGTGAAAGAGATGTTAAATAGGCTTGTTGTTCAGGAGTTAAAGCACTCATATCAAATTGCTTATTATCTGTATTAAATTCTAATCCTGTAAAAATATTGATAGAAGAATCTTTTTCCTGCTCTTTTACAATCTCTTTATTATTAATCTTTTCAATAACATATTCTGTTAAATCTTTTGTGTAACCAATTAAGCCATGATTAGAATTTAAAATTGCTTCTTCATTTGGTCTAATAATTCCTACAATTGTAATATCTTCAGCATCTTTAATTACTTTTTTCATATAATCATAATCATCTTTACGATTTATCCAAATATCAGATTGCTTTGTATAATAATCTGTATTTAATACTAATTTAAACTTTAATCCAATAAGCTCATCATATTCATAAGTAGTAGACTTATAAGTAAACTGTTCTCCTGCTGCTACTTTTTTAAATAAATTCTCTATTTCTTTTTGGTCCTTTAATCCTAATGCATATAACGTATAATCACTAATATTGTTTTTTTCATCAACAATAAGTACTACTTCATTATATTTTGTTGGCCAAGACCCTGCTACTACATCATACTGTGTTTTTAATAATGCTTCATTATCCATCAACTCTGTAAAAACATTATATTGTGACATTAAGCTCATACTAGACATAGTATCATTACCAAACCCAATTTTATCCATAATTGTACTTGGATTTACTTGAATAATGTCTTCCTCAGTGTTAGGATTATAAATTTGTAAATCTATGTTGTAACCATACTGAATCGCATTTGCATAAGTAGAAATATCTATCTTATCACTTTCCAAATATTCTTTAAAACGTACTAAGTTATTTTTACTAATTTTAGATGTTACGGAACTTACAACATCCCCTAAAATATCATTAGAATAAATTTTATCTAATTCATGTTCTTCCTGCTTTTTATTTCCTGTCATAACATCCATCATAGCAGACATATCAATAGTAGCCTCATCTATTTGAATTGGATAAGAAGATAACGTATCCTCCTCTACTCTGCTAATATAGTTTCTAACACCACTTGATAAAGAAAGTATTAAAGCAATTCCTATAATACCAATAGAACCTGCAAATGCTGTTAAAATGGTTCTCCCCTTTTTTGTCATTAAGTTATTTAAACTAAGAGATAATGCAGTTGTAAAAGACATATACGTTTTCTTTGACTTTTTTGCTTCCTTCTTTTTCTTTTTATCTTTTTTAGCATCATAAGGATTAGAATCATCCATAATATTTCCATCTAATAGCTTTATGATACGAGTAGAATATTGCTCTGCTAAATCAGGATTATGAGTAACCATAATAACTAACTTTTCAGAGGCAATCTCTTTTAATAAATTCATAATCTGAATACTTGTTTCAGAATCTAGAGCTCCAGTTGGTTCATCAGCAAGTAAAATATCTGGATCATTAATTAAAGCTCGCGCAATTGCAACCCTTTGCATTTGTCCGCCTGACATTTGATTAGGCTTTTTATTAATTTGATCTTTTAATCCTACCTTTTCTAAAACTTCTAAAGCTCTTTTTCTACGTTCTGTTTTTGAAACACCAGATAAAGTAAGTGCTAATTCTACATTAGATAAAACTGTTTGGTGTGGAATTAAATTATAGTTTTGGAATACAAAACCAACAGAATGATTACGATAAGTATCCCAATCTCTATCCTTAAATTCCTTAGTAGACTTTTCATTAATAATCAAGTCTCCAGTAGTATATCGATCTAATCCCCCAATGATGTTTAACAAAGTTGTTTTCCCACAACCACTTTGCCCTAAAATAGATACAAATTCGCTTTCCCTAAAAGCTATATCAATTCCTTTTAAAGCTTGTACTTTTTCTTCGCCTGTTACATACGTTTTTGTTATTTTTTTTAACTCTAACATAATATCTTCCTTTCTAATCATTATGCTCTATACACTTATGTAATATACAATTACAACATTCTATTAGATTTTCTTGTTCTTGCTTTGTAAATTTATTCTCAAATTTTTCTCTTTCCTTAATAAGCATATTTTCTATCTCTTTTGCTTTAGAAATTCCTAATTCAGTAAGACAAATTTTATAATTTCTCACATTGATATTGTCTCTGTCACGGTAAATATATGCCTTTTCTTCTAATTTCTTAACTACTTTCGTAGTCATAGACTTATCTACTTTAGAAAGTCTCGTCAATTCCACCATAGAAAGACCATTTTTCTGTCTCCTTAAAAGTAATAAACAAATAAATTCACATCCATCCACTCCATTTTTCTTCAAATAAAGAGTAAACTTCTTATCCATCTGTTTGGCAAAATATCTAAAATTAATTAAAAAGTTTTCTGTTTGTAATATTCTTTCATTATCCATATACTCACCTAACAAATACTACACTAGTATAGCATCATTAAGTTGAGTTTTCAACTTAATTTTTATTAAAATTTATTAAAAGAAGTGATTACTCACTTCTTATTAACCTTGTTATAAGTTCATTTTCTGAATATGGATACCAAATTCCTCGTAAATAATATTCAGAGAAATTTCCATAATGAATTATTATAGGAAAAGGATATTCTGACTTTTCTTCTAAATCATTTACTAATTGATAAATTTTATCTTTGTCTTTTAAATTTTTAAAATAAATTTCTAATGCTAATCGTTTATCTTGATAAAAATTCTTCAAAGTAATTTTATTTGGCGTTGGTATTATAACATTTTCATTTACTACACTACTTCTATCTAATATAAGTAAGCCCTTTCCTTGACTAGATATTTTAAAATAATATTCAAATTTTCCAATTCCTTGAATATCCTTTAAATAATCCCCTATTTTTTCATATAAAATTTCATAAGAATGAACTTTTAGCATAGCATTAAAATTTTCTTTACCATCATAAAGAATTGTCCTATTCTCATCAAAGGCATCTTTATAAGAAATTTTATAGACATAATGAGTTTCAACTGGCATACATCTTAACTTTTCTTTCCAAGATGCATCACTCTTTGGCAATGGAGATGTTTGAACTCCCTCTATATCTAAATCTGAACCAAATTGAGTATTCCAAGTATCCACCATTTTCATCTGTACTTTTTCCTCTAATTGACAACTATCTGGTTGAATAACACTTAATCCTTGGAAAGTATATTTTCCAAGAGATTCCTGCAAATGTTTTCTATTTCCTAAATACTCATAAAAAGGATTTAAAATAAAAATAAACATTAATAGTAATCCAAATATTTTAATAATACTATTTCTATGTTTAAATCCTAAAAACAACATAAAAAAGCCCAATAAAGAACCTAAAAGTCCTACATAAGTATCTGCACCTACCATAAATTGAACTGCTAATTTCAAAACATTGAAAATAGAAGAATAAAAAGGTATTAAAAATATTAAAATAACAACTAGTATAACAAGAAAGACAATATCTCCAACACCCATCTTACCCTCATCACGGTTTGATGGTCCCATTCTACACCAACTCTCTATTATTCAGTATAGCATGGTTAAAAAAATAATTCTATATTTGAAAAAGAATTTATACACATTTGTGTGTATTACCATCTAATCATATAATCATAATAATCTATTTCATGTTTAGAGTCTGTTAAACAAAATAAATATTCTAAATTCCTAATCATTTGCTCAGAATCTAAAAAATCAATATCACATTCTAATGATTTATTATTCAACATCTCATATAAATACAAAATTTCCCCAACTAGTATATAATATAGTGGTTTCGAATAAGGAGACTTTTGCAATAACATATCTTCACATTTCCATATGGCATTATTAATAATTACCAGCTTCTTAGGAATTTCAGAATCACTGCAAAAAGAAGATTTTCTATTTCTTTTCACGTTTTGATTTTCAAATAACTCCAAAAATTTTACTAGCCAGCCCCTACGCTTTTCATAATCTGTTTCTTGTAAAGCCGTTAAATAATCTTGAATAAATTGTTCATCTGGAAGTTTTACCATATATTGTTCTTTTGCTTTTTTCCTATTACTATATAAATCATAAACTTTCTGTGCTGAAATATTAGAGCAATTAGATTTAGCATGATATAATTTTCTAAGCAATTCGAGAGTTGTATAATAATGAACATGAACATTTCCTACTTTCGCATCAAAATCAAGAAAATGACTTTCTGCTAAATCTAACATTTCACCATCCACTATTCTTTTCCCGTTTCTTTTAAAATCCAATAAAGAGTATAAATTATTATAAGTATCATACCTATCTATTATAACAATGCCTGTTTTTAATACTGACTCTAAATAGTTAGAACCAGTAAGTTTTGATTCTTCAATCATTTGCTCTGCATCATTTAATGGAAGGATAGTAATATCAATAGGAATACCATCTACTAATTGAACAGATTTATATTTTTTATTATTGGAAGTAACATATAAAATGTCTAAATCACTATTCTCATGTGCTGTCCCACTTACTCTACTTCCATGAGCCATTAAAAGCATAATATCATCTTTATTCTGATAATCAGTTTCTTCTAAAAAACGTTTAATTAATTCATCTATATCCATAGTAATCCCCCTACTTAAGATGTATATATTACAACATTTTTTTTAATTAATCAAAAAAGGCAACCTTTCGATTGTCTTTTTCATAAAATGTTGGATTATCCTACTTTTAAACCACCATCAACTCTTATTGTTTCTCCATCGATATAACGTGCTAAATCAGAGGCTAGAAATAATACAACATTCGCAACTTCTTCTGGTTCTGCAAATCTTTTTAATAACGTTTTTTCCATTTCTGACTTTAAATAACTTTTAGATAAATCATCATTCATGCCTGTATCTACCCATCCAGGAGCTACTGCATTCACATTAATGAAAGGCGCAAACTCTATTGCCAAATTTTTTGTCATATTTATAAGACCAGCCTTAGATGCATCATAATCTATACTATAAGGATAAATGGTATCAATTCCATTTGTAGAAGAAATATTAATTATTTTTCCATATTGATTTTCTAACATGTATTTTCCTGCATATTTTGAAGTTAAAAAAACGCCTATTAAGTTTGTATTAAGTGTTTCTTGCCAATCCTTAACATGACGATTTTGAAAATCATTATCAATTGCTATCCCTGCGTTATTTACAAGGATATCAATATGTCCATATTTTTCTATAATATCATCAATCATTCTTTTTACATCTTTTTCTTTAGAAACATCCGCTTGAATACACATACAATCACTAGTATAACTAGAAATTATTTCAGTTATTGCTTTCGCTTCATTTTCATTACTTTTATAATTTATAATTACAGAAGCTCCTTCTTTTGCAAACTTAACAGCAATACTTCTTCCAATACCACGTGAAGATCCCGTTACTAATACCACTTTTCCTTTAAAATTCATCTAAATCACTCTCCGATTTTATTTCCATACCATACTTATTCAAAATATAATCAAAATACTGATTATATTCTTTAATAACTTTCTCATTGCAGTCAACATATCCTAATGAAAATTCATCATCATAAGTATCTCTATAAACACAATCATTGTAAATCGCTATACCATCTCGTAATCTATCTATTAAATCTTTATCATTTACCAACAGTTCCTCTTTATCAATTAAATAAAATCGATATGTTAAAGAAATATTTTTAATAAGTAATTTAAAAAAATAATTTTTTTCAAATAATTTTAACTCCTCTTTACTACATATAAATATATCCATAATAGATTTTCCATCTTTTATTTCTACCAACTTCTCAGTCAAATAATTAATTTCACGCAAAGAATCATCATATACTTTTTCATCATAAAAGTTAATTACTTTTCTAACAAAATTATCTGGTAACATTTTATTCTTTCTTGATAGCCAGATATAAGTATCATTAATAGAATCAAAGCTAAAAATCCAATTATTAGGTGTTGACTTTAACTCTGTAAGATCATATATCATTCCATTATAATTATTAGTATTCTCTAGCAATTCTCCAAGTTTTTCAAGAAAAACATGATAAATTCCTTTTTTATATAAATACTCACTTTGAACATCCGTGTATTTAGCTTTATCATAAACTAAATTTGTAATAATATAATTTATATTTAGCTTTGAATTAATTATTCTTTTTTTATCGCTTATTACAATTAGAGATAAATCACTGCTTTCTAAAAAATCACTAAAATCAGTGTTATTATCATCAATATAAATAATTTTTTTAATATCTTTTGTTCTCTTTGAAAAATCATCTTGTACACTGTAATCTATTTTTTCCAATTCCATATAATCCATTATTGCTTTTAAAAGATTACTTTGACTAGTAGCCTGAATCATTATTCTTTCATTCATAATTTTGTTCCTTTTCTCACATCTACTTTATCATACTTTCTAAAGTACGTTTCCAAACTGATTGTAACAAACTTAATCATCTAATTTTTTTCATGATAACATAAAAACGACTTTTAAACAAGCCGTTTTAATTATTCTCGAAAAGTTCGAGTAATTATCAATCTGGTGTCCCCAGTAGGATTCGAACCTACCTTTCACCCTTAGGAGGGGCGCGCACTATCCAAATATGCTATGAGGACATACAAGTTATAAATTCATTATATTATTTTTTTTATTTTTTGTAAAGAAAATAGAGTAGAAATCTACCCTATTCTCATAAAATTCAATAAGAATATTAGAAACAAATTAGCACGATATAAAGCTTGACGACCAAATTTATTTCCAAATTCTGCTGTACTAATTCCTTTATCCACCAAACTTACTATCCAACTTTCAGCATATTTTGGAACTTTTACATCTACTGGGAACATATGAGTACGAATGATATCTTCCTCTTTCTCAGTAAGATAAAAAAACTTTTTAGAATTTTCTACTGCAGCTTGTGGATGTTTTGTTGTATAAAGAAGAACTTTTTCTTTTAAAGTTTCTTGATCATAAACACTATCTAAATAGAAGTCGTGAAGTAATCCTGCTCTTGCAACTTCTTCATAATCTAATCTTAAATATTTGGATATCTTATAAGAATAATAAGATACTTTTAGTAAATGATTAAGCCTAGTACTATTATGATGTTTTATTTGACTCATAGATTCACTAAATTCTTTTGTTTCTAAGATGGAAGAAACTATACTTTGATATTCTTCATCTTGAATTAACTTATTCATTTTTTCTCTCCTCAAACATTCCCATTATACCACAATATAGAAAAATGGCAAAATCTTAACTACTCTATTGTTAATGTTTTGTTTTGTGGCTGTATCTCAATATAAGTATTACCATCATTTACATCAATTTCTTTTCCATTCAAATAACGATACTTTGTTTGAGATGTACGACTTGTTTTCTCCCATGTAATCGGTATAGCATAACCATTTGTTATATAGTACCCTTCTCCAGCACCTACTGTTGTTAATTCTTGTCTTCCTTTGGCATCAATTGTACGATTTGGTACTTGGTAAGTAATAATATTTTTAGTTGTATATTGTTTTTTTGTAACTGCATCTTCATGCACATAATTTCCTTTAGCAGTACCTTGAGAACGTAAATATACTTTATTTACTGTATCATATTCAAAAGTTGTAGATCTGCTTGCAGAATAGTCTATGAAAACTTTATTTGCTTGTTTAGCACCTTCCATTGTGCTTAAATCAATCTCATCAACACTATAATTTAAAAGTAAATCGATTTTAGTAGTAGTACGATAGCCATACTTATCAATGCCTTTCTTAATTAAATCCATAGACGTATAGGCTGTATGCTCTGTTGCTAATTTAAGTGACTTATCTCTCCAGAAAGAAGAAGCATAGGTCATTCCATTAACATTATTAATCCCTAACTTTTTAATATCTGTTAAAGCCTGTTCACTAGCACCATAATGAATATATAGGGCATCATTTTCTAAAGCATAATCTAAGAAATATGGTCTAGAACTACGTACACTACCAATTCTCTCCGTTTTAGCGTCTTTAAAAAGAGCCATTAACCTAGTATATCCACCTTCTACTATAATTTCATAAACAATATAAGCATCCTGTAAACCTGCTTGATAACCCCAAACAGTAGAAATGTTATTATACATAACTGCAATATTCCTACTATCAGAATCTTGATCTACTATTTTTAATTTTTTTTCTTCAACCTTTGTTTTTTCTTCCTTCTTACTATTAGAAGTTGATGCCTCTTCTTTTTTTACATCCTTATTATTAGTTATTAGTAATACTCCTCCTATTATGAATACTAAAAGAACCACTATTAATAATAATGACTTTAGGATTCTTTTCTTTTTTACTTTTCTTTTTTTAGCCATATTAATACACCTTCTATCTTTCTCATTATAGCACAATCAAAAAAAGTGAAAAAGAAAATTTACACTATTTCATTTTCACTTTACACTTATTTTTTCTCTTTGATAGAAACTCTTCTAAAAACAAAAGAATCTAAATATTGCAGTCTAAGTCGAAAATGTGAGTCATCCTGTACACGCTTTTGCAAATACTCACTATCTAAATTCATCACATTCTATACCTTTATTTCTAGAATATTCAACACCTCTATTAGTTTCATTTTTTATTAAAATTATATTGGGCTTCTTTTGATATTGCTCTAAAATTGATAATGTAGAATAGATAGAATTGATTTAAAACACTATCAATACATTCTTCTATATATTTCTCTGTATTATAAATTGGAATAATAATAGACACTTTTTTCATTTTAAATCCCCCTAACAAAAAAACTTAATTACTTAAGTTTTCCTTTTACCCCTTTTATTCCTTTTGCCCCCATTACATAACCACTTAAAATATTTGTATCAAAAGAATATACTTTCTTGCGTCTATCTTTATAATCTTTGATTGCTAAAGTAAGTAAATCATCTAAAAGCTCTCTATATTTTTTACCTGTTGGTTCCCATAAATAAAATGATAAACTTCCTGGAATGGTATTAGGTTCATTAATATACACTTTTTTAGAATCCTTATCAATTAAAAAGTCTACTCTACAAACACCAGATAAATTAAGCGATCTAAAAGCAGCCATCGCTAAATCTTTTACTTCTTTCAATACATTTTGATCTATTCTTGCTGGAATAATTCTACTAGCACTTGCCATACCTTTACTAGTTTTGCCTTTTCCACCACCAATATATTTATCTTGATAAGTTAAAAATTCATCTGTTGATAGAACTTCTTCTATCTCGCTAGTTTCCTGGTAAGAATAATTTCCAAATACACTACAATTTACTTCTAATAAATTAGAAACAGCTTTCTCTACAATAATTTTTTGATCATACTGAATAGCCGTATCAATTGCATGCTTAATATCTGATTCTTTTTTTACAAAAGTAATTCCTACACTACTACCTAATGTAGCTGGTTTTACAATAACAGGATATCCTAAATTGCGAATAGATTTTAAAATATCTTCTCCCATTTCTGCATATTCTGTATCATAGAACCAAACATAATCAACAATTGGTAAATCCATTGCTGCGAATACTTGTTTCATTACAACCTTATCTTGACCAAGAGCCGAACCAAGTACACCACTTCCAACAAAAGGAATTCCCACTGTTTTTAAATATCCCTGTAATGTTCCATCCTCAACATTGTTTCCATGAACAATTGGAAAGGCTACATCAAGATCTGTTATATTTTTACGAAAAATACCTTTTGTCTTTTGCAAATAAAAATCTCCATCTTTTGAAACCAATGTACAAGGAATAGCATATTTTTTTAAATCTTCAAAATTTTTATAAACTTCAATATCCAATAGCATATGACCTGTATACCATGTTCTATCTTTAGCTATATAGATAGGAACAATTTCGTACTTATCCTGATTCATATTTTCTATTGCTTGTAAAGCTGAGATAATACTTACCTCATGTTCTACTGTTTCTCCACCAAAAATAAAGCCAACTTTTATCTTCATTATATCCATCTCCCTTTACTCATTGAATAAATCTGGTAAATCATTTTCTAATAATACGTATGACTCTTCCCTTTTCAATTTGCGAATTAAAGGAAAAGAATCTTTTACATCATTTAAAATATAGATTTTATCTTTACCAAAATTAGCTTCTAATAATCCATCATAAATCGGTTTTGTTTGCTCTTTTCCAACTAGGATTACATAATCGGCAACTGCTGATATTTGCATACCAAATCTCTTATTAGCTTCATATTGCTTTGTACCTAATTCAATCATACCAGGTGTTACTATAAATTTTTCTCCTGGCATCATTCCCAATACATCAACTGCCATTTTTGCACCTATCGGATTAGAATTATAAGCATCATCTATAATATTTAATTCGCCAATTTTCTTTAATTCCAAACGATGTTCTACAGGTGCAATTCTACTAACACCTCTTTGTAAATCAGCAATATTCATTCCTAACTTTTTCCCTAATAAGACACCCGCTAAAATATTATAAATATTATGTTTACCTAATAATTTCGTTTGAAAAGAATATCCTTTTTCATCTTCCTTAAAATAAATATCAAAAGAACTTCCTTCACAAGACATTTTAATATTTGTAGCATACGCATCTACTTCTTGATTCTCTACTCCTATCCAATACAGAGAACAATTATTTTTTACTTGATAACTTTTTTGATAAGAATCATCACCATTTAAAATAGCAAAACCATCACTTGGTAAAGACTCAACAAGTTCAAACTTTCCTTTTTGAATATTCCCCCTACTACCAAAGCTTTCTAAATGAGCCTCTCCAATAGTTGTTAAAACTCCATAAGTTGGATTCATAAGTTTACAGATTTCAGCAATCTCTCCAACTTTAAATGCTCCCATTTCGGCAATAAAATAATCTTCAAATTTATCTAAATAATTATTAATGGAAAGAATTAATCCATATGGAGTATTAAAATTTTTAGGACTTACAAATGCATTATATTTCACATTTAATATATCATGTATTACATTTTTACTACTTGTTTTGCCATAACTACCAGTAATACCAATAACAGGGATCCTCATCTCTTTCATTTTTTTCAATGCTTTCTTTTGATAATAAAGATATACACATCTTTCTACTGGCTTATTAATAGTATTTGCAAATTTTACTACTAAATAACTTAGATAAGTAACAAAACCTAGATAAAGATAATTAGCAACAACCATCTTACTTGAATAACAAATAAGCATTGGTGTAATCATAATTGTATATAACAAAAATATTGTAATCCATAATCTTTTTACTCTAGCAGTAACTACTAGTGGTTTCTTTACTTGTTCATGAACTCTCTCATGATTAAACTCTGCTAATAACAGAAAATAAAAAACGCCAAAAGCAATACAAACAGTATCTCCAATGATAAAATTTAATAATATTAAAAATAAAAAACTTAGATCTAATTCTAACCATACTTTTTTAGGATTATTTAAAATCCACAAAAAATATCTTTCAGACTCATCATAGTAATTTTGTTGTAACATATGAATAGCCTTTCTGATTTTAAAGATAGAAAAGATTAAGTATGGAAGTAACGATATTAAAAAGAGAACCATACTATCACCTAACTTTCTAAGAATACTCTTACTACATTAATTGTCTTTTTCAATCCTTCTAAATAAGCATAATGTGTACAACCTGGATATAAAACTACACCTGCATCTGAAATCATTTTTTCTAGCTCATAAGCACACTCTAATGGTACAGCTTCATCATTATCTCCCCAAATAATTAAAGTAGAAGCCTTAATTTTTTTTAATTCCCCAGTAATATCTAAATTTACATGTTCTACCATAATCTCACGCATCAATTTACTTGCCCGTCTATAATCGGTAGAACCAATATGTCTTTTTGCTACATCTTCTAACTTGTTTATTCCTGGAACCTTTTTTAAAGTCTTTAATAGTTTCGTTTTCATTGATAATTCTTGTATCTCTTTACGATAAGGACTACCGCATACAATTAATTTCTTTACGGAATGCATACTCGCATATAACAATGATATTTTTCCACCAAAAGAATGTCCAAATAAAATAGGATTTATAATTTTAAGTCGATTTAGAAGTTCATGAATACAATCTACATAATCATATAAAGTCCATACACTAGGCGGTTCTTCACTACTACCAAAACCTGGTAAATCCAAAATAAGAATTCTATAATCTTTTTTTAAGGCATCTCCCACTGGTTTCATCATTTCTATATTCTGTCCCCATCCATGTAAAAAAACAATGACATCCCCAGATTCATTTCCATAATCTATATAATTTATCTGAACATCTTTTATTTTTTCCACAATCATCACCATAATCCTATTATATCAAAATACAATAAAAAAGAAAAAGAAAGTTTATTTTTTTCTTCTTGATTTTTTCTTTTCCTTTTTTTCTTTCTTTTTCGTAGTTTCCTGAGTTAATTGTTCTTTTAATTCCTTTTTTTCTTCTAATTTTAAATTTTCATTTTTTTTGCTGTTTTTTTCTTGTTTTTTCCTCTCTATAAAATTTAAAACATAAGGTCTAACAATTAAAATAAGAAAAATCCCAACAATTAAAAAAACCAATAGTTGGACCATATAAGGTGATAAATAAACCTTATGACCAATAAATTTAATATTGAGCTTTATATTAAAATGTGTCAAAATACAGCTAATAATACCACTAATAGCAAAACAAATTGCTGTAAAATTTCTAGACATATATTCTATCAATAATAAGGAAACAACAACTCCTAGCCAAATCCAAATCACATTTCTCACCTGTTTCCATTATACTAGACAATCCTTTGGAATTCAACAGTTAATCATACTTTTTAAAAATATTATTGTCTACTAAAGATGCTCTTTTAATAATTGCGTTACCATATTGTTCCTTCAATTGATCTACTACTTTTTCAAGTTCATTATTTTTTTCAACTTTTTCTTCTACCTCAAATAAAGATAATTGTCTTTTACATACACTAGTTAAATTTGTTAAACTAACACCTAACAAACGAATTGGTTCCTCATTCCATAGCTCAAAAAATAATTCTTTTATAACTTTAAATATCTCATCTGTATTAGAAGTAGCATTTACCAATTTTTTCTGATGAGAGTAGGTTTTAAAATATTTATCACGAATTGTTACTCCTACTACATAAGCATATCGTTCGCTTTTTCTTAAACTTAAACATACATTTTCAACTAATGCTTGTAAACTTTTTAGAATGATTTCTTCTTTCGTTAAATTATAGGAAAAGGTAGTAGAATTACTAATACCTTTACTCTCTTCTTCCTCCACTATTACTGGAGAATCATCTACTCCTCGTGCTTTTAAAATAAGTGCCATAGCCTGATTTTTAAAATATTTCTTTAAATATCCCTCATTAGAATTAGCGAGATTGCCTATTGTTAAAATATTTAATGTTCTAAGCTTTTCGGCACTCTTCTTGCCAACGCCATATAATTCTCCTATCTCTAAAGGATACATCTTACTTTCAATTTCTTCGTTCCATAAAGTATGAACGCGATTTGGCTTTAAAAAATCAGAAGCCATTTTTGCACATAATTTATTATTTGCAACCCCAACATTTACTGTAAATCCTAATCTATGATAAATTTCATCTTTTAATTGATACGCAAATTTTATTGGATCTCCATGTAATTTTTGGACTTTCGTATAATCAATAAAGCATTCATCGATTGATAATACTTCAATATCAGGAGTATATTTAGATATAATTTGAAACATTGCTTTAGACATTTTACTATACCAATTATAATTTGGCGGATAAACACGTAAATTATTACATTTTCGTTTTGCCTCTCTTAACGTTTCAGCAGTTTTAACACCCTTTTTCTTTGCCACGGGAGACTTTGCTAAAACAATTCCATGTCGCATGGATTCATCCCCACCTATTACTGATTCGATAGTTCTAATATCTATTTCGTATCCATTCTTTAATAAATAAACCGCAGTCCAAGATAAAAAAGCATTATTAACATCAATGTGCATAATTACTCTCATATCCATCACCTAACACCATTATAACACGAACAATTGTTTTTATAAACAAAAAAAGAAAGATTTTTCTTTCTTTTTTAACCTAATAGAAAACTTACTAGAAATAAAGAGACGCCAATTATAATTCCCAAAAAGGTTACTTTCTTACTTTCTGTATGAATCATCTGTCCTAATAATTCTACGAATGCTATATAAACTAACATACCAAGTGTTAATGAGATAAACATACCTACTACAAAATCCGTAATAATGGAATTGATGAAATAGATAATAAGACCTCCAGCAAAAGTAGATAATGATAAAAATAAACTAGTAACTACAGTTTGTCTTTTAGTACGTAATGTTCCAGCTATTAAAATTCCAAGAGGTATATTGTGTAATCCAATTCCTACACATAATAAATATCCAGCATTCATGGAAGAAGCAGATGTTACGTATAAAGTTATTCCCTCTATTATATTATGAATAACTAGAGCAATAGTTGCCAAAATACCAATATGACTCAAATGCTCATTATGACAAGTATCATCTTTGTGTTTATGTTCATGATGACTTTCATGTTCATGATGTGGTACAAAATTATCTAAAATATTCATAATCAATAAACCAATAGCTGCCGTTGTTATCATAATAACGATTGCCCGCCATGAATCATTGACCTTTAAATTTTCATAAGCCTCTGGAATAAGTTCAAGGGCCATTAAAGCAACGATTACACCAAAAGCTACGCCTATTGATAAATTAATAATAGTTTTGTTATTTTTAGAATAAAATCCTAGTAGAGTTCCTCCTAAAATAAAGAGTCCTACAATTAGAGTTAATAATAATGGGTTCATGTTATTTTACAATCCTTTCTTGATATTTAAATATTTTCTTCTCACAAAGAAGGGTTAAAGTTTTAAAAAGTGGTATATCGAGCAAACATAAAAGTCCTACAAATAAGATCATAAATGGTGTAAGAAGAACTATTTCAAATAATTTATGAAGTCCTATTACTCCCCCTAAAAAAATTCCTATTAAAGAACCAAAAAGTATTCCTCTAATATAATTGAATGGATAACAGATTTTAAATAGTAATAGAAAACCTGTAAACGCTAATAAAAAGACAGACATGGTTGATGCATAGTCATGAGAGAAATGAAACAAATGGGTAAATACCATAACACTTATAATGTTTACAATAATAGTTAACGCTGCTGGAATAGATTTCCGAATAACATTAATAATAAATGTTCCCTGTATTCGATTATGATTGGGCTCTAATGCCAATATAAAGGAAGGAATACCTATTGCTACTAAACTATTTAAACTCAATTGAATGGGTTGAAATGGATAACTCATTTGAATAAAAATAAACAAAATAGCAAGCAACGTAGAATAAATTGTCTTTGTTAAAAATAAAGTTGCAGAACGTTCTAGATTATTAATAGAACGTCTTCCCTCATTTACTATTTTAGGAATAGAATCAAAATTAGAATCTAACAATACCAACTGACTAACACTTCTTGCAGCATCACTACCACTTGCCATTGCTAAACTACAATCAGCCTCCTTTAGTGCCAATACATCATTTACGCCATCCCCTGTCATAGCAACTGTATGATTATTTGCTTTTAGAGCTAAAATTAAATCTTTTTTTCCGCTAGGTGTCACTCTGCCAAAAATATTATACTTTTCTACTATTTCCTTTAAATTAGTTTCTTTTGTTACATTAGACATATCAAATCCTTTTAAATGATGAACACCTAATCTAGATGCTATTTTCGTTACTGTCTCAACACTATCTCCAGAAATAATTTTTACATTTACCCCCTGATCTTCAAAATATTTTAATGTATTAGAGGCACTCTTTCTTAATTTATCTCTTATTAAAAGAATGGCAATAGGTTCCTTTTTACTATTTTCTTTTTTGCAAGATTCTTCACTATGTACTAAGAGTAGAACTCGATAATCAGAATATTTAGAAACTTCCTTCAATATTTTTTCATCTTTCGTTAAAAACTCAGGAGCACCAAACAAATAAGTTCCTTTGTCTTTAAATGTCATACCAGAATATTTTCGTTTAGAAGAAAAATCAATTCTCTCTACCATCTCATAATTTGTTTTTCCTTTAAACTTTTCTTTTAACGCTAAAGAAGTTGCATTATTATCTTGATTATAGTTCGCCAAAGCAATAAAAACATCTAATAATGGATAATCCTCATCCTTAAAAGAAACCATATCTACAATCTCCATTGTTCCCTCAGTAAGGGTACCCGTTTTATCCAAACAAATAGTATCCACTCTAGCTAGTGTCTCTATACAATAAATTTCCTGAACTAACACCTTCTTCTGTGCTAACCGAATAGAACCTACTGCTAAAACTGTACTAGTAAGTAAAACAAGCCCCTCTGGAATCATACCTATAAGAGCAGCTACTGTATTAATAATACTATCATTGATAGTATTTCCATCTAGGTGCATCTGTTGTAAAAATAAAAAAATACCTAGTGGAATGATAACAATAGAAATTGTTTTAATAATTTTTTCCATTGTTTTCATTATCTCAGAATTAATCTTTTTTATATATTTTGCTTCTTTAGAAATTTGATTTGTATAATTATCGTCACCAATATGTTCTACTTTGGCTAAACAAGCACCACCTACAATAAAACTACCAGATAAAAGCATTTCCCCTTTTTCTTTTAAAATCGTTTCGCTTTCACCAGTAATAAAAGATTCATCTACTTCAACAGTACCTTCTTGAATAATAGAATCTACAATAATTTGATTCCCCAATGAATAAGAAATAATATCATCTAAGACAATTTCATTAATGGTATGCTTTTCTTCTTTGCCATTACGAATTAATGTTACTTTAGAACTAGAAACAATTGCTAATTTATCAATAATGTGTTTAGCATGTATTTCTTGGTACATACTAATAACAGTATTACAAAATACCACTCCTAAAAACAAAAGATTTTTATAAGAGCCTGTAGAAACTATTAAAACACCTAAAGCCAAATTCAAAATATTAAAAATTGTAAAAATGTTAGAAAGTAAAATTTCTTTAATACTTTTGGTAGTAACCATTGTATCTTGATGTACCAATTTTTCTTTTATTCTAGTTTGAACTTGCTCGTTGTTTAAACCAATATGAATATTTGGCTCTATTCGTTCTATCATAATAATCCCTCTCAAACAGTATAACATTTTTTATTAGAAAGTAAAAGCCAGTTTCCTAAATTTATAGGGAGTATTGGTTGTATAGCCAATAGTTATTAAAACAGTAAATTGTTATTATATTTTTATAAAGGTATCGGTGTTGAAGATGGTAAAGATTGATGTTGAAAATGGTTATTATCTTTTTAAATTAGATGATTTATTGACGCAAAATAAGATTAGTAAAAACAAACTAATGAGAGAAACAAATACAGATTATAAAGTTTTAGAAAGAATTATCAAAGGAGAAATCGTAAAGATGGATGTTTCTGTATTTGCTCGCCTATGTGATTATTTTGATTGTAAATTAAATAATATTGTAGAATATATACCTAATGATGAAAATTAGGTTTTTTTATTATTTTTTTATCCATATTTAAATTTCCTATTATCAAAGATAAAAAAAGAAAATTCATTTCTATTAAAATATAAAATATCCCTATTAGAACTGATAAGTATCATATGCTATATTCTTTACATGAAAAAATTTGATGAAAACTTTTTAGGAAATCAATATCTATCTAGTAGTAATTTTAATAACATCAAGCAAAAATACAAATTGGATTTCAAAAACATAAAAAGGAAAAAATATCTGCTACTTTTTCCTACTAAAAGAAGATTTTACTTTCAATATAAGAATATCCATACATTAAAAGAACAAAATAATACTATCTATATCAATCATAAATTAGAAGAAACAAAAGAATTTTTAAGTCATATTAAGGGATATTCATTAGATATTAACCAAAGAAAATGCGTACTGAATGAAGAAAATGCACTGCTAGTAGTTGCTGGTGCTGGAAGTGGAAAAAGTCTTACCATTATTGCAAAAATATGTTATTTAATAGAATATTTAGGTTATAAAGAAAATGAAATTCTTTGTATTTCTTTTACAAATGCTTCCTCTAAAAGTTTAGAAAATAGTATTCAGAAACATTATGGATATTCTATTAATGTCTATACATTTCATAAATTAGCTCTCAAAATCTTAGAGCAAGAAACATTCAAAATCGCAAATCCTAATCTATTAGAATACTTAATTGAAGAGTTCTATAATGCTATTATCTTTAATTTTCCAAAATTAGTAGCAATAACTGTTCAATACTTTTATCCATATCAAGATGGAACAATTGCACAATATAAAGATTTATTAAAACAAAAACAATTTCTATTATTTCAAAGAAAAATATCGCAATTTATTCATTTATTTAAAGCAAACAAAGAAGATGAGAATCTATTATACGAATATAGTAAAAAAGCAATTTCTAAGCAAGAATATTATTTTTTAATTCATGTTATTGTTATATGGAATTTATATAAAATAGAATTAACTTCACAAAAAGAAATTGATTTTGATGATATGATATTAAAAGCTATTTCTTATCTTCAAAAAAAAGAAGTACTTCTTCCCTATCGCTACATTATTATCGATGAATATCAAGACAGTTCCTTACTACGTTGCAAATTAATACAAATATTATTAGAAAAAACGAATTCTAAAATAATGGCTGTTGGCGATGATTTCCAATCTATCTATCGTTTTTCTGGGTGTGATTTAGAAATATTTTTAAACTTTCAAAAATATTTTCCCAATCCTCAAATTCAATTTATTACCAATACCTATCGAAATAGTCAAGAATTAATTGATATAGCTGGTTCTTTTATCATGAAAAATAAAAGTCAAATAAAAAAAGATTTATACTCTAATAAGCATCTAAATGCGCCTATCAAACTAATTTACTATGAAAATCAAAAAGAAACATTTCTAAAATTGTTAGATTATTTATTAAAGAAAGAGAAAAAGAAAATCCTAGTTCTAGGACGTAATCGAAAGGACATTAATGAAATATTAAATAATAAATTTAATTACTACAATGGGACTTACCATTATGAAAACATAAACTTTGAATATATGACAGTACATCAATCTAAAGGATTAGAAGAAGATTGTGTCATTCTCATTCATTTAGAAAATAGCACTATGGGATTTCCCAATAAATTAGAAAATGATAATGTTTTTCGTTTTTTAAATCCTAATAAAGAAACATTTGCTTATGAAGAAGAAAGAAGATTATTTTATGTTGCACTTACAAGAACAAAAAATGAAAATTATTTATTAGTACCTAAAAATAAAGAATCTATCTTTGTAAAAGAATTATTGAGAGACTTCCCTACACAAATAGAAATTTTAAGTATAAAATAAAAATTTTGGATAACACTATTAGTAATAAGGAGGTATTTTATGGAAACATTACAAAAGATCGCCCTTGTATTTACCATTATTGGTGCTGTAAACTGGGGATTAATCGGCCTTTTTGATTTTAACTTAGTAACAGCTATCACAGGAGATATGGATATGATTAGAAATGTTATCTATATCATTGTAGGCGTTGCTGGTTTAATCAATATTGGAATCTTCTTTCAACATTTTGATGAAGACTAAAAAAAGAACACCATAATGAGTAATCATAATTGGTGTTCTTTTTTATTAATTACATAAATTTTCTAAAATTTCAGTTGTATTAATTCCTTTTAAATCTTCCCCTATTAAACCAATAACAGGACGAAGTCCATCATGATTATGAAAATCAGATCCAACTGTTGTTGGAAGATTATGCTTTTTAGCAAAATTCCTCCAAATATCTATATCATTAATTTTTTTATCATTTCTATCTACATAAATATAGTTAGCTTCAATACCAAATGGATTCATATCTAATACTAATGACGAAATATCCTCTTCTGTTAAACCATCTTCATAAACATAGGCTACAGGATGTGCTAATACAACCTTTCCACCTGCACTTCTAATTAAATCTGCTGCATCACGAGGCGTAATAGAATTCTTTTTAACATAAGCAGGACAACCTTCATTCATAACTGTTTCGATAAATTCTCCCTTATTTGGAATATGTCCAAAATTTTCTAAAAGCATTTCTTTATTAGCAGAATTATTAACAACATCTAAAGCAATATGAGCTTTTGTAACTGCATCTATTTTATCTAACTCTTCAACATTTAATTGATATCCTATTTCATTTAATTTATTTGATACATCAAATAGATAATCATGTCTTGCATTTCTTAAAGTAGCTAATTTAGTTTTAAACTCTTGATTATGAATATCAATATTATAACCTAATACATGAATTCCGCACTTCTTTGTTTTAGTAGAAATTTCTACAGCTGGAATTAACTCTACATTTTTCTCTTTTGCATAAGCCATCAACTCTTCTGTATAGGCTTCAATCGTATCATGATCTGCAATAGCAATTGCACTAACTCCATTTTTAACAGCTTCATCAATTACTTCCTTTGGAGTTAAAGCGCCATCAGATACTGTAGTATGAATATGTAAATCTATTATTTTTTCCATGAATCAATCCTTCTTTCAAATACTAATTGTAATGATTTCTCTTTCATTCTTCTCTTATTTGCAGGTGTTGCTGCTTGTAACATAAAATCATATAATTCTTCAGTTGTAAATTCTTCTGTAATCTTTCTTCTTGTCTCTATCAATAAGTCTTTTAAATTACCTGTAAAATTATATCCCGTAAAAGCTGACAAGTAATCATAAATAAAGTTATACGCAACATCATCTTTCTGCCAAGTTTTTCTAAGAGATAATGGGTGTATTGGTAAATATGGAATAGTTCCATCTTCTTTTGATTCCCTAAGTGCTGCTGGAGTACTTTCAATCAAATTGGCAAGATAACTTCTTTCTACAATATGCGCATCTAACGGTAATAAAAATTCTGGATCTTCCCCTTTTTTCAAAGAATCTACTATTTGTAATATTTCTCCTATTGTTCTAACAGGATCTACATCTGAAGTACGGAAACCAGACTCTTGTAATAATCTTTGCAAATGATCTTTTACAACATCTGTATATCCATCTTCACATACCATCCACATATCAATATCTGGCAATCTATTAATAATTTTTCTTGGCTTTAAGGCATCCACTATTTTGGGACATGGTTTACATACCGATTTTAAATCTGGCATAAGTGATCCATTTGTCATTAAACAACTCATACAAGGCCAAATTGGATATTGATATTTAGCTCTATCAACTTCTTCTATTAACTCATCATTGTATCTTAATTGTTCTGCGATAACTGGCAAACGTCCAGTCATGTTTTTACCTAAAGCATAAAACGGATATCCAGTTCCAAAAGAACCACAGTTCCCCATTATTTTTCTTACTGTTTCATTAAATAATCGAATATGTCTTACAACAAATCTTCTCTTAACATGATCATTTGCATTTTCAAAATCGCTAGAAGCTTTGGAAGCGGCACTACAAACAGCAATTTTACCATTTGTA
This sequence comes from uncultured Bacilli bacterium, assembly GCA_964018915.1. Lineage (GTDB taxonomy): Bacteria > Bacillota_I > Bacilli_A > RF39 > UBA660 > UBA5578. The sequence goes on along the minus strand of CAXHRJ010000004.1, from coordinate 172,335 downwards.
TATTCTGGCAACAAATCATGAAGTTCTTCCACTTGTGATCTATTATCAACTACCTCTCCATACCCATCATCTGCTTTTATAATTCTATTATTGAATAATCTATCATTGCTCATTTTATTTCCCCCTTTTAAATTGAACAATATACTAACATATAACTGGTTTATTGTCAATTTTAGAAAAAGAACGAAAATCAAAATATAAAGTATCAACAGTATATTCGATATCTATATTCATTTTAACCATCTTTGTTAAAATTTATTATACCACAAATTATTAATTTCATAAAAAATTAGTTTTCTAAGAACTGATGTATATACTGTGACACAGGAATTTTACTTCTAAAATTATGATAAATCTAAATTCTCTAATCCCTTATAAATGTTTAAATAAAACATTTCACACTTTCTTTTTTCTAAAAAAAATCAATCCAAGAGGATTGATATATATAAAGTCCAAACTATAAGAGTTTGAACAGATTCATCAATGGAGGGCCCGACCGGATTTGAACCAGCGATCAGGGAGTTGCAGTCCCATGCCTTACCACTTGGCTACGGACCCATCATCTATAAATAGTATATGCTAATCTCAAGCACAATTTCATTTTATCTTAAATTAAATGAAAAGTCAACTGTTAATCACACACTATTTATAGCTAAAAAGATTGATATCTCCATGCTTTTAGATTATAATAATAATATGAGGTGTCCTATGAAAAAAAGAAATAAAAAGAAAAAATTTAAATTAAACTTTAAAATTGCACTCGCAATATTAATCTTAATGCTAGTAATAGCTAGTATCTATATATTACATACCATTTCCTTATTTAAAAATATTGAAACACCACTTAGAATATGTGCTAGTATTTTAATAATAGATGTAATAGCCATCTTTTCAACCGTCTGTTTTAAAATTTGGAGAAAAAAGAATATTAGGATATTAGCTGCATTCGCTATTGTACTACTTCTATATTCTAGTTTAATAACATTTACATCCCTAAAAGTTAAAAAAGTATACTCTAGTCTTTCTAGTATGAGTAATACAAAAGGAAATATCAATACGCATTCTACAAGTATTATTGTAACCAAAAATAGTCCTTTAAAAAATATCGATGATGTCAAAAACGGAATAATTGGTATCATCAAAGAAAAAGGAAATATTGCTGTATATGAGCTTCCAATGCAAATTATAGAAAAAGAAAAATTTGATAAGAAAAAAGTAAAAGAATACGATAACTATGTAGATTTATTACATGATTTATTAGAAGAAGAAATTGATGCTGCTTTTGTTCCAACACAATATACAATTATGTATGCATCAGAAGAATTTGAAACATTAGGTGATGATACCAAAATTATCTATACAAAAGATCAAGAAGAAAAAGAAGATACTACAACTGTACAAAAAAGTTTAGAGGAACCATTTACTATCCTCATTATGGGAGTAGATACGACTGGAGATGGAATCGGAAGTAGTTTTAATGGAGACGCCCTACTTTTACTTACATTTAATCCCAAAACAATGAATAGCACTATATTAAGTATTCCAAGAGATTCTTATATTCCTATCTCTTGTATGAGCAATAGAAAAAACAAAATCACTAACGCTGGATGGCAAGGTGAAAGTTGTATTATGAATTCCATTGAAAATTATTTTGGAATTAAAATTGATTATCACTATAAAATTAACTTTAAGGGTGTTGTATCACTAGTTGATGCTTTAGGCGGAGTGGATGTAGAAGTTCCTTATAGTTTCTGTGAACAAAATAGTGAACGCAAATGGGGAAAAAATACAATCTTTGTTAAAGAAGGAATGCAACATTTAAATGGAGAACAAGCTTTAGCATTTGCTAGACATCGAAAAGTTACTGCTTATCAAAGAAATTATTGTGGTGCTGAATACACACAACATGCTGGATATTGGAATGATTTTGTAAGAGGACAAAATCAACAAGTAATTATACGAGCTCTACTAAATAAATTAGCAGATATCAATAGTTTTAGTACTATTGAAAAACTATTAGATACTGTTAGTAGCAATGCAAAAACTAATATGTCTACAGAAACTATATTATCTTTATATAATCTTGGAAAAAGCATATTAAGTAATTCTAATAGTAAAAGTCAAATGCTAAATATGCAACGTTTATATCTATCTGGATATGATGCTTATATTTATGACTACAGTTTTTTACATAATCGAGGATCTAAATTAACAACGTATAACTTTATTATTTATGATCAAAGCTATGAGGATGTTGTTAATGCAATGAAAGTAAATTTAGAGTTGAAAACTGCTACCCCTACTAAAACATTTCATTTTTCTGTCCATGATGAATATGAGCAAACTGTTATTGGTAAAGGCGTTAGCTCTACTAAAACATTAGTATTAATGCCAAATTTCATAGGAGCCGATGTTTCTACTGCCAAAACATTTGCACAACAGCATGGAATTAATCTAGAAATTGAAGAAGTAGAAGGAAAAAGTTATCAATTTTTAGGACAAATTATTAGTCAAAATATTCCAGAAAAAACAGATATTTCCATGTTAGACAAAAATAAAACAGTAAAAATTAAAGTAGTTTCTTCCAAAGAACAATATATTCCTGATCCAGGGGAAGAAGAACCACCTACTGAAAATCCAGAAAATCCAGAAAATCCAGATACACCAGTGATTCCTGGAACTCCTAGTGATGGAGAGGAAAAAGAAGAAGACGCTAGTATAACAAACTAAAAGAATACGATAAACGTATTCTTTTTTCTTTTTATTTTTTTAGTCTAATGTAGCATAAAAATAAATAAAACCCTTATTTTATAAGGGTTAAATACCTCATGGTGGAGGCGATGAGATTTGCACTCATGTCCGAAAAAGCCAACTCTTAAACATCTACAAGTTTAGTTAGATAGTTCAATTTCCTTAAAGAGTTGGTACCTAACAACCCTCATTAAGTAAGATTATATAAATTCGTAATTACTTATAATCATCATAATTATATATCCTACATGTTATGAGCCCCATTCCTTATTCTGTAGGAAAAATAAAGATAGAGCAGCCTTCTTAAATTAAGCGAAAGCTAATTGATTTCTACTGTTTCCAGTTATTTTTTTGTTGTACGTAACGTGTACCTCCGACTTGCAGCCTAAGCACCAACTAATCCGTCGAAACTAGACGCCCCCATGTGTAATTCATTATATCATAACTAAGCTTAAAAAGCAATTACAGGGTTCTATTTTCAGCAAAACTTAGTCTTATCGTTTTTGTCAAAATATCACTATAAGAAAAACATTTAACCATTCCATTTTCCTCTTCAAATAAAAAAACATTAGGAAATAATTGGGTAATTTTCCCAGTATACTTCTCATATTTGTTTCTACCTAAACTATATTGAATTTTTATCTTCTTACCAACAAAAGGCTCTAATTTTGTTTTCATAAATTTTCCATTCATCTTGGATATCCCCTATACATCGTTCCTTTCGTAATAATACCACCAATACCACTAGCTCCATATTTTGTACTGTCAATAATACCTTTTAATTCAATATCTTTATTAATGTCAGATAAACTCATTTTAACTGCCACTATTGCTGGATCTAACGCATGAATATTTACTCTCTTTGGAGAAGATGCAAAATTAGCGCCTGCTTTAATCAATGCTTCATAATTAGATTGACAAGCCCCTGCAACAATAATTAATTTTTCATGGCTTGATTCATATTTTCTAGCCTCTTTTACTGCCTCTACAAAATTCTTACTATTTTTATAAGCTTCCAAATCTGTCACATTTCCCTTTCTCTTATAATAAGCATCATGACCTGTTATTACTACAATATTAGGATTGTATTTTTCTAACAATTCATAGATTTTGGAGGGTACTAATTCCTCCTTCTCTATCACCCCCAAAGAGGCTATATTCATATCATCATAAAATTTTAAACATCGATTTAAATACTCTTTATCCCCATCTATGTGTAAAACTTTACCAGGTAAATAAAAGAACTCATCTCTTTCAATATCTTGTCTATCTTTAATTCTTTCTTGAAATACTTCCTCCTCTTCTATATCTAATTCTCCATCATAGGCGACTAAATCATCTAAAAAGCTATCTGCATATAATCGTACATTAATTCCTTTTAGATAATAAATGTCACTTTCAATATCTATAATTCTAAAAATTAAATCGTTGTCATACGAATTTCTTGTTACCAAATCCCCAATATTCATAGTTATCACCTACTCTATTCTATTCAAGAAAATTAAAAATAATGATAAATATAATCTATTTATTTCACAATATTATCTTTTCTTCATAAACTATTATAGGGTGGTACTATGAATTGGTGGAGAAGAAGAGGTTGCTGGTATATTTGGCTTATAATATGCTCCATTTTGTTATTTTACCAACTCATTATTACATTCTTCTTTATTACTAGATTTAATATATTTCTATTATTCTTATTCAATATTTTTATATTCTTATCTATTTTTCGTATCCTTTGGTAAACAAGCTAATTGCTTGTTTTTTTCATCTGCTCAATAAAATGACTAGTTCTATTCATATAATCAAGTTGTTTATGGATAAACTCTACATTTTGATATTCTGAGTCACCTAATTCTAATGGACTAGGCATACTAATCATAATATAAAATAATTCTAATTCTGCTTCTTTTAAGGAATAACAAGAAAGATATTTTTTCATGATTTCCTCCCAAACAAAAGGAGCATAAGTGTTCTTATAAAACTTATAAAGATCAAAGATAGGCGGACCTATCTTTGCTTTATTCCAACTAATTAATTTATCGTTAAAAAAATGGTCTAGAGATAAATTATTATGTAAAATTACTAACCGAATTTTTTTTTCTTCTTTTACTTTTTGATACCATTTTTCAATATTATCCCCACAAAATTTTAGTACATTATAAATGGAAGTAATATGTCTTGCTAAAAGATAAGAACTAGGACTCATAAAAATTTCTGTTTCTATATTATCCATAGTTTCGTCATACTGTTTCTTTAAATATTCTAAATTTCCTTTAATAGTTTCATAGATATCTTGATAACCATACTCTTCTATTGGCTTATAATGGGTTGTCTTTACATGTAATAGGGCAATTAAAGAGGTCATATCTAATATTTTCTGATCATCTGGTATAATAGTTTCTTCAATATAATCTGCTATTTCATAGTCTCCAACAATTCTAATATTAGGATAATATCCAAAAGTTCGTTGATTCAAATAATCATAAATGGGATTTTGATTTTTTTTTATTACATACTTGTTATCTTTAGTTGTAACAATCATAGCATTTCCACTTTTCTCATAATGGACTGGTTTTATATCAAGAGAACGTAATAAATTGTTAATTTTTTTCATTTGGAATAATTAATTTATCGCCAATCGATAATTCATTAATAACATTATATTTTCTAAGTTTGTCTTCTGCTATTTGATATTTTTCCAAAATAGAACTTACTGTATCCCCTTCACGTACAATATAAACTTTATAAGTCATATAAGAATCTTCCATAGTACTTTGATTAGAAAAGACTTGAGTAACATCCTCTACTCGTTCTACTTCTTTTTCCTCTACCTTTGCCTCTATAATTTCTTCTTGTTCTTCCACCCGTATCTCCTCCTCACTTCTGTCACTTTTTTCTTCTAATACAGGAATATCCTCTATTTCATCTTCTATTAAAACCTTTTCTATTAATTTATCAGCTAATATATCAATATGAATAGATAATTTATTAGGCTCAGTTATTTCATAATAAAAATCATCTATATCAATTATTGAACTCTCAACATTATAATCTTTTTCTAACTCACCTAAATAAGGAATATCAAAATGGAAAGAATCCTTTTTACCAGCACTAGTATATTCCCCTTCTACTATAAAGCTTCCCTTTATGGAATAATCTTCTCTTGATAATTGATGATCCATTGAAATACTAGTAATTTCTTCTATCGTATTTTTAAATACAATATCTTTTTTAAATGGAATTATTTTTTTCATAAATCCCTCCTATCAATAAAAAATATGCGAAAAAAAAAGATTCTATGAATCTTTTTTTAGTCGATTTATTTTCTTTTTTACTTTATTGTGAAGTTTCCATAAATACTTATCTTTAACAAATCCCTCATCATCATCTTCTAGATAACTTTCACTACTTGCTACTGGATTTCCCTGATATTCACTAAGTAAATTTTCATTTTCTAATAATATTTTACGAACTCTTTGAATGAATATTGAATCATTTTCTAATTCTGGTATCTCATCCAAAAGAAATTCAATAGATTCTAAATAGGCACCATTTAAAAGAAAACTACAACCAAATGCCATAAATTCTTGGTCATTTACAATCTCTGCATGACTATAAAGAACATAATATTCTATACTCAAATACGAGTCAAATAGCTTTTTCATAGCTTCTGGATTATTGGCGTATAAAAAATGATTCCAAGTTCTAGAAATAATGCCATGATATAAGTGATTAATAAGCGTAGGATAAAATGGATATTCTTTCTTCCCTCTAGATTCATTAATACTAGATATAATTTGATTACATATTTGAAATCTCTCTGCTTTATCTTGCCTATCTTCTTCTGGCTTTGAAAATCTACTAATATTCACAAAACTGGTTACATTGTTCTCAATAGAAAATGGTAACGAATGCTCTTTCGTATAAGCTCCTACAATTTCATTAAACATCTCTAATAATGAAATTGATTTATAGTCAATTCCTAATTCATCCGCTTCTTCTAAAAATGACTTTAAATCTTCACAAACTAAAAGAGCTTGTAAAAACTTCAAATATAAAAGTGTACTATATATTTCATCAATACTACTCATACTATCACCTAATTTTCTACTAATTCTTTCTTAATATAATCAAATATTTCTACATAATTACTTACTGGAATAAATTTTAATCTATCTTTAATTTCTTGAGGAAGTTCCATAATATCTTGCATATTTTCACTTGGAATAAATATTTTTTCAATATTATTTTGGACTGCACCAAGACATTTTTCACGTAATCCACCAACTGGTAAAATATTACCACGTAAAGTAATTTCTCCAGTCATTGCTATCTTATGATTCATTTCTATATTAGCAAATGCACTAATGATAGAAGTAACAAGAGTAACACCAGCACTAGGTCCATCTTTTGATATAGCTCCAGCGGGAATATGAATATGGATATCATTTTCGCATAGATCTTGATATTCTATTCCAAACTTTTGATAATTTGCTTTGATATAACTAAGTGCTAAAAGAGCACTTTCTTTCATTGTATCTCCAAGAGAACCTGTCAAAATAAGTTGTCCATCACCCTTATAATAACTAACTTCTATTGGCAAAACTTCTCCACCATATGGTGTATAAGACAATGCACTTACTACGCCAATTTGTCTTTCTAAGGGTGGCTTTGGAAAACCGAATCTTTTTCTACCTAAATATTCTTCCATGTTATCTACAGTAAGCGTTATTTTAGTTGTTTTCTTATCTATTACAAAAGAAGTAACAATTTTACGAATGATTTTAGAAATTTGTCTTTCTAATTCTCTTACCCCAGATTCCTTTGTATAATACCTAATAATATCTAAAATTACCTGATCATATATTTTAATATATTTCAAACCATGACTTTTACACAATTTTGGAATTAAATACTTTTTCGCAATATCTTTCTTCTCATATTCTGTATATCCTGAAATATCTACTATTTCTAAACGATCTAATAATGGCAGTGGTATACTATCAATAGAATTTGCGGTTAACATAAACATAACTTGTGACAAATCATATTCCACTTCTAAATAATTATCTCTAAATGTCTTGTTTTGTTCTACATCTAAAACCTCTAATAAGGCACTGGCAGGGTCCCCTTTAATTCCCTTTGACATTTTATCTATTTCATCAATTAAGAAAACTGGATTGTTACTTTTAGCCTTCTTCATACCTTCTATAATCCTACCTGGGCTAGCCCCTAAATAGGATTTACGATGTCCAATAATCTCTGCTTCATCATCAACTCCACCAACAGATATTTTAACAAAATTTCTTTGAATGCTTTTTGCAATACTCTGAATTAAGGTAGTCTTTCCTGTTCCTGGAGGTCCTACTAAACATATAATTGGTCCTGATAATGACTTACTATATTTTTTTACGGCCAAATATTCAATAATTCTCGTTTTTACATTCTCCAAACCATAATGGGATGCATCTAAACTTTTCCTTACCTGAGTAAAATCTTCTCTATCTTTCGTTATTTTATTCCATGGTAAATGAAGTAAACAATCAATATAACTTCTCGTAATCCCTATTTCTGGAGAGGATGGTGATAAAGCTTCATATCTACTAATTTCAAAGTCAATTTTCTCATAGATAGCTTTAGAACATTCTAATTGATTTAATGTTTCTCTTAAGTCATGAATATCTTTCTCTTGTGGAGATAAATCACCTAATTCTTCTTGTAATAATTTAATTTTTTCACGTAATAAATAATCTTTTTGGGAGTCCTCTAAAGTGCTTTTCACTTTATTATCAATTCTTTTCTCTATTTCTACTAAAGCCTCTTCTTGATAAATATCCTCTAACAACATTTCTGTCCTTTTAAGAGGATTCGAACATTCCAAATACTCCCTTTTTCTAGAAAGAGAAAGAGATAAATAATGAACAATAATATCTGTAATAGTATTGATTGTAGTTGCACTATCAATACGTGAAATAACACTATTACTAATTGTTGGAACCATTTTAATATAACTATCTAGTTCCTTCTTCAATTTCCTACTAACTGCAATATTAAGTTCAAATTCTACTTTATTTTCTTCTAAATCAGATACCTCTCCTTGAATAACTTTAGAAAAAGTATAACTATAATCATAACAAACAGCTCTAGATACTCCCATTAAAGCAATACGAACTTTTTTATTTGGAAGTTCTAATTTACTCGTAATAGAAGCAATTGTACCAATTGCTGGCATATCTTTTAATTCTGTTGTTTCTTCTAACGGATCACTTTTGGTAACAACAAAAACTCTATCTTCCTTAATTAATTCTAAAGCTTTCATTATTTGATTACCTAAAGATTGATCTACTTCTAATCTTAACTCATTATTAGGAAGTAAAATGAGGTCTTTTAAGACAATTACTGGCAATTGATGTTTATTCATGACCTCACCTCCGGTTTTGCTGATTATTATAGTACAAAAATAGGTCTTTGTAAATAAAAAAAGGAAATCTATTTTCCTTTTTTCTTAACCTTTTTTTGGCAGTCCAAACAAATGTCCTGTAACTTACATTCCCCACACATTGGAGACATAGCTTTACAATGATATCGACCAAACAAAACAAGTTGATGATGCAGTCTAGATAAAGAATAACCTTTAAATTTTTTTACTAACTTTTTTTCTATTTGTGTAACATCATCTTTTGGTTTCGCTAATCCTAAACGTTTACTCACTCTGCTTACATGGGTATCGACTGCCATGCAATTCTCGCCATATAAATTAGATAAAACCACATTTACAGTTTTATGACCAATACCACTTAAACTCTCCAAATATTCTCTATCATTTGGCACTTCTCCATTAGAATGTTCCAATAGAGCTTTAGAAATAGAAATAATATTGCTTGCTTTCCTTTGATACGTTCCTATTGGTCTAATAATATCCACTATATCTTCTTGTCTTGCGCTAGCCAAAGATTCTAAAGTAGGATACTTTTGAAATAAAACTTCAGTTACCATATTTACTCGTTTATCTGTTGTTTGTGCACTCATCATAACTGCAAGTAATAATTCATAATCTTTTTGATAATTTAATTCGCATCGAGGATTCGGAAATAAAGTATCTAGATAATTAACTATCTTGGGAATCATTTAACCAATCATACCCTTCTAATTCACTAAACTTTTTCTGGTTTTCTTTTGTTTTTGTTGATTTAAATGTTTTCCGATTCTTTTCTACATCCTCTTTTGTACGAATTCCCTTTTTAAGCCATTCAAAAATAATTCTATCGATATATCTAAAATGAGTAGTTCCATTATAAACTGCTTCTTTAAGCGCTAAAATAATCATTTCCTCTGTTGCATCACTATTTAGCCAACCATGAATAAGTTCAATCTCTGTAGGAGATAAGGGCCTACCCAATTCTTTTTCATATATGCTGAATAAGTCAGTACTTTCCTTTTTATGTTCCCCTTTTAATAATAAAAAAGCTAGTTTCTCATATAGTAAGTCTAAATTGATAATCTCACTACGAATATTATTTATTTTAACAATATTAAGACTTAAAAAGCCTTTTTCTGATAACATATTAATCACTTCTAAAACAGTATTCAATTCTAATCCCAAATCATTACTAATCTGTTTTGGATTATAACTAGCATCATTACTATTCCAAAGATAAAATAACATAATAAATTCTTGATCTGTCAAACCTAATTTATGATACCCAAATAATAATACTTTAGGAATTTGATAGGTCCTCTCCTTTAATAATTCTAAGACTTGATCCATAGTCATCACCTAGCTATATTATACAAGAAAGTATTTAGAAGGGCAAGAAAAAAAGGCTTTCGCCTTAATATCTTTGACCACAACTAGGACATATTACATCAGTTGGATTCTTTTTTGGTTGTCCACAGAAATTACATACCTCAACATTCTGAACTACTGGTTGCACTGGACCAGGAGATACTACAGATGGAGTTAACACTGGTTGTGGTGTAGCTACTGGCATAACTGGTTGTACAGGTTGTACTGGTGCCTGAGGAACAGATGGAGTCTGTGGTACTGCTGTTGGTGGTACCTGCATATTTACATTTGAAACAGGACCTCCAGCAGTTACTTTTGGTTTTGTAGTAAACATTCCTTTTATCTCCGCTAAATCTTCCATTACGCAAACAACGATAAGAGCGATTGCTGCTAAAAAGATAAAGTAAAAACCAAACGATAAATTAGCCCCCTCGTAAGCATCAAATGTTGTAATAATAAAAGATAAGGCATATCCTGCTGTTAAATAAGATAGACTTTTTGCTTTCTGTAAGAAAAAAGTTACAATTGGAATCAATGCCATAATAAGAAATAGTATTTTGAATACAGAGGCATCAGAATCCCAAAGGCTTGATCTCTGTGTCATTCCATAAACAGTGATAGAAATATATGGTAAAAAAGTTGATAAAATCATTAAAGCCCCTGCGCCCATTCCTGTATATTTCTTTGCCAAATCCTTATCTACATTTGATAAAGTTTTCTTGAAATTGTTTATTGCTTCTCCAGCTGATGGCTTATTAGCAGTTGGTTGTTGACCAGGTACTACCATTGGCTGTACTGGTGTTGCTGATACATTTGGCGTTTGTACTGGTGCCACTGGTTGTGCCATATTCTGAGGAACTGCATTTGTACCATTAGGTTGATTATACATATTATTATTCATCCTTTTCATTCCCTTCTCTCTTTACCAATTATAGCATACAATCTTCGCTTTCGCAATATTCTAATGAGCCAAATGTATAACCTCATAATCTGTATTTAAAAGTAAAATAGTAGAACTATCAGTCGTTATTTTATAAACATCTAACCACTTTTCATGAAGTTTTTCTATATAAGAGTCTGATAAAGCTTCATCATAGAAAACAGCATCTAAATTTTCTTCAAATTCTAATTCTTCCGTTAAATAAACAAAATTACAATCTTTCGTTTCATTAATACAAAAAGTCTTATTATTGTAATGCAATCGATTGGGTTCTAATTGAATATTTTGAATGACTACTAAACCATCTAATACAGTTTTGTAAGGATAACTTAATGAATATTCATTTTTCATAAAAACATAATCTACTCTATCTGTAAATAAAGATAATCTTTGTGCTAAATTTTCATCCTCTTGATAGGAAAAAGTATATAACAAAAAAGTATCACTATTGGTAATTAAAAGACTCTTACTTTTCTCTAATGATAAAAGAATAATACCTATTTCATCACTTCTTAATTTTAAATTAACCTTTTTCATTTTATTAGAAAATATTCTTACATAAAACAGTGAAAAATTAATCACTATTAAAAAAATAATAAGATAAAGTTTTTTCATACTACTTTATCTTATTACATCTTACCTAAAATATTCCCCTAAAAATTTTATGATCTCCTTTTCATCATTCTTTAATTCCCCTACTAATATCTTTTTTTCTAATAAGGAGATGACTGAAGAGACAGGCCTCTTTACTATCTTTTGAATAGCTGGAACATCAATGGCTATTTCTTTCGTACTATGAATTGGCAAAGATTGATATCTCTTATTCAACTCTGTAAAATCTATTTTTAATACTGGAGCTATAAAGGAAAAATAAAGATTACCATAATAATATAAATCTAAATCATCTATAGTTCCCTTTGAAAGAAAATGCCGAATCGTATCTATCTCTTTCCTTTCTTTTTTTGTAAAAGGATAATTAGGACTAAATGTTATCTGTGCCCACATTACCTCTAATTTAGGAACTGATATTACTTCTTTAAACTGACATTCTAAAATATTTTCTAAATGAAAATCCTTTAATAACTGAAAGCCATAATTACAATTTTCACTATGCAGTATTTTATCTAATTCTTCTCTTTTTCTATAATAAGATAAATTAGATACTAAGTCATTATTTTCTAGTATAGCTTCTTTTAAATTTTCTTCTATTTCAAAATTTAAAATAGTAGCAAAACGAATAGCCCTTAAAATACGTAATGGATCTTCTTTCATTTTTTGAAATGGATTGCCAACTGATTTAATAATTTTTTGATTTAAATCTTCTTTCGCACCTAATATATCAATATAATTTCCTTTTGAATCTATACACAACGTATTGATAATAAAATCTCTTCTTACTAAGTCTTCTTTCAATGAGGTCGCAAATGAGATAATTGGTGTTCTAATAGAAGTATAAGCATGCTCTAATCTAAATGTTGTAATCTCAAAAATTATATTTTTATATCGTATTTTTAGTGAACCATAATTTTCTTCTAAAATATCAGAAAATATTTTCTTTAGATTCTCTGGTGTTGCACTTGTGCAAATATCAAAATCATCTGTAACTCTACCTAAATACAAATCCCTAGGATATCCTCCTATCAAATATGCTTGATGACCATTTTGCTCAATTGTCTCTAATATTTCATAAATTATTTTTTTCATTTTAACTCCTAAAAAAAGGTGGATATATCCACCTTATAAATATTCTGAAAGTATTTTTGGAAGAGTTTCCTTTAAATTCTCATTAAACTTCACAAGTAATGTTTCAAATAAATCAGGATCTTCCACTTCATCTATTCCATTACCAGTATATTCTCCTAAAACATATTTTGTATAATCTGTTTTATGTACTAAATATACATACTTTTTATTATCTATCTCTATAATGGAAGCAACTATATAAGGGTTATTATCATCTAGTGTCCAGATTTCTCCTTGTTCTATCATCTAAGCTTCCCTCCTTTTTCAGCTTCTTCTTTTTCTCTAGTTACTTCTTCTAAAACTTCAAGGATTTCTTGTCTTCTTTGCTCTTTTTGTTTTGCTTTTCTTCTACGTAGCCATGCTACTGTTCCTGCTGTTGCTAAACCAAACACGGATAAGTTTTGAATAAGCGTTACTGTTGTTGGAATTACTTGACTAAGGAATACATTTCCTGTTACAAAGGAAGCAATAGATGCTGCTGTATTTTTAGCAGCTTCCACTGGAGAAACTCCAAATATAGAAGTAAGAACTGCTGTAGAAATAGCACCTGCAGCTACAATAAGTCCAGCAATAACAGCCTTTTTATCAGGGGCAGTAATTGCCTTTTCTCTTTTTACAATTTTATGTTTTTTACCAACAGAAACAGGTCTAGACTCTACTGGCTGAAGTGATTTCTCAGTTTCAACAGGTTGTAATCCAGTTTCCACAAATTCACCTTCTGGTGATAACTCAAATCTATTATAAACAACGGGGTGCAAATCTTCTGTATCTGCTTGTGCTTGTTTCTGAGGATTATTCAATGCGTTAATAATTCCGTTATATGGAAGAACTAAACGCATTCCTTGCATAGTACGAATAGTGCGAATAATAAAGTCCATTGGATATTCTGATCCAACTTCTTTTAATTGATTAGCAATTTCTTCTGCTGATAATCTATTCTTACTACCATTTATTAAAACATCTTTTATAAATGGTTCATCTTCTATACGATAAGCTTCAAAACGAACATTATCTATACTTAAACCTTTTGTTGAAACATCTAATATTGCAAAAATTCTATTCATATCAAAATCGCCATAGTGAGCTAAAATATCTTTTGCTAAAAGAGTTCCTCTATATTTCGTAGCTTGATATCTTGCCGTCAATTCTGGCATCAACAATTCATAGAAGCGATTCTGAACTTTTTCTTTAATTTCACTAGAAAGTGAAGATTTTTGCAATGTAAAATTCAATTGGCCATAAGAATATCCATGCTGATAGTTATTAAAAATAAACCCAGATACTTTATTTACTAATTCCGTCTCATCTTTAATATTCATTTGGAATTTCTCTATATTAACCGCAAGAGCTCTAAGCCCTAATTGATTATGATATTCTTTTATTACTTCATCCATATTAGCGATTAAACCTTGCGCTTCAGCCGCCTTAATTCCTACTATTACGTCGCTTGGTTTTGTTCTAGGAAAAATTCTATTTAGTTCTTTTGCAATAAATAGTGTATTGTTTTTCTTTGATGCTGGTAGAATTCTAAAGTATGAAACAACTTTTAAAGAGGCATCTGAAAGTTCTTGTTTCACTTCTTCATCAATACTTTCTAATGGTTTCTCTCTTCTTTTTATCTCCTCATTTAAAATTAAATCTCGCGCTTCACGCAAAGTATATATTTTTCCTTTTGCTAATGTAACTTGATACTCAGAAGCAATTCTATTCATTGCTTCTGGTTTTAATAAAATCGCTCCATTGGATGCTTTTATTACATCACTCATAGTAAACAAAGTCTGTTTCTTTAAAAATTCTTGTTTTTCTTGCTCTGTCATCTACTTTCACCTCGTAGTCTTAGTATTATATAATCATTATAGCATAAAAAAAAAGAAAGATATATTCTTTTTATTAAAAAATTAAAAAAAGCATTAAATATTAATTTAATGCATCTTTCAATTTTGATCCGGCTTTAATTGTTACAGCAACTCTTGCAGGAATATTTACAACGTCACCAGTTCTTGGATTACGTCCTTTTTTAGCTGGTTTTTTCTTTGCAGAGAATGTTGCAAATCCTGTTAAAGATACCTTTCCTTCACTTTTTAATCCACTCATAACACCACTAATCATTGCATCTAATGCACGAGTAGCGTCTGCTTTTGTTAACCCAGTTTCTTCAGCCATGTAGTTAACTAAATCTGATTTTGTCATAGACTTACCTCCCTATTTCTATAAGCTATCTTGCTTACAATCTAAGAATATCATATCCAAATTATAAAAGCAAGATTTTTCTTTCTTTTTTTTATTTTTTCCTTTATTTTTTAATGATTTTTTAATTTCTTTATTAAAAAATTACAGTTTTTATAAACACAAATAGAATAATTAAACCAATGACAAGTATAGCCAATCCTAAAAAATTGAATAACGTAGCTTTTGCACGATCATTTCCATCACGTTCTACGTATTGTTTATTATCCTTAGGCTCTGTATCTGATAATCCTATTTTGTCCTTTAGCATTTCTGAAAAAGATTGACCTTCTTTTTTATATACAATTTTTGTAGTTTGTGGTTTTGGTGTAGAAGAAGGCATTATAAAATCATTTGTCGCTACATTATCATTATCCGTAAAGTGCATATCTTCTACTGGTGTTGCACACGTTCTACAAAAAGTATCTTCTTCATGAATCGTAGCACCACAATTTTTACAACGTTTCATATATCATTATCCTTCCTATTTCATTCTATCATACTGCTTATTTTTTATCAAGAAAAAGAGATTAATCATTTTTCTTGATATAATCTCTTAATTTCTTAAATTTATCTCCACTCTCTAAATTCGTTTCACTCAAAGATTCAAATAACTTTTTCTGATCACGGCTCAATTTTGATGGAACTACTATATTTAAAACTACATACATGTTTCCTTTATTACCAGAATGTAAGTCTTCTATTCCTTTTCCTTTTAAACGATGTTTATCTCCAGTTGCACTCCCTGCTGGAATTGTTAATTTCACATTTCCAGATAAAGTTGGAATTTCTTTCTTACATCCAAGTACTGCTTCCGTAATCGTAATAGGAAGTTCTAAATAAATATCATTATCATCACGTACATATAATTCATGATCTTTTACGCGAAATTCTAAATATAAATCTCCATTTGGTCCACCATTTCTTCCAGAATCACCTTTTCCTGCTAAACGCAATTGATTACCAGTATCTACACCTGCTGGAATTTTTACTTCTATATCCTTGTTAACAGAAATTTTACCAGTACCACGACATTTAGAACAACTAGATTCATAAGATACTCCTTGCCCATTACAATTTGGACAGGTCGTTCTTGTCATAAAAGATCCAAACATTGTTCTTTGCTCCGCTGTAACTGTTCCACTACCATGACATTTAGAGCAAGTCTTTTCTCCTAATCCACCTTTTCCATCACAGCTTGGACATTCCTCTGATATATCAACATTGATTGTTTTCTTTGTTCCAAATACAGCCTCTTCAAAGGTTAAATTTACACGCATAATTTTATCGGGACCTTTTTGCTTACGTGGACCAGAAGATCTTCCTCCGCCACCAAAGCCAAAACCGCCTCCAAATATTTCACTAAAAATATCACCAAAATCGAAGTCAGAGAAATCATATCCTCCGCCACCATTCATTTGATCAAAAGCAGCATGGCCATATTGATCATATTGTTTTCTCTTCGTTTCATCACTCAATACAGCATAAGCCTCCTGAGCTTCTTTAAACTTATCTGCTGCATCAGGCTCTTTATTGACATCTGGATGATATTGCTTAGCAAGTTTTCTAAATGCACTTTTTATTTCTTTATCAGATGCATCTTTACTTACTCCTAAGACTTCATAATAATCTCTTTTATTCATAAAACCACCTACTTTAGATTAATTCTTTTAATTCCTTTAATTTACTTTCAAACATCTCTATTGCCTTTTCAATTGGCTCTGGAGTAGTCATATCAACACCAGCCTTCTTTAAGATGTTTAATGGATAGTCACTACATCCACTTCTTAAAAATTCTAGATATGCCTCTTGAGAACCCTCTTTTCCTGCTAAAATATCACTTGCAAGAGCAATCGCTGAAGATAAACCTGTTGCATACTTATACACATAAAATGGTGTATAGAAATGAGGAATACGTAACCATTCATAGCGAATTAAATCATCACTTACTATATTATCCCCATAATATAGCTTATTCAAATTGTAATAAGTAGAACTTAATTCCTCTTCTGTTATTGGAATATTTTGCTCATATTTATCGTGCATAATCATTTCAAATTCTGCAAACATCGTTTGACGATAAATAGTAGTTCTTACCTTATCTAAAAATTCTGTTAAATATAGAATCTTCTCTTCTTTTGTTTTAGCATTCTTATATAGATAATCGTTAATTAGTACTTCATTTACCGTAGATGCTATTTCAGCTAAAAAGATTGGATAATTTGCATTCATAGAATTTTGATACTTATTAGAATAATACGAATGCATAGAGTGACCTAATTCATGCCCCATTGTACTAACAGAATCCACTGTTCCATTGTAATTAAGTAATAGATATGGATAAGTATCATAACATCCCCAGCTATAAGCACCTGATTTTTTTCCTACATTTGGATATTTATCTATCCATCTTTCATCAAATGCTTTTTGTAAATCTGATAAATAAGTATCTCCTAATGGCTTTAACGATTCAAATAAAATTTTCTTTCCTTCCTCAAATGGAATATCTATTGGAGCTGCATCTACAATATCTACGTAAACATCATACATATGCATATCATCTAAACCTAATGCTTTCTTTCTTAATTCCATATATTCATACATAATATTCATATTAGAATGAACAGTATTTATTAAATTCTTATAAACAGACACATCAATAGAATCACGATATAAACTCATCTCTAATGGATTTGGATATTTTCTAATATCACTTACAAAGAAATCCTCTTTAATCTGTCCCTTATAAGCAGCTGATATTGTATTCTTAAAACTCTCAAAGTAATGATACATGTGCTCAAAAGCATCCTTACGAACTCGTCTATCCTTACTATTCATAAGTTTCGTATAATTACTGTTAGTAACTTCTTCCTCTTCACCATTTTCATTAATAATTTTCCCTAAATTGATATCAGCATTATCAAAGTTATAGAATACTTCATCTCCTGTACCAAAGGCATTAGTTGCTTTTGTAATGATTTCTTCTTCTTTTTCAGATAGAGTATGATCTTTATATCTAAACATTTTTTCCAAATCAAATGCATATTCTTCTAATTTAGAGTTTTCTTTAATATATCTTAAAACTGTATCATAATCTACTTCTAACATTTCTGAACTAACGAAAGATAATTCACTAGAAATATCTTCCATCATCTTCTCTACCCTAGATTTCATTTTTTGATACTCACTATTTGTAGTATCACCATCACACAATAATCTAGCGTATAAATAAACTAAATCTGTTAAGCGATTCATCTTATCATATGCTAGATAAAAATCATATAAAGTAGAACTATTTTCCATAATTCTTCCTTTGAATGCTAATACTGCTTTTACACTTTCATTTACCTTTTCAATATCCTTTTCCCAATCCTCATAAGAAGAATACATTGGGGTTAAATCCCACTTATCTATTTCTTTTACATCTTCTCTTTTTTGTAGTGCCATAATTATCCTTTCTATATATAGCGAGAAAGTTCTAGTAACCTAGAACTTCACTACTATTTTTCTTCAAACTCTGCATCCATTACATCATCATTTGAACTTTTTTTAGAATCAGAATCATCTTCATCAGAAGAATCGCTATTTGCTTCTCTATCTTTAGCTGCTTGTTCATATACCTTAGTTGCAAGAGCCATAGCTGTTTCATTTAATTTTTCTTGTTTTGATTTAATTTCATCAATGTCATCTTTTTCTAAAGCCTCTTTTAAATCTTTGATTTGTTCTTCTGCTTTTTCTTTTTCTTTCTTATCTACTTTATCTCCTAGATCTTTAATTGCCTTTTCTGTTGCAAAAATCATTTGTTCTGCATCATTTCTAACATCCGCTTCTTCTTTACGCTTTTCATCTGCTGCTTTATTAGCCTCTGCCTCTTTTACCATCTTATCAATTTCATCATCTGATAAATTTGTAGATGCTGTAATCGTAATAGATTGTTCTTTGTTAGTTCCTAAATCTTTTGCACGAACATTAACAATTCCGTTAGCATCAATATCGAATGTAACTTCAATTTGTGGTACCCCACGAGGTGCTGGTGGAATATTAGATAATTGGAATCTTCCTAATGTTTTGTTATCGGCTGCCATTGATCTTTCACCTTGTAAGATATGAATATCTACAGCTGGTTGATTATCTGCAGCAGTTGAGAATACTTGTGACTTACTAGTTGGAATAGTTGTATTTCTTGGAATTAATACAGTACATACTCCTCCTAATGTTTCAAGTCCAAGTGATAATGGTGTAACATCAAGTAAAACGATATCGTTTACTTCTCCTACTAATACACCACCTTGAATAGCAGCTCCCATAGCAACAACTTCATCTGGGTTAACTCCCTTAGATGGTTCTTTACCAAGTTCTTTCTTAACAATCTCTTGAACTTTTGGAATACGAGTAGAACCACCTACTAATAATACTTTATCAATATCACTAGCTTTTAACTTAGCATCTTTCATAGCTTTTCTAACTGGCTCTAATGTAGATTCTACTAAATCATCTACTAATTCTTCAAATTTAGCTCTTGATAATGTTGTTTCATAACTTACACCTTGAGCAATAAATGGTAAACTAATTGTTGCATTAGTTGCACTAGATAATGTCTTCTTCGCTTTTTCAGCTTCATCCTTAACACGTTGCATAGCCATTTTATCATCTGATAAATCAATATCATGTTGCTTTTTGATATCCTTTACAATGTATTCAATAATTCTTTCGTCAAAGTCATCTCCACCTAATTTATTATTTCCACTAGTAGATTTAACTTCAAACACACCATCACCAAGTTCTAGGATAGATACGTCAAATGTACCTCCACCTAAATCGTAAACTAATACAGTTTGTGTTTCATCTTGCTTATCAAGACCATACGCTAAAGCTGCTGCTGTTGGCTCATTGATAATTCTTTCTACTTCTAGCCCTGCAATCTTACCAGCATTTTTAGTAGCTTGTCTTTGTGCATCATTAAAATATGCTGGAACTGTAATAACTGCTCTTGATACAGTTTCTCCTAGATAAGCTTCTGCAGTTTTCTTTAAATCTCCTAAAATCATTGCACTGATTTCTTCTGGAGTATATTCTTTTCCATTTGCTTTTACTTTCTTGCTAGTTCCCATTAATCTTTTAACAGAACTTACTGTATCTGGATTTACAACAGATTGTCTTTTTGCTGTTCCACCAACATTAATGTCACCATCTTTAAAAGCTACTACAGAAGGAGTAGTTCTTTCTCCTTCAGCATTTACGATAACTTTTGCTTCTCCACCTTCATATACACTGACACAACTATTTGTTGTACCTAAGTCAATACCTATAATTTTACTCATAATATCAATCCTTTCATTATTCACTAACTCGTACCATTGCTGTACGAATTACTTTGTCTTTTAATAAATATCCTTTTTGAAGAACTTCTAGAACCATACCTGGTTCTACACCTTCTCTTTTTTCTACTAATATAGCATTATGATAAACTGGATCAAATGGTTTATTATATCCATCAATCATTTTAACATCATATTTCTCCATAACATTTTGTAAATGGCTATAAATCATTTTAAATCCATCCAAGAATTTTGTTTCACTTTCTGTTAAATCTTTTTCTTGTGCCATTGCTCTTTCAAAATTGTCAAGAATTGGTAAAATATCTTTCACAATATCTTCATTACAGAACTTTAACATTTTATTTACTTCTTCTTCTTTTCTCTTTCTGTAATTTACCATATCTGCATTTTGACGAATAAGTTTATCCTCTAACTCACTTATTTTATTGTAAGCATCATTTAACTTATTATCTCTTTCTGATTGTTGTTCACAAGCACATTCCTGATTTCCTTCTTCACAATCACAATGCCCGCCACAACAAGTATGTTCTACATTTTCTTCTTCCTTTTCGCAAGCACATTCTGAACAACATACTTTTTCTTCTTTTACTTGTTTGCTCATGATTCCTCCTTCTCGATATTTTCCTTAATAAAATCTAAAAGAGTAATTACTCTATCATATTCCATTCTCTTTGGTCCTATTAAAGCAATAGTTCCCTCTTCACCATCGACTACATATTTGGTTTTAACAATAGTAACATCATCATCAAAATGATTTTCGCTACCAATATAAACATTAATACCATTTTCTTCTTCTTTAATGGCATTAACAATTTCTTTATCTTCAAACTTGTTAATAATCTCTCTAATTCTATCTGCATTATCAAATTCTGGTTGCATCAAAATATTTCTCCTACCAGCCATATGAACACTTTCTGGATTGGTAAAATCACTAAACGCTTGATAGAAGGCATTATATAATATCTCATGTTGTTCTACATAAGAAGCGATAACTGGCTTTACTTGGAACTCTAAGAAACTACTAACACTATCAATTGGAGTTCCCACTATTAATTTATTAATTAGTTCTACTGTTTTTCCAATATCTTTAGAAGATACTCTGCCCTCTAAATAGATATTCTTATGTTCTACATGACCTTTATCTGTAACTACAATCGCCACTAATTTATTATCATCAATTGGGATTACTTCCACTTTACTAATAAGATTATCTTTAGAAGAACTTCCAAGAACAATTGCAGTATAATTTGTTAACTGTGATACAATTTCCATACTCTGTGTAATAACATCACTAAGTACTAAAGACTTATTATTTACGATTGTTTGAAGCTTTAGCATATCATCACCAGATAACTCTTTTGGCTTCATAATATGATCAACATAATAACGATATCCCTTTTCACTAGGAATACGTCCACTAGAGATATGTTCTTTTTCTAAAAGCCCATACTCTTCTAGTTGGCTCATTTCTGATCTTATCGTTGCACTAGAACAATTCATTAAATCACAAATGGATTTGGAGCCAACTGGTCTTGCCGTTTGAATATAATTTTCTACTATAATCTTAAGTAACTCTATTTGTCTTTCTGTTAAAAGCAATTTCATCACCTCTTAGCACTCTTCTTTTCAACGTGCTGAATTAAGTATACCACTTCATTCTGGCACTGTCAACAAGTTAGTGCCAAAAAATAAAAAAGGAGTAGCAAAAACTACTCACATGTATATCCATCTTCTTGATAAACATCAATAAAATCTTGTTTAGCAACTGCTTCTATTTGTTCCATATCTTCTGTTATAGTAATTACTTTCCCTTTAATATTAATGTCTACTTTATCTGTTTCATCCATATATTCTTTTTGTAAGTTTTCATAAGAAGATTGGGCTAACTTCTCATCGTCAAAAGTCATTGTCATTTTTAGTTTAGCACCTTCCACATTTCCATCCTTTAACTCTCCACTTACTTTTGCTTCTAGTTTATATCCAACCTCAAATTCTTTGCTCATGGAACAAGTTACCATTTTCTTTTTACCACAACCTGTTAATATTAATACAAAAGTTAAAATTATTAATAATGCACTTTTTCTCATACATCATCAGTCCTTTCTAAATTTATTATATCACAATATTCTTGTTTATATTATATAAAAATACTTGACAAATTAAGTTTTTTAGATTAGTATATACAGTACCAATTCGATTTAGGCG
>CAXHRJ010000004.1:0-149239 GCA_964018915.1 uncultured Bacilli bacterium | reverse complement strand
AATTGGAAGCTAGTATCACACTAGCCAACCCCTTTTTATTCTTTTATGGAAGTTGCTCAGGGGGCAACTTCTTTTTTGTTTTTCATTAAATAATCACATTTTTTCTCCAAAATCATTGACAAATTAGTTTTTTTAGATTAGTATATACAGTACCAATTCGATTTAGGCGAATTGGAAGCTAGTATCACACTAGCCAAC
Organism: uncultured Bacilli bacterium; assembly: GCA_964018915.1. Taxonomy (GTDB): domain Bacteria; phylum Bacillota_I; class Bacilli_A; order RF39; family UBA660; genus UBA5578. Next base: position 149,041 of record CAXHRJ010000004.1, on the reverse strand, counting down.
CCCTTTTTATTCTTTTATGGAAGTTGCTCAGGGGGCAACTTCTTTTTTTATCGTTCTATTAAAGAAAGCGCAACTTTCTTTTTATCTAATAAAATTTCATCTACATAACAATCTACAATATCCCCCACACTTAAAACTTCTGATGGATGCTTAATATAGTGATCTGTTATTTTAGAGATATGTACTAATCCATCTTCATGTAAGCCAATATCTATGAAGGCACCAAAGTCTACTACATTTCTTACAGTTCCTTGAAGCTTCATCCCTACTTTTAAATCTTCAAGCTCTAATATATTACTCTTTAAAAGAGGTTGTGGCATCTCATCGCGTGGATCTCTATTTGGTTTCTTTAAAGAATTTACAACATCTTCTAAAGTATAAATATCTGTATTCAATTTAGACTTATATTCCCCTAAATCAATAGAATCTAATTTTTCTATTAATTTAGAAGTACCAATATCAGATAAGTTCATATCTAAAATCTTCAATAAATTTAAAACAATATCATAACTTTCTGGATGAATTCCAGTCGAATCTAAAATATTTTCACCTTCTGTGATACGCAAAAATCCAACTGCTTGTTCATAAACCTTATCGCTTAATAATTTCTCTATTTCTTTTCTAGAATTAATTCTCCCTTTAGAATTTCTATAATCAATAATTTTATCAATATTTTTCTTAGTAATACCAGATACATATTTCAATAAAGATGGAGATGCTGTATTAATATTGACCCCTACACTGTTAACGGTTTTACTAACAACAAAATCTAAATTATCAGCTAACTTTTTCTGTGATACATCATGTTGATAAAGGCCTACACCAATTCCATCTGGTGGAATTTTTACAAGTTCTGCTAAAGGATCTTGCAATCTTCTTCCAATACTTACTGCGCTACGCTTTTCAACAGCTAAATCTGGGAATTCCTCAATCGCTATTTTAGAAGCACTATAGATAGATGCCCCTGCCTCTGATACAATTACATACTTACAATTAAACTTATATTCTTTAATCATATCTACTACAAACTTCTCACTTTCACGAGATGCTGTACCATTGCCAATAGCAATAATATCTACCTTATATTTATCAATCATAGCCTTTACAATAATTTTAGATTGATCAATCAACTTATCTTGATTATTACTCTTAATAAATGGTTTGATAACAGTAGAATCTAAATATTTTCCAGTTTTATCAATAACTGCTAATTTACATCCATTTACATATCCAGGATCAAATGCCAGAACAACTCTTTCCTTCATTGGTGGAGTAAGCAACAATGCCTCTAAATTCTTACCAAAGTTAGCAATAGCAGCTTCTTCTCCAATAACTGTTAAATCACTTCTAATTTCTCTTTCTATAGAAGGAGCAATTAGTCGCTTATAAGAATCTTCTATTGCCTCTTTTACAATATCCACTACAAAAGATTTATCATTTTTGATAAGTCTTTTTTCTAAATATCCAAGTACTCTTTCCTTTTCATAATCAATAGAAACACTAAGTACTCCCTCATTTTCTCCCCTATTAAGGGCAAGAATTCTATGTGGCTTAATATACTTAACCTTTTCCTCATATTCATAGTACATATCATAAGTTTTATTTTCATCTTTTGCATTCTTCTTTAACTTACTTTTAATAATTCCATAATTATAAGTATTATCCCTAATCGCTTTTCTATATTTCGCATTATCTGAAATATTTTCAGCAATAATGTATTTTGCACCTTGCACAGCATCTTCAATACTTTTGACATTTTCATTTAAATACTTTTTAGCAAGTCCTTCAATGTTTCCAGTAGTTGGAAATGCCATAATCTCTTTTGATAATCCTTCCAAACCATTTTTAATAGCTTCTGTTGCCTTTGTTTTTTTCTTTTCCTTAAATGGTCTATATAAATCTTCCACTTCTACTAATTTAGAAGCTTTCATGATTTCTTCTTTTAATTCATCTGTAAGTAATCCTTTTTCATCAATAAGACGAATAACATCCTCTTTTCTCTTTAAAAGATTTACTTGATAGCTATAAACTTCCTCAATTGATTTAATTTGCTCTTCATCTAAAGCACCTGTCGCTTCTTTTCGATATCTAGCAATAAAAGGGATGGTATTCCCATCCTCTAATAATTTTAATACTGCTTCTACTTGATATTGTTTTACTTGTAATTCTTGTGTTATTTCTTTTATAATCTCTGTATTCATACTTCCTCTATTCTACACTTTTTGCATTTAAATGATCCCTTAATTCTTCTTTATACATAAAACCAACTCTTGTATAAAGGATATCTCCTTTCGCCATAACAATTAAAGTTGGTACTGTTAATTCTGGTTTTTTATATTTCATAACAGTTGTTACATCATCAATTACTCCAGAATAATCTTCTTTACTTAAACCTTTAGTATCAATTGTATAAACAATTGAGGTGCGATTTTGAAAAGCTCCCTTTACTTCCTCTAAAAAGTTTCTACTCACTTCTTCATCACTATTCCAGATTAAAATAGCATACGTTTCAGAATCATGAGCCTTAGAACGTAGTTCTAAGTACTTTTCATAATTGATTTCTTCTACTACCGCTTCTGTTACCTCTGGATCATTAGATTCCTGCCCCATTTCTTGCTCTATTTGTTTTTTTTCTGTATTTCTAATTACTAGAAATGTTATTGTCCCTAACAAAAGTGTTGTTACTATAAAAAATAATATTTTCTTTTTACCTACCATATTATCACCATAATTATTATATCATATTAGATTTTAAAAAAATAGTTTTATACAAACTATTTTCTTCCAAAATGAAACAACCCTCTCTTTTCCTTTTTTGGAGGTTCAACCATTCCTCCTGCTTCCTCGCCTTCAGAAGTTTCTACTTCTGTTATTGTCTTCTCTATTTGTTTTACTACATCTGAAACATCGATAGTAGCATCATTATTTACAAAAGATAGTTCTTCTTTCATCTCAGCTGAATTTTCATTAAAATTTACTGTTTCTGTAGAAGCATCAGCTACCTCAGTTCCATCCGAAATAACTACTCCATTTTCATCAAATTTTAAATTTGTTTCCTCTTTCCTAATTGACTCTTCCATAGTATAAGTTGCCACCTTGTTATCATCAATTGAAGGAATTGGTTCCTCGTTTTTTACTACACTCTCTATTCCATCAGAAATAACAATTCCATTCTCATCAAACCTTAAACTAGTTACTTCAGAATCTGTACCACTAGTAATTACTGCTTCATTCTCATTTTCTTGAATTATTGGGATTGAAAGTTCTTCATTTCCATCTGATACTACTACACCATTCTCATCAAATTGAAGTGCAGTTGTAATGGTAGGAATTTCTTCTACAGAATCAGAAGTGACTGGTTCTTCTATCTTTTCAATTTTCACTTCGTTCATAGAACTACTAGTTTCTTCCTCTTCCTCTTGGGATCCCGTTGGGGCACTTACTAATGTACCATTAAAAATACGACTTTCTTCATTTTTATATCCTAAAGAATATAGTTCATAAACTTGACTATGATTAAAGTACGATAATTTATTATCAGACTCAAATCCCATTGGATAACTAACAGCTACATAATCGTAACCACTTTTAGAATAACCAATAATCATCTGCTTTTTATTAACATTTTCAACTAAACAAACTGTTCCTATTGGTAAAAATTTTAAATTCATATATGTCCTCTTTTCATTCTTTATTCTTTATTTTGAATTTCTTCTGGAGCATATTCTTCTGCGCTAATAACCACTCCATTTTCGTCAAACTGAATGCTTTTAAATATTGACCATTCTTTTGAATCTTCCTGTACTGTTTCCTGACTCATATTTTGTGTAGGAACAAACGGATTACTAACATCTTTTCTTTCCACTATCTCTGGAGTAGGCATTGCTACAGAACTCTTGTAAGATACTGTCTCTATAGGATTATAAATAACAACACCATTCTCATCAAATTGGATATTTGAAGAAAAGGCTTTCTTCTCAAACTTTTGACTATCTACTTCTGTATTTTGTCTTGTTATATTTTTATTAAAGGAATCATAAAACTCATCTTTATATCCCATATATATAATGTTTTCTATATCAGAATGATTAAAAGAATGGATTTTATTATTTAAAAGAAATCCTTCTGGATAATCGCATCCCCTATAATCATACATTTTCACTTTTCCGCTATATTCAACAGAAAAAACACCTACAATCATAACTTTTTTCTGATAATTTTTAATGGCACATATAGTACCTATTGGCAAATATTTTTCTGTATTCATATTATCACTATCCTATATTAGAATTATACCCAAATTTTGACAAAATTGCAAGCATACAAAAAAGATAAAACAAAATCTGTTTTATCTTACTACCCTATTTCTAGTTTGCAATTGAGATTTCGGTAAAAGAGACGCTACACTATTCATATTTTGGAGAGCATTACTCATTTTTTTATAACTATCTGTTCCCCAGTTTTTTAAATCAGTGAGTTCTTTTTTTATATTTTGAACATCTATTAAACATTTTTTTAAATTATCACTTTCCCGAAAATCATGTGGAACACTAATAGAATAGACTTGTCTATTTGCATCGTTTAGATACTCCAAGCCATTATCTAAACTCCGAATAACTACATTTGTAAATGGGCTTTCTTTAAACAATAACTTAGCCATATTAATCTCTCCTTACAGTATTTAATATCTTTTCATAATAATCCGCACAATCGATTAAATATTTACCATATTTGTAAAGGGATGTAGCATAATTAAAGTATTGTATTTTATCTTTACTAGCTAAATTAGCAAATAATACAGAGGACTCTCCTACCCATTCTTTCGTATTAATTGGCATATTTTCTATTCTAGTAAACATAACTTCTATTGTCGTTTTAAATTCCTCTACCAAGCCCAAAATTTCATTTCCACAATTCCTCATTTTTTCTGTATCTACATATATATCTGTCACAATATCAACTCCTACCAAAGAAAGATTAGTTCGTCACTAATCTTTTTGAATTGTCGCCATCAGCTTTTCCTCTTCCTCTTTTTCAAGTTCTTCTATTTCTCTTCTAATCTGTGAGATTTTCCCCTCAATAGACGGAACTGCCACTTTGATTATATAATTTGTATGATTAGTTAATCTTTCTCTACAATTAGATATCAGTCCTACATCAGCAGTAACATCATCTATTTCAAAACAAGAACTAATTTTACTAACTGCTGGTTCTAATGCTTCAGCAGCTTGACTAACCGTCATAGAAAAACGTTGTATATCAGAAAGTAAATCCTGATAACGGCGTAAATCTCTATATAAAGAACTTAAACTAGACATACACTACCTACTTTATTTTGTTTCAGTATAATATGTAGTAGCATCGCTCATTCCAGTTGCGCTTGAATTAACACTATCTGAAGCAAAGCTTTGAGTACTTTTCTCCCAAGCCTCTCTAACTTCTTGCAATTTATCACTAAAAGCAAGTAAATCACTAATAAGAGCTTTGCTGTATTCTTTTACAGATTCAACATATTTTTCTACAGCTACTTTTATCTCTTCACTTCTAAATGCATTAGTAGAATTAGTTTGCGCTTCAATTCCATCCAAATGAGATTGAATAGATTGAACAGAACTTCTAATTTGTTCTCTCATTTCTGGAACTTTATTAGCATCAATACCTACAATACTAAACTCGCTTCTGCCCCATCCTAAGAAACCACCTGGATTGTATCCGCCACTTGCACTAGATGCTGAACGTGTAGAGCTACGAGTATCTATAGCAGTATGTGCTGCTAATGATGCATCAAAAGATGATGTTTGTGTTGTTGCTTCCCAATTTGCCATATTTAATCCTCCTATCTATCCTCTAGAAGACTTTTATCTTGATTGAAATAGAATGCTTCTAATTCATCTAATCTTGCTTCTAAATCTTTATATTCTGCTTCTAAATCATTTCCAATTTCATCGCACATTTTCTTTAATTGATCATCAAATCTATTACGTGCAACTCCTTGCCATCCTGTATTAATAATATTCATAATATTATTACGTTCTTCTTCTAGCTTTGTCTTTGTTGCTACAAGCAATTCTGCTTTTAATGCTTCTTTATACTCAGACATACCACTTGCTGATATACCAATTGATAAAGAATCAATTCCTAAATTGTTCATTCCTTTTCCCTCCTAAACTCTGCTACCGATATTATTTTGTCCTCCATTTAAAATTTCAATTCCAGCTTCTGCACGTCCTTGATAATTTTGCTTTACAGACATCAAATCTTCATCATAGCTCAAGATATTCTTATTAATAGTAGCATTTCCCATACTTAGCATACTAAATTGGTCACGGAATTTATCTCCACTTTCGCACGAAAAATAGTTTGCAGTTTCACTAACTAAGTCTGATATTTGATTCAATATCCTATTACTTTTATCAGCGTATTCCAATATATCTGACATTAATTTATCAATGCCTTCTGTAGATATTCCATTCCATTTTTCTGTTTCTTGCATGTACTCACCCAACTATATAATACTCTACCTTATACTAAAAGGATAGCATACTTTTATTAACATTTCAATACTTTTCTTTTATTTTGTTTTTGACACAGCAATTTCATTTATGGCATATTTCCTATTATCATCTCTACTTTGTAATAGACGATTGATAAAATTCCCTGTCTCTGTATTCAAACTAGCTTGATTTGTTCGTGATATTCCATCATGATAATATGTACTATATAAATCATTCAAATCCTCTACACTCATATTTAGAGAGCTAGATAAAATAGAAAAATATTCATTTTGAATACCTTTATACATTACTAAAAAAGATTCGTTAGCATTCATATAGTAATCATTAGAGTATTTTGTGAATCTACTCATTTCCAATTCAAACGTTGCAATCAAAGAAAAAATTTCTTTCAATGACCTATCATTTTGCATAGAGCTTGTTACTAAATTCTCATAAAATTTTTTTGTTAAAGTTTGAGCAATCGAAGACTTTAAACTATCCTGATAATTATATAAATCTAATGCTTTTCCCGCTTTCTCTTTATAAAACTTTGTAAATTCAGTTGGTTGATTTAGACAAATTTCCAAAGCATACATCATATTCAAAACTTCTATTTTATCTTGATTTGTTTGACAATTAAAAATAGTAAATAATTGATTTAAATCTGGTTGTAAAGAAATTTTAGCTAATGTAGTTTCATCTACGTCTTCTCTTAAAAGAGTAGTGAAAGTTAAAGCTTCTAATGCTTTCACTTGATTTTCATAAGTAGAAGTTTCTGCCCCTTCGCCATATTGATAATTCTTTAAATATTCAGCTGATGATTCTGAATACCATGTATAAAGAAGTGGATTAACTGCTAAATCATCCCAAGAATAAGCAATTCCAACATTTTTAGAATATCCTTCCATTTCTCTTTCTTTTACACTACTAGCTTGTACTAAATGGTTTCCTTCATGAATTACTGTCATTCTCAAGTAGTCAACATTTGGATATTCTAATTGTCGTGTTGCTATTACTTCTAAATTTACAGCCAATATTGCATCATCAGTAACCATTCCACTTCCAGGAGATATCATTTTAAAAATTTTTAAATTAGTTAAATTATCATCTAACTGAGCAACATCTATATTCACACCATATTGCAAATTATAGTTAATAGTATCTACAAGCGCTACAAATACTTTATCAAAAGTAGAACTATCTAATTCACTATATTTTCCACTCTTTTTATCAGCAAAATATTCTTTGTTATTTTTAAGAATTTGTTCTTTTAATGCTAATTCGTTAAGATGTCCATCTTTAATAAAATTAGAACTTACTGTTTCATATTCTTTCATATTTTGATATCTATTGAAAGCTTGATCTATTTGAAAATATTCAGAATTTTCATAATCTACTGAAACATTTTGAATGTAAGAAACAAAGTTTAAACAATCTTGTTCATTCGTAAAAGGAACTTGCTCAAGCAAACGTAATTCCTCATCTGACAAATCTGACTTTATTTCTGGCTTAGGTGTAGGTGCATTTTGACTAGTATTATCCTTCTCTGTATAATGAATTTCTGTATCATTTGTACTATCAGGAGTTGAAGTAACTTTATCCTGGTTTTGAGCACAGCCTGAGCTTAATAAAATTAACGCTAAAGAAAAAGAGACTATTTTTTTTATTTTGTTTTCCTTCATAACTTTCAGTTTCCCTTTCAAATTTGTAAAAAGTTTTTTATTTATATTTAAGTATTTCACACTATCACCTATTTTAAGTATACCATAAAATCAAAAAAAGAGAGAAAAAACTCTCTTATAATAAAACTAAGCTTGTTCCATTTCTAATATTGGTTTCTCTAAGGATAGAATTAATAGAATATCTTTCTCCAGTCAACCTGTTATATAGCATAGTTACATCAGTACCAATAAAAGAACCACTTGTAAGTTCAAATAAAGATTTATTTAATAAGACAATAATATTCCCAATTTTCCTGTTTACTGGTAAATATAAATTATAAACTTCATCAATAGATGGAACATATAATTCTACCAAAACTTTATTTTTCATCCTTATTCACCTCTTCTTCATCAATGACATGCTTAATAACGGTATGCCTTCCTTTGCTTACAGAAAAAGCGATATATGGAAAATTCATCTTTCTCTCTTCCATAGTAATTGTTGGTATATTAATAACAAGTTGATTTGCAGCATCATTATCAAGCCATATTCCATAAGAATTATCTACCATTGATTGATACCATGGCTCTACCTGAATGTTTTTAAACGATACAAGCACATCTACAAGAATAAATTTAGCATTTGTAACTGTTGACATATTGCTAAATAGATTACTTACTACTTGTTTCCCTGCTGGGCTTAAACAATTTCTCATTCCACCTACACCTAGCATAACATAAATTGTAGTAACTTCACTATTTCTATTTTGTAATACCTCATTATTCATATTAATAATTACTTGATCAAAATTATTTTTAAAACTTTCAACTCCAAAAATATTTTGTTCATATGCATCTACAAAATCAATTACTTTAACAGTAGTATTTTCTACTTTTTGGAATAATTTAATTAACGCATATGTAAATCCCATCCGATCATCATTCATTGCATTTGTTAATACCACTGTAAATGGGTTAATTCCAAAATCATAAAAGAATGGTTCTTTGGTAAGCGTACTATATCCAATAGGAATATTGCTTAAACCGTCCACCTTATCATACAGTATATCCACAAATACTTTATCAGGTATAACAGGTATTTTACGAGCTCTCACAGTGTAAGCCTCGTTAAGCGTCTTGGCAGCTTCTCTTACTGTATTATTAATATTTTTTCTTTCTGTAAAATATGCAGTTTGGAATTCAAAAGCATAATCTTCTGTAAATACAATACCTCTACCAAAGATTTTAGCTGGGAATAATCCTTTTGGTGCACCTAAAGAAGTGCGATAATCTGCCTCATTTTGAAGTTGTAAACATAGTTTATTATGAAAACTTTGAAGCATCTTTGATTTTACTGTAGATGGGGATAATTCAGAAACTATGAACACTACACCATAACGTGCCCCATCTCGATACATTGGAATTAAATTATCTGCAATCTTTCCATAGTTTTCTAAGAAAATTTCATAATTATTAATGATAGTTACAATAAGTGGCAATTTCTCTCCACTATTTTCTATATACTCATTATAATTACCTGCATAATCTACCATTAAATCTTTACGTCTTTCGATTTCCTCATCTAACATTTGAAAAATACCAATAGACAAATCATAATCCTCAGCAGTTGAAACTTCCCCAACATGAGGAATATTTCGAAATACTTTTAAAGCTTCTGTACCACAATCAATAATATAGAAATTTACTTCTTCTGGGGTATGATTCATAATAGATGACCAAAGTAAAGTTGTAATTAAATTTTCTTTACCACTTCCACTTTGTCCAATAATAATAGTATTACCATTATTAGATAAATCTAGTGTTAATAATTTTTGTTCTTGAGATGCTGGCTTATCATATTCTCCAATAATAGGATTAATTTTATATGGCTTGGTTTCATAAGCATATTTCTCTTTTAAATCATTAATATAGATTTCTCCTGGAATAGCATCTAACCAAAGCTTATTGGTTACAATTTTTTCACGCTCACCAACAGTATAAATATACTTAACAATATTAGTAAGTTGATCCCCATAATCTTTAGAATTATCTGCTTTAGTCAACTCCTTAATAGTTTTGATAATATCTCCAGTATTATCAACGAAATCAATAGAATCGTCTATTTTTTTAATAACTCTATCAGATGGAACATACTTCGCTCCTGCCCAACCAGATTGACCCTTATCAAAGAAATCATCATATCCTACTTGTAAATAGAATCTTCCAGTTTCTTTAATACTAGCAGCTTCTGGACGTTTTAACATCTCCATAGAATCAGACTTATCTTGAACTTTCAAACATACTTTAAATTTAGAGTTACTCCAAATTTGATCATTAACAACACCACTAGGTTTTTGCGTTGCTAAAATCAAATGCACCCCTAAAGAACGTCCTATACGTGCTGTACTAATTAACTGTTGCATAAATTCTGGTTGTTGACTTTTTAATTCAGCAAACTCATCACTTATAATAAATAAATGGGCCATAGGTTCCTTTACCATACCTTCACGATATAATCTTTGATACTTATAGATATCAATTGTACTTTCCCCTAAAGCATCTTTTGTTTCATTAAATACTCGTTGACGCCTTTTTAATTCAGATTCAATAGACACTAAAGTACGATTCATTTCACTCGTATCAAGGTTAGTAATAGTACCTGCTAAATGTGGAATCCTAACACCAGTTTCTTTATTTTCAAAAGCTCCTGCTAATCCTCCACCTTTATAATCAATTAATACAAATTGTACTTCATATGGGTGATAATTTACACACATAGATAAAATATAAGTAATAATAAATTCTGATTTACCACTACCTGTTGACCCTGCAATTAATCCATGAGGTCCATGAAACTTTTCGTGTAAATTTAATTTAAACTGTTCCCCATTTGCATAGACACCAATAGGAGCCGCTAACGTAGAAACGGGGCTATTCATTTTCCAACGATTTAAAATATTAAATTGTTCAACTTTAGATACCCCATACATCTCCATAAAAGATAAAGAGTTAGGAAGTACTGATAAACCTTCTTTTGTCATAGTTGGAACATTGGCTAATACATTAGCAATCTCTCTCATATTTAAATTAATCTCATATTCATTTGTAAAATGAACTTGTGCACTAGCATTAATATTTTTCTTTAAAATGGCGCCTTCTTTTTCTCCTACTTCAATAAAAACATTACAGTTTGTTGGAAGATTGCGCATTGAACTTTCCACAACTAAATAAGAGAATCCAAAATTTTCTTTTATTTTTAACAATCCATTAATAAATTGAATATTTTTACCTAATTTATAATTATCGTTAATAATTAAAAAATACGAATCAAAGTTTTTATAGATATCTTTTGTATCTGCTTTTTCTTCTCCTTCTTTACTAGAAGTTGCCTTTTTCTCTGATAATTGTTCTTTTCTTCTTTTTAATTCTTCTTCTAAATAGTTTGATACCGATTTCATTTCTTCCAAATTAGTAGCAAAAAATCTTACACTTTTATCTTCACTCCAACAATGAGGCATCTGCTTCATATATTCCCAACGATTTGCTTTTTCTTCGTCTGTAAAAATAACGATTTTTAAATCCGCTGCACTATGAAGTGCTACTAACTGAAGAATCAAACTATCTACATATTGATCCTTATAGGCACATTCACAAATTAAAGAAGCAACTTTTTCTTCTACTAATGAAATATCAATTGGTACATCATTTATTTTTTTATAATTATCAGTTATTTTATATACCAATTCTAATAAATTATCTTCATCTAATGTAAAATGTTCTGTAGGAGCCATTACACGAATTGGAGAAACAATGCTTCCAACTCCCAAACGTAATTTCAAGAAATCATCGTCTGATATTTCCCTACTCCAAAAATTTCTGTTAGAAGTATTTAACATCATAGAACAATTTTTAGCAGGTATACTATTGTCTTTCATAATTTGAGCTACTTTTTTATTCGCTAAACTAATTTCCTGTTCTTTTTGCGCTAAATATTCTCTATATAATCGCTGTCTTTTTTCTTCTTTTTCTTTTTTTTGCTTTTTTCTATATTTTGCAGTCATTTTAGGAATGATTAAACTACCAATAACCATTGCAAAACACATAATAATTTGAGGAAGAACTGCCCAAAACGTTCTTGTACCAGTAGAAAGTCCATAGGCGACGTTATATCCCATCATTAAAGAAGAAGCTCCCATTGTAATGGTAGAACCAATCGTTAATAAGAATGGTAATTCATCATCTTGTGGAGCACCTGGCGGAGCATCAATAACAATTTGTTCTTCCTCTACCATTTCTCTAATTCGTGGAATATGATAAAAATACTCATCTTCATTATATAAGTCTGTATCCATATCATTTTCATCTACTGGAGTATATTCTGTATTTTTAGTAGCTTGCATCTCAGCATATGCTTTTAGTCCTGCAACCGTTACTTGTTTGTTAGGATTGTTAATTTGAATGAAAGTTCTCATCCAAATAAGTTTTAATCCATTAATAAATATTACATCCCCAATTAATAATTTTTGAACATTTACTACTAGTTTATTATTAACAAATGTTTTAAATTGAAAATCTTGATTAGGATAAATATACCACTCTTCATTTGTCTTTTTTAATTCTGTATGAGATTGACCAATAGTATTATTACGATAACAAATATTACAGTTTGGATTGTTTCCAATAGAAATTACATTTAAATTTCCAAAATCTAATTTATAAGTTTCTCTTTCTATGGTTGGCATTGCATAAAGAGTAATAAAATCATTGGTACCTAAAAACTTTAAAATATTACTTCCATATTCTACTAGTGCTACTTCATTCACTAACATAGAGGAATTCATAATATTAACAGATCCGTTGCTCTTTAAATACCAAGAGCCATTTTTAGCTTCAAGTGTCACTACACAATCTCTACCACCTATTGGTTTATAATTGATAATGAAAGAATCCTCTATTTGAGAGGGAAGCTCATACTTACTTATTTTTTCTTTTTCGATTAGAAGCACTTTCATATCGTCCAACTCCTACTATTCTTTTATATACTATTAAAATTATATCGAAAATTCTTATTTTTTACAATAGACAGTATAAAGAAAAGAACTTAAAAGTATTAAGTTCTATTAATTACTACCATTTCTCTTCCTTCAATTGGCCCAAGTGCAAAATCTTCCTTTGTCTCCTTCATTAGTCTATCTAATGTAACGATACGATTATAAGAGAATGGTTGATCAAAAATAATTGTTATATCTTTATCATTTTGATAATAATCCTCTTCTAGATAATAGGAATCCCATAAATACGCTTTATCATCTTTTATATTCGTTAAAATTACATAATGTTCACAATCTTGAAAACAGCGCAAAAATACAACTCCATTTTCTTTGATACACGCCTCTATTCGTTCGTTCGTTACTTCTTCTTTTTCATAATGAATACAGATAACACCTAAATCTTTCTGTTTTGCAAAATTTGTAATCCAGCAAGAGAGTAATTGAACAGCTTCCCTACTGGTTCCACCTTGACCTAAATTTCCATTTTCATCATAACAATCTAATGTATAATTATGAATTGCTCGTACCAATTCTGCTGGTATATCTTCTCTTTCAAATAAAAAACTAAAAGCATTTAAAAGAGAAACTGTACCACAATCAAATTCAGTAACTTGAAATCTTAATGGTATTTTCATATTTTTCACCTCTTATTTATTTAGTAAACTCAATTTCTGAATTTCCCTGTAAAACTTCTAACAATTCACTATCTTCAGAAATCATAGCATAAATTGTTGTTACATTGGGAATCCAATTTTCATTCCCTAACTCTTTTTTGGAATGAATGTTGCCTATTTCTTCTATCGTATAAGCACCTTTTTTATTATACTTCAAGATTTCTAATGCTAGTTCAATAAAGCCTTCTTCTTTTGTACTAAACTCCCACCAATGTCCATCAATTCTTAAACCAGCTGGATTATTAGAATTTAAAAACAAATCACTATTCCAACTTGTCTCAGCTTGGGTAATCGCATAACTCAAAAGTGGATCTGCTCCTAATAAATTATTGTAATATCCAATAATAGTTGCATAATCTGTAGATGATTGATACCCATTATTGACATATAACTCACTAGAAGATATTCCGAATTTACTAGGTAACTGTTTTACGCAACGAACATAATACAAAATTAGTTCTTCTTCGCTATTTGCATAGACCTCTTCCCCTTTACAGGTAACTCCTGATATATAACCATTTAAATAATCTTCACTAGTGAAATTAGCAGTAAGCTCTAATAATCTATTATAAGTAACATCAAAATCTACTTGATAAATATCACAATATTTTTGTACCCATATTTTTCTTTCAGCATTTTCATCTACTACAGTAGATACTTCAATTACTTTATCATTAGAAGCTATTTCTACATTTTGATGGACACTTTCTTGTTCTAATTCTTCCATATATTCTGTAATTGGCACTTGATAATTTAAAAGCTCAGAAGAATTTTCTATAATAGATTCATTTGCATAAGAAACTCCATTTTCTCCAAAATTTGCATTACTATTGGTATTAGAAACTAAAAATACAGTCGAAGCAGTAACCAAGAATAGTGCTGTTCCTATCAAAATAGTTCTTACCTGTTCTTTAGGAAAAGCATTGTGGTTTCTACATCTATGCTTACTATCATTATATTTTTGATAGTTTGATACTTTATATTTTCTCGAAGCAGTAGTCCTTCTTTTTTCTATTATTCTTTTTGATGCAATCGATGGCAAATGATAATAATTTCTAGCTGCTTGAATTTCCTCATCACTAAGTTTAAACATTGTACCATTATCAATATCAAAATAATAACCAGTTTCTGTTATTTTAGACGGATTTAATCTTGTTATATTCTTCACGTTTAGTCCTCTTTCTACTATATCATTATTATAACAAACGAAATAAGGAAATACAATTATTCATAAAAAAGAATGATAATAAATATCATTCTAATTTTATTTTTTTCTTTTCTTCATGAAAATAGTTCCTGCCCCAGAAGACATCGCTAACAAAACACCACCAACAATCACCCAAACTATCATATTAGATTCTTTAACTTCTTCTATGGTAGTGTTGTCTTTTTTTACAACCTTTTTAGCTTCATAAGAAACTATATATCTTCCTAAATCTTCTGTTTTTACTTCTACTTTATTTCCTTTTAATTGATAATCTAAAGCATTTAATGAGCCATCATCTAAAACTTCATAAATTCCTAAAAATTTCTTAGATGGGTTTAAATCAAAAGCTATTTTCACTTCTGTAGAAGGTAAACTAATTTTTTCTTTTGTATTATTTTCTAAATATAATTCAAAATATTCGCTATTAGAATTAAACTTTTGTTTTAAAGAATTTGGTAAAGAAAAGTTGCTCTTTTTTAATGTTACTTCTTCTTCAATTTTACCTTCTGGTATACTAACTGTTACATCTACTAAGGAATAGTTGACATAATTTGTATTTACTTTTGTCTCTAAAACATTAGCCTCATCTGTTAAAATCCAATCTACCTGAGCTCCCACTTTTCCTTTATTTCCTAAAGCATCTTCATAAGTAAATTCAAACCTACCGTTTTCTGTAAATGTATAAGTAGCTTGACCACCATTATTGGTAATCTTAATAACTTCATTACTTGAAATTACCGCTGTGACTGGTCCCTCTGTAGGATCAGTTATTGTATAAGTAATCTTTGCATTAGGCGCCACTTTATCAATCCAATTAACATAAGCCAGTTTTGTACCAACATTTCCTGCATCATCCTTATAATAGAACATGAAGGAATCATTATCAACAAATGTATATGTATTTTTTCCATAGTTATTTAAGATAGTAACATTCTCTTTATCAAATTCAATAGTCACTGTTACATCTTTATTTGTCAATTCATTGATATCATAAGTAAGAAGAGCATGAATTGGTGCATTATCAATCCAATCTACAGTGGCTGTAGCTGTTCCAATATTTCCAGCCCTATCCTTAAACTTAAATGTAAAGGAACCGTTTTCCATAAAAGTATAGGTAAATGGATTCGTATTTGAATTAGATTCTTCACCTACGCCTAAATCTTCAGCAAATCCATTATTTAATACTGTTACATCCTCACTTGGTATTAAAGTAGCAATAACTACATTACTAGTTGGATTGGTTGTACTATATTTAATAGTAGCTGTTGGTGCTTCCCTATCAATCCAGTTTACAGTAGCTGTAGCAGTTCCTTCTAAATTGGTATCAGTATCAATAAATCTAAAAGTATGACTTCCATTTTCTGTAAATGTATAAGTATCAGAACCAATAATCTTAATATTAGGAACACTAAAATTAACTAGTCTAGCTACTACTTCTCCATTTGTTGGAGTTAAAGTACTATAAGCTATACTTGCTGTTGGTTCTGGTATTCTAGTAGCATCTTCATAAATATTAAACATACGAGCTGCTATAAATGATTTGCTACTAACACTCGTTGTATTAATACCTACTATCTTAATATATTGAACTTGAGGTTTATCTTCAAATTCATAATTTTTGGTATCCATATTATTATCCCAAATTGCATGACCAATTTCTGTATCAAAGTTTTCGCCATCCAAGCTTCCATAAATTTTTGCTTCTAATATTCTACCATTACCACCATCAGCTGGTATATATTCAAGCGCTGACAAAGTAATTGGCCTATCTAGTTTAATAATAATCCATTTATCTGTGTCAGTTCCATCCCATGAAGAATGCCATCTAGTATTATAATTACCATCAATCGCATAAATAGCATCTCCCCTCTGACTATTTGATATTGCTTCACTAGAAACACCAGAGATACTTAAACGAGAAGTATAAACATATTTTCTAGTAGGCTCTGTTTCTGGATCTTGTGTAAATGTATAAACTTTATAATCACTTGGAAGATTAGTTCCTGTTGCACCTACTCTTACTTGTACAGAAGTATCTCCTGATAAATTTGGAGAAGACTTCGCATAAGATGTCCATTCCTCATTTTGATTCATACGCCATTCCATTGTAAAATCTACACCTACTACACGATTTTCTTTGTCATTAGCATATAAAGTTATTTTGTTATCAAAAATAGGAAGAGTGCCTTTTGTAATATCAATTGTATAAATATTTTTAGGACTATAATCTACGCCTACCATATGAATTTTAATATCATTTTCTATTGTGATACTTTCAATTTCTTCATCAGATAGCAATACAAAACTTTCACTAGTCTCCTTCCATGTTTTTCCACCATCTAAACTATAATCCCAACGGACATTATTTCCTTGATATTTAGAACCTAACACAATTTTTTTAGCATTCGTACCATCAAAAGAGAAAGTTGCTACTGTAAAATCATTATGACCAAGTAAATAATTTGCCATTGTCCTTGTTACCTCTGGTTGCAAAATTGGAGAATTAGAATCATTTAATTGAGTTCCTTTTACTAAAGAAGTACGTTGATAATTAGCAAATGTAGCAGCGTAAATAGTACCTTCTAAATTTCCTTTTATCAAATTCATTAAATCAAACATTGGTAATGGGAAGTAGTACATATTGTCTGCTAATTCTTGAGCCAAATCCATATAATCTTTTGCCGTTTTTGTATTATTTCTTTGATAAGCTGTAATTAATCCATACCAAGCATCCATATTAATAGGTTGATAATTTAAAGCTTGCCTATAAATCTCTTCTAATTTTTCTACATCATTTGGATATAAATCAGCAAGCGCCATAATCTCTTTTGCTTTATTATAATTTTTAATATCATTCAAGGCTTCTTGAGCATAAGGAACATAACTAACTTGATAATAAGAGTCCCAACTATTTGATCCCCATCCTGCAAGAAGACGTTCACTTTTTTCAGACGCAGTCCATCCACTTATATCATTATAAATAGTCCATTTTCCCTTGCCATCTATAGTCTCAGAATATTGCAAATAAGCAGCATGACCAGGTTGACCGATAACAGCTGACGGATTACCAAAAGCCCCATTAATATTTGAACCTGTCTTAGATATACCGCCACAAACAGCACCTTGTTCAAACACTATCCATAATTTTGGTTTACCCATTTGATAAGTAATATTATATTCTGATAATTGATATTTTTGATCCCACTTTTCATAATTTTCTAAATCATAATACTGTGCAGAACTATAATTATATCCATCCTTATATGCTATATAAGTATATGGATCCCAACTATTATTTGTTTTTCTAACATGATTATTTAACCATTCGATCTCTTCGTCATCAATATTGTTGTTCATTACCCAACGCATTTCTTCTATATTTAATGTTTCAAATACTTTATTAGTTAATAAATTATTCTTATGCATTCTTTTATAGATTTCATACCTTGTTACTGCATCAGAACATTGATTACCACCAACCCATAAACATACATTAGTAGAATGAGTAAGGGATAAAGAAATCATCATTCTTTTATATAAATCTCCTAATGAGGTATAAAGAGTTCTAGTAGCATCATTCAAATCTGATTTATGCGCTTTGTATAAATCTGTTAAAACATTAATAGAGTTAATATAACTACCTGTTGGATTACCACCTGTCACATAATATCTTAAAGCATCTAAATCTGTCATAAGCCATTCAATTGTCTCTTTTTTATCACTATCTAAATGAGCAATAGCTTGTAACATATCATATCCAAAATTACTTACAAATTTTCTTTGTAAGAGAACCTGTTCTTTCGTAGTTAATATCTCATTATAAGAAGCGTTCTGTAAGATAGCATCGTACTCTTCTAATGTCTTTATAAAGTCATAAGCTTGCTCTTCTTCTGTTTCTTCATAGCCATCTTTATAAAGTTTAGCATTTCCATAAGCACAATGATCGGCTGTATCATTTTTATTTTTATTACAATATAGCTTAATATAATTTTTCCCTTGAATATTAATTTTCGCATATTCAGCTTCACTATCACCCTTTTTTACAGAAAGTTGAGTTGGAGTCTCTAAATTCCATGACTTTCCATCTACAGAAGTATAAATAGAAAATTTTACTCCATCACCATTCGTTCCCCTAGATGCATCTACACCATAATAAGTAGAAAAGTAATCATAATTAAGCCCTGAAATGTCATACACTAAAGTACTAGTGGCATG
The DNA here is from genome assembly GCA_964018915.1 of uncultured Bacilli bacterium. Taxonomy (GTDB): domain Bacteria; phylum Bacillota_I; class Bacilli_A; order RF39; family UBA660; genus UBA5578. The sequence continues at coordinate 129,739 of CAXHRJ010000004.1, read as the reverse complement.
CGCACTAATTCCTTTTAAAAATAATTTCTTTTTGCCATCTACATTTAAAGCAATTAAGCCATTATTGGCATTAGCATCCAAATTAGAATCTAGTGTAATAGTTCCCCAACCTACTCCTGATTGCTCAGAAATATAAGGAACATCTGATAAATAAACATAGTTTCTATTAGAACTTGCTAATGTTTCTAATGCAGAAAACTCTTTCTCATCTGTAAATGTAGTTGCTGAAATTTTATAAGCCTTATTATTACTTGAGTTACTAGAATATGTACATAATTGAGTAGCTACTGTACATATAAGTAATCCTAACGTTGCTCTTTTAAACATCTTTTTCATCCAAAACTCCCTCTTTCCCCTAAATTGTCCATTATTCTACCAAAAAAGCAATGAAATTTCAAGACAACAAAAGAGATTTATACTATATTTTTGCACTATTTCATTATTAAAACAAAAAAGAGAGGAGCCTCTCTTAAAAATATTATTTATATTGATATTCTTTTGCTTTCTCATTACTTTTTACAGCATCTTTAACATTTGTAACATCTTCTAAAGAATAGGTTCCATCTTTACTAATAAAAGTTTCCAAACCATTCTCTGCTAAAAAACGTTCAAAAGAAGATAAAGGATTAACACCATCTGTAACTGCATAACTAATTAATTCATAGGAAGTTTTTCCAGGACCAATATATAGTCCCCATCTATTTTCTCCAATAGTAACATCTGCACCTTCATTATAGATATCTATATATACATCATAGACATCTTCAGAAAACTCATCCACATAATTTTTTTCTCCTGTTTTTACTAAAAAATGGAATCTACTAGTAAGATTAACTGCATCAATAACAGAACTAGATTGGCTATCTAAAACAAATAATTCACTTGCATCATATCTTTTTTCTGGAATCATAGTTTCTACTGGCACTTCTATTTCTTTATTAAATTCATCTACAATTTCTTCTTCCATCTCTTCTACAGTTTCATTTTCATAATCAGAATTGCTATTAGAATGATTACTAGTTGTACATCCAGTTAAATTAAAGATAAAAGCTGATGCTAAAGTAAGTGCTACTAAATTTCTCTTTAAACTATATTTTTTCATTTTTATTATCTCCCTTAAATGCACCATATTATAACAGAATTATTAGGTTTGTCAAACTGTTTTTTCATAAATCAATACATTTTATATATTTTTTAGTTAATATTCTATTGCTTATTTTACTAATTCTTTATACATAAAAAAATGGAGCCATAAGGCTCCTTCAGGGGGTTTTGGTTGTGCGCTCTCACACTTAAACCGTAAGAGCACTGGCATGGAGTAACATGCCATTATAAGTATAAGTTATTTTGGGAAATAAGTCAATATATTTCCTGACGCTTTTGTCGACACTTTACAGCATTAATCTAAATCTACTGATTTTTCAATCAATTCTCGCAGTAGGAAATATTTCCCTTCTTGATACTCTTTACTATTTAATACTTCTAAACTATCTTCTTTTGCACGTAAAAGAATAGTATAATCCCTTTTAATATCGGCAAGACCAAAATTCATATCCCCACTTTGTCTTGTTCCAAATAAATCTCCACTTCCACGCAATCTAAAATCTTCTTCACTGATTTTAAATCCATCACTAGTAGTAGTCATTACTTTTAATCGTTCTACTTCTCTATCACTGATTAGAATACAATAACTTTGACTATCTCCTCTTCCTACTCGACCACGTAATTGATGCAACTGAGACAACCCAAAGCGATAACTATCAAATATTACAATCATAGTTGCATTTGAAACATCTATACCTACTTCTATTACCGTTGTACTAATCAATATTTGAATTTCATTTTTTTGAAAAGATGACATCACAGCATCTTTTTCTTCTGCTTTCATCTTCCCATGGAGCATACCTACTTTAGAAATTTTACCTAAAGCTTTCTCAAATTTTTCCTTTAATTTTGTAACATTCTCTAAAGTATCTTCTTCTGATTCTTCAATTTGAGAAGCAATTACATAAACTTGATGACCTGCTCGTATTTCTTTTTGAACTTTATCTAATACAGTCTTAATTTCTTCCTCTTTATACAATTCTGTAATTACTTCTTTTCGACCACTTGGTTTTGTATGAATACTTGATACATCCATATCCCCATATAAAGTAATCGCATATGTTCTAGGAATTGGTGTCGCACTTAAATATAATACATCAGCAAAACTTCCCTTTTCTTTTAATTTCGTCCTTTGAGCTACGCCAAAACGATGTTGCTCATCTGTTATAACAAGACCTAAAGAATCATAAATAACATCATCACTAAATAAACTATGAGTCCCCACTACAATATCAATCTCTTTGCTAGCTAATCTGCTTAAAACATCTCTGCGTTCTTTTGCTTTCATCTTTCCAGTCAACAATTCCACCTTAATAGATGTATTTTTATAAAGATTCATTAAATTCTGATAATGCTGAATAGCTAGTATTTCCGTTGGAGCCATAAAGGCTCCCTGATAACCACTTTTAAAATTCATATAAAGAGCTATTACAGCAACTATTGTCTTACCACTTCCAACATCGCCTTGTATTAATCTCTTCATAACCATATTACTATTCATTTCATCTCTGATAATAGATACACATTTTAATTGATCTTCCGTTAGTGAAAATGGTAGTTTTTCTATAAATTCCTCTAATACACTTGCTTCTATATTTCTAGAAATACCTTTTTCATTACTTCGTGCTTTTTTTAGACAATTCATTTTCATCATAAACAGAAATAGCTCTTCGTATTTTAAATAATTTAATGCTTGATTTAAAGTTCCTTTGTTTCTAGGTTTATGTACCTCTAAAATACTGCTTTTTTTATCTAATAACTTATATCTTTCACATAAATAACTAGGAACATATTCTTTTACCTCTTCCAAGCTTTCTAATCCTGATAATATCCATTTATGTAATTGGGTACTACTAATACCATTGACAGTATGATAGATAGGCTCAATAACAGGAATAGGAGGAAGTAATCCCAAGCGAATCTCACTTGCTACCACTGTACTATGTTTTTGATCATATTTTCCAATGATAGTTACCTTAGTACCTATTTGCAAATGAGATTTAAAAAAAGCTCTATTAAATATAGCAACACTCAATAAATTATTTCCTGTATCTAATTTGAAACTCATTTTATTCATTTTTTTACTAAAAAAATAAACTAATGGATTACTTTCTATCATTCCATCTAAAATTACTTTGTCATCTTGGTGACAAATACTCAAGTTACTTTTCTCTAATACATCAAAACGATATGGATAAAAACTAACCATATCTTCTAATGTATTAATATTTAATCGATTTAATAATTGTATAGACTTTGGTCCAATTCCTTTAATCTTATCTAAATTATTCATACTATCCTATCACTGATTTTAATAGTCCAAAAGATAAAATCATCATAATAATACTTGCCATCAAAATTCCTATCATCGCAGCTAAAAAGGCTTTTTTCTTATTCATGTTAAGTACAGCAGCAATTAAGCATCCTGTCCATGCACCTGTTCCTGGAAGAGGAATCCCAACAAATAAAACTAGTCCCCAAAATCCATACTTTTCTATCTGTGATTTATGTTTATTTACCTTCTCATCTAACCAATTAGCAATTTTGGAAAAATGGCTACTATTTCTCATCCAATTTAAAATTGAATTAATAAACCATAGAATAAATGGTACAGGAAGAATGTTTCCAATAATACTAACAATATAACTAACTATTGGATTTACATCTAATAAGGCAGCTGCTATTAAACCACCTCTTAATTCTAAAATTGGCATTAATGATATAATAAACACTAAAAGTTCCTTACCAAAAGGAATTACCTCTAAACCACTAAATATATTTAAAACGGTATTGACTATTGTTTCTACCATACAATTACCTCCAACATTACTAGTATATCATTTTTTATAGTAAAAAAGAAGATTAGTTTAGCTAATCTCCCTGTTTCCTATCAACAAACCAAATACTACTAATATCACAGCTACTACTAGAAGGGGCTGGATTAGGCATCTCTAATTGAATTAAAGTTGGTAATTTAAAAGCTGAACCAAATGCCATACAATTTCCAGGTTGTAAAGATTTCATCTTCTTAATAATTTCTTCTGTGATATCTGGTACCATATCGTGGATATATTTAACATCTAATGGATGCATCATCTTAAAGATAAAGAAGTTACTACACTGAGATAATGCTGTTTCAGACATCTCTGATGGTCTTTGTGAAATAAGTCCAAGTAATACTCCATATTTACGACCTTCTTTCGTAATACGGTCAAATATATTATATCCAAGCAATTCTACATCAATATCTTTTTGTACATAACGGTGAGCTTCCTCTAAAATAATATGGAATGGTAAAGAAGCACGATTTGGTAATCCCTTCGCATAATCAAATAACATTTTTGAATAAATCTTTGTAATATTTTTTGCAAATCTATCATCTACATAGTTAATATTAAAATTGATAAGTTGCACTTTCTTTCCGTCCTCTGTCATTATTAATGATCGAATATATTCATCCCTTGTCATAAAATTTGGGCAATCAAAATAAACACTATAATCACTATCTAAAAGTCCATGTAAACGTACCTTTAAAGAATTTGCTATATCATATACAGAATCAGATTTTAAAGCTCCTTCATCAATAAGAGCAAAATCAAACGCCATACATAAATCTTTCAAAGTATATTTAAAACTTCCATCTGGTAATGATAACTCTACATTATCCACTAGAAAAGACTCAATAAAAGTTGTAAGTAATTCCATCTCTCTAATCTTTCCAGTAGCATCAATCAATAAACATTGCTTTAAAGGTCTAGTATAACCTGGTTGAAATACTGGACTCTCTAAATTTAAATCTCTTGTATTATAGGTAGAAAGAACAGAAAATATTTGGTCACGAATTTGAGAAGCTGGTCTTCCACTCAAAAGTATATCTAAAAGAGCACGAGCAATAATATCGTTTTTATATTTGATAACGTCATCCTCTTCTCTACCAAAAATTGTTACAAACTTCATAGCTTTCTCAATAATAGGTATCTGTGAATGCTTATCAGCATTTAAAAGAATTGCTAAATCATCTACACTTAATAACCATAATGGAATTTTTAACTTAGGAGTATCCTCATCATAAACATTCGTTGTATAAGCTTTAAATCGAACTTCTGGCGCTTTCTCTTGAATCGTTTTAAAAGCACTATGATATTCTCCATAAGCATCAAAAATAAAGAGACTAGCTCTATAAGCAACTGCTGTTTTCTTTTCAAATAGATTTTGAATAATACGAGAAAATCCACATGACTTTCCACTTCCTGTAGAACCAAAAATAGCAAAGTGATTACTAAATAAAGAATTTACATTTGCACAAACTTCTACATTTTCATAAATAGGGCTTTTGCCAATATAAAGATCCTTGTTATCTTGATAATTTTCTACACCAACAATAAAATTAATTTTATCTGGTGCAATTAATCTTACAGTTGCTCCAAAAGAAGGTTTCTTAGTAATACCAGAAACAAAGTGTCCATCCCTAATTTCACCTAACATATTAATATAAGCAAAACCATCTTTAATATCTGTAATTTCTCCTACTGTCTTCTTACTCGAATCTTCTAATAAAGTATAAAGATTAATAAGGTTTTGTACTTCATTAATATTAATATTTATTTTTACCATCACGATGTTTCCATCGATACCTACTATGTCTCCAATCATACAACCTCTCCTATTCTAACCATCATTATACAATATTTTTTTCAAAAAGAAAAGGGATTGCTCCCTATTTCATTTCTATTACTTCTATTTTATCTTGATTATGTAGTAGTAACAGTTCACAACTTTTTGGATATCCTAAATCTTTTTGATAAGAAATCGTTAACTTTACTTTATATCCAGAACCATCACTATATCCATCCTTAGAGTAAGAAACCTTCTCAATACTTTCTACCTCTACTTTTTTTACTGTTGGTAACTCTTGATTTCTTTTACCATATACATTATTTTCTACATAATAATAAATACCACTTTGGCTATCGGTTGCAAAGTCTTTAAAGCTTTCTCTTTTATCTTTCCATACAAATTGAACTCCACCAACATCTGTCTTATCTAATTTACTATTCAAATCGTAGAAATCTGCTACAAATAATTGAGATACTAATTTTGCATATTCCTCATCAAATGTATCTTTCTTTTCAGATGTTAGTAAATCCTTCAAATCATAATATAAGCTTTTAAAATAATTGGTATTATTTCCAGTAAGCTGATAATCAAAATTATCCATTCTATCAACTACTTCAACTACTGGGTCCCTATTTCCTTTCAATTCTTTTATTAATTTGATTGCCATAAAACCAGTAATAATCAATAAAAGAAAAAATATGGAAATAAACACTACTAACAAAACGTTATCATATTTTATCTTTTTATTTTTTCTCATTGTATTTCTCCCATACTATTTTCTTCTAATAATTCATTATCTGGATTCTCTCCTACTTTTTTTATTAAATCATAAGTAATAATAGAATTAGATATTTCTAAAAGTTGCTCTGCATAAGCATTATATTTATCCTTATAATCATATGGAATTTCACTTTTTAAATCCAGCTGTTTAAAAGTACCTTTGGCACTATTATAATACATTTTATCTGTAAGCCAGTTGCCTGATGGGAATACCACCACATTTTCTTCAATACTGAAAATATCATGACCTAGAGCATATTTGTTATAAAAACCAAACATATTTCCTAAAGTAGGTTGAACATCTATCATTCCCATTACTTTCGTTACTTCTTGATTATATTTTGTTCCCTTTAAATCTTTTGACCAAATAATAAGTGGAACACTACGGTTAATTTCATAATCAATATCTTCCACGCCTATACAAGTTTCCTTGTCACAATCTTTAATACCATCTGTTTCAGGGTCATAGTTATAATAGCGATTGTATTCTGAAGAACGAAGCTTATTATCATGATCACCATAAATAATAACAACTGTATTCTCTAGCAAGCCAGCCTCATCTAATTTTTCGATAAATTCACCAATAGCTTCATCTGCATATCTAGCAGACTTAAAATAATTTCCTATCTTTTTACCTTCTAAATAAGGCGCAATTACCTCTTCCTCTACACCCGTCACTGGATTTTTCTTTGTATACTTATAAGTTACATCAAATGACCAATCATTTTCTTCTCCATAACGATTAATATCACTAAATGGAGTATGGTTGGTAAGCATAATTAATAAGCCATACCATTTATCATGTTCACTTGCAATATCACTAATAATATCAGTAGATTGTCTAAAGAATGATTTATCACTTAACCCAAATCCAATCTCTTCATCTATTTCATAAGCTGATTTATAATAATAGAATTTGTCGTATCCTAAATGAGGATGAACCACAGTTCTATTCCATGCACTACCTTTATTACCATGCATACTAAAGGTATAATATCCTAATTCCTTTAACATCTTTGGAGTAGTTACATAATCTCTGTTGAAATAATTCATAAATACTGTTCCACTTGTTGAAGGCAATAAGGAAGAATTAAATGTAAATTCTGTATCACTACTTGTTCCAGCACTCTCTTGTGAATAGAAATTAGAAAAGTAAATTCCTTCACTCGCCAAACGATTTAAATTTGGTGTTACTTCTATTCCATTAAAGCTTGCTGGTTTTCCATCTAAATTATCATCTGATATCAAAAAGTTTTGAATACTTTCAGCATGAATAACAATAACATTTTTATCCTTAAAAATACCTGTGTATTTATTCGTAGAAGTTGCTTCTTCTGGAACATCTTGATAAAACTCTCTAAATTTTTTAGCTGCATCATCATAACCAAACATACTATTAATATTTGTTTTTACATAAGTTAATAAATCATTAAATTGATATACATAAATACCAAACTCTTGAACGACATATTCCCTATTCCACTGTTTATTAAGTCTACTAATATCTGTACTTGTCAACATAGAAATAAAAAATCCAAGTAAAATAAGAGTTACTACAATAGTATTTAAAAAACGAATTTTAGGTAGTTCCATTTTTTCAACTTTTTCATAATATCCCTTTTTACGAAGTTGAAAATGAACAAATACTAATACAAATATCTGCCATATATAAATAAAATCTTTTATTTGCAAAATATTTTCAAAAACAGCATCCGTATATCCACCTAATTCAGATAATGTGGTAATTAAAGATATGGACGCAAAAGAAATATAATTTTTATAATACATCGCATTGATAATACAAATAAGACTCAAAAATATAGACATTCCTAAGAAATATCTAAAACGATACTTCGGTTTAAAAAAATAAGCAAAAGAACCAAGTACTAAAATAACTACTAAATCAGCTGTCATAGGTTTTACTGCCCAAAAGTTTCCAATAGTAATCTGTCTTATTAACATCGCATTTATTAATGAAGTAATAATAAAAGTTACAAAAAGTATATTAGTTGCTACATATTCTTTTCCTTTGTGAATAGCAATCTTGATAGATTCTTTCATATCTCACCTCAATCTCTTACATTATAGCACTAAACTATATTTTTTTCAAACAAATAAAAAGAGGAAATAACTCCCTCTTTACTCTTTAGTGTTCAACAATTTCTCAGTATTCTCATTTACATAAATAACAATGTCTAAATTAGATAAATTTTTATAGTCATAAATTTTGTTATTTGCTAAATCATTAAAAACATTTTGATATAAATAATGTAGATCAGCTACTTCCCATTCATCTCTTACTGTATAAAGCCAAAGATTATTTCCCTCTGATTTTATAATTACATCATATAATTCATCATAATAGGATAACTCAATTAAAACTTGATTATCTTGAATACTATTATCTAATACATAAGATATTTTACCATTTAAATTATAAAAAACGCTTTCTTCTGTTAACTCTATAGTGGTAGTTTCTTTATAAGGATCAAAAGAACTCTTTTCTAAAGCTTTAGGATAATCAAAGCCCATAAGATTATCTGCAAATAAAATAGTACCACTAATAAGAGAAACCACAGTTACAATAAGTCCTAAAGTATGACTTCTACTTCTATTATCTAAAGAATCTGTAATGGACGTAGTTACTATAATACTTAAGAATAATAGCCCCACAAAAATAACTACTAATCCAATCATACTAACACCTTTATATACAAAGAAAAGTGCTAACGCAGTTAATAATAATAAAGTTAAGGTAATACAAATCATTGGAATAATAAAAATAATATATAAAAACACTTTTACCATAATATAAGCATAGTTTCTTGCAGTTTCACTACTCTTAATTTTTTCTGTTTTGTTTTTATCTTTTATATCCACTCTTTCTTCTTCACTTTTCTCATTCTTTTTAACATATCCCTTAAACATCATAATTGCCAAAGAAATACATACTAGAAGATAGATAATAGCAATTACAAAACTAGATAGTTTTATCAAGATAACATCAAACGGATAAAATAGAAATTTTAGTCCAAAATGAAGGAGATTTTCTACTAATAAAAAAGGAACTTTTAAAAATAAAATAGCAATTATTAATACAATTACTTTCAACAATACTTCAAAAAAAGTCTCCAATGCTTGATTAGAAATATGCGTTACATAATAAGCAATTTCGGCACATGTATCTGATAAAAAATTAGCACATTTTCTCATTCCATTGTTAAAAGATTTTCCTACTGTATTTTTTTCAGAAAGATTCTTTTTATCTAAATGATATTCCTCATAAATTTCTGAGACAATACTTTCTATAGTTCCTAATGATTTAATAGCCTCTTCTTCCGTCATTCCATCTTTTATTTTTTCTTCTATTTCCTTTTGAAATCTCTTTATGATTTTTCTTTGCTCACTTGTTTCTAAAACTGTCAAATGAGACTCTAATTTCTCTAAAAACTGTTCCATTAAAATCACCAATTTTATTGTAGCAAACTTTCTAACAAAAGGAAAGAGATTGCTTATTTTTCAATCTCTTTCTTTACATATTCTAATACTTCTTCATGAATTTCTTCTATCGTTTTTATTTTTTTTCTACGATCACATGAGATTGTATGAAAATTATATAATTCTGCTAGTTCCAAATATGCCTGTTCAGCATTTTTTAAATGAACACTACTTCTTTCATTTTGATCGGCTGCTTCCGCTCTATCCTTACGTAATTTTACACTACACTCATATGGCATATGTAAAAATACTTTAATTTCTGGATCTGGTAAACCAAGTAAATCAAACTCTAATTTTTCTAACCATTTGTACATTTCTAAACGCTTTTGTTTATTCCTTTCTTTTCCACCTTGATGGGCGAAAGTAGAATAAAAATAACGATCTAATAAAATCCATGTTCCTTTATCTAATAGTTTATTCATATCTTCTAAATGATATAGAAAGTCTGCCCCATAATATAAAGATGAAACTTTAGGAGATACATGAGTAGCGCCTTCCGGAAACCACCCTTCACAAATATAAGACTTTCCAAGATAAGGACCACCAACTATCTTTCCAGTTGGAGAATCATAATCTGGAAATGATACCTTTTGTATTTTAATTCCCATATTCTTTAAAGCATCCATTAACAAATTAGCCTGAGTTTCTTTGCCAGAACAATCAGTTCCTTCAATTAATATTAATTTTCCTCTTTTATTTTGCATTGACACGCCCACAACTTTCTTTTCCTTCTGGACAAGTTCCAAATACTTCACAAGTACTACCTAAACAAGTTCCAAATAATGGAGCTACTTCTCTTACATCTTTTACCATATCTCTAGCAATGGCACGAATTTCCCAATGTGCTTTAGTACAACAACGTAAGCGACTAATCCACTCCAATGTTCTACCATTCATAGTAGTCATAACATTTACAAATTGTCCACATAAGTAGAAGTAAATTAAATCTTCTTCCATGATTTTTTCTGCCTTAAACTCTTCATACATTTTGGCATTTATTTCTTGAATTTCTTGATACCTTTTCTCATCTACTTTTTTAACACTTGGAGGTGTTTGATAATTTCTTAAATTCCACATTGGTACAAAATCAGGTACTAATAAAGAATGCATTCTGTGCCTTGTTAAATGTTTTAAAATAATAAGAGAAATTGGAATTTCAAACCCGAATTGAACTTGTTCAAATTCTCTTTGATCTGCAGATACTTTTAATTTAGAAAAAGCATCTTTCTTCCATTCTGGATTTTTCTTTTCTAATTTTTTCTCAAGAGAATCTAGTTCTTCTCCTCTACATTGATTTCTATATTGTAATACACTTCTTAAAATAACTTCATCAGCATTTTCTGTATAATGTACCATTCTAGCCTTTGAATATGGAACGATATCTTTATTAACATAGTAATCTTCAAATAAATCTTCTGAATAATCTTCTGTTTCTTCAATACCTTTCACTAAGTATGGTGCATACTCTTTTACAATATCAAATAAATAATTTCCTAATTCCTTTACTTCTTGAATTCTACTCTTTTTGCCATATAAGAAATCTTTAATCATCTTCTCTAATTCTCTACCATCTAATCCCATAACAATATTTGTATTAAAGGAATAAGGTAAAACGAATCTAGCATCTTCTTCCTTAACACCAGCATCTACAAACTTTCCATATTCTTGAAATAGAAAATCCATATGCTTACAATATTTCTGTTGCAATTCTTTATTATTTTTCTTTACTTTTCCATCTTTATTACGAAACTCTGGTATGTAATATCCAACACTTCTAAAATCAACTTCTCTTCCTGACTTTATGGTAAAAGAAGTTAATCGATATCCAATTACCGTTTGTTCAATAATTGGACTAACATCACAAAGTGCAAAAACAAAATAATCATGTTCTATAATAGACTTATGTCCCATATTTATAATTCGATTAATAAGTTTCAAATTTTTTTCATAATCATCACAACTCTCAAGAACATCAAAAACATTTCCCTTTGTTCTAGATAACTTTCCAGCAGTTGCTACTGTCCTCATTCTATTCTCTTTATCTTTTCCATTTAATAACTCAATTCTCATAAAATCCTCCTATTACTATCATTATAAGTGTTAAGACTACGCTTGTCAATTGATTAATAAAAAAATAGGAGAAAATTCCTATTTTACTAAAGATACTTTATAACCTCTTTCTTCTAATAACTCTACAAGGCCTCCATTACCAATAACATGTGCAGCACCAACCGCTACCATTACCTTTTTATTTTCTTTTAAATAAGTTTCAGCTTTATCAGCCATAGCAATATTTCTATCTGTTAACATTTTTTGATTGTACTCATTTTCTAATTCATCTGTACTATCACTATCTCCAAATAAATTTTTGAATAACCATCCATTTCCAGTCAAATAAACATTATATAAAAAATTTACCCCGCCCTTAGCTGAAGAATAATTATCTAAAGTATCCTCAATTTGTTTCACATAATATTCATCCTTAAAGGCATATAATAAATTTATTTGAAATTCATATGTTTCTAATTCAATAATCTCTTTATTATCAGCATGCGCCTTATCTAATAGTTGTTTATCTACACCATTATCAGGTAGATATCCTAATTCTAGGTACGCTAATTGTTCTAACAAACTAGAAACTCCTGCTAAGTTGAATCTTCTTACCATATCTATGGGAAGAAATCTTTTCACGCAAAACTCTTCTAATTTAGTAAATTGCTCTTCTGTTAAATAGTTTGCTAAATCATCCTCTTCTGCGAGATAGATCAAATCTTCTCCAGCATCCGCTGGAATCGCTGTAATATCTAATTCAAATGCAATTGCATCACTATCATTATAAGCATTCCATATCTTATCTGTTAATCCTTGCAGTCTAGAATCCCCAATATGAATAGTTCCTAATAAGTAAATACAACTATCGTCATCACAAGCTTGATATAAGGCTGGATCCACTATTAATTTTGAAGTAGAATTTTCATCCGCATTCTTATCAATTACTAAAAAATAATAACTGAATATAGAAGCAATGATTACTACCAATAATATACATACTCCTATTAAAGCTTTCTTTTTACTTTTCATATATTCCTCCTATATTTAAAGGATATCATAATAACTATCTTTCTTCAATAAAAAAAGAAGATTTCACAAATCTTCTTGACAATTAATAAAAGAAAGCAAAATCTCATTAGAAATATAAATATACTCTTTAGGAATTCTTATAAAGTCTCCATTTACTTCCAAAATCCCTTTATCAATCAAATCTTGAACTATTTTCATCATAATAAGATTTTTTCCATATTTTTCTTGAAAACTAGAAATAGAAATACCATCTAGTTTTCTAAAACCTAGAATAAATTCATTTTCTATTTGTTCTTTTAGGGATACTTCATAGGACTCTATTTTTTTAAATTCACGAATATAGTGATTTAAACTTTTCGTATTAGTGTAACGTATACCCCTTACATATCCACTAGCCCCTATTCCAAAACCATAGTATTCCTCATTATTCCAATACGTTAGGTTATGTTTTGATTCATATCCAGGTAAAGAAAAATTGCTAATTTCATAATGATGAAATCGTTTTAATTTTTTCATCATTAATTCATACATTTCTAAATCTAATTCCTCTTGTATAGGTTCTACTTCTTGATTGTGTAATACGGTATGTTCTTCAATCATTAATGAATAAGTAGAAATATGCGGAATTTCTAATGATAAAAAATTATCTAAATCCGCTTCTAATTCTTCCAATGTTTCACCTGGAATAGCATATATCAAGTCTATATTAATATTAGGAATATATTTTTTTATCATTACTACTTTTTCAAATACTTCTTTTTTAGTATGTTTTCTGTTCAGAAAAGATAGATATTTTTCTTGAAATGTCTGAACTCCTATACTAACTCTATTTACTCCATAAGAGAAAAATAATTTTATTTTTTCTTCTGTAATGTTTTCTATATTACACTCTATAGTATATTCACAATCACTCTCTTTTTGTAATTTAGAAAGAATAGAAAATAATTTTTGTAGTTCCTCTAACGATAAAGAAGAAGGTGTACCTCCTCCTATATAAACAGTACTTAGTTTTTCTTCTAAATAATACTCATCTATCTCTTTTTCTAAAGCTATTAGATAAGAACTAACCATTCTTTTATCATAATAGAATTTGCAGAAGTCGCAATAAGAACAAATATTTTCACAAAAAGGAATGTGAATATAGGCTGATTTTATCATTTCTGAGCAACACTTTCTTGATAGCTTTGAATCTTCTTTAAAGCAGCATTCTCTGTTTTTGTAATTGCAGTTTTAGAAACACCAAACTTTCTTGCTGTTGCCTCAGCAGAACGAATACCCTCATCAGAAAAACGATAATCTAAAATCTCTTTTTCTCTATCCGTTAAGCCTGCACTATCAAATAGTTCACTGTTCCAACTAGTTTCAAACTTTTTTAAGATTCCATATCTATTATTATCTAATTGCTGAGTAATTGAACTAGCAATTAAATTTCTGAAAATTTCTTCCACCCTAGAATCATTTAAACATCTATAAACATAATCTGAAGTATATTTATCTTCTAATGATTCCGCAATCTGATCAATTGTATAATACGGATTTTTACTAAACCAAAGAACAATATTAATAATGTCAGCTCTTTTTACTTCTTCTTTATCTAACGTTGTTTCTTCCCTTTCTAAGCCCACAAACTTACCACTTTCATCTTTTTTAGCAGCATACTTTCGAAATGTATTTCTACCACCTTTTTGACGAGCTGCCATTGTATTTAAATAAATCTGTTCTGCTATTGTTCTATCCAAGCTTGGAATAGTAATATTTCCAATATCTGGATGAGATAAATACCTTTGTACAGAAGACTTAGAAACTCCTGTTGCAGCACTAATCTCTATATTCGTTGCTGTAGGATGGTTCAAAAAATATTCAATTACTTTTTCTTTTGAATTCATAAATTCTACTATTCCTCCTCCATACTTAAAACTGCTAGAAAGGCTTCTTGTGGCACCTCTACACTTCCAACCATTTTCATTCTTTTCTTTCCTTCTTTTTGCTTTTCTAATAGTTTTCTTTTACGTGATACATCTCCACCATAACATTTAGCAAGTACATTTTTTCTTACTGCCTTAATATCGGAACGAGCAATAGCCTTTGTTCCAATTACTGCTTGAATTGGTATTTCAAATTGTTGTCTTGGTATTAATTTGCGTAAACTTTCAACAATAGCTTTACCACGATTATAAGCAAAATCTCTATGGACAATTAAACTTAAAGCATCTACCATTTCTCCATTTAACAAAATATCCATTTTTACTAAATCTGATTTTTGATATCCAATCATTTCATAGTCAAAGGAAGCATAGCCCTTAGTATAAGATTTAAGTTTATCAAAAAAATCGTAAACTATTTCAGATAATGGTAACTCATAATGTATATTTACTCTTGTCGTATCTAAATATTCCATAGAAATATAATTTCCTCTTTTATTTTGGCATAACTCCATGATAGGCCCTATATAAGTACTAGGAACAAATATATTCGTTTTAATATATGGCTCTTTTATCGTAGAGATACGCTGACGTTCTGGCATTTTAGCTGGACTATCCACCATAATAATAGAACGGTCTGTAAGTTCTACTTCATATACTACAGATGGACTAGTAGCAATTAAATCAATATTAAATTCTCTTTCAATTCTCTCTTCAATAATCTCCATGTGTAAAAGCCCTAAAAAGCCACAACGAAATCCAAAACCTAAAGCTTGGGATGTCTCAGGTTCAAATTGCAAAGAGGCATCATTTAATTTTAATTTTTCTAATGCTTCCCTAAGCTCTGGATAACGACTAGATTCTACTGGGTAGATTCCGCAGAATACCATTGGCTTCATAGGTTTATAACCAGCAAGTGGTTCCTTTGCTGGATTGTCTTTTAACGTTATAGTATCTCCAACTTTTACGTCCTCAATACTTTTAATACTAGCACATAAATATCCTACTTCTCCAGATTCTAAAACATTAACTTTTTTCTCATAAGGATTATGAATTCCAAGTTCTACCACTTCATAACTAGCATCTGTTGCCATCATTTTAATTTTATCGCCAACTTTAACACTACCATTTACAACACGTAATAAAGCTACTATTCCTCTATATGAATCATAATAACTATCAAATATTAATGCCTGTAATGGTTCTTCCTTTTTTCCTGTTGGAGCTGGAATTCTTTCAATAATGGCTTCAATCAATTCTTTAATTCCAATACCTGTTTTCGCACTTACTAAAAGGATTTCTTCTTCATCAAAACCAATCGTATCCATTAATTCTCTTTTTACTTTATCGATATCTGCATTTGGTAAATCTATTTTATTAATAACAGGAATAATTGTTAAATTGTTGTCTAGGGCTTGATATAAATTGGCCAAAGTCTGAGCTTCTATTCCTTGAGCAGCATCTACGACTAAAAGAGCTCCCTCGCAGGCAGCTAATGATCTAGATACTTCATAAGTAAAATCTACATGACCAGGAGTATCAATTAAATGAAGAGTATAATCTTCCCCTTTATAGTTATAAGATAATTGTACTGCATTCAATTTAATAGTGATACCTCGTTCTCTTTCAATATCCATACTATCTAATAATTGTTCTTGTTTTTCTCTTTCTGTTATTGCACCAGTTTCTTCTAAAATTCTATCAGCCAAGGTACTTTTACCATGATCAATATGGGCAATAATAGAAAAATTTCTTGTATTTTGTTGTTTCATAGTTTCCCACCTGCTAAGATTATACCATAAAAGCCTTAAAATATATAGTAATTTCCTAATAGAAAACATATATTTTATTATGGAAAATGAAGAGATAAAATACATTAACTATCAACTATATGGTTTGGGAATTACGCTTATTACAACGGTAATAGCAATTATCATTACTTATAATCAAAAATTAGGAGCAGCTAAAAGAAAAAAAATATTAACCAACAAAGATAGTTTAAAACTTACCTATTTTAATAGAATATTAATTCTATTAATTGCTATTTTATTTCTTTATATCAATTATCGATTCTATCAAATAGATAAAGAAAAAGATGTAGATATTAAGGGAGATATTCTCCAAATAATAGCATCTATTCTAACTATTGTAGGAGCTTTGATTGCTATTTACGTAGTAAGTTTATCTAATACTGAGAATATTGCTGATATTGAAAATCCAAACATATAAAAAAGCTTCTTTCGAAGCTTTTAAAAGATATTTCTAAATACTGAGAATACAAGTAATAGAGTCATTCCTGTAAAGAATCCTGCTAACAATGCTAAGAAAAGTGCATCTACGAAAGCTGCTTGTGATCTATTTGGATTCTGATTTGGTTTTAAAATATATTGCTTTTGATTTGTCATAACACGTCTTTTAGCCATTTTTCTTTGAATAGCTTTAATAATCCCATGGTATACTCTTTTATCGAATTCTGGCATTTCACTACGCTCAATAATTTCAGGATATTGATAAGCTTGTAGCGCAAAAGTCATATTAACACTTCTACCACGAATTGTAGAAGCTACTTTTCCATTAACTTGTTCCGCTTCTTGAATTGTTGGGATATCACTAGATACATCAATCCCTTCTACGAGGCTATCAAACTCTTCATCGGTAATATCAAATGTATAATCGGCATCACTATCACTCATTTTTTTATCATCATAGCGACGAACTTCTGCAGCTTTAAGTTCACATTTACCAGTTTGATAATTATAAGTAGCATTAATTACCCTATTATTAGAATCAATTCCCATAGCATTTTCTATATTAATATATTGTAAATTTAAAAAATCAATATTTTCAAGTAATACTCTAACAGCCTTTTTAGTACCTGCATCTAAGGAATCAAATAAATAGCGATATTGGCTCCTATTGTCCTTCAAATCACGAATAGGAAGTAAAGAAAGCTCAATATTTTGATAGCGTAACTGATAATCAAAAACAGCTCTTGCATTTGCAATACTATTATCTCCTTGTGAATAAGAAAGAGTTTCTTGTACTTCTTTAAACTGTTCACTTAAGTTTTTACCATCTCTTCTATTTTCAATCATCTTCAAAGATTTATCTTCTGGATTATAAAATTTAAAATATTCTTTTCCATTTTCTAAATGAATTTCTTCAATATCTGCTAAAGAAATTCCATAAACTTGTGCTACCTCTTGCATTTGTTGTTCTTTTGAAGTTTCTTTTTTTGTTTCTTTCTCTTCTTTTTTATTGTACATTTCAAACATATAATCACCTATTCTTACTTTACCCAAGTTTAGCATGGAATATAAAAAAAAGAAATCAAATTGATTTCTTTTTCTTTTGGTTGACATAAATTTAGACACTTTTTAATGAAAAAAGTTCATATATACCAAGAATCCTACTAGAATAATTGTCATAATAGCTCCATTTACTTGATCCATCGTTGTACTTTTATATTTAACGCCAACTAGTTTAGCTACTAAATATCCTCCAAATAAACCTCCTAAATGAGCTACCATATTAATTCCTGGCAACATAAATCCTAATAAAATATTAAAGATAATTAATGGGATAATTTGTGATTTAATAACTGTACCAAGATATACTCTATAATGATACCCAAAATATAATAAAGCGCCAAGTAACCCAAATATAGCACCACTAGCTCCAACACTAACTACGTAGTTTGCTTGAAATAACATAGACATAAGTCCACCAATTACACCACTACCTAAATAGATAATCAAATATTTTCCTTTTCCAAAGAAACTTTCTAATTGCGGACCAATAATATATAAAGCATACATGTTAAATAAAAAATGTACAATACCTCCATGTAAAAACATACTTGCTATTAATCTATATAACCCTGTAAAACCATCCATAGATGAAAAATTTACCAATCCTCCAAAATTATATAGCGTAGTTGGGTCTATATCAAATGCATTTGCCCCACTTAAAATCATTGCCACAAATAATACTAAATTACTAATTAGTAATGCATAGGTTACAATAGGTCTTTTCTTACTAAATACATCTTCTGCTTTTTCTGCGTCTTCTTGATTTTTATGATTGATTTCTTCGGTTAATTTCATAAATAATTCTAAGCCTTTTTCAGTCACTTTATCAACTTTTGTAATTGTTGGAAAAACTTCAGTCACAAAATCGTAATTTTTAATATCATCAATATTCTTTAATTCAATACAATCTATATGCTCTACTTCTGTATCATCTAAATGAACATTTTCTCCTAAATTAATAAAAATACTTAAAGCATTCATTTTAAAAGAAAATGTCTTTCTTTTAATTCTTCGCATAATCTGTTGCGTTCTGTAAATGTCAAAATCAAACTGCTCATCGTTATGAATATAATTAGTGACAATTCTGACAATTTGATAATCTTGTTCAGAATTCTCAAGCCATATTTCATCCTTTGCTCCATGCAAAATAATAGGATTATATCCTTGTTCTGTAATAAAATAATGGATTAACTTCATAACAATTTCATCATTCTTATTTAATGTTATATTCACTTTCGTCACCACCTATATTGTATTATATTTTTTCTTATTAGTAAAGTTATTCTTCCTCAAAATACTTCTGTATATTCAAAAAACAATCTGGTAACATACTATCAAATTCCATATATTCTTTTTTCCGTGGATGAATAAAGCCAATTGTCTTAGCATGTAAACACTGCCCACTTTCATCAATTAATTTTCTTTTTCCATAAACAGGATCATTTACAATTGGATAACCAATATAATTCATATGCACACGAATCTGATGAGTTCTACCTGTTTCCAACTCACATTCAATTAATGTAGCATGCTTATATCTTTTAAGCACACGGAAATGAGTAACAGCTGACTTACTGTTCTTAGCTGTTACTGCCATTTTTTTTCGATCTGTTTCATCTCTTCCAATAGGTGCATCAATAGTACCTGTATCATTAGGAATAACGCCCCAAACAATAGCTTGATATTTTCTTTTTGTTGTTTTATTCGCTAATTGTTCTGCAAGGTCTTGATGTGCTTTATCGTTTTTAGCAATCATTAAAAGTCCTGTTGTATAAGCATCTATTCTATGTACAATCCCTGGTCTAAATTCCCCATTTACAGTACTTAAACTTTTAGCATGATATAAAAGCCCATTCACTAAAGTTCCATGATTATTACCAATAGCAGGATGGACTACTACACCATTATCTTTATTGACTACTATTACATCCTCATCTTCATAAACGATATCTAAATCCATTTTCTCTGGTTCTGCACTCATCTCTTCTTCTACATATTCTTCAATCGTAATTTTATCACCAATCTGTAACATATAACTAGCTTTTACTTCTTTTCCATTTACCAAAATATATTTTTCTTTTAACATTTTTGCTACCTTACTACGACTCATACAAAGAAGAGGCGCTAAATATGAATCAATTCTAATATCTGCTTTTTCTTCTACTTGGATTTCTTGCATACATACTCCTCCTTTATACTTAAAACAATCATGATAATAATAGCAACTACAATTCCAATATCCGCAAAATTAAAAATTGGGAAATAATAATTAATAATAATAACACCAATATAATCAACCACATATCCTAAAAAAATACGATCAATTAAATTTCCAACAATTCCCCCTATTAAAATAGAATATAGAAATGTTTCTAGCTTTGATAATCTTTTTCCTTTTAAAAAGAAATAATAAATAATTACTAGTGCTACTATTCCTAGAAGTGCCAAAAAAAAGACATTTCCACTAAGCATACTCCAAGCTGCACCATCGTTATGGACATTCGTAATATAAAAAAAATTAGGTATTAAATCAATATTACTTTGATACTCTATAAAATTAGAAACAAAGAACTTAATTACTTGATCTATCACGATAAACAATATACTAAAAATGGTTAACTTTTTATACATAAAATCACCTTATTCATTATATCATAAACAATAAAAAAAAGATAATCTCTTATCTTTTCATAATAGTTCCTAATTCATATATTTTTCCGTCTTTTTTATTTGAAATTGTATCTACAACAGAAACTTGTCTGCCTGCACAAACAATTTCACTTCGAGAAATATGTGTTAAATGAGTACCTAATTGCATCAATTCTATTGATAACTTCTTATCAAACTCTTTACGAGCATCAAAATGTAAAATCCCATAATTAACAAAAACTATATATCCCTCTTCTACATAGTAAACAATATCCTCGATATCTGCAAAAGAACTAGCCTCAATAGTTGCTACTTGAATACTATCATTTTCTATTGAAATAGGATTATCTATATCATCAAAATAATATTCTTCCTCTAACGATACTTGTTCTAAACATTCCTCTTTATTTTCATCATAATCTACATATCCACTTAATTCTTTTACCTTTGAAAATAAATACTTTACTTTTCCAGAGAGTAATTGCATTGTTCGATATAAAAATTTTTCTTCAAGTGGCTTTTGGATAAGCCTTTTTCCTTTTGTTTTTCTTGATAATTTAAAATTTCTACTTTCTTGTTTACTAGCCACTCTTTTTCCTTGAAATCCACCATATAATTTCATAAAGCATCCCCCATTTGCATTGTATTATAGCAAATTTAATCAAAAAAGCAAATTAAAGGCCCTTATCGGGCCTTTCTTACATCATATTGTCTAGTTTTTTATCTGCTTTTTTTAGAGCATTCTTCATCACTTTTTCAGCCTCATCCATTACAGGTTTACTGTATTTTTGATAAGCTAAAACTGCTGTTGCTCCTAGCGCAATAAGTGCTATATCCTTACAACAAGTTTGCATCATATCACCTCTCACTAGACTATAAAGTAATAACCGTATATAAGTCGTCACGGTGACTTATATACATTCTTATTTTGTCCTACTTCTCTACTTTTATACACCGAGATAATAAATTTTCTAATAAATCTGTTTTTCGTAGATTCTCTTGATGATTTTTAACACTATAAATAAACGAATCTGGTTCTCCTATTAAAATAAGTTTCTTTTTAGCACGTGTAATTCCTGTATAAATTAACTTTCTATAAAGCATTCTTTGATAACTTCTACTTATTGGAATTACTACAACATCAAACTCACTACCTTGAGATTTATGAATACTAATAATAAAGCCATGTTTTATATTAATAAAATCTTTAGGTTGATAAGTAACTAAATTTCCATCAAAATCAATTGTAATTTCGTTTTTGCCACTCTTTGTAATATTCCCATGACGAATAGAGGTAATAATACCAATATCTCCATTAAATACATTATCATCAGGAACATTTACAAGTTGTAATACTTTATCATTTTCTCTAAAAATGACATCTCCTACTTTTAATTCATTTTTTGTTTTACTTGGTGGATTAAATACTTCTTGTAATATTTTATTTAAATTATCTATACCATTTGTACCTGCATACATGGGTGCCATTATCTGAACCCTTTTGTAATCATAACCATGGTCTAGTATTTGATTACATATTTTAGGTAAATTGGAAATAATACTACTAGAAGAACAAGTTAAAAACGTATAATCATCTCTAGTACTTAAAAAATCGTTTAAGTCATCTTCTCTAATTTCACGAGCAAGTTCTGGTATATAACTATCTTCTTTTTGGCGATATAGGACATCCAATTTAACAACATCAATTAATTCGCTATCAATAAAATCTTTTAAAACCATGCCTGGTCCTACACTTGGAAGTTGATTGGAATCACCTACTAATACTAATTGAATATCATCTGTTAACCCTTTTAATAAACTATCCATAAGAGGTAAATCAATCATACTTACTTCATCAATAATAATGAGTTTACTAAAATCAGGATTGTACTCATTAATAGAAAACTTATTGCTCTCTCTATTCCACTTTAAAAAGCGATGAATCGTACTAGCAGGAAAATCAGTAGATTCTGCCATCCTTTTACTAGCACGACCTGTAGGCGCTAAAAGTGATACTACTTCCATTAGTTCCTTATCCTTATATTTGTGAAGTGTTTTATACAGTTCTACAATCGCTTTAATAATTGTAGTTTTTCCTGTACCTGGTCCTCCCGTAATAATTACAATATTATTTTTTAAAGCTTTTTCTATTGCTTCTTTCTGTTTCTCATTATACTCAATTCCATTATCTTTTTCTAATAAAGATAACTCTTTTTCAAAATCTTTATGTTTCTTCTTCTCTTTTGTTAATAACCTATTTACTCTTTCAATAATGGAATATTGTGCCTCATAAATTTCTTCTAAATAATATTTACTTTCAACTATTTCTATTTTCATCTCACCATTTAATTCACATAATAATTCTTCTACTTGGTTACTACTTACATCATAACCAACATAATGACAAGTAGCTTCTATTATTTCTTCTAAATTTAAGTAGGTATCTCCATTTTTATAAGTTAAATCTCTCATAACATATAAAATACAAGCTTTAATACGCAAATCATCATCAATAGTTAATTCTTTTCTTCTTACAATAGCATCTACTTTAGGAAAAGTAATTTCTTCAATATCATCAATTACCCTATAAATATTGTGTTCTAAAATCATCTTTGTATTCCCTTTATAGGTATTATAAACAAGTAAGGCATCTCTCATAGAAAAGCCTAATTCTGTTAAATAGACAATCATTTTATGGCTTTCCTCATATTTCACTAGAGTATCATAAATACTATCTGCTTTTTTCATAGTCATTTTAGGAACTAGTAATAAATTGCTTTTATCATCTAAAATTTTATCTAATGCGCCTTCTCCCAAGGTGTTTACAATAGATTTAGCCAATTTCTCTCCTACACCTTTAAATAAATCACTGGATAAAAATTCAACTATTCCATCCTTATCCTCTGGCTTCACTCTCTCATAATGATTTACTACAAACTGAAACCCATACTTTGGATGAACGGTTTCTTCACCAAAAAAATAGTAATTTTCTTGTTCGTTTAATTCATGAAAATAACCCGTAAAAGTAATTGTTTTATTTACGTAATCTTTCATTGATTCCATATCTGTATCTTTTATTTTTATTAATCCAATAACATAACCATTATTAGATTCAAAGATACTTTGTTTATAAGTTCCCATAATAAAGTTTTCCATAGAATCACCAATTCCATTATAGCACAAAAAAAGTATTTCTTTTGAAATACTTTTAGCTTTACTTACAAACTACTTTTGAAGTATCTGTTACAAATTTTCCCTCTGTAACATAATCGCCTTCTTTTACTCCTGATTCATCTATAAGTGGCCTTACCAATGAGAACTTTATTTCTCCTTCTTTAGAATCTCTAAAATCAGCTACTACTTTTATGGCATCTTTATCATTTTTATTAGTAAGAACATAAGCATCTATATCTCCTATTACAACATAATCTCCAATCTTTACTTCTGAAGAATATACACGATTTTTTACATTAGAAAATCTAATTTCATTAGCAGTTGGTTTCTTAGTATCAGCTACCACTTTTAGTGCACCTTTGGTAGATGCAGTTGCCACTGTATATGCTTTTGTTTTAACTTTCTTTACATAATTACCATTCTGTAATGTTGTAGAACTTAGACGTGGAAGTGCATCACTCAATCTAATTTCATTAGCTTTAAGAGTATCTGTATCCTTAACCACTTTTAATGCACCTTTAGTATTTTTATTAACTACTACTACACCTGGAAGATAAACAACATTTATCTTTCCTGTACACCCACTTATAAAATATCCTTTTTCTGAATCATTTGAATACAAATTATAACTTGCAGAATCGAAATCACAATTTTTGGAATCAACACACAACGCCTTTAATCCATCCATAGTCTCACCTGTTGCTTCAATTATATCATTTAGCATATTCTCCCCAACAATATAATTTTTTTCATTTGCTGTTAGAGCTTTAGCAAGCTTGGTCCTATTTTTTACATCATCTGGAATTGCTCCAGTGCCATCATATACACCATAATCAGGCTCTTCTGGGTCTTCATAATTCGTATTTGTATTATTACCACTAGTACAACTTACGCCAGACATATCTACATTTGCTTCGTTATTTTCAAAAGTAACAGAAAGTTTTCCACTACATCCACTGATTTTAGTAGGTGGCTCTTTCGTATATTCAAGATAATCTTCAATACCAAAAGGACAAGATTTAGCATCTATACAATCTATTTTCATCTGATCCAAAATAGTTGTCTCTAACTCCTCTAAAGAACTTAGATAATTTTGTTTAATAATATATTTCTTCTCCTCTGCATTTAAATCATTTACATCTTTTAGCCTATTCTTTGCTTCTTCTGAAACTACTTCTGCATTAGACGAACTATTTGTATTGGTATTACTATCTTTCTTATCATGTTTAATAATAATATTTGTATTAAAAATAACAAAAACAAGAGTTAATATTAATATAATAGCAACACCTACTGCTACTACTATTTTTGTATTTATTTTTTCTAATTTCATATCCTCATACCTTTCTTTTATCTTACATTAGCATTATAACATAAAAATATATATTAGAAAAGATATGTTTTAAAAAAAACTGTCATATATTGATAATGGGTGTATGTTATATGTTTAAATTTTTAAAATGGATTTTCAAAGATTTTAATTTATTCTGTGCTGCTTATTCTAATAATATATTTCCAGATCCCCTTACAAAAGAGGAAGAGGAAGAATATTTACAAAAAGCAAGATTAGGTGACAAATTCGCACGAGATAAATTAATTGAACATAATCTTAGACTAGTGGCTCACATAGTAAAAAAGTATGAACATAGAAAAGATGATGAGGATGATCTTATTAGTATTGGGACAATTGGTCTTATTAAAGGAATTGACAGTTACTCTGAAAATCATAAAACAAGACTCACAACTTATGCCGCTCGCTGTATAGAAAATGAAATTCTAATGCATTATAGAGCCAATAAACGAAATAGTAAAAATATTAGTATTAATGAAGCAGTTGGCTTTGATAAAGAAGGAAATGAAATTACTCTTTTAGATATTCTAAAGACTCCTGCTCCAGATTTCGCAATTGATATTCATAATCAGGATAATATTAAAAGGATAGATAAATACTTTGCTGTTTTAACAAATAGAGAAAAAGAAATTATTGAAAAACGATATGGATTAAACGGCCAAGATAAACTAACTCAAAAAGAAATTGCTAAATACTACAAAATTTCTAGAAGTTACGTATCTAGAATTGAAAAAAGAGCACTTACCAAAATGCTTAGAGAATATATTAAAAATAAAAACAACTAATAATCTATTATTAGCTGTTTTTACGTTGTACTAAATTAATTCTTTTAATTTTAGCAGGATCTATTTCATACATAGATGGATTAAGCTCAAAGAAAGAATTTTGAAACCCACTTCGATAACATCTAGAAGTTGGAGTGGTAGGAACAATAACACCTTTATCAATCATTGGTGAAATCATGGTATCAAATATTTCTGGCAATTTCTTATGTTCATTTTGACTATTATAAAATCTAGCAAAATCAGCATAAGTAATTTGACCATTCATCGATAAAATATACTGCATAGTTTGGTAATCTAAAGAACTTAAACGATGTTTACAACTTTGAGCAATAAGCTCCATAATATGTTCCTTTTCTAATTCTGCTTTTAAACTTGCCATCATATAATTTAAAAAGAAAGTTACATTTTTAAATTTTTTTACTTCCCTGATAATTTTATAATATCTCTGTTTTGTTTGTTGAATACCCCTATTAAATATAATATATGGATAAGCACCATGATTCAGTAAATACCACATAGCAGTCGTTCTACTAGTTCTTCCATTGATATCAAAATAGGGGTGGATATAACAGAAATAAAAATGAGCTACTTGAGATACTAAATAAGTATCTGTCAACGTTCCATTAAGGCGTCTTTTTGACATATATTCTAATAAAATATTCATATATTTCTCAATTTCATTAGCTGGAACACCTTTATCTGGAGAGATATCTAAACGATCAGAATAAAAGATGAAAACATCTTCCTTTCTATAGTATTCTCCCATATTTGCTAAATCCCCTGCTTCTAATAAGCCGTCTGAAAGAATTCCATATAATTCTTTTAAATTTTCTCTATTAATAGCTTTTCTAGAAGTTAAAATATAACGGTAGCCTTTATATAAATTTAATATTCTTCTTTTTCTTTGTTCGTCACTAATGTCCAGTTTATGATGAATAACATTGTCAACTAAAGATACATCATCATAGTATCCTTCGATAACATTATTTGCTTGAATTTCATGAGAGAAAAGAACATCTCTAGAAAATTTTCTACTCTTCATATAAGACATTCCATCTAAAAAAGATTCTAATTCCTCTTTCAATGGTTCTAATTCTCTATCCACTACATATAAAGGAACATCATCTACTAGCAAAGAAAGCCTTCTATATTCTTTAGTTTCCATACTGTTATCACCTCTTTTTAAGTTAGTATCTTAACAAACTTTTTCATGTTTGTCAAAAAAGAAGAACTTAGTCTTCTTTTCTTTCAACTGCTAAATAAGTAGAATGTCCATTTAAATCCACTTCTTCTTTAGCACTAGCACTTTCTATAATATCAAGTGCTAAAGTCTCATTTTGAATAAAGTCTTTGAAACTATTAACTGCTTCTTTAACCTTATCATCACCTTTATAATATAAATGAATTCTATCAGCAATTTCAAAATTACTTGTCTTTCTTAAATTTTGAACTTTACTTACAAGTTCTCGAGCAATTCCTTCTAGAATTAATTCTTCAGTAAGTTCTGTTTTTAAAATTACGAAGTTAGAAGCATCAGTTGCAACATCAAATCCCTCTTTAGAATTTGTTCTAATTTCTACCATAGAAGAAGTAATAGAATATTTTTCTCCTTCTATCTCCATAGAAATACTTTCATTATTTTGAAGTTTACTAATTTCATCATTAGAAAGTTCTAATAATAATTCACCAAAGCGTTTCATTTTAGGTCCAAAGATTTTTCCTACCTCTTTGAAGTTTGGTTTTACTGTGAAATTCATATATTCAGATAATTCAGTGATAAAAGTAACTTTTTTAACATTTAATTCTTCTTCAATTAATGGTGTTAAATCAGAAATTAGTAGTTCATTTTTACCATCAATTAAGCATTCACTAATTGGTTGACGAACTTTAATTTTTACTTCTTCACGAATATTTCTACCTAAACTGATTAGATTTCTAACTAAATCCATACGTGATTCAATTTCCTCATCAATCATCTTTTTATTACATTTTGGATAATCGGCTAAATGAACAGAATCTTTTCCTGTTAATTTTGTATAGATTTCTTCTGATACATAAGGAACAATTGGTGCGATTAATTCGCAAATTCCAACCAATACTTGATAAGTAGTGCTATAAACTGCTTTCTTATCATTATCAAGTTCACTGCTCCAGAATCTTCTTCTATTTCTTCTAATATACCAGTTAGATAAATCTTCTCCAACAAATTCCTGAATTCTACGAACGGTATTTGTTAAGTCATAAGCATCCATAAATTCAGTAACATCGCGAACAAGTCTATTGTATTTAGAAAGTAACCATTTATCAATTTCTAATAAATCTTTATATTTTACTTCAAATTCTCTTGGATCTATCTTATCAGTATTCGCATAAATAGCAAAGAAATTATAAGTATTACGAAGCGTACTAATAAATTTAGAATATACATCTTTAAGTCCATCTTCATCAAACTTAATTGGTGTCCAAATTGGAGATACACTTGGTAAATACCATCTAATAGTATCTGCTCCATATTTTTCCATTACTGTAAATGGTTCAATCGCATTACCACGACTCTTATGCATTTTCTTTCCATACTTATCTAATAGTAAATCATTTACTAATACATTCTTATATGGTGTTTTACCTGTTACTAAAACAGAGATTACAAGTAGCGAATAGAACCAACCACGAGTTTGATCAATTCCTTCACAAATGAATGATGCTGGAAATTGATTTTCCCATAATTCTTTATTTTCAAATGGATAATGATATTGAGCAAATGGCATAGCACCAGAATCAAACCAACAATCCATTACATCTTCAATTCTTGACATTTTTTTACCACAATCTGGACACTTAATATGTACATCATCCACATATGGTCTATGTAAATCAATAGTTTCATCTATTTTTTCAATTGATTTTTCCACTAATTCTTTACGAGAACCTATCATTTCTAAATGACCACATTCACATCTCCATAATGGGATTGGTGTTCCCCAATATCTTTTTCTAGATACTGCCCAGTCTATCATGTTCTCTAGCCAGTTTCCAAAACGTTTTTCTCCAACGTAATCTGGATACCAATTTACTTTATTATTTTCTTTAATAATTTTATCTTTGACAGCAGTTGTCTTAATATACCAACTTGGCTTTGAATAATAAAGTAGTGGTGTACCACACCTCCAACAATGTGGATAATTATGGTCCATCTTAATTTTCTTAAATAGTTTATCATTTGCTTTTAACCATTTAATAACTTCAATATCGGCATCCATAACGAATGTACCTTTCCATGGACCTTCTGTATATTTACCGTCTTCTCCTACTGGATTAACAACTGGCAATCCATAGCGTTTTCCAACTTCATAGTCATCTGCACCAAATGCTGGAGCTATATGTACAATACCAGTTCCATCTTCCATCGTTACATATGTATCACAAGTTACATAGAAAGCATTTTCTACTTCTAAAAATGGTAATAATTGTTCATATTTCTTATACTCTAAATCGGTTCCTTTATAAGTTTCTAAAACAGTTACTTCATCCCCTAATACTTGATGAAGTAAGGCTTTGGCAAGGATAAATTTATATCCTTGGCTCTCTACTTTTACATACTCTTCATTTGGATTAACACAAAGTGCGACATTAGATAGCAATGTCCATGGTGTTGTTGTCCAAACTAAAAAGTAAGCATCTTCATCAACTAATTTTATTGGTACAATAACAGAATTTACAGAGATTTCTTTATATCCTTGCGCTACTTCATGACTAGATAATCCTGTTCCACATCTTGTACAAAACGGTAAAATCTTATGACCTTCATAAAATAATCCATCATCAAATATTTTCTTTAAAATCCACCATTCTGTTTCAATATAGTCATTTTTATAAGTAATGTAAGCATTTTCTGTATCGATAAATTGTCCCATTTTCTCCGTTAAATCACGGAAAGACGCTTCATTTTCCCATACAATTTCTCTACATTTTTGATTAAATTCCTTAATACCATATTTTTCAATATCATTTTTAGAAGTAAATCCTAATGCTTTTTCTACCTGTACTTCTACTGGTAATCCATGAGTATCCCAGCCAATTTTTCTAACAACACGATATCCTTGCATTGTCTTATATTTACAGAAAGTATCTTTTAAAAACTTCGCCAACATATGATGAATTCCCGGCATACCATTTGCGGTTGCTGGTCCATCATAGAAAACAAAATCCTTTTTACCTTCCCTATTTTTAATTGTTTTCTCTAAAATATTTTCTTCTTTCCATTTTTTTAAAATTTCTTGTTCTACTGTACTTGTTTTCTCTTTTGATAATTCTTCAAATTTCATATTAACCCTCCTCAAATTTTAGTTCTTTATAAGAATCTATATCTATATGATATCTAGCATAAATCTTTGTGACACCTTCACTAGTAATGGTATAATCTTTTAGACCTAATAATTCAATATACTTTTTTACTGCTTCTTCATTTTTTCCCTCTATCTCTAAATAAGTTGGAATGAGGGACCAAGAATCAATATCTAACTCTATATCCTCTAAAACATAAGTGATTCGTTTATTCTCCTGATAAGCCTTCGCTTCATAGCCTAATTCTTTCAATATTAAATGGGTCTTATCAAAATCTTCTACTTTCTCTTCTAGTTCTAAAGTTCCACTAATGGATTTATCATCACGTATATCTTTAATTGTTAAGGTTGTATTTTCTCCATTGGTACGTAAGCGTATCCATTTTCCTTCTAACTTAGGTTTAAAATCATACACATATCTCCGCTGAAAATACTCTCCTTTTTTAACAGCACCCAATTCTTCTAACTTTTTTAATAAGTTATCCACATCAATGTCTAAAACTCTAACTTCATATTCAGTTTCCATATTGCCTCCAAAAAAAGCATCCATAATGTAAGGACGAAGAAACCCGCGGTACCACCTTACTTTATGAATGCTCATACACTTAAACTTGTAACGTAAGTTAAACGTTTATTTTTACTCTATTCAAAATAAAACATCTGAAGTGATTCATAATAAATTTCAATTCCTGATTTGCACCAACCATCAGTTCTCTAAAATATCCATTTATTACCGTCTTCATCTATTGTTTTAAATATCTACTTTTTCTAAATCCTCAATTAGCTCTTCCTCTAAAGATACTAACTGTTTTGCCCTACTCTTGAACAGTCTTATATTCCTTCTTAATAGATTGGCTTCTTGTTCTGTTTTTTCAGCCTTCAAAAGAGATTCATTGATAATTCTATCTGCATTCTTCTTTGCTTCTTCAATAATCATTTCCGCTTGTTTTTTAGCATTTTTCTCTATTTTTCTAGAGTTTTCTTGTGCTATCTCAACAACTTGTCTTAAGGCTGAATCCATATCTAGATAATGATTATTGCCTACTGTAGACTTTACATTCTCTAGTTGGGCCTCTAACTCCTCTATTCTTTTATCCCTTTTGGCAATTTCTTCATCTTTCATAACAAGTTCTTGATTCTTGCTATCTATTTCTGAAACCATTTGCTCTACTTGTTCAATAATTCTATTTAGAAATTCATTCATCTCTAAAGAATCATTACTGTCAAAAGTATGTTTTGCTTCATTCTCATTCATCAAGACACACCTCATCAAGTGTCATTTATTCTAACACATCTTTATTTTAATATCAATATTTTTTTACCATTCTGGAGTAATATCATCATTTTCATGATTTTCATCACCAGATTCTTCTGAGATTTTTCCTTGTACATTTATATTATTAGGAGTACAAAGAAAAATTCCACCACCTATTTTTTGCAAATCTCCACCAATTGCATAAATAGTGCCACTTAAAAAGTCTACAATACGCTTTGCTTGTTCACTTGTCACTCTTTTTAAATTTACAACTACCGTATTTCTCTTCTTAAGATGGTCAGCAATTTGTTGAGATTCTGAGAATGCTCTTGGCTCCAAAAGAATCATTTTAGCGCCGCCTTCTTCAGTACTCTCTTCTTGATTTGCTATATAATATTGATCCTCATCACCACTGAAAATATCTTCTTCATCATCGTCTCTAAACATTTTCTTTAAAAAACTCATTCTTCATTCCTCCTATCGTGACAATCTTACTATCTAACATTTTATCATATTTGATTAGAAAAGAAAAGAATTTTTACTCATTTCGTTTGACAAAAAAAGGATATTTTTTTATCCTTTCTTCTCTAATCTATCTATTTTTTGAACAACTAACTGATATTTATCAAATCTTTTTTCTACTTTTCCAGTAACTAAAACCGTATCTCCCTTTTCAATATCACTATGTTTCTCATACAAATTTGGGAAAAGTGTTAAATCAATAGTAGATACTTCATCACTTCCCACTAAAAAAGCCATCTTTTGATTTTTCTTAGTTGTAATCTCCTTTACTTTATCAATATAAAGAATGGTATCAATATTTTTATCAAAGTATCTTGAGAAATCCTCAATCGCAATAACATTTGGATAATGTGCTTTTAAGCTAGTAATTGGATGTTCACTTAAATACAGTCCAAATATCTCTAATTCTTTGGCCATAATTTCTTTACTAGTATATTCCTCAAAAGGAGTAATTTCTGGTTCTAACACAAATTCTTCTGACAAATCTTTAATCAATTCTCCATAATTGATAATAGCGTCTAGATTTTCTAGTACCGTTTTTCTATTTTGACCAAATGATAAGAATACCCCTGCATCATTTAAGGATTCAATCACTTTTCTATTAACAGACTTTCCATAACATCTCCTAATAAAATCATAGATATTTTTAAAATCACCTTTTTCTCGTTCCTCTAATATAGCTTTAGTAGCTGTTAATCCTACATTTTTTATATTCGCAAGAGGATAACGAATTCCACCAATTTCCCTTTTATATCTATCAAAACTTTTATTAATATCTGGCTTCAAAATATCAATATGTAACTTATGGCATTCAAAGAAATATTTTTTTACTTTCGAACTATCATTCATATCGATAGAAAGAAGATTAGACATAAATATTTCTGGATAATAGGCTTTTAAATAAGCCATACGCGAAGAAACTAGAGAATAGCCAACCGAATGGGATTTATTAAATCCATATTCAGCAAACTTTATCATTAACTGATATACTTTTTTGATAGTTGCTTCCTTGTACCCCTTTTTAAGAGCCCTACTCATAAACTTTTCTTCTTCTTGAAGCAATAGGTCTTTTTTCTTCTTACTCATTGCTTTTCTTAATATATCCGCCTCACCTAGTGTATAATCAGCCATAACTTGAGCTATTTGCATTACTTGTTCTTGATAAATCATGATACCATAAGTAGATTTTAAAATAGGAATTAAAGAATCATCTATATAATCAATTTTCTCTACGCCTTGTTTCCTCTTAATATAAGTTGGAATATTTTGCATAGCACTAGGTCTAAATAAGGCAATAGCCGCACATACATCATCAAAACTATTTGCCTTTAATTGGCGTAAAAACTGTATCATTCCCTCTGATTCGAATTGAAAAATTCCTAGTGTATTTGCTTCTTCAAATAATTTTAAAGCTTTATTATCTTGAAACGGTAAAGTGTCAAAAGTAAGTTGTAAAGAATATGTCGAATTAACTTCTCTAATCATATTATGAATAATCGTTAAATACTTAATGGCAAGAAAGTCCATCTTTAAAAGGCCTATCTCTTCTAAATACTGCATATCGTAACCACTAGTGTAAAAATCTTGATGGGATTTGTCAAGTGGAATGACAGTATCTAAGTCTACTTTAGACATTACAATACCAGCTGCATGAATACTAGTATGTCTTTTAAGCCCTTCAAATACTTGTGATACTTTATACACTTCCTTTAATTCAGGGTATCTTTCTATATATATTTGTACTTTATTATTTTTTAAATTTTCTTCTAACGATAATCTAGAATCTACTAATTTACACAATCCATCTATTAATGATAAATCTAAATCAAGGGAGCGCCCTACATCACGAATTACCTGTTTCGCTCCCATAGTACCAAAAGTAATAATGGGAGCAACCTTCTTAGCTCCATATTTTCCAATGCAGTACTGAATCATTTCTTCCCTTTTCTCATGTTCAAAATCAATATCAATATCAGGCATACTAATACGTTCTATATTTAAAAAACGCTCAAATAATAAATCATATTTTAATGGATCTACATCTGTGATATTTAATAGATAAGCCACTAAAGAACCCACTGCACTTCCCCTTCCTGGACCTACTATAATATCATGTTCTTTTGCATATTTTACATAATCATAAACAATTAAAAAATAATCACAAAAGCCCATCTTTTCAATAACATCTAGTTCCTTTTTTAACCGCTCTTGATATTTACTGCCAACACTATTTCCAAAACGTTTTTTTAATCCTTCAATACATTTCTTTTTTAAAAAAGAATAACTATCTAATCCTTCTTCATTTTGAAATATAGGCATTAATGGTTGATGGAATGGAAGTTCTAAATTGCATAATTCTCTAAAATCATCTGTATAATTAGACTCTAGTTCTCCTACCTCTAAACGTAAATAATTATCCAAGCGTGTACTGTTTACTAAAGAAACAGTTACGCCTTCCTTCATGGCATCTAAATATTTTACATAACTACTTTCTTCTTTTTGAAGATAAATTATTTCATTCATATAAAAACAAGGCGTATCTAACTCTTTTCTTTCCTCCACATTTTTATATGTTCTAAAAATATATTGATAAAATCCCCTAATTTCTGAAAGAAGAGAGCTTGATTCATATGGCAGCAAACAAACCAAATCACTAGAATACTTCTCTAGTTCTATTAATTCTATCTTTTTTTGAGAAGAAATAGTGACTAACTTCAATAAATTCTGATAGCCCTTATAATTCATACAATAAAGAATTATTTTCTTATCTTGATAAATTATTTCTAAACCAATATATGGCTTTATCCCCTCTTTTTGACAAGCTTTATAAAAATCCATAACCCCATACATAGTGGAATCGGCAATTCCTAACTCCGTAATATTATTCTTTTTTGCATAGGTAATAAGATTTGGAATAGTTATCATAGAATCTTGCAATGAATTATCTGTCTTAATATAAAGTGGTATATATTTCATAACTATCCCTCCTATTACCATTCTACCATATATTTGTTCGTTTGTGAAGCAACTGTATTTCTCTTATCCTTATTCTTCTGCCACATTTCTTTTTCAGGCATGACTTTTATCAATTACAAAAGCTATAAAAATATCATATTATCCTAGTAAAACATTTGACTTATCAAAGTAAATATGATAAAATCATAGGGCATAGGGAAAAATTATATACTTGAATGGAGGATTAAACATGGCAAAAAAAGTTACGGCAAGAAAACAACTTTCTGGTAACAGAAGGTCACATTCTTTAAGAGCTACAAAACATGCTCAAAAAACAAATATTCAAATCATGACTCTTGAGGATGGTACAAAAATTCGTACAACAACAAGAGAAATGAGAACACTTAGAAAATTAGATAAAAAGCAAGCTGCTCAAGTAGAACAAGCTGCTTAAAAAAAGTTGGGAAAACCCAACTTTTTATTTTGCTCTTTAAGCTAGAGAACGTTCAAGAGTTCTTTGATGCTCATCTATACTAACAATATGGTCAGGTATAACAACCTTAGAACCTTGTAACTGTAACAACATTCCTCTTTCACTTTTAAATCTTCTAACGTCTTGTTTTAAATTTTGGAATTCAGATACTACTTGATTCCGCAAAGCTCTTAATTCCTCTAGTTTAACATTTTTAAACTTATTCATACCTTTAATAGTTCCTAAAACTCTTGAACTTCTAACAATCTTTCCTGCATTCCTATTGTATTTAGCTATTGCTGACATCTTTTGCTCTCTTTGTAATATACCTCTTTTTTCTCTCAAAGCAACAACTTGATCAGCCAATTTTTCTTGGTAACGAGCGGAAAAGAATCTCATAATTTTACTGCTATACTGGTTAGAATTTTCCATAGATTGGGCAATTAATTTTTTATTTTCTTCTATTTTGGCAGTAACAATCTCCATTCTCTTATTACGTTTTACTTCTCTTCTAGATAACTTTTGGTTTGCTAAAGCATCTACATAACTTTCTAACTTTACTTGTTCTTCTTGTAAAGTATGAATCTGAATCATATCTTTTAAAGAGATATCTTTTTTATCAGATAGAAGCGCTAAAGAAGCAGCAATTTGAGCCATTCTGTCCTCTACTGTAAGTTGCTGTACTTCTGCTACCATATTTCTATCACTAGAATAAGAAATATCAGCAATTTTATCTGCCAAGGTTGGTTTTTTAGGATTCACTTGTTGTTCCCCAACTAATGGTTGCATTTCAACAGGTGTAGTATCTAGTGGTACATTTGGTTTTAAATCTCCATTCACAGTTTGTTCTGTTGACGGTTTAGCTTGGGGACTTTTCTTTTCTCTTACTTGTGTTCTTTCCATATAGCTCGCTAAATCTGCTATCTGTTTTTGAAATGGGCTTCCTTCTATTAATGACTTTGACAATTCTTGAACATCTTCTAAAGAAATTTTATTGCTTAAAATATTTCCTGCAATCATGATTTCAATAGTTCTTTCAAGCATTGCTAAAGCGTGATTTAACTCTTTACCGCTTTCTTGTTCATATTCTAATCCTGCAAAAATGGATTCTTCATATTTCTTCTCTTGTGTCCCTAAAAAGTTTTCAGCATCACTTTGTAACATTGATGTTAAAGCCTTTTCATTTTCAATAGAACTAATTAATTGCTTATAGTTATCTGGAGGTATCATTCCTTCCAATTTTGACATCTGATCCTTCAACTGACTTAATTCCTCTAATCTTTTTTTAGCAACTTCTCTAATTTCTAGATATGTAGTTGGAGTAACCTTATCTTTCTCATTTCCTAACTGTGTAGTATATTCTACATACAAAGAGTGTCGTTGTTGAAAAGTACTAGATGCATTAATAGCTGATATAATTATTTCCTTATTCATCAGAGTCCCCCTCCACCATTATTTGACTCTTTAGAATCTCTTCTACTAATTGCCATTCTGTATCATCTGTTATCGTTTCTAATACAAAAGCACCTTCTGTCTCTCTTAAAATAGAAGCATAAATTTCTTCTGAATCTGCCATTGTATAAAATAAATATTTTTTTCCCGTTTCATTATCAGTAATAATATCAATTACTTGAATTGTTTCATCCTTACCGTCTGCATTTTTTACGACTAATTGATTATCCATACAATCAACTCCTACTATTACATTATAATAAGTTAAAAAAAAAGTCAATTTTAATAATTTCTTTTCTATCTACTAGACAAATGATAGACATTTTAAAAATAGATTAGGTATGCTATAATAAGTATAGAAAGTAAGGGTTAATATGAAAAAAGAAAAAAGATATTATATGATTACAGCTATGATTACTATGATTCTCATTGTATTTCTATATACACAAATAGACACTTTTGGAAAAACAATGTTCACAAGTGACTCCTATTCTCAATATGTCGCTTTATTTTCCAAATTAAAAAGTATTTTTTCCTCTTCTAGTTCCTTTTTCTATTCTTTTCAAGGAGGTCTAGGAGATGGATTTTTAGGAACATTTTTCTATTACTTATGTAGTCCTTTTAATTTGTTAGTATTCTTTTTTGAAGATATGAACCATTGTTTTTTAGCGATTACTCTTTTAAAATTCATAACAGCATCGCTTACTGCTTTTTACTTTTTTAGATATCACTTTAAAGAAGAAAAAAGTATCTATGCAATAATGTTTTCTATTCTATATGTATTTATTAGTTTTAATATCTTACACTTTATTCACATTATGTGGCTAGATGCGGTATTGATGTTACCACTTCTTCTAGTAGGAATTGACAAATTTATTAAAAAGAAAAAAGTATTGCCATATGTTCTACCCCTCATCTATACCATTGTAACAAATTACTATTTTGGATATATGACCTGTATTTTTAGTTTTCTATATTTTAACTATCATATACTACTTGCAAATTCGATAAAAAAAGAGTGGAAAAAAATAATAAAGGAAAATTTAGTATTTCTAGGGATTAGCTTTTTAGCAGTACTATCTACTTCTTTTGTTCTTTTGGAAGTGGCTCACTATCTACCTGGATATGCTAGAACCACAACAGAATTTTTAAATGGAGAAGCATTTGTCTTTCATGGAAACCCATTTGATTTCTTTGAAAGTTTCTTTATTGGAGCAAATACTAAATTAGATTTCTTAAATCCTGATAATTTTTTCCTATACTTTAGTATTCTAGGATTTCTATTAATTATTCTTTATTTTACAAATCCAAATATTACAATCAAAGAAAAAATATTAACATCTCTTATAATTGTAGTATTATATGTATCTGTATCTGGAAATTATTTTAATTACATGTGGCATGGTTTTTCTAAACCACAATTTTTTAATGGAAGATTTACATTTCTTTTTGATTTTTTTCTACTGTATATTGCAATGAAATCTATTACTAAACTATCTACTTTAACTAAAAAAAGTTATTTAATTAGTTTTCTATTTTTCATTATTATCCTATTTGTTTATTTCTTCACAAAAAAGGATATCTTTATGATGTATGTACATCTAATTCTTATTGCTGCTTATTTAGGACTACTATACTTTATAAAAACAGATAAAATTTATATGCCAATCGTAATTGTTACAGTTGCAATTTTAGAAGTAGAAGCAAATGCTTTAATAGAACTAGGAAAATATGGTTTTACAAATTTAGAGGATTACCAAAGACAAAATATTACTTATAATGCAGCAGTCAAATATATTAATGAACAAGACAATAACTTATTTTATCGTATTGAAAATGATGTTACAGAACCTTATAATGGACCTATCTACTATCAATATAATGGCATAGATATTTTCCTATCTACTGTCTCTGATGAATCCGCAGACTTTTTTATAGATATGGGATTAGGTAGCGGTGCTACAAAAAAGAATACGATTTCTTACTATAGTGGAAATAAAGTTATAGACTCTCTGTTTGGTATTAAATATCATATCTATATGAATAGTTCTAATATACCTAATGAATATACTTTATTAACCAGTTTAGACATAGATGGTTCTTCTATAGATATCTATAGAAATCCTAATGCATTAGCGTTAGGATTCATGGTAAATAAAAACATATTAACCGTTGAAAAAGATTTAAATGCCCTACAATATCAAAGTAAAATATTGAAAGCTATGACAAATTTAGAGAATTCTATTTATATTGATATCCCTCTAAGAGAAGAATATGGCACCTATTTGTTTGATAATAATGATACGAAAAATATATGTTTTTATACTGCTATCGATAGTTCAAACGGATACAATAATTCTACTCTCTACTTAAATGGAAACAATCTATATAAAAAAGAAGATTCTGAAATTGTGTGTACAGAATCTCCAGAAGATAAAAATTTAATACTATCCTATTCTAATTTGGCAGACAGTCAACATTTAGGAACATTTGCAGCCTATTTTGATGAAGAGGCTTGGAATGAAATTATTCAATCATTAAAAGAACAAGAACTTACTATTAAAGAATTTAATGGAACTACTATAAAAGGGATCGTTACCTCTACAAAAGATAAAAATATATTATTTACAACAATCCCTTATGATAGCAATTGGGATGTTTATGTAGATGGGAAAAAGATAAAGACTCATAAACTATTAAATGCTTTATTAGGGATTGAATTAGACGAAGGAACCTTCAAAATAGAATTTAAATATCGTCCTAAACAGTTTTATTTAGGGATGCTTATTAGTTTTATTAGTTTTACAGTATTATTTATAATAGATAAGAAAAAATTACTTCAAACGAAGTAATTTTTTTAGAATAAACTCATTTGGTTAGACTCTTCCATACCATCAAAAATTCCCATAGATTTTAACTTTTCAATTAATGTTCCTGATACTTTTGCTCTTCTTTGAACATCTTCAATACTTAAAAATTCAGATTTTTCTCTTTCCTCCACAATGTTTTTAGCAACTGTATCTCCAAGTCCATCTACAGCTGCAAAAGGAGGATATATGGAAGTATCATCTCTTACTCCCCAAACCGTTGCTGGGCTATGGTTTAAATCTACTGGTAAGAATTTAATTCCACGAGCAGTTGCTTCTAAACACACTTTCAAACTTTCAAGTACCCCCATGTCTTTATTCGTAGCTTCATATCCTTTATTCTGTATTTCTAAGATTTTATTCTTAATGGCATCATATCCTCCAATCATCGTTTCTACATCCACATCAGTTGCTTTAGAAGTAAGCCATGAAGCATAGAAATATACTGGCATATGCACTTTATACCAAGCAATTCTAAACGCACTGATGACATAAGCTGCCGCATGAGCTTTTGGGAACATGTACTTAATTTTACCACAAGAATCAATGAACCAAGATTCAATTCCTGCTTCTTCCATAGTCGCTTTATGCCCTGCCCAAGTTTCTGGATCTTTAGATGCTTTTCCTTTACGTACAAATTCCATAATTTTAAATGCTTTGATAGG
Source organism: uncultured Bacilli bacterium (assembly GCA_964018915.1). Lineage (GTDB taxonomy): Bacteria > Bacillota_I > Bacilli_A > RF39 > UBA660 > UBA5578. Next base: position 88,936 of record CAXHRJ010000004.1, on the reverse strand, counting down.
AGCAACGCCATGATACATAAGATAAACCATGATATCATCACGACAACCAATGACTTCTTTAAATGGTACAATATTATTCTTAATTAATTCCTGTGCATTTCCAAGCCATACATCAGTACCATGAGATAATCCAGATATTTTTATTAATTCGGCAAATGTTGTAGGTTTCGTTTCTGCTACCATTCCAATTGTAAATGGAGTTCCAAACTCTGGTATCCCTAATGTACCTGTAGCATTCATAATTTGCTCATTGGTAACTCCTAATGCTTTTGTAGATGTAAATATACTCATGGTATCTTTATCATCTAATGGAACTGTCAAAATATCCATACCAGTTAAATCTTGAATCATACGAAGTTGGGTTGGATCAGAGTGTCCTAAAATATCCAGTTTTAACAAGTCCTGATCAATGGCATGGTAATCAAAGTGTGTAGTACGCCATGCACTATTGACATCATCTGCTGGAAATTGAAATGGGGTAAAGTCTGATACTTCCATATAGTCTGGTACAACAACAATTCCTCCTGGGTGCTGACCAGTTGTTCTTTTAACACCAGTACATCCCATAGCAAGACGCTCTATTTCTGCTGTACGCATTACTTTATTATGATCTTCACAATAACCTTTTACAAATCCAAACGCTGTTTTTTCTGCAACAGTACCAATGGTACCAGCACGATACACATTATCAACACCAAATAATACTTTCGTATATTCATGAGCAGATGCTTGATTTAAATCAGAAAAGTTTAAGTCTATATCTGGTACTTTATCGGCATTAAATCCTAAGAAAGTAGCAAACGGCATATCCTGTCCATCTTTATACATCTTTTCTCCACACTTTGGACACATCTTATCTGGAAGATCGAATCCACTAGAATAATCCGCACCTAACTCTTTACCATTTTCATCTTGAAATACACTATGCTTACAATTTAAACAACGATAGTGTGCAGGAAGTGGATTTACTTCTGTTATTCCCATCATAGTTGCAACAAAGCTTGATCCTACAGAACCACGAGAACCAACTAAATACCCATCATCATTAGAGTGTTTAACTAATCTTTGAGAAATTAAGTAGATTGGATCAAATCCTCCACCTATAATTCCTCCTAATTCTTTCTTTACTTTTTTCTCTAATGATTTCTCATTGAATTCCCCATCTTCCTCTTTCCATTTCTTTGTAAAATATTCATTTAGTAATGCTTTTACAGAATCAAATCCCTCTACCAAAACTATATGGAGTCGCAAGAATGTTTCTGTAATAGCCTCTTCTTCGCTTAAATTTGGATTTTCTTCCATTACATTATCATGACAACATTTATAAACAATATCTCCATATAATTCTTTTGCTATACGTTCTTCAATATTATGAGGAAGTGGGTCTCCATACCAAGACCCAGCTTTATCATAAACTAAATCTGTTACTACACGTGGGCAATCTAGATAAGAAGACCCATCGTCACTTTTTACACGTGGAGAAAATGGTATTCCTCCTGTATCAATTATGACTTCTATCTCTTCTACCATATCTAATACTTTATTTGTATTAGTAACAACAATTTCGTACGCTAAATCATCTCCTAAGAAACTAAAATCCTCTAACATTTCACGAGTTGTACGATAGTGTTGAGAAGGAATTTTAGTAATACTACTTTTAGCAAGTGGATGTCTTCCTCCTCCTGGAACTTTTTGATTAACAATAATCTCTCGATAGATTTTGTCGCCTCTTTCAAAATGATGAACATCTCCCGTAGCGACAATTATTTTACCTGCTTCTCTTACTGTATTTACAATCTTTTTAATATGATTTTGAACCTCTGTTTCATCTTTAAAGTCACTTGTTTGAATTAAATGATCATATACTTCTGGAGGTTGAACTTCAACATAATCATAAAAATTGATAATATTTGTTAACTCTTGCCCTTCTTTACTCTTTGCTTGTTGGAATACTTCTGATTCATAACAACCACTACCAATTAACAACCCTTCTCTTAGCTCTTCTAATTTACTTCTTAGAATTCTAGGAGTTTTATATAAATAAACAGTATTTGCTAAGGAAATAATCTTAAATAGATTTTTAATTCCTACTTTATTTAAAGCAATCGCATTAAAGTGGAATGTTCTACCAAATTTATAGATTTCATCTTTAGAAATTAATTTATCTAAATCTAATACATCTTTAAAATTTTGAGCAATCAGCTTTTGCATCATTTTATGATATACATAAGCAGTTCCTTCTGCATCATAATCTGCTCTATGGTGAGCATCTTCTTCCCATGGTACATTATAACGTTTAACTAAAGCAGATAATCCATGCCTAGAATAGCCTTGATCCAAAGTTCTAGATAATTCTAATGTATCAATAACGGTATTTGTAAACTCCCCTAAATTATATTTTCTCATAGACATTTCTATAAAAGAAATATCGAATTTAGCGTTATGGGCAACCATTGGCAAGTCTCCTGCCCATTCCAAGAATCTTTTTGTTACTTCCTCTTCATTATCTTTTCCTTTTACCATCTCATCCGTAATACAAGTAAGCTCTGTAATCTTATCTGGGATGTGTCTTCCAGGATCAATCAACTCATCAAATCTATCAATAATGTTTCCATCTTGAATTTTAACAGCACCAATTTCAATCATTTGATCTCCACCTGCTGCATTAAATCCAGTGGTTTCTGTATCGAATACAACAAAGGTTGTACCTTCTAAAGGATAGTCCCTTGGACGAACCACAATATTTACAGTATCATCTACAAGAGTTAATTCAGTACCATATAAACCTTTGAAAATTGGTGGATTTTTTAAAGATTCTTTTGTTTCTACTAATTCTTTTTCTAAATTTTCTTTTTCTGCTACATCTTCTGTTTCTGCTATTTTACCTTCTAGTTCTTCTACTTTACCTTTTAACTTTTTTACTACCCCTTTATTATAAGAAGTAATAATACCAAAGGCGATTGGGAATGCTTGGCATCCATTATGATCTGTTATAGCTACTCCTCGATATCCCATCTTGATAGTACGATCTACTAATTCACAGGTATGCTTTCCTAAATCCAACTTTGTAATTCCATCCATTTGACTCATCATGGTATGAGCATGTAACTCCACTCTTTTAATAGGGGCATCATCCATAAGTTCTTCTTTTTTATAATCACTATAGTTAATATCTAAAATACTTAACACATCTTCATTAGAGTATTTATCTTCCTTAATATTTCCTCTAAATTTATACCATTTTCCACATTTTAGACCCTTTTTAATTTTCCCCCACTCTTCTTTTCCATTTACAAATATTTTGGCATAAATACTATCTGTATAATCAGTAATTTTTAAAGTAACAATGATTAAATCTGTTTTAGTTTCTCTTTCTTCTATACCAAATAATTCAGCTTCTAACGTAACTCCATTCGTAGGCCCTGTAATCGTATCTAATCTTACTATATTCGTATCAATTACTCTACCAAGTAATACATTAGGATCATCTACAGTCTCTATTCTTTTAGGAGTATAATTCTTTTTCCAAGCTGGCTTATCTTCTACCACCACTTCTTTTTGCTCTAATCTAGACTGCTCCACCACTATCTCAGATTCTTCTTCTAATACACTAACAGGTTCTTCCTTTAAAATTGGATTAATACGACTAATGGCATATCCAAAAGAACGAAAGTCCATTACGATTTCTTTTTCTAACCCTAATAGTTTTTGTTCTTCTGACATATAGTCAACTGGAATAATTAAAACGTCCTCTTTCATCTCTACTTCATTATCTACAAATGATTGTAGTATAGGACACTTTTTAGAATAACGAGTCATTAAATAATTAAAGTAGTCCCTTACTTTATTAAAATCTGGATTTTCTACTTTAAAAAATACTCTTGTATTTTTTACTTGTTCCTTAAAACCTTCTTTTAAAGCATGTATAAATTCCTCAAATAGGTCTGTTGGTAATACTTGCTCAATAGATATCACAAAAGTATAATCGGTATGTTCACTATTACCCACTATTTTTTCTAATTTTCCGTTTTCAAAATATTCTTTTTTATTTTCATCCCATGATATTTGATTCAATAATTTTTGTAATTTACTATCCATATTACCACCTACATTCTATTTTACCAAAAATTGACTTCATTTTGACAAAAAGTGAATAATTTTTTCTATATATTTAACTATTATTTTTTCTTTCATAGGATTAGATATTATTAAAAATAAAGGAATTCCTCTTTGATTCTTGCAAATATACTTTATCTTACTTTTGCTTATTAAAATTAACCTAATTACTATTGTTAATAATACGAAATAAATTCTATAAAAATAATAAGCTATTATAAAAACGAATCTTTTTAGAATCTTCAAATATTCACAGTATGATAGAAAGAATAAACTATAAAAAAATACAAGTTTCTAAAAACTTGTATTTTATAGAGAATTATTCACCTACTTTTCTACTATTTTTATATAAAACAAATAGTACTGATACAATCCCACCGAGAGATAAAAGTAATAGAGAAATCCAAGATTTAATAGAATCTCCTGTATTTGGAATGTTTATTTCTGTCTTTATATCCTTTACATTAATAAATTTTACATGAGGATTACTATTTCCTTCTAAAATACCTTCAGATTGATTAACAGTAGTTGTATACCCATCTTGATTAAATTCTATTTCTTCTACTACATATTTTACTCCAATTGGTAAATTCTCAATAGTAATAGACTCGCCATGTTTTAAAGCTATACTATCTCCACTTACTAAAGTACCTTCTTTTGAACCACTATATGAATAGGTTCCAATCAATAAATTTCCATCTTTATCCGTTAGAGTAATGATAAAATTAAAATCTTTATTAAGGTCTCCAGCATTTCCATTAACTATATTCTCAACTGTTAAAGTATCAAATAAGCTATTTTTCGTATTTGTAAATACTACTTCTTTGGTTATGTTATTTTCTATAACACCATTCGTATTTTCTGAAGTTACAACATATCCACTTTGATTTATTTCTTCTACTTGATACTGTACTCCTATTGGAAGATTTTCAATAATAATACTTTCATTGTGTTTTAATTTAACAATTCCATTATTAGAAATCGATCCAGTTTTAGATCCAGTATAAGAATACTTGCCTTCTAATGGCTTAGAATTTCTATCTAATAACGTTACTTTAAACTCAAAGTCGCGATTTCTTTCACCTAGATTTCCACTTACAAATTTACTAATTTTTACATTTCCATATTGATTTCTAGTATTTGTAAATATTGCTTCTTTTGTGACAGCATCTTCAATAACACCTCTATCTCCTACTGAAGTTGTTACATAGCCATCTTGATTTGCTTCCACTTCTATTACTTCATAATTTGTATTTATTGGAAGATTTTCTATAATGATTGTTTCCCCTGCTTTTAATGATACTGTTTGTCCATTTTCTATTTCTTTCATAGTACCATCACTAGCCTTATAAGAATATTTACCTTCTAAAGCACTATTATTTCTAGTAAAAACAACCTTAAAAGTAAAATTTCTATTTAATTCAATCGCATTTCCTGAAACTTTTTTACTAATAGATAAATTACCATATTGATTTCTAGTATTTGTAAATACTACTTCTTTTGGCTTTTCTTCTCCAATAACACCTTCCTTATTTTGAACTGTTGTTACATAACCATCTTGATTTGCTTCCTCTTCTATTACTTCATAATTTGTATTTATTGGAAGATTTTCTATAGTAATACTTTGTCCATGACTTAATGTAAATGTCTCTCCACTTGTAATAGTTCCTGTCTTAGAACCTTTATAAGAATAAGATTCCGTTAATTCTTCTCCATCCTTCTCTAGAAAAATTTTAAATGTAAAATCTTTGTTAGGTTCCCCATTGTTACCACCGACTATTTTTTTAATAGTTAAACCATTAAAGATATCTTTATGGTTATTATAAGAAACAGAAATTGTTTCTTTATCTACTACACCTGTAGAGTTGGTAGAAGTAATTTCATATTCTCCACTAACTGCTTCTTGCTCTGTCACTTTATATTCTGTCTGATATGGAACATTTTGAATTGTTATACTTTGTCCATGTTTTAGAACAATACTATCTCCATCTGAAATGGTAGTATTATGAATAACTCCAGTTCCAGTATAAGAAAGACCTGTCACAGAGTTTCCATCTTTATCCTTTAATTGGATTTGGAATTGGAATTCTTGCTCCTTATTTCCAGCATTTCCACTAACTGTTTTAGAAATTGTTATATTACCATATTTATTTAAAGTATTGGTAAATGTTACTTCTTTTGTCTCATTAGCAAAAATTACACCTGTATCATTTAAAGAAGTAGTAACATAACCATCTTGATTAGCCCGATCTTCTGTCACAACATAATTCGTATTTATTGCTAATCCTTTTATTGTAATACTATCTCCATGTTTTAATGTAAACTTACCATCTGTTATAGTTCCTGTTTTTTCTTCTTCATTTTCCACATAAACATAATTTCCATTAAATAATTCATCATTACATTTTATAGTAAAATCAAACGATTTATCCAATTCCCCTGAATTACCTGTAACGACTTTAGATATTTTTAAATCACCATATTCATTTTTCGTATTAACGAAATTTACATTACTTGCCATATCCTCATTAATGGAACCAGTTTCAATAGAAGAATTTTTTCCATTAACAGTCACTGCATAGCCTGATGGTTTTACGCTTTCTTCTATTTCATAAGTTGTTCCAATAGGAAGATTTTTTATGGTTATACTTTGACCATGACTCAACGTAATTGTACCATTATTTCCAATAGTACCTGGATTGATACCTACACTACCAACATAACTATAAGAATCTGTAATTGGGTGATTATTTTTATCTTTTAATCTAATAACAAAAGTAAATTCATCTGTTGTATTTGAAGCATTTCCTGAAACTTCATTTTTGATTATTAAGTCTGAATATTTATCTAAAGTATTCGTAAATGCTGCTACTTTCGTCTTATTTAATTCAATAGTGCCTGTACTTCCAGTTGATGTTGTAACATAACCATCTTGATTAGCACTGTTTTCTACTACTGTATACTCTGTATCAACAGGGATATTTTTTATAGTTATACTTTGTCCATGGCTTAACGTAATTGTACTTCCATTCGTAACTGTACCAGAAGTTATTCCAATACCAGTATAAGCATAACTATCAGTTAAAGCCACTCCATCTTTGGTAAGACTAATAGTAAATGTAAAAGCTTTTTCATGACTTCCAGCATTTCCACTAACTGTTTTAGAAATTGTTAAATCTCCTGATTTTTCTTCATCTGTTACTACTACAATATTAACCAAACTAAATAAGCTTGTTATATCTTGATTTCCTAAATTTTCTTTATTAGCGTTTGTACTACCTTCATAGATACTTCCATCTATAAGCGCTAAATAATTTTGTGTAACACGAGTTCGTAAATATCCAGAATTCGTTATAAAGAAAGGCTCTGTTGTTTTTCCACCATCAATATCATGTAAACCATAATCAATTGTAGAATTTAAACCATAGTGTAAGTTGATACTATCTTTCTTCACATTTCCGTTTAAAGAAGCAGTATCCCTCCAACCATCCATTTGAAATTGGTTAGAATCTTGTATCTGTGCATAAGCAGTAATATCACGTAACGTAATATTAACATCCCCATCACTAGCATACTTTGTCATTGTCTGTAATAATTTTCCTACTCCAGCTTTTACGGAAACACCATTATCAGTAGTTCCAGCATCCGCATAAATAGAATATTTTCCAACCACTATTGGAATAACGGTTTCATTTAAATGATATCCTTCTGGAGCTTCTATCTCTTTTAAATAATAATTCGTATTCTCAGTAGTTGCCCATACCATTTGAGCATAACCATCATTTGATGGAATTTGTGGTTTAAAAATGAGCATACCATCTTGACCATCAACAGTTGCTGTTGTTCCTGTTGCAACAGGATTACGATTATTACGGGCATCTTCTTCTGTAGTATAAAGAGCAAATGTAGAACCATTTAAAGGATTACCCTCAGTATCTACCTTTTGAACATGTAATTTTCTTTGCTCATTTGAAACATAAACTAAAGATTTAAACTTTCTTGTGAATTGATTAGCATCCAACATACTAATATTTCTATTTGTTGGCCCTGGAATATCGTCATTAACGGTTCCATAAATTCTATCTACTACTAAATCAATAGAATCTAAATTAGCCCTAACATAATTTTTTAAATTTAAATATCGACCATCAGAACCAGCTAAAGAAAATAATTCTCCAGTAAATACAGTTGGTTCTAAAATAATGTATACCATTCTCATATCCCCATTTTCATTAATATGGCGATATCTATCAGCTCGTCCTGGTAAATCTACAAATATACCTTCTAAGCGTTGTAAATTTACATCCCAAGTCATATGCCAACTAGTTTCATATTGAGTTTGTAATAATGCGGCTTTTAATAATGCTTTTCTCATAGATGCTGCATCATTTCCAACTTCTCCAACTGTTTGAAATCCTTCAATATTGCTTCCATAAAGAGGATACCAATTGTTATTTTCTTTATTTAATAGCATTGGTACAGCGATAACTAAACCATTTTCTCTAGATTCCTTTGAAATACTGATGCCACTATCTTCTACTAAACCATTATTATAAGCACCATAATTCATATTACCGCGACCTGTTACATAAGAAGTAAAACTAGCATAAGAACCAGTTGTCCAACGGTTTGCTACTGTAATGATACCTGTATCCTTGTTATATTCTAGTACAATGTCAATTGGCTGATTACGATATCCAGTAGCTGGGGAAACCTCTTTTAAAATGTAATATTTTCCGTCCCTGTCGGCAAAATTAAACGGATTTTTTTGTTTTCCTCCTACGAAATTTATGTCATCTACTATATTTGTAATACCATCATTATCTGTAACCATAGTTGTAAGAGCAGTACCTGTTTGTTTTACATAAATAGGACTTCCATCTATAGTACTTGTACAAAGAATTCCTGTAGCAGAATCTGTTGTCTCTACTGCTTCATATAACTCGAATTCAACATTTTGAATTGGTTCTCCATACTGATCAACTTTTTTAATTTGTTGATAATTACTTTGTTGTAAGTTAAATTTTAAAGATAAGTTAGAAGCTCCTGCTCCTCTTTCCATATAGAATAATTTTAGAGTATGCATTGTATCACTAGCAAATGTAGAACCATTGAAAACTACTCCATTTGGTTTATCTGTCCCCTGATAAGCGTCTTGAAAATATTCTAACAAAGTATGGATTTCTGTAATAGAATCTCCTTTATTATCGGTTTTTCCTTCATTAATAATAATATTTCCATTAGAAAAATCGATTTTTAAAGTAGCTTCATCATGAATGCCGCCAATATCTCCTACTAGAACTCCATCTATGAAAACCCAAAGATCATCATCTCCAGAGAACTCAAAAGTCATTGGATTATTATTAGTTACCATACCACCTGCTGGTTGAACGAAATCAACTTCTATGCTCATACCAAAGTAGAAGTTCATGTTTCTACTCATTGTCCTTACATTATAAAAACCTTCTGATAAACAAGAGGAATCATTCTGACAACTTAATTTTCCATCTTTACCCACTGTATTAAATACTTGAGATGCTTTATTATATGGGAAAAATTGTCCAAGTGATAAGGAAGTTTCCTTCTTCATTCCTACGCCTGGAGAATCATAAAGCGTAATATTTTTTCCATCTGTATTTAATTCTGCATAATTTTCTTTACTGTTATAATAGTAATAACCATCATCATCTAATTGAAATAAACCTTCAATATTAGGATAAGCTTTTTTATAAGATCCATCACTATTATTAAATAAATAAGCTAAAGATTCTTCATCAGGCGCATAATTAGGATATTTATCATAAGCTGTACCTTTATTTACACCTGCTAAATTCAAAACAGGATAGCCATCTTCTAATTTATTTTTTACAATTTGATAATAAGGTCTAGCAGAACCAGTATAGGAATTATAGTAACCCCATATATCACTATTTCCTTCTGGAGAACCAAACGTCAAATAATGACCATCTGCAATTCCTTCCATATAAATTTGGGAAGTAGTATCATTTCTTCCCCAATAATCAAATAAATTAACAGTTGCATTCAGTGGTGTTAATCCTTGAACTGTGTGATTTTTTAATTCTTCTTCAAATGAAGAATCTCTTGTACTATCACCGAAAAGCAACCTTGCTTGAGTAGTAGACTTTGCATCAATTACATTTGAATATAAAGTCAATTTATTTTCCACCCTTCGCTCAACATTTGTCATAGAAAAAGTTCCTAAAAAAGACAATACTATTAATATCATTACGTATAGACGTTTATAAATACTTTTTCTCATAGATATTAATCTCTTCATTGTAATTTCCTCCTACATAAACCTCTAGGTACAAAAATGTACAACATTATTTATCCACTATTTTAGTACCTATCTTACATAGAAATTATATCACAATTTTAAGATACTTTCAAATACCTTATTTATAAATAATTTATTATTTTAAAAACTATGTATAAATGCTTACTTTCAAAAAAAATATGCTTATCGCATATTTATTTATCCTCTTGATACTTTCTACAAACTTCATCTAAAGCATCAATGACCTCATCAACTTTATCAAAATCATTTACACGAATGCCAGATGCAAAAGCATGACCACCACCACCAAAGTGCGCTAAAGTTTCATTAATAATTGGCCCTCTAGAGCGAACAGAACCACGAATATTATTGTTCACTTTATCCTGTGAGAAAAATCCCCAAGCAATCATTTCATCAATATAATTAAAACTATTAATCATATTCCCTGACGTTGCAGCGTCTACCTTATATTCTTGTAAAATAGATTCATCTAATTTTACATAGCCAAAGCCATTTTCCGTAATAGTTAAATTACTCATTAAGTAAGCTTGAAACTTTATTTCCTTAATAGAGCGCATATATAATTGTGGATATAATTCGGTAAAATTAAGTTTTGTTTGATCTATCATCTCTGCCACTAATTCAAAAGTTTTAGGGGTTGTATACTGATATAAAAAACGTTCTGTATCGGCTATTAAACCAACAAACAATTTACTAGCTGCACTTTCAGTCATTTTTAATTTTGTATTGGAAATTAATTCCATTACTAACTGTGAAGCACTAGATGCAGTATCATCAATCCATTCCATATCGCAAAAAGTCTCTACAAATGGATGATGATCAATCTTAATAGAATAATCAAAATTAGTAGCATGAGCGCCATCTACTCTCTTAGAATCAGGAGTATCTAATACAATTAGTAAAGCATCCTTTGTATCTTCAGGCATCTTATCTATCACACCTAAGTAATGAAACTTAGCAGTACCATTTCCAACTACATAAACTTTCTTTTTAGGAAACGTTGCTAAAATGCTTTCCTTTAATCCAAAAGTGCTTCCTAAAGCATCAGGATCTGGTCCAACATGTCTCGCTAAAACAATCGTATTATATTTTTTTATTTTCTTATATATTTGTCGATATTTGCTATTCATCATAATAATTACACTTTCTATAAGTTCATTTTATCATAATTCTTTCTATTAATCTAGTAAATCTCTACTTCAACATAGACAGCTTTATGATCTGTAATATTAGATAATTCCTCCATATCCACTGTACCACAACTAATAATTTTCCAACTTTTGGGTATAAAAATATGGTCAATTGCACTTTTTTCTCTATATTTATCAGCATTTGTTTTCTCATTTACAGGTACTCTAACAATATCTAATTTTTCTAATTCTTGTATAAAATTGGAAAATAATAAATCACTTATCTCTAAATTAAAATCTCCCATCAATACAATAGAACCATAATTTCGATATTTCTTTATTTTTTTTAATAAATAATTTAATTGCCGTTTTTGAACACTAGGTGTATAGTAATCTAAATGAGTATTTAAAATATAAATTCGTTCTCGTTCCGTTTCTAATTCTATTCTAGTTACAATTCTTCTTTCTAAAGATGGTTTCTTGATAGCCCGAAAAAAATCTTTTAGGCGATAAGGAATCCAAGGAAGGGTTCTAGTTCTAGTACTCTCTACTGGAATATGGGTAATAATCTGTGTACCTTGATTGAATGTTTTTATAATAGGAAAATATTTTCCAATAAAACCTCTACCATATTGATAATCCCCATAGAAATGAAATTCTTTTAAGTAACCATCTACTTTTCTAGTAAAACGCATAGTAAGCTCTTGTGTTCCTAATATATCATATTTTTTTTCTAAAATATGATTAGCAAGTAAATTCGCATGAGCATTACGATTCTTTCTATTTTCAGTATTATTTTGACAATTTAATGTCCCTATTTTTAATTTCATACATAACTCCTAAAGAAAAAGAGCAAAAGCCCTTTTTGTTATTGCGCTAAAGCGTAGGTATCTCGAGCAATCATTACTTCTTCATCAGTTGGAATAATATAACATGGAATACTAGAATCAGCAGCACTTACCATTCTTTCCTCTCCACGGATATTATTAGCTTCCTCATCTGCTTTTACACCAATAGCAGCAAGACCATTCATTACTCCTAAACGAACACCCATTGAATTCTCGCCTATACCAGCTGTAAAGATAATCGCATCGCATCCACCTAATTCCATATAGTATTTAGCAACATAGTCAACAATACGTTTTACATACATTTTTTGTGCTAAAATACATCTTTCATTTCCAGCAGCGATACCATCCTCAATATCCCTAGAGTCACTACTAACTCCACTGATACCTAAAAATCCACTTTCTTTGTTCATGATTCTTTCCATATCATCTGCTGTAAAGTTTTCTTTATTCATTAAATAAGTAACAATAGTAGCATCGATATCTCCACAACGAGACCCCATAATAAGACCTGCATTTGGAGTTAAACCCATAGATGTATTAATACATTTACCATCCTTAATAGCACTAATAGAAGCACCATTTCCAATATGGCAAGTAATTAATCTAGTATTCTCTTTACCTAAAATTTCATTAGCACGTAAACTTACATATTTATGACTAGTTCCATGTGCTCCATATCTTCTAACTTTATATTTTTCATAAAAATCATATGGTAGAGCATATAAATAATTCTCTACTGGCATAGTTTGATGAAAAGCCGTATCAAATACTACTGTTTGTGTTGCATTTGGGAATACTTCTTGAGCAGCTTTAATTCCAACAATAGCAGCAGGATTATGAAGAGGTGCTAAAGAACTTAACTCATCAATTTTTGATAAAACTTCCTCATTTACAACAACAGTTTTGTCAAAATAATCTCCTCCTTGAACAACTCTATGTCCAATTCCTCCTACTTCTTCTAGATTTTCTACTACCTTATAATCTAATAATTCTTGAATTAAAATCTGGAAAGCTTCCTTATGATCACTTAAAGGAACTTCTTTTTTTACTTTTTCACCATTTATTTTAACAGTGTAAAAACTTCCTTCAATTCCTATTCTTTCAAAGTTTCCTGAAATTAAAACTTTTTCTTCTGGCATTTCATACATTTGAAATTTTAATGATGAACTACCACAGTTAACTGATAATATTTTCATATAATTCCTTCTTTCTATTTTTCTCTATAACTTAATAATAAATCTTCTAATTTAGTAAATGTACTATTTTTAATATACTGTCCACCTACCTGAAATAAAGTATCATCATAATAAACAGTAATATATTCTACGCTTCCACCAGCTGTTTCCATAGTCGTAAGATCTTCAGGAAGATTTAAAAATTCTTTAGAGAAAGCCATATTTATTACCTCTTCATATTGTTGATCCGTTAGAGTAATTGTCTTAGATGTATTTGCTTCCTCAACACTTTTATCTGTATGTTCTAAAACCATTCTTTGATCTGTATAGATAGTTATTATACTAGTTGGAGAACCTGCTACACTTCCTACAATACTTCTATACTTAAGAACAATTCCATCTGCATTTCCAATTTTTTTTGGTCGCTTTTCCTCTTCTTTTTTTCCACAACCAGTTATCAATAACAATGCTACTGCAACAAATATTAAAACTTTCTTCATTATTTTACCTCATATTCTATTATCCTTAAATTGGGAATATTGATTCTACTTAAATTTCCATCTTCTGGTATTCTACCTAATAAATAATGAATTACTCTTACAACCGCACTATGTGTGAAAAGCAAAACTTTTTTATCTGGATATTTCACTTTGATTTCTTCAATGAATTCGGATACTCGGCTCATGAAGTCTTGTAATCTTTCAACATTTTGAACGTTAGTATTTAATATGACATCCCAACAATCCCAACTATCCACTTCATCGATTAACATACCTTCATTTCTTCCCCAATCACGTTCTTTAATTCTATCATCAACATTAATTGGAAGAGTATCTTCTACTATTAATTTAGCAGTTTCACGAGCTCTAGATAAAGGAGAAGAAATAACTACATCTGCCTCTAAAGCTTGTACTTCATCTCGTAATTTTCTAGCTGCGTCTCTACCTTCCTCACAAAGTTCTATATCAGTAATACCTTGGACACGATGTTCTAAATTCCATAAAGTCTTTCCATGTCTTACTACATATAAAAGCATAATTAATTTCTTTCTTTCATTGTTGGGAACAATAATACATCACGAATAGATTCTTGTTCTAGAAATAACATCATTAATCTATCAATTCCATATCCAATTCCACCTGCTGGTGGCATACCATACTCTAATGCTTCAATAAAATCCATATCGATATCATTTGCTTCATCGTTACCTAAATCTTTTTCTTTTAATTGATCTTCAAATCTCTCTAATTGATCAATTGGATCGTTAAGTTCTGTATAAGCATTCGCAAATTCTTTTCCAGCAATAAATAATTCAAAGCGATCTACAAATCTTGGATCTTCAGGATTTTTCTTAGTAAGTGGTGAAATCTCTACTGGATGTCCATATAGGAACGTTGGTTGAATTAATGTTTCCTCTACATATTTTTCAAAGAACAAATTAATAATATGACCTACATTATGTTCATGATCTTGAACTTCAATATGATGTTCACTAGCTAATTTTAAAGCCTCTTCTACTGTCATCTCTTGTTTGAAATCAATACCAGTTTGCTCCTTAATAGCATCTGTCATACTAACCCTTTTCCAAGGACCTTCTAAATTAATTTCATATCCACCAAATTGATAAGACATTTTCCCCATAACATCACGAGCTATTGTTTGATACATATTCTCAGTTAAATCCATCATTCCCTCTAAATCACTATAAGCCAAATATGCTTCCATTAGTGTAAACTCGGGATTATGTTTTGGGTCCATTCCTTCATTTCTAAATACTCTACCAATTTCATATACAGCTTCCATACCGCCTACTAATAATCTCTTAAGAGGCAATTCAAGAGCAATACGTAAATACATATCTAAATCTTGAGCATTATGATGAGTACTAAATGGTCTAGCACTTGCTCCTGTTAATAAGGTAGATAAAATTGGTGTTTCTACTTCTGAAAATCCTTGAGCATCCATAAAATTTTGAATACATCTGATAATTTTAGGACGTAAGAATGATACTCTCTTAGAATCTTCATTCATAATTAAGTCTACATAACGTCTTCTATATCTTTCTTCTACATCAGTAAGTCCATGAAATTTCTCTGGTAATGGTCTTAATGCTTTTACTAAATGAATATACTTAGAAGCTTTAATAGATAATTCTCCTGTATGAGTTACAAATAAAGTTCCCTCTATTCCTACGATATCTCCAATATCTGCTTTTACGAATAAATCATAATTTTCTTCCCCTAAATTATCTACTTTTAAATAGATTTGAATTTGACCATCATGGTCTTGGATGTGCATGAAACCTGCTTTTCCCTTACCACGTTTAGTCATAATCCTTCCTGCTACCTTAACGGCAACATTCATCTCTTCTAATTCTTCGTTAGTCTTATCAGAATACTGTTTCTTAATATCACCTGACCTATGTGTACGATCAAAGCGTTGTCCAAATGGATCCATTCCAAGCGAACGAATATTATTTGCTTTTTCTCGTCTAACGATTTCTTGTTCTGTAAGTTCGCGCATATTTCTCACTTCCTTCTATTTCTTGCGTTTTTTACTCTTCTATAATACCACAAAAAAAGGAAAAAGTACTAGCCCTTTCCTGTTATTATTCTGCATTTTTTTCTGTATATTTTTTCTCATTAATAATCTTGGTAATCTCTGTATTGCTAAGTAGTTCATGAAGACCTCTTTTTTCTTTTCTAAAAATAACCGTTATCATAGAAAAAATGGCTACTACAAACTGAAATACAGCTACAACCGAAATAAAAATAAAATAATAAGACTTCGGTATTAATAGCAAAAATAAATTATTCAAAAAAACATAACCTAAACCAAACACAATAGAATATCTAACAAACAGTTGCCACACATGAAGACTACCTTGATCAAACCTTTCAATTTGCACATTACTAAAATAACATCCTAGTGTTCTCCCCTTCCATAAAAATGGCAAAACAACAAAATACCCAATCATAAATAAAAGATAACATAAATAAGTAATTTGTCCCTCTTTACTAGATTCATAAAAAACATTTCCATAACTACTTACATATTCTGTAAAATCTATACGATGCGCAAAATAATCTTCCATAATTGCATTTTGCTCTGCTTCTAATGTTTTTACATAATCCGTCTTTGGAATTAGAAATTGTATAAGCAAGAAAAATATTAATAAAATCATAAAATCTATAGCAAACGACTTTATTCTTTTAATCTTCATAAATTCCTCCTATTTTCTGACTATTTTCATATTCTTCTAATAACGCTAAAAGCTCTTCTTCCCTAGTAGTTTTAAAGATTTCTTGTTTTAATTCTTTCCCTTTTGGTAATCCTTTTAAATACCACGCTGCATGGGTACGAATTTCTAACATAGCAACCTTGTATGGTTTTGTCTTAAGTAGTCTTGATAAATGTTCTTTTATCATCGATATTTTTTCATGAAGAGTTACTTCTTTAGGCTCTATCCCACATTCTAAATAATCTACGCACTCTTTTATCAGCCAAGGATTACCTAATACTCCTCGACCAATCATAATGGCATCACAATTTGTCTCCTCTAGCATCCTCCTAGCATCATAGCAACTTAAAATATCCCCATTGCCAATAACAGGAATCGATACATTACTCTTTACTTCTTTTATAATATTCCAATCAGCTTGTCCACTATAGCCTTGACTCCTAGTTCGAGGATGTACAGTTATCGCACTTGCTCCTGCTTCTTCACAAATTTTAGCAATCTCAACTGCATTGATAGAATCTTTATCCCATCCGCTTCTAATTTTTACAGTAACTGGAATAGGTACACTCTCTACTACTGCAGATACAATTTCTCTAACCTTTTCTGGACTTTTTAATAAAGCACTTCCAGCTTGAGCAGATACGGCTACTTTAGGAACTGGACATCCCATATTAATGTCAATAATATCTGGATGCATATTTTCATGAACATACTTAGCAGCTATTATAAAAGATTCTTTATCACTACCAAAGATTTGCTGTGCGATTGGTCTTTCATCCTCGGTCATATAAAGCATCTCTTGCGTTTTCGCACTTCCATACATTAATGCTTTATCACTAACCATTTCCGCTACCATATAGCCACAACCCATTTCTTTTATAATCGTTCTATAAGCATTATTACAAATACCAGCCATAGGTGCTAAAACTATCCTGTTTTTAATTTCTACATTTCCTATTTTCCACATACTAACCATTTATTTACAAGAAGCTCTCAAGGAACAAGTTTTAGAAGTTGTAATTCTTACACACTGATAATCTTTAGAAGAGTCTGGGACCTTTATCGTATTTCTTACATAACCACTACTTTTTAATGTTGCTATTGAAATATCTTGATAACTTATATTTTTAGCAAAATCAATCTTTTCAAACTCCATATAACTTTGTGCCCCCAAACATAAGGTATTCAGATATTCTTCTTCCTCTATTTCTCTAGAATTCCTAAAAGTATTCGTAATACTTGGCATAGCCATTAATAATAAAACACCTAAAATAACTAAAACTGCCATTAACTCTACTAACGTAAATCCTTTTCTATGATCCATATCGTTTCCTACTTTCTATTTTGTATTATATCGTATATAGCATATTTTTTCAATAAAAAAACACCTGATATTGGTGTTAAAACATTTTATCCACATCTTTTGGAACTTTATCATTAATAACCGCATTTACAATTTTATTTTCTTGTTCTTCTGTCACATTTTTGCCAGTCATACTACTTAATTTTTGTATTACACTTCGAAGTGTTTTTTCATTTTTTAAATCATTATCTTGTAACTCTTTTGCAAGTTCTAAAATAGTATCTTTATCAACCCTTGTTCTCTTCTCCACCTTATTAAAAAAATTATCTGAAAATCCCATAACTACCTCCTAGTATAATATATGGGAATGCCCATCTTTTGACACAACTTATGCACACCTATGTGCATAAAAAAAATCTAGTATTATCTATCTACTAGATTTTTTGATTTCTTTAAACACTTAAATCCTACAGCTTCTAATTCTTTCATTGTAACTATCTTACTATTTAAAGCATTTCTTAAAGGATACTCAGTACCATTTACATTTACATAAGTACATCCACTCAGACCTGAATTAAAATAATAAATATATTCATTATCTTGATAAAACTCATCAATTTGTTGTGTTGTATTACCACTGCATTTATTCACTATCCTAATTCCCACATTACTTTGGATATTAGAACTACTTATAACATTACTACTAGAAATAATATTACTATTTGAAATTACATTTGAATTGGTATTAGTATTAATGTTAGTAGAAATATTTGAGTTACTATTACTACTTGAATTACTACTGGAATTTGTATTCATATTAGAAGTACTATTACTGTTAGATTCCTTATCATCGGAGCCTGTCGTTTTAGTCTCACAATATAAACCTTTTTCCATTGCTTCTTCTATTGTTATTACCTTATTATTTAAAGCATCTTTTAAAGAATATTCTTTTCCATCTACTTTTACAACATAACAAGAACTTTTTATTTGATTAAAAGTGCAAATATATTTGCTATCCTCATAATACGTTTCTATTGCATCTGGAAAAACAGCATCTAAAGAACAAGTGTCTTTAATTTCTATCTCTCTATTTTTAGAAGAATTACTATTACTTAAACTTCTTTTATTTTCTTTCATCTTCATTCCAAAAGTAATAGAAGCCATTATAATAAGTAGTGCACTAACAACAACAGCTATTATTTTGTTATTTTTATTCATATTATTGCTCTCCTTTATTTTTAAATTGTAATACAATTGGAGTTCCTGTAAAATCAAAAGATTCTCTAAGCTTATTCTCTAAATATCTCTCATAAGAAAAGTGAATAAGCCCTTTACTATTTACTTGGATATTAAATGTTGGTGGATTTACACCCACTTGTGTACTAAAGTAAATTTTTAAACGTTTTCCTTTATAAGTTGGAGGTAAATTTAAAGAATAAGCATCTGTTATAACATTATTAAGTAAACTTGTCTTAATCTCTTTATGACTATTCTCATATGCTTTTAATATTTCAGGCATAAGTGTATGAATTCTCTTTTTTGTTTTAGCTGATAAGAAAACTACTGGTGCATAAGGCATAAATTGAAAATTATTCTCTATATCTTTCTTCCATTTTTTCATTTCTGTATCCTTATTAGTAATAACATCCCATTTATTAACAACAAGAACTACTGCCTTTCCTGCATCAATTGCATACCCTGCTATATGTTTATCATGTTCGATAATACCTTCTTCTGCATTAATAACAATACAACATACATCAGACCTATCAATGGCTTTCATACTACGTAATAAACTATACTTTTCTACAGCTTCATAAACTTTCCCTTTTTTACGCATACCAGCTGTATCAATTACCACATAATCTTCTCCGTGGTAAGTAAATACAGTGTCTATTGCATCACGAGTAGTTCCTGCTACATCACTAACAATGACCCTATCTTCATTTAAAATCGCATTTACTAAACTACTTTTTCCTACATTTGGCCTACCAATAATAGAAAACTTAATTAAATCTTGATATTCTTCTTCAATTGGCTCAAATTCACTTACTATTTCATCTAAAAGCTCCATAATTCCAAGATTATGTTCACCACTAACTTGAAAATATTTTTCAAAACCTAACTCATAAAATTCATATTCTGTCTCTTTTATCTTATTACTATCACATTTATTAATAGCTACAATTACTTTACGTTTACTTCTAAGGAGCATATCACGTACAGCAAAATCATTTGATGTTAAACCTTCTTTCCCATCCACTACAAAAACAATAACATCGGCCTCATCAATAGCAAGAGTCGCTTGAACTTTTATTTCATCATTAAAAGTATTTTCTTCTAAGTCAATTCCACCTGTATCAATTAAATGAAAATTATAATTTCTATACTCTACATTCCCATAAATTCTATCTCTAGTAATACCAGGAGTATCTTCAATAATGGAAATCTTTTTTCCAACTAAACGATTAAATATAGTACTTTTCCCTACATTTGGTCTACCTAAAAGAGCAACAACTGGTTTCTTCATAGTATCCCCTCTTTCTCATGTGGTATTATAACATGCTTTTCTATATTTTTCAAAGTATAATATTTATCTTTGTAGACAAAAAAAGCTCAACTTTAAATCGTTGAGCTTTTTAAGATTAAGCTTCTTTTTCTTCTACAGCTTTTCCTGAAGTCCCGCCAGTTGGATTATTACTGTATTTATAGCTTTCAGCAGTAGGTCCTCCTACTTTACACCCAGATAACTCTAAGTATCCTGTACCTCCAGCATTGTATTTAACTGTTGCACATTCTACTTTACTACCACTGTAAGTTACCTCTACTTCTTTAGCATCAGCAGAGCATGTTCCAACACCTTCTGCTTGAGTACCAACACAAGCTACTGTTTTACCATCTTTAGATTGAACAACTACATCACCACCAACAAACTCAGGGTCTGACATAGCTGATGTTACAGTATTTTCAATAGCGTGTGCATAAGCTTCAACTGATCTAGCTCTTGCAGATTTTTGTGAATTTTGAATGATATTCAAAATAATTGGAGAAGCGATTAATGCGATAACAGCTAAGATTACGATTACAGCTAGTAACTCGATTAATGTAAATCCCTTTGTATTTGTTTTCATTTTTTCACCACCTTACCTTCTTATACGATATAATCATATCACAAAACAACCACATGGTCAACTTTTTTTTCGACAAAAAAACAGCCACTAGACACTACCGATTATGGAGTAATTTATTAATTCCCTTTGATAATAAAGAGCTAAGTTCTTCTACTATAAAATCTACTTCTTTTGTCGTAACCATGAAATTATACCCTATAGGCGTTAGAACATCATATATCAAAGATTTCGTTTCCTCCTCGTTTAAAGTTCCTATAAGACCTAATAATTTTTCACGATCACTACTAGAAATTTCATTTTTTTCTTTCAAATAGTTTACACTTGTCATTAATTTATATTTTGGACTATTCATATGCTTTTTCATATAAACATAATGTTGTGTTAAAAAGTTAATTGTATCACTAACAATCGTTACTGCATCTACTACCATTGGCACTCCAATGGCAACAACAGGAATTCCAAGTAACTCTTTACTAATTTCTTTTCTTTTATTTCCTACTCCACTGCCAGGGTGAATTCCAGTATCTGTCATTTGAATAGTTTTATGCACGCGATTAATAGAAGTACTTGCCAAAGAATCGATTACTAATAATAAGGATGGTTGAACAAGTTCAATCATTTTACTAAGTAAGTCACTCGTTTCTATCCCAGTTTTTCCCATAACACTAGGTGTAAAAATAGAAACTCTTTGAAAAGTAGGATCTAATACACCTAATTCATATAAATGATTCGTTACAATTACTTGATTAACAGTTAAAGGGCCTAACGCATCTGGCGTGGAGTTTTCATTGCCAAGGCCAATTACTAAGACATGATCTTCCTTGGACTTTAATCGTATTAGTTTCTTTAATTCCTTTATAAAAACTTGAGATACTTTCTTTTTATTATCTTCATCGGTTATGTCTTGGAATTCAATTGTGATATATTTACCTGGCTTTTTTCCTATTTTTTTACTACCTTTTCTACTAACCATTACCGTTGTAACATGGATATCCTCTATCTCCTTTTCTGAGACTTTAATTCCATTACTAGAGTAGTCATCAGATAAAGATTCTATCGCTAAATCCGTTCTTACCGAATATTTACTTAAATCTATTTCATGTTTCATACCATTCACCATTAATATTTTTAACAAAATTGCTTATTTTATTTGCTTTTTTTAGGGAATTTTGCTAAAATAGGTTTGTATGTGTGACCAGGAGGTGAATATTATGCCAAATATGAAAAATGCCGAGAAAAGAATTTTAGTAAATGCTAAAAAAGAAGTAACAAACAATAATTACGAAGCTAGTATGAAAACTGCTATTAAAAATGTAGAAAAAGCAGTCGCTAGTAAAGATAAAGAGAAAGCACAAAGTTCCTTAAAAACTGCTATCAAAACTATTGATAAAGCTACTAAAAGTGGAGTTAGCAGTAAAAACAAAAGTGCTAGAAATAAGTCACGTTTAACTAAAAAAGTAAATGAAATGGAGTAATGAACTCCTTTTTTTGTGCATAATATGATACAATGAATAAGGTGAAAGTATGAAATCGAAAAAAAATGTTATAATATCTATTGTCTTAATAATACTCATTCTTGTTATTCTCATTTATCATAAAGAGATACCTCATTTTTTTGTAAAAACTTTTCTCTATCATAATTATGCTGTGAAAAATTTAGAAAAAAATGAGTATGCACAAGAAAAAAATTATGCTTTTGTGCAAATTACTGATAATTTTGTGGCGAAAGATAAACAACATCTTTTGAATATTTTCTACACGATATTAGATAGCGGTGAAGCTTCCTTTTATTTCTATTGCGATGATGATTATAAAACATGCCAAGAGGATGTTGACAATTTAATCCCAAGTGAGGCAGAGGAAGAAAGTGTCTTAGCAGATATTAACAACTTTGTTCATCCTTACAATAGTTATAAAAATATTAGCATTACGACAAATAACTTTGGAAAAGTTTTAGTTACCGTAGATAAACAGTATACTAATGAAGAAATCATAGAAATTAACAATAACATTAATAAAACAGTCAATGGTGAAAATTATGAGAATAGTAATGAAGATAATAAAATTAAAGCTTTTCATGATTATATTATTAACTATACTGCCTATGATATAGAAAGAGCAAAAAATATGGAAGCAGATATTTATAACAATAGTATTACACATACAGCATATGGGCTCTTAAAAGAAAAAAAAGCACTATGTGGTGGATATAGTGATATTATGTCCATTTACTTATATCAATTAGGAATTCCAAATATTAGAATTTCTGCAGACAATCATGTATGGAATTTAGTATATTTAAATGATTCTTGGGTTCATTTAGATGCTACATGGGATGATCCTGTCACTAATACTGGTGAGCAATTATTAATTTATGATTACTTTCTAATTCCCTATAAAACATTACTAGAAACCGATCCAGTGGAACATAAATTTAATCCTGATATTTATATAGAAGCAAAATAAAAAGAAATCCTTATTCCTTATCATGGATTTCTTTTATTTTTTGTTCAATCTTTTTTCCATATTCAATAGATTCATCATAAACAAAATCTAATTCAGGTATTTGCCTAATATCAATTCTTTCCATTAGAGCTTTTCTAATGAACCCTTTAGCGCCCTTCAAAGCTTCCATTACTTCTTTTTTCATAGAATCATCTAATACAGTCACATATATCTTACAATAGCTTAAATCACTAGAAGTTTTAGCAGCTGTAATCGTTACAAATTTAATATTTTTATTTTTTACTTCATTTGCAAGAATATAACTAACTTCTCTTACAATCGCACTATTAATTCGCTCTATCTTAATACTGTTCATTTTATCACCTCAGTAGATATAGTATATCATGGATACTTTAAGAAGTAAATGAAAGAAATTGCTAATGAAAATATTTCTAGGCGCTAAAAAAGGATATAAAGAAGTTTTTTAGATTCTTATTTTCAATACATTTTTTGTTTTACAAACTTTAAAAATAGCTCACTTTTCTTATCTAAATTTATTTCTTTTTTATTTAGATAGTATTATAAATACTAAGATAAATAAGAGGATGAGTATAATAAATTTAGCTATTTCTCTTTTTGTCATATCTTCACCTACTCTACTAAATTAGTAAGGGAATGCAACTAACACTAATTAAGTATATCACACATTATTATATCAAGCTAAATTTATTCATTTCAATAAACCTTTGAAAATTTTCTAAACTTTAAAAATGGAACAAAAAAAGTAGAAATTTCTACTTTTTTATTTTCTCTCTACTTCTACCATTTCGTAAGCTTCAATAATATCTCCTACTTTTAAATCATTAAAATTAGAAACAGTAAGACCACATTCCAAGCCTTTTTTAACTTCCTTAACACTATCTTTCTCTCTTTGCAAAGATTGAATAGTACCATCATAAATTACTTTGCTATCACGAATAACTCTAGCTTTTGCTCCCATTTTTACGATTCCATCTACTACATAAGAACCAGCAATAACTCCCACTTTAGAAAATTTAAATAGTTGTCTTACTTCAATTGTTCCCAATGTTTTTTCTTCATATTCTGGGTCTAGCATACCTTTCATAGCTGCTTCCATTTCTTCTACTGCTTTATAGATAATATCATAAAGTCGAATTTCTACACCCTTATCTTTTGCATAATCACGAATAGAGTTATTTGGTCTAATATTAAATCCTACAATAATAGCATTAGAAGCGCTGGCAAGAACAATATCACTTTCTGTAATAGCCCCTACACTACTACGAATTACTTTAACACGTACACCATCAACTTCTATTTTTTCTAGTGAATTTTTAACAGCTTCTGCCGAACCATTTACATCTGCTTTAATAATGACATTAATTTCTTTTACACCATCTTGAATTTTAGCAAAAATGTCATCTAATGATACACTATTCGATTTGTTTTGTTCTGCTTTTTCTTCTGTTTTTCTAGTCTCACCAATACTTCTAGCTTGCTTTTCAGTTTCAAATGCCATAAATTTATCCCCAGCTTTTGGAGTTTCATTTAATCCCGTAATCTCAACTGGTTGAGCTGGGTAAGCAGAAGTGATTTCTTCACCCTTATCATTACGTAATGTTCTAATCTTACCAAATGCACTACCAACAACAATTGGATCTCCTAAACGTAATGTACCATTTTGAATAAGTACAGTAACAATTGGTCCAACATGCTTATCCAACTTAGCTTCTACTACAGTACCAATGGCATATCTACTTGGATTCGCTTTATATTCTTCCATTTCTGCTACTAAAAGAATATTTTCAAGTAAAGTATCAATTCCTTCACCATTCTTAGCAGAAATCTTAGTAAATATCGTATCTCCTCCCCATACATCTGGAGTAAGACCATATTCTGCAAGTTCTGTCATAACTCTGTCTGGATTAGCACCTGGTTTATCTATTTTATTAATAGCAACTAAAATTGGTACTCCTGCTGCTTTCGCATGGTCAATTGCTTCCTGTGTTTGTGGCATAACACCATCATCCGCTGCTACTATAATAATAACAATATCTGTTATACTTGCTCCTCTTGCTCTCATTTCTGTAAATGCAGCATGTCCAGGAGTATCGATAAATGTAATTAATTGTTCTTTACATTTTACTTGGTAAGCACTAATTGCTTGTGTAATTCCGCCAGCTTCCCCCAAAGCAACACTAGTCTTACGAATAGTATCTAATAATGTTGTTTTACCATGATCAACATGTCCCATAATTGTTACTACTGGTGGTCTAGATACTAAATCCTCTTCTCTATCATGAATTTCAAAATCTTCAAATTTTGACTCATCTTTTTCTGCTTCTCTTTTTAATTCTTTATTGTAATCCATTACTAATAAAGATGCATTTTCAAAATCAATAGAATTATTTACAGTAGCTAGTATACCTAATGTAAATAATTTTTTAATCAATTCTGCTGCTGTAATATTGAGTTCTTTAGCTAGATTCCCAATTGTCATACCATCTTTATAAATTACAACATTCTTATCTTCTACTGGAGCATTACTAATAAGCTTTTCTTTATGTTTATACATTTCTTTTTTCTTACGAGCTAATTCCTTTTTAGAAGACTTTACATTAACATTATTTGTTTTCTTAGCCTTAGAGTTAGAAACAATCCCTTCAATTTTTGTCTTTTCTTTTTCGATTAATTCATCCTCTATTTCATCAATCTCATCGTAATCTTCTTCATTTGGTTCTTGCGCCAAAACATTATCTAATTCTGTAATAGCATCCTCATCTAGCATATCTTCTTCATTTGTAGCATCTATCTGTAGTTCTTTACACTTTTTTAGAATTTCTTCTACTGTTCTTTCTACATCCATAGCATATTCGAATACACTCATCATACTACGCACCTTCTTTCTTTTTTTAACACATTTTTAATAATTCATCAAACACCTCATTTGGAATTTCTACTTCTAAGTGACGTTCCAATATTTTTGATTTTTTCGCTTTTTCTATTACTTCTGGAGCTTTCTTTAAATAAGCCCCCCTACCATTTGCTTTTCCTGTTGTATCAATAATTATGTTCTTATCAGGAGTTCGTACTACTCTTATCAATTCATTCTTTGGCAATTTTTCATGACTAACTACACAAGTTCTTTCAGGTATTTTTTTCATATTATTCTAAAATATTAATTCCTGCTTCTTTTACTTGTTCATATGTTTTTACATCTAATTTATAATGAGTAAGTTTAGAGGCAAGTCTTACATTTGCACCTTTCTTACCGATTGCTAAAGAAAGATTTTCATTATCTACTACTACAAGTACTTCTTTATTCTTTTCATCTGTAATAAATACACGTACATCCTTAGCTGGACTTAATGCATTTGCGATAAAAGTAGCTGTATCTTTACTATAAGGAATAACATCTATTTTTTCACCATTTAACTCTTTAATAATATTATTAATTCTAGAACCTTTCTCACCAATACAAGCCCCTACTGGATCAACATTACTGTTTTCTGAATAAACAGCAATCTTAGTACGATTTCCTGGATCTCTTGCAACGCTATAAACAAGAACAATTCCCTCATTAATTTCTGGAATTTCTAATTCAAATAAACGTTTTACAAATCCATAATGTTTTCTAGTAAGCAAAATTAATGCTCCCTTAGAGTTAATATCCACTTTATTGATATAAGTCTTAATATGGCTCCCCATCTTGATAGTCTCTCCTGGAATAATTTCTGTTTTGGGAAGTAAGCCTTGTGTTTTTCCTAAATCAATGAAATAATTCTTTTCATCTTCCATCTCGACAATTCCAGATATCATTTCATCAGTTCTATCACCAAATTCTGTTGCAATATTATTTCTTTCCGCTTCTCTAATTTTTTGAACAATTACTTGTTTTGCAGTTGCTGCAGCAACACGCCCAAAATCATGAGGTGTTACTTCTTCTTCAATCGTTTCTCCAACTGTAATTTCTGGAATCAATTTTCTAGCATCTTCAAGAGTAATATGAATTCTTTCATCATAAATGAATGGTTGATATCTCTCATCATCTTCTTCCTCATCATCAAATTCCATATTTTCTAAATCGGCAAAAGAAGTAATTCCATCTAATGAATCGTCTTCATAATCATTCTCATCTAATGATACTCTATGTTCCTTATCTAATACTACAGTACGAAATGAAAATACTCTAATATCCCCTACAAATCTATCAATATCTACTCTTACATTAGAAAGAGAATGATAATTTTTCTTATACGCACTTGTTAAAGCAAGTTCCATTGCTTCATAAATATAATCTTCTGAAATATCTTTCTCTTTTACTAAAGCATCTAAGGCTTTCTTAAATTCTTTATTATCCATTTTGTTATCTGTTGCCTTATTATCCGCTTTCTTATTAGCCATTTTATTCACATCCTTTCTCTTTAGAACAAACATCTAAAATATAACTTTCATCAATAAAATCCTTTTCGTCTAATAAGGGATTTACAATATTACTAACGACTACGCAATCATCTACATCAATAACGCCAGCCTTATCAATAATAACCCTTAAAAAATTTGTTCTATCTTCTTTTTCATAAAGAACTTCATCCACAATATATCCAGCATCCTCAACTGGCTTTGTAATTAGTTCTCTTACTTCCTGTGCAATATTCATATTTCCTCCTAAATAAATATTAAAGAGTGGGATTTCCCACTCTTCTCTCTGTAGAACTGCTAATATTATAGCACATTTTTTTTATAATGCATACTTTTTTATTATTTTTTTACTATTTTTTGATATAATGGTAATGTCTGCGAGGTAAAAATATGAAAAATAAAAATACAAGAATTGTTTTAGATACAATATGGATTTTTATTATCTTTTTGTTGATAATAGCGCATCAGGGATTACCATTAAAATGGTTACACTTAAATTACCAGGAATGGCCTAATATCGCTATTTTTGGATATTGCTTCTTCTTCAATATCATCACCCTATTATTAATTATGTTCGGATTTCAAAAGGGAAAAGAAGAATTTTTACATGGGGCGTCCATTTTTCTATTTTATTTATTAGCATCTGCTAATCAATCCTTCCCTTTAGAACTATTTGGAATTGATTATACCAAATGGTCTAGCGGGGCAATGATTATCTACTCCTTGATTTATGAAATCCTTATAATCTTTATCGTTCTATGGTTTTATAGAAAGGAACTTTATCCACAGTTTAAGGACTATAAAAATAATTTAAAAAAATATATTAGTGGTTATATCAAATATTGGTTTATTACCCTTGGGCTCATGATAATTAGTAATTTAATTATCAAACCATTTACTTCTGATATTGCTAAGAATGAAGAACAAGTACGAATTTTGATAAACGTTTTACCACTTTATACATTTATTGTATCTGTTATTTTTGCCCCTATTATAGAAGAACTTATATTTAGATTTTCTATTCGAAAAATTAGCTGTAATGTAAATTGGCTATTTATTTTTCTTTCTGGATTACTATTTGGATTTATGCATATCATTGGTAGTGCTACAGTATGGACAGATTGGTTATTTCTTCTTCCTTACAGTATTCCTGGATGGGTATTTGCTTATACTTTTGCTAAATCTAATAATATATTTGTCCCAATCAGTTTACATGCCATTCATAATGGAATATTAGTAACTTTGCAAATTATAACATTTATGACAAAATAACAGTTCTTTTTGAAACAACTAAATAATTAGTTGTTTTTTGTTTGATAAAATAGACTACTTTCTATTATACCTATTAATCCTTCTCTTTTCATATAAAAATAGTACCTTTTGGTACTATTTAATCTTATCAACTGCCATATTAATTGTATTTCCAAAATTAGTAAAATCTACCTCTAACCATTCTACTGGAAGTTGGTGATGAAACCAAGTATACTGTCTTTTAGCGTATTTTCTACTTCTTTGTTGAATAAGTTCTATAGACTCTTCAAAAGAAATCTCACCATCTAAATAGAAAAATAGTTCCTTATAACAAATAGGTGTCATAATTGCCTTACTTCGATACCCTAATTCATAAATTTTCTTAGTTTCTTCAAGTAATCCATCTTCTAGCATTTTATGCACACGCATGTTGATACGTTCATAAAGTACTTCTCTATCCGTTGTAAGTCCTAAGAAAATCGCATCATATAAAAGATTGGTAGACTTTGGTTGCTCACTAATTGGAACACCATGTTGATAATAATAACTAAGTGCTCGCTCTACACGTTTTCTGTTATTTGGGTGAATCTGCGTACTAGAATCAACATTTTTTAATTCTAAATATAATTCTTCATTAGTTTTATCACTAAAATCAAAAGATTCGTTTTCTTCCTCAAAGCTATAATCATATAAAGCGGCTTTGATATAAAGTCCTGTGCCCCCAACTAAAATAGGCATTTTTCCTCTTTTTATAATATCATCAATCCAATATCTACAATCTTTTTGATAATCATATACTGTATAATCTTCATCAGGATTTCTAATATCAAATAAATGATGAGGGATTCCTTCTTTTTCTTCTTCTGTTACTTTTGCTGTACCTATATTCATCATTCGAAATATTTGAGTACTATCTGCATTAATGATTTCACCATTTAATCTTTTAGCAAGTTCCACACTCATTTTTGTTTTTCCTACAGCAGTAGGGCCACATATTACAATTACCTTTTTCATATTAATCATTTGATAAGTTATCAAAGTATCCTTGAATATATACTACTGGAGTTCCTTTATCTCCACTACCACTTGTTAAATCACATAAAGAACCTACTAAATCGGTAATTCTTCTTGGTGTTGTCCCTTGAGATAACATGCTTCCTTTTAAATCACTATTCTTCTCACGAATTTCGCCTTTAATAGCTTCTTTTAATTCATCACCTGAAAGATTAGCAAATTTATTATCTGAAATATATTTTAACTTAATTTCATTAGGAGTTCCTTCTAAGCCTTTTGTATAAGCAGGAGATACTACTGGGTCTGCAAGTTCCCAAATATGCCCTACAGGATCTTTAAAAGCACCATCTCCATATACCATTACTTCAATTTCTTTTCCTGTAATTTCTCTTAATTTATCTTGAATTTCAGTAACTAATTTATTACCAGTTTTTGGAAATAATTTTAATCTCTCTTCCGTTGATTTATTAGATCCTAGTAAACCATATTCTGGATTAAATCCACTTCCATTGATAGAAGCATTCATAACTTCATAAAGTCCATATACATGAGCTCCTGCATTTTCTAACATCTTTTTTGTCTTTTTTCTTGTATGAATATCACAGTTTAATACATTGTTTGTATAATCTAAAATTGTTTTTGCACTATTGGAAAATACAAATTCTACTTGACAATTTTCTGATTCAATTAATTCTCTATAAAAATGAACCATATTAATTCCTGTAAATGGATGAATGAAATCTCCAAAATCTCTTTCATAATCCGTTTCAGATAATACATCTCCTAAAGTATAAGAACTACTATCTAATTTCTCTTCATCTAAGATACCGTTTCCTACTTCATCTGATGGAAAACTAAGTAGCATAGTAATTTTATTCATACCGCGAGCAATTCCCTTTAATATCATAGAAAAACGATTTCTACTTAAAATTGGAAAAACAATTCCCACTTCTTTTTCTGGAAATTTATTTACCATATCTGTTGAGATATCATCAACTGTCACATAGTTTCCTTCTGAAATTCCTACTACTGCTTCTGTTATGGCAACGATATCTCTATCTTTAAAGATAAATGGTTCTGACTTAGATGCCTCTACCAATGAATTTACTACAATGCTTGCTAAATCATCATGCTCCTTAATAATTGGGGTACGAATTCCCCTAACAACTGTTCCTACATTTCTCATAATTTCCTCCTATAAACTTTTTAATTCTTTCTGATAACTTTTTTCTAATTCTTGTAATGATTTTTTACTCAATATCCAACTAGTTTCATCTTCTATTTCTAAATCTAAGCTCCTTAATAAATCTAGAAAAGGAATCTCATTACAGTGATTATTGAGTTCTATAAACTCCTCTACTCTTTTTGGTTGCTCCAATATACGATTATGCATATAAGAAGCCATAACACCTCCAATTACATCTCTTTGTAAAGAATCAAATCGTAATGCTTCATTTTCATCTATCCAACTCAAGTGCATACAAACGACATCTCTTTCATATCCACTTTTTGAATCAATCACTTGAAATAGCATGTCATCATCTATATACCCATGTTTTTGATAGGCATCTATCAGCTCTAATTCAAATCCTAAAATATATGCTCTTTCACGTAATGCGTAATAAGTAGCTATCTTATTTTTTCTATATTCTGGATGAGTATTGTGTTGGTCCATGTCATCACGCTGTAAATTTTCTGCCAAAATCGAAAAACATTCTGTCATTAATTGCCATGTAACAGTTGGTGCAAATTCAAAACAATTCCAATAATGCATAAATTCATGTACATAGGTATAAGAATCCTCTATGGATTGATTGGCATACATATGAATCATTTTTCCATATGGTGTTGCTACCATCTGTGAAAGAGCATTTGGATATTTCGCTCTATCATAAATTTGAATTTTTCCAAAAGATAATAAATATGTAAAATAATCGTCATAATTTTTATTTAATCTTTTTAAAAATTGATGGGAAAAATCTTGTGATTGCTCAATACTTACTATCTGCTTATACCCTTGTGGTTGTAAAGAAAACTTTTGCGATACTATTATTTTTTGTAAACTTTTGATAAAGCTATTGTCAATATCTTTAGACTCTTCTTCTGATAAAAAGTCATGTAATAGTTGATTTAACAATTCACTCATTGGTTATAAACATACTATCGCCAAAAGAAAAGAAACGATATTTATTTTCTACTGCTACTTTATAAGCATTCAATATATTTTCTTTACCAGCTAATGCACTAACTAACATAAGCAAAGTTGACTTTGGTAGATGAAAGTTTGTAATTAATGCATCTATGGCTTCAAATTGATATCCAGGATAAATAAAAATTTCTGTCCAACCACTACACTCTTTAAAAGTACCATAAGCTTTCACAATGGTCTCTAAAGTTCTAGTAGATGTCGTTCCAACACTAATGATTCTTCTTCCTTCTCTTTTAGCTTTATTTAAAATTTCAGCAGTTTCTTTATTCATCATATAAAATTCACTGTGCATTTTATGACTGGTTACATCCTCCACATTTACTGGCCTAAAAGTGCCTAATCCAACGTGGAGCGTTACGTAAGTAATCAAAATCTTTTTTGCCTCTATTTTATTAAGCAATTCTTTTGTAAAGTGAAGCCCTGCAGTTGGAGCTGCTGCACTACCAACATTTTTTGCATACACAGTTTGATATCTATCCTTTTCTTCTAGCTTCTCATGAATATAAGGCGGTAGTGGCATCTCCCCTAATTCATCTAATATCTCATAAAAAATTCCATCATACTCAAAATGAAACTTGCGAATTCCTTCTTCACCAATACCAATACAAGTTGCTTTTAACTTAGGAGAAAAAGTAACCGTCTCTCCTACATGAATTCTTTTTGCTGGTTTTACTAAACATTCCCAATTATCAGACATCTCTTCTTTAAGCATCAATATCTCAATAACGGCCCCTGTTTCCTCTTTAACACCATAAAGACGTGCTGGCATTACTTTCGTATCATTTAATACTAAAACATCTCCCTTTTGTAAGTAATCAATGATATTACTAAAATGTTTATGTTCTATATCACCAGTTTTTTTGTGTAAAACTAATAGTTTAGAATCATCTCTTTTAGAAAGAGGAGTTTGCGCTATTAACTCTTCTGGTAATTCAAAATTAAAATCATCTGTTTTCATATTTCACCTACCACTTTCTAATTGGTTTCTCATGATAAAATGAGGATAAAAAGAATTTCTCAATTTCTTTATTTATGATATCTGTTTTCTTACTACAGAAAATATCATGAGTAATACCATCTAAATAAACTAACCACTTTTTACCTTTTACATTATTATAAACAAATTCAGAACTTGTCTCTGGAACAATTTCATCTTTAGTCCCTTGAAAAATTAAAGTTGGAATGGAAACCTTTGCAGGTTTATCTTGCGAAATTTCTACTATTTTATGAAATTCCATAAGCATTGGGATAGAAACCTTCAGCATTCTAGATAAGATTTCTTTCGCATGATAAGTTTTTACAATACTTACTCCATTTTTCACAAGAGCATCAAGCTTATCTTTAAAATCACTATCTTTATCTAAATATTGAAATGCAGGAGCTGCTAATACAAGTTTTTTTACTTCCTTATATTTAATGGCTACATGAGTAGCTAAAATTCCTCCCATACTATGCCCTACTACATAAATCGTTCGGTACCCTTTTTGAATTAATAATTCTACATGTTTTTCAGTAGACTCAATCCATTCTTTATAAGAAATATCATGAGTAAGATTCCTTTTATGTCCTGGCAGAGTAAAATTATAAACATCTAATTCTAATTTACTGTTTAAATGGTATTGTAATCTTTCCTCATCATAAACACCACCTGCAAACCCATGAATAATTAAAACCGCTTTTCTTAATATCATTGCTTTCTTCTCCCTATCGTCTCAAATAATTGTACTCTAGTTTCTATATCTTTAGAAGAATTTTCTAAAATATCAGGATCTACAATAACGGTATCCTTTTCTACTAAGATAATAATAGTAGAACCGCCAAAACAAAAATAACCTTTTTCTTCACCCTTAGAGAAATAAGAGCATTCTTTATTACATATTTTTCCAACCATTAAAGCTCCAACTTCCATCTGAATTATCGTTTTAAAATGATTTGTTTGTAATACTTGATATTCTCTAGTATTTTCATGAAATACTTTATACTTTTTAAAAGCAAGTGGCTGTACAGTATGAAATACTCCTTTTATTTTTTTAGTAGAAATTATTTTTCCATCATCAACATAAGAATATCTATGGTAATCTGTCACTCCTAAACGAAATACAAAACAATAACCACCTTCATACTGTTTAGCAAGACTTTCATCTTTTAATAAGTCAGATACTGTATAACAACTATTCTTTACCCAAAAACAAGTATCTTTATCAATAGAATATACCGTTAATTTAGAATCAGCTGGCGCTATAAACAAATCATCCTTATTAGTTAATAACCTTTTTTCGTTCTTTATTTTTCTAGTAAAGAAATCATTAAAAGATTTATAGTCTACATCTTCATACTCACTCATATCAATTTTATTTTTATGAATAAATTTTTTTATTCTATATTTTGATAAACCACTATCCATATAAGCGCCGCCAAGTACACTTACAAACTTTCTAGTTAATATTTTTAATATACATCTACCAAATACATGACTGTACAAAAAGAGAAGAGACTTACTATTCTCCTCTTCATAACAGGTATTTGTTTTCCTATCGAAAACCATTATTTCACCTTTAAGTAGACAAGAATAGCAGTCATAATAATAGCAAGTACACTACATGTAATATACCACCAATTCTTCTTTGGTTTTTTTATTTTAAAATTGTAAACAAATAAGAATGCAATTAATACAAATACACCTAGATAAACACTAACAAAGATATCTTTTGGAATAACATACTTTAATAAATATATTGCTGGAAAAATCATAGCAGTTGTTGTAACTGGTAATCCTGAATAATATTTTACTGGTCCTTCACTATTTGCCCCTAAATTAAAATAAGCTAAACGACTAATACCAGCTACTGTAAATAATGTTAACACAATTACTGTAACAATTGGATTTAATGCGATATCAAAATAGATACTCATGCCATAAAGTGTCGCAATAGGAAGTGCAATAAAAGAAATCATATCTGTTAAAGAATCTATTTGAATTCCATATTCCTTGTCCTCTTCTGTTCTATTTTTGCACATGCGAGCTACCTTACCATCAAACATATCACAAATACCAGACACCATTAAACAAATAATTGCCCCTGTCATTTTTGGCTCAGCAGAACCAAAAACAAAATAAAAGCCTAACATTGTTGATAACACTCCCAAATAAGTAACAATTACTGATTTATTATACTTTCCTATAAACATATCTAAACCTCAACTTCTAACACATAAAATTATACCATATATGACAAAAAAAGCCAAGTGAATAACATCACTTAGACTCCTTATCTACATATGGTATTCCTAAATGTTCATAAGCTTTTGCAGTTACTATTCTACCACGACTCGTT
Source organism: uncultured Bacilli bacterium (assembly GCA_964018915.1). Lineage (GTDB taxonomy): Bacteria > Bacillota_I > Bacilli_A > RF39 > UBA660 > UBA5578. The sequence goes on along the minus strand of CAXHRJ010000004.1, from coordinate 52,973 downwards.
CTTTTTAAAAGACCAGTTTGAAGCAAGTATGGTTCATATACATCTTCAATAGTCGTCTGTTCTTCACCAATAGAAGAAGCAATTGCCTCTATCCCTACTGGCCCACCATTAAATTTTTCAATAATAGACTTCAATAGATGATAATCCGTCTCATCTAATCCTAATCCATCTACTTTCAATTTATCAAGAGCCAGTTTTGTAATTTCTAAATCCATCACACCATTTCCCATTACAAGAGCATAATCTCTTACTCGCTTAAAAAGACGGTTTACAATTCTAGGTGTTCCTCTACTACGACGAGCAAGTTCATAAGCAGCATCTTCTTCAATCGTTACATCCAATACTTTAGCAGTTCTCTTAGCAATCTTTTGTAATTCCTCTACTGTATAATAATTTAATTTATTAATAATACCGAATCTATCCCGTAGTGGTCCTGTTAAATCTCCTGCACGAGTAGTAGCCCCTACAAGAGTAAAAGGAGGTAAATCAATTCTAATATTACGACTATTAGAATCATTTCCTACAATAATATCTAATGTAAAATCCTCCATAGCGGAATAAAGAATTTCTTCTATAAATCTAGGGATTCTATGGATTTCATCAATAAATAGCACATCACCAGGTTCTAAACTAGAAAGGACTGCTGCTAAATCACCGCTTTTTTCAATGGAAGGCCCACTAGTTGTTCGAATATTACTTCCAAGTTCATTAGCAATAATATAAGCAAGAGTCGTTTTTCCAAGACCTGGAGGTCCATACAATAGCACATGATCCAATGGTTCTTCTCTCATCTTAGCTGCTTTAATAAATATTTCCATATTTTCTTTTACTTCTTTTTGTCCAATGTATTCTTCTAACTCATCTGGACGAATAGATAGTTCCATTTGATCCTCTGTTAATTTTTCATTTGTTAATAGTCTATCTTCCATGAATACCTCCTTACTTTAACAATAATTTTAACGCTTCTTTTATTTGTTCCTCTATCGATAATTCTGAGTGAATATGTGGCAATATCTTCTTAATATCACCATTCTTGTAACCTAATCCCTCTAACACTTCTATTAATTCTTCAAAATTATTTTCTACACTAGTAGTTGCTACAATACCCAATTTACCTTTTAAATCTAAAATAATCTGTTTAGCAACTTTATCCCCTATTTTTGGAAATTTCTTTAAATATAAAATGTTTTCTCTTTCAATCGCATCCATAATTCCTTCTATAGAACCAGTAGCCAAAATAGGAAGAGCCATCTTACATCCTAGTCCCTTAACATTTATTAGCTTTAAAAATAATTGTTTTTCTTCTAATGTATGAAAACCATAAAGACTTAGTTCATCTTCTCTAACTTGTTGATACACATACACTTTCTCTTCCTTATTTAAAGAAAAGGAATATGGATTAGGAACATAGACTAGATATCCTATTCCAGATACTTCTACCACAATATACGTACTTTCTATTTCTGTTATCATACCTTTTATATATTCATACATACTATCACCATATCCATTATAACACACAAACAAATGTTGTTGAATAAAAAAAGAATATTTTTTATTTTTTAAAAAATACTCTTACTATTAAAAATAGAAAATAAAGCATTAGTAATACAAATAGCCAAGAAATAATAATATTAATAATTCCCTTTGTATATTGATCTGCCACACTCATCAAACTATTTGGCCATTTTGCTAGAAAAGTGGCTACTTCATTTTTCCCAATATTTCTAGAAATAACATCAAATAAACGTAATCCAATATCTAATGCAGCAATACCATAAGCCGCCTTCTCTAACTTTCTTCGATAACATGCCCAACAAATAATTACTATTACTAAAAATAATACAACATATGCATCCATTTTATCACTACCTTACTTTAAACATTATATCATAAAAAAAGAAATTTTTACATTTCTTTTTTATCTCGTATACTTTCTTCCTGGTTTTTGAGAAATCGCTTCTTTTTTAGATAATTTTAACGTTTGCGTAAGCGCTTGAATATGTGCTTTACAATAAGAACATACAGTTTCCCCATCTACTAGTTTTGCACCACAATGTGGACATTTATTTTCTGCATTCTCATCTTCTACAAATGTTAATAAATAATTCATTAAAACTTTATCTCGATTATTTCCTCTTAAAATTTTATTATCACTATCTACAATATAATCATTAAATTCTACTTCTAATCTTACTAGAATAGTCCAAACACCATTTTCTTCATCAAGTCGTAAAAGTTCTGCATCCATCAAATAAAAATTACTCATGATATTTTTTTGTCCTTTTAATTCCAATGTCTGTAATTGATTATAATAACTATTATATAATTCATCGGTTACTAGTGTCCTTAGTTTTTCATAATCAAAATTCATCCAAGCTCTTTGTACTTCTCTAAAAATTTCATAACACTTATCTAATAGTTTTTCATTCTTTTCTGTCTTTGGTACATGATTATTTTTTTCTCTATAATAAATTGCTAAAGCTTCCCTATTTGTAAAACTTCCAATTTTATTATTTGCAAAATTCGTGCTAGAATGTCCTTTCGTTTTAAACATTGGTTCTTTATCTACTAGCATTCTTACAATCTTAGTAGTTAAGACAATTGGTAAAATAAATATAATAGCTATGGATATAAGTGCAAAAAGAAGATTAATTTTGGCAATTAAAATACAAATTGGGATTAAAATTACATTTACAAAAATAAAAACAAACGGACATAAAATCATTTTAACTCTGTCCTTTTTATCCATAAAGCAAAAAGTAATAAGAATGGGTATTCCTATCCAAATACTTATGTAAATAATAAATTCTAAAGTACTCATAGGTGTGCCAGAGCCATGACTTCCTGAGCTTGAAGAACTTGAACCAGAATCCCAACTAGATCCTGAAGAACTGCTCCAACTTGAACCAGAATCCCAGCTAGAGCCACCAGAATCATAACTAGTATCAAAACCCGAATCTGTTGCTAAAGATGGCATAGTTATCTTTATATCAAACAAGTATAATAAACCAACTATTAGAATAGCGCTTAATAATAAAGGTATTTGTTTTTTCATAATTACTCCTCTTTCTGCTTAATAGCTTGTTTCTTAGCTAATCTCATTCCTGTAGACAATTCTTGAATATGAGATTTACAATAATCACAATAACTTGGTACTTCTAATGGAGCACCACAATTTGGACACTTACCATTGCTAGCCACACTTGCAACAAAAGTAAGATGATAAAACATTGTCACTTTTTTCGTATCTTTACCACGTATTACTTTTTGATTAGAATCTACTATATAATCATAAAAACTAACTGTAAGACCTACTACTATTGTAATTTTATCATTTTCTTCTTTATGAGAAAGAAGCTGAGAATTCTTTACAAAAAAATCTCTCATGATATTTTTCTGACCTTTCAACTCCAAGGTTTGAAGTTGATTATAATAACTGTTATATAGTTCATCCGTTACCAAAGTCCTTAACTTGTCATAATCAAAATTCATCCATGCACACTGTACATCATAAAAAATTTCATAAGCTTTTAACAATAGTTCTTTTGTCTCTTTATCATAATAAGATTTTTTTATATTATCAAAATTAGAACCATCTGCACGTCGTTTTTTATTATTTTCTATCATTACTATAATAACAATAATAATGACAACAATAAGTGTAGGAATAGGATATCGAATAGCCAAATAAATCAAGTCAAATAAACTTCCGTCCCCACCACCACCACTACTGTCAAAGTCTACATCAAATCCAGAATCTGTTGCAAGCATTGGAGCTATTATTTCCATATGAAATAGAAACAATAAACTAACAATAAAAATTGCAGATAAAATTAATGGCAATTGTTTTTTCATATTAATATTGCTCCCAGGAAGTTAATATCCAATCATAGTCTTCCTTTGGCATTTGTGCCCTACAATATTCACAAAATCCACTATAATTATAATCGATATTTGCACCACAATGTGGACATTTTGCAGCTACTCCTAAACTTTTATGGTTTCTTTTTTCTTCAAAAGTCAATTTATTTCTTTTTTCTATTCTACTAGAGTTATTACCAGATTTAAACTTCTTAGTCGTACTATCTATTCTATAGTCCATATACCTAGAAGTTAATAAGACTTCAATAACATATTTGTCTTCTAATATTTGAACATTGTCAATTTCTGTATGTTTTACATTTAATTCATCATACATTTGAATCTCATTATTATTTAATAATTCATTTATTCTATTTTGTATTTGAACTCTCATATTCTCATCTAAAGATGAAGAAATTCTAGAGATATCCCTAAACATAATAGAACTCATCATTAAAACAAAAATATTATCAATTTTCGTTTTAAACATACTTTCTGTAAATGTACTATCTAATTTTTTTAATTCTTCTAACATATCTTCCTCCTAATTCTCTTCTTCTTAATTTAATACTTCTTTTTTAGCCAACTTCATTCGTACAGTAATAGATTGAATAATAGATTTACAGTATGCACATACTGTTACTCCATCTAAAAGTTTTGCACCACAATGTGGACATTTTTCTAATGCTTCTTCATTAGAAACAAATGTTAGTAAGTATGTCATTACTACTTTTCTATTTTTATTTCCTCGAATAGTCTTTTTATCTTTATTCACAATATAATCAAAGAATGCCACTTTTAACAATATTTCAACAGTCGTAATATTGTTTTCCCATTTTTCATAATAGTACACTCCTATTTTTTCCATTATATCATAAAAAAGAGAAAACTTTATTTGTTTTCTCTTAAATAGAATCCATTTTCATCTACATCAACAATAATCTCAGAATTAAATTTAATATTATCCATAATTAAATTACTAGCAATTAACGTTTCTAAATTCCTAGATATAAAACGTTTAATAGGACGTGCTCCATAGGCTGGCTCAAAAGATTCTTCAATGATATACTTTTTTGCTTTATCTGTAAGTGTCAATGTAATCTTTTTATCTTCTAGACGACGCTCTATTTCTTTAATAATTTTATCAACTATTTCATATACTACTTCTTTAGTCAAGGATTTAAAGACAATCACTTCATCAATACGATTAATAAATTCTGGTCTAAAATTTCTCTTTAACTCATTTAAAACCAACTCTTCGCCATTATCCTCATGATTTAAAATATATTCACTACCTAAATTAGAAGTCATAATGATAATTGTGTTTTTAAAATCTACTGTTCTTCCTTGAGAATCTGTAATTCTACCATCATCTAATATTTGAAGTAATATATTAAATACATCTCTATGTGCTTTTTCTATTTCATCAAATAGTACTATACTATATGGATTTCTTCTTACTGCTTCTGTTAACTGTCCACCTTCATCATATCCTACATATCCTGGAGGAGCTCCTACTAAACGGGCAACACTATGAGCTTCCATATATTCACTCATATCAATACGAATCATGTGTCTTTCATCATCAAACAATTCCTCTGCAAGAGTTCTAGCTACTTCTGTTTTACCAACACCAGTAGGACCTAAAAACATAAAAGAACCAATGGGTCTATTAGGATCTTTAATACCAGCACGTGCTCTAATAATTGCTTCACTTACTAATTTTAAAGATTCATCTTGACCTTTTACTCTTCTCTTTAAATTTTCTTCTAAATTTAATAATTTTTCTCTTTCTCCTCCTACTAATTTAGAAACTGGTACATGAGTCCATTTAGATACTACTGCTGCAATATCCTCTTCTGTCACTTCATCACTTAATATCTGAGAAGTAGTAGAACTTCTTAAATCTTCTAACTCTTTATTCAAGGTTGGAAGAACACCATGTCTTAAACGAGCTGCAGTTTCTAGATTATAACTATTTTCAGCTTGTTCTAACTCAAACGTTGCTTTTTCTATTTCCTCTTTTTTAGCATTTATTTTAGATAATGTACTTTTTTCTGCTTCCCATTTATCTCGTAAAGATTTTTCTTCCTCTTTCATACTTTTTAGTTTTTCTTTAATCTCTTCTACACGTTTTTTAGAAATTTCATCTTTTTCTTTCTTTAATGCTTGAAGTTCTATTTCTAAACGCATAATTTTACGAGTTAATGTATCTAACTCAGTAGGTACTGAATCCATTTGAACCTTAATAGTAGAACATGCTTCATCTACTAAATCGATTGCCTTATCAGGTAAAAATCTATCTGTAATATATCTATCAGATAGAGTTGCAGCAGCCACTAATGCCTTATCTTTTATGTTAACACTATGAAACACTTCAAATCTTGATTTTAATCCTCGCAAAATAGTAATAGTATCCATAACATTAGGCTCAGATACTAATACTTTTTGAAACCTACGTTCAAGAGCTCCATCTTTTTCAATATATTTTCTATATTCATTTAAAGTAGTTGCTCCTATCACATGGATTTCACCACGGGCTAAAAGAGGCTTTAGCATATTTCCTGCATCCATAGCACCCTCTGCTCCAGCACCTACAATCATATGAATTTCATCAATGAACATAATGATTTCTCCATCTGACTTTTGAATTTCTTTTAATACTGCCTTTAAACGGTCCTCAAATTCTCCACGATATTTTGCACCTGCTATTAAAGCACCTAAATCTAATTCCCATATTTTTTTTCCTTTTAGACTATTGGGAACATCTCCTTTTACAATTCTCTGTGCAAGACCTTCTACAATAGCAGTTTTACCAACACCTGGTTCCCCTATTAATACAGGATTATTCTTTGTCTTTCTGGAAAGAATACGGGTTATACTTCTAACTTCATCATCCCTACCAATTACAGGATCAATCTTCCCTGCTTTTACAGAAGCAACAATATCTCTGCCATACTTCTCTAGTACATTTTCCAAATTTTCCTCATATGGATTTTGCATATTCATAATATCCCTTCTTTCTCCATCAGTTATCATTATACTCATTTTTTAGCACTTGTCAAGAGCGAGTGCTAAAAAAAGTAATTGCACTATTTTTCGACATTTGCTATAATCATATTAGAATGAAGGTAAGATATGAATAGTATACACATGAAAGCTGGTTTTATTACACCAGAGAGAAAAATAGATATTGGTTCTGAACATCTTTTAGCTTTTTGTGGATTAGCATGCCAAAAATATTTAAAAGAACACCCAGAAGAAATTAATAATTGGAAAGAATTTACAAAGGAATATTCCTATTTTCATCCTTTCTTTGATTTTCTAGTTTTTTATCTAAAATGGATTCCAGTAGGTCTCATGGGAGATAGTAATGTATTTGGAATCATTCAAGATGATAAATTGTTTATTCAAAAACTGCCAGACAACCTAGAAGAAGAGGATTTATATGACACTTTATATTATACAAAAGTGGAGAATCCTAATATTAAAAAATATATTGTAAAAGCAAATAATCGTACTTTGAGTATTCGAAACCCAAAAAAGAAAATTCAAGGAGATGGTATCGTTTTACAGGATGGAATTGTATTTCTTCAAAGTGATGTTCATCAATTTGCGATTGCTACTACCATTTTAAATCAGTTAACACTCAGTTTTCCTTATCTAGCAGAAGACTTTATGGCTAACAAAGAAACTTATAAAAATGACTATCACTGGTATTTAATTGATAGACTTGGAGCTATTCTCTTTACAGAAGAATATGCTATTTATGATGCTAATTTGATGTCAGACATTCAAATGCAAGTTTTAAAAAATTTACCAACAGATACGGCCGAACAAGAAAAGGCAGAAGAAGAATATCAAAATCCATTCCCTATTGAAGATACCAAAGAATTACTATCTAAAATTTATAAAAAGCAAACCAAATAAAAAAGTCCTCATAAAATTTGAGGCTTTTTTATTTTTCTCTTTGATAATAAGTGCAAAGTTCATAACTAGCTTTAATATAACTAGAAGATGTTGGCATACGTAAGTAGGTTGGATTAAAAGAAAATTCATCAAAATATCCTAAATCATAACGAATGCGGTCTAAAGCATCTGCATCTTTTAACATTTTCCATAATGGGGAAAAACTAGAGTCTTGCTGTAAATAATATTTCTCCTTTATTTGATTTTCCATTTTATCGTCTAAGGAATGCAATTCTATAATAGCACACAACAAGTTTCTGTTTCTTTCTTCTTCATAAATTGGATTATCTATAATGTTAAGTACTTTTAAAGCTGACACTCTACCATGAATAGTATCATCTATATCATTTGTTCTACCAATATCATGATACTTAGCAGCATCTAATAGAATTTGTTCATCGATTGCCGTTAAAGAATTTTCTGTACTTAAAATAAAAGCCCAAAATAATACTTTCTCAGAATGATACAATCCATGGATTTTACTAGAATATAAAGCATCTACTTGAATAGATTGAATTTCTAATTTTAATTTCTCTACCTTATGTTCTGGTAAATGAAAAAGAATATCTTTTAAATTCTTTTGATTAAGATTATTGTTTTTATATAAACTATATTTTAAGTAATCTTGATAATAGTTATCTAAATTATCAAACAATTTTTCCTCTTTTTTTAATAACTGTAACATATCATCACCTACTTTATTGTATAAGAAAAGAAAGAAGATGTAAATATCACTGTACAATTATTGACGTTATACTTTACAAAAAAAAGAACCAGTGGTTCTCTTATTTTAAAGCATCTAATAATTCAGCTTTTTTCATTGTTGTATATCCTTCGATTCCTGCGTCCTTAGCCATATCTTTTAGCTCTGCAACAGTTTTCTTAGATAAATCAACACTTTCTTTTTCAGCTTTCTTTGGAGCTTCCTTTACTACTGCTTTTGGAGTAGGAATAGATTTTCCTTCTAAACCTGCTTTTGCTACTTCTACTAATCCAGTAAATGCTTGTGCATCTTGAATAGCAATTTCACTTAACATCTTTCTATTGATAGATACTCCTGCTTTATTTAATCCGTTGATGAATTTAGAATAACTAATATCATTCATACGGCAAGCTGCATTAATACGAGTAATCCATAATTTTCTCATATTTCTCTTTGTTTGTCTTCTATCTCTATAAGCATATTTTAAAGAGTGCATTACTTGTTCTTTTGCAGTCTTATATAATTTATGTTTACTTCCAAAGTAACCTTTAGCTTGTTTTAAAACTTTTTTTCTTCTCGCAGCGTGGATAGTTCCACCTTTAACTCTTGCCATTTTCTAATCTCCCTTCAGTATATTAAATTGTTACATTTTTTAATCTGTTAGCATCTGCTTTACTTAATTCGGAAGCTTTTCTACCACTTCTGTTAGATGCTGCATTTTTCTTTCCAGTATTGTGTCTTGTTCCTGGATGTCCTATTTTAATAGATCCACTATCACGAACATTTAATACTTTTTTTGTTCCTTTATGTGTTTTTAATTTTGGCATATTATTCCTCCTATTTTTCCTTTTTTGGCATAAGTATCATTGTCATATTACGTCCATCAAGAAGTGGTTTTTGCTCAATATCAGATACTTCGCTTAATGCTTCAGAAAAACGTATTAATACTTGTTTTCCTAAATCTGTATGAGCCATTTCACGTCCTTTAAAACGAATAGAAGCTTTTACACGATGACCTTTTTCTAAATATTTTACAGCCTGATTAACTCTAGTATTGAAATCATGAACATCAATAGATACTGATAGTCTATATTCTTTTAATTCCAAATTGGTTTCTCTTTGTTTCTTCAAATTTTCTTTTTGTTTTTTCTTATTTTCATATTTGAATTTATTGTAATCCATTATTTTACAAACAGGTGGATTACCATTTTGATTGATTAAAACAAGATCAAACCCTGCATAGGTCGCTAAAGTTAATGCATCCTTAATATTTTTAATACCTAATTGCTCACCATTTGGTCCAATGACCATAACTTCTTTGGCACGTATTTGCTCATTAATGAACAAATCTTTCTCTTTGTTTGCGATAACAAACACCTCCTATTTTCATAATTCTACAACGGTATCTTATACCATGAAAAAAGTGCATACTAGGGTATCCACTTTAAAAGCTATTTTTCATATTTCTATTACTTGTGGCTTTTACCTACTGCTTAAGCAATCAGGTGGATGTGGATACATCGCTTTCCTTTTTTTCATTACACGGTAGATTATACATAAAAATATTATGTTTGTCAAGTTTTTAATATGATTAATAATTATTTGATATGTTTATGGCCACATTTAATGCAAAAGTTTCCTATTACTTTTTCTCCACACATTGGACAGTATTGATAAAGATATTGAGGTTGGCTAACAGGAACATTTACAGTTTGCTCTCTTACATCAAAGCGAACATTAGATAATTGTTTTACTTTATCAATCGTTTTAGAGAATAAATATATTACAAATACTACAAAAGCAAATCCTAAATAAGATACAAGTTGAGAACCAAATATTAGATAGTCATAAGTACCATGTGCTAATATAGGGAACAATAAACTTTTCATTCTATTCTTTTTAGCAGTTTCTTTATTTTGTAATTTATCTGATGTTTTCGCCATTCCCAAATAGAATCCCATTAAAACTCCAAAACAAGCATGCCCTGGAACTGCTGTTATTCCCCTTATAATCGCTGTTTGCATTCCAAAATTAAGTACATAAATAATATTTTCTATACAAGCAAATCCCAATGATACAAATACAGAATATACAATGGCATCATATGCGTGATTAAATTCATAATGATGGTAGGTAAACAAACGAACAAAAATCCATTTCGAAAATTCCTCAATAAGTGCTACCCCAATATACACAAATAGAATCAACTCTATAATATCCAAATTAGATTGATTCATTGTTTCAAAAAATGGAAAAACAGAATCTAGAATATTTGTTAAAAATAATGTAACTACAACAGAACCAACTCCCATTAAAAAGAGTTTTACTAAAAGTGACGTTGGTTCTTTTTCAAAGTCGGTATTATAAATATATCTGCCCAATAAAAATACTGGCAATATAGATAAAAATAACAATACAAATATCACTCTACCAACCTACTTTCTTTATTATTATAACACGGTTTACTAGAAAAAAAATACTTCAATTGAAGTATTTTTACATTCTACCTAAGTATTTAGCAGTTCTAACCATTTGAGCACTATAACTCATTTCATTATCATACCAAGCAACAACCTTTACCATTTGTTTTCCATCTACTTCTAGAATCTTTGTTAATTGCCCATCAATAAGTCCTCCTAAATGAGAACCGATAATATCACTTGATACAATTGGATCCATTGTAAATCCTAATGTCTCATTAGCATTTGCTTTAAATAATCCATTTAATTCTTCAACTGTAGTATTTCTAGTTAGTTCTAGTGTTAAATCTACAACAGAACCAGTAGTAGTTGGAACTCTTAATGCTCCACCATCTAATTTTCCTTTAACAGATGGAATAACTAAACCTAAAGCACTAGCAGCTCCTGTTGAAGATGGAACAATGTTAGCAGCACATGCTCTACCACGACGTGCATTAATTCCTTTCTTATGAGCAATATCTAATGTGGCTTGATCATTTGTATAAGCATGAACAGTAGTCATATAACCTTTTACAATACCAATATTTTTCTCTAATACATTTACAACAGGCGCTAAACAGTTAGTTGTACAACTAGCTGCACTAATAACTGTCTCTGTACCATCTAATGTATTTTCATTAACATTATATACAATCGTTTTTAAATCTCCTTTAGCAGGGGCTGAGATAATTACTTTTCTAGCACCAGCTTTAATATGAGCTTCTGCCTTTTCTTTATCCGTAAATCTACCAGTACATTCAAATACTTCATCTATTCCAAGTTCCCCCCAAGGTAAATTTACTGGATCTGTTTCAGCATATACACGAATATGTCTACCACCTACAATAATAGAATTTTCATCATGACTAATTTCATCTACACGATAACTACGGTGAGAAGTATCATATTTAAGTAAATAAGCAAGTTGTTCTGCATCCGTTAAATCATTGATTGCTACTACTTCAAACTCTGGATCTTCTTCCATAATTCTAAATACTAATCTTCCTATTCTTCCGAATCCGTTAATTGCTACTTTTATCATTATTTTCCCTCTTTCTAATTTTTAAAGCAACTTCCCCCTATAAATTCTCTTAAAACTGAATCATTTGGAACCTCATCACTAGGAATTGGTAAAAAGTTCCTCAAGAAATTAATTAATCTTAAGGCTTCTGGATATACACTATCTTGTTCATCTACACAGAAAAGAAGAGGTTCTACATAAACTTTTAAGACACCTATTTCATATACCAATGATGAGTTAATAACATCATCTACTTCATCTTGATATGGATAAATATTTCGTCTTTCTCCTTTTTCTACAGAACTCCACATATGAAGTGTCTGGCTAGCAGTATATCCACGTGTTTTACTATCTCGAATAATTCTTCTTAATTTTCTTAAATCACTTGTATGAACATGGCAATGATTATCAATATTTAACTGTACTAATGGGCTAATATAAATTTTATACTTATATCGCCTATCAACAGAAAGAGTAAGAATATCATTTAAAGCATGTATACCTTCAACAATTAGCATATCATTTGGTCCCAATTTTACAAAATGTCCATGATATTCCCTTTTTCCAGTTACAAAGTTATAAGATGGTACTTCTACCCTTTTTCCCTCTAATAGCTGTGATAGATGTTTATTAAATAAATCTAAATCGACAGTATAAAGAGATTCAAAATCATATTCACCTTTTTCATCTTTTGGAGTATCTTCTTTATTCACAAAATAATCATCTGTCGATAACTGAATAAGATTTAATCCCCTACTTCTTAAGAACGTTGTTAATTTTCTAGCTGTAGTTGTTTTCCCACTACTAGATGGCCCTGCAAGTAATATCAATTTAGTATCTGGTCTGCTAGTAATCTTATCAGCTATTCTAACAAGTTGTGTATCATAATTTGATTCTGATAAACGAATTAAGTCATCTACATTAGCAGAAGATACTACTTGATTTAAATCGGATGCCAAATTAACATTAATTCTATTGCATAATTCATTATAAGATTGGAATTCTTCAAATACCTTTTCATGATGTGTATAATCTAATGTACACTCTGGATTTAATCTAGAAGGAACAGATAAAACAAAACCTCTAGTATCAATTCTAGTAAGCTTAAAATCATTTATTTGTCTTGTGCTATAAGCCAACTTTACATAAAAATAATCATATAAATCATCCAATCTATATAAATTTACATAAGTATTAGAAATATATTTTAATGCTCTAACCTTATCAAATCTCTTTTTCTTCTTATAGTATTGAATAGCATCTACACGTGATACACTCATCTTTTTATAAAGATAATCATCTTTACAAATTTGACGCATCTCATTATCAATTGCTGCTACTATTTCATCTGTCATCTTTATTCCTTCGATTCTACAGAATACACCTAAATCAATAGAATGATCTACAAATACTTGTGCTTCTTCTCCATAGAGATGTCTCACGGCTAAAGTAAGCATAAAAATAGCACTACAGCTATAGACATTGTATCCTAATGTACTACTACGATCATAAAACTCAATATTACACTTTTTGGTAATTGGCTCACATAATTCTGTAATATCATTATCTACTTTCGCTACTAAAATATCATAATCATAATAATGTTGAAAACTCTTACTAATTTGTTTTAATGTTGTTCCAACTGGGAATTCCTTCACTTCTAACTGATGATAAGTGATTTTTATTGTTTTTTCACTCATGTCAATCCCTCTATTCTCTATATAACATTCTATCAAAAAAAACTATCTTTGTCATTATTTTTTGAATATTTTTCTCTATTTAAACCTATGATAATTTTAGGAGATGATTCGTTTGATTATTCCAAATGTGATTGAAAAAAAAAGTGGGAGTGAAAGAGTATACGATTTATACTCTAGATTATTAGAAGATAGAATTATTTTACTTACTGGAGAAATAGATGATCATACAGCGAATATCGTTGTAAGTGAACTGCTTTATTTAGATTCTTTAAACAACCAAGATATTAGCATTTATATCAATTCTCCAGGAGGAAGTGTTACCTCTGGCATGGCTATCTATGATACTATGAATTTTATTAAAAGTGATGTCTCTACCATCTGTATTGGAATAGCGGCTAGCATGGGGGCTTTTCTGCTATCAAGTGGTACAAAAGGAAAAAGATATTCCCTACCAAATAGTGAAATAATGATTCATCAACCATTAGGGGGTGCTCAAGGTCAAGCGACCGAAATCAAAATTGCGGCAGAGCACATTCTTAAAACTAGACAAAAACTAAATGATATCTTAGCCAAAAACACAAGAAAAGAAAAAAGCATCATTGAAAATGATACAGAAAGAGACTTCTTTATGGATTCAAAAGAAGCCTTAGAATATGGTATTATTGATAAAATTCTAGAAAACTAGAATTTTTTTATATATATTTTGCCCGACTTAAATCTATAAGAGTAGAAATACTTACTTCTTCCTCATCTTTCATATTTTTAACGACACGTAAAGCTTCCTCTTGTTCTGCATCATCAAAAATATTTCCAACATTAGACATCATAGCAATAGATCGATTATTAACTACTCCTACTGCATTAGCAAACTTAGCCTTTTGTTCTAGAGACTCTATACGCTTATCCATATTATCTAATGATTCCTGGATTCTCCTATTTTGCTCAATAATTCTTTTATTTTGTTCAACTATTTGTGAAAAAAGTTCTTGCATATAATTCCCTCCCTATCTAAATTGATTATATCAATTAATCAAAAAAATGGGATAAAAAAAGCGAAGAAAACTCTTCACTTTACGCAATTTGTACAATCCTAACATCATACTTTCCATTTGGACTTTCTACAGAAACGATATCACCTACACGCATTCCCATAATAGCCTGTGCAATTGGTGATTCATTTGAAATTTTATTAGCAAATGGATCAGCTTCTTTACTACCAACGATAGAATAGTCATCTTGTTCTCCGTCTTCTACATATTCAATAGTAACTCTTGTTCCAATAGAAACAACCTCTTTATTAACTTCCTTAATAACAACTGCCTTTTCTAGCATTTGTTCTAATTCTAAAATTCTAGCTTCAACAATTGCTTGTTCATTACGAGCAGCATCATATTCTGCATTTTCACTTAAATCACCAAGTGCTCTTGCATCTTTTAAAGCTTGAATAATTTCTGGTCTTTTTTCTAATTTCAAAACATCTAATTCTTTTTTGATTTCTTCTAACCCTTCAGCAGTTAAAAAAATTTCTTTTGTATTTGTCATAAAATCAACCTCTAGCTTTCCTTTTTAACATTAAGTCTATCAAATAATACTACTTTTTAAATTATTTGTCAACCATTATTTTTTTATTCTTATCATATCGTAAGAATCTAACTTTTCGTTAATAGTAATTCTTACACTTTGTCTTGGATGTCTTACTATATCAATTAAATTTCCTTCTTCATCAAAGATATCGGAAACAGTATAAGTAATAACATCATGATTAGGCCCAAATATCTCTACGATATCGCCTTTTTTAAAATAATTTCTTTGTTCTATAATTGCTTCCTTAGTATCAGAATTATATTCTTTTACAATTCCCAAGAAATCTTGATTAGATATTTCAACATGACCATTATAATAACTACATTCCTGCCCATAAGCACCATTAAAAAATTGGGGTACAGAATCTCTATTCGCACAATTTCGAAGAATTCTTTCATCATCATCATCATAATAATAATTTTCTTTATCTTTTAGATATCTATCAATTACTTTACGATAAGTAGAAACAACGGTTGCTATATAGTAAATTGAACGCATTCTTCCTTCTATTTTAAAAGAAGTGATTCCCATATCAATCATTTCAGGAATATGTTTTAATAGTGATAAATCTTTACTACATAAAGTAAAATCTTTTTCACCTTCAATTTTATTCCTATTTTCATCTAACAAATTGAAATCCCATCTACAAATTTGGCTACAACCACCCCTATTTGCATCTCTATCTGTTAAAAAATTCGATAATACACATCTTCCACTATATCCAGCACACATTGCCCCATGAATGAAGGTTTCTATTTCAACTGGCACTTTATCAATTATTTCCTTAATTTCTTCTTTCGTACACTCTCTACCTAATACAATACGAGTAACCCCCTCCTTATAAAAGAATGAGGCTGATTCATAGTTCAGTGTAGATTGTTGAGTAGATAAATGAACTTCTAAATTGGTATTTTCTTTTGCCATTTTTATGACATAAGGGTCACTTACAATGATGGCATCTATTCCAGTACTTTCAATTTCTTTTAAATAAGGAACTAGCTGTTTCGCTTCCTTATTATGAAGAACAATATTAACAGTTACATATACTTTCTTACCTAAAGAATGTGCGAAAGTAGCGGCCTCTTTCATATCTTCCATTGTAAAATTAATCGCATTAGCACGTAATCCAAAAGCAGGTCCTCCAAAATATACAGCATCTGCTCCATAAAGAAGCGCTACTTTCAAACGTTCTAAATCGCCTGCTGGCGCTAATAATTCTGGTTTATGACTCATTTTTCTTCACCTGATATACTGTTTCTTTGTATAAAAAGCCAATTCCTATATTTGGAAATAGCATTTCTATTTTCTTCTTTTGTTCTTCTTTATTATCTTCATTTATTTCTTGAAAA
This sequence comes from uncultured Bacilli bacterium, assembly GCA_964018915.1. Classification (GTDB taxonomy): domain Bacteria; phylum Bacillota_I; class Bacilli_A; order RF39; family UBA660; genus UBA5578. The sequence continues at coordinate 36,324 of CAXHRJ010000004.1, read as the reverse complement.
CATTCCAAAACTTGCTTAAATTTATCTAATGGAATATGAAATCCACTGATAAAAGTGTACTCCATTTTATTATTTTTATACTCCAAATATTCCTCACAGGCATTTAAAATGAAAGAAGAATAGATTTCTGTACCATTTGTTCTTTCTAATATTGGATATTCTTTTTCTTCTTTCCATAAATAGAATTCCTTTGAACTAGTATCTAACTTAAAGTGATTTATATAATTACTAATTGCCTGTCTTTTAGATACATACATTGGAATGTATCCAAATACTTGTGCAATACAAGTTATTGTACTATTTCTCTTTATTTCCAAAATTTCTTCTTTTGTTATTTCATTGGATAAAAATACTCCATTAATTCCATGTTCTTGCCAATATTCTATTGTAAATTGATTGGTAGCTAAATGTTCAGCACTCCAAATAAGTGGCAAGTCTAACATTAGTCTATGATGTATTTGATAAACTGCTACATCTGTATAGAATATTCCATCTACTTTTAATCTAGCACACTCTTTTAATATCTCTTCAATCGCTTGTAAATCTTTATTGTGAAGATTTCTATTAAGAGAAATAAATATCTCTTTTTTCTGACTTTTAACAATTTCTACAATTGCACTTAACTCATTTATGGAAATTTCTGTAAAATTAACTGAGAAGTCTTGAATACCAAATAAAATAGCATCAGAATAAGATAATATCTCTTTCGTATCTTCTTTATGACCCGGCATCACTAATACTTTTGTCATAGAAACCTCCTAAAACAAATAAAAAAAGACGTCTTCCTTTGAAGACGCCAACATCTTATCACAATTTTTGTTTATTTGTCAAATTATTTTAAAATAACTAAAATTTAAGAACTTTTAAGATTTATTTTTCAACTAATCCAGCATCCTCATAAGGGCCTTGTGATTCAGTACAATTATTATGATATAAAAAACAACTCAAACAATTAGAGATTGTTCCCTTTTCACTACCATCAGCTGCTTTCGTTATAACAAATTGAACAATTCCAGCAACAAAAAATACAATTGCAGTTGTTATAAACTTCTTTATTAATTTATTTTTTGCCTTATTAATGTCATCTGCACTTCCAGCAGTAATTGCCTTAATTAAAGCAATAATACTAAAAATAATTAATACGATTGGGGTTGCAACAATTAGCAAAGTATAAGCAACACTAGTAAGCATAGGAATAGGCGCTGGAATTCCAGTTGCATCTCCACAAGATACATAATTTGTCTCTGTTGCTTCTATTGCTTGTACTACTGGACTAAACAAAAAACAAGCAAAGATTAGACACAAAACTATTGTTATTTTTTTCATATTATCATCCTCACACTATTTCTAGTGTCATTATATCATATTTTCAAATTTAAGGAAATATATTTTAAAAGAAAGGATGATTATATGAACAATAACAACTTCCAAAATATTTCTCCCTATCAACCAACACAGCCTTTAAATGAACAATCTTATGTTGAAAATATACTACGTTTAAATAGAGGGAAAAAAGTAGAAGTTTATATGTCTTTCGCTGATTCATTAGAATGGAAAGATAGAGTTTTTAAAGGAGTAATTGAACAATCTGGAAAAGACCATATTATACTTAGTGACCCAGCAACAGGAAACTGGTATTTATTACTTCTTATTTATGTAGACTACATAAAATTTGATGAACAAATTAATACGAGTGAAATATTCTATCCATCTATTTAAAATCTTGTAAAAAAAAGTGAAGTTTGCTATAATAAATTAGGTGATAACATGGAAGTAGGCATAATTTTTATCATAATATTTTTCATTATATGTATAATTTCACTTTTATTTTTACTTGGCTATAACCACTTTCAAGAATACATTATTCGTATTAATGAAGCTGAAGTTAGTATTGATTCTGTTTTAAGAAAAAGATTTGATTTATTAAATAAATCCACTGATTTTATTAAAGAAGTAACAGAGGAAGAAACAGAAACAATTTTACCTACTGTTGTTAGCCTTAGATCACAAAAGTTATCTAACATAGAACTTGATAAACAATTATATCCAGCAATTGAAGAATTCCAATCTTATGCTGAAAAATATGAAAAGTTAAAAGAGAATGAAGGCTATGTAAAAACGCAAATCAATTTAATGGAGTCAGAATCAGAAATAGTCGCTCTTCGTAAATACTATAATGATATTTCTAAAGAATATAATAAATTATTAAAGTCTTTTCCAGCTAGTATGGTAGCTTTCTTTCAAAAATATCAAAAAAAAGATTTATATGAAGAAAGAAAAGAGAAAAAAAGTATCTTAGAAGAATTAAAAGCCTAAAAAAAGAAATCAATCAGATTTCTTTTTTTTCGCACTTCTAATTAAAATATATAAGAATATAAAACCAAGAATAGCAGTTGAAATAACAACCATTTTTTGATTCCATTCTACTTCGTCTTCCTGAATAGCAATTTCCTTTTGCTGTTCATTTATCTTAATAATAAGTTCCCCATCTTTAGAATAATAATAGTGCTCTCTTGCATACTTTGCTAAATATTCAGGATCATGTAATTTGGTAATTTCTGTTTTTAAAAGATCAGCTTTTTCTTGAAGTTCTAAATATTCTGCTTCCAATTCTTTTTTTTGTTTTTGCAATTTATATAAACTAGTGGTATAAGAAAACATGGTATAGACAAACATAACTAAAAGTAATATGCAAATAGGTCCAAGAATAATCATTCTTCCTTTAGAAGTCATCTGTCTTTTCTTTTTTGATCTTGCCATACCATCACCATATTCATTCTATCATTTTTTTCTAATTCTTGCAATCATGTTGGCTACTACAAAACCTACCATAATTAGAAACAAGGAATAAATATGTAAAATACCATCACTAATACGTTCTAATCCTAAAAAATAAAGAAGAGCTAATAACAAAATAAAACTAAATGTATTGATTATACGAAAAAAAACATTTTTACAATAAATTGCTTTCTTTACTAATTGATACATCAAAAAAAAGAAAATACCAAAGAAAAAAGAATAGAGTATAATTTTTATTTGAATGGATAATGGTATCATTTAAATAGCTTTGCTAAAAAGGAATCATCTTTATCTTTCTTAGTACTTTCAGTATAGCTTAAATTATCAAAATGTCCTTTAATGGAAACATTACCTTGATAAGTATCCAACTTAATAATTTCTAATTCTTTTCCTTTGATTAATAAATATCCCATTGTTGTTTCAAGTAAAAATTCTTGGTCATCAAAATTCTCAATTTTTTTTACGCCACTAATGACAATATTTTTTCTTTCTGTAATCGTTATATTATGATTAAAAGATGCAATTTCTTTATCCATAGATACCTCCTACTTATATATATGTACAAGTTATCTGGATATGAAAAAAAACTCTTTCGAGTTTTATTCTTCTTCTTTATTTATTCTTCTTCTTTATTGTAAGCTTCAAATATAGCATCTTCGAACATTTTTCTTGTTTCTGAATTAATTGGATGAGCTATATCGTGATATTCACCCTCTGCATTCTTGCGACTTGGCATAGCGATGAATAAACCATCATTACCTTCAATGATTCTGATATCACGAACTGCAAAGCAGTCGTCGATTAATACAGAAGCGATTCCTTTCATTCTAGATTCTTCTTTGTCAATTTTTTTGACATTTACAGATGTAATTTGCATTTAAGAACACTCCCTTCGTCTAGTCTTACAATCTAAGTATATAATATTTTTTTATTGAATGCAATAGTTTTTACCATTTTTTAGGAATACTTACTTTGTTGGCGTAATTCCCTTTCCATATCTCTTTTCTTAATAGTTTCGCGTTTATCATAATTTTTCTTTCCACGAGCTACTCCTAATAATACTTTCGCATGATTTTTAACAAAGTATACTTTCATTGGAATTAAAGTATATCCTTCTTGATTAATTCTATCACGTATTTTCAAGATTTCCTTTTTATGTAATAAGAGTTTCCTAGTACGTGTTTCCTCATGATTAAATATATTTCCTTTTTCATATGCACTAATGTGCATGTTTAAAAGAAAAACTTCATTATTCTTTAGAATTGCATAGCTATCTTTTAACTGTGCTTTTCCATTACGAATAGACTTAATTTCTGTCCCTTTTAAAACAATACCAGCTTCATATGTATCTTCTATTTCATAATCATATCTTGCTTTTCTATTTGTAATCTCCATGTTATACCTCTCTATCTAAAATTGCTCTATATTGTTGATTAATTTTTTCATGATCCTTTAAGATAGAATCTGTTAATTCACTAAATGGAATTACTTTAAAATCTTTATTATAATTATTATAATAAGTATAAAGTAATTCTTTATTAATATTTTCAAAATGAACGGTAGAATCCGGTTCTACTACGATTTCTAAACCCACTAATAATCCAATAATCTTTTCTAATCCTAATACTTTTTGTGCAGAAATAAAATTACCTAAAGAATAAATTACTAAAGTATCATTTACATATGCAATTGGCTGAATAACATGTGGGTGTGAACCAATAATAAGATTTACACCTAAACTAGATAAATAAGTGGCTACTTCTTTTTGGCTTTGTGTTGGCACATGGGTATATTCCTCTCCCCAATGCATTGCGACAATAATTACTTCCGCTCCATTTTCTTTAGCTTTTTCAATATCTTTCTTTACTAATTCTTCAGAATAAACATTTACTAAATATTCTTTTCCAGAAGGCGTTTTTAATCCATTCGTCATCATTGTATAGGAAAGAAAAGAAAACTTAATATCATTTTTTTCATAGATAGGAATCGTATCTCTTTCTTCCCAAGATGAGAATGTTCCTGTCTTAATGACACCTTCTTGTTTTGCCCAAAACTTATTAGAATATAAAACGCCAGATTCATTTTTATCTAATGTATGGTTATTTGCTAAACTGACCATATTAAATCCTGCACTAACCAAATCTTCTCCTAACTCATCTGGTGTATTTAGTCTAGGATAATGTTGTGGAGCACCTCCTCCAATGATACTTTCCTGATTATAATAACGCAAATCATAATTTTGAATGATTGGTTCAATAGAAGTAAACATCTTTGAAAAATCATAAGTTCCATCGCTTTTTCTAGCATCTAAATAAACAGCACCATGAATTAAAGCATCCCCTGTCATCACTAATGACATTTTCTTTGGCTGTGGTTCAGGCTCTGGTTCTGGAACCTCATTAGAATTACTTTCTATGTCTGGTTCATCTGCTACTTTATTATTTCTTGGATAGAATGTATAAATTGCAACTATTATCAAAATTAATGTTAGTACTGCAAGTATGACATTCATCCATTTTATTTTTTTAGTTTTTCTTTTCTTTCCCATTTCTACTACCATCCTTTAATACGAAGTCAATTGTATGTGCCTCTTTAGATGCTGCTTTTACAATTACATCTACTTCGTCGCCCAAACGATATCCTCTTTTATTATGATTACCAATTAATGCAAAAGTACTTTCATCATAAGTATAATAATCATCTTTGATATCTTCAATTCTTACTAATCCTTCAATCATATTTGGTAATTGTACAAAGAACCCAAAACTCATAACACTAGTAATAATTCCTCTATACTCTTCCCCAATATGATTTAACATGTATTCTGCCATCTTCATATCATCAACTTCTCTTTCACAGTCAACTGCAGCTCTTTCCCTTTCAGAAGAATGTTCTGCTAAAGCTGGAAGTTTGGCTTGCCATGTTTTAATAGTTTCTACACTAACTGCTTCATTTAATAAACATTTACGAATAGAGCGATGTACTGTTAAATCTGGATATCGCCTAATTGGAGAAGTAAAATGACAATAGATTTTACTAGCTAAACCAAAATGACCTATATTTGTTGTATCATAAACAGCTTTTTGCATACTACGTAACATTTGACTAGATAAAATATAATACTCCTTTTTATCTTTCAATTCATTTAGCATACTTTGAATGGTCTTTGGTGTAACCTTTTTCATGTCTGCATGAACTCTATATCCTAAAACACTTACTAAGTGTAAGAAGGTAGTCATCTTTTCCTCACTTGGTTCTCCATGTACACGATAAATTAGTGGATAATCCATATAATAGAAATGACTTGCTACTGTTTCATTCGCTGCAATCATAAAGTCTTCAATTAACTTTTCACCAGTTCCCCTATTTCTAAGTTGAACATCAATGGCATCCCCTTTTTCATTCACTATAATTTTAGCTTCCTCTATTTCAAAATCAATATAACCTTTATTCTCTTTATGCTTTCTTAAAACAGACGCTAACTCAGCCATCAATTTTAAAGAGGAAACATATTCTTCATATCCTTCTGGAACTTCATCCTTTTCTAAAATAAGATTCACTTTCTCATAAGTCATTTGAATTCTAGAGCGAATAACACTATCAAAGATATCATACTCTACTACATTTCCATTTTCATCAATTTCCATAATACAAGAAAGTGCAAATCTGTCTACATTCGGATTTAAGGAACAAATACCATTAGATAGTTCATGAGGAAGCATTGGCGTTACACGGTCTGCTAAATAAACACTTGTTCCTCTTAAGGCAGCTTCTTTGTCTAATGCACTATCTTCTCTTACATAATAACTAACATCCGCAATATGAACACCTAATTGATAATGTCCATTGTCTAATTTTTTAATAGAAATAGCATCATCAATATCCTTAGTATCATTTCCATCTATTGTAAATATCATTTCATTTCTTAAATCTTGTTTTGGATTTTTTACTCTCTTAGCAATATCTTCTTCTGATACTTTTTCTGGAAGAGTAGATACTTCTTTCATAACATCATCTGGAAATACGTCATTAATATTATATTTTGCCATAACTGATAAAATATCAATACCAGGATCATTAATATGTCCGATTACTTTAACAATTTCACCACGATATTCTACATCCTTAGTTGGAGATAATAGCTTTACAATTACTTTATGCCCATCGACTAAATTAGAGTGATAATTTACATCAATTCTTACATTTTTATTCATTTTATTGTCATCCGGTTTGACGAATATCTTACCATGTTTATAGTAAACAGTACCAACTAATTGCTTTACGCCTCTTTCTACAATTCTTATAACATCTCCTAGCATTGGAGTCTTATCTTTATCAATGATGTTTACAATTACTTTATCTTTATGAACTGCTCCATTCAAATGTTCTTCATATACTTTTATCTCTTCCCCATTTTCTTGCATTACATATCCAGTACCTTTAGAAGTAACAGATAAGATTCCCACTCTAGAATTACTATCTTCAAAAAGCATATAATTTCCATGTTTAGTACGATATATTTTAGTATCTATTTCTAATTGATTCAAAGCTTTTAATAGTTCTTTTAAATCTTCTGCTGTACCTAATTTCATAATCGTTTCTATTTCATGAACACCTAAAGCTCTTCTTTCTGTATTTAATATTTTTAATATTTCTTCTTCCATACTATCACCATCTCTATTATACTATAAAATAAGAAAAAAAGGATAATAATATCCTTTTTTATCTACAAACAGAAGTTATTAGCATCTATACCAAATATTCCAAGTAAGAATTGTAATGCTAATGGTACTAAGAAGATAAGTACTGCCACTATTAACCTCTTTACAAATCTACTTGTTACTTTTTTAATTTCATCATCACTATCTGCTGCTATTGCTTTGATAAAGTCTAATACACTTAATAGAATCAATAATACTGGTACAATATATCTCATCCAGTTAATAATTTTTAATATCCAATTTACTAAACGTGTTGATAATTTGCAATTAGCATTATTGCTTTCAAGCTCTTTATATAAATCTGTCCCTTGTTTTTTTATCATTTAATGTATTCGCCAAATCTAAACATGACTCTATACATTCCCTTTGAAGTTCATTATATGTATAATTAGTTAAAACATTTCTACAAAGTGCTTTTAGTTTTGTCTCCTCTGTAGATAAAGCTTTCAATTTCTCTGCTTTACAATTTTTATCTGTACAGTTTTTATAATCAGAAACTGCTGAATCATATCTATATAAACCATTAACAACGACTGAACAATTAACATCTATTGTTTTATTTGGACCATTATAATTTGCTTTCTTACAAGAAAGATTTCTATAGTATAACTTTGAAGGATTATCTCCCAAAGTATTTTCCCATAAATTTTGAAGTGTTCCAGTACTAAGAGACCATATTCCTCCTAATACCTCTCTAAAACCAGGTGCCATCCAAGAAGCATCATCATACCTATCTCCATAATTATCAATTACACTCCAACCATATTTTCCACCTTCATACTCAAAGTATTCATTATTATTATAGCCATCCCTATTCATAATAAATAACTTTGCTTGGTCAATAAAAATACCATCTGCAGCTTCAAACATATCTGTTGAAAAGTCAGATAGACCATCTATAAATATGCTCCCTAAAGCACTTGCAACTCCTAAAAGCCATTCTCCAACATCCTTGAAATTTGGAGCTCCCAAGCTTAGCGAAGTATACTCACAGATATACATCTTTGTTGGACAAGTAGCACCTTGTGCTTGATAAAGTTCTTCTGCTATTTCCATTTCATCTCCAGAATACTTTCGTTGGCCTAACTTAACTAAAAGAATATTTACAGTCCAATCATCATTGGACCAATCTTTATATTCTACTTTAGGCATTCCTTTACCATCTGTATATGTTAATGTAAGATTTTCATCAGGATATTCACAAATTACGTCTTCAGCAAATACATTTTCTATTGACAATATGCAAACTAATAAAAGCAATACTATTTTTCTCATTACTAATCGCATGTTATACCACCTTTTTCAAACGACTCTTTTAATTCATCTCTTTCCATTCTAAGCAAATTCATATCAAACACTTCATACATTTGCATTTCGTTCTTTTCATCAAGACTCCAAGATACTTGAAATTCAATAGTGTTATTTTTTGTAATAGTTTCTAATTGAATATCCGAATAATTCTCTTTAAATCGCTCCTTTAATTGATTTTCTATTTGAAGTTTCATTAAATCAACATAATGATTTGTCTGTTCCATTAAATCCTCATCTATTTTAAAGCTCATAATAAAAACAAATTTTCTAGAATCTAAATAATCATATAATTTAAAGTATTGTGTTACTTCATATTTCTCCATTTGAACATTTTCACTACAGTTCAAAATAAGATTACTTTCACTTTTGTTAAAAAGAGCTAATAATAAAATAAATACAAATAATATTACAAAAATAATTCCAGCTATTATAAATATTTTTTTACTCTCCTTTAACAACTCCATAGCGTTTCTCCTCTTACTATTATCCTCATTATAGCAAAAAAAAAGATAGCAATACTATCTATTTCATACCATTCATAAAATTTTTCACTACTCCGTTTAATTTTCTCTTTTCTTCCACCACATATAAAATGGAAACTAAGATAGAGCCTGCAAAAGCTACTAGCATATCCTGCATAGTATCATTAACCCCTGTTTTAGCTACTCTCTGAGCATCTCCTCCAAAGAAGATATTGGCAATATATTCAAAAAATTCCCAACATACTGCAACAGAAAGAGTAATAGATATAATAAATAATACATTGAAAAATATTTTATTTTCATTATACATATCTAACTGCTTCAAAAGTAACATAGCAAGTAGTGCTGTTAATATTCCTGATATGGTATGAGTAATTTTATCATAGTAAGTAAATTCATTATAGAATTCTACTGTTGCTCCTAAAAAATGTGCACAAAACACAAATAGAATACAAATAAATTTTACAATTGGAGATAATTTCTTTTTAAATATTTTTTCTATCCAATAGGGTGATGTTATTGTTAATAAAATAGATGAGTCTTTTAATATTAAACCAACCTTATCGTCTCTTGTTATCACCAAATAAAAACTTCCTAGTATGGCTATTATAATTAACACTATATTAAGAATTGGAAGGATTTTCTTCTTCATAATCAATTGCCCCCATTTCCACTTGATTGATACTGTTAAATCTCTTTGTTATTTTATCAGTAGTTGTATGGATATCTTTTACTTCATTACTTACAACATCAATACTTTTAGAAAGTCTATCCCAACGTTCTTTATAACGTCTAAATTCTACATCAAGTAACTGTAATTCTTTGTGTATTACTTCTGCATACTTATCTCTTTCCATGTTTTTCATAATAATTTGAATCGTTGTTAGTGTACTAATTAAAGTAGTTGGTGAAGTAATCCATACTCTCTTTTTATAAGCATATTCAAGCAACTCTGTATGATATGCATTTAACTCTGCAAAAATGGCTTCCGCTGGTAAAAAAAGTATTGCTTGGTCACTAGTTACCCCAGGAATAATGTATTTACTACTAATAGCATCTATATGTTTTTTCATATCTAGTTTAAATAATTTTTCAGAATTAGTACGAACATCAATACTATTTTTTCTATTCACCATTGCTTGATAGTTTTCTAAAGGAAACTTAGAATCGATTGCAATAGTACCTAATGGGTCTGGTGCATAAAGTACACAATCTGCTATCGTATCATTATTAAAAGCATGTTGCATTTCATATATTTTTTTATTGTTGGCACCAAATACATTAGACATAATATGCTCTAAATTTACTTCTCCAAAAATTCCCCTAGTTTTCTTATCTGTTAAGATTCCTTGAAGAGAGATTATATCACTTGATAAACTATCAATTTTCTTCTGTGCCTCATCTATTTTAGATAATCTTTCTAATACAGATGTAAATGTTCTATTAGTCCTTTCAAAGTTTTCATCTAATCTTTCATTTACTTTATCACCAATTAGTTGTAATCTCTTGTCAATTTTTTCATTAGTAGCATCAAAATCAGAACGAATATCTCTACTAAAATCTGATTTAAAATCTCCTATTTCTTTTACAATACTAGTTTCTAATTTTCCAATTTTCTCTACTACACTTTCATTATTTTTATTCTTGATTATTAAGATGATGAGAAATATTAAAATAATTACATTTAGTGCAATTAAAACATATTCCATAGTATCCTCCTATTCTCTTATGGAAAAAAATTCCAATTTTTACAAATTAGAATTTTTATTTTTTATTTCTATCAATAACTTCTGATATTGCTGTCCCTAGTGTTGCTACTCCCTGAAGTTCTGCTGGAACTATAATTTTAGTAGCTTGACCGTCAGCCATTTTTGCTAAGGCATCAAAACTCTTTAGTCGTAATACAGTTTCATCTGCATTAGCATTCTTTAATTTTTCAATACCTTCTGCTTCTGCTTGTTTTAAAAGACGAATACCTTCTGCTTCTGCTTGCTTTAATTTTAATAATGCTTCAGCTTCACCTTCTGCAATTCTAATCTTAGACTCTTTATTAGCTTCAGCTCTTAAAATAGCACTTTGTTTTTCTCCTTCAGCAAGTAAAATACTAGATTTCTTTTCTCCTTCTGCTTGAAGAATCTTTTCTCTTCTTTCACGCTCTGCACGCATTTGTTTTTCCATCGCATCTTGAATGTCTCTTGGTGGAATAATATTTTTAACCTCTACACGATTTACTTTAATACCCCAAGGATCTGTAGCTTCATCAAGAATATCTCTCATCTTTGTATTAATAATATCTCTTGATGTTAATGTTTGATCTAATTCTAACTCTCCAATTAAGTTACGAAGAGTAGTTGCTGTTAAATTTTCAATAGCACTGATTGGGCTTTCAACTCCATATGTATATAACATAGCATCTGTAATTTGAAAGTACACAACTGTATCTATTTGTATAATGGCATTATCTTTTGTAATAACTGGTTGTGGTACGAAATCTTTTACAATTTCTTTTAAAGTTACCTCATTTGCTATTCTATCTACAAAAGGTATTTTAAAATGAATTCCATTATGCCATGACTTATAGAATGATCCTAATCTTTCAACAACATAAACTTTTGCTTGTGGTACTATTTTGACACTTGGTATTACAATTACACAAACTAATATCAAAATAACAATTAATATTTCCATACTTTAATCCTCCCATTTTTCTACTTGTAGTTTCACACCATCTATTTTTAATACCCTTACTGGTGTTCCACTAACTAGTTTTTCTTTAGAAATAGCAGTCCATCTTTTTCCTTCTATTTTTACTTCTCCCTTTTCATCGGGCAAAATATCTTGTGTTACAATTGCTTTCCCATCAATTACTCTATCTAAATTAGTTCTCTCATTTTTAGGTTTTAATAATTTTACTAAAAATGGTCTTGTAGTAATTAGTAGAATAACTCCTAAGATAACAAATACTCCAAATTGTATCACTAAATTATCTATAAATATAGATAAGATAAGCGCGACTAATGCACTCATAATAAACCATATTGTAACAAGTTCAACCGTTGCAGCTTCTATAATCGTAAAAAATATAATAAGAACTGTCCAAAAATAAAGCATACTATCACCCACCCTCATTATATCACAGAAATGAATAAATATGAAAAAAAGTAGCGAATTTTCGCTACTAATTTTAATCGTCCCCAAAAAAATCATCAAAAAATTCATCGTCACTAATTTTTGGTCTATTCATTGCAGGCTGTACTGGTTGTTGTACACTTGGTTGTGGTGCTGAAATAGTTGCCTTTGGCAATTCTGAAATATTTGGCAATTCAGGTTTTACTTCTGGAATTGAAGGAATAGTAGGTGCTGGAATTTCTGGTTTAGAATTCTCTACGGAAGGAGTTGGAGTTATACTTGGTTTTGTAGGTTCCTTCTTTTCTTCCTGAGTTTTCTGTGCCTCTTTTTCCTTTTTCTCTTCTTCCTCTAATTCGGCTATTTTAGCATCTATTCTTTTAACTAAATCCTCTACATTAATTCCACCACCTGCTGGTTTGGATGGTTTAGTTGGCACATCTTTTGGTGGTAATGGTTTAGCTGAAAATGGATTAGCTGCAGTTCCTGAACCAAAAGGTGTTGGAGGAACCGCTCCACCGCCTGCTAAAGGATTGGGAATCGGAGGAGTTGATCCACCAGCCCCAGTATTTCCTAACAAGTTATTAATTTTTTCTTCCCTTCTCTTTTCAACATAAGTTTTTAAATCAAATGTTTGAACAGGAATTTCTGCTCTTTGAGGATAATCTGCTTTAGGGAAATTATGTCCCCAATCCATTTTATAATTTGGTGTTAATTTTGTTTTAAATGGCATCGTTCTAATACGTAGAATAATGGTATGCCACTGTTCCATACGTTGTAAGTCACTGACAGTAACAAGTGGTGTTGAAGTAGTTTTCTCTTTTTCTTTTGATTTTACTTCACCGCACATCTTACTAATTTCTTCCAAAGCGCTTAACTCTGTACTAATTAAGTAAACGATGTTACCACAGTTACCTTTAATAGTTTCTCCGTTTTCTTTTCCATAAACTTCATAAAGTTGGGAGAAGTTCTGGATAATGAAAGTAAATCGAATATTTCTAGAACGAGCTGCTGTTACCATGGTAGTAACATCCTTAAGTGGTGGCATGTTCGCAAACTCATCTAGGATGAAATTTGTTCTATGTGGTAATTTTCCACCACACTCTTGTGCTACAGAAATAAGTGTTTCATAACATTGTTTTAGGAATATTGTTACTAATGTATGATAAGTAGTTTTTTCATCCTGAATAACAATAAATACAGCAGTTTTCTTTCTACCAATATCACGCATATCAAAATCATTATTGGCTAACATCTCTGATAAATTGGTACGAGATGCAAATAATTGAACCCTCTGCTTAAATACGGATAGAATAGATCCCTTCGTTTCATTTGGAGCCATTAAAGTAGAAGAAGCTTTAATATAAGCTGTACTTGCTGGATCCTTAAAACTAAAATATTCTTTAATATAGGTAGTATTTGCTAACTTCTCTTCACCAATAGTAGTCATCAAGTTTATACTATTTAAGTTAATTTGATTCTCATTACCATCTTCAAATAGGGCAAATGATAATCCTGAAAAATAGTCGGCTGACGTATTTTCCCAAAATGGATCCTGTCCTTTTGCTGATGGATCCTTTAAGATATTGGCAGCTAAGTCTTCCAATAACTCTATAGACTTATCTATTTTGTGATCTTTATATAAGGAATATGGTAAATACATTGGATTCCAACTATTTCCTTGTTGTGGATCACGGAAATTCAATAATACAATATTATATCCTAAACTTTTTAAATAATTAGAAGTAAGCTCATAAATTTCACCTTTAGGGTCGGTGATAATCATAGATTCATCATGCTTAGCAAGTAAATTTACCATTGGTAATACAGTAGTTTGTGTTTTACCGGCACCAGTAGAACCGATTACTAAGTTATGATATCCACCATTATCTACCCAAACTTTCTTAGGTGTCATAATAAGAGGTATACCAGCGGCTTCTGTTTTTGGTGCTAATGGATCAACTGCAACTACATCTAAACTATGCTGAATTTCTTTATCTTTAGCCCATCTAGAATAGTTCTTTTCCTTCTTTTCACCAATCTGAAGTCCAATTCCTTCTTCTCTATCAAAGAACCAAGATTGTACACTCATGAACATTGCAATCAGTGCTATTATAAATAACATAAGTGTAAAAGGAAAATATCTTGTTATTGCTGGAATAATAGTAAAGCCAGCAAATTCATTTTCAGCAATAAATAATCCCACATTAGACACTGCTAAACAAATTAAAATAAATAATAAAGCTGAAAATCCTAAAAAGATAATTACATCTTTTGTATCTGCCCTAAATTTTAACTTCACATTATCACCTTCTTCTAATCATCTACATCATTTCTACTTTTATTACCTTGAATAATGCTATATATTACAATTCCAATAATTAATACAATAACACCAATAATGCCAAATATAATATACGGTGGTTCTTCTTCTTTGTCAACCTTTTTCATTTTATCAAAAGTTATCATAATTTCTTTTTCGCCAGATTTCGCATCAAAATCCCAAGTATAAGTATTATCATTATTGCTATCTGCATTATGATTAATTACTTCAAATGGTACTACTATTTTAATCTTAGCTTCGTCTATTACATATCTACCATCTTGGTCTTGTTCATCTTGATTTAATGCTCCTTTTATAGTTAATGTTATGGTATCCCCATTATCAACATATGACCAATCATTAGCAATTTGATTAGGTATTTTAGATTTTTCTTTAAATTCATCGATACTTTTATAAGTATTTTCTACCTTAACTCCTGCATCTTCACTATGGATTACTTGATCTACTTGATATCCATTCTCATTCAAATAATCTAAATTTGGTTCTAAAATAAAACCTATAACCTTTTGAACAGAAGAACTTTTATAAGCATTGTAGAAATCCGCATCTTCCATTGCCGTAAAAGATTCTGTTACTGAAAAATCTTCATGAATAGATAATGTATATTCAGCTGTACAACCACTACATAAAATGAGTAAACTAATAAATATTAAATATATTTTTTTGTTCATATTCCCTCCTATTTCGTGATTATTAAGAATCCACTTGATTTCATTTGCTCTACAATAAGATTAAATGAATACCATTTTGTTTCTGTTCTTTTTCTACTAGCTGGATCAGCAACAGATACTTTACCATCACTGCGAGTTCCTGTTAAAACAATATAATGACCGCCAGTAGTAAATGTACCAGGACCCATTAAAACAATAACCAAAGAATTTCCACTTGCTAAAGCATTTGTTACCTTTGAATAAGCTCCACCTTTACCAACAAATTCCCCTCTGTAACCATATTTCTCAGCCAATTGTTTTAATGTACCATATACAGTTCCACCACTAGTACATCCACCTAACTGACAAGTTTGTTGGGTAGTTGTAATTGGAGTAATATCCCTACCTTCAAAACTAGATAAAACAATTGCTAAAGAAGTAGGTCCACATCCATGACTGGAAATGGTTGCTCCACTAAACTGTTGTACACTTACATTTGATGAATAATAATAGTTTTTATAATCAGTTTGATTCCAATATCTAATCTCTCCGAAATCAGAATCTACATATTCTATATTTCCAACATATTCCCCATCTGGCAATGTTTCCAAAGAAGAATTAGCAGATCCATAGAAAGTTTCTATAATTTCTTGATAGCTTTTTCCATTTTTTGCCATCCACCCTGCAATAGTTTGACTCATTCCAAAATGGTGACTAGTAGAAGGCGCTCCACTTTTTGATGCCCAGTTATTAGCCGCTAAAACTTCAGCTTTAGAAGGGCCTTCCCAAGTCCAAGCTGTACTAGGATCATCACTAAACTTTTGGAAATTAACTCTCCATTTACCATTTACTTCTGTATAAAATACAGCATTAGGATAAGACAAATATTGTGTTAATGCAACTTTTCCATGCCGCATTACTACTTGTCCAGTTGTTGCCTGTGCAGCTTCTATAAATGGTTTATCACTTGCATTGTTAGGATCTATTTCAGAAAAAGTTTGAAATCCTTGACTATTTTCTACAGTACAATCTAAGCTACTTCCGCGACTTGCAATAACATACGATCTAGCAGCTACTGCTTGAGCTTTTAATAATTCTGGCTTATCTGACTCAGAGCCAATCTCATGCTTTACTACACCTGCAACATATTCATCTAAAGTATATGTCCCAGACCCTTTAACAGTAACCATGCTACAAACGCCACCATAATTAGAGATAATCTGTTTCCCATCTTCCCCTAACATGTATTGATACATTGTTCTTAAACTATAGATTTCATCCCTTTTAAGCTCTATAGATGTTTTGTTTTTTTCATTTACATAATCATAGGAAAAAACATTTGCAATTGGAAATAAGAAAAGGCATATACATATATTAAGAATTAATATTTTTTTCATTCGATTCTTCATAAAACACCTCACTATATTTCATTAATGTCTTTTCGCTTTGATAGTTTGCTTGAAATTACTAATCCCCCTATTATAACAGCAATTAATAAAACTCCAAGCAATCCCATTGTTACATAATTAGCAAACTTAGTCCTCTTTAATATCTTTATAGATATATCTACATTATCAACATTAGAATGACTAATTGTCCAAGTATAAACACTACCGCTATTTTGCTCTGCATTATTCTCTTTTACTACATTTGGAGTATCTATTTTAATATCCATAGAATTCCCGTAAAGACAATAAAACTTACCGTTTAATTTAATTTCATAATATTCTTTTTCATTCCTATACTCATAGTTTTGAAAGCATGTATTAAGTCCAGTAGAATTTTCATATTCTTTAGGAGTAAATTTATAATTTAACTTTACATAATAATTATTTTCATCTTCTGTTACTTCCTTTTGATATATTTTAGAAGTACTATTTATAAGTGGATACAAATCATTTGTTAATATTGGTGTAATTTGATCATCTGGTTCTACCTCACTAGATATAACTTCACTATCAATCATGCTTTTATCAATAGTAAGAAGAATATTTTCTTCTAATCCATCAGAAGTAACTTTTAAATTATATTCACTACTACAACCAGAAAGAATAAGAACAAAAAGTATTAAAATCACATTTTTTTTCATAATATTCCTCCTAGTACCAAACACCATAACCATCAATGTCACGACTATCTAATTTGTATTTACGCTCTGCTACCATATTACTTGTATTACCTTCAATAGTATATACATAAGTGTCATCCGCTCCTGTAACAATTCCAATATGAGAAAATCCAGTAGAAAAATCATTTGGATTAAACTGATTTGGATTACTTGACCAAGTAAATAAAATGATATCTCCCTTTTTTGGAGTATAATTTCCACCATAGTGCTTACTAAGTTGAAATTGTAAATTAGTAGAATTTTTAAAATATCTAGCCCATGCTCCTGTTGAGGCTGATTTATAATTAATAATGCTACTTAAAGCTGTACCATTATAATTTGTGTTAGCGACTACCCACGATACAAATGTTGCACACCATGGATAAGCATACCCATTTGAACTATACCCTGAAATTGGGCCTAGCCAATAAGTAAATTTATTAGGCTTTCCACTAATTCCTTTTTGAGATAATGCTAGGTTAACCATATTATCAGCTAAACTGTTTCCCTCTTCATATTCTGTAGTAATTTCTCCAGTATCAGGATTATAACTTCCATTTGGATTGTTAGGATTATCACCCTCATAAGCATCGCCATCTTTTAGATACATCTTATGCTCAATATATTCCAATAAAAACTCATCATATTTTTCTAAGTCTAATCTATAATTACTAGAAATATCATAAGTTTCTCCAGCACCGCATTGCAAATAGTATTGCTCTCCTGGCTTAAAATATTGTTCTTCTACATCTATATCTGTTTGCGTTTTAGTAATCACTACAGAAGTAGTTCCATCCGCATTTTTAACTACTTTTGAACAAGTTTGGGTAGTTGTCTTAGTAACCATATTTTTAGCTAAAATTTGCAAATCGTATTGATAATCGTTTGATTTTAAATAGGTATAACCAGGTATTTTTTTATAATCATAATCCCAATCTAGGTTCATTAAAATATTATATTTTTCTACATCATCATAGTTATACTCATTTAAGAAGAATACAAACATGTCTTTAACATCTAAATCCATACTTAAAGCCGTAGCCATTAATAATTCCCAATCTAAAGTTATATTATATTTTTTTCTATACCTAATCGCTATATCGTTCACTTTAATATAAAACTTTACTTCATCACGATTAAGACACTCTTCTTCATTTTCACATTCAAAATATTCATAAATGTTTCCTAAATTCTGTGTTCTTGATTGAAATTCATCATAAGTAGACCAACTATTCCCCATTCCTAAATCAGAATCACCATTTCCTACTATGCTATTATGAAATTTGACAAGTTCTTTAGCAGTATTAACGTCACCACTAGATGTAACAGTTCCCAAGAAAATGTTAAATGCACCTTCATCACCTACATAAGCGGCAATAATAGATAGAAATAAAATAACAAATGCAAAGGAAGGTAATACTGCTAAAAAGATTATTAA
The DNA here is from genome assembly GCA_964018915.1 of uncultured Bacilli bacterium. Taxonomy (GTDB): domain Bacteria; phylum Bacillota_I; class Bacilli_A; order RF39; family UBA660; genus UBA5578. The sequence goes on along the minus strand of CAXHRJ010000004.1, from coordinate 17,346 downwards.
TTTTACTTTTAAAGGAACACGTAAAGTAATGAAGCCACTTCTTTTTTCTTTTTGTTGTTCCTCTTCTTCCTTTTCAAAAGCGTCCTTTTCTGCTTCACTTTTACCAGCATTCTTAATACCGTTAAGTGCTGCTGCAGCTGGATTTTTAGCCATATCCATAGCCTTTTTACCCATTTTTGAGTTGACAACACTATCACTAACCACTTTTGGAACCCCCATCGCTTGTAAACCTTTAGAAGCTACTTTATTTTTTAACGATTGTCCTCTAGTATTAGCAACACCATTTGAGCTTGCTCCTCCTGCTGAGCTACTGCTCTTAGGGGATGGACTAGCATTATTTCCTAAACCATTCTTTCCTGGTAATGCATTCTTATTTTGAATTCCCCTATTATTAGCATTTATTCCATTATTATTTGTACCAATACTATTTTTAGAAGGAATACCACCACCACGAGGTGTTGATACATTTCCATTAGAACTCAAATTTTGAGGTAAACTCTCCTTTTTTTCTCTAGCTACTTGTAACTGTTTTCCCTCGTTTTCTATTGCTCTTTCTTTCACAGAAGACGATAACGATGAGCGTAATCTCTCATCGTTATTGTTTGTCTTATTATTCTCATTCATAGAATCACCCACCTACTATGGTCTATAATCCTCCGCCTTTACCGAAAGATTCTAATTCTTCGTCTGTTGCAATAATATTAATTCTCATACGCCTTGATCCACATACAAATAATGCTTCACCTTGACCATATCTCTTAATACTATCGATTTCACTTTCATTCAAGTCAATTAATTTTGATAAATCTTCCGCTGCTTGTTTCTTCAATCCCATTGCTAAATAGTAAGAAGCATTATCAAAAATTGCCTTACCTTGAACAAATACTGCTGGATCGCAGAAGTCTGTTGGTTGTTGTGTAATAATGATTGTTCCAGTATTATACTTACGAGAACGTCTTTGAATTTGTGCTAAGAAATCAGCACCCAAAGCATTTTGATTACTAAGTAATACATGAGCCTCATCAACCATTAAGACTGTATTACGTCTTGGGTCAAGTGTTAAACTCCAAGCATACTTAAGAACGTTAAAGAATAAAGCATTTCTAATATTTGTATCAGAATTCATTAACTCTTTAATATTAAATACAATAAACTCGCTATTCGATTTAATTGTAGTATGTCCATCAAAGTAATATCTAAGTTCTTTAATCAAAGGTCTAATCTTTAATTCTAGTTTTTCTAAAACGTCACGTTCTTGCGTTCTTTCTGGCATAGATAAAATTTTACCCTTAATCGTTGCATACACATCCTTTAAAGTAGGATAATCTCTAGAAGTTAACTTTGTAAAGTCTGTGTCAAAATTGATACTAAAACGTCTATAAGTTTCTTGCAATATTTCACTAAACATGTTAGTAACATCCTCTTCAACAGATGGATCATAATACTTTAAGAACGCCTTTACAGACTGTAAAGTTCTAGTTAATGTTGTGTATCCAAGTCCTTGTTTAATTTCTTCTTCATCAGCATCCATTACTACTTCTAGTGGATTAATCATACCAAATTCTCCACCTTTACCTAAGCTGATAAAGTCTCCACCATAAAGATGACACATATCCTCTAACTCACCTTCAGGGTCAATTACAACAACTTGATTACTATTACGTAAATGACTTCTAAGTAATAACTTAGCAGCAGTAGATTTACCACTACCTGAAGTACCCAAAATAATCATATTGGCATTATTTCTATTATGTTCTTTCTTAATTTGATATAAGAATTGATTAAATAGAATAACACCACCAGAGAAATCAACACCAAGTAGCGTTGCCAATCCTGGATCTTTTATACTATCAAAGATAAATGGATACATAGCAGCTATTGTTGGAGCTGGAATTGGAGTACCAATTCTGTCCTCTATATCTTGCTTTGGATAAATAGGAAGCATTGATTTCAAAACCTTCTCTTGTTCAAAACGCAATGGAATAGCTTTCATTTCCATAGCTTCCAAATAATTTCTTACTTGTAATTTTCTAACCGTTAATTCATCTTGCGAATTAGCAGTTATCATAATATGCATTTGAAAATCATAAATCTTAGCTTGACTAGCAGCTAATTCAGAAACAAATACTTCCAAAGAATCATAGTCTTGTCTGATTCTTTCCTGAATTGTTCTATCACGCTCATCTTGATATCTCTGCTTTAAATCCGCTATTTCTTTATTCAACATCTTTTGAATAGAACTAAATGGTAATGGTATATTCTTAATAACTAACTTAATTCCTGACATAGATGTTAAAGAAGATAGATATCCTGGATAAATATACTTTGGATATCCAATAACAGTTAATATTGTTGCATATTTATCACTAATAACAAACTCTGCAGGTTTAAACTCCAAGCCCTTAGGAGCAATTTGGCTTCTAACATCCATCATGATAACACCGTCCCAAACTCAGTAGTCATACCACCATTTAAGAAGTTATCCAATATCATTCTTAAATCATCATTTGTAGTTTGAAATGCTGTTAAACCAGCATTAGCAAAGTTATTAATAAGATTTCTAATTCTCTTATTAATTAACTCTCCATCTTTTTCCTTAAATAATAAGAAATATTCTGTATCAACTACATTATTATTTGTAAACATATTTGCTTTATTAATATCATCATTAATAATCTTTCTACGAGCTGGATCAGTAGTTGAATTATACAATAATTGTAATTGTGATAAATAAACATTAATATCTACTGGTCTATCAGCAACAACAATCCAAAACTCATAATCTATAACATTATAAACTGTTTTTAAATTTGTAATAATTGCATTCTGCATACCAGAATCTAGGATAAAGATATTTCTAGGCATAATCTTAACACCAGTTACCTTTTGCCCATTATCTAATATAATAAGACCATTTGTAATACTTTTTACAGGAATATCATCTTCTGTATACTTACTTCTCGTCGTCGAATTTGCCATTATTGAAACACCATCCTCTCCATACAAAATGCTGTCTAGATGTATAAAACTCAAACGCTATTCTAATAAATGTTCTAACATTGTGATAATTTGGTATAGGTAGCACTAGAAAACCACATACACAACCAGGAGAAATTGCTATAATCGCATATAGCAATTGATCCACTGGAAGTATCATGAGTAAAGCTAGTGATATGATTATACCAACTATAAATATACCTAAATCCACTTCATTAAATAGCCCAAATATTAACATAGACTTTTTTGAATTGGCTGGTATTAAAAATTGTTGATTCATTATTTATCACACCCTTTTTATTATTTTTGGCCTTTTTTAGCACCATACTTGTCGACATCTTGTTGATGTGTATTAGAAGCTCTAACATCTCTCTCTCTTCCTTTAGCTTGATCAGAAACAGCTTTAACACCATCAGCAGAAGTACTTTGAGAAATGCTAGTCAAACCTTGTACAGAACCAACAGATTTGTTCAATGCACCTACCAAAGCATCCATATGTTGAGCAAGTGATTGCAATGCAATGTTGTCAGTTTCTTTTGAACGGCTAGCTGTGGATGTTGTCTGAGTAGTTCTATCCACCCTACCATACGCATCATTATCAAATATAGTAGCATGCATCTTACCATCAGCACCCATAACCATATCAAAATTATTTTCAGTTACTGTTAAACTTGATTCTGTTCTAACTTTACCTGTTTTTGAAATTTGCTTAATTCTTTCATCTCTAAAATCTTCCCATTTTTTTTGTTCAGTATAATCACCACGTTGTTGAGCGGCTTTAGCTTGATAGTCTGCAAACTTTGCAAATTTGTCTGTGCCTGTTGCACTAGCAACATACTGTTTATAGTCTTCTTGAATTGCTTTAGCCATATCTGCTGCTGCTGTTGCTTTTTCACCAGCTGTATGAAGACCTACTTTTTGTTGAACTTTAGAGGTCATCATTTCTCTCCATTTAACATCATCATCTTTTCTATCAGCGCGTGACTGTTTAGCTTGCATTGCTGCGCCATAAGAAGATGCCCAGTTTTTACCAAATTTTTCTCCTTTTAGTCCACCTAGAGTAGCTCTACCCATTGCACTTGTAGTTCCTGCAATGGCACTTCCAATTGATTTAAAACCTCTACCTGAGGCAATTCCACCAATCAAGTTAGAACCAAATGCTAAACCACCTGCTACTCCAACTGCTGCAGCTGTACCTCCAACTCTCTTAATTGCTTTTCCACCAAGCATACCATCTTCTAATTTTTTTAGTGGATTAAGAGTAAAGTCCCCAGTCCCCTTAAATCCAAGGGTATCTTCAAGAATTTTTGGTAATTGTTTAGCAAACATCAATACGCCAATAATTACAAATATACATACCCACCAATCAGTAATTCTTTCTCCAGTTACAACATCTTGTATTCCAGAAGAAGAAACTTCAGAAATTAAGTAAATTGCTATATAAAGTGCTAATAATCTAATAAATAGACTTGCATAAGTAGTTCCACATTGTTTTAACCATTTATTAAACATTCCATCTTTTGATTTAGGATCGATATAAGAAAGAATTGGAACAGGAGCAATAAGTTGATAAAAAGCTAGTTTAATACTTCGTACTGCAACATCAATACAGAACATTAGTAATACCCATAGCACTGCAACACCTACTGCTGTGCTTAGTGGGAACATATAGTCTACCAAGTAAACTCCTTTGGCATCTTTTTTTTGTAACATTGTAATATTATGTTTAAACATTAAATTAAAATTTTGCCTAGCAACACCTTGTGCATAAGTTTGATAAAGATCGTCTTGGTTAGCATCTTTCCAATATTTTCCATATGTACTGTTATCTATATCATATATTCCATCAGTAAGTGGGCCAAAACAGTCACTATTTAATATAAAAACGCCATTATTCTCACTTACTGTACCATCACTTTCATATTGATAAGTAATAGCACAACTGGCTAAATTAGCATCACCATCTGATTCATAAAGCCCATTATAGTTTGGTTGAAAAAATGTATACATAAGAATAAATTTCATTTTTTCTCCTGCACTATCTATTCGGTAATTATTATTTACATCACCAAATACCAAAGCAGCCAATGTATTATCTTCTAAAACCATTGCTTGTAATGCATAAGCTTCTTTAAAAGCATATGGAACAAGTACAAGCATTACTAGTGAAATAATTACTCTTTTAATAATAGAAGCAAATCCTTTTTCTTTATCTACAAATTCATCTGGATTCAAAATATAAGTGATAAGGGATAAGCTAATCTTAAATAACATAAAGATTCCTATAAGGGCATATATTCTACCATAAAATCCCTCTATTGTCTCAGAATTTAGAATAGTAGCACGTGAAATTTTAAGTAATAAATCATATACATTTCCAACACCCGCATATACTACTCTATCAATATTAAAAAACAATGTTCTTAAAATTTGTACTATATAATCCATAAGAATGCTCCTTCTATAATATTATAGCAAAAAAAAACTATTAAATAAATAGTTTTTCTTTGTTAAATCTAGAAAAGAATTATAAACAGAAGTTATTAGCATCTATACCAAATATTCCAAGTAAGAATTGTAATGCTAATGGTACTAAGAAGATAACAACTGCTACTATTAATCTTTTAACAAACTTACTTGTTACCTTCTTAACTTCATCATCACTATCTGCAGCAATTGCTTTGATAAAATCTAATACGCTTAATAAAATAAGCAATACTGGTACAATGTATCTCATCCAGTTAATAAGCTTCATTATCCAATTTGCTAATCGTGCTGATAAGCCACAGTTTGCATTACTACTTCCACTACCATTAATCCCATACTTATCCTTTATTTTTGCTATATCTGCTTCTAAATTCACACATGCTTTTACACAGTCAGATTCATAGGTAAATGTATTATATGCGGCCTTGCATAAAGTCTGCAATATTTTTATTTCCTGATTTATTTGCCCGTGAATTTTTCCTCTATCTGAGGGATTTGAAGAACTTTGTTGATAAAGAGTATTTATTTTATTAAGCTTATTTTCATAAGTAGTACAAGCATAATGATTTTCATCTACTTTATAGTCCTCTTTATCCCCTTTATAACTGTATTTTTTACAGTTTTCTGGCTTATATTTTCCTTGTGAAACTTGTAAATCATCTATAAATATACTATACCAAAAATGACTAATTGGAGTCCCCATACCATCTGGTAACACCGTTCCAGTATCTACTTTATCTAAACAAACAGTAACAGGCAAACATTTTCCTATGCTTCCATCACTTGCAAACCACTCATCATTAAGCGTTCCTGTTGATGAATAATGATAATATAATAGAGGGCTATCTTGAGTAGAACTTCCACTAATGGAATGCGTTGTAGCATCAATTAATAAATCAAATCCATCATACTCACAAGTTATTTTAGGATTTTCTTCTTCTAAAGTAGTTTTTTGAAAAACTTTTTTTGTTTCAGAACCATTATTTCGCATAGTTTCCGTTTCTGTTCCATCCCAAGTAATACTACTATCATAGCCATAATATTTTGTTTCAGTTTTGAGATATAAAAAACCATGTGCTCTTGTCGTTTTTACAATATAATCTGGACATTTATCATTATTCCAATTTTCTAATGCACTATCAGATACTTTTTTATCTTTAAAATTTAATGTTTCATCTTTATACGCTGTTGCTGTATTGTCTGTACTTCCATCACTATATACTAAATAAAGGTATTCGTAGTCACAACTTTCAGCAAATGCATTCTCTGGAAACAAAATAAGAAAAGAAAAGAAAAAAAGAACATAGAGCCACTTTTTTTTCATTAATATCACCTAAAATAATTATATCACACATAAAAAAAAAGAAAAAGCATTTTTTTCTTTTTCTATATTTTAAAAATCAATCTTTGTACCTGAACTATCAGCTGTACAATTTTTACCGTTTACAAAGCAATTAAAGCAACTAGTTATATCTTCATTATCATTAGATATAAAGCTAATAATCATCTGTACAATTGTAATTACGAAAAATACAATTACAGCTGCAATAATTCTCTTGATAAAAGTTTGTTGACCCTTTTTAATTTCATCTTCTTTTTGAGCCATAACTGCTTTTGCTAAATCCATCATACCAAAAATTATTAATAAGATTGGTACAACAATTTTGATAATTGTAATTGCCATTGAAACTACATAAGGTAACATACCACTAAATTTTAATCCAATATCACCACATGTATAAGTTGCATTTGTATCTATACTTGCTAAAACTTGTAACATTTTCTTCCTCCTCTAATTATAGTAATTATACTATATACTGTATATTTTGTCAATAAAAGTACTACTCTATTACATATGGTTCTTCTTCTGCACCATTACCTGATCTATATAGTTCTTCACCACTTAAATATACAATCCAACTATAGTTATTATTTTTATTAGAATTTAAATAACTAACATATCCACTACTAATATAGAATACTTCATAACTATTATCAGATACCCCAGTACTAGTCCATGATGTAGAAATAACATCCTTTAAATAATTATAATTGGAACAAGATCCAGCTCCTACTTCTTTACAGTTTTCATCTAAACTAGCCATTGGATAATCTAACGTATTGATAATACTAATATATTGATTCTCTAACTTCTCAGAACAATCAACACTATAAGAAATACTCATATCATTAGTAGCACGTTTTCCTACACATACATCATGCGGAATTAAATGTACTTTATTATTATCATTTACTTTTTCATAACTCTCATTTAAATATTCTAATAAAAAACTATTCTTATAATCATTAATACCATAATTTTTCTTTACACTGACATTGTATTTATTATCCCATAATCTTTTAGATTTCTCGGCATTATTCTTAATCAATCTTAGATTGCCATTCTCATCTATTTTTAAAATTCTCCAAGTTAGTCCACCAAAAGATACATAGTTATTTACATTTTTACCTTTAAAAATATATTCACCATTATCTTCATATAATCCACTCATATATGGATCTTCAGAATTTACTACTAACTGATCATCAATTAATTTTTCCTTTAAATGAGTAGTTTTATACTCTGTACATTGAACATCTGGTAAATAAAGAGCTTTGCCACCATTATTCATAACCCTTACACTAGCTGTACAAGAATCATCTATTAGCTTTTCTAACTCTTTTAAATTTCCAGCAGAAATCAAAGTTTCAGAATCAAGTACTGTACTAGTATCCTCTTCTGGAATTAACTCAGGATTCTCTTTAAAATAATCTTGGGCAGCACTTACTATCTTACTCTCTAACCTAGTATAGTTTTTACCTGGGCCTGATAAAAGTTTTAAAACTACCATAAGAAGTATTACAAAAACTATTAGTCCAACAATAACTCCTGCGATAATCAAATATTTTTTATCAATTTGTTTTAATTTATCACTCATACCTTCACCTATTAGCTATCTTTTTGTGCAGTTCCATTTACAAAGGCATTAAAACAAGACATAATATCACTATCATCATCAGCGACAAAGCTAATTACCATTTTTACAATAGCAATAACAAAGAAAACAATAGCAGCAGCAATTAACCTTTTAATAAAAGTCTGTTGACCCTTCTTTATTTCATCTTCTTTTTGAGCCATTACACCTTTCATTAAATCCATCATTCCAAAAACTACTAATAATATTGGAACAACAATTTGAATTAATAAAATAATAGTATGTACTACATCTGGTATTTTTTGATCAATTGTTACACCAGCACATGTAACATCAGCATATACTGGAGTAGCTAATAGTAAACCTACTATTGCTATGCATAATAAACTTATCTTTTTCTTCATAATCAACACTCCTTAATGATATTATACTATTTTTTTAAGAGAATGCAAAACATTATTCATAATCTTTACAATTACATGACACCTATTAGTTGCAATCATTGTTAACAAAACAGTCAATACAAGCGATAATGTTTTGTCTATTACCTGAATTATCTACAACTATACCAACTAATAGTTTTACTAAAGCAACAATGAAGAATATAATCGCACCCATTACCAGTCTGCTAATAAAAGTCTTTTGACCTTTTTTAATATCATCCTCTTTTTGTGACATAATTCCTTTTGCTAAATCTATCATACCTAATATTACTAATATAATAGGTACAGCTATTTGAGCAATTAAAATAAACATATGAACTAACTCAGGCCCTTTAGCAGGAATCTGACCAATGTTACCACAAGACACCTTTTCAGAATTAAGCCATCCTGGTGTTTCATTAGGATTAGACTCTCCACCAGTACTTGAAGGATTTGATGGAGAAGCTGAATTTGAATTTGAATTAGCAGGAGCTACATAATTCAATATATAATAATCCCCCGATTGACTAGCACTAACTATATTTCGATAATCTTTACTAATCTTAACAGATGTGGGACAAGTGGAGTTTGTTAATCTCACTTGAACATTAATAAGGCTTGTCGCTTCCCTCTCACCATTTGGATATAACACAGTTCCATTTATTTCAATTCCAGAGCCAATATAAGAAACTCTATTTGCGACCCCAGAAGAGTCAAAAGATATTTTAAAAACATGTGTTCCATCTCCACTTTTTTTATATGTGCAAACAGTATCTGCATTTATAGTGGCAATCCCTGCAAATAAAGAAAACACTATAGTAAATACTATTTTTGATAATCTTTTTCTCATTTATAATTACACCTCAATCATCAATTATCCTACTTCATTACTATTAGAAGGATCAGCTTCTTCACCTTCAACTACATTAGCCTTACAATCTCCTTTAATAAAGCAATTCAAGCATTCACCAACACTGGCACTATCAGCAAGCATAGAAGCTAATGCTTTTACAATTGCAAATACAAAGAATACAATAACTGCTGAAATCACTCTTTTTATTAAAACCTGTTGACCTTTTTTAATTTCATCTTCCTTTTGAGCTGTAACAGCTTTCATTAAGTCAATCATTCCGAAAATAACTAAAGCAATTGGAATTCCGATTTGCAACAATAGATAAACTATTTTTGTCGTAGCAGGAATTCCTTTTGGTATTCCTGTTATCTCTCCACAACTAACAGTATTTAAATCTTCTCCTGGATCTAGAGTACCAATATATCCATCATCGCCACCTGGAATTTCTTCGTTACCATAATTACCATATATTTGATAAGAAGTACCACCTGCACTAATCGTATTGCCAGTAACACCTACTGAACTTGGACACTTTCTAAAATCAACAGTCATTGAATTCGTAACGTTTTTTGAACCACGTACCCCACCTGTACTAGCATCATATTCATAGTAGATAATAGATACAACATTTCCATCATCATCCAATTCAATTTTATACATATCAGAAAAATTACTCTTTCGATATGTACAAGTCTCTGCGTTTACTTCATTTATACCTAAAAATACGACAAAAACTATTAAAATAATAGTTTTCGTTAATTTACTTCTCATAATATCACCTCTGATTATATTAAACTATCTAATCCTATCAAAGCCCATTTTCTTAAGCAATTCTTCTATAGGCTTGATTCTTTTTTCACGTTCATCGAGAGGTGGAAGATTATAGAATACTTTGACATGCGCCTCATACTCAAAATCCAATACATCACTTGAACTTAATAAACTTTGATTTAATACAACCTTTTTATCCCTTAACCCTCTTAAAGCCATCGGTGTAATCATTGTTAATTTATTTAATTTAATGATTGATGGTTCAATTAAATAAAGAATCTCATTACATAAACCTTCTGCTTGAACACTATTATTAACATCAATAAGAATAATGTCGCAATCACGATATTTTCCCACCTCAGCATTAACATTTCCACTAATCGTAGAAACCAATGCTGGATTCTTTAAATAAGTAAAATCAGTCTTATCTACTTCAATAGCAGCTACACTATAATATTTTGATAACTCATTATGTAACATATAAGTAAGTGTAGTAGCTCCTGAATTTTTAGTAACATTTTTAATACCAATAATTCTACCACTATACCCACTTCCAATATTTTGAACAATAACGTTTTGGGTATTTTGTCCTCCTACTTGAGGAACTACTGCAACTTCTTCTAATTGATGAAATTGCGCTACATCACGATAACTATTTGGATGATTATACAAGTACTGGATACCATCCACATTTCTCGTAAAATTATAAATTCCCATAGAAATTAATTTAGATAGATAACCTGGGGAAGTACTTTCCTCTGTATCATCTAAAAGCAAAATTACTTTATCCATGGGTAAAGATATAGACAATTTTTGTAAATTACGAATATCTTTATAATCCTTTATTGCTGTAACATCAAGAATCATTCTTTGATAAAAGAAATTTTGAAAAGTAGATATAATCTCATCTACTTCAAATTCTCCATTCAAACTTTTAATTACATCAATTCCTAGATTTTCTAGCATCAATTGATATTTATTCGAAACGATAACATTCATCTAATATCACCTTTCATTTGTATTATTAATTATTATAATGTATTCCAGTAGAATAAAGAGATTTTGTTTCTCCATATACTGGGAATTCTAACAAGCCTGCGAATAATGGGATTTCAAAATGCATAAAAGTTACTACACCATAATAAACACCGCGATCACTGTTGTACTGGTATACGCAATAATGGTAAGTAGTATCTGATGGATTCCCACCATAAACTACTAAACCTTCTTGAGCCCCATTTCTTTTAGCATATCTACTACAATCACTTATTCTTGTAACAAGTGGATAACCAATTTGTTTTAAAGAAGCTTCTATTTCTTGTTGTGCATAATTTTGAAATTCTCCATTAAAATCCGTAGTAGTAGTCCATCCACCATATTTTTCTATAACAGAAATAATTCTATTTTTCACTTTAAAAGCTTTGGAATAACTGATAGAGCCAATAAATATAATAGACATAACGCCTAAAAAAACTAATAACAAATTAACAATGAATGAGTTTCCTATTGCCTCTCTCATTTAAACCACCTCTTTAACCATTTTAACCATAATAATACATTCTATTGGTTCTAGAAAATATAGGAATTTTTAACAAATATTGTAATCCAGGAAATTGAAACTGCAAGTAAGTCAAAACCCCATACGTATAATAAGTATCTGTTGTTTCTAATCCACCACCATAAGCAGCAAAATTATTATCTTCTTCATATACATAAATACAATAACCAAGTCTCCCTCTACCATCATCTAAAGTAGTTAAATAGCCTGGATTATTATAATCATTTACATACATCTCTGCAGTTTTCCATTCACTTGGGCAATAACCATCAATACTGGTTTCATAAGCTAGCCCTGCTAATCTATCCTCTATTTCAGCAATTGAATAAGAATTATACCCTTCATATCTTTCAATTGCATGGACAATTGCATTATTAACACGATAGGCTTTGTAATAGCTAAGAGTACCAGCAAGAAATGCAAAAACTAAAAATATAAATAATATAATAAAATTTAGCATAAATGTTGTTCCTATACTTTGTCTCATAGCTATTACCTCCTAAATATTTTACTATGCAGTTTTATTTGCATTAGCAGCACTTACACATGAAGTATATCCACTTGCATCATACATACCGCTTCCGCCTTCTTTACAAGAATTTCCTTTCCAAACCCCACCTGCATCTGTGCAGCAAGACTTATTTACAGAACTTGTCATTAAACTACCAATTAATGGGGTAGCCACTGCTACGATTACTGCAATTAAGATAATTGCTACTACTGTTAAGTTTGCTTCTCCAGCAGCTTCTTTCATTAATCTCACCACCTTTACGTTACTACATTTATATTATAACACATTATTTTTTTATTTTTCAACAAATTTTTATTAAAAGCTCATAAGCATCATCATAGATAACATCATGAGTCCCATAACTCCACCACCTGTAGACATAAGCATAATCATTGTTTGATTTTCCATATGTTCCAAACGTTCCTTGTATTTCTGCTCTCTTGCTTTATTTTGAAGAGCTGATACAGTCCTTGAAAACATCATTACTTGCTCATGTTTATCTTGCTGTGAACCAAGCCCCAGTCTATAAAGCAAACGCATCATACGCATAGAATCTCTAACCGGATATTCATTAGCAAAATCAACATATGGTTGAATACTAGAATCACCTGCATCAATGCGTGCAATTAATCTTTTTAAACCGGGTTGGAACACTTCAGGAGCAGTTTCAATACTCCTGCTTAATGCTACTGGTACTGTATAATGTTGAACTAATATTTCCAAACTTTTTAAATAATATGGAAGCATCAAATTTATATGATGTAAATTCGCTTTATAATAAGACTTCAAAGAATTATAAGAACTCTTAAATACTAAATACCCTGCTATTACAGCAAACAATACATATAAAAATGATAATTGATTAAAAAATACGAAAATAACTGCAATAATTGTAATTAAACCATTTCTTACCCTAATTCCATATAATTCATTAATATTAATTTCTCTACCAGGATAACGTATACTAAGTAAGAACGCGTAATCTTCTTCCATTAAAGCCCTAAAATATGGCTCAGTATCAGTTACAAATCTTCGCGTATCTACTACACGATTATAATGCAATACAAAAACTACAATGATAGCTATAATTATAAATTCCATTACTCAGCACCTACATTCTCATTATAATATTTTTCTCCTTTAAGTAAGAAATATGTGTTCATCATCAAAATACCATGTAATAAAAGTTGCACGTACCATTTTTGCAATAATTGTAAATACGTATCAGCTCCAAGCAAAAATTGAAGTAACATACACATAAAGTATAGCATGACACCAAATTGTAAAAACTTCTTATGGAACTGTGCTCTATCCAATCTATCACGATAAACATTTTCAACAAGCATATCTATATCTTGTGACATATTTTCTAAAGATTCAGCAGTATCCTTTGCACCTTCATTTGTAATTTGCAAGAAAAGTTGATGCATATTCTTTACCATATAGAAATCATATTTCGTACTCATAAAAGCTAAAGATTGATCAATTGTACCATTCTCATAAGACATATCAATCATTACCTTAACATCTGTTTTAATAGGATCTTCTAAAACTCCTGATTCATATACACCCTCTAATGCCTTTACAAAAGATTGCGTTGTTGCAAATTCCATAATTGTATTTGTTGTGTAAACTTGAATTTGTTCAAATATAAACTCACTGTAAATTCTTTTACAACGTAAATATGTTAAATATGGAATAAAACAAACAGCAATCGCTGCATAAATAAGCGAAATCAATAAATTGTAAAAATATAAGTAGGAAATTACTGCAGCTCCAGCAGCAAAACTTATTACTTGTACCATATATTGATGTGGCGTATATTCTTGACCTAAATCTTTTACTTTATCACGAATCGTTTTAAAGGAATAGGGAGCAAATCTATCATATATAAAAGCTGTTCTATCAGATACAAACTTATATACATTTTCACCATTAGCACTCCTGTAAACTAATACAAAGATTGCGACAACAGCAACGATAAAAAAGGCAACTGTTACACTCATAATTTTCCTCCTTTTCCATTATTGTGATTGAATATTGTTATTAGCAGAAGGTATAGTAGGAACATTCGGCGTTTCAACCTGCACATTTTGCTGTTCCAACATTTGATTCTCCTGACTTTCTAATATTACTTTATCAAGTTGATTATTTTCTTCTTCAAGTGTTTCACTAGCTGAAATACCATTATCAGTAGCCTCTCCAGACATAAAGTCATCTGGTAGAAGTACTCCTTGAGCCTCCAAATAAGCAACTAAGTACTTACTAGGCTTATGTTTTGTAATACGTCCAGCTGGTGTTTTTTGAAACAAAATATTATATTTTGCATCATTGTTTTCTGTTACGTAAAATTCACATACTTCAGCAATTTCACGAACAAATCTTTTTGAAACTTTATCTTGATATCCACGAATATATACTCCTATTTGAATATATCTATAAATAGATTTCAAGAATTGGTCTATCTCCTGATTACTTTCCAACAAACTGTACATACGGTTTGGAATAGATGTTGCCTTATCCGCATGGATAGTAGACAAAATATAGTGACCAGAAGAAATTGAGTTACGCGCTGCCATTACAGCTTCAGCACTACGAACTTCAGATAATAATATCCATTTAGGGTTCTGTCTCATACATGCAACAAGTACGTCACTATAAGTAGCAACATTATTTGTTTTCATAGAAACAATATCCCTATGTGGATAAATTCTATCTAAGTGAAGTTCCAACGTATCTTCTATTGTTATTAATTTTTCATTCTCATAAGTATGTGAAGCTAAATATTTAACAAACTCAGTTTTACCTGAACCAGTTTCTCCACATACAATAATATTACAATGACCATGAACACATCTAATTAATAAGTCATGAATATCTTCTGTAATATATTTTTCTTCAATAATTTTTTCATGTTTTAATCTAATTTTAGCTGGAGTCTTACGAATAACGCAAGCAATTCCATTACGTGCTATTGAATCATGTATGAAGTTCATACGCAACTCAGCACTTTCACTATCTAGGAAAGGGTGAGCTGCGTTAAAACTATGACCTACAACGTTTGAACATTGAAAGGCTAATTTCTCCATAAAATTATTATCAATTAATGGATTTTCAATTCTAAATATACCATGTGATAAAGTCTTTAACCACAATTGGCCACCATTACTATAGGAAATATCGGTTACATCATCATTATCTAAATATTGTTGTAATGAACCGAAATCCATTTGATCAAATATATTATCCATATATCCTAGCGTTCCCCTTAATTATTAATTTCCACTTGGATTTGGTGTTGGAGTTATAGTTGCATTTGGATCATCTGGATTAATACTGCTAATATACTCATCATTATCTGGAATATCAACAGAGTTTGCAAATATAAAGTCTCTTAAATATTCACTACTTACTTCTGTATCTCCAGTAAGAGGATTAGCACCTCCATGTGGAACGATTACTAATTCAATTCCCTTATTTTGAATATAATTAGCTGTGCGTAGTAAAGTATGATATTCTTTTGAAACTCCAAAGTATAAAAATGCGGGTGTTCTATCTGATTCAACACTATTAAATACATCTGCACCACCTGCATCTTTTACTGCTAATACTTGAATATTTTCCATTAATCTTCCAAACATAACTAAATTATTTTCATCCACTGCTTTCATGTAAACATCAATATAAGAATCTGGTTGAATAGCATTACTATATGTTGTAGTCATATTTACAGAAAAATAGTAAGGCTCATCTGGTATTCCATTTGGACCTGTTTTAATTTTTGATAACCAACTACCAGGTAGTTGATCTCGATTAACTAATACATCGTTATAAAACATACTACCTTGTGGAACTGTTACATTCACACCAGTATATTTACCAACAATATCAGCTGATCTCAATAACACATTATTTGTTTTTGAAACTGATGGAACTTTAATCCAATCAATATCTTCTGCAGTAACTTCTGTTTGTGGTGGAATTGTTTTCTTAGCAATTGGCACCTGAACAGGTTTAACAGCATTATCTATTGTAGACTTATATCCCCAATATAAAATAATTAAGATAATAAGTACACCAATAATAGTTACTGTATTTTTATTTGTGATTAATCTTTTAGCTGAAATCATAAAATTATTCATATATTTTAATTCCTTTCTATTCTACCATTTTGTTTCCAAAATGGCATCTATTCTATGTGTAAGTAAAAAACTTGTTTCTGCACCAGGGATAGTCTCTGTTGTTTCAGATCCTAAAGTTTCTACCTTGATACTGACTTTTGGTGGAAGTTCATACACATCATATATTGTAATATGATACTGATGCTGCAAAGTAGCATCTTGCGCAAATCTTCTTATAAAGCTCTCTACAAAAACTTCCCTATCAATTCTTACTGTACCGTCGTAACGGTAAGCTGCAAGGTCAATTGCATCATACATTGCAGCTTGTGTTGTCTCTTTTAATAATTCATAATTATGATCACTAGTGTTGGTAATATTTTGAAAGAAATATACAAGGAATAAAGATACTATTCCTAATCCAACAATCATAAGTCCCCAAAACGATTCTCTCATATTCTATCACCTCACCCAGTTAACTTTTGGAAATGTATATGAACCATTACATCCATTAGCTAATACATCATCTGCTCTTCCTTGCGTATCTGTTGTTGGTATACAAGTTCCATATAATGTTTGTCCATATCTTCCTGATGCTAAATCTGATACAAAGTCACTTGCACAATATTTTGTATTTCCATCTCCTGCACATTTTACATTCTCAAATGATGTATACGCATCTCCACTTCCTAC
>CAXHRJ010000003.1:5577-303725 GCA_964018915.1 uncultured Bacilli bacterium | reverse complement strand
ATGGTGCGAGAAATGAGATTTGAACTCACACAGCCATAAGCCACTACCACCTCAAAGTAGCGCGTCTACCATTCCGCCATCCTCGCAAAACAATATCATTTTAGCATAAGATACTGTTTTCTTCAATAGGTTTACTGACATCTATCCATTCTTGATAATTAGAATACTTTTCTATTTCTTCTATAGAAAGAGGGATAGCGCTATGACTATTTCCACAAGCTGGATATACTGTTTTATATTTTTTTAAAGAAACATCTAAGTAAACATCAACATTTTCTTTTATACCAAATGGGCATACTCCCCCTACTTGATGACCTATTTTTTCTTCTACTAAAGAAGCCTCTAACATCTTAGATTTTTCATGAAATACTTCTTTATACTTATGATTATCTAATTTTACATCGCCTGCTAGTACAATTAAAATAACTCTATCAGATAACTGAAAAGATAATGTTTTAGCAATCTCTCCTTCCATACATCCAATAGCATCTGCTGCCTCCCTTACAGTAGCAGAAGATTCTTCTAATTCTATAATTCTATTTTCCATATCATATTTCTTAAAATAATTTTTAACTTTTTCTATAGACATATTATCACCAAACACATTATATCACAGTTTCTAAAAAATGTATGATATAATGATTAAGGAGGTAAATATGAGAGAAGTTAAGAAAAATAGAGTTTATAAACATTTTAAAGGAAACTATTACTTATTAGTAGATACAGGGATTGATTCAGAGACATTAGAAGAACTAGTAATCTATAGGAAATTATATAGTGATGGAGCTTTATGGATAAGACCATTAAATGATTTTTTAGGAGAAGTTGACCATGAGAAGTATCCAGATGTAAAACAAAAATATAAGTTTGAATTACAAGAAATAGAAGATGCAAGAAAATCTTTTGAAAAATAGACTAAGATTTCGTTTACATCTTCTTTTTTTTATATTACAATAAACATTAATGAAGGTGGTAAAATGCTTATAGCTCCAGAAGTAAAAGAAAATATAGATATCTATGAAGAAATTCTCTTTCAACTTTGTAAACTATTTATCGAATTAGGTGTATCTAATAACCCATTAAAAATTTATGAGACTTTTCGTTATATGTATCAAAAAGGCTATTTATCAATAGAAGAATATTCTGATCAAATTCCAAGTATGTATAAAGATTTAGAAGGAAATGGTTTTATTCCTATGGATGTTACAGGAACTTTTCTTTTCACCAATTATGGGGTATGCAGACATACATCTGATTTCTTATCCCATATTTATTCTGGTTTGGGTTATGATAATTCTCAGCTCTTTACTTACCACCCAGATATTAGAATCCGTATTAAAAACTGTGGAGCTGAATTTTTAACAAATAAGGATGCCCAAGAATATATTGATTTTTCTCTTAGCGATTTTAACTATTTTGAAAGAGAAGAAAAACATATAGCTAGACACCTTGGAGATATCTCTATTATGGTAGATTACTTTCCTTCTCCTCCTATCTGTGGTCATATTTTAAGCAATCATACAATGAACATTATAAGAAATAAAGATGAAAGAAGAGTTCATATTGTAGATACTAGATACCACTCTGTAGGAGAGAGAATCAGTAAAAAAAGAGTTCGTCTAAATAATTGCGGTTTAACCCATGTAGATTATGTACAAACAAATGTTAGATTCCATACATATTATGGAACGGATTATCGTCATGGATTAGAACTACTAAAAGAAAAAACGGAAATTGACAAAGATGTATTAAGTTCTATCTTATATAGAGATTTTTGTCAAAAATTTATAGAAAAATATGCAGAATTTAAAAAGCAGAATCAAAAAAACTATATGCAAGTTACAAATAACTATCAAAAGTTACTAAAAAAAATACAGTAAAAAAAGGATTTTAAATCCTTTTAATTTTGTTTAAAATACTCATTTACATACCAGTGAATAAATAATTCTGTAGCACTTATTCTATCATCTTCTCTATTATCAAATTCTTCTTCTGTCATTTCCGCAATTGTCTTATTACAATTTTTAGGTATAAAAACATACCATAGATTAGACTTTGCTTCTTTCTTGCTAATTCCCCTTTTTTCGGTAGCTAAAGTCCCTTTACTAATTCCTAAAAATTGTTGAAAGATTTTTCCATCGAAGAAAGTTAAACAATCTAGAAAATAACAATTCCTATTAGAAACGTTTTTCATCGTATCTAGTAAAGCTTCAATATTAGAACTAACCCCACTTCTTTTTACTAAAGCACCAGGATATCCTGGATAGTTAGGATAGTCTTCTATATAAAAGCCCGAATCTGCAACAAATACTGGCTTTTTAATAATCTCATAAGCTTCCTTTGCCTTTTCTTTCGATACTACTTCAATATCATCAATGCTAGGCTCTGGCAAGTCACAGTAATAATAAGAAATGTTAATTTTATGATTCTCAAAATGCTCTTTTACAGATATAAACTTTCCATAGTTTCCTGTTACATATGTTAAATCACTCATTTATCTCACCTCAAGTATATCTTATCACTTGAGTAGGAACTATATCGTCTACTTAGAAATACTCATCCAATAATTCTACTTTTTTCATTCCCTTCAATTCGAAATGTCTAAAATCTTTTCTTAATTCACAAAAAGCTGCACAGTACCAACCATTTTGAAACAGAAACATTTCTGCCGGATTAATAATTCTTTCTGTTAACCCCTTATTAATAGAATAGTATTCTATTTTTACTTTTCTATTTTCCTTTATTGCTTTTGTAAGAAGATTATATCTTGTAATGATATCATCATTTAAATCCAAGGATTTCTTTCTTATCTCTGCACTAATATAAATTCCCATTATTTTTTGTTTTAATTCTTGTAAATCTGGACTACTATTCTCTTTAATATAATAGTCTAATAGTTCTAAATCTTTTTTAGAAAATTTTCTTTCGGGCAATTTTATAGTTTTATTTAAAACATATCCTCCATACGGTCCCATAATCGTATCAATATAAATTCCAGCTTTTTCTAATTCTTCTTTATAGCTTCTAACCATTCTAGGAGTTACTTCTAAAATAATAGACAACTCTTCAGTTGTGTACTTCTTTCCAGTAGATAAAAGATTTAGCATTGTTATTACATTAGATATTTTTGACATTCATTAATAACCTTAAGAATTTCTTCTACTTTTTTCTAGTTTTCTTTCAATTCGAAGTTGTTTTACATGCTCTTTTTTTAAAGTAGTGGAATCTACTTGTGAGGATAATGTATTTACCAGTCTTTGATGTAAAGAATGTTCTTCTTCTGTATAATTAGTAAAATCAAGCATCTTAGCAACTGTTGTAGTTTCAAGGTTAGGATGCTCATTTGTTCTAGAAAAATAATCCTTATAACAAACTAAAGTTTTAACTCCCTCAGATTTCAAATATTCATTCATAAATACTCTTAGCCCTGGATCAGAAGTATCTACTCCATACTTCATAAGAATAGAAATATCTCTTTTAAATTCTCTTGCAAATAATAAGCCCCTTCTTGGTCCTATCCTATTCCCTCCTCTTTCTATGATTCTATACATAGCACAGTCTAGTAAGCCATTTCTTAAGTAGTCCCAATTCTCTTTATATCTAATAGTTTCTTCTAGTTCATTATCAGAAGATAATGGAAATCCTACAAATTTTAGCATGCCTACAATTCTTTTTACATGAAGGCCCCTCATTTGCTCATCCGATATCTTATAATTTAAGCATGCAGAAACACCTTCTGCCCTTTCTACATAACCATCTTTATTTAAGTGAAGACAAGCACTAGTAGCGGATATACCTAAATGCACTACACTTCTATAATGAATATCTTCAAAAAATCTTTTTTCTTCATTTGGTAGAGAAGCTAGGAAAGCATCAAAATTATAAAAACTCTCCCAATCTAAAATTCTCACCTCAGAATCTTCCTCTAACTGTTCATTAATATATGGATTTTGTTGGAACATGCAAGAACTAACATCTTTTTTTTCCAAACCAGATCCTGGCATTAATTGATTAACCAAATATTTTGGATATCTAAGTTCATACCATACAGCAATCTTTTCAATAAGATTTCGCAATTCTCTTGGCTTTTGGTACTCCCCACTTTCTGCATAATATCCCCTTGCCATATTCTCATAATACCAAGCAATAAAATTATTTACCTTTGTATCCAATGTCTCTACAGGCTGATTTTCTAACTTCTTTTTAAAAGAAATTGTTTTCAATATTTCATCCTTTAACTGTTTCAGAGTTTGTTTTAAACCCATAACATCACTTTCCTTTTCTTAATAATAATTTTTTAGTTATCTATCAAACTAAATTTTTTTTGGAGTTGAAACGCATTAGCAACCTTTTTTTCATTTCCACTTTTTTGGAAATGATCAATGATAAAGGCTAATATTCTTTCTAAATAGATAAGTTCCTCTTTAGAAGGATTAGTACTACTATTAGTAAGCAATATCCAACTTAAAGCATCTTCATAATCATCCTCATCTGCATATCCTTCAATGAAATACCTTTCTAAAAAAGAATAATCTCTGTTTCTTATTTTATCAATTAAGTCATAAGAAGATAAATGCATAATCATGTTTCTTTGTGTATCTATTATTTGAAGTGGAGATAGTTTGTCAATTGATGTAATATAGGAATCAATCGCTTCTAATACTCCATCAAAACCAAATAAAGTACTAGCATGCCTCATAAAATTATTTTTAGAAACACTTCTTTCACTTTGGGAAGGACGACATAGAAGCATAGGATGTCTATTTTGATATTTTAAATATACTTCTTCATCTATTCCATCATCAATAATAGCAAACCAACGATTATACATCCCTATTCCACGAACATAATGATTTGTGAATGTGTCTACCTTATCTTGGTTAAAACCAAAAGCACATTTCATCTCAAAGTCTTTCTCATAATCATAAATTCCTCCATAATAAAAACTCATTCCTATTTTAATAGTACTAGATAAATTTCTAGATAATATATCTAATACTGGTTTTATTTTAGAAGAATTATCATAATGAGTAGATATACAAATGAAACATTCTCTTGCTTGAAATTTTTGTCTAATATAATCTAACTGTTTTATAAAAGCATTAGCTTTCTCATCGTCTATCCCATTTACGGTTCCATCTAAATCTAACATAACTGCAATCGTTGTTGGTATTTCTAATCTAGAAGTATCAAGATAATGCACAGATAATTCTTTAAAGGGTTTCTTTTGTCTTTCTAAGAACTTTTGCCTTCTATATTCTGAAACCCATCCATCTTGTCTTCTTTTCATATAAAATCTCCTTTTTAATGTTTATTATATCACAAATTATTATCCTATAATTTATAAAAATATTTGAATTTAAAAAAAACTGTTGTATAATAGTAGCTACATAAGGAGGATTCTTCATGGGATTTATAAATTTAGATACTATTATTAGAAACAGATACAAGAGAAACTCTTCTCATATAAGGGTTAAAAATATGGAACTGGAACAAATTTATTTTTCGAATCCAAAAAGTCGCATCCCTATATCAGAAATTATGCAAGGGAAAAGCTACGAAGAACATTTTATAAGCTTTAAAGCTGCCGTTAAAAGAAATAACGCTTATGAAATAAGTCAAATATTTTCACTACTTCAAGAATATTTTCTATTCTCAGCTGGTCACGATATGATGTTTAAAACTAAACTAAAAGCTGACTTATTCGTAACTAAGCCTATGGATGATTTTTTATATCCTATACTTTCACAAGCTATTCATGATAGGTATAACGACATCTCTATTATGCAAGAAAATCCTAACTTTGAAGCTAATATGAAAGGAATTGAAAGAATTGAATATGTTTATAATGAACTACAATCTTTACTTTACTTTTTATATTGTTACGACTTTCAATTTCCTGATGGATGGACAAATTTATTTTCAGATGCCTATCCAGAAATAATAAAGATTTTAGAAGAATCTAGAATTACAATAGGAGAATTTAGAACAGCTTTTATTGATTATAAATGTCAAATCATGCGTGATATCATGAAAGAAATACCTGATTTCAAATTAAGAATGAGCTATTTTAAGAAAATTGCCGATTTAAAAAAAGAAAAACAGCAAGAGGAAAGTAAATTTGCAGATGTGGATTTACCAATTACTTATTTCTTAACTCACACTATTAGTGATTTTATAAACATGCCACCTAAATCTCCTATTATACTTGGAAATGAAGCGCCTAAAAAAGCTACTAAGATTTTACTTCCAAATAATTTAACACATTAAAAAAAGTCTAAATGACTTTTTTTCTTTTTAATAAAATAAGTTAAATTTAAATATGATATTGCTTTTCCTTAGAAGATTTATTTTCACGACATACACCAGGTTTCCAATTAGAGATTGCCGTTAAAATATCAGTTGTAGGTTTCTTGGTCGTTGGAAAATAAGCATCTAAAAGTTCAGGATACTGACTAATAAGAGCTCTAATCTTTTGTTGTACATTCAGTAAAGTATCCTTTTCTATCGTATCTTCTGATAACAATTGAGAAGGAATTATTTTTGTTGATACTAATGCAATTTTTCTAGCTAAACATGAATTTTCTACAAATTCCTTGTATCTTTTAGGTGCCCCAAAGTTTTCTAAAGCTACTAAATTCTCATTGAAAGCGCTATATAATCCATAACGGCCACCATATTTTTCTTTCTCTGTTGCAAATGTGAATTCACGTTTATCTGAAAAAACACCATATAAATTTTCTATACTTACTATTTTCCCATCCATTTTATCTCTACGTAATTTAAGTTTAGATTGTAAAGAATTAGGAGCTTGTGGAATTCTTATTCTATAGGAATCCTTCAAGTGTAAATTAATAGTTGGAACTAATGAATTGTTCTTTTTGTATTCTAACCATCTAGAAAAATAAAAATCCAGAAAACTAGAATCAGAAGCAATTACAGATATAATTGCATAATGTGCTCTCACTAAATTTTCAAAAATAATATGTCCATTGGTTACAAAATGGGATGGAATTAGGGTAGAACCTCTAACCGCAATAACAGCCTCTTCCCCTATTGGCATAAAAACTTCATCTCTCATTGCATCATCCCATGACAACGATAAATTTGTATAATTTAATAGTCGAAAGTTTCCAAAAGCGCTGAATAAACATCTTTCATATGTACTTTTTGGTAAAAGTGTATCCACCACAAATTGAAAAGAATAATCGCTAAAAAACATGGCATAAAGTTTATCAACTTCAAAAGTTTTAACAGCATTGTCACCTGTAGACTATACTTGTGCTAATTGCTCGCTAATAATGCGTGTAATATCTCCCATTTTTCTCCTCCATTGAGTGATTTCATCTTGTACAGTTTATTAAAAGAAAAGTCAATTATAAATATTTCATATTGCAATTAGATATTATAATACAGTATATTTGACCACCAATCTAAAAACAACATATCATCAATTTCCCTTTTTACCTGTTCCAATTCTTGTTCTACTTTTTTTCTACGTCTATTTAAAAATAATCCTTTGTTTGGAAATGAATTTTTCAAATTTTTGTATTTCACCACAACATCCATTAATTTTTTATAGAAGTTTGCCAATTCTTTATCAATATTATTTATTTCATCAACTAATTTTTTATTTTGTTTTTCTAATGGTTCGTCTGTCATATCATAAATCTCAGCACAATCCAAATAAATATAGTCTGCTTCAATAGTTTCTAAAAATTTTCTTGTATTCTCTATTTTATAGGTCAATTCATCAAACTGGATTTCAGGGGTTACTAACAGTTCATCTAAAAAAGCATACAGTTTTTGTTTTCCCTTTTCAAAATCTCCTTGCAGTGCAATCAATTCATTAGATTGAAATATCATAGACGGAATTATTTGGGTATTACTACTAACCAAGAGTTTAAATACAAAAGGAATAGCATAATTACATTCCCCCATTCCAATTGCTTTCTTATCCTCTTTTTTTATTGCATATAAATAGGCTCTATTTGCCATGTTGTTTCCTCCTCTTCATTTATTACTATTTTATTAAAATTTTGGGTATATGAAAACTCAAACCATAAAGATTTGAGTTCATATCAATCTGGTGCCGTAAGTAGGAATCGGACCTACGTTAAAGCCTTACCATGGCCTCGTAATACCATTATACTATTACGGCATATGGCATCTGATGATGCCTTACTATTCTCTTTTTTCTAAATAGTTTTTATAAATCTCTATTAAATCTGGATCATGTTGGTTTAATGGTAAATCATCTAAATCAAAAAATCTCATTTCCTTTGACTCAGAATCCCACTTTAATTCACCAGAATAGGTTTTAATACAATATAAAACTGTGTTATTAAAAACTACATCTCCATTTGGATAAGAACTTTTCCTACTTTCTCCAGAAACTACATCAATTAGTTCTAAATCGTCTTCTAATACATCTAAATTGGTTTCCTCTTTTACTTCCCTAATAACAGTATCTTGAAAACGTTCTCCTAGTTCCTGACATCCACCAGGAAGACCCCATTTATCTCTATCTGTCCTACTTTGTAATAAAATCTGTCCTTGATTATTTACAATAATGGCAGCTGCTCCATCTTGTAATAAAACAAATTTATGTTTTAATTCTCCCATACATAGTCTAGTTAATACTGGATACCCAATAATATTACTCAAAGAAACAATTTCATCAGGACTAAGTTCATTAATAATACCCACTAATTCTTCATAGGATAAATTTCTTTGCTCTTGAATGGGTAAATTTTTGATTTTAACTAGTACTTCCTTCATAAGTTACCTCTCCAACTAAATTTCTATTTCTAATCCTACTCCTACTTCATGGATGTCTAATTCTTTTGCCATTTCTACTTTTGCTTTTAGAGATACACAATGACACGGGTATAATAACTTAATATTATTTTCTTTAAAATATTGAATAGTCGCTTTTAATCTTTCATCTACCTCAAATAAGTGAAAGCCACCAATAACACCATATATTCTAGTGTCATTACAAACTTTTTTAGCATACTCAATAATATTACAAATTCCACTATGCGAACATCCTGTTATAATAAATAACCCTTTATTGCTTTTATAAACAATTGCTGAATCGTCCATTAAAGTATCTTCTACTTTTTCATTCTCTATTATACTTTTCCCAATAGAGTATCTAGGTTCAAAGTCATTTAGTGGAGGAATTTCTCCCAAATAAATAATATTGCCGCTTACAAGAGTAGGCTTTTGTGATAAATTTAAAGTATAGATTTTGCTTAATTCTTCTTTTGATAAAGGGCTTCCAATATATAGACCTGTACTATCTTCTTTATAACAAAAACTATTAGGATGAGAGATTAATTCAATATCCCCATTTTCAAGTGGAAAATACTTTAAACCTTTTGTATGGTCATCATGCCCATGAGAAATAATAAGCTTGTTGATTTTATTCAAATCTATATTCATTTTAGTAGCATTCTTTATATAAATGTCAGAATATCCAGTATCAAATAATATTCTATCATCTCCATCTTCCATATAGTAACTTACACCCGGTTCACCAAAATAATATCTGTCTACAAGCGTATTGTTATCTACTAGTACTTTTAACTTCATAAATATTTCCTTTCATGGAACACGCAATATTCTCATCCATTTCTATGCTCAAATTATATCACATCTTTTTATAGAAAACAAGAATTCATCTCTTCTTTTAAAGATGATTACAAAAAATTTTCTAGTTATCCGTTCGTTCAACAATGTAAAATTAATAATGGGTTCTTAATTCGTAAACGACAATTCTTTCATTATTGATACCAACCTCTTTATCAAATAATGAAAATTCAACAATTACATTACTAAGACCATTAGATATAATATATTGATAAATAAAGTCAAAAGAGGGAATATCATTTAACCTTCTATCAAATATATCTGTTTTTAAATTAAATGTTGGATTGCTAAGAGCATCTCTAACAGAAGCTGTAGGAGAGGTAGATAAAATAGCATATATTTCTCCATTTGATAAAACCTCTATTTCCCCTACTAATAGTTGGTTATCTGCATAGTTAGCAGAACTTACATTAATAGAAAATAGGCTATATTCGTCAATTTCCTCTATAACTTTATCATAAGGTACTTTTAATTTAAAAATGCCACTTGCCTTAGATTTATCCCTAATTGCATAATAAGATGCAGGATGATTTTTTAAAAATTCTTGAACCTTCTTTTTTTCTCCTTTATGAAATATTTGTTCAGGAAACTTATTAAGTTTTAATTCATTAATTTTTGCTACACTTTCTAATTTACTTTTTATTTCCATAATCTATATCTCCTAGGCATCAATTTAGTAAAATTGCTTAAATATGTTTCCCAGTTTCGAAACTAAGCGTTGTTTCTTTTGAACTGCTAAAGCTAAGGAATGAAGTCTTGCCTTCCTATCTAGTAATTGACTAGCGACATAAAAAAA
Organism: uncultured Bacilli bacterium; assembly: GCA_964018915.1. Lineage (GTDB taxonomy): Bacteria > Bacillota_I > Bacilli_A > RF39 > UBA660 > UBA5578. The sequence goes on along the minus strand of CAXHRJ010000003.1, from coordinate 293,272 downwards.
TGACACTAAATCTAGTATAGATTAAGTGCTTAACCATTTGCGGCTACACTCAATATGAAACTATTAAATGTTTCTTTTTAATTTCATGCAAGCCTCCTTATATATTTCATCAATAACAACTTGGAATATATACTATACTTTTCGTATCTTTTAATTCTGTTTTAAAACATATTTTTCTTTTGAGGTTAAAGTTGTTTTTAAATCTATATGGTGTGTTATTCAAGTTTTTAATCTAGTTTTTTAATCTTTTCTTTTATTTTTGCTATAGTTGCAGTTTTTCCTGCGCTTTCATATTCAACAAGCTCTTGGTCTAAACTAAGAACAGGTATTCTTTCTGATTTATATTCAACATAATATATTTCATGAATATGATTTTTATCTGACCATTCACCACTCTGCAGTTTGTATTGAAAGTCCCCCATTATATCAATATCTACCCCATCTATATTATATTTTCCCAAAAATGACTTGTATCTGTCTGTTTCAGAGTATTCCATTTCTTTAATTTGATATTCTCTAAGTAAATTGCCTAACGCTATTGCTCCACTTTTATCTGTTACAATATCTATGTCGTGAACTTCAATATCAACTTGTTGAAGGGCTAATGATGTACTGCCACTTAAAATTATCGGATAATCTCTATTTGGGACTAATTTTAAAATTTTAATGAATACATCTAAATTCTGTTCTAATAAATTCATATTTTCTCCTCTTTTTTATATTTAAAACTCTTAAAATTCCTTTGAGCTTATTTTTTTATGGTGCCGGATGTAGGAATCGGACCTACAGCTAATCATTACGAGTGACTTGTTTTACCATTAAACTAAACCGGCATATATTCATTTTATCATAAAATAATTAGCATGTAAATGAAATAGAAATTAGAAAAACTTTTTCTATTATTTTTAAGAAACGTATTTACAACGCATATTAGAGAGTGTTATAATGAAAAAGAGCCTAGGAGGTATCTCTCCTAGTATTTTTTTATTTTTAGGAGGTATGTTATGACAAAATATGTATTTGTTACTGGAGGAGTTGTATCAGGATTAGGAAAAGGTATTACAGCTTCTTCCATTGCTCTTTTATTAAAATCACGTGGGTATAAGGTATTTATGCAAAAATTTGATCCTTATATCAATGTGGATCCAGGAACTATGAATCCAATTCAACATGGTGAAGTTTTTGTTACTTATGATGGTTCTGAAACGGACTTAGACTTAGGTCACTATGAAAGATTTATTGATGAAGAATTAAACTTTACTTCTAATATCACAAATGGAAAAATCTACAAATCAGTCATTGATAAAGAAAGACGTGGAGATTATTTGGGCGCTACAGTTCAAATGGTTCCTCATATCACAAACGAAATAAAGAATAAAGTTTATGAGGCAGGTATCACTAGCGGTGCAGATATTGTTATTACTGAAATTGGTGGTACTGTTGGAGATATTGAATCACAAACATTCATTGAAGCATTACGACAAATTCAATATGAAAGAGGTTCAGAAAATACATTCTTTGTACATTGTAGTTTAATACCATTTATCTATGGTTCTGATGAGTTAAAAACAAAACCAACTCAAAATAGCGTTAGAGATTTAAGAAATATGGGAATTAGGCCAGATGCTTTAGTGTGTCGTGTTCCATTCCCTACTAATGATGCTATCAAAAATAAATTATCTTTATTTTGCTCTGTACCAGTAACTAATGTAATTGATTCTACAGATGTCAAAAATATTTATGAAATACCGATCAATTATTATGAACAAAAATTTGACGAAATCATTTTAAAACAATTTAAACTACCAGTAAAAAAAGCTAATCTTGATTATTGGAAAAATTTAATTACAACAGTTGATAATTTAAATAATGAGATAGAAATTTCTTTAGTGGGAAAATATACAGAGTTACATGATGCCTACATTTCTGTTGTAGAATCTCTAAAACATGCTGGATATAAATATAATACAAAAGTGAATATTAATTGGGTAGACTCAGAAAAATTAGAAAACCAAAAGACAAATTTGAAAGAAGTCTTTAAAAATTCTAAAGGAATTTTAGTTCCTGGAGGATTTGGAACTAGAGGAATTGAAGGAAAAATCAAAGCTGCTAATTATGCAAGAGAAAATAATATTCCTTATTTAGGACTTTGCTTAGGAATGCAAATTGCAACAATCGAATTCGCCAGAAATGTATGTGGTCTTAAAGAGGCATCCTCTCGTGAATTCAATGAAAGTTGTAAAGATCCTGTAATTGATTTAATGGCCGATCAAAAAAATATTCTGAATATGGGTGGAACTCTACGTCTTGGTAACTATGATTGTCATCTAGCGCCTAACACTTTGGCTAGAAAGTTATATGGAGCAGATGATATCAAAGAAAGACATCGTCACCGTTATGAATTTAACAACCAATATAAGGAAGTAATGGAGGAAAAAGGATTTGTCTTCTCTGGAATTAACGAAGCAAGTAGTTTAGTAGAAATTGTAGAATATCCTAATCATCCATTCTATATTGCTTGCCAATTCCATCCTGAATTTAAGTCTAGACCAACAAGACCACACCCTCTATTTGATGGTTTCTTAAAAGCCGCTATTGAAAATAAAAAATAAAAGGTTAAATCCTTTTATTTTTTTCTGCTATACAATATGGATATTCAATACTTTTCACAGTTACCTCAACGTTTTGATGTAACTCACTTTCCTCTCCTTTAGCCTTTATTGCTAAATAATTACCAGTATGTCCTATTAGATATCCATCTTGATATTTCTCAGGAATAAAAATAACGTTTTTATCAATGAATAGATTCATATAATCTATCTCTAATCTTTTACTAATCGCCATCATTATTTTTACCCTATTCTTTTTTGTTTGTTCATCTATATGATTAGGCAATTCCTCAGCCTTTGTACCCTTTCTTAAAGAAAAAGGAAATACATGAATTTTACTAAATTGAATCATCTCCACCGTTTCTACAGTTTCCTGAAAAAGCTCTTCCGTTTCTCCTGGAAAGCCAACTATTAAATCTGTAGTTAACGAAATAGTAGGTCTAATCTCTCTAATTTGGTTTACTTTATTTATGAAATAAGCTTTATCATATTTTCTATTCATACTTTTTAAAATGGCATTAGAACCACTTTGAATTGGAATATGCAGATGATCTACAACCACGCTAGAATTTTTGAAAATATTTAAAACTTCTTCATCTATCTCTGTTATCTCAATTGAAGAAATACGGAGCCTTTCTAGCCCTTCTATTTTTAAAATATCTTCTAATAAATTAGAAAAATGGTAATCCCCTAAATCTGCTCCATAATGACCAGTATGAATACCTGTTAAAACGATTTCTTTATGGCCCTGTTTTACAAGTGTTTCTATTTCCTCTAAGGCAAGTTTTGGATTTTTACTTCTCACTTTTCCTCGAGCATATGGAATAATGCAGTAAGAACAATAATTTTCACATCCATCTTCTATTTTCACGAAAGCCCGTGTACGATTAAAATTATTAAGTTTCATAGTTTCAAATGGACAGTCCATAATATTTTCTACTGCAACTATAGGAGTTCCATTTGTTTGATATTCTTCAATAAAAGAAACAATTTTACTTTTATATTGATTTCCAATCAAAATAGAAATACCATCTAATTTTGCTTTTTCTGGTTCTACTTGAGTCATACAACCACAAACAACAATAATGGCATTGGAATTTCTTCGCAAACATTGTCTTACTACTTTTAAAGACTTATGAGCACTAGTATCTGTTACTGTACAGGTATTAATAATATAAATATCTGCAATTTCTTCCTCTGTTTCTTTATAACCATGATTTATTAAATCATCTTTCATAACATTAGACTCATAGGTATTTACTTTACATCCTAATGTACATATTTTAAACGTCATATTACCACTCTCCAAAAAAATAAGCCTAAAATTAGGCTTATAAACTATCACGGAAATCTTTTAAAGCTTTTAAAAATTCTTCATTCTTAGAAATATCTCCCATTCCTAAATCACTAGTTTTTTCTAACTTTTCTTCATTAGGAATTTCTTCAAATAAAACTTTTGGATTTTCTTCTTCCTCTAATTCTTCAGAAATATCTTCAAAAGACTCAATATCTGTTGCCTCAGTTTCTATAGTATCATCTTTTTTTACTTCTGGCAACTCTATTTCCTCAATTGCTTCTACCTCATCTTCATGAGTAAATTTCTTTACAGTTGGATAACTATCTTCTGGTTCTTCTGTAATTCTACCGAATACAGGAGATATTAATTCAGTCTTTTTAAATTTCCCATCTGATGGAATTTCTTTTTTCAAAGCTTCCCTAACCATTGCTTTAGCAGCAGCTATATCATCATCCTCTTCATCCAAAGATGGAGGAATTTCTATATTTTTCTCTAACTCTTCTATCTCAACTGGTTCTTTTGGTTGTCCAAGTTCCTCAATTAGTTTGGCCATATCAGAATCTTTATTTTCTTCTTTTGGAACTTCTGGCAAGAAATCTGAAACAGTAGCAAGTGGTTTAGATTCTAATTCATCTTCAAAATCTTTGTCTCTATTCTTTACTACATCTACCAATTCTTGATAGCTAATAATAGATTGAGCTTCCTGCTCTTGCTCAAATTGACGAACTACATCTTCAGGTTTTACTTCTCTTGCTTCTTTTAAATTCTGTAAAATGTCGACCATTTCCTCATTATCAATTTCTTCCATAGTCTCTTCAATTACTTCCTCATGTTCTTTATCAATGCGTTCTTTAATTTCTTCCTCATCGATATTTTCTAATTCCGCAATTCGTTCTTCACTATATCCTTCATCGATAATTTCTTCTGCTTCTCCATCAGAATAAATAGTTTCTTGTTCCACTACTGGTTCTTTTGATTTCTCCTCGACGATTTCTTTCTCATCAGCTATTACTTCTTCTACTGCCGATGATGTTGGCAAATCTTCCTGTTCTTCCTCAGGAGCAATTTCTTCTTCCTCTAGAATTACTTCTAAATTTATATCTTCTTCGTCATCTTCTTCTACTATTTCTTTTTTCTTTTCTACTTTTTTCTTCTGTTTCTTTTTTACTTCAGGTTTATCAATAATATTTTCATCTTTAATTTTTTCTAGTTCCGTATCTTCTAAATCCTCTTCATAAATTGGAATTTTACGTGATTTTTTCGCACTTCTTACAATAGAAACAATTAAAATCAATAAGATAACACCTAAAAAAATTAAAATTCCACCAAATACTAAATTATTTCCTACAATTTTATCGATTATTTCATTCATAGTATCACTCCATATATTCATAACGGATTATACTTGATAAAAAGATGGGAACAGTTTCTACCCTCATGATAGATGTTCCTAAACTAACTTTTTCAAACCCCTTTTTTTCAAAGTATATTTCTTCATCTAATGAAAAGCCACCTTCTGGGCCTATCATTAAATTAATTGTATCACAGATGTCAATATTTTTCAAAATATTTTTAATTGTTTTCTTTTTTTCTTGTGTACTACAAATTAACTTTTTTCCTGGCAAATTCTCTAAATGCGCCTTTTCCCTTTCTATTCTAACAGTAGGAATAGTAACACGCATAGATTGTTCAGAAGCTTCTTTACATATCCTTGACCATCTATCTACTTTAGCAGATTCTTTTTTCTCCTCTATTTTTACCACAGAACGTTCTGTTGGAATCACAATAAACTCATCTACGCCTAATTCTGTTCCTTTCTGAAAAATCAAATCCATCTTTTGTTCTTTCAAAAATGGAATAATTAAAACTAATTTTAGAGATACAATACTAGTACTTTCCTGAATCTCTACTATCTTTACTTCTAGATTTTTCGTTACATTTTTTAATTCACACAAGTAAACAGTATTTTCATAGACTACCTCTATGGTATCCCCATCTACCATACGCATAACCCTTTTTATATGATATTCATCATCAGCTCTTAATGTGAAGCTATCCTCTTCTTTTTTTAAAGCAAAATATCTTTGCATAACACCCTCCAAAAGATAAGAAGCCTTTAAGCTTCTTTTCTTTGTATTACTACTACATTTTTTAATTTTCCCTCTGCAATCAACTTATTAGCAGTACTTAAGTCAACTATCTTTTTATCTACTAAAAGTTCTAATGTTTTCTGGTTTAAAATGGAATTATCTTCTTCATTCTTATACTCTTCTAAAAGATTATCAAAATCTTTAAACACAGATAATGTATCCCCGCAAATAGTAGACAAAATTGGTGTGCTATTTAGCATTTTATCCGCTAAAGTAGATTCCTTTATTATATCTAATTTAAGCACTGGCAAACGTAAGAAATAAAGTGCTACAAAAAGGAATATAAAATTTTGAATAACTCCTACAATAGCTCCTAATATCTTTGATGGAATTCCAAGAATAATCGTCATAGTTAATAATTTCTCAAAAATGCTAGTTGTCAATTTCAATATCTTTAAGATGGAAGAAAAAACAACAAATAGGAATAAGAACGCTACAACTTCATAAAGAAGTAAATTTAAAGAAGTAAGACCCTCTAGTCTTCCAGAAAAATGAAAGAATGGAAAAATCTTATATAAGATAGCAGATATATATCCTTTCAATAGAAATGCTAATATAATAATAGCCATAGTACCCACTGTATCTACTAACTGTCTAGTAAGGCCTTTCTTCGCTCCTACTACAGCGCCAAATACTAAAATTAAAATAATGATAACATCAACTATATTCATAAATTCCTCCTAACTTCTAGTTTGATTATACCATAATATGGAAGAAATGGACAGTATCAATTTTTAATATTTTATGTTACAATAACTACAGGACGTGATAAAATGACGATTACTGTAAAAATTAGTGAAAATACAAAACAAGAAATGAACGAATTCTTTGAAGATTACAAAAGAGAGAAAACACCTCCCTATGCAGTATTTCAAGCCGATGATGCAGACTGTGTAGTAACTGTTTATGAATCTGGAAAAGCAGTATTTCAAGGAATTAGTGCTGACATCAGTGCAAATATGTGGATTGAAAGAGAGAGACACTTAAATCCTACTAAAAAAGTGGATGTTAAAAATAGCGAAAATAAAGAGAAAAAAGAAAAAAAAGAAATTATTATTGATCCTAAAATTTATAATGCTAGTTGTATTGGATCTGATGAAGTTGGTACAGGTGATTACTTTGGTCCTATTATAGTAACAAGTGCCTATGTAAATAAAGAACATATTAAATGGCTAGAAGAATTAGGCGTAAAAGATTCTAAAAAATTAACAGATGATAAAATTATGAAGATTGTTCCAGAAATTATCAAAAAGATTCCTTATAAGAGTATTATCTTAACTAACAAAGAATACAATGAAAGATATAACGCTAATAACAATATGAATAAATTAAAGGCGATTTTACATAATAGTGTATTATTAAAGCTAACACAAGAAATAAAAGACTATGAATATGTTGTTGTTGATGAATTTGCCCCTAAATATGTTTATTTTAGTTATTTAAAAGAATCTAATAATGTATTTCGAAATATTACTTTTATGACAAAAGGAGAAGATAAATGTTTAGCAGTTGCTTGTGCTTCTTTAATCAGTCGTTATATATTTATTAAAGAATTTGATAAATTAAGTGAAAAAGTAGATGAATTTCTACCAAAGGGTGCTAGTAATGCTGTAGATGATATGGGAATTAAATTGGTAAATAAATTTGGGCCTGATATTTTGAAAGAGATAGCAAAATACAACTTTAAAAACACTAGTAAAATATTAGAAAAGAATAATCAATAAGATTATTCTTTTCATTTACTCATTTACCATAATAAAAGATGTTGCAATTGGTCTAGTTTGATTTTTCAAAGTAGAATCAATTGGATGAGAAATCATTTCTCCATTAATAACCATAACACTTGATGTTCCACCATCCAAATTAGCTGCATTAATAGCACCATAGTTTTCCATAATAATAGTCATATCTACCATATTAGCGCCTTTCGTACGATTGTAATTACTATCTACTACTAAAAATAATACAATCCCATCTGCTCGTTGTCCTATAGCAGTTCTAGCTGCATATCCCCAGCCACCATTTCCTTTCGTATAAGCACTTTTTCCATTAACAATTAAAAATGGTCCCCAAGATACGGCATCTCGTACTCCTTTTTGCAAAGCTTCCTCGGCTGTTGTATTTTTTAGTAAAACTAATTTATTTTCGTTAGTAAATCCAATAATGCCTCCTGTAGATGTTTTACCATAAGTATTATTAGTAATTACCTTTCCATCTACAATAACAATTCCTCTTGGGCTTCCACCACTACTACTATAGTTTGGATCATAAAAACCGCCCCCATTAATAGCAACAATAGCACTTTCCCTTTTTGCCATATCTGTTACATATTGCCCTCTTACACCAATCTTATTGGTAGTAGTAACTTTTACATTAGCAGGATTATAAATAATGGCAAGATAAGCAGTACATCCATTCACTTCAAAAGTAATTAACTTATATGTTTCATCTTCTTCTCTTTCAAGAACTGCCCTCTCGTATTCATTTTCATACTCGATAACAGGTTCTAGATTTTCTTCTATATCAATAGCAGTATCATCAGTAGATCCCTCTGGTTCTTCAATAAAGTTTCTCTTAAATACTTCTTCTATTTCAGAATCACTATAAAACCATGTAGCATAATATTTATGATCCTTTGTATTCATAGCGGTTGTTACAAGCCAATCTCTAAAATTATTGATTGGTCCATATAACAGAAATAAAACTGTGCATACCCCAGCTATATAACAAATTGCAAAGATAATATAGAAAATTAGAAATACTTTCCTCTTTTTTGTAGAAATCCTACTTTTAAAATTCTTACAATAATAAAAGACTCCTACGAAAAACAATACTACCATAATTCCTAATAGAAAAATAATAATATTAGAAATAAGTGGGGAAATTAGTTCCTGACTGTGACGAGATACAACATAAAGAAATAGTAATCCTGGTATCAGTAGCAACGAGACAAGAGATAGCCTTATTCCTATTCTCTTTTGTTTTTGACCTTTACTTTCTCGTTTATCCTCTAATTGTTTTAATGACTCGTTTTTTACTTCTTCCATAATCATACTTCCTATTCTTTATCTGTTACATTATATCAAAAATAGAAGAAAAAGAAAAGGACAATAGTAACTATTATCCTATTAGACCAAATCCACTAACTACTTTTCTACCACCTACAACAGGTTTACCATATACATTTAGTGGATTATTTACTAACTCACCCTCAATGACTAATTGAGCACTTGTTCCACCATCTAAATTGGCAATATTATAAGCCCCATAAAGACTCAATAAATCTACTACTTCTTTTAAATTTGGCCCCTTTGTATGAACTCCTTCTGTTACCAAAAATAAGACAATTCCATCTTTTCTTTGGGCTATTGCTACTCTAGCAGCACGAGAATATCCACCTGCAGCATTTGCAAAAGTAGCACTCTTTCCGTTTACCATTAAAAATGGTCCAAATTCTAATGCATCACGCATACCTAACGCTAAAGCTTCCTCGGCTGTTGATTTTGTAAGTAATAACTTATTATCCTCAGTAAAACCAATTAAATCTCTTTTCTCATTGTTATCAGACCAAATCACTTTGCCATCTTTAATTAAGACACCCTTAGGAACATCACTACCCCAACCATCAGTATCTCTAAATCTTCCACCATTGATACAGACTTTACCACCAGAACGCTCACACATCTCTTGAATACTTTCCATACCACTACCAGTGTTAAATGATTTAGACGCTATCAATTTTACTTTACTAGGATCATAAATAGCCACTAAATGAGCATCGTATCCGCCTACCTCTACTTGGATATATTTATAATCTTCGTTTCCTGGGTCTCTTGTTAAAATAGCCTCATCATATTCATTTTCATAAGTTGTTTTAGGAGCAGTATCAATAACGATATCATCTAAATTAACAGTATCCGTAATTTCCTCAATAGCATTTTGGCTAACAACCTTTTTGACAGTTTCTTCACTATAAAAAGTATAAGCAATATATTGATGAGTTTTAGTAGATAGTGCAGTAGAGATAATTGTTTGTTTAAAGCTATTGACACCATAAAATAAAATAAAACAACAAGCTACTAATATATCTAGTACAATAAAAGTAATCGTTAATTTTTTATACTTCATACTACCCCTCCACTACATATGGATTTTCTAAACTTCCATCTCCACTTTTTACAGTTGCAGTTTGAATAACAATACAAGGTCTAATCTTTCTACTAATATTTGGTTTACTAGTTACTAATTCATTTCCATATAAATAACTAGAAGTATCTATTCCATTGAGAAGGAAATATTCACTTAACTCATTATTGAATTTCAAATCTTCTAAACTAAGCAAGCCAATTTTAGTAGTTATTTTACTTTCTGCTATATCTTGATAACTATTTACATATAATCCTGTACTCCACTCACTATCTATAATCATTTCTTTATAAGGTAAAGAATTATAATAGATATTATTTAAATAATACGCTAAAGAATACATGGTATCTAAATTGTAAAGATTGGTATCAATATCAAACCTATAGGTTGTTGGTAAATAATCATTCAAAGCTAAAGCAAGCTTATCTTCAGTATCCTTATATACAACATAAATATCATTTCCTAACTGAACATAATCCCCTATGTGGATACCATCTTTTTCCTTTTCTATTTTGTATGGATCTTCTTTTGTTCCACTACCGTCTAACAAAGCAATACCAATTCTTAAAGTAACAACAGGTTTTATACCTAAAGCTCTTGACTCTTCAGCAACTGATAAACTATTGCCATTTACTTGCCATGCACCATCATTAGATACTGTACTTAACCATAGAGAAGAATTTTCATCCCCCACATAAGTACTATCATCTACTTTACTATTTAAATATTCTTTTACAGACAATATTCTTACATATCTATCTGTATTACTAGTATTACAACTATAACTATTTAAATCACTAACAGGATCTAAGCATACTTTAGTTCCTGTTAAATAATCTTTATCTAAATACTTTATAAAATATTCATTCAACCATTTATGAATATCAGAATCAGTATAATCTGCATTTTCTTGTGAATATGGTAAAACATTAATATAATTATCTAACATAATATCCATTGTTCCATCTGAATTTGTTTTAATAATACGCCATAATAAGTTACCATATTCTACATAATTATTTACATTCGCACCTTTATAAACATAATCTCCACCTTGCATATAGAGACCTTCCCCCTCATATACAATAGAACTATTTCTAGCAATCTCTGTGGTAAGTAATGCGAGAACTTCTCCACTTTCATTTTTAGGGTTATAAATTTTATAATACTTTACTAATCGCATTCCATAAATACAAATACAAGTAACCATAAATAAGAAACTACATGCGCAAAAAATAAGTTCAAAAACGCCTTTTTTTAGTTTTCTTTTCGTTTTCTTTTTACTAGTTGCTTTTACTTCTTTTTTCGCCTCTACCTTAGGTGCTTGTTTGGCTTCTTCTTCTAATGCTTTTTTCCTTGCTGCTAAAGCTTCTCTTCTTTTCTTCGCTTTTAATCTAGCAATTTTTTCTTCCCTAGTTAATTCTCGTTTTACTTTTGGCGCAACAGTTTTCTTTATAGAAGAGCTCTTTTCCTTTTCTACTTTTTTTACTTCCTCTGTTTTTTTCTCTAACTCTTCACGTTCAATAGAAGGTTTTTTATCATCTTCTTGTTGTTCTTTTTTATCGGCTGTTCTTTCTACCTTTTCTTGAGATAATCTGTCATTAATGATTTTTTCTAATTTCTCCATTTCAGCTGTACGTTCAAGCACTATTCTTTGGGATTCTAATCGTTCTTGTTCTTCGCTTTCTTCTAAATCATTATATAATTTTTCTATTTCATCAAAGTTTACTTCTTTGGGTCGTTCAACACTTGGCTTAAAAGTGCGAAGCATATCTGCCGTCTTATCTAGTTCATTGAAAAATTCCTCTTTTTGTTTTCCACTCATTACAACCACCTACTTTGACATTATACCATAAAAATCGCGTAAAAAAAAGATAAATCCTAGGATTTATCTTCTGACTCTAACTTTTCTGTAAGTAGCTTTTCATACTCTTCTTCAAGTAAATAAATCTCTTTACTACTCATAAATAGTATGGCTACATTATCATAAGGGAGTAACTTTTCAGCCATTCCATGTTCAATATATTCAGCATCAGCTACCTTATTAATAATAGTATAAGCATCAATACCTGGATAATCCTTAGGGTCTTCTCTATCATAATTGATATCCATTACAAATACTTTATCTGCTAAAGATAAAGCATTAGCAAATTCATCAGCAAATTCTTCTACCCTTGAAAATGTATGAGCTTTAAAAACTGCTACTATTTTTTTATCAGGATATTTCTGACGAGCAGCTTTAATTGTTACCTTTACCTCTGTTGGATGATGAGCATAATCATCTACTAATACGTTATTTCCAATAAAAGTTTCCTTAAACCTACGATCAGCACCAGTAAAAGTTTTAAGACTTTTAGATACCTCTTTCGCATCTAAACGTTCATAATGACATACCCCAATAGCTGCTAATGCATTTAAAAGCATATGCTTTCCAAACAAAGGCAAATCAAAGTGTCCATAGTATTCTTCTTCAATAAAAACATCAAAACTTGTACCATCATTGCGATATTCAATATTTCTAGCTTGAATATCATTATCTTCTCCGATACCATAATAATAAACTGGTTTCGATAATTCTAATGCATGGGTATAAGGATCATCACCACAAATAATAGCCATTTTATTCGCTTTATTTGCAAATTCCTCATAGGCATGAATAACATCATCCATATTCTTAAAGTAATCTGTATGATCTAATTCAATATTTGTAACAATAACATATTCTGGTTCATAAGCAAGAAAATGTCTCTTATATTCACAAGATTCTAAAATAAACTTCCTTGATTCTTTGGAAGCAGCTCCTCTTCCATCACCAATGATATAGTTACATCCTCCTAAATCATTAAATATATGAGAAAGCATAGCTGTTGTAGTAGTCTTTCCATGGCACCCTGATATACAAATAGTATCAAACTTCTTAGAAAGCTTTCCTAACATTTCGTGATATTCATAGGTTCTTAAGTCTAACTCTATGGCCTTTTGCATCTCTGGGTGTTCATCTTTAATAGCAGTTGACCTAACAACAATGGTATCACGCTCCATTACATCATTTGGTTCACTATAAATAGGAATACCTCTTTCTCTTAAACGGTCCTCTGTAAAGCGGTGTTCACTAGCATCGTCATATCCAATTACTTCATAGCCTAAATCAGAAAGTAAAAGCGCTAAAGCACTCATTCCTGCCCCTTTTATCCCTATTAAATAATATTTCATGTGAACTCTCCTAACCTAAATATTCAATAACTAATGGACCTAAAACTAATAATAACATTAAAGGTACCATCAATAAGACAGAAACAATACTAATCTTATTAGGAATTTGATTCATCTTTTCTCTAATAGATAACATCTGTTTTTCTCTTAAAAAATCTATTTGATTATACATATTTTCTACTAAACTACTTCCAAAGAGACTCGCTTCAGTCATACTTAGTATAATATTATTAATCGTTTCTGATGGAATTCTTCTTTTCATATCTTTTAAAGCTTCCACTACACTTTTTCCATATTTTACTTCTTTTAAAGCTTTCTTAAATTCCTCACTCAACTCAGAAGAAAAATTAGACACTGTAATTTCTAAAGATTTCTCTAGATTACGCCCTGATTCTAAAGAAAGTGTCAAAACTTCAAAGAAACTTAAAGCCTCTCTTTCTAGCTTTTCACTTCTTCTTTGAATTGGTAGTAAAATTACAAAATAATATAAAAAATAATAGTAAGCAATTGAGAGAAAAGGAATAACAAAATAAGAAACATCTGTAAAATAGTAAAGTGCTAGTGCTAAAATTACGGTTGTAAGTAATCTTACAGAAGCAAATCTAGTAGCATCAAAATTTACAGGGCCTAAATAGGCTATTTGTCTCTCTAGCTTTTCTATACTAGAAATTCTTTTCTTTTTTTCCATTCTCTCACATCCTTACTTTCATAATCTTCTTTATAATACAAATATATAACACATACACCAATAAAATTACTACTAAAGACAACCAACCAATTGTACTCGTTATAAATGGTAAGAAATAATCTGGGCTGATAAAAGTAATAACCATTGCAAATAGAATTGGTAATAACATTAAAATATAGGTAACTAATCTAGCACTACTAGTAAGAGCCTTTAACTCTAACCGTAATTTCTTTTTATTCATCAATGTTTTTTCAATAGAAGTAAATACTTTTACAATATTTCCACCTGTTTGATTTAAGATAGAAATAGAAGATGTTAAATAAGTCACCTCTGTAATTCCTATTCTCTTTGCAAACCTTTCAAATACTTCATCCGTAGATAATCCCATAGAGAATTCTTTAGACATTCTAACAAATTCTTCATGGATATCGCCATCTAATTCCTCTGCCACTAAGTCTACTGCCTGTGGAATACTATGCCCAGATTTAAAGGCATTATTCATAACAATAATTGCCTGTAGTAAATCATTTTCTACATGATCACGATAAAATCGATAGCGAATAAAGTAGATAATATCTACTAAAAGGTATCCTAGTAATAGCGCAAATATCATTTCCATAAAAGAAAGCATTTCTAATCTTATAGTTGACGCTAAAATAGATAGTAGCAAGAATAATAAACTCATTAATATTTTCTTAGCAATAATATGAACAGGAGACGTTTCTCTAAAAGCAATTTGATATTTATCATACATTTTTCCATAAGCTCTAGCCCATGAAAATTTATCTAACCAATGAGCTACTGTAGCAATAATTCCATCTTTGAATATTACAAATTTATCAAATATACTATTTGTTTTTCTCTTTGGTTCTAAAGAATGTCTAGCAATTCTTTTTTCTATTAATTGTGTTCTGTAATATTTAATAATCATAAGAAGCGCCACACAAATCATACCAACAGCAACGCACTCTTTCAAGAATATCATTTCACGATTACTATCTACTACTTCAAAAGTAACAGTTTCAAATGCTGTATTACCAGCAGTATCAGTAACTTTGTAAGTAACTCTCTTCTCTCCAATTGTCGAAAAAGCATCTTCATCAACATTGGTAGTGATTTTAGATACATCTATATACCCATCTTCATTATCAAATGCCTTAACACCACTCATGATATCTACTGTAGAACCAAGTTCTATTTTTTTATTTTTAGTAATCTCAATTCTTGGTGCTTCTTTATCAATAATATAATTTCCTGTTTTAAAAGTTTCCGTTTCTCCAGTTGCATCCGTATTTTCAAATTCAATTGTGTAATGTCCTGTTTCACTTAAAACTATTCTTGTAGCTGCATTATCTTCTACATAAATAGTTTCCCCTTTTTTACCATCTTTTATTACTGTATAAGAATATTTGGTAATATTTGCTTTTGGCTGATAATCAACAACAACATCATCACGTGTAGCTGTCTCTTGACTAGCTATACTGATATAATAGCCATTTTCTTCTAATAGCATAAATTCCCTCCTATTCTCCAAAAATATCTTCTAAATCAGAAATTCCCATCGCTTTCATTTTCTCATAAACTGCTGGAATATATGGTTCTAAAACGAACTCTCCTTTTACTTCTAATGATTCTGTTAACCCCTGCTTATGGAATGCAAAAACTTCTTTTAGATTAACAGTTCCTCCTGTTATACCAGTCACTTCACAAATGCTAGTAACACGTCTATGACCATCACTAAGTCTTTCGATTTGAACAACAATATCAATTGCTTCTTCTATATATTCTCTAATCGCTCTTACAGGTATTTCCATACCAGCCATTAAAATCATAGTTTCTAATCTATTTAAAGCATCATGTGGGCTATTAGCATGCATAGTAGTAATAGAACCTTCGTGACCAGTATTCATGGCCTGTAACATATCAAAAGCCTCTTTGCCACGAACTTCTCCAACAACAATGCGGTCTGGTCTCATACGAAGAGAATTAATTACTAAATCTCTAATCGTTACTTCTCCTTCACCTTCGTAATTGGCATTTCTAGTTTCTAAAGAAATAACATGATTTTGATGTAATTGAATTTCAGCCGCATCTTCAATCGTTACAATTCTTTCGTTTTCTCCAATAAAAGAAGATAAAATATTTAACAATGTAGTTTTTCCTGCACCAGTTCCTCCACAAATTAAGATATTTAATTTTGCTTTTACACAAGCCTCTAAAAATCTTGCCATATAAGGAGTAAGGGCTCCGTTGCGTAAGAAATCATCAATATTAGCAAGTTCCTTTTTAAACTTTCGTATTGTAAGTACAGGCCCCTTTAAAGATAGTGGAGGGAGTACTGCATTTAATCTTGAACCATCCGCGAGTCTTGCATCTACCATTGGATTCGAAGTATCAATTGTTCTTCCTAAAGGTTGGATAAGTCTTTGAATCGTTCTAACAATATGTTCCTCATTAATGAAAGAAACACTTTCATCTTTAATAAGTTTTCCTTCTAATTCGATGTAAACTTCATCTTTCCCATTCACCATAATTTCAGTAATGTCTTTATCTTCCAATAATTCTGTAATAGGCCCATAGCCATTTACTTCATTATCAATTAAATTGTATAAATAGCTTCTTTCTATAATCGTTAAATCATAGCCAGATACTGCCTTATCTACTTCTTGACGAATTGCTAAAGTAGTCATAGTAGTATCATTGGTATGCTTATCAATCAATCCCTGAATAATCTTTGTTCTCAACTCTTCTAATAATTCTTTATCAGAAAACGTTTCATAATCAGTTACACTATTAGGTTCATTCTGCATAGTAGCAGAAAATTCATCAACAAATTTCTTTTCCATACTAATCCTCCTTTAATAGTGTATCCACTATTAATTGGTAAACTTTAACAGCTCTCTTACATTTCTCACGTACTTTTTTATTTAGTAAGAAAATGCGTCCTTCCATTACATATTTATCATATTTTTTTTGATAAAAAGTGCTTGGAATACGAAAATCTATTTCCCTTTTCATAATATTTTTCATATCTGTAACAGAATATTCTCCAGCTTCTTTTCTAGTAGAATCATTTAAAACTACTGTCATCTTATTAGAATCCATATCTTCAAAAATTGCTGACATAGTACGCATTGCTTTTAAATTCATACATTCGTTATTCATAACAAATAAAATAGAATCACTATAATCAAACGCTAACAAATTAATAGAAGATAGTAAATGATTCGTATCAATAATAACTACTTCATACTTTAAAGACACTTTTGATAATAAATACGTTAAAAAGCTTGGTTCAATTCGATTGGCAAATCTAGGATCTTTAGGTGCTGCTATAACATCTATTCCATCTTGGTAAGGACGTACATAGTCTTCTACTTGATCAAAATTGTGATTACGAATATCTTCGTAACAATTAAATAAATCTTTTTCATAACCAATGTCCAATCTAGCTGCAATATCTCCTGCCGCTAAATCAGCATCTATCAACAGTACTCTTTTTTTATTTAATGCAAAAGCTGCTGCTAAATTAAGAGCAAATGTCGTTTTTCCAGTACCACCCTTTACAGAAGTAACCGTAATAATTCTTGCTTTTTTCATAATATAACCTCTATTCCTTTACTACTTGGACCTTTCCATCTATATTTGTTCCTACATAAGAAACACTAATTCTTTGTTTCTTTAAAAATAAAACATGATAATCTTTAGTGACTGTCATCTTCACTCTTCCAGTCGCTAATTCAATCTCAATATTCTCTCGTGTAATTTTTGAAAAATTATTCTCTAACATCGAAATCATTTTTTCTTCTACTTCTTCCTCACTCCAATGATCAATTCCATACTCTACAATTGTTTCAATGGAATTCTCTAATTTTCTTTTTTCTAGTGCTACCGTTCCGACTTGATAAATAGCCATAAAAATAAGAAATACCACTGGTATTAGAAAAAGAAATAGTACTAAAGTTTGTCCCTTATTATTCATATTAACCCTCATACAAAGTCTTTGAGGTAGATATAGAATATGGATCTCCTAAAATTTTCCCCAATCCTGGAGTGGTAATGGATACTTTTCTTTTTACATAAATTACTTGATAATCCGTTTCTCTATTTACTTCCATAGTAAGATTATGTTTACTAAGATAAGAAGCTAACTCCTCTTGTTTATCATCTTCATATAAATTTGCTATAAAATCTACATGATTTTCTAATTCGTATCGATGATATAAAATATTTCCAAAATCAAACACTGCCATAATGATAAGAAATAGTATTGGTACAATCATTAAAAATTCTATCAATGCTTGTCCACGTTCATTCCTCATTCTATCACACCCCTATATTATATATAAATCATTATACCAAAATCTGAAAAGAAAAGATAGATTTTCGATAAAAAAATGATAATAAATATTATCATTTCACTATTCACATTTGGCTTCCCCTGGTTTTTCACCTTCTACATAATTTTTATTTAACAGTTCACAAGAAGACTTTGTCATGGTATCTTTTACATAACCACCTAATAATTTTACAATACCAATCGCAATTACACTAATAACTGCTATAATCAATAAATATTCTACTAAAGCTTGTCCACGAGTATTTCTCATATCATCGCCTCCGACTATTTAAAGTATATCGTGAAATTCTAGTTTTGTCAATGAATTTATGGTATAATGAACATGGTGTTTTATGAAGATAACAGGAAAATCAAAAGATTGGGATATAATCCCTTGTACAAGTTTTTTTAGTAGATTTAAAGGAAATATGGGAAAGAAAAAAATAGATACTGTTTTATTGTTTCCAAAATGTAACTCTATTCATACTTTCTTTATGAAATCTAATATTGATGTAGTTATGATTGACAAAGAAAATAATGTTCTTTATTGTTATAACAATCTCTCAAAATGGAAAATAATTCTTCCCAAAAAGAAAGTTTTTGCTACTTTAGAATTTCCATGTGGAGAAAATATCTATCAAATAGCAGATAAAATAGAATACAAAAAAGAGATATAAATCTCTTTTTATTGTGGAAAATTACCGACATCATCTGGTATTCCAGGATAGATAGCATTAGGATCTTGTACTGGTTGTTGCGGCATTGGTTGAGGATATCCCATTGGCATCTGCCCCATAGGTTGTGGCATCATTGGTTGTTCTGGATACATTGGTTGCCCCATTTGACCATTATATTGTTCCATAGGAACTAGTTGGGGTTGCATCTCTATTCCAGGCATTCCCATTGGTGCCATAGGTTGCTGTTGATATTGTGGTTCCATAGAAACTGGCTGTGGTATTGGTTGATTCATATTCATTCCATAATCTGGCATCATACCATTAGTCGTTCCCATATTATTATCTAAACCAAATACAGGCATTGGAGTTGGTTGTGGCATTATTTGCCCATTATATTGTTCCATAGGAGCTGGCTGTGGTTGCATCTCCATTCCAGGCATTCCCATTGGTGGCATTGCTGATTGCTCCATTGACATTTGACCTAGCATACTATTATCCATAGGAACTGGTTGAACTTCCATTGGTGGCTGAGGAGCTGGCGCGTTTTCCTCACGTAATGGAATAAAGCTAAAGTTAAATTCTCCCGCAGAAGTAGTAGCCGCTGGCGTTGGTTCTGGTTCTGGAGTTGGCATCATTGGAACAAATCCATATGGATTCGTATTTTCTACTACTGGCATCGGTTCTGACGATGGCGCCATTTCCATAGAAGTTAATGGTTGTTGTACCATTTGACCCATCTGCACACTATAATCCATAGGCTGTTGCCCCATTGGTTGTTGATATTGTGGGTCCATAGGAACTGGCTGTGGCATTTTACTAGCATAATCTAGTGGTTGTTGTGGCATTGGCTGATTCATATTCATTCCATAATCTGGCATCATACCATTAGTCGTTCCCACATTATTATCTAAACCAAATGCAGGCATTGGTTGTGGTGAATTAAAAGCATTCATATCCATACTACTATTTGTTTCATCATTCATAGAGGGAACAAATCCATAAGAGGAATCTGGTCCATTTTGCACCTGAGATTGATTCAATAAATCTAATGTAGGATTGCCTGTACTAACAGGTGGAACATTACTAGCACTAGGTACAATTCCATTACTTTGATTCAATAAGTCTAATGTAGGATTCCCAGTACTCATAGGAACATTCCCAAAACTAGCAGAATTATCTGCTTGTGGATAGAGACCTCCATTATTACCATAATCATTTGTATTCATACCAAATCCATTCATTGGATTATTATTCATACTTATCCTCCTACTTTCTATACTTTAGTATAGCAGTTATTTCAAAAAAAAGAAATATCTTTTTTACATCAAAAAATATTTCTTTACAATCTCTATTCATCTTGATTCAAAGGAACGTTCATATCAAAGAGTTCTTCTGGTAAAGGTTCAAAAATATCCTCTGTCTTTTCTTCCCTAGTATGTACTAAATATTGACCTAATACACGTTCTAATTCCAACTTATCAATAGGTTTCGCTAGATAATCATGAAAACCCTCTTGTAAATACTTATCACGCATTCCCTCTATCGCATTAGCAGTTAAAACCACCACTGGTGTGTTAAATGATGGATCTTTTTGCAATTCATGAAATGTTTCAGTACCAGTTATTCTAGGCATCATATCATCCATAAATATCAAATCATACTGAGCGCCATCTTTTATTCTTGAAAGGCACTCTTCCCCACTTTCACACTCTTCAACAATTACTTTAAAAGGTTCAAGCATGCGAGTTGCCACCTTTAAATTGATACGATTATCATCTACCACTAATACTTTCTTATTAGAAAAATCAGTATTAGCAACCGTCACAGAATAGGTTTTCTCTTGTTCTATTGGAGTATTTCTAATTTCTTGTTTTAAATAAACAGTAAATTTAGACCCAGCTCCATACTTACTTTGAACAACAATCTTACCACCCATCATCTCTACTAATCGTTTTGTAATAGCAAGCCCTAAACCAGTTCCTTCTAATGTCGTATTTCTATCTTCCTCTAAGCGCTCAAACTTATTAAAAATAGTGCCTATTTTGTCCTCTTTAATACCTCTTCCCGTATCTTCCACAGAAATTACTAAAGAACAAATATTATCTTTATTAATACAATTTACTTCAAAAGCAATAATTCCACGTTCTGTATATTTTACAGCATTCGTTAAAATATTTGTAATAATTTGTTTAATCTTTGAAACATCCCCATATAAAATATTTGGAATATCAGGTGCAAATTGAGTTTTAAACTCGATTGGCTTCTCGCCAATTCTTGGTACCATAAGTTTTGCCAAAGAATCTAAATTTTTCCTCAAATTATATTCAGATTCCACAATCTCCATCTTATCTGCTTCTATCTTAGAAATATCTAAAATCCCATTAACAATCTCTAATAAGTTTTGAGATGCCATAATAATATCTTTCGCATCCCCTTTGGCGCTTTCCAAATCATTCTCATTTAAAATACATTCACTAAATCCCACAATAGCATTTAAAGGAGTACGTATTTCATGGGACATACTAGATAAGAAATCGCTCTTTGCCCTATTGGCTTTTTCTGCTGCATCTTTTGCAGTATTTAATTGTTCTATCATTTTAGCATCTGGATTCTCTATTGTAAAATACATTGTTAAAAAGAAAAATGAGAAGAAAAACGTTTCTGTAATTACTTCTGGATAATACTTTCTAAGTAGAAGGCCACCAATACATAGTGCAAACAAAACTGTAAATGGAATGCATTTTTTAAAATTTTCTTTACTTTTAAAAAAATAACATATACTCATAACAATAATGGAAATAAAGAAAAGAATAATGGCAAACATAGCAAAATAATATGACATCCCACCAACATCCAAAATATAGTCATATAAGATTGTATCAATTGGTGAAAGAATAACACCTATTACTATCAGTAAAGTAAAAATGCCAGTATAATTTTTTATTTTCTTATAACTACTATCCTTTAGTTGATTAATAGCTACACAATATAAAAACATAAAATATCCAATAACCGAAAAAATACTTAAGTACAGTTTTTGAATCCAAGAAATAACAGTAATGTTCCCAACAAGCATCGCATAAATATAAACGCTCATCCCGAGCATAGAAAATAAAAAATTAAGCAAAATCAATTTTGAATAAATATCAGTCTCTAAACTCTTAGTATTATTCTTTGTATAATAAATAATAATTAATAAAACACTAATTAAAAAAGCACCTGCTGGTAACCATACACCATCCATAAAACGCACCTCTATTTTTCTCATTATAGCACAAAATAAAAAAAGTTTAAATAATAAACTTTTTTATGCCACTTTTGATAATTTTTTAATTGGTTCAAATACTTCATCAGGGGATGGAATAGAATCAATAAAACTACTTTTTCGAATAACATCTAGATCATATCCATTTGCAGTTTCTGCCATAATCTCATCCACATAATCTGATTCTGCTGTAAAAGACAAATCCTCACGAATCAAATTGGGTCTAGATTCCATAACTTCCCATTTTAATGTACACATTGCATCTCGCAAATCAGATGTCAAAATTCTAAAATCTCTATATCTTGATGTATCTATATTTCTGCCAATATTTACTATATACCTTTTACCATCTTTCACTATTCCAATTGGAATTACATCTGCGTTTCCCTCCATAGCCATTTTAGCAGTTCCTGTAAAAAGTTTAGTAATTAAAACATTTGGAGATAAGTTCCATGCTCCCTCAGGATATATTAAAATATTGGAACCAGCTTTTAAATATTTTATACAAGTTTCCTGAGCAATATGTCTATCCATTTTATAATCTAACAATAATTTCAAATTTTCCGTATCAATTAATTCATAATTATATGCTCTAAAAATAGCATCAATAACAATGGAATCTACATATTCTCCTGGTTGATAATGCTTTACAAATTCTAATAATTCTGGGTCAGCATAATCACACGCCATATAATTTCTAATTAGATTTATTACTTTTAAATCTCTATAATCCCATTTAGGGATGCTTCTTAACTGATCGCTTACTTGATATCCTGTATCTAAGCAAATCCTTCCATGCATATTTAAAAATAGTCCTTCAAAATTACGATATGTTTCTCCTGGATCACCCATTACAAAGTAAACCTGTTCGCCAATTGCTTCCATAGCCGATTCAATATCGTATCTACCAACATGAGAACATGCATAAACACGAGGCTTATCACCAATAATTCTTTTATCATCAAATATTTCCAGTTCTCTTTTTACTAGCATTCTATCAATTCTAAGCATCCCTAAACACACTGCGTTCATTGCTTTACGCCATTCTGTTCCTCTTACAGGATCATCTTTTAAATATTGATACTTTCTAAGTTCCCTATAGTAAGCATTCAATTCTTCTTGGCCCATTTTTAATTGTTGTAAAAAATTTTTCCTTTTAAAGGATTGCATACTATCCCCTTCTTTTGATTGTTATTCTAACATAGAACAAGCCGTTAATCAAATTTACAAAATACATTATTTTACATTTTTTTGAATACGCAATGTAAAGGATATAGATTTTTAAAATGATGTTTGTTATAATCATATTAGAATTGAAGGAGGATGTATTATGGGACTTTTAGACCGTTTAATTAACAATGCCGTAAGTAGCGCTACTTACGCAGCTGGAAATGCAATTGGAGATGCGGTTGGAAAATCTGTTGGAAATGTAGCAAGTGCTGGAATAGATTCCGTTGCTACAGATATCAAAGTAAAAAATGGAGAAAAAATGATAGATTTAGAAGAAAAACAAAAAGCAGCTAATCTACCACCAAACTGCCCACATTGCGGTGCTCCAAGTAATAAGCAACTAGTATGTGAGTATTGTCATTGTAAAATTGTAGAATAAAAGAATGGTACACCATTCTTTTTTATTGTTCTCTTTTTAAAATACTAGATAACTCACTACCATTTCTATAATCAGCAACGCAAAAGAAATCTACAATTCCTTCTTCCTCTAACATTTTATAAATTTTTTGATTATGTTTAAATAGTTCATCTTTTTCATCTGGTTGATGAACAAAAATTGCTTTGCCACCATGATTATGAACGTATCTCATGGCAGGTACATCACTATATCCATCCCCTACAAAATATACATTATAGCAATCTTCTATTTCTCTACCATTCTTTTGTAAAATATCTTGAATGGCTAAAATCTTTTTATCATCTGTCATAATTTCACTAATTCCCGAAATATGGTCATCCTTATTAAATTCAACATGGCTTCCATAGATTTCCTCAAACTTATCAGCAATAGTTAAATTCTCTAAAAATTCAGTCAAGCCTCCAGATACAATATAATCTCTACTAGTAGAACTTTCTAAATAATCCATCATGCCAGGATTATATTGAATATATTTCTCTCCCATCATAAGTTCTTCCTTTGTAAGAACTTCTTGACTATCATGTAATAAATCATGAAAAAAACCAAAAAAAGTTTCTAATGAATTTCCTTCATGACTTTCTCTATATTGTGCTAAAGCAGTTTCTAATTCATCATTTCTCTCTTCCCCACGATATCCAAATTTCTCAACCCATACCCAAAACTTAGGCCAAGTCTCTGTCGTTAACGTCCCATCAAAATCAAAAATATTGATACTTTCATTCATAAATCACCAACTATCATTTCTAACCTAAGTATACCATAAATAAAAAAAGAAACCAAGTAGGTCTCTTAATCATCATCTAAAGCATCTAACTTCTTATCAATAGAACGATCCTTTATTTTAGAAATAATAAAAGCAATAACACCAATAACAAAAACAACCCTAAAGCCAATTCCTAGCCATTTTTAAATATTGATATCTACTTTTTCTTTTTTTAGAATTATTAGGAGTTGTTACCTTACCTTCTCCTATTTTTTATTTTTAGAACCTGTAATTTTCCCACGCTAATATCAATCGCATTTACATTTAAAATCAATGTAAAAAATACTGAAACAAAAACTATTTCACTACAAGCACCCTATCATTAAGATAATGTATATCATAAAGGGCAGACTAGTAAAACATTATTTTTTCACATACTCTCTATTCTTACTTCTAGCATGTGCAATTTTTATTTCTTCTCTTTCCCAAGTTCTATCCCAAGGGCGTGTATAAAATAATGTATGATCAAATTCTCCTACTAAAGAACAATAATTGTATAAAATTTCTTCACTAGAGCGGTTCTTTGTATATCCTAGATTATCATCACTTAAATAGGTATCATGACTTTCTACATACTTTACCATTTTAGACCAATCACTACAGTCATAGTTACCAAGAACATTCATATATTCAGAATATTCATCTAGGATTCTTCTATCTTCTTCAAAAATTACTTCGCCATATAAGAATAAATCTAATCCACTTAATCTAGAAGTTAAATTTTTCCAAAAAGAATAACCTTCACTTGGCAATCCAACAGACTTAGCAGCATCAAAGCGAAATCCACTAACACCACAAGCAATTAAGTCTTTTAAAAATTGAACAATTCTATTCTCTACTTCTGGATGATATAAATTTAAGCCAGGCAAACCCATACAATGAGTAATAACTTCATTTCTATTATGCCAATCTGAAACGTTTTGTTTGATTCTCCAATATTCTGGATTATTACGTAAATTCTCATCTACTCTAGGATGTGGTTCCAAAGAACCTTCTTCTTTAGATCCTACATGGTTAATAACCGCATCCGCAAATACCAATAAGCCTACTTCACTGCACTCCTTACAAAGTATCATTAAATCTTCTCTTGTTCCAAAATAATTTCCTATTTCAAAACCAACTGGTTGATAAGACATCCACCATTCTCTTAAACCATCCATTTTTAGTCTTTGAATAGGATTAATTTGAATCGCATCAAATCCCTGTTCCTTTATTTTTCCTACTTCTGGAATAATATCCTGTAATTTCCAATTAAAACATTGTATAATTCTCATACTACTTTTCCCCCAACCAAACTACAACCCCTGTATTCTAACTTCATTGTAACACTTTTCTATTAGTAAGTTCAAGAATAAAAAAAGAAATATTTCATTTCTAAAATATTTCTAAAGTTTTATATTATATTTTTCTAATAGTATTTTTCTATTTTCTTTAGTACATCCTATTAAAACACTACTATTTTTAGTACTAACTATTTCTTTAAAGTTTACTAAATTCTTATATAACGATGCCCTACTCTTTTCTACCTCAAATATACATCTTTCACCATTTTTTAAAACTACAAAGGCCTGATTAGTGGTTTGAGTTCCGCAAAAGTGAACTTTTCCAGTTTTAAAGGAAAAGTGCTCACTTTTACCATGAAATTCATAAGTTACTTCATCAAAAATAGGCACAGATAAATCTTCCGTATTTCCACACCCTATCACTAACAATAGAATTGATAAAAAGACTATTATTTTTTTCACATTATCATCATCATTTTTATCATTATAACATAAATGATAAAAAAAGACATCTAAGGATGTCTTACCAAGAGCTACTCCATGTGGCTTGTGCTGCTTGAATTTCGTCAAATGAGCTTCTTACATTTGCATTATAAGTTATACCAGATGTACTTACAACAAAACTTTTAGCGGTATCTACTGATACCGTTTTA
Source organism: uncultured Bacilli bacterium (assembly GCA_964018915.1). Lineage (GTDB taxonomy): Bacteria > Bacillota_I > Bacilli_A > RF39 > UBA660 > UBA5578. Next base: position 266,541 of record CAXHRJ010000003.1, on the reverse strand, counting down.
ATAGCATGTGAATAATCTCCTGCAGCTACTTGTGCTACTACAGTAGTATTGATATTAACCTTCTCTACATCAAAATAGATTGTTTGGGTTAGCATTGTAAGATTTCCTGTTGGAATTTTAAAAGTTGCTGAAGAACCTGAAGCAAATGTTTGGGGGTAATAACCTTGAATTGTTCTACAGGTTCCATCTGTCAAACAATATGTCTGCTCAAATTGCACTCCTAAAAGAGTCCTTACACTAGCATAATGTCCTATTGCTATCGTATCATAACTTCTTACTTTGGGAAAATTTTTCCATTCTAGAACTGCTTTATAGCGAAAATAGGAGCCACTGCTTAATAGATAAGTGGTCAACTTTTTATATGTAGTCTCAACAGTAGTTGTTGCACTCAACTCTATCATAGTGGGATTATAAGAATCATACTCTTCTTTGCTTATCTCTATAGAATAAGAATAATTAAATTCTGCCGAAGATAACATACTATAGTCTGAATCTTCAATTCTAGTAACTGTCTTATAATACTTCTCTTCTATAGCTACAATATCAAAAGAGTTTTCTTGAGCATAAGAAGTAGCTGGGAAAAGCAACAAGAAACTAAAAAAGCCAAACAAAATCTTTTTCATAAATTCTCCTTTCACTATAGTATATTACATTTTAATAATTAAAAGTAATTCCAGAATCCATTTTAAAAAGAGAAATTGGTACAACTATTTTTTTTCTTTTTGCGTCAGCATCTATATAAATTACTTCTATATTAAGGGTGTTCAAAGAATTAATTAATATATCTTCATGATTATCAATATACTCGTCTAAATATAATGTAATATCCTCCAATACTTTTGATAATAATTGTACAGTTTCATATTCATAGGTAATGGAGTAAATAGTTTCCTGATCATTTCTTAAAGATATGTTTAATCTCTGAACTAATATTTCATCACCAGTCCCTGTTTGTTCACTAATATATTCTATTTTATTAATAAAGCCAATATTTCTTTGTTTGTTAAAGATAATATAACCAGATATAATAAAATCTTCACTCTTACTACTTACACTATAAACTTGAAATCGGTTATAGTTATTTATAATAAAAAGTAAACTAAAAAGAATAATTAATATCATAATTATTACTGTAAAATATTTAAGATATTTTATTTTTGATTTACTATTATAAAACTTAATACTCTCTATACTAATTTCTCTATTATTCCTTTCTCCATTCAAAAGTTCTGTTGTAGTTACTCCTAAAATTTTTGACAATTCATTTAAAACTGAAATATCTGGAGCATTGATTCCACGCTCCCACTTTGACACCGACTTGTCACTAACATTTAATTTCGTTCCAAGCTCTAATTGTGTCAAATTCCCTTGTTTTCTAAGTTCTACAATAAACTTTCCTATCTTATCTAAATCCAACATACATCACACTACTATCATTTTTGTCAAATAGCCAATACCCCTATTGCAAATTTAAATTTATAATAACATAGAATGGGTATTTTCTTTACAAAGAAAATATTCTATTTCCCCTAGTTTTCCCAAAAACAAAAAAAGTAATGTAATAATAGTATGGGGATGGATAAAATGATAGTAGTAAAAAATTTAAAAAAAAGCAGGCAAATTTTAAAGAAGAAGCAAAAAGATATAGCAAAAATTTTCAAAGTAGATAGTTCTACTGTATCTGGTTGGGAAACGGGAAAAGATTCAATACCTCTAAGAAAATTAATTCAATATGCGAATCATTATAATTTTAGTTTAGATTATTTATTTGGAATAGAAAATGAAAATAAAATTTATAGACCTCTAAATATTGATTTAAAAAGGATTGCTTATAATTTAAAAGAACTTAGAAAAAAGAATAATCTAAGTCAGGAAACTGTAGCTAAATTAATTAATACTTCGCAATCAGCCTATTCACACTATGAAACAGCAACAAATTTAATCACTACCACCTTTTTATATAATTTAACAAAAATTTATGATTCCTTTTCTATTGATGAATTATTAGGTAGAGAAAGACTAAAGTAAAAACATAATCTAAGATAAGGATTATGTTTTTTTATATTACCTATCATACCTACTAATATTTAATACAACACCCATACTACACATAGTAATAAGTAAACTAGAGCCTCCATAAAAAAGAAATAGTAAAATAATAGCTATTTCAAAATGATATATAACATTATCAAGCAAAAGAAAAAAGTAAACTACTTCTAGTTTACTCTATAACTTATAATTTAAATTATATTTTCCATTTTAACTTTTTGGTACTTCATAGATTTTCTTAGAACTACTATTGTAATAACTAAATTTATTATCTTTTTCTATTCTATAATAAGTTGCGTAAAACATTACATCTACCGGTTCTTCAAAAGTTATCTTTTCACCTGTAAATAAATTAAAAATTGTCTTAACATCCATTAATGTTTGAGAAAATGTTAATACATAATCCGTCCTTGTGCATGCAAACAATGTATCTTGAGGCATATAAATGCCCATAACAGAATCTTCTTGAAATACAACTTGCTTTGACTTCAATTCATAAAAAGCAGCATTATCTAAATTAGAAGCAACCACAAATATTTTATTATATTTATTTAAAATATAATTGTGCGAATCCACTGTTGAAGACATTAAATTTACAAATTTACCCTTTGGGATTATTTCTTCTTTAGTAGATGTTTCAATTCCCATTGTTGTATCTTTTGGTAGTAAATTATAACCTGATAATTCTACATTTTCCATTTCTGAAATCGAAGAAGGATAACTCGCAGATATATCATTATCCAATTTTCTTTCTGCTATATTATATGCTTTATAAGTATCATCATTATAGCTAAGTGTTAATTCACTAAAATTAACAGTTCTCCAATAAACATCATTAAAATTAGAATCATTTATTTCTGCAATTAGCTTCCCATCTTTTACCACTATAACCTTGTTATAATTATTACTCGTAGTTTTAACAGTAAAAAGACAAATAGCTTTTTTTTCTATAATTTCATTATCTGGTGCACTATATATTTTATTTCCAGTTAACATATCAATAATAGAATATTTATGAACATCTCGTACATAATCAGACTCTTTGACAATGCCATAAACATTATTATACCCTATATTAACTTCCAGTGATAATGGCATATCTGATTCAAATATCACTTCACGGGCAGAATTGATTATTCCATATTTTCCATCTTTACTAAATGTAAAATACCCACCTTCAACAGCACTTGTTATTTTTAAGTTATCTTCACTAACTTTTTCTAAATTTAAGTCATATAATGCATCGTCTATAACATAATTTCCATATTTAGCATTACTAAAATCAATTTTATGGTCTTCTGCAGAATAAATAATTTTTCCAGTTCTATCTATTATTTTGTTAGAATAATTATTAGAAACTACACCATATTTTCCAATAAATCCCCATACATTATCATAAATAAAGTCAACTATTTCTTTTCCCTCTGAACTAACGTATCCATATTTTCCATTCTTTTTAACAGGAATTGGATTAGTTTCATCAAAATATTCATCTGAAAGTAAATTAACAGAATATTTTTGTCCACCATTATTTTCTACACTTCCATTAGCATTATTATTGCTCGAACCTTTTTCTACTTCTTTATTTTCACCTTTATTCAATAAAAAAATGCCTAAAACGCCTCCTACAATTGCGACTGAGATTACAACAAGAATCACTATTTTTGTTGAAAATCCTTTCTTTACAACTTCTTCCATTACAACACCTCTTTCTATTATTAATAATAGCATACTTTTGACAATAATGGAAGACGCTTCAATCCAAATAATAGTATTCTAATAAATTAAAAAGCATTATAATATTCATCTATCATACCTACTAATATTTAATACAACACCCATACTACACATAGTAATAAGTAAACTAGAGCCTCCATAAGAAAGAAATGGTAAGGTTACTCCTGTTACAGGTATTAGTCCTACTACTACCATAAGATTCATAACAGTTTGGAAAGAAAAGCAAAACATAATCCCAAAACATAAATACTTACCAAATAAATCTTTAGAACGATAAGCTATTCTAAAACCAGTTATGATAATTGTTAAAAATAAAGTAGCAACTATTAATATTCCAACAAATCCAAATTCCTCACTGATAATAGAGAAAATAAAATCTGTTTGTGGTTCTGGCAGATAGAAATGTTTTTGAATAGAGTTTCCAAATCCCATTCCAAATAATCCCCCTGGTCCTATTGCATACAAGGATTGAATAATTTGGAAACCACTTCCTAAGGGGTCACTCCATGGATCTAAAAAGGATAAAATACGAGCTAAGCGGTAAGGCGCTATTAATATCAATACAACGACACCTATCACTCCTATTGCCCCTAACTTTAGTAAAAAAGAAACATTCATGCCTGCTACAAACAGAATTCCTAAAATAGACATAACAATGATCGAACCTGTTCCAAAATCTGGCTGTAACATGATTAATCCAAATAAACATAATGTAAATAATAACACTGGAAAATGTTTTTTATGATTGCAAAGATATTTAGAAGTAAAAATAATGAGACCTAGTTTGGTAAATTCACTAGGTTGTATACCAAAAGAGCCAATTCCAAACCAACTTCTACTACCATTTCTGACACTTCCTATTCCTGGTATCAATACTAACACTAAAAGAATAATGCAAGTTATTATAATAACATTTGCTTTTTCATAATAAAAATAATAATCTATTTTACTGATTACCCACATTAAAAAAACACCTACGAAAAAGAAAATTGCTTGATTCTTAACAAATTTAAATGAATCATTATATTTATATTCTGCCCATATATAAGAGGCTGAATAAATCATAATAAGTCCAAAAATAGCAAGCGCTAAAATACTGATAACAAGTAACCATTCCACTTTCTTTTTCATATCCACACTCCAAATAGTAAAGCAATTAAACTTGCGAATAGTCCTATTATCCAAAAAATTTTTACTACTTCTCTTTCTGGTAAATATCTTTCAAAAGTATGATGAATAGGAGTGATAGGAAAAATTCTCTTATGTGTGAATTTATAGTACACTCTTTGAATAATACAAGTAACAGTCTCTAATACAAATACAATTCCTATGATTAGTAATAATAATTCATGGCGAGTTAATATAGCAAGCATTCCTAAAATAGCTCCTAAGGATAAAGAACCAGTATCTCCCATAAATATTTTAGCGGGATTAGCATTGAAAAAAAGAAATCCTGTTAAAGAACCAATTAAGGTGAATATAAAAATAGCTATTTCTTGATAGCCTTCCAACCACCCTGTCATAAATGTAATAATCCCCATTGTAAAAAGAGCAATAATAGATAACCCTGCTGCTAATCCGTCTAAGCCATCTGTTAAGTTAACAGCATTACTACTACTAATTAAAACTAATAAAATAAACACACCATATAGCCAGCCTATATTCCATTTAATTCCTAACGTATGAATCCAAAGTAATGGTTCATTTCCAGCTACCATAAAAAAGTAAAATAAGAACACTGCTACTACAATTTGTAATATTAATTTAGCGATTTCAGATAGACCTTTATTATTATTTCTATATACAATTAAATAGTCATCAATTAAGCCAATAATAGCATACCCAATAAAAGCAAAAAGACAAATAAATAGATTATATGACATAGTAATACGTTTGGTCGTTACTAAAAAAACAATTATAAATACAGTTGGTAAAATAAAGATAAGGCCCCCCATAGTAGGAACATTACTTTTATCATGATGAGCATCTTTCAAATAAATACTAAGCCTTTGATTTAGTTTTTTTTCTCTTAACATAGGAAGTAAAAAAAGGCCTACAAGAAGTGACAAAAATAATCCAACCATCATAGCTATAATACATTTTATAAATAGTAGCACAGCAATCCCTCCTACTAAAGTATATGAAGAGAATCTGCTAAAAACACAAAAAAGAGCTAAGCTCTTTTCTTTTTATAATTCTTATTTTTTTTCTTATTTGGTACTTGTTCTTTTTCTTCTTCTAAAAAATCACTAGATAAAATTTCTGGATTAGTTTCTACTTCTTTTTCTTCAGTTTCAATAATCTCGGGTGTTTCTTCCACTATTTCCTCTACTTCTTCTATTGTATAATTTTTTTCTGAATCTAAGAAGTTTTCTTCTAATGGTTTTGTAATAATCACATAGTGGGTATTTTGAAATACCATTACGATAAGTAATGCCACAACTGCTGTACCCAGTAATACCCAGTCGAAGAAATCTTTTGTATCTTTATATATTATACGATAGTGTAAGTCTTCAAAGAAATTTAATTTTTTCTCCTCTACTTTAGATTCTGTTTCCACTACTGGTTCTTTATCCTGTGCATGAACTGGAAAAATTTGAAAACTCATACATAAGAAAAGTACCAATAGAATATTTTTAATTTTGTTAATAACCAAACACCTCCCTGTACCCTATATACATCATACCAAAAATAAACTTCAAAGTTCAATACTTTTAAGTTATTTTTTTAGGATTTATTTAGTTTCTATCTCCTCTTCTTTATCATATTCATCAAATACATTGCCAATAACTTCTTCAATAATATCTTCAATAGTTACAATTCCTATCCAATTACCGTCTTTTTCAACTTTAGCAATCGGTTCATGTTTTCCATTTAAAAGAAGAAAGGCATCATCTATAATCATATTAGATGAAATAGTAGTTATTTCTCTAACATAATTTCTCAAAGAAAAAAGCATTTTCTTTTTGATTAATAAATCTTTTACATTCAAAACGCCAATTACATTTCCATTTTCAATGATAGGAAATCTCGTATATTTTTTCTCTTTAATAGCATGCATTACTTTTTCTTTAGAATCATGAACATCTAAATAAATAACGTTTTCTTTGCTCACCATTACATGTTCTACAGTAGTATCATTAAATTCAAATACGTTTAATAGTATTTTCTTTTCCAATTCCTCCAAATTTGCATCCAAAATACTACTTTTTATTTCCTCTTCTTCATCGTCTTCTCTTTTTTCTATTCTTAATAATTTTAATATGAAATTAGTAGAAGAACCTAAAATAACAATAAATGGCTTAAATAAGAAAATAATCGCATAGATAATATTTACCATAAAATAAGATATTTTCTTTGGATAAGTGAGCCCTATTCTTTTAGGAACCAATTCCCCAAATACTAATGTAAAATAGGATAATATAATAGTTATAATGACAATTAGTATATTTGTCAAAGCTTCTAATGATATCCAAGATAAATTAATGGAAAGCGCTATTTCACGAGCAAAACTATCAGCTGCAAAAGCACTTGCTAAAAAACCTGATAAAGTAATAACAATCTGAATTGCTGATAAAAAGGAACTAGAGTCTTTTAGCAATTTGAATATCTTCATTGCCTTCTTATTTTTTTCTTTCATATCTTTATTTAAATCATATATATTTAATTTAAAAAAGGCCATTTCAGCTGCTGAAAACATTCCATTAATAAAAATCAAAATGAGTAAAACAAGTATTTTTCCTAACATATAATCACTATCCTCTTAATTATTATAGCACACTTTTTAAGATTTGCTTAAATAAAGTCGAATAGTTTCTCCATCTGCTATTTTAATTCCTGCTTCTGGCGATTGATAAGTTACTTTTCCTTCTCCCTCATATTCTACCTTAAAGTTTTTTAATTCTTTTACTGCCTCTTTTAACTCTTTACCTGTAACATCAGGAACGGTTGTATAAGTTTTATCTAAATAGAGATATTCTTTTTCTATTTCATTTTTTTGTGGTTCAATTCCAAGAATTGGTATGGATGATAATAGAAAGTTTTTTGCTATAGGAGCTGCTACAGTTCCACCATATTGGCTTACCCCTTTCGCATTATCAACAGCAATATAAATTACAATTTCAGGATTATTAGCAGGCATAAAACCAATAAAAGATGTAATATAGTTCCCCGTTAGATAGTGACCATTTTCAGCTTTTTGAGCAGTTCCAGTTTTGCCACCTACTCGATAATTTGGTATATATGCATTATGGCCAGTACCACGAGCTACAACACTCTCTAAAGCATATTTTACTTTATTACTAGTATCTTCACTAATTACTTTCCGAACAATCTTTTCTTTATGAGATTCTACTACTTGATTTGTCTCTGGGTCATTTAAGCTTTCAACAATGTATGGCTCATATAGTATTCCACCATTAATAGCGGCGCTTACAGCAGTTACTTGTTGTAAAGCAGTTACTGCAACACCTTGACCAAAAGCAGTAGTTGCTAATTCTAAGTCTCCTATAGCGTCTACATTAAATAAGATGCCACTGGATTCCCCTGATAATTCTATTCCTGTTTTAGAGCCAAATCCAAAATTTTTAATATAGGAAAATAATTTTTCTTTTCCTAATTTTAATCCTAAATTAACAAAGCCAGTATTACAAGAATTTTCTACTACCTCTAAATAAGTTTGTAAACCATGTCCACCATGCTTCCAGCAGTGAAGGGTTGCCCCTTCTACTGTAACTGCCCCACCATCAGAAAATGTATCTTTCTCAAGATCTACTATTTTTTCTTCTAAAGAGGCTGCTAAAGTAATAATCTTAAACGTTGATCCTGGCTCATAAGTCATCCATATTGGTAAATTCCTATTAATCTCTTCTACACTATATTCCTGATAATTGGTAGGAGAAAAATTTGGCCGTGAAGAAATTGCTAAAATAGCACCTGTATTAGGATCCATTGCAAGGCCAAACGCCTGCTCTGCTTGATACATCGAAATTGCATTATCTAATTCTCTTTCTAATGCTTCTTGTAATTTAAAATCAATTGTTAAAGTCATATTCATTCCATCTTGTGGTTTTTCATATATTTGGCTTAAATTTAACTTATTCCCTTTAGCATCACTAAAGTATTTAATCGCCCCATAACTACCTGTTAAGTATTCATCATAAATAAGTTCTAATCCACTTAAACCTTGATTATCTATACCAACGAATCCTAATGTATGTGATAAATAAGTATCATATGGATATTCTCTTTTAGACTCTTTTACAAGGTACACTCCTGGCAATTTTAAAGCAGATATTTTATCCGCAATTTCATTGGATAATCTTCTACCCTCTGGATGCACCCTTTCAATTGAAGTTTTTTTAGATACATGACCATACATATCTTCATAACTTACATTTAGAATATCTGCCAATGCTTTAGCTGTACTTTCCTTATCACCTATTTGGTTTGGTATAAGGACTAAAGAGGTAGTAGTAATATTCCCAGCTAAAACAATGCCATTTCTATCATAAATGATTCCACGATTTGCTTCTAATGGTAAATTTCTACTCCATAATCCAGTTGCATAATCATTTAATTTATCATAGCTAATTACTTGAATATAAAAAACTTTCGCAATAATAACAATAAATAGTAAGACTAAAACTACTAAAACAAATTTCATACGAGCATTCATCTTTTTTACGAACATAGAATCACCAATTCATTATATGAAAAAAAAGGTCTTTCTAGGACCTTTTTTAATCTCTATTCTTTTTAATTATAAATGCAATAATACCTACTATAGCTAAAACACCAATTCCAAGTAATATATAGATAAATGGAAAACTTGTTTTTTCCTCTTCTTTTTTATCTTCGTTCTTATCCTCTGTCTTATTAGAACTACTATTAACAGAAGAATTAGAATTACTATCATCATTATTGGAATTATCTAAGTTACTATTCGTATTAGAACTTGTATTAGAATTCGTATTGGAATTACTTACTTGACTATTTGAGTTTGTATTTTTATTACTGTTTGAGTTGGTGCTATTAGAAGTATGATTACTATTAGAATTGGAATTACTATTACTAGTTTCTTTTTTATTAAAAGTAAAACTATTTTGAGTCGTATGAATATCGTTTTCTACCTTTGATGCATAATTTGCTTCTATAATAGAAAGACTTTGTAACTCTAAAGAATATTTTTCATTTGATTTGGTACTAGTAACATTTAAACTTCCAATATTCATATTTCTATTTTCATCCAGTAAGTTTTTAGCATTACTTCCTGTGGTAATATAAATTGTTAAAATTTTTGAATTCTTATCGTAGGTATAACGTTTTGTGTAATCCTTATAAGAAGAATTAAAATCAATACCTGTAACAGTTACGTCTCCAGATACTTTTGCTTTTAATTCTATTCCCCCCACATATCCAGTATCAAAATTTAGATTCAAAGATGCTTTGCTATTTTCTTCTACTGGATTAAAGGTAGCTTTCGCATCTACATAAGAGATTCCTGAAAGGAACAAAAATGCACTAAATACAGTTACTAATAATTTCTTCATGTTATTTTGTTCCTTTCGTTGTATCTTCTATTATCATAGTTTTAAGATTTTCATAACTTGGTAAATCGGTTATGGCTAATGAAGTACTTGTTAAACGCTGTCCTTCATTTGTTTCTGCATCATTAACACGATATAGTCTAGCACGAACACTAGTACCCACCATTTTTTCATAATCTTCTTTTGATACGACATAGAAGAAGATCCCATCAGCGATTTCATCTACAGTCGCATCACTAGCTAAACTTGCAAACAAGAAGTTCTCACCATTGTAAATAATTTTGTCATCTTTCGCATCTACAAGTAGCATAACATTAAATGCTGGATTTCCTTGGTAATTTCCTTTGAATACAACAGAGCCAGCTTTAATTGGTTCTTGCTCTGGATCATAAACAAAATCTTCTGCTAAAACACCAACCGTTTCATTTGACAATTCTACATTATCTCCAGGAGGAGCAATAACATCAATTTCAGCTCCACTTAGGCCAGTAGTATTTCCAACAGAGACTAATTTAACATAGGAAATATCATCATAAGTCCATAGTTGATTTCCACCAGTAGTTCCTTCTTTATCAAAATATACTTTTGCTGTATAGTTATTCTCTTCTGTTAAGTTAAAAGTACCTGCTTTTGCTAAAGTCCAATTTGTACCATCTTTACTAACATATACCTCATATTTAGAAATCGTATCTTCCATTAAATTACCGTTTTCTAAAGCAGCTTGATATTTAATACCACAAATTGCCATTTTACTATTTAAATTAATAACCACATTAGTACTTCCTTTATCAGAAACACTTTGAAGTAAATTATTACTAAATATAATATTAGAAATTTTTTCTGTACCATGGAAATAAGTAGAACCATTTCCATCAATTAAATTTCTAACAGATAATTTCATTTGATCCATTTCTTCGTTTTCATAATCTACTATTTCACCTGTTGCCTTTACATTAGATTCAATTGTAAAATTATCTTTTTTAATACTTCCATCATGACTAACTTTTACTTCCTCTAATACATAGGAATCTGTGGCATTTAATAAATAATCATAAGCAATTACCTCATAAGTAAGAGCGCGATTATTTAAAGCTCCTATTTGATCTGTAAAAGAGGTAGAGGTTGTAAACATAATGGATTCTCCATTGCGTCTAATCTCATAACCTAAAATTTTATCAGAATCTTTGTTTACAGAAAAGTTTAATGTAAAACGTTTATTTTGACTATCTGCTTCTGTTAAAGTAGCAGTTACTTTTGTATCACTAGCCATAGATGATCCACCATTGATACGATATCTACGAGCAGCATCATTTAAGAACCAAACGGCTCTTTCTTCAGTAGGATATTTAGAAGCATATTCTTTAGCAGCATCGCTTGGAACAATACCCCATTTCTCAAAGAATGGAACTAAATTTTTACCTGCCGCTTCACTTGCATACATAACAAGTAAATCATCTTTATTTCCTGTCAATGCAGAAGTTCTAGAAATATGGTTTATTCTAGCAATAATCGAATTTGTATCTGTGTAAGTAGCATTGTCATCATAAGCTAAATGGAGTTGCCAATACATTCCTAAGTGAACAAACACATTTCCTGGTTTTCCAATCGTATTAGAAGTTACCTTCTCATAAATCTTTGGATAAATATTACTTGATTCTAATCTAGAAGCATTCTTATCATTAGCAGTTTGAGCAAGTAATGCATATACGTTATTGGTTACTTCTGCATAAACCGTTTTCCCTTGGTTAATTTGGTGACCAATTTCATGGCTAATCCCCCAACCAAAGTATCCATTAAAGTTTGTATTATTATATGTTTTTCCTTGTACTAAAGCTCCAATAGAACCGTATTCAATTCCTACATGTAATCCGCCAGCATACATAAATGCCCCATCAAACATACGCATATAACGAATGTTAACACGTGCCGCAGGAGCCTCATCTTTAGGATCTTGGGCATTTTTTGAAAGTCCTTTATGACGATAGAATAATTCTACCATTTCATCAAATGCTTCTGTTGATTCATATACCCTACTTACTTTATCTTCAGTTGTTGTTAGTCCAGATGCAATAGCATTTCTAACAGCAGTTGCAGATACAGAGAATAATCCTTGTTCTGTTACAATTTCTGTTGCATTCAGAACACTAGTTCTCTCATCATAAGTAAGTCCTTGATCTGCATAAGTATTTTTTAAATTCGCAGTATAAGTCTCTAATTCCTTTACATATTTTTCAATAGCCGCTTTTTTATCTGCTTCTGTTGTTAACGCATGTAAATCTAGTACTGGAATTTGAGTACCACCACTTACACGAACTTTAATTTCTGAACTTGCATTTGCACTTGGATAACGAATATATACAGAGCCGCCTCGTTCTGTAGCCATCGTTCCAATTTTTGGAACATCAATAATATTTTGTCCCTTATGTAAATTTGTAACAGTCTGTGTCCAAACATTTGCTTCCGCATAGTATTGTGTAAATACAATTTGTGGCATTACATTACCTTTTGTTCCTACATAAACTGTTAATTTCTCACCTGGTCTTGCTACTACCCCTAATGGTTGATAGTCACTAATAGACATAGCAAACCCTAAATGTTTATTCTTTTCATTGGTAATGGCTTGATCTACTACGATAACATCTTGAATAGCAGTGTCATTTAAAATCTTCCTTGCATACTCTAAATCTGCTAAAATTACCTTTTGATTTGGATTATTCTCACCACTTGCTTCCTCTTTTTCATTCGCACGATCTTCTAAAGCCTTAATCATTTCTTCCGTAACGTTATCTTGTAACTCTACCCTTAAATCATCTTTAAATAAAGCTGCCACATCATCTAAAAGAACATCACGTTCATAAAATCTTAATTCTCTAATAGCAATATTTCCTCCAGCAGTAGCATTTGCTAAACAAATTTGAATTTTATTTGTTTTAATTGGTCTACTAAGTTGAAGCTTGAAATATCTTTGTCCATTTGGGCTTGTTAAAGCAGTAATGGATTCTGTAGAATACGTTCCAGAATAAGCACTTACTGATTGTTGCTTACCAGATTCATCCCAATAGTATACTTTCGCATACCTAAATCCTGCATTTTCTTCTTTTGGAACGATAAAAATATAGTCTATTGTATAAAAGTCATCAAACTCTACAATTGGACCACCTTTCCCAAAGTTAAATCCTCCTGTATCCCATGTATTTGCTTGCCAATAACTCTCATAATTGTTATCAACAAGAGCATAAACATTATCTGCTGGAGTATTTGCTCCACTGGCAATGCTGACAGACTTAATATGGTCTGTTACTTCTGTATTATTTGGACGATTAATCAATCCAAAATTATAAGTATCTGGCATTAAGAAATCTTTGGTTGTTCCAACTACTACATTGGATTGTGGACCTTCCCCTAAATCATTGTTTCCACTAACAGCAAGTTCATAAGTAGTATTTGCTTTTAAATCACGTAATTGGTATTTATTACCACTAATATTTTCTATTTTAGTAAATTCTTTTGTTCCTTTTTCACGATAGTAAATATTGTAGGTTTTCGTATCATCCATATCTTTCCATCCAATATTAAAGCCTGCATAAACTTCTGCTAAAGTTACCATATCTACTTTTGGAGGCTTACGAGTTGGTAATGGGATTACTGATATTTCATCACTACAAGCACTTCTCCATTCTTGATTTACTGCTTGCACACATACTCTATACTCCGTATAATTTTTTAATCCACCTATTTCAAAAGTTTCATAAGTAGTTTGGTAAATCGTATTTTGGGTTACTTGATCACCTTTCATTGTTTTTACAATAATTTCATAGCCAGTAATATTAGCCATACGATTATAGGTAACTGTCATACCCTCACTTTTAGTAGTAGCTTTTACATTCGTTGGTTTCTCAATCTTTGGTTTTGGAACTTCTTCATATACATTATTTAAAAACTCCACTTTTGCTATTTCTGCTAAATTATCACCTGATGTCTCTACTACTTTAATAGTTACTTTTTTAATAGCAATTTGACCGCCAAGATTAATCACGATAGTATTCGCATTTGCCTTGTCAGTAAAGTTAGAAATATTATTAGATAAAGAAAAGCTCTTTTCAAATGAATGTTTTTTTCCACTTTCATCCTCTACCATTATAAGCATTTTCTCAGGAACATTTTCTAATCCTGTTTCTAAACGAATTTCGCTAGTTTGAACAGTATTTTTCATATCGAAAACAATCTCTGCTGGATTCTTTTCAGAAATACTTTCCCCATTCTTTGGTTGAACAATAATACTACCATTATCAGTTAAAACATCTCCTAACGTAGCATCGTTAGAAAATACTCCAGTAACAGTAATATCATTGGCATCTAAAATAGCAGTAGTATCTACTACTTTCGCACGCTCTTTATCTCCGTTGATAATTGCTGTAACATAATTTAAATCAGCAATATCTATTTTTCCATCACGATTTAAATCGTAAGTTTTATCATTCTTTCCAATCTGTTTAATTAAGGCATCAATATCAGATGTATCTACTTTTCCATCTTTGTTCACATCTCCTGCCTCAAACATACCAGATTCATTTGACAAACTAATTCTTTTAGAATAGTTATCTAAAGTTACAACTGTACTATATTCTTTGTACCCATCTCCTACTAATTTAACAGAATATTTTCCTTTTGCTAAATTATATAAAGTAATTCCATAGTACATGATATTTTCTTCTTCATCATGACCAAGTAATAACTTTCCATATTCATCTAATTTTCTAACAGAAAGATCTACTGTTTGACTACCAATAGTAGCTGATGAAGTAACTTCGCTTGTTTTATCACTTAAATTTATGTTTAATTCTTTTCCATCCTTATCCATAATTATTAAACTCATATAAGAGTTATTGGTATTACGAACTGGTAAAACGAATTTTAAGTCAATCTCTAAATTTCCCTTAGCATCAACAGTTCCTCCTAATGTTGTCTCCTCTAAAGTTTCTACTGTTGTTTGATTTTCATCTAAATCGATATTATCAGCAAAAACTAGGAAGGATGGCATGATAAACTGCATTAATATAGCAAAACATAATATCATATTTATGATTTTTTTCTTCAAATTAACACTTCCTCTCATCATCTATAAACCATAATTATAAATCAAAACTTCTCTAATTAGCCATCTCCTTTCAGCCTACTCATAATATAGCATATTTTTCACACAATCTCCATATTTTTTAATAATTCTTAAGAATTATTTGTACTCTTTTTATACCCTTTTATTATATGAAAAAAAGTTCTATTTAGAACTTTCTTCTACCTACCATATCATTTACAGAAATATCCTGTAAATAATCATGTTGATTTTGACCAAAACCGCCTAATGACATCGTATCAAACATATTAATTTTTTCTTCTTTAGATATATTTCCATAAGATTTTGTATTTACAAGAACAATACCAACACCTAAGTTTTTAGCACTTATAACATCATTATCTGTAATCGTATCATAGCAATAAATTCCTAATAATGTTGGTGCTTGTAATCTCTCATTTAATTCGTCATGTTTATGAGAATTTGGTAAAGATAAAATAATTTCATTATAAGAATTACTATTTGTTACTAACTCCTCTGGAGTATGAAGTTCATAAACACGAGTGGTTGCTTGGGTAGATCCTCTTATATAATTAGAAAACGAATCTACTGGATACATATGAACCACTTGATCCTTTGGAAAAGAGGAAAATATTAAATTATAATATACTCTAGGATCTCTAAAAGTATTTAGTTTAGAAGATCCATCTAACGAATAAGAGCCCCCATCTGTTCTATAAAAAATGGAATCTTTTTCTAAAGGATTTGCTTTTGCAACTGCTATTGACTTCACAAAAGCACAATATTCTTCTCCATTTAATACATAGATATCAACACCTGCTCTACTTGATAGTCTCTCATCCTTATATTTTTGTATAGAAGTATCTGTAAGCATTTTTTCTTCCATTAAAGAAGCTGCTTTATCTTTCGCGCTCCTAAAATGATCATAATAAGTTTCTACCATAGAAGAAGAAAGATCTGTATGTAACTTTCTTGCTTCGGCATACGATAAATCATCTAATCTAAGAATTTTAGCATAAATATCTATTTCCTCTTTAGATAATGTTTTTCCTTCCCCCTCTTGGAAATGAATTAACTGCTTCAAATCAATAAAAAAATTATATGGTACTTCTTCAAAATGATAATCTATAATCATGTTCGTTAATTGCAGATGACTCTCTTGTTCTAGAAATCGTTTAAGACCTTCTTTATCATTGGATTGATAATAGGAAAATAACTGTTTTTGAAATTCATAATCATTTCTATTATCAGTATGAAAATACTTCATCATAATATCATCTGCTATTTCCCCTAGATAGTCTCCTCTATCTAGACTGTCGCACATAGCTTGATAACATTCATAATATCTTTTTAGCATGTTTTCCTTTTCTAAAAAGCTAGAAATCTCTTCCTCATAAAACTGTTTTCGTGCTGCTTCTATTTCAGATACATCATTTTCCCTAGATAAATTCATAATAAAAAAACGGTAGTCTTTTACATTTCCCATAGAAGATATTTTAGAAATAAAGTCTTTTTTTCTAAGAAAATAAGGAGGTATTTGAACAGACTTGCAAGCAATTAAAAAAAGTTCTTGAAAGGAAAATTCTGCTAACGAAGAAATTCTTAAATCATTTTGCAAAATGTATTCAGCGGCATCCCTTGTTCCTCTTATAAGCAGCTTTTTACTAAAATTTAAAGGGAAAGATATATTTTCTAAAACTTTTTTTTGGGTGGATGCTTTTAATTCTAAAAAAGATTTTTCTAAATATTCAGGAGAATGACTTGTAATATAAGTAATAAAAGGGATAGCTCCATCCTCTATTGCATATAAATAAGATTCTAAATAATTAAAATGTTCTACAACAATTTCACAAAAAGAATCCTGTTCAAATAAAAAATCTTTTGCAGTTGAACTAGTAATCAAAGAATTTAATTTACCCTCTATATCTGGTGTATCTCTTAAAATTTCTATACCCTCTTCATCTAAAAGGGCTTTTAATATTTCTAAAGAAGCATCTTGAACAAACCAAATAAAATCATACTTATTTGTAAGACTATCAATTAGTTTTCTTTTTATATTGATATCCTTTAATAGAGAAATATCTTCAGTACTGTAAAGATAATTTTTTAATTCTGTATACTCTGCTTCATAAAAATGCCCTGCTTCCATTCTACCATTCCTTACTATAATTATTTTATCTTTTAATAAAAATTCTGTCAACGAAAAAAGAATGGTTTTCATCATTCTTTTTTATCTTTTTCCACCTTTAAATTTTCTTCCATTAATCGTTTTACTTCTTCATACAATTTTTCATTAGCAGTCTCTAAATCCATATTTCCTACTTGAAACGGTTCACCAAATCTCATACATAAATTCTTGCTTCTAAACCGATAATCACCTGTTATGCCAAATGGGACAATAGTTGCATTTGTTTTAGATGCCATAGATACCGTTCCAAATTTAAAGGGAAGCAAAAACGCTTCTGTTTTATTTCTAGTTCCTTCTGGAAATAATCCAATAGCACCACCTTCTTTTAGTACTTCTAATGCAGATTCTGTTGCTGCTTCATCTTTTTTACTACGGTCAACAGGAATACAACCAACCAACTTAAAGAACCAGCTCATCTTCCCATCAAAATATTCCTTTTTTGCCATATAGTGAATCATTCTCTTTGTAGAAATAATCGCTAAACACTGATCATACAAATGCTTATGATTTCCAACTATTAAAATGGGGCCCTCTTTTGGAACTGCTTCTTTCCCTATTACTTTAGGACGATAATAAAGTTTAAAAATGGGGCCTAAAATAGGTTTTAATAAACGATACCCTAAACTTCCTTTACTCTTCTTCATGACTTTCTTCCTCTAATTTTTTATAATTAATCTTACCAAGTAAAGTGGTAGGCAACGATTTACGGAATTCATATTCATACGGTAAAGAGTAAGTAGCTAGATTCTTTTCACAATGTTCTTTAATACTTTTCTTAACTGACCAGGAATCCTTATATCCTTCTTCTAATACAATATAAGCTTTTGCAACTTGTACTTTATATTTATGAGGAATACCAATCACTGTACATTTTAAAACAGCTGGATGTTGTTCAATAATCTCTTCCATGTGAGATGGATATAAATTATAGCCAGAGGAAACTATCATTCTTTTCAATCTTTGATCAAAATAAAGAATTCCATCCTCATCCATATGTCCTCCATCTCCAGTATGTAACCATAACTTCTTGTCCTTATGGATTTGTAAAACTTCATTAGTCTCTTTATTATTATTTAAATATCCCATCATAACAGTAGGACCTGATACACAGATTTCTCCAGTTTCCCCAAGAGGGACCTCTTCCCTTGTACCTGGTATTACAATTTTAAAATCATTGCCTGGAAATGGAATTCCAATACTACCTGCTTTATACCCTTTTCCATAGGATAAAGAAATAGCGGCTAAGGCTTCTGTCATACCATATCCTTGTAATACTTTTACATTAGCATTATGTCTCTTCAAAAATTTATTCAATCTCTTTGTAAGAGAAGGGCTTAATGTGTCTCCACCACTAATCATATATTTGATATAAGATAAATCTACCTTCTCCATACGACTATTGCCAAGCAATCCTTCAAATAAAGTAGGCACGCCCATAATAGCACTAGGCCTATTTTTGGTAATTAACTTATCAAATGTCTTTGCACTAAATTGAGGAATTAAAATAAGTTTTGCTCCTAATCCTAAAGCAGCATGCATAGAAACTCCTAGTCCAAATCCATGGAAATTTGGCATGATTACAAGTACTCCATCTCTTGGCCCAATATTTTTAAATACAACCCTTGCTTGTAGCGCTAAAGCATTAAAATTACCATTAGATAATAATATTCCTTTAGGGTTTCCTGTAGTACCTCCACTATGTAGAATAATAGCAGCATCTTCTTTGCCTCTTCTAACACCAGGATTTTTCGCTTTTCGATAACTTCTAAGCAAAAATTCATTCCAGTAAATATAAGTATCTCCTGGTCTTGGCTTTTTTATTTTATATCCTTGCGTAAAAGTATATCCCACACTCATAAAAAATGGCATAGAATCTTTCGCAGATACTACAATTGTCTTTTTCACATTTGTGCCATTTATAATATTTTTTACTTTGACATAACAAATATCAATCATTACTAGCATTTTACTATTTGTACTTACTAAATAGTGTTTAATTTCCTCTTCCCCTGATAATGGATGAATCATATTTGCAATAGCACCTATTTTATTTAAAGCATAGACACAAATCAAAGCTTCTGGTGTATTTGGCATACAAATGGTTACTACATCTCCCACCTGAACATTTTCAACTTCAAATGCTCTTGCACATTTATCAATTAATTCTATCAGATGGCGATAAGAAATAGTCTTCCCAAAATAATCAATTGCGGTTTCTTTTTCATACTTCTTAGAACACTCCACTAATAATTCATACATAGAGATATCTGGTATTTTCATTTGAAGTTCTTCTTTAGTGTAATATTTTTCCCATGGTTTCTTCTTAAAAAATTTATCTAATATGCTCATAAATCCTCCTTAGTTTTCGCTAATGCAAAAGATACTTTTTCTTGTAATTTTCTATTTTCCTCTTCCAAATCCGTTCCAATTGAATAAGGTTCTAAAAATTCTATTCGAATATGTTTTCTAAAAAGATGATATGATCCAGTAATGACAAATGGGACAATATTAGAATGTGTTGCACTTGCCATCTTTACAGCGCCATATTTAAATGGCATCGTAATCTCTTCTGTTCTATTAATGGTACCTTCTGGAAATATTCCAATTACTTTATTACTTTTTAGTATTTCTATTGCCTGATTTAAAGATTTTGGGTCTTTCTTACTACGATCTACAGGAATAATTCCCATTCCTTTAAATATTTTTCCTTTCAACCCTTTCATAAGAGAATCTTTAGCTAAAAAGTGAATCGTTCTTTTTGTAGAAACAATCAGTAATAAACAGTCAAGATTGCTTGTATGATTACCTGCAAGTACAATGCGTCCTTCTTTTGGAATAAAACTTTTCCCTATAATGGTTGGACGATAACACATTTTAAAAAGAACGTTAATGAGTGGCCTTACTACACGATAAAAAAATGGTTCTTTCATATCCTCACATCCTAATACTATTTTATCATATTTTTCTAGATTATGAAAAAAAAGAGGTTTTCCTCCCCTATTTTTCTACTTTTATCCCTAGCTTTCCTCTAATAGTACATTACTTTCTTCGCAAGAACGCCCTACTACCTGATATTTTTTTCTATAGGCACATACTGTCCATAACTGTAAGATAATAGTTATTCCAAACAGAATTTTAAAAAATTTTTCTAATATCTTACTACCATTAACTAATGAAAGCCCAAGCAACGGAAATAAGAAAAACGTTTTTACTTTTCCTATAGATAATGACTTTGGATTTCTTCCTTTTATTTGTGCATATACATTGATACTAGCAATAACAATTTCTAAAAAGAGACTCATTACCATAATGGGATTTAGAAAACTAGCTGCTAAAAGTAGTGTCCCTGCAAAAACTTTGTCACAAAAGGCATCTAAATCTTTTCCTAATTCGCTAGTAAAATGAAAAGTACGAGCAATAAAGCCATCTAGCATATCTGTTATTGAAAAAATGCCAACAAAAAATAAAACTAATGGAATATCTTCAAAAAAAGAAGCAGGTAATATAAAGACAGGAGCAAATAACCTTAAGGAAGTAAGAATATTTGGAATTTGCGTTTTTCTTTTTCCTTTTGTTCTTAAACTTTCCCAAGCTTCATTTAACTCTCGCTTATATATTTTCCATTGCTCCTTCATATTAGATACCCCCAATAGTTTCACTACTGTATACTATATTCTAAAAAGTATCCATTTAGAAAATTTTTGTAATATCTACTAATCTAAATTATATTTATTATTCAAAGTCACTTGTACTACAATTTCATCATTTATTTCTGTTCCAGCTTTTATACTTTGCTCTTTAATATACCCATAACCATTTAATTCATATGGAACATCTAATAAGTCCATATAAGTTACAAAATCATTTTTAGACCATCCAACAACACTTTCTAATTGTCTTTTAGCTCCATTTGTAACTAAGAAAACTTTATCACCTGTCACTATATTACTTCCTTTACTTGGATATTGATTTACAATAGTTTCTCCATCCCCAATAACAATAACATTCAAACCTTCTTGTTTCAAAGATTTCTCTACCTTAGCTGTATCTGCATTCAAATAAGAAGTCATATTGTAAGTTTGAATAGTTGTCTCTATTGGTGCTGCAGTATTGATATTTTTATATTTAGCAATATTTTGAATAACGCTTTTAACAGCTGGTGCTAAAGTCTTACTACGATAATCTTTTGGCTTTTTCATGGCAGCATAAATAATAATTTGTGGATCATCTTTTGGATACATTCCAGCAAATGAGATTAAATAGTTATTATCTCCCGTTAAATAGTGTCCATTTTCATAAATTTGAGCAGTACCCGTTTTTCCAATAACATCAAATCCTTTAACAGAATAAGTATACCCTGGTGCCCAATTATTATTAACTGCTCCATACATCAATTCTTTCATGTAAGCAACTGTTTCTTTCTTTACAATTTGTCCTGTTTTTTCTACTTTTGTTTCAATGACTTCACCAGTATTATTATTCACAATTTTCTTAATGATATATGGTTTTACCATTACCCCATCATTAGCAAGGATAGTTAAAGCTTGAACTTGTTGGATAGCGGTTGTTGAAAAACCTTGTCCATAGCTAGGAGATAACCAATCTACCTCAATTTTACCATTAAAGTTAAGAGAGCCACTAGCTTCCCCACTTAACTCAATTCCCGTTTTAGAACCAAAACCATAACTTTGTAAGCATTCTTTTAACTTACCAGCTGATAAATAGTCTTTCGCAACATTAATAGATCCTACATTACTAGAGTATTGATATCCAACATCATAACTAATCTTTCCCCATCCTGCTTTACGCCAATCATGAATCGTTACATTTCCTATTTTATAAGAACCAGATTGATACGTTTTTTCTCCATCATAATTTCCTGTATCAATTGCACATAAATAAGTATAAGTTTTCATAACAGAACCAGGTTCATACTCATAAGAAATTAAAGGATTTTGATAGGACATATCTTTTGGAAGATTATTTGGATCAAAAGAAGGACTAGTTGCTACACCTAAAATTTCGCCTGTCTTAGGATCTGCAGCCACCATAATCATCCATTCTGGAGTATGCTCCTCTACAGATTCCCTTACAGCTGTTTCTAAAAATCTTTGAATATTCGCATCTATAGTTAAATAAATATCACTACCATCTATAGCATCTATTCTCTGCTCTGGAGTATCTGGTATTTGAAATCCAGATAAATCTTTCTGATATGTTAAAGAACCATTGGTACCCTTTAAAATATCATTATATCCGCTTTCAATTCCTAGCTCACCAACAATATTTTCATCTTCATCTACTTTTGCATACCCTACTGTAAAGGAAGCAAAAGAGCCATTAGGATAAAATCTCTTACTAGATTCGATAAAATCAATTCCTGGAAGTTCTAATTCCTCTATAGCAAGTTTTTGTAATTCTGTAAGTCTAGAACCATAAGAACCAAATTCTACTTGATAAACGCCTTCCTTTTCAAGTCTTTCTAATATGTACTCATAAGGAGCATTTAACGTTTCTGATAAAGCTTTTGCAGTGCTTACTTTATCCACCACATGATTTGGATTAGATTCATCAGTAGTTCTAGTAGAATCCAAATAAGCAATTAATTTATAAGATGCTACATTAATAGCTAAAATATTTCCTTCACTATCATAGATAGTACCTCTTTTTGCTACTAGCTCTCTTTTTACTGTTATTCTTCGATTTGCAAATTCTTTTAAATCTAAACTAAATACTTTACTAGATAAAGAAAGATAAGAAAAAGCAACTATTAACACCAAAATAAAAAAGAGAAATACTAGCAGAACATACTTTGGCTGTCGCCAATTTTTAACAACTGTATCATTATCTCTCTTCATATTATCACCATAAATATTATAGCATATTTCATTTATTTATAACAACAATGTTTTCATTATTATAAGCAAGTCCTAAATCTTTAATAACTCCACTTACATTTTCATAAGAAGTAAGTTCATTTACTTGCATTGTTAAAGATTCATTCTTTTTCTCTTGACTTTCAATTTGATAGTTAATTTTTTCAATATTCATTTTCATATTACTAATTTGAGTACCAAAAAATATCTCACTCGCAAATAGAGCAACAAATGAGAATAATCCTATTGTATATATCAATTTTTCTTTCTTTGAAAATTTACTATTTTTTTGTTTTTTCTTCATAAATATCAACCTATTCTTTCTATTACTCTTAATTTTGCACTCCTAGCTCTAGGATTTGTATTAATTTCTTCCATGCTTGGAGATACCGTTTTTATTACCTTATAGTTAGGGAGGTATTCATCAGGTATCACAGGTAAATTCTTTAAAGCTGGATCAACTTCAGAAACTTCTTTAAAAATCTCTTTACAAATTTTATCCTCTAGAGAATGGAACGTTATCACACAAATCCTTCCACCTACATCAATCATTTCTAGAGCTTGTCTTAAACTATCTTCAAACACTTCTAATTCATTATTTACTTCAATTCGGATTGCTTGGAATACTTTTCGCGCTGGATGCTTTTCCCTTCGATACTTCTCAGGAACATTATTTTTGATTACTTCTACTAGTTCTAAGGTAGTATCAATAGGTCTAGAATCAATAATTCCTCTAGCAATACTATTCGCATACTTCTCTTCTCCATATCTCCTAAAGATATCTACTAGGGTATCATAATCATAATGATTCACAACCTCATGTGCTGTTAAGAATTGATTTTGATCCATTCTCATATCTAATGTTGCATCCTGATGAAAACTAAATCCTCGCTCTCCCTCATCTAACTGTGGACTAGAAACACCTAAATCATATAGAATTCCATTCACTTTGGAAATATTTCTTTTTTCTAATTCTTCCTTTAGATGACAGAAATTTGATTCAATAATTTCAAAATTATTGGCTACCCCTTCTAAACGTTTTTTACTATTTTCAATCGCTTCTTTATCTTGATCAAAGGCAAAGAGGAAGCCCCTTTTTATTCTTTTTAAAACCTCGCTGCTATGTCCGCCATAACCTAATGTGCAATCTACAATTTGATTATCCTCTTGTATGTTTAAATACTGGATACATTCTTCTAGTAAAACACTCTTATGCATAAACCCTCCTAATTATTTAAACTACTTGCAAATAAGTTATCAGCAATCTCTGATAAGTTTGATTCATTTTCATCAATGAATCCGTCCCAGCGGTCTTTACTCCATACTTCCAGTCTATCATCTACACCAATAATAATGCAGTCTTTTTCTAATCTCGCATATTCTACTAATGGAGCAGGAATATTTACTCTTCCCTGCTTATCAAGTTCACATACAGTTGCTCCTGATAAAAATATTCTCATGAAATAACGGCGGTCTTTTGTATCGGGTAATTGTTTATACTTTTGAATGATACTATCCCACTCACTCTTAGGATAAATAAATAAACATCCTTCAAGCCCTCTTGTAACAATAAATTGACCACCCAAATCTTCTCTTACTCTAGAAGGAATAATCAATCGACCTTTATCATCTATGGAATGACGATACTCACCCATAAACATAAAAATCACCCCACTTTTAACCACTTTCAACCACTGTGTACCACTATTATACCCTCAAACTTACCATTTTGTCTAGTACTTTGAAGCCATTTTACAAAAAAATGTAAAGAAATTATGTCAAAAAAAGAGGTTACCCTCTTTTAGAATAAACATGACCCAATGATAATTGCAAGTAATATGTAAAGAACGATAATAATTACATATCCATTGTTACTTCTGCAACATGTTTTTTGAGTCACTGTTTCTTGTGATTTACATGAATCTCCACAAGCCATAAGAACCTCCTTAAATCCAAGCTCCAAGTATAATAATTAAAAGAATAAATAATACAAGTACGATTGCAGCAGAAGATACTCCAGAATTACAACACATAAAATCATTCCTCCTTTTTGTCTTTTCACAGTTATTTTATGAATATTTTGTGAAGATGTGACCGAAATCGTTGAATTTTATATTTGGATTTGATATGATATGTTTGTACGTTACAAAATTAAGTACATTTGAAAGGAGAAATTATGAAAAACAAATTAATGGTTTTGTCTTGTTGTTTATTATTAGTTGTTACAACAGCTTGTGGCAAAACAGCACCAAAAACAAAAAATGGTGAAGAAATAATCGCTTCAATTGATGGAAAGGACTTTACAGTAGATGAGTTATATCAAAAGATGAAAACTTCTTATGGATATACAGAACTAATCAATATGATTGATTTCTATATTGCTGATAAAGAAATTGAAACAACAGAGGAAATGACTGAACAAGTAAAAAAAACAGTAGAACAATATGTAGCAATGGCTGAAGCATCTAACGTTGAATTAGAAGTTCTTCTAGCTTACTATGGATTAAGTGGTGTTACTACTGAGAAAGAATTAGAGGACTATCTTATTAAGAATGAAAAAATTAACTTAGCAATTGAAAAACAAATAAAATCTTCTATCACTGATGAAGATATTGAAAAATATTATAATGATAACTACTCAGAGAGATTAACAGTTCGTCATATCTTAATCAAAATTGAAGAAAGTGATAAAAATGGAGAAAAAGCTTTAGAAACTGCTAAAAAAGTTATTGAAGAATTAAAGAAAACTGACAAGGATAAACTTGATGACAAGTTTGTAGAGCTTGCTAAAGAATATTCTGATGATGGCACTTATAACACTGGAGGTCTTATTGAGAATTTCATGTCTGGTACAGTAGTTAGTGAATTCTGGGAAGCTTCTGAAAAGTTAAAAGACGGAGAATATACAGCTACTCCAGTAAAAACAACTTATGGATACCATGTTATTTTAAGAAAATCTAGATCAGATAAACCTTCTCTTGAAGATTCTAAAGAAGATATTATGGATGCTATTACAGCTAATAAAATGGATAATGATAGCCTAGCTCAATATAATGCTATGAAAAAATTAAGAGAAAAATATAAAATGACTATTAATGATAGCGATATTGATAGTGATTATAAAGAGTTCTTAGATCAATTAAAGGAAGCTAGTAAAGAAAGTTCTTCATCAAATAAATAAAAAATCAGAGTTCTTCTGATTTTTTTTTGTCTATAAAGATTTGAATATCATGAATATCAAATCCTTTACTATAAAGTTTTTCCTGAATCTTTCTAAATAGCTCTATCCCAGTATACTTTCTTTCTAACTTATGACGAAGCTTTTCATATTCTTTTTCTAATTTATCATCATCTGTTAAAGTTACTCCAGAAAGAATTTCTAAAATCATATCTCTATCATATCCTAAATTTACCATATCTAAAACAATTTTCTGTTTTAATTGATAACTAGAGTGTTTATGATCTCGGGAAAGTTTCTTATGAATTAATTTTGCTAGTTTTTCTTCTACATAGTGAACATCAATTTTGTCTAGTTCTTCAAAAATAAAATCCTCATTAATATCTTGATTCATTAAAGCTTCCTTAATTTTATGTGGCCCATCATTACTTAAATATAAACTGTCTGATACATATGCTTTCACATAAGCTTTATCTGATAATACACCAATTCGTTCAAGATGACGAATAGTATCTTCTATTTCTTTTTTTTCTATATTTAATTTTTCTAAGTATTTTCTCATTTCATAAATACTTCTTATTTTCCTAAGAGCATAATTTAAGGCTTTATGATAACTTTCTGCTTGAACATTATCTTGTAATATTTTTTCAAACTCTTCTTCTTCAATTTCCTTTTGATATAGCAAATGATTATCTAAAATAACATCATCATAAGTAGTTAGTGTTTTTCCATCTATTTTTACTTTGTATTTTCCAGATTTTAAATGTTTGATTTCTTCTACTTTCATGCTATCACCAAACTCATTATAGCAAACAAAGGTTTGATTTTCAAGATAAAACTAGGAAGATCTCTCTTTTTTTCTAAGTTCTAATTCTGCAAACTCATCCTCTAACATTTCTTCTATTTTTAAACATTTCTCAAAATATTCACGCTCGAATTTTTCCAATAAATCTCTATATTCTACTTGATTTTCCATGTAAACTTTCTCTCTTAGTTCATTTCTTGGTACTTCTACTAACTCATGTACTTTTGCTACATATTCATGTATTATATTCATTTTTTAGCACCTCTTCTCCATTATAATGGTTATACAGCCAATAGTCAAGCGAACAACAAAATTGTTATGATAATTCTGTAAGGGCGATGTCATATGGTAAGAATTAATATGGAAAATGGATATTATCTTTTTAAACTAGATGATTTATTATCTGCAGATAATATTAGTAAGAATAAATTGATGAAAGAGACAAATACAGATTTTAAAGTTTTGCAAAGAATTATTCGTGGAGAAGTAACTAAGATGGATGTTATGGTATTTGCTAGATTATGTGACTATTTTGATTGTACCCTTGATGATATCGTAGAATATAAACCAAATGATTAATCATTTGGTTTTTTTATAAAAAAAGTAGTACTAAGTACTACTTTTCTTCTGAATTCATAGCTTCTTTATTATTTTTCATATCTAATGTAGCTTCGTTAATAGCATCATCAATTGTTTTTAAAGCATCATTAATAGTGCTTGAACCTATTGCCGCACCAAAACCATGACTTAAATCTTTAAATTCTTTATTTAACTTACGTGCATAAGAACTAATTTCTTTTTCCTCATATCCTACCAAATAAACTAAGAATTCATTTCCATCAGTACGAATAATTTCTGAACGAGGCATCTGCGTTTTAATCAAAATATTGGCAGCCTCTGTAATTACTCTATCGCCTTCCTCATGACCAAAATTATCATTAATATAAGCGATATTATTTAAATCCACAATAACAATCATTTGAGGATAAATTTCAGAACTATCCCACTTCTCTATAGAATCATTTAAGTAAGCACGATTTTTTAGTGAAGTTAAAGAATCTATATAACGAATTTTTTCGTTCTTCGTAAATGTTTTCTTACGTCTTTTCTTGAATGCTGCAACTACCCTTTTAGCATTGTAAAGAAGTTGAATAATTACTAAGAACAATAAAACAATAATAGCAATCCAATAATAGATACGTGTATCTTCTGTCACATAAATAGATTTATATCCTACATGAATAATATCTTGAACTGGCATATATTGCAAATAGAAATCAAATAATTGTCCAAACAGTTTATCACTACCATTTACACTATATCCATAATTATCGTTTAAAGAAAATAAATAATTAATCTTAAATTTTGATAAAGAAGACGCTTTATAATATTCATAATTTTCTAAATCAAGCGCTAAGATACTATCTTTCGTTACTTTTTTTAGTAAGTCATTAATAGAATCATAAGCTTCTACCTCTATTCCATTTCTTACTAGATAATCTTCTATTTTCGTTCCCTTTACTACTAAAACAGTGTCCTCTGCTAAAGAATAAATAGAAGTGATAGGCTTAGATTTTGCAACATGAGATAAAATAGCAATATTAGCAGTAATTGGAGCCACTGTATTATAGTGGTCTACTGTTAGCTCGTTTACATCATTACGAAAGCAAAAGTCTACCTTTCCCTCATTAAAAGCTTCTATCAAAGCTTCTTTATTCACATAGGCTTTAGAATATTCCATATCAATATTAGCAAATTCAGCAAATGATTTAACGATTTGGTAATTTACTCCTTGTAATTTACTATTTTTTTCCTGATCATATGCTCCATTTTCATTAAAGGCATAAACATAAGATTTTTCTCTAAGAGTCGTTCTTTCTTTCTCTGTTACGCCTTTATATTCGTAGAAAGTATCTAATAAATTTTCATTATAAGACAATTCAAACTTTGTATTTTTCCAAGTAGAATAGGTTTTTTTTACAATACTATTTAAAGTTTCATCTCCATTTAAAGTAATAACATAGTCTTTAGTCATATCAATCATATGATAAGCAACATGCAAATTATCTTTTAAAATATCATCTAAGTAAAGGCTTCTAAGACCAATTACAGCATCCAAAGTAGAATCTTCTGCTGTAAAAGCTGTATTCATGTCCTCTTCTGTTTCATATTCTACAAACTCAATTTGCGCACCTTCTAAATGTTTCTCTGCTTCTTCTCTTTGATCTAGTACAACTCCAACCTTTAATTCTTTGATTTCACTTGGAACTGTATATAAATCATTTTTCTTTGATACAATAATATAATTATCTTTCATAACAAAGATTTGATTATCACCAACAGAATCAACTACTTCAATAGCATACTCCCTACTACTAACATCATCAAAGACATCATAAGGAACTTTATTGAAACTAAGTCCTGTACGTTTTTCTAAATCTCCAATAAAGTCAAAAAAAACTCCTTTTCCCATATAAGTAAATCCTGCTATATTTCTTGGAATAGAAATATCTATAACATGATTTTTATTAGAATCAATCCATCTTTGTTCTTCTGTTGTGAATGCATCTGTATTTCTACCTTTAAAATAGAAATATCCTCCAACTAATCCTGCTATTACTACGATAATAGCTAAAACCGCGAATATTTTCTTTTTCATATGTTCTCCTAACTACCACACAAAACGTTCTTTTGAATCTCCATTAATCATTTTGTGTTTTGTTCCCATCATTGCTTTTTCTGGGTCATTTGGCCAATTAACCATTAACTCTAAATCATAATATTTTAATTCTTCAGTAGAGAATGCTTCAATTAACTTGTCAGACATCTCTTTTACTTTTTTCTCATCAACACTATCCTCTGCATTTACAACAATATCAATTAAATTGCATTTAACATCAACCATTGATAACTTCATACCTTCATAAGACTCTATGGCTTCTTTTACGGCTGTCTTTCTATCATCTGTAATCATAATACTCTCTGTAAGATCACATCTATCCCCATAAACACTCTCTTTTGTATTTGGATTTAAATATGCTAATAACTGATGAAGCACTAGAAAACAAATTAAAAATACAATTAGTATTACTACTAAAATAATAATCTTTTTTTTATGCTTTTTAAAAAAAGTTAAAAACTTTTCCATAATCCACCTCACGTATTCTATTATACTATATTTTTATAAGATAGTAAAATTTTTCTATCTTATATAAATTCTTTGTTTACACAAAAAAAGAAGGAAACTTATTCACCTTCTGTTACAGCCTCTTTCTCTTTTTTCTTTAATTTATCTAATACTTCTTTACATACTTCATTTGTTTTATCACGAACAGCAGTAGCAGTTTTCTCCATTACTGGAGTGCCTTTTTCCACTACATAATCTACTAGTTCCTCACACATATCTTGAAGTTTCTTAGCTTTAGATTTTGCAATAGCGATTACTTTCTCTTTATCTAAATCCTCAATACTAGCTTTAATTTCAGCTATTTTAATTTCGATATTTTCTTTCACATCTTCCATATCTAATTCTTTTGCTTTTTTATAAAGATCTTGCATTTTTTCTTTCAATTCAGCTCTTGTTTCGCTTCCTTTTTTAGGAGCAAATAAAACTCCAATTCCTGTTCCAATAGCCACTCCT
This sequence comes from uncultured Bacilli bacterium, assembly GCA_964018915.1. Classification (GTDB taxonomy): domain Bacteria; phylum Bacillota_I; class Bacilli_A; order RF39; family UBA660; genus UBA5578. Next base: position 235,425 of record CAXHRJ010000003.1, on the reverse strand, counting down.
GCAATAAATTTTCCTAAGCCACTTTTTTTCTTTTTCTCTTTACTCATCTCTATCATTTCCTTTCTTTAATTTTCCAAATACAAAATGAATAGCATTAGATATTCCACTAATCATTTTATCACTGACACTAGTTGCATAATCTGTTACTCTGTCTATCACATCAAATAATCCATCTACTCTAGTCATTTTACTGTTAACATCATCTAGCACTTTATCTACTTTCCCTAGTGTTTTAATTAATTTTATGACTAACACTATAAGTGCTATGACAAAAATTATTAAAGCCAAATAAAGAACAACTGGTAACATTTCTTCTAATTCTATCGTCATTATTCGTCTTCTCCTTCATCATACATTGAATCGATCAAGTTGAACAAATCACTCTCTGGTAAAGATTCCTCTTCCTTCTCTTCTTTTTCATTTGAGACTTGTTCCTTCACACGTTCTTCTTTCTCTTTTTCCTTTTTTAGTAAGAGATTATCTAGTTCCTTTGTTAAATCCATTGTAATTTCTTCTAACTTGCGAACATCTTTTCCAGCTTTTGTTGTTTTTTCTTCCTTCAAAGACGCTGATTGCTCTAATTCATCAAATAAATCAACATCTTCCTCTATTTCTTTCTCAACCTTTTTAGGAGTTGGCTTTACCATTGTATCTTCTAAATCATCCTCTAATGTGCCATAAGCCTTATTTCGAATCGTATCTACACTAAGACCGTCTGCCGAATCTTTAGAAATTTCTTCATTCTTATCAATAATATCTTCTTTATGATAATTTTTATCTAAAACACCATAGACTGGAGAAATAATTGGAGTTGGTTTAAAATTCTGTTTCTCCTTATGAATGATAGTAGTACTATTGTAAGTGCCACCATATGGTTTTGGAGATTCCTCTTTTTTAGGAGGTTCTACTGCTTTTTCAGCTTTCACTTTTTCTCTTGATTTCTTAGGAGCAACTAAATCTTCAAAATCCCTATCTGTAAAGAAAACTGGGCTTTTCGTCTTTTCTTCCTCAATTACTTGTTCCTCTTCCCCTAATAAGTCATCTTCTACAGGAACTCTCCTCTTTTCCGTTCTCGTTACTTTTTTCTCTCTTCTTTCAACACTTGGAGATTCAATTGGAACACTTCTAACTTCTTTCTTTATCTGCTCTACTTTTATTTCCTCTTCTTCTTCCTCAGTTACTTCTTCTGTGAAAATGTTTTTTAATTTATCTACTAATCCCATAATCCACCTTTTCCTTTTTTAATCATCATCATATACTTGCAAAAAGGTATCACTATTTTCTTTACTCTTTGCAAATACTTCATATTTTTCTTCTTTGTTAGTAAAGTACTCATCATCCAACATCAAACTAATTACATCTGAATTAAATTGAATGGTAGATAAAATATAAGCAGAATTAAGTATTACATCATTCAAGGAATCTTTACTAACTGCTGTTTCTATCTTCGCATGATTATATACAAATTCTACATAGTATAAATCGCCTTTTTTTTCAATTTCTATATAACCAGACCATTTAAATCCATCCTCTGTTGATATCTTTCTAGAATAATAAATATCTTCTTTCTCTTGATAGTCTACCGTTTTATTGTTGTAATAACTAATTGCATCCACATATAAATAATAGTAGTTTCCATTGGAATACAATTTATCATTTAAATCATCTGTATCAATATAGGTAACTCCTTTTGGAACATAATACTTATAACCCTTCCCAACACGATTATACAAAATATTATCCTTAGATAATACTACATCTACAATCGTATCTAAGTTCGTTGTATCGATTCTAACAACAGTACAACCTGTTACCAAAAGGATGAGAAGAAAGGTCAATATTCTTTTCATACCCCACCTCTATATTTCATTATACCAAAAACATCTCACAATTTCTAGCATTTTCTATTTTTTCTCTATTTCTTTCCAAACTTCTATTCTATAGATTGGAAATCCTAAGTTATGAAACCTTATCTCATACTCAGTTGGAACATTATTTTCCATATTTTCATCATAAATATCTAAACACAAATTTTGAATATGATATCCGTACTCTACAAATTCTACCAAAGAAAATTCAAAAAGATGTCGATTATCTGTTTTCATAACAATCTTTTTATCGCTTTTAAAGATAGAATCATACTTTTTTAAAAAGGTAGTACTAGATAATCTACGATGAGCATGTCTTTTTTTAGGCCATGGATCTGAAAAATTTAAATAAATAGTATCTACTTCTCTATCAAAGAATTCTTGTATATGTTCAGCATCTGCTCTAATAAAACGCAAATTAGGGATACTTTCTTCTTCTACCTTTTCAATAGCACGCACAATAACACTATCAAATTTTTCAATCCCTATAAAATTAATATTGGGGTTTCTCTTGGCCATCTCTATAATAAAGGAACCCTTTCCCATCCCTATTTCAATATGAATAGGATAATTATTAGAAAAAAGACTACTATATTTCCCACGATATTCTAAATAATCTAAAATTACATAAGGAGAATTTTCTATTTTTTCACTTGCTCCTTTTACATTTCTAAGTCGCATATTACCACCGTTTCCATTATATCACATTTTTTCTATTTCCCAAAAAGACAATTTAGGCACTAATTTTTATTACTTACATATAATGAATTAGACTAGGAGGGAATTATGAAAAAAGATAGAAATTGTTCTGGAGGTATGAACAATATGCCTGTTTATGGGGTGAGTATGCCAATGATGATGCCACCGCAACCACCAACAATGATGTATTCAAGTCCAAGTTATTCTGCAGCACCAAGTTATTCGCAAAATACAGTTACAAACGCTTATAATAATGTAGAACAGCAAATGAATAATATGCAACAACAAATTAACATGTTAGATAGTCGTATTAGCAAATTAGAAGGCAAAGCAAATCCATCTATTACCAACAAATATAGTGATTCTAACTATTACATGTTATAATTCTTAAGAATTTATTCATACTATCCTTAGAAAGGATAATTTATGAATATAGATATTAGAAAAAGTATTATTTCAAATTTTAAAGAATCAGACATCTCTGAAATTAGTAATTCCATTGAAGAAGCAGTTCAAGACCATGATGAAGTAACATTACCTGGCTTAGGAGTATTTTTTGAAATTCTTTGGAAAGGTAGTTCAAAAGAAGAACAACAAAATTTAGTTAATAAAATCAAAAAGAACCTATAAGGTTCTTTTTTATAATTCCACTTTCTTAGAAATATAATCTACTAATTCCTCTAAAGAGATAGTATCTTGTTCCATCGTATCTCTATTTCTTACTGTAACAGTATTATTATTTATTGTTTCATCATCAATAGTTACACAGAAAGGTGTTCCAGCAATATCCTGTCTTCTATAGCGCTTACCAATAGAAGCAGTCTCATCATAAGCTGTCATAAACTTCTTAGATAAATTCATATATACTTCATTAGCTTTTTCTCCATGATACTTCTTATTAAGTGGTAAAACAGCTACTTTATAAGGCGCCAAAGCAGGATGAAGATGCATTACTTCTCTAGTTTCTCCATTTTCTAAAGTCTCTTCTTCATAAGCATTATCTAATATAGCTAATACAGTTCTGTCACATCCTACTGTAGATTCAATGATATAAGGAATATATTTTTCATTTGTTTCTGGGTCTAAGTACTCTTGTGAAACACCTGAATATTCTTGATGTCTTCCTAAATCATAGTCTGTACGGTTGTGAGTACCATTCACTTCTCCCCAACCAAAACAGAATTTATATTCAATATCACAGGCTTCTTTTGCATAGTGAGCAAGCTTTTCATGGTCATGATATCTTAATTTATCTTCTGGAATACCTAAATCCATAAAAAACTTTTTTGCATATTCTTTAAAATAGGCATATAACTCACTGTCAGTCCCCTCTTTACAGAAAGTTTGATATTCCATTTGTTCAAACTCTATCGTTCTAAAAGTAAAGTTACCTGGTGTAATTTCATTTCTAAAAGCTTTACCAATTTGTCCAATACTAAATGGTAATTTAGCTCTCATAGAACGACCTACGTTTAAGAAATTCACATACTCACCTTGCGCATTTTCTGGTCGTAGATATACTTTATTTTTTCCATCTTCTGTAACTCCACGATGCGTTTCAAACATTAAATTGAATTGACGAATATCTGTATAATCACTAGCTCCACATTTTGGACATGGCACTTTGTGTTCCTTGATATAAGATATCATTTCATCTTGTGTCATACCATCAGCATGTGCATTTTCATCAAAGTCATCAATTAAATTATCTGCTCTATGTCTTACTTTACAATGTTTACAATCAATTAGTGGATCAGAGAAGCTAGCCACATGTCCACTTGCCTCCCAAACTCTAGGATGCATTAAGATTGCTGCATCTACTTCATAAGCATTTGGTCTTTCTTGCACAAATCTCTTTCTCCAAGCATCCTTAATATTGTTTTTAAGTCTACTTCCTAATGGACCATAATCCCAAGTATTAGCAAGTCCTCCATATATCTCACTTCCTTGAAATATAAATCCGTATGTTTTACATACATTTACTAATTTATCCATTGTTAATTTTTCCATAAACTATTCCTCCCTCTTTCTTAATGAATATACTTTTTGATACATTTCAGGAACCTTATCAATTCCTGATACTTTTAAACTTCCAACATTATAGCCAACACAGCCTTTGTCTGATGTATGAACCATTCCAAATCTTCCATAAGTTCTAACAAACACTTCAATTAAATTTAAAACGTTTTCTAAATCAACCTCATCTAATGTCCCATCTTCCCTAAAATTGATATAGTAATAAAGAGAATTTTCAGGGTCAACTGCGTGTTTTTCTTTATTCTTTAGTTGCATACACATTCGACTTCTTGTATTAGCATAGCCTTCTGATAACGATAAATGTAAATGTTGTGAATCCCCATTCTCTATTTTTCTTTTTAAAAATTGAAAACTATCCCTTTTACTTCTTTCATCTAATTTTAAAATAGTACTTTTAAAAACTGGAATAGCAAAATCATTAAAATAAACTTGATAGCCACTAGTTTCAAAAGATGTACATCTTGTATAAAATTGATGGTATTTGGTAGGTAAAATAATAGAAGCAGCTCCCTCATAAAAGCCTGTTATTTCTCTATCTAAAAAACGATATTGAATAATTTCATCAATTGCTTTTCTAGGATTTTTATAGAACAAAGCCTCTAATCCTTTTTTCCTTTCCTCTGGAATATTTGAAGGAACTGCCTTTTTAGAATAGCGATATTGAATAGATAATTCTACTTTAGGATTTCCTCTTTCATCTTCTGGTCTACAAGTAATTATTGCTGAAAGAGGTGTTTTCTCTAATGCTTTTGTAATTGTTTCTTTTTTCATAACTAACCTCCTAATAATAAAAAAACTCCTAGAATAAATATAGGGACGAATAGATATCCGCGGTTCCACCCTACTTATTCTAGAAGAATCTCTCTTTGGTATATTGCTCAAGGTTGCCAAGCCCGTCATTGCATTGATAACTAAATTCTATTACAAAATGAAATAGAAGTCAAGTCTTTTTAAATGTTATTTTCTTCAAAGTATCTCATAAGTTCTTTCCAAGAGCTTACTCGAATAGAATTTTTCTTTGATAATTCTTCATTAGAGATATGCTTATTATGATAACGAGTGAGTAAGAAATTTTGTTTCTTCCCTATTTGATCACTCATGCTATCTCCAATAGAAATATCTACCTCTATCATATTCTTACAAGCCACAAGCAAGAACTTACTATCTCCTAAAAAAGAAAATTTTTTTTGTAAAAAGTCCATTTTTCTTTTGGCAAAGATAGCATTTGTCTCTGGCATTCCAGGTGCAATAAAGCTAGAAGCAATATAAACATCATAATGCTCTGATAATTTCTTAATAGAATCAACTATATAGGCATCTAAATACCCATAATCATACAAATCATGTTCTATAAAATAATTGATAAATTCTGGAGTCTCTAAACCAAAATTAACATAAGTTCCTGGTTCTAAAGAATCTAGGTCAATAGGCTCGCCTAAATATTCTTCTGTCAATTCCTTCCATGAATCAACGATAATAGTATCATCTAAATCTATTAATATTTTCTCTTTCATATTTACCTCTATATCCATTTTAACAAATAGAAAACAATTTTAAAACCCTTTTACGTTTATTTTTTGTTTACTAGTCTCCTGTACATATTTTTTATAATCTTCTTCGCTAGTCCAATAAGTTCCATCTTCTGCCATATAAAGACTACCTGTTACTTCTATTTTCGTATAGCTTGGTCTAGAAGGTAAGAACCAAGAATATTTCGCTACTCCTCTATTAACAATACTAATGCATTCTCCCTTTTCTTTTTCTATGAAAACCCCTTCTTGTCTTGGTAATATTACATCACTAACAGAGTCTTTAGACACTTTAAATGCTCCTCTACACATATTAATTTTCGGAGGAACTTTTTCCCATATTCCATAATCTTTCATACTTTCCTTGCACAATTGTTGTAACCAAATAGGCATGTAACCATCATGTAAGTGTCCCCCGATAATAAACGTTAAATAATCATATAAATCTCCATACTCTGAAACAATAGAAGGATGCGTAAAAAATTTATTTTCATGAGACATTAAAACATTAATAGTTCCTTTTGAAAAGTGAAAATTACATTTATCAAAGCATTCTTTAACACTTTTTAAACAAGATGGCATTGCATTCGGACTATAGGCATCCCTTCTTGGAGAAAATCCTGTAATAACAACATCCTGAAATTTTACTTGCTCATTATCAAGCACATAAATGCCACTTCCACGATTATCTAAATAATAACCTAAATCTAACTCTTGTTTTTCTTCTTCTTTTAATTTTTCTTCATTTAAAGGTAAATCATGGTTTCCATAAGAAATGAAAACAGGCGCTCCTAGTTTATCTACCAAATCTTTTAAGTCCTCTATTAGTGCTGCTAGAAACTTTTTATCATGAAACGAAGTTAGATAAAAAAGCAAATCTCCAGGTATCAAAATAGCAGTAGCATCTTTATTATTCCTAATTAAATAATCAAAGAACTTTTTCATGGTTCCCTTATAAAACATTTGCTGTAACACACCATAATGAAGATCAGCTAATGATAAAAATTGCTTTTTACCTGATGAAACATCAACACCAATTTTATAAAAATCTTCAGTAGCTTTCATAAAAATCCCCTTTTCTTGCGGTTTATTCTATTATAAAAATAAATTTTTGTCAAAATAAAAGAATTAGGAAAACTTCGCTAATTCTTTCATAAAACTTTTACTTTTTAAATAAAGGCCTGTATACCTATCATAGTATCTATCTAAGAATTCATTTATTTCTCTTTTTACTTCTTCACTTACTTCTAATTTTTCTATTTTACTAATATCTACATAATAGTACATTCGAATCAATTTAATTGCCTTTTTAGAAATAATAGGTTCATTTGTCCTACACCTAGAACATAAATAGCCACCCTTATCACTAGAGAGTGTTACAATATCTGTTTTTTTAAAGCAGACAGAACAACCATCTAAAACAGGTAATACCCCTAAATAATCTAAATACTTTAATTCTATAATATTCATAATTACTAGTGGGTCAAATTTTTCATTTATTTTTATTAAGCTTTCTATTAATAAGCCATAAATAGCTGTACTAAAAGAAGTTTGTTTTACGACTTGTTCCGACAAATCTAATAAAAAACTAGCATAACTTAATTTAGCAATGTCCTTTTTTATTTCTTTAAAAGGATTTAAAATATTTACTTCTGATAAAATAGATAATTTATCTTTTTTATAATAGATTGTAAATTTGCCATAACTTAATTTATCTGTAACACTTCGTAAAGGACTTTTTAATGTCCTACACCCTTTTACCATCATACCTATAATACCATACTCTTTGGTAAATACATTAATAATTTTACTAGTTTCTCCATAGGCTTTTTCGCTAATGACAATTCCTTCTACTTCTTCAACCATGAATCACCTAAACGTAATGGTATCATCAACTAGTTCAAAACGATACTCTTGAACACAGTCAGGATATTTTTTCTTATCAACTTTTTCTTGAAATAACTCATAAGGTCTTACCCAAAAAAAACGATCTTTTCCAAGAGATTCATATACTACCATCTGTCTTGGTTCTTCCCCTTTAGGAGTTTCTGAATCTTTTGCAATACAAATGACACGGTAATAATTACCGCTCATATGTCTATAAATTTTTCCTACTATAATATCCCTCTCCATTACGATCTTTCCTCACTTCTTCTTTGTATCGCATATAATATTCAATTTTTCCTGTATGCATAAATAATTGCCATAATAAATCTTTCATGTTATCACCTATTACCATCATGAGCAAATAGTGATTATTTTATTCCTCAAAATCATGAAAACCGTATTCTTCTAAATACTTTTCTTTATCTCGCCAATTCTTAACAGTCTTTACACGTAATTCTAAATAGACATTCTTTCCAAGTAACTTTTCTAAATCATATCTAGCTCTAGTTCCAATTTCCTTAATCATAGATCCTTGTTTACCAATTACAATTTTCTTTAAAGAATCTCTATCTACGATAATATCAATATAAATGGTATAACTTGTTTTTCCTACTTCTACAGCATTCGTTACACAAGTTAGAGAATGTGGTACTTCCTCACTTGTTAAATCCATTACTTTCTCACGAACAAGTTCTGCCATCATAAACTCTAAAGAACGGTTGGTTACATCGTCTTCTCCATAATAACGAATTTCATCTGGCAAATATTTCTTTAATGTTTTGATTAATTCTTTAATATTATCTTTTTTTAAAGCTGATAAAGGAACAATTTCTTTAAAATCATAGTAATCTTTATACTCTACGATTTTCTTTAATATTTCTTCTCTACTAATCTTATCTATTTTATTAAGAACTAATATAACAGGCTTTTCTACTTCTTTTAGTTTATCAATAACAAATTGATCTCCTTTTCCAAATGGTTCTTTTACATCTACTAAAAAAAGCAATACATCGGCATCGTTCATACTATAATAAGCTTGTTTATTTAAGGATTCTCCTAGTTTATGATTTGGCTTATGAATACCTGGAGTATCAATAAACACGATTTGTGTATCTTCTTCATTATAAATACCTTGAATAATATTTCTAGTTGTCTGTGGTTTCGATGTTGTAATCGCTACCTTCTTACCAACAATACTATTTATAAGTGTACTTTTTCCTACATTTGGTCTTCCAATTAACCCTACAAAACCACTATGCATAATTCACCTACTTTAAATCTTCTTCTGAAAATGGATAAGGGCATAACTCTTCTACTGTGTGAATTTCCAAATCCCCATTTGGATTCATGCAAGTAATTCTGTCCTTTTTATCAAAGAATTCTGTAATAACCATTCTACATACAAAACAAGGCATGCCTATTTTTTCATTATCACACATTACATATAACTCTTTAAAATCGCCTTTTTTATATCCAGCACTAATAGCAGATAAAATAGCACTTCTTTCCGCACATATCGTTGCCCCATAGGAAGCATTTTCTACATTCACGCCTTTAAACTCATTACCATCATTCATAACAGCAATCGCTGCAACTCTAAAATGAGAATAAGGACTATAACTATTTTCCAATAATGATACTAACTTTTCTTTCATACATCCTCCTATAAAAGTGACTCTATAAAACCGATGATTTTTGGTACATAAACAATAAGAATAACAACAATACCTACTAAAGTAAGTACTCCAGTAGCTGCACTTCCTGCATCTTTAGCCACTTTAATATTTTCATTATACTCTTTCGTAACTAAATCGCAAACTTTCTCAATAGCTGTATTTAGTAATTCTACCGAAAGCGTTGTAAATAACACCATAACAATGACTAACCACTCCATAGGTGTCATCTCAAGCATCCAAGCACCTAAAAGCATAAGAATAGCAGCAATTAAATGAAGAATGGAACTTCTTTCATACTTATAAAAGTAAACTAACCCATGCCAAGAATTCATTGTTACTTTCCATAAACTCTTAACGCCAAAATCTCTTAACTCTCTTTTTTTAAACCCGTTTGATTCCGTATTCATTTAAAATCAGCTCCTGTAATCCAAACATTTCTTTTTCCTCTTCCTCTTTCATATGATCATATCCTAAAAGATGAAGAATTCCATGAATGGTTAAAAAAGAAAGTTCTCTTTTTAAACTATGGCCAAAACTCTCCGCCTGTTCCTTTGCCTTATCAATAGAAATATAAACATCTCCAAGTATTCTTACATCAGTTTTCACAAACGTTCCATCATCTTCTAAAGCAAAAGAAATCACATCTGTTGGTCTATCTACACCACGATACTCTTTATTAATCTTATGAATTTCTTCATTATTAATAATTATAATATTGAACATTACTTTTTCTAACTTTAAATAATTTAGAGCAAAATCAATAAAGTCTTTTAATTCTTCTATCTCCACTAATTTTTCATTGGTATTATTAATAAGTTCATATTGGTTCAAAATACCCACTTCTTTCTTTATTCATTATACCCAATTATACTAGATTTTACAAGTCAAAAAAGTAGAAGAATCCCCTTCTACTTTTTTATCTCACTACTGACAAAATGATAGCTACCATCGCTATTTTCTTCAAATGTATAAATGACTGTCATTGCTTTTGATGAATAAGTATCCATTAATTTATCAAGTCCCTTATCAGAATTAGAAAGCATCTCTTCATAATCAGCAACACTAACAGTTCCTATTTGTTTTATATGATTATAATCTGAATAGATGATATATTCTGTAGGTTCTGGATATCCAGTTTGATTGGTTGGATATAAATCTATAAAAATAACTTTCTCTGTAATAGTAACGGTCTTTCCTTTTTTAGAAGCACTTTCTACTTTAGAGTATACTCCATCAAAAGCAGTTCCACCGCCTTCTGTCTCATACTTACCAATAAATGATTTACTATTTTCATCATAATAAATACTTGAACCAATAAAACTTTCAAATCTCTCTTTCTGAAAAGAAGATAAACCCTTTTGTAAAGACAAATCTTCATAGTGCCATTTTGTACTAAAATCAAACGTCAACTCAGTCGTCTGTTTCTTTAAGATTGTGCTTTCCCCTAATACTTTCTTTGTTGCACTTTCTAAATTTTTTTCTGGTATTGTATATTCAAAAATAAAGCAATCCTCTACATTAGAATTACTAGTTTGATTAACTTCATTCATAGCTGCTAAATCACATCCAAGAGTAATATTTGTGTTATCAATTTCTTTAAATGCCATCTCATACTGCTCTGCGATACTTAAACTCTCTACAGTTACCTTATCTTTTGTTACAAAACTATAACTGTGAATTTTAACATAATTCATCAAAGTGGTTACTAAATCACTATTGATATCTAACGCTACAGTTTGTTCTTCTTGACTATTTGTATTACTTTCTGTTTCTCCATTATCATCCTCATTAATTTTCATAAACACTAAAGAAACAGCAATCGCTACAAATACTAAAACTACTCCAAATATGATTGCTACCATAATTTTATTCTTACTTTCTTCCATGACTAATCTCCTCCTATTTTTAGTATAACATAACTATATTTCAAATCGATAAAAAAAAGCTATTGCCATAAAAGTTAGACACTACTTTTACAAAAAAAGAAAACAATCTAGTTTTCTTTTTCAATTATACTTTTTATTTTAGACAGAATTAAATAAATAAAGTAACCTATTAATCCTCCTAATACATTTAAAATAATATCATCTATATCAAATACTCTCCCTATTTGTAACTGAATATATTCTATTGTAAAAGATACTATCGCAGTAAGGGAAAAAATGATAATTATATTTTTTTCTTTTAGAAAATAAGAACTAAAGAATCCATAAGGAATAAACATAAGCATATTTCCTAATACATTTTTAATAAACAATCTACTTCCAAAAGAATATCGAAACATCTCCCTAAATGGTAAGAAATTAGAAGTAGCCCAAGTTCCATCGATATCTTGAAATGTTACTGCATAGAAAAGACAAATTATATAAATAATAAAGGTCAAGGAAAAAAGTTCCTCTATTATATGAAATTTTTTCTTGTTACGAAATAAATAAGTTAGCCTTAAACTTACTGCAATTACTGTACAAATTACTACTGTTGGCATAACTCCTGCAAATATGTCAAGAAGCGTCTCCTTCATTTTTTTCCTCCACATAAGGTGTGATTTCTAAATAATCTGTGATATCTTCATAGACACTAAAGAATACTTTCAAACGAACACCATTATTTTCTATTTCTCGATTTATTATTTTATATTTTAGTACATGCTCTTTTTCACTCAATTTAGCTTCTATTTTCTTATGAGCTAAATCTACTGCTTTTAGGGTAGCCTCCTCTACTGTTTCTATGGAAGAAATGGTATTTACTTCCTCCTGTAACTCTTTACTAAAACGAATAGGAAATCCCCTTTTTTCAAGTAGTGTAGTACTATTAGTTATTTTATCATAAAATGGAGAAAAATTAAACAGTTCTAAACGATGAGACAGGAATTCTAAAACAAAAACTTCTTTCTTCTTTCCTGTTTTTGTTTGCTCATAGTATCCAAATGGGTAAAATACTTCAACTTCATACCATACTTCCCCATACACTGTCCCTATCGCACTTACCGTTTCCTTTACAGTCCCATTCAAAGAAATGTATCCACTTACTATAATATCCCCTTTTTTTACATAATCATTCTTTTCTCTAAGAATTTGTCCAGAAGAACTTTCTACCTTTTTAACAATGGCATTCTTTTTAGATATCAAATGTCTATATCCAGTCTTTTCTTGAGAAGGTTCTATAATGCGAGGTTCAAAGCGAATTCTATACTTCGTCCCAACTCGTTCAATCTCTAACCATTCAATATCATCATGATGAATCTCAAGTAGTTTGGCTTTAATCTCTTGCAATTCTTGATAACTTTTTTGAAAATGATACTTATCAATTGATAATTCTCTTAATTCTTTTGTTAATCTATTTTTCATCTCTTGATCATTTGTTACTATCTCTACTTCAAAAATAAGCCTAGATACAAAGAAAAGAAAAAGAACAGCAACCAAAAGAGATAGGATTAACCATTTATTTTTTCCTAAACTTTTCTTTTCTTTCTCCCAACCGCCATATTCTACAATATGAATATTATAGATAGTATTTAATTTTTGTGCCAATTCATAATCTTTAAAATAAATAAGAACAGAACATTCATCCTTAGATATTTTATGAATAGATAGAAGAGAAATGTGGTTTTTAGATAATCTTAAAAGATAACGATTTACGTTTTTTCCAGCAATTCGCAATTTGACTTTACTCTTTACAATCTCTATGCTTCTATTCTTCATAAATCACCTAAACTCTATTTTTTCTATATCACCACTTATTAAAACTTCATCTTCTAAAAGTTTACTGATTGCTAAATTTTTACCTGACAATATGAGTGTACCATTTTGATAGCGAATACAAATTTTCTCTTCGTCAAAAGAATCTATTTCTCGATAGTTGATAATGTCTATTTGATTTGGAAAGTAAATTAGTTGAAACTTTTCATCTAGAAAGTAGGAACGAATAGACATAATATCACCTATATCATTGTATTTAAAAAAGATAAAAAAAAGACTAATAAATTAGTCTCTAGGTTTAAAAATAAGAGAGAATAAAAAGGAAAATATGATTGCTGCTACTATACCAGCTGCTGTTAAATCAAACATTCCCATAAAAAGTCCCATAATTCCATATTCATTCACAGTAGCAAGTGCTCCATGAATAAGAGAATGTCCAAAACTAGTAATAGGCACCATAGCGCCTCCCCCAGCCCATAGCACAAACTGATCATAAATATCAAAAACATCTAAAAATGCCCCTATTACTACAAACATACTCGTAATATGACCTGGAGTTAACTTAGTATTATCTAAAATAATCTGACCTATTAAACAAACAATTCCTGCAAACAAAAATGCATTAAGATAAATCATTTTCTACCTCCAAACTAATTGCATGAGAAACACTTGGAATGGATAATTTTTGATTAGTCATCGTTGGAGAAAGAAGTGCTCCAGTTGCAACTAAAAGAACTCTTTTTATTTCTTTTTTCTTCATTTTTTCTAATATATAACTATATACTACTAATGGCAAGCAGGCAGGTCCACTTCCTCCTGCAAATACTGGTTGCTTTTCTAAATCATAAATCATACAAGCTGTATCATCATAATTTTTCAATTCTATGTGATATTCTTGTCTTAAATATTCTGTTAAGATTTTTTTACCATAAATTCCTAAATCTCCTGTCAATATTAAATCATAGTAAGAGATATCTCTCCCCGTATCTTTTAAATGATTATAAATAGTAGAGGCAGCAGAGGGAGTCATAGCAGCTCCCATATGATAAGGATCTGTTACTCCTAAGTCAATAACTTTTCCAATCGTTGCGCTCTCCACTCGTATAGGTGATTTTTCACGGCTAAGATAGGCACTAGCAGCTCCTGTTACTGTGAAGGTTGCCGTCTTTCTTTTTGGGCCACCATATTCTACTGGTTGTCTAAATTGTTTTTCACTTCCATTATTATGAGAAGAAACACTTACTACACAATTTTTAATTTGTTCTTTATCTAACATATTACTACCTAAAATAAGTCCTAATACACTAGTAGAACAAGCGGAATAAATCCCTATTAAAGGAATACCAATTGTCGCACTAGCGTAATTCGTAGAGACAATTTGATTTAATAAATCCCCTGAAATATGTAAATCTACTTCACTTTTAATTTTCATTACCTTAGATAAAACAGTATCAACACTTTCTACTAACATCTTACTTTCTGCTTGTTCCCATGTTTTTGTACCACAATAAAAATCATTATAACTCTTATCATAATACTTATTAAAAGGTCCTTTTGCTTCATAGGGCCCTGTAATTGTACTAGTTTCATTAATATATACATTTTGGTATTTAAAAGTCATATTATCCTCCTAACACTACAATCCTAAGCAAACCAAATAAGTATGCACTTACAACCCCAAACATGATAACAGTTCCAGCTAACTTAAATATATTAGAACCAATTCCTGTTACTAAGCCTTCCCTTTTATATTCAAGAGCTGCACTCATCATAGAATGGGCAAAACCAGTAATAGGAATAATAAGTCCGCACCGTGCAAAAGAAACCATCTTATCAAAAAATCCAAAGCAAGTAAGAAGGCAACCTAAAAAGACTAGTGTTACAATCATAAAAACGCTTGCTTCTTTTGAAGGGATACTAAATTGATAAGAATAAAAAGAAACTAAAAACTGTCCTAAAACTCCCATTAAGCCCCCAATAAAAAAAGCTATCAATCCATTATAAAATCGATTTTCTTTAGGGGTGTACTTATCAACTAAAATCTTATACTTGTTTTTATCCATAAAAAAACCTCCTATTCCTATTATGGAATAAGAGATTTCGTTTTATTCATTTTCTTTTGCTCTTGTGCAATATAATAATCTTTACAAGTTTGAATTTGACTATCTGTTTCGGCTATTGCATAAGAAAATTGATTAGTAGGCTCATTGTAACTCATAATTACATAATTATCATCTAGCCATTCCTCTGTCAATTCTATCTTTTCACTTAAATATCCATCTTTTTGTAAATCTTTTACTTTAACGCATACTTCTGATACTTTTGTAGCTTCTGATATTTCTGTTGCAATTTCCTCAAAATTAGCTTTTAAGTCATCTAAAGAATCACTATCCAAAAAAGCCTTGGTAACATAGTTATATCCAGTTTTCTTTGGAGAACCATCTGATGGATTAATAAAATTATATAATTCTTCACTAATATCCACATGCCATAAAGTATCCCAATATTTTTCTGTATTTTTATTCATGCTATCTACGCCAGTATTTTTTCTACTATTAGCCAAATTTTTTAATCTCATCTCATTTGGTTCTAGCATGAATTTTCCAAAATCAGAAGTTAGTCCTATACCAATTGTATAAAAGTACATCGAAGCTCCACCATATGCATTGGAAAGTTGTTGCTTAGCTATTACTGATGTCTGTATTACATTCCATACCATAGTAACAGATCTACTTGTTGCTTCACTTGCTTGATAATTAGTAACATTAGGGCAACGTTTAGATACATAAGAATATTCAATATAGTCTTGGAAAACTGGCCATACTTTGCTACTTAAGCACCAAGTAGTACTACCATGACCTTGATCTGCATCTGTTATTTGTAAATAATTAGAAGTATTCACTATCCTATCAGCCACACCTGTACTTGGTTCTCCATCTGTAACCAGAATAACAACAGGTATTCGCCCCTTCTTTTCAACCCCATCTTCTTGTAACAATAATTTGGTAGCATATTGCAAGCCAAGCATTGTATAAGTTCCTCCAGCAAAGTTTACCGTTTTGTTTAAAAAGCCTATAGTAGTTCCAGACAAACTCAAATTAGAAACCTTATCAATAGGTTCTAATTTATCAGATTTACCACGAATAGAGAATTCAGCACTTCTTAATGGCAAAACACCATTACCTCCTCCTACATCTAATCCACTAAAAAAGACAAAACCAACACGATTTTTTTCATTTGTCCTTAAAGTTTCTAAAGCTATATTGATAGAATCAATAGTTCCTTGAGACTTCCAACCTGTTTCAGTCATCATACTACCAGATACATCTACTAAAAAGACAACATCTAACCCAACTGATATTTTCTTTGTCTCAATATCATCAAACTTATTTGAATTATTAATAGACCATTTCTCCGCTGCATTTAAAATAGATTTTCTCTTGCTATCATCCAAATCACTTTTAGCAGAACTTAAACTCTTTGTAACCATTCTTCCTACAATAAGAGCTAAAAGGGCCAATATAACCAATACACATAATAACTCTACTAACGTAAATCCTACATCTTTCTTTCTCATATATTCACCTCTATGCATTGTTCTTTACAATATGAAATTGGGATTGCCATCCCTCTATAGTTAAAAAATTCTATTTAAAAATAATAGTAGAACTTTTCTTTAATTAATTTTTCCATTCTGTAATTAATTTATACATAAAAATTAATTACAGAAACATCTATTTCTTTATTTATTCTATTCAATTTTGAGATAATAAAATTTGACATGTCTTTTTCTGTTCCTCTGTTTTTGCAATACTAAATACATACTGATTCGTTGCTACATTTTCACTGATAATAACATATGTATTTTGCGCTAACTTATCATTTATTTTGGCATCACTAGATAAGTATCCACCTGTCTTAAGTTCATCCACTGTTATACAAAGTTCTTTTATTTCTGTAGCTTTTGTTACTTCTGTCGCAATATCAACAAATATTTTCTTCAATTCCTCAGCTGACATGTTTCCCAAAAAGGCAGCTGTTGGATAAATATACGATTTATCTACTTGTCTCATATAACTATACATTGCTTTATCATAAGAATCACCATTTTTTAATTTATCAGTACCCATTGCTGGATTAAGCATGAATTCTCCATAATTAGAAGTTACTCCAAGACCAATAGTATAAAAGAATGCCTCTGCCTGATAATTGGAACTTAATTCTTGCTTCATCAAATACGCTGTACGCATAATTGACCAAACCATTTGATTATTATCTGATGTTCTTAAACTTTCATTAGAGCCATTTCCAATTGTAGAATTTCCCATCGCAAATGGTGAAGATTCATTCATCGTTCTTCCCCAAGAAGGTTCCCCATCTGTTAGTAATATAACAACAGGTATTCTACTCTTTGAATTCTTTGAAAACATCGTAAGGGCTTGTTGAAGTCCAATTAAAGTATAAGTTCCACCTTCTACATTTATACTTTCCCTATTCACTGAAAATTTAGATAAACTAGTCATACCTAATTTCACAATTTTATCAATATTAGTTAAATCTACCTTTTTAATAACACTACAGTTGGGAGTAGCGCCATTCCCTGTCGAATTAGAACAACTACCTCCACCATACCATCCTCCTCCAGATAATATTCTTCCACTATAAAAAACAAACCCAACTTTATTATCCTTATTCATATTTAATACATCTAATGAGCTATTAATCGCTTCTGTTGTTGCATACATACGAGAATTCTTATAATTTCTCGCTTCTTTACCAGTATTCATATCATATTTCATACTCCCTGAAACATCAACAATAAATATAACGTCTAATCCCACAGTAAAACTACTACCCTCTATATCATCAAATCTATGGGAATTTTTTACTGCCCATTTCTCTGTTGCATTCAAAATAGAGCGTTCTTGATTTTGATCAATATCCTCTTTTGATTTATTGATAGCGCATACTACTGTTCTTCCTACTAAAACAACTAACACAGCTAAAATTACTAATACGCACAACAATTCTATTAAAGTAAAACCATTACTTCTTCTACTTTTTACCATATACACCTCTACTATTATTATTTTAAAATAATGAACATGCAAAAAAAAGAGTATTATAAGTACTCTATTTTGACAAAAAGTGACATACTCATCAATTTATTAAATGTTCTTGGCATTCTTGCTTTTGAGTTTCATTTTTGACAATATTAAACACATATTGATTAGTAGCTTCATTCTCATTCACTATTATATAAGTATCACTTGCTAAATCATCACTTATGTTAGCATCCTTTGATAAATATCCTCCATCTTTTAAAGTCTGTACAGTTATACATAAAGTAGTTACTTTTGTTGCTTCTGTTACTTCTGTTGCAATAGATGAAAAAATTTTCCTTAACTCATCAGCAGACATTTTTCCAGTAAAAGCCTTTGTTGGATAATTATAATCTTTCTGGCTCTTCATAAAATTATAAATATCTGGATACAGATTTAACTTATTTAAATTTTCTTCGTTTGGGTTTAACATGAACTGACCATGATTAGAGGTTACTCCCAAACCAATCGTATAAAAATAAGCTTCAGATTGATAACTTGCTGTCAACTGGTTCTTTGCCAAATAAGAAGTATGGGTTAAATCCCAAATGATATTAATAAATAAATCGTTTCTTTTCTCAGAAGAATCATATCCATTCTTATAAAAATTTAAAACTTCATCGATATAATTATCAACATTATTGTAAGTAATAGCATTATAGAAATCTGGATAGAATTGATAGGTAGGATTTTCGCAACTATTGTAAACCGTTCTCTCATTTTTGTGACCATTTATTTCAATCGTTTGCATACATCCTTTTGCATCTTTCCAATGTTCTAAACTATAAGTAATGCCATCATCTACATTTCCATAAGTTGTTTTTGTATGACCATCTTCAGTAGTTATTGTATTTAAAGAACTAACTTTTGTAAGTGGCATTCTTGTTGGACTGACACCATATTTTGAAGGAGTAAGTGAAAAACTTTCGCTTGCCTCAGCTCCTCTTGTTGCTTCTCCATCAGTCAATAAAACTATTACAGGTGCTCTTCCTTCTTCATTCTTAGAATTAAAAAGTTCCATTGCTTTTCTTACCCCAAGCGAAGTATAAGTTTCTCCAAACATTTTAACAACCACTTTAGAACCATCTTCTTTATAAAAAACGATACTGGACATAGAAGTTTCTAAATCTTTAACATTCTCAATATAAGTTAATTCCATAGTTCCTATAATGCTTTTTTCTGGAACGGCTGGGGAACTAGTCGTAGTGGTATTACCTGAAGAAATACCACTATAGAAAACAAAGCCAACACGATTTTTTTCATTTGTTCGTAGAACTGCTAAAGCTTCATTAATAGCAATTACCGCCGCCTCATATCTGCAATCAGTAGTACATTGCTTTCCATCCATAGTATTACTCATACTACTTGAAACATCGACAACAAATACAACATCTACTCCAACACTTACACTAAGATTACTTCCCTCTATATCATCAAACTTATCGGAATTATCTATTGCCCATTTCTCTGTTGCATTCAAAATAGATTTTTTTGTTTGCTCATCTATATCTTCTTTTGCCTTATTTACAGTACCTACTATCATTCTTCCTACTAAAAATACTAACAAAGCTAGAATTACTAATACACAAAGTAATTCTACCAATGTAAATCCAGTTTTCTTTTTCATAACACACATCCTAGTATCTAATCTAGAAAAATTGTAACACAAAAATATGGGTAATGCAAGTACCTTATTTGAGTAAAAAAGCAATATCACAATGATATTACTTCACAAAAGAAGGGTTAAATCGATAATGTCCTTCTATCTCATAAAAATGTAGAGAATCCTCTTCTTTCTGAAATCTTCTACTTTGATGAATAATATAAGGCGTGCCTCTACTATTTCTTTTATAAGATATAATGGCTATATGCTACTTAAAAACAACTATATCTCCACCTTGCCATTCTTCTTAGTATTTAATGTAAGAGAAATGGCATGCCTATCAAAAAATATTTTTAAGTTTTTTACCCTTCTAAAATCAATATTAGGATCTGCTTTTTCAATTGTAGAATATACTTCTGGATAATTTTTAATATTTTCATCCACCATTTTCTTTAAATCATATCCTGCATTCTGAAAAGCATACCAAATTACATCTGCGCAAATTGCACATTCATTGGTTGGATATCCTCCACTATAATAAGCACTTTTATAAGGCGAATTTTTCTTTACATAAATTCTAGCACCTTCTAATATATCCTGATAATCATCAATGGAATCCCCTTCTACATCTAAATTACTTTTTATTCTCTCATAGCCAAAATCACTATCATAATAAATTTTCTCTGGAATAAGTTTTAAACACTCCAAAGTTGTATAAATAACAACTAGAACTAATCCCCAAAATAGAAATATTCCTTTTCTTCTTTTCATACAAATTACCATAATCATTATATCAAATATGAAAAATTATGAAAAATGAGATTTTTTTTCATTAAGTATTTGAAATCTAAAAAAAATGTGCTATAATTGTTTTTGTCAGCAAAATATGTCTCCTTAGCTCAGTTGGTAGAGCAACAGACTCTTAATCTGTGGGTCTAGGGTTCGAGCCCCTAAGGGGACACCAAATTGACATCAAAAAGAATTGAAATTTTCAATTCTTTTTTCTTTCATTGAAGCATACATAAATATTTGTTATAATGATTTTAAAGGAGGTATGCTATGCCCAATTGGAGAATTCATCTAGAAGTCGCTAGAAGAATAAATCAAGAAAAGAATTACATAGATAGAGACTTAGAACTTTTTATACTAGGAAATATTCTTCCAGATATTAATAATGCTTATACAATTGAAGATGTCTCTAAAAAAATAAGTCATAGGTATACTCATTTTAAACAAGAAGAAAAAGAAATGCATATAGAGTTTTTAAATCAGTATGGGAAAAAAGTATTTGAAAGTCCCCTTTTCTATGGCTATTTTGTTCATTTATACACAGACTATTTATGGAATACCAATTTTAAAAAGAAGTCACAGAACATTGAGGAACTTAGAAATCTATCCAAAATTGACTTACGAATTATAAAACAACGTGAGTTTAGAAGTTACAATAACAACTTTATGAAAAATCACTTAAAGATTAAAAAAACAAAAAGTGCCGCCAAAGCCTGTAAACAAATAAGTAGAGTTTCTATTAAAGAGAAAGACATCAAAAAAATAATTAATGTTTTAAATACACCTCGAATTAGTTCTAAAAAATTAAAATATTATACAAAGCAGGAATTAGACAATCTATTAGAAGAAACTATTCAAAATATTATAAATTTTAAATTTTCAGAATAAAAACTATTCGAAAAGAATAGTTTTTATATTTTTTTTAATTTTCCTTGCTTTAACAAATTTAATAATTTCGTATTTTGTCCTGATGTTCCTTGATAATTACTAATTCCATTTTGGGAGGCAATCTTTTCTCTGTTTGTAAAAGAACTATTAATATTTAACTGATTAAGCGCTGTTACAATAGAAGTCCCTTTATAATTAGTTTTTGGATAGGTTTCTCCTTTCTCTGGTTCTGTTGGTAATTCTTTAAATTTCAAACCATCAGTACTTTTTATCTTAGTAAAACTTGTATCTACATAAAAAGCTTCCTCTGGTTTAATTGCATTTTTACTGATTACCCAGCTTCCTTTAGAATTTTGTCTCCAACCATTATTGCCAAGTTCTACAAACTTACAAGTTGCTACTTCCATATGGAAATGATATCCACTAGCAAAGCCTCTATCGAATCCATCTCTTCCTTCTTTAAAAAGATAATCTCCCTGTTTAAAAGATTGTTCTTTTTTTATTTTTTTTAAATCTTCATCTTCCACATGAATCACTAAGATAGTAATATAGGATTCTGTTCCATTCGCCAATTTTACTTTTTCTTTTGATTCTAACCAAATGGTATTAATCCCTGCATTTCCTACTCCATAAATTCGTTTCACTTTTAAATCGCATGGAGCATAAAAGCCACTTCTAGTTCCATCCCCACAATTATCATCAATAGGATAAGATTTTGGATTTCCTGTAGATGCTAAATTATGAGATGCTCGTCCATTATAGCTTTGTGTAATATTCATTACCTTAGTAGGGTATTTAAAATATTGCATACTCTCCCTCCTTTCTAAACCTATAATAGTATATGGTTAATCCAAATAGCAGCTCATAATATTTTCCCTTTTTAAGACACAAAAAAACTCCTTTTCAGGAGTTATTTTCAAATTGGTGACCCGTACGGGATTTGAACCCATGAATGCATGCGTGAAAGGCATGTGTGTTGAACCACTTCACCAACGGGCCAAAGAAATGGTGGGCCTGAATGGACTTGAACCATCGACCTCACGCTTATCAGGCGTGCGCTCTAACCAGCTGAGCTACAGGCCCATTGAATCCTTTTTTCAATGACTATTTCATTGTACATTATTTTTTTACATTTGGCAATACCTTTTTTAAAGTTTTTTTCTTTTTTTCTTTTCTTTTCTAGATTTTACTAATTTTTTCCCTATTTTAAAAGAAAAAGAAGGAAATGGCTTTACTACTTACATACATACCCTTCCTTTTCTAATTCTTTTTTTGTTTGGGAATAAGTATACCCTAATTCATCCAAATTATTTCTTGGATTAGATGGATCTGCTGTCATATCAACACGATAAATAGAGGTAATCGTATTATCTGTTTTCCTCATCTCTAATGTGGCATTATCAAACTTATCCCTTTCTTCCTCAAGCATTTCTTTTAAAGCACCTTCATAATAGCCAAAGTACTTCAAAGCAGCAGAAGAAAACTCTAGAGATTCTTCATTAATAGTTTCAATTAAAACATTATCTTTAAATACATATATAATGATAGAAGTACTGTCAATTCCATCCTGAAAATTTTCTTCCTTCAAAGTACAACTTAACTTCGTAGTATTCGGATTATCTAAATCTTCTTGACTATTAGAATTTAATAAAGAATTGCTAGTACTAACATTACTATCCTTATTACTTTCCTTCTTTCCCTCTTTTTGAATTATCAAGAAATAAACCAAAAATACCACAATCAATACTATCAATATACTAATAACGAGAAGAAGTTTCTTGTTACTTCTTGGTGCATTAGAAGAAGATATAAAATTAGTTGTTTGATAATTCATTACATTATGGCTCATTCCAGCATTTGGAATTGGCATTATTCCAGGAACCCCCATAGGATTAACAGGAGGAGTTGTTAAAGTGGTATCAAGAGGAATAGGTTCTATTGCTTCTTTTGAAGGGACTGAGGCGTCCGCTACTGGCAATATTGGTTGTGGTACCGTCACAGGATTTACTACAGAAATATTTTCAAATGCTTGTTCCGTTACATTAGTATTCTCTACTTTTGGAACTTCTAAACTATTTTCATGGCTAGTTTCCTCTACTACTAAATTAGACGATTGTTCTTCTAATAATAAAGCTACATTAGCTCCACAATTTGCGCAAAATTTACCTATTATTTTAGTCCCACAATTAGGGCATTTTTTTTCTTCGTTTCCTACTTCCTTAGGAACTTCAGCTAAATCCACCGTTTTATCCTCTGTTATTGATGTTTCACTTTCACTCTCTACCATTTTCTCTGACACTATTGGTTCCTCTATAACAGTTTCTTTATCCTTTAACGAACTCTCTATAGAAGTAGCAGAAATATCTACTGTCTCTACTTTATTTTTTACTTCTATTAAAGACTTACCTTCAACCATAGGAACAAATGCACCCTTAGAATTCTCTTTACTCTCTTTTGAAATATTGGTTACTTTTATTTCCTCTTTTTTAGAATTTGAGTTGTTCTTTTTTTTCTGTCCTTTTTTTCCATTCTTATTTGCCATATTGTTTCCCCCTACTTACATTGATATCCATCACTAATAAGTTCGTCTTTGGCATCAGCATAACTTTTATAACTGATTTGTTTTTCAAAATATTCTTTATCTTCATCGCTTACTTTATTAGGATTCATTTGTAATTCAAAATGGATTCCTTGATCAGTATTAGAAAAGAAATATTCTATTCCCTTTGAATCTTTATAATCAGAAAATTGCTCTTCTAAAGAATCTTTTGTAGCTTCTGCATTCGCCTCTATATTACTAGCATAATAATAATCTAAAGAATAAAATGTTTTATCTAATTTCTTCTTTTTGAAATTTAAACTAATTTTTTCCTCTACTTTTACATCTTCTGAATCAATGATTGTTTTTGTACATGTTAAATTCGTACTCTTACATCCAACCGCAAACAACAATATAAAAAAAATCCATACTTTCTTTTTCATATTCAATAATCCTTTCTACTGTTAAGAATATTATATCATAAAAAAGGGAGAAAACAATCATATTTCCTCCCATAATCCCTTTATTCGCTACAAGTTAATCCTTTTTTAGAAGCAGTCGATTTTACACTAGAATAATCTACTAAATATAAATTCATAGTTTTTAATTTTTCTCTATCCACTTTTGATAAATCATCTATTTTTACAATGTATGTAAAACCATTTCCTTTTATTTGAGATTCGACCATAATTCCACTAACATTTTTATAATCTACATTAGCCTCATCATACTGCCTTAAAATAGAATCACGGTATGAGTAAAAATCTTGATTCAATGTTGCTACTGTAGTTACTTTATAAGAACTTAATCGATTATTTTTAAATACGTATTCATAAGTAGATTGATAAGTTCCATAATCATCATTCAAATTTTGAGTACATACTAAAGTTTCGTCTTCATTCGTATTGCTTCCTATATTAGAAGATGAATTCGTATTGATATTAGAAATTTTATTAGTATCAACATTACTAGAATTTTCTTCTACTTTCACTTTATTCATATTAACAAATACAAATACGCCAATTGCCATAATAACAGCAATCACCATGATGATAATAGGACCCAAATTATTATTCTTTTTTGTTTTTTCTGGAACAGCTTCTTGAAACTGTTGATTTTGCATTCCACAATAAGGGCATACAACTCTATCACCAATATTATTTCCACAATTTCTACAAATCATATTCATACACTCCTTCTACTATTTATTAGTATATCACAAATTCTTTTTAATTTATATATTTTCAACTAACAAAAAAGAGAATACTAAATATTCTCTTCTCTAATCGTTTCTATAATATTTTGTTTATTAATTTTACTTAAAGAATAACGCATTGTCATATATACAATAATAAATACAAATAAAATAGAAATAACGATTGCTGTTAATGGTAAGGAATAAGGAGTTTCTAGAACTCTTCCTAAAACTCTATGAATAGCATAAGAAATTAGTATACCAATAGGAATTCCAATAAGTAAAGATTTTAATCCATATAAAATACTTTCTAAACGTATCATTTTATTGAACTCTTTATTCGTCATACCAATAGCTTTTAACATTGCAAATTCACGACTTCTAAGCGCCATATTGGTAGTAATAGTATTAAAGATATTAGTCACTCCAATTAATGTTATAACAGTTATAAAACCATATAAGAAAATAGATACAATTAATACCATAGAACGTTGCATTCTAATTTCTTCATGAACATTATTATATTGAATATTAGAATCTTCTAATTTATCTAACTGTTTGGCAATATTATCAGCATCATTCGTTTTCATGCAGATTTCAATACTGTTAATAAAATTATTTTCCATTAATTCATCAAAATATTCATCACTCACAATAAGCACAGCTCCACTATATAGCTCTCTATGGTTTTCCATACCAAGTACCCTTTCATTAGTTCTTAATAAAATAGGGATTTCGATTTCTTCTGGTTTTTCACTAAATTCATTAATCAATTTTAAAGTATCTTTCTCTTTTACTGTCAATGCATTTATTTCGCCATATTTTTCTGTTTCTTGGTTATAAACAAAAACGTCATCTATTAAAATAGCACCATTTTGATAGTCTTCTACTTTACCACCAATCTTACTTATAAATCTTTCAAATTCTTCTTTTCCTACTGCTCTAAGTTGGATATATTGTCTAAATTCTTCATAAGAATTACTAGTATATTCTAAGTAACTATCAGACCAAACATTTTTATCAGTACTAAGAAGAGGCTCTGCCCTAGTAATTGTATATTCTCCTGGATTTCCAACACTTAAGATTTCCTTTGTTTTTTCATCCATTTTTTTACGAATTTCTTCTGGAGTTGTATTTTCACTGGTTGGAATAGAATAGTAAACAGAAATATCATAATCAGCAACATTGAAATAAAATGTACTAGAATCAAATACTGTATTCATAAAAGCATTTAAAGAAATAAAGATAACAATACTTACAACTAGTGATACTACTGTAGTTCTATATTTCTTTTTATTTCTCTTTAGATTCTTTTGGG
This sequence comes from uncultured Bacilli bacterium, assembly GCA_964018915.1. Lineage (GTDB taxonomy): Bacteria > Bacillota_I > Bacilli_A > RF39 > UBA660 > UBA5578. The sequence continues at coordinate 208,597 of CAXHRJ010000003.1, read as the reverse complement.
CTATTTCCCCACCAACACCAAATAATTTCGTAATATATTTTGGTGTTTTTAATTTCTTAGATTTTAGTTTAATAGAATTATTACTACGAATCAATTCTATAATAGATAGCCTAGAAGCTTTACGAGCTGGTAAATAACATGATAAAAATATAGTTACCATAGAAGTAAAGAAAGCAACAAAAATTGGTAAGGAAGTAATATAAAATACTAGCATGTCACGATCTACAAAATCTCTTATTATGTAATTAACCAAGTTTACTAAAATAAATACTGCCAATAAACCACAAAGAATTCCAATTGGAATCGCAATTATTCCAAGTAAAAAACCTTCAAATAAAACGCTTCTTTTAATTTGTTTAGAAGTGGCTCCTACACTAGATAACATTCCAAATTGCTTATATCTTTCTACAATAGAAATACTAAAACCATTTTTAATAACAAAGACACTAGATATCATAATAATACCAATTACGATTGCCATAATCGTATATAATACATCTCTTGTACTATTACTAAATCCAACTCCAAGAACATCTAATAAAGCTTCATTATTATCAAAATCATAAGTTCTAATTTCTTCACCACTTTCAGAAATAATAAGAGGATTTAATTCGTCATTTAATTCTTTATATTTACTAGGATTTTTATATAATAAGTATAAATCTACCTTTGATACTTCTTCTTTTTCATCTAAAAACGTATATACATCATAAGCAGGAGCCATTGAACTTCTCCACCCATAACTCATACTATAATCAAAAATACCTACAATTGTATATTCCTTTGTTCTCTTATTCTCTAATTTTTCATCCTTATAGTCTTTATAAGTAGAATGAATTTCACAATAGTCATTGTCATCACAATTATAATGTTCTTCTATAAGAGGATTACTATTATCTAAAACAAAACCATCTTGATCTACTCTAGTTCCTATTTCTAATGTAATTTTATCTCCTATCTTTAAACTTTTATTCCCAACTTGTTCTTCATAATCCAATGCCAAGTCCGCAGATAAAACAATTTCATTGCTGTTTTCTGGGAGGCGCCCAGATGCAAGTGATAATGGGTAATTATCAAGGGCATTAGAATCAAATCCTACTACTCTAATATAGGGTTTATTATCATATATAATATCTTCTTCCCTTTCAGAAAGTAATGCATAGCCTAGAGAACTAAAAGAAAATGTTTGTTTAACCTCTCTATGTTCTTTCATCGCATTCGCTGCTTGAATAGGAACATTCTTTATAGCAACATGATAGTTTCCTCCAGATTCGATAATATCCTCATAAAGAGATCTTTGAAAGCTAGTTACCATACCAGCCACTGCACAAATTAACGCAACTGATAGTATAATACCTACCATAGTGACGATAGTTCTTTTTTTATTCAACTTTAAATTTCTATATGTTAAACTGTAGAGAGTATTCATAATTAATTCCTCTCATCCTTTACAATTTTTCCATCGTCTATCGTAATAATCCTATCCGCAGAGGCTGCAAGTTCTAAATCGTGAGTAATCATAATGACTGTTTGCTTATATTTTTTATTAGACAATTTTAGTAAGTCTAATATTTCTTCACTAGCTTTACTATCTAAGTTACCAGTTGGCTCATCAGCAAGTACGATTGCTGGATTATTAATTAAAGCTCTTCCTATAGAAACTCTTTGTTGTTGCCCTCCTGATAATTCATTTGGCAAATGTTTTACTCTTTCGGATAATCCTAGTGTTTCTAATAATTCTTTTAATTTTTCATCACTAACTTTTACACCATCTAGCCTACATGGTAGTGTAATATTTTCTTCCACATTTAAAATAGGAATTAAATTGTAAAATTGATAAACAAGCCCAACTTGACGTCTTCTAAAGATTGCTAAATTATCATTACTTAAACTATAGATATCTTTTCCATCAATATATACTTTGCCACCAGTTGGCCTATCTACTCCTCCAAGCAAATGAAGAAGCGTACTTTTTCCTGAGCCTGATGACCCTACAATGGCTACAAACTCCCCTTTTTCAACAGAAAAAGAAATTCCATCTACAGCATGAATTTGGTTTTCTCCTCTTCCATAAGTCTTCTGTAAGTTTTCTACTTTTAAAATTTCCATACAATATCTCCTTCCATTAGCATTATACTAAAACTTAGTGACTACAAAGTGACTACTATCTTTTGGCATATTTAATTTCAAAAGTTGTTCCAACACCCTCTTCTGATTTACAAGTAATATATCCATTATTCTCTTCAATAATCGTTTTAGCAAGAGATAACCCAATTCCAATACTATCTTTATTAGCATTACTACTTTTATAAAATCTTTCAAAGATATGTTTAATATCTTTTTTAGGGATACCCTCCCCATAATCTATAATTTGAATTTTAGAATAAAAAGGAGTTTCATGAAACTTAATATCAATATGAGAACCTTCTTTAGAATGTTCACTGCAATTTTTTACTATATTTGTAAAAGCCTCTACTTGCCAAGAATAATCCCCTATTATTTCAATATCTTTTGTATCTTCTATCATTAATTTTTGACATTTTAATTCCAATAAAACATCCAAATCACTTTTTATTTTAGAAAATACTTTTTGAAGAGAAATAGGTTCTTTCTTCATTACTACTGTCCCAGCATCAAAACGTGCTAATTTCAAAAGTGTAATAGTCAAAAAATTCATATTCTCTATTTGTTTACTGATGTCATGGATACATTCTTTTCGAGTTTTACAATCCATTTCTGTCTCTGCTAAATTATCTAGTAAAATTCGAATAGAGGTAAGAGGTGTTTTTAACTGATGTGAAATATCCTCTACCGCTTTTCCTAAACACTTTTTTTCATCTTTAGCAGACTCACTTTCTTCTTTTAACATAACTGTAATTTTATAAAGTTCACTTTTTAAGATAGAAAGTTCTGATTCGCCCTGTTCTTCTATTTCTAATACATAATTCTTTTTATTTAATTCTTTTACATAGTTTACTATTTTATTTATAGTTTTGTTCTCTTTATAATAGATGTATAAAGTAAGTATAAGAACCATTATTTCTAGTGCAAGTAATGTAAAAAAACCTACTAAGAAATTTCTTCTTTTTCTTTTCTCTAAAGATAATATAGCAATATTATCCTCATTTATTCCTAACTGCTTCATTAACATATTATTAGAACCTTCAGAGTTCAACAAATGAATTAGTTCTTCTTCACTAATATCTGGATATTTCTCTTGAAGAACTTCCACTACTCCTCCTACCCAAATATTTACATCTTTTGTTAATCCTTTATAAGCCAAATTATTATATATCATTAAAAAAACACAGGCAACCAAAAATAACAGAATATGGGCACCAATTAATACAACTACTTCTTTTCGTTTCACTCTTTTCATTCATCATCCACCCTATATCCTATTCCTTTTACTGTTCTAATAACATCTTCTCCCACTTTTTCCCTTATTCTTTTAATATAAACAGTAAGAGTATTATCATTAACAAAGTTACCAGACATATCATAAATTTTATCCAAAATTTGTTCTCGTGTAATAATCTTATTGATATTGCTTAAAAACATTATTAAAATTTTATATTCTAATGGGGTAAAAAAGAGTTCTTCCTTATTTTTAAATACACGCGCACTATCTGTTTGTATTTCTAAATCCTTATAAGTTAAAACATTTCTATTATCTTTTTTTAATAATCGATTAATTCTAGAAATTAATTCCCTAGTACGAAATGGTTTGGTAATATAATCATCTGCGCCTAACTCAAAGCATTTCACAATCGTATCTTCATTATCAATAGCTGTTAAAAATATAATTGGAGCATTCATCTTTACCTTTAAATCTTTAAATACCTCTATTCCGCTTCCATCTGGTAAAGAGATATCCAATATAACCAGAGAAAATTCATCATGAAAAGGAATATCAGCTAAAGAGGAAGCAACTGTTACTTCAAAGTCTTCTTGTTCTAAAGAATACTTTAATCCTTTTACAATCATTTCATTATCTTCTACTAACAAAATTTTATACATCTTATCACCAGAGTTATCATAACAAAAAAAAGTAAAAGTTACAATAACTTTTACTTACTCATAATCTCGTTTAATTAATTCTAACATCGCCTCTGCACTAAAAGATAAAAAACTATCTTTTAGTTCAATAATACCAAATTCACGTGGGGCAAGAGGTGGCTCTATTTTAATTTCTACAAATTCTTTATTTTCCAATTCACTTAAAACATATTGCTTTGTAACAAAACCAATACCATAACCTATTTTAACAAAATCTATTAATAGATTAGAACTAGCAATATTCATAATGCTTTTCATTTCCACATTTCTTTCCTGACAGATAGCATCTACATATTCTCTAGAACTAGATGGTTTCTTTTGAAGTAAAATGGGATATTTTGATAATTCTTCCAATGATATTTTCTTATTCTCTAACTCTTTGTAATTCTCATTTCCAACAAAAATATCTTCTAGTGTTCCAAGTGTTGTATACTGATAATCACCGTCTTTATATGGTGGCATTTTGGCAATAATAAAGTCAATTCTACCTAGTTTTAATTTCTCTTTTAATTCGTCTGTTGGATCAGTACTAATTTCTATTGTAATATTAGGATATAGTTTATGATACTCTTTAATATATTTCAATAAATATTTCTTTGTCAAAGTGGTACTAACTCCAATTCTTAAAGTACCTTTATACATATTTTGCATATCTTCCAATTCTTTTTCTGCATAAGAAACTAAATCCATTGCTTGCTTAATATAGAAAAATAATTTTTTTCCACTATCTGTTAAAATTACACCCTTGCGACTTCTTATAAATAAAGATGTACCAAGCCCATTTTCTAAATCTTTAATATGCTTAGTAACAGCAGGTTGAGAAATATTTAAATTTTGGCTTGCCACCGTAATATTATTCACTTTAGCTACTTCGTAGAAAATTCGATAAAGTTCTAAGTTAACCATACTCCCCCTCCAAATTGAAACTATTATATCACACTTTTGAGTTTTTGGCTTTTAATTTCATCTACCAAAGATAATCTTTTAATAGCAACATTTCTATGATACCCACTACCGATTTCTACTCCTGGCTTTATAGACTCTCCATGATAATCTGTTCCTCCACTTTCCAATAAGTCTAGTTCATTGGCTAAGGAAACGAGCATTTCTCTAAATATTGTATCGTGATGAATGTGTTGTATTTCTATCGCATCTAATCCCATTTCTTTCATAGAAATAAGTCTAGTTTTTAATTCTTGATAAGTTGTTTTTAAATCTTGTGTTTTATAAGCCGGATTTAAACTGATAGGATGCGCTAAAGAGACATAGCCACCAGCACCCTTAATCAAACGAATACATTCCTCCTCTGTTAATCCTTTTTTATTTTTTCTCACTAATTCATTGATGGGATGTAAATACTTTTGAAAGGCTTCTTCTTGATCAATGGCATACCCATATTTTCTTAAAAGATTAGATAAATCTACTCTTCCAATATTTCCTACACGAGATAGAATTTTATCTACTTCTTCCTGTGGGAAACTTATTCCATATACCTTTTGTAATGTTTCATAATAAAGAACAAAATTTGCTTTATCACTTTCTTTTTTCTCCTTTAATACTCTGTTTAAAGTAGGTTCATTGAGATCAATATTATAACCTAATATATGTTCTCTACCAACAGGACACTTCGCAGTTAATTCTACTCCTGGAATATAAAAAGTAGAGCCTCTAGAAGTCATTCTTTTTGCACCTTCTATGGTATCATGATCCGTAATAGAAAATACTTCTAACCCTTTCTTACTAACCATTTCATATATTTCATCTGGAGTATGCTCTCCATCTGAATAAATGGTATGAATATGTAAATCTATCTTTCTTTTTTTCATATTATCCCTCCTCATACTAACATTATATAAAAGGGCTAATAGAAAGTAAAATACATTTTTGATATTACTATGATAACTTTTTGTTATAGAAAAAAGATGATTTTAATCATCTTTAGGCAGCACTTAAAATATCACTCGCAAGGACTTTTTGATATCCTGCATCCATTACAGGAATTTCATTTTCTAATTCTCCTGACATTAATCGTTCCATCTCTTCTTCTGGGTCAAAATATAAATTCATTACATACTTTGTAATATCTTCTCCTTTTAAAGAAGCTAGTGTAATAAAATGGATTTGTTTTGGAGTTAAAAAGATATTAATAAACTCTTCTAAATCTACTCCTAATCTATTTGCTACAATCATTTCCTTTAACTGTTCTTCTTGATATAAATCTACTCGAATATTAGAGTTAATCTCTTTTTTAGCAATTTCTAAATAGCTCTGTTTCATTTCTATTCCTTGGTGATATCTAGTAACTAAAGTATCTTCACCAGTAAGTTCAATGCGCGCCTTTTTACTAGCTTCTTCATAAGATAAATTCGTTTCATCTTTCATCATAGAAAGAGCTCTTGTTCGAATATCATCAATTAACTTTAATCGCTCCATACTATCACCTCTCTATTTTTATTATAGCATATCTTTTTCAATTTATAAGAAAAAGGAAGAATTAATCTTCCTTCTTTGTCGACTTTTTGTCAACCTTCTCCTCTGGCTCTACTTCCTTTGACTTTTTTGTTGTTTTTGCTTTTGGTTCTTCCTTTTTTTCCTGACTCTTTTCTGGTTCCTTCTTTTTCTCTAAACTATCTTTACAATGTGGGCATTCTTGACCAATTGGAACTAATCTTTTACATTTTTCACAACGATAATTTTTCTTTAAAGAATTTTCTCTTCCAAAAATATCAATTCTATTTTGAAGATAAGTTTCATTTGTACGAATCCATACAATATAACAAGCTGCAAAATAAATACCAAACATAAGAAATAAATTGTATCCCTTATTAATATGTTCTGAATTAGCAAAGTTAAAACTAGCTTGAAAAGATGTTATCCAAAAAAGGGCTCTGAAAAGTTTAGGTGCCAACAAAGTTCTTTTATGTCCATGATAAGCAGTCAAAGAATAAAAAACGATTAGAGAAATTTCTATTACCATCATAATGGTTGCATAGAGAGTCCATTTCATATGAAATATTGTATGTAAAACATTCCATAAACTACCTAATACCACTAATGGAAGTATAATATAGGTTAATAAATCTAACCATATTGTGGACTGTATCTTCTTCATTCTATCTACCTCTTATTCTAGAAATATTATATCACAAAAAAAAGAAATATTTTTATATTTCTTCTATTTTTAAAAAGTTTGTACTATTGGATTGTGGAAAACCACCAGTTACTACTACTCTTTCACCAGATTGTAACCCTAAAATTCTTTTTCCAGCCTCCACTGCATGGTCAATGATTTCATCTGTTGTACTAGCAGTGGGAACAACACTTGGATAAACACCAAAATGAAACGCTAAAGAACGAGCAACTTCTTCTGTCGTACAAGCTGCCAATATAATAGACCTTGGTCGCAATGCACTAATACGAGTAGCGGTATCACCACTTAATGTAGCTGCTAATATAGCAGACGCATCAATACTATTAGAAGCCACAACTACACTATGAGCAATAGTAGACATAATGTCACTCTCTTTAGGATGTGTAGCATGTTCATATTCTAAATAATTTTCTGTATTCTCACAAATCTCTGCCATAATAGAAACCGCTTCTACTGGATAATCTCCAATTGTTGTTTCATTACTTAACATAACAGCATCTGTACCATCTAACACTGCATTTGCAACATCTGATACCTCAGCTCTAGTTGGACGAATTTTCTTAGTCATACTAGAAAGCATTTCGGTTGCTACAATACAAATCTTACCTTTCGCACGACATTTTTCAATCATCATTTTCTGTAAAATTGGTAATTCCTTCATAGGAACTTCTACCCCTAAATCTCCACGTGCTACCATGATACCATCACTAACATCAATAATTTCGTCTAGATTATCCACTGCATTAGTAGACTCTATTTTTGAAATAATTTTCATAGAAGAACCCTCTTCAGCAATCAATTTTCTAACACTTAATATATCTTCTTTGCAAGATACAAAAGAAAGGGCAATAAAATCTCCGCCATGATTACATGCATATCGAATATCTCTTTTATCAATCTCACTTAAGAATGGTTCATTTAAATCAACACCAGGAACATTAATTCCTTTATGAGCCCCAAGACTTCCACCAGCCAAAATTAGACAAGTTAAAGAATCAGAATCCTTATCAATTACTTCTAGTTTAAATAATCCATCTTCAATTAAAATAATATCATGAATTTGAAGAGTATCTATAGCGCTTTTATAATTGACACTAAATTTAGAAGAATCTCCCAAAACATCTTCTTTTACAATCTGAATAGTCTCTCCTTCTTTTAATTCAATAAAAGCATCTTTTAATGCACCCGTTCTAAAATCAGGTCCTTTGGTATCATACATAATGGCAATATGATTTCCCTTTTTATTAACTTCATTTACTAAATTTACTACTGTATTGCAGCCCTCTTCTGTCTCATGAGAGAAATTAATACGCGCTACATTCATACCAGCCTCTACCATTTGAGAAAATACTTTCATATCTATGCATGATGGACCAATACTACATACAATTTTTGTCTTTTTCATATTATTACATCCTTTCAAAACTACTACATTTTATCATTATTTACTAAAAAGTTCAATAAGTTAAGACCATTCAATTAAGTTCGTTAATAATTTTTGATAATCTATTTTTTTAGATTCCCAAAGTTTGGGATACATACTAATGGTAGTAAATCCTGGTATGGTATTTATTTCATTAAAATAAATACTGTCTGTATCTTCTTCATAAAAGAAATCTATTCTTGTCATTCCTTTTAAAGAGAAAATATCACAAATGTTTTGAGCCATTTCATAGACTCTTTTTTCCACTTCTTTTGAAATAGTAGCGGTGGTAGTAGTACTCATACTATCTATATATTTTTTATCATAGGAATACACATTTCCATCTGCTAAAATTTCACCAATATTAGAAAAATATGTTTTCTTTTTATTTGTTAAAATACCAACTTCTAATTCTCTTACACTAGCATACTTTTCCATGATTACTTTAGAATCACATAAATGGGCTTCCTTATATTTTTTTATCAATTCTTTTTTAGAATAAGCAACACCAATTCCAATAGAAGAACCACCCGATGAAGGCTTTACAATGACAGGAAACTCTGTAACATTTTTTATATTCTCTTTGGTTAATATTTGATAAGGTAACATCGGAATATTGTGGTTCTTTGCTACCATCTTCATATATTCCTTATCCATTCCTAACATACTAGTTTTACTATCACATCCTACATAAGGGATATGAAATAATTCTAGAAATCCTTGTAATCTTCCATCTTCTCCAAAAGAACCATGAATCATAGGAAATACAATATCCCACTCCTTTAAAAGAGCAGGAACATTATCAATAACAGAAATAGGCCCAACTTCCCAATTTAATAAGTCATCACTCTTTCCATGATACTCATACCAAGTACCATTTTTCCCAATAATGACAGGTAATACTTGAAATTTCTTTCTATCTATATTTTCTAAAATGGACTTTGAAGACTGCAAAGAGACCTCATGCTCTAAAGACTCCCCGCCCATTAACAAAACAACTTTTTTCATAAGACACCTCACCATAGTTTATGCGAACGCACAAAAAAAGGAACAAACGCTTGTTACCTTTCATAAATCTTACATGGAATCGTACCTTCCAATTCTTTTTGAAACTGATAGGCATCTTCTTTAGTTCCTACTACCGTTTCATAATGAGTAGGAATAACTACCTTTGGATGAATCATTTTTGTTGCAGATACTGCCTCTTTTACATCCGTCGTATAAGTTCCACCAATTGGAATAAATAACACATCACATTTTGTACTTATTAATTCTGGTGTTTCATCTGAATCTCCTACGATATAATAAGTCGTATCATTATAGTCTAATAAATACCCAGCCCAGTTATTTTCCTTTGGATGATACCCTTTATTAATATTATACATAGGGACTGTATGAAATCTTAAATCCCCTACTACATAATCCTGATTTGGTTCCACTACCAAAATATGGTTTTTATCAAATTGGTCTAGTGCCCCTACCAAACAATCTTTTGGAATAATTAAAATAGTATCTTCATTTTTTACCTTCGCAATATCTTCCTTTGAAAAATGATCATAGTGAGAATGTGTAATAAAAATAGCTCTTGCATCATGTGTTTCAATATCCTCTAAATAAGGATCAAAATAAATATCATCTATTTGAATTGTATTTTGCTTTCTAACATTTACATTTTCTAATAACTCTTCCATTTTATTCCTCCCATTCTATTCTATCATAATTCCTTTCCAACTCCATAGGCAGGAACATTGATAGTAACAGCCTCAAAATCTCCTTCAGCAGAATATATAGTACCTTTTCCGAAATAAAGTACATCTCCACTTTCACAATGAATTTTTTCGTTATCTATTATAAAATCTACATTTGCACTAATAAAATAATAAACTCTTTCATTTTCTATCTTACTAGAATCTAGAGTCCCATTTAATTTAGTGATTGCTAAACTCAAATTCTCTGTTGTCTCTTTTGTTAAATAATTATCTGCAGAGTGAACTTCTGTAATCTTTCGTGTTTCTTTTTCATTCTTCGATATTTTCTTATACATATCTATCCTCCATTTCAACATTATAGCACATTTTTTCATCAAATTTATACATTTTATGATAAAATATTGGGGAGTGGTGATGTAGTTATGAAAATCGGTATACCAAGAGCTTTCCTATATTATAAGTATCACTATTTATGGGAAAGTTTTTTTGAAGAATTAGGACTAGAATATATAGTCAGTCCTTATACCAATAGAGAAATTTATAAAAATGGAACAATCTATGCAATAGATGAAGCTTGTCTTTCTTCTAAAATTTATCTAGGACATGTTGCGTATCTATTAGATAAATGTGATTATATTTTAGTTCCTAGAGTATTTGGATATGGAGAAGATGGAACAGTATGTACAAAGTTCCAAGCCATTTATGATGTTGTCAATAACACTTTTAGAGAACAAAAAATAAAAATACTTTATTACAACATTAATCCTAAAGAAACGGCTAACGAATTTAGAGCATTCCTAAAAATGGGGAAATTCTTAGGATTCAAAAAAGTAGCTATTACTAGAGCTTATCTTATAGCTAAACAAAATCAAAAAACAAATCAAATTATGGATATTAGAAAACAAGAAACCCTACTAGAGAGTAATAACCTAAAAATCTTATTAGTAGGTCATCAATACAATGTCTATGACAGATATATTGGAGATCCTATCATTCAGTATTTAAAGGAATTAAATGTCTCTCCTATCATAGCAGATTTATGTAATAAAAAAGAGGCAATGGAAGCTTCTTGCAAAATTAGTGAAACTCTTCCTTGGGCTTTTAATAAAGAATTAGTTGGTGCAATAGAACTCTACAAAGATAAAGTGGATGGAATCATTTTAATGAGTTCATTCCCATGTGGACCAGATTCCCTAGTAAACGAAATTATTCTTCGAAGAGTAAAAGAAATCCCTATTTTAAATTTAGTATTAGATGGTCAAGAAGGAAGTGCTGGACTAGAAACTAGATTAGAAAGTTTTGTTGATATCATTAAAATCAAAAAGGAGGATGAAGATGGAAAAATGTAAGATTGCATTTCCTCGCTTTGGAAATTATCACATTGCCTTAGAGTTCCTTTTTACAAAAGGACTGGGAGTAGAATATATTACCCCTCCCCCTTCTACGAAAAAAACTTTAGAAATTGGAAGTAAATATAGCCCAGATTATGTATGTTCACCCTTTAAATTAAACTTAGGAAACTACATTGAAGCAATCGAAGCGGGAGCAAACACACTCGTCCAAACAGGTGGTGTATGTAGATTAGGTTACTATGGAGAATTGCATGAACAAATTCTAAAAGATTTAGGTTATAATGTAAAATTTATTAATATGTCTCGTGCAGATTACCAGAAACCGCTTACTTTCTATGAAGAGTTCAAAAAAATAAATCCAAATTTAAGTTTAAAAAAAATCTCTTCTGCCCTACTTGCTTTCTTAAAAATGATAGAATGTATTGATGAGGTCGAAGACTATGTAAGACAAAATGTTGGATTCGAAAAAAAAGATGGAGAAATGGAAAAAATTCATGAAGAATATTTAAATGCTCTAAAAGAGGTAGAAACAAAAAAAGATGTCAAACATATTACAAAAGAGTATATGAAAAGACTAAAAAATGTTAAAACTAAAAAACCTAAAAAAATAATGAAAGTAGGAATTGTTGGAGAATACTACACTATCATGGAACCATTTAGTAACCATTTTATTGAGAAAGAACTTGCTAAAAAAGGTATGGTTATTTATAGATGGATGAATGTCAGTAATTCTGTTATTCATAATGATGGAAAAAAACAAAAGAAACTTATCAAGCCTTATGTAAAATATTATATGGGAGCCACTAGTATGGCAACAGTCTATAAAACCTTAGAATGGGCTAAAGAAGGATTTGATGGCATTGTTCATGTAAAATCATTTGGTTGTACACCTGAAATAGATGCTATGCCAGTGCTACAAAAAATTAGTGCTGATTATAAAATCCCAATTCTTTATTTTAGTTTTGATTCCCAAACAAGTGAAACAGGAATACAAACCAGATTAGAAGCCTTCTATGACATGATTATGATGAGAAAGGAGAAAAGAAAATGAAAAAAGCATATTTAGGAATAGATATCGGTTCTATCTCCACAAAAGGCGTTATTATTGATGAAAATAATAAAATACTTGCCAGTGAATATCTTTGGACAGAAGGTAACCCTATGGATGCTGTAAAAAGATTATTAAAAGTTTTAGAAAGCCAATTTAAAAAGAAAACCTATCAAATTGTTTCTGTTGGTACCACTGGAAGTGCTAGAAAATTAATAGGTACCATGGTCGGTGCAAGTGTTGTAAAAAATGAAATTACTGCTCATGCCATTGGAACTACTTCCCTTTACCCAGATGTAAAAACGATTCTAGAAATTGGCGGTCAAGATTCTAAAATCATTTTAGTAGAAGATGGCATTGTCGTAGATTATGCGATGAATACTTTATGTGCAGCAGGTACTGGTTCTTTTCTTTCCAGTCAAGCAAAGAGACTAGGCGTTGAAGTTGAAGAATTTGGAAAAATCGCATTAAAAAGCAAAAATCCTACTAACATAGCTGCGCGTTGTACTGTATTTGCTGAATCTGATTTAGTACATAAAGCACAAATTGGTCATAAGAAAGAAGATATTATCGCAGGGCTTTGTAAAGCAGTAGTTACCAACTATTTAAATAATGTTGGGAAAGGAAAAAAGATACTCGCCCCTATCGTATTCCAAGGTGGTGTATCTAAAAATATTGGAGTTACAAAAGCATTTGAAACTGCTACTGGGCATGATGTAATCGTTGACCCTAATAGCCATTTAATGGGAGCTTTAGGAGTTGCAATCTTGGCTAAGAAATCAAAAGAAGAAATAAATTTCTCATTCGATATCGCTGACATGGAATTTTCAACAGTTGGTATAGAATGTCAAAAATGTGCTAACCATTGTGAAATTATCTGTGTCTACAAAGATAAGAAGATGATTGATTCTTGGGGAAACAGATGTGAAAACGGAGCTATTCCAATCAAAAAATAAAGAAGCAAAATTGCTTCTTTTCATTTTCTTATTATACTAATTCCCCATATTTTTTATATTTTTTCTAATTTTAGGTATACTTTTTCTTTTTTTATGATATAATGATTATGTAATTACTTGCAGGTGTAGTACAATGGTTAGTACACGGCCTTGCCAAGGCTGGGATGCCAGTTCGATTCTGGTCACTTGCTCCATATTGGCATTTAGACGAACTCCCTAGTTCGTTTTTTTATATTTAAAAAGCTAGGTTTCAATATCCTAGCCTTTATAAAATTATCATAAGAACAATCTAGTCGAAATAGACATTCTTAATAGATGCTATCTCTTTTTTTATCATTTCATTTATTTAGCTTTTAAATTTTCTTTCTAGTTAATGCAATACCAATAATTGATACAATAAAAAAAATTGGTAATACCCTAACAAATAACCATTCAAATGAATGAAATGTAACTCCTAAAACTGCATTTTCAGGATTATTATAGTTCCAATTTAAATAAGGACTATTTAATAAGAATAATACAGCAAAAATTAGTAGGATAATGATACATAATGAGATTAGTGTCCAATGAATTATTTTTCTTCTTGCATTCTTTCTTTGTAATAATTGCAAATTTATTATCTCTAATTTTTCAGAGATTATTTTCAAATCATCTACTTTAGATTCTGAAATATTTTCTCCAAGTAAAGTGCTTACTGGTATTTCAAGAACTTCTGATAATGAAATTAACATTTCTGAATCAGGAACAGATAACCCTTGCTCTCATTTAGAAATTGTTTGCCTTACTACATTTAGTTTAATAGCCAGTTCTTCTTGTGAAAGTCCTCTTGATTTTCTGATTGATTTGATGTTTTCTTTTAACATTTTAGAACAACTCCTTTCTTTACAAACCATTATATAAAGAATAGTCCGTTGCTACAAGCAATGCTTATTAACATTCAAGATTCATACTCTGGTATTCTATTTAAAATATATCTAATTATCGAACTCATATTAGTTTTTTCAGTCACAGTCTAACTAGGAAATAAGAAATGGCACACTGTTTTTTCATATTTAAAACTTTTCTAATCTCCTTTTTTAGGAAATTATTTCTTTACCATATATATCCATCCTGGTTGCCAAGATTTTGTCTTTCTCCAATCTTGATCAATCGCTTCATTCCAAGTTTTCCCCTCTGTTAAAACTTGAAAAGCAAGTTGTGGCGCTTTATGAGCAACTACTGCTATATGTTTGTCATCATAATTATCTATTAGATAATCACAAAAAGATTGGATTCTATCTTGAACATCTAGCATACATTCCCCATTGGGAAATTTTTCAGTAATATGAGTCTCATAATTTGCTAAAGTGCTATCTTGGCCATTAAAATCACCATAATTACATTCTCTTAATCTTTTATCTTCAATAATTTCTTTTACTCCATCAAAAGTATACTTTGCAGAATCGATTGCTCTTTTTAAATCAGAACAAAATACAACATC
The DNA here is from genome assembly GCA_964018915.1 of uncultured Bacilli bacterium. Taxonomy (GTDB): domain Bacteria; phylum Bacillota_I; class Bacilli_A; order RF39; family UBA660; genus UBA5578. Next base: position 193,419 of record CAXHRJ010000003.1, on the reverse strand, counting down.
AAATTGATTGATATCTACTTGCTCTTTTAAAAGTATACTTTGGTCTATTCCTTTTTGTGATAATTCTCCTGGTAACCACCCAGTTGATTTATGCTCTAAATTATCTGTAGTAGTTCCATGAACAAAATAAGTTATTTTCACTGCCATAATAATTCCTCCTTAATAAAAATTTCTTCCCTCATAGTTTCCCCTATTCATACTTCATCATATCTATATTTTTCTTTTGCAGTAATCTGTTAAAGGGCATATCAAGCAATCTTTTTTAGCACACAATTGATTTCCAATAGACCATAGATATTTATCAATGTCACAAGCAGATACATGATTTGTTATTGCTGCTTCTATCCATACACGTCCTAGTTCTTTTAATTCATTATTGTTTAATTTTTCCTTATTGATAATTCCATTCAAATAGCTTATTTCAACGTCGTGCCTATCTATTGGAATATCTTTTATGTCATTTTGAAACTTACAAATTCCAGATTCAAAAATAAGTCTTAATAGCAGACCACCAGTCTTTTGACCATACCCTTTTATGCTAGTTATAAAACAGTATAATTCTTTATAAGATTGAAAAGATACAATTTTTTCTTTTAACTTATTTTGTGGATAATTCGTATCTAAAAATTTAGAGAGTTCTATCCACTTCTTACATGCAATATTAGGATATCTAGGATGGATATTTCCTTTGATAATATCTAATAGTTTTTCTTCCTTGCCAATATAGTTTTCTACTACATATTTAGGATTAAAAATATTCTTATCCTTCTTATAGGTATCAATTAAATTTGTATGATAAATTTTTGAACGCATACCATAATCTAGCAAACAAGAATAAAACAAGTAAATAATGTATTCATTACTTTCTGGTGCAATATCAATAGGTATTTCTACATTTGCACTTTGCTTGTTATCAGCAAAATAATCTTTCATTTTAGAAACACAAAGATTAGCTTTTTCCTTATCAAACATACAACATCTCCCATTTAAAGTTCTATTTTTTTATCAACAAACAGATAGCAAAATAACACTTGTTCCTTTGAAATAATTTTACCATAAGTTCTTTTCTTTTTTAATATAAACTAAGAAATTTTAAAAAAAAGATTCTTTATAGAATCTCTTATTTATTTTCTAAAACTTCTTCCACGCTATCTAATAATTCTTGAATTTTTTGAAAAGCTTTAGAAAGTGGATAGCCATCTACAAAAATATGACTAACAGTTATATTTAACATCAATTCATATTTACCATTCTTTTCTTCATATTTTCCCCAGCAGATTCTAGGAATACACTGTGATTGTACATTGTCTGGTATAGGATGGGTAAGTTGAGCAAAACTTATCCATGGAAGACAAGTAATGTAATATTCGTCATAACAATTTTTTGGATTATAATCTTCTTTCTTTATATATTCTTGATTTTTAGCAGTTTCTATTTTCTCACTAGCAGTTTTGTAAAATGCTTTAAAGTCAGATTTATTTTTATGCCTAACGTTTTCAAATGTACCAGCTTTTGTCATAACCGTAAAAGCAGGATGAATATCATCATAAATGACTGGGATATTATCAACTAAACGCATCCTCATTTCATCAATACTATTCAACCCTTTTACAATAATATATAATAAGTCTATAAAAAAGGATTCTTTTATTTCTTTAATATGTCCTACTAATTTGGTAACATCCATTACTACACTACAACTATAAGTACTATTGGAAAATGTTTTAAACCAATTATAAGTCTTTTCTCTATTCCAATTTTTAACATCTATTTCTTTCATTCTTCATTCCTCTTTTCTTACCTGTTCTTTTGACTATAATCTTCCTCATACTTATAAGTTTGCAAATACTCATAGAGTACCCTTTTCATTTTTTCATATCCTACTTCACTCATATTGTTCGCAACAAAATTGTCATGAGCATAGTTTCCCTTTCTTGCTGCAAGATGATTTTCTCCAAAATCCCACACTTGATAAACTTGTTTAAATTCAGCAAAACTTTTTTCTTTTGCAACTTCCATAAATGATTTAGCCGCATCTAGAAAAGAGCCACCATTTTGCAATACCCAATTTTCTATTCCAACACCACCAAGACCGCCTTGTGGAACTTCACCACGATTTGGCTTATACGCTTCACCTGCTTTTAGCACATTCTTAGCTAAAAGAATGTTAGCTAAAACGTATTTATATTTTTCTGGGTCTAATCTTTGAATAGTAGATAGTCTATCTTGTAAGGACATATCTGTGGAATATGATATTTTATCCGTTTTTTCTACAAATGTAATATCTATATCTACAATTGTATCAGGATCAATTTGTACTTTTTTCAGTCTAAAATCTCCACCAAAAGTTACGTTGTTTGATCCCTCTTCTGCTAAACTTTGCAATAATTTTTTTCTCAAAAAATAAAATTTAGAATGATTTAATAAAATAGATTTATCTACTCTCATCATGTAATCAAAATCTCCATCACCTGGCTTATTGGTTCCTCTACCTGTAGATCCTGTATCAATTAACTCTACAAATCCATCTGTTAAATCACCATCTATAGTGCTTTTTAAATGAAGCCCCAATTCAGATAAGCAATTACTAATAATAGAATTTATTTTAGATTGCTTACTTTTCACGTCTAAGCTACTTTCTTCCATTAAATTAACTAAAGTTTCTATTTCTTCTGTAACTAAATTTTCAGAAAAGCAATAATTCGTTTCTCCAAAATAAGATAATCCGCTCATTTTTGCTTTCAAATTATCATAGTCCTCTGGTGTAAAAATTATTTTTCCTTGCTTATTAACAACAGGAATATAAAAACCATTCATCACAATTTCTAGACCAACCTTTTGATCAAAAGAGTCCATTACTATATAATCAATTTCAGTAGATGCAAATCCTGTTCTGATACCATAGTGATCTTTTCCCAATGTTCCTGTATAAAAAACCTCTAACTTTGATAAATCTCTTTTGGCTTCTAATTCTAGAGAATCACTTCTTGTAGTTATAAATCTATGATTATTCTTTAATACAAACCAAATTGGACCATATGATTTAGAAGCAGTAGCATTCATTTTCTCTTCTATTGTTCCTTCTTCTTTTAAAATCATAGAAACATCTGTATCTAGCGGAGTAGAGTCGCTTGTAGCGTTTGCACCTAAATATTCTTTAGAGACACTACCATTTTGCAAAATATTCTTTAAATAGTGAATATCTCCAATTCCCTTGATAAAGTCCCCTTTTTCTAACTGCATGTCTGTTTGAGCTGCAATTCTATTCCTCTTCTCTGCATTTGTTATAGTAGAATGAATATAATTTTTTGCTTCTTCTAATGTTTCAATTCCCATAAATCCACAAAACATTTTAACAACTCTATCAGCTAAATTATAATCTAAAGTTCCGTTTGGAGATAACAACTCAGATAGTTTTAAAATATCTGTCATAGGATTCCCACTATGTTGAAATGATTCCTTTTCCATCTTTCCCTTTACTGTATTATTATAAAGAGTAGCTAAATGTTTACTGAATATAAGCAACTCTTTTTTTGCATATTCATCTAAACCTTCATATTGTATTTCTCCTGATAAAACTTCTTCATATAATCTTGACCCTAGTTCAATATTATCTAGATAAGAATTTACAGATTTATTATTAGAACCAAAGGAAGCTTTTATTAAATCAGAAAAAATAACAATCTCTCTTCCACGATTAGATAATCTTTTTAGTGTTGGAGAAACCATACTTTTATCAAAATTAAATCCTTCAAAATTTGGGTGTAAAATATGAAAACTAGAATAGATTTTACCTACCGTTGGAATATTATTTTTAAGAAATACATCTTCAATTTTATTTAACGTGTCTATTGGTGTAGGAGAACTTAGAATCTGTCTTGTCAAAGATTCTCTAAAAGTAAAAATCTCACTAGAATTTGAATGAGCCAATCTATCTAATACTTGAGAGACAAAATCTACTTTGTGCATATCTACAGAATTACCGCAATCTAATATATATTGTTTAAATTCTTTTTTCAACAAAATATCTTCCAACTTTAAATAAGCAGAAATTATCTTTAATCTTTTCGTATTAGCAGCAACCATATCGCTTTCATCTAAAAAAATTGATGAAACCCATGCTGCTTCTAAAAAGCCATAAGCAATATTTGTATTTCCAATCATTTCTAATAAATCAGGTTGTTTTTCAAAATCTTCTGCTTTCAACATTCTTTTATAAAACTTTTCTCTAATATTTTCTGGAACAGATTCCTCTAAAAACATAGATGGAAAATTCTCTTTGATACTTTTAGGAATTCTTTTTGGATAAGGAATTCCTTTTTCTGTAATAACTGTTCTAAATAAATTGCCAAATTCCAATAAGAACTTAGGTATATCACCATTAGTCTCTAATTGACACGCTGGTTCATCTAAATGCCCTTTAATGGCTTCTAAAACATCACTATAATCCCTAATAAAAAATAGGACATCATTAAAATCCATTTTATCACTAAGTAACTCATAAAAATTAACCTTATCAATATTATTATCAGGATTCTTCACATTTACAAACATTTCCTGAAAGCAGTTTTCTAAATTTTTTCCTCTTAAATAAGAAATATACTCAGGATGTTCAAAAACTATTCTAGGAGAAAGTAACTGTGAATAAAAAAAGGCTTGTAAGTCTAAAGGAACATCTTCATCAATAAATATTTCAGAATGGTTATTTCTAAAATCCCCCTGTATATAATTATAATCTAGATATTTTTTGTATTTATCCAAAAATTTAGCTAGTACATTTTGAAACTCTTCATAAGATAAATCTTTAGAAAAAGCACCATTATCTATTAATTCTTTGAATGCTTGATTCATATCTTTTATTAGAAATAATCCATTACTAATGGAATATTTTTTATAGGAGAAAAAACCATTTTCTTGTTCAAAACGTCTTAAGTTGCTTATTCCTATCATTTCTATAAATTCATCTTGATTGTTATTTAATATAATAGGATTGGTACTTTCAGATAACAAGTTCATGAAATCTTCTTCTGATGATATAGAATCATAAACAGAAAAAGGCATAGAAGATAACCACTCTGGAATAGAATACAAATTTTTTCCAGCCTCTACCGTTTTTATTCCCTCTTTATTTAAATAGTTTTCTTTAAAATACTTTTTTACTGACTGAATAAAATCAAGTTCTATATCATTTTCTAAATGGAAAACTCTTTCAAAACTAAAAATTTCTTCTGAATCAATAATATGCTTTATAACATCGAAGTATTTTGGTATTAATTTAAGTAGATTATTGGTTCCTAAAATTCTTAGCATCCTTTGTAGATTATACTCATTTGTAAAATATTCTATTGGAATATTCATAAAAGCATCTGGGAAATCTCTAAGGTCTTCTAAAGTTAGCTTTCTATGATAATAGCGTTCTTTTATATCTACTGGAATAGAATTATCCAATAAAAGAATATCTCTATTTTCTGTTACAAAAGCTGGAGGTAAATTCTCTACATTTAAAGCATAAGTAGATTCCAATAAATTATTTCTAACAACCGAAAATAAAGTTTCCTTTATTTTATCTATTGAAACGGTTTTTAACTGGTCAGAAATATTGGAAGTACCTCTATACATATGATGAAAAAGCATATCCACTACATCTTTCGCTTGGGAATATTCCTGGTTTGAATATCTATAAAATTCACAAGCCTTTTCTAAACCTAAAGTATGAATAAGCCGAAGATCTTGATTTGAGGAAAGGCGCATATCTAAATTTTGTCTTGACAATTCTTCTAGTTGGCTAGCATTTAAACTCGCTAAATCTTCTATAGTAATATTTCTAGCAAAATATTTTTGTTTCCATTCCAAAGAAAAAGTATTAGGGAAAATATTTTCTACAAATCTTTCTACAACACCTTCTGAAAATATACTATGTTCTAAAAAAGTAGGATTTAGGGTTTCTAAACTTCTAATATTACATCCTCTAAAATTTCCATAACCAGAATAATCTAATAAATGAAAGTCTATGTTAGCATTTGTAGACGAAAAATCTGCTATATGATTTTCATCTCCCAGTATACTTAAGTCTTCCCACTCTTCAAACGGAATATCACTTAATTCATAGGATAATAATTGGTTTTGTATGGAAAAATATTCTTCCACTACCTGAGGCATTCTTTCTTCTGCTAATTGCCTGTTTTCTTCTTCCAGTTTCTCATATCGCCTAATTATATTTTGCATTTCGCTTTTAAATTGTCTAAATTGTTCTAAATTCAACTTTACTATCATTTTATGCACCATCTCTATACTAATAAAATTATATCATATAATTCTTTTTTTTTATTAAAAGATGTGACTTATGTTATAATTATTTTGAGGTAACGATTATGATTTTATTAACTGCTTTACCAAGAACAGGAAAATCTACTGCGATAAAAAGATAGTAAATCAACTAGAAATAGAAAATGGCGAAGGATTTTATACAGAGAAAGTAAGAGAAAATGGAGAACGTGTTGGTTTTAGGTTAGTGCAATTACGAAAAAATAAAAAACTGTTTTTTTAGCGCATGTTAATTTTGAAAGCCAATATAGAATAAGTAGATATGGAGTAGATGTAGATACTTTTGAAGAGATTTGGCTAGATGAATTAAAAAGATGTATGGTATCTGATGAAATTAAGTATATTATTATTGATCAAATAAGTCCTATGGAATTATTTTCTAACGAATATAAAAATAGGCTATATGATTTTCTAGGTTCAGAAAAAACTATTATAGGTACGATATTCTATTCAGAGCATGAGTAGTTAGATGAATTCAAAAAACAAGCAAACGTTGAATTAGTAGAGATAACTATGAAAAATAGAGATGAAATGCCTGATTTAATAGTTAGAAATATTATAAAATTAGAAGAAAATAAATTTAAAAAATTAAAAAAATATTTTAAAAAGCAGTTTTTGCTTTTTTTATTTTATAATAAAGGATAACTCCTTTTTTCCTAAAATTGATAATAGACAGAATCATAATCTAATTCTATTCCTTTTAATTCTACCATTTCACTAATTGTTACAAAAGCATAACCTTCCTTTTCTAATTCTTCCATAGCTAGAAAAGCTCCCATAACAGATTCTTCATAAATGTCATGCAATAACACAATCGCACCATCATGGGCATTTTTGACAATCTTTTCTTTAATTTTATCTCTATTTTTATATCGCCAATCTAAAGAATCAACATCCCAACAAACAATATACATATCTGTTAAAGAATTAATACGTTTATTAACATTTCCATAAGGAGGCCTCAAATAGATTGGAGATACTCCTATAACAGATTTTATCGCTTCATTTGTCTTATTAATTTCCTCTTGAATGTTTTTACTTTTTAATTGAAATAAGTTTTTATGATTATAAGTATGGGATCCTATATCATGACCAGCTAGATATGCCTTTTTGATGACATCTGTATTTTTAGATACTCTAGTTCCTGCAATAAAAAAAGTGACTCTCGCATCATACTTATCTAATCCATCTAATAACAAATTAGTTGTAGAAGATTTAGGACCATCATCAAATGTAAATGCGATTAATTTCTTGGCTTTATACTTTGATAAATCTCTTTTCAGTGGAATTTCTAAATTCTCATTATTTTCTTTCCACTTAGAAAAAAAATTATTCTTTTCTAAAATAGTAGAAATGCTTAAAGACTCTTTTTCTAACACTTTATAATCTATTTTTTTTGATGCCTTTGTAAACAAAATAGGAATACTTAATAGAATCATGAACATACCTAAAAATATAATAACTTTATTACGAGTGGATAAGTTTTTTCTTTTCATATTTCATCTTTCTCCTATTTCTTCATTAATTAGGATGTTACACTTCTAAAAAAATATAATAAAAACTAAAAAAATAGTCCATTATCAACTATTTTTTACTGCAATTTTTAAATTTCACATGTAAATATTCTGGATTTTCATGCTCTCATTTCTATATATTATTTATCCTTTTCTCCTTACATATTTCTTAATGAAGAATCCTTTTGAATTGGAATTATTCTTGTTTTAATAGTATTTATAAAAGCACAATAATGATCTATTTCAAAATGTTCTGTATCCGTTTTTAAATCATATTTTATAGAAATCTCTGGAATAAATTCATATTTGTCACTCTCAAAATTTCCATAAGAAGTTTCACTTTCTGTATAACTTCCCTTTAACATACTATATAGTAGATTCCATCTATCACAAGAACCTGTATCTATTTCTTTGCTAGGGTCACAATTATTATAAATTGGCTTTTCATCCCTATCAATCACATAAGAAGTAATATGAAATTGATGATATAAATCTACCAATTTTATGTAGTTGAAATAATGTTCTAGAGCTAACGCAATACATTTTTCTATATCTGTATCTTCATTTAAAACAACCAATCTAACTGGTTTTTTATTTTTATAAAAAACAATCGCATGATGCTTATTTGTGATATTTATATTGCTAGGTTTGACTGTAATGATACAATTGCAATTTTTTATTACTTTATATTCATCAAATGGTGCATGATTATTTTCAAAGCCATCAACAAATGCTCCATTGAAACATTCGTATTGATTAGGATATTGTTCTGTCCATAAATCAATTGTATTAATTGTTTTCATATTTTACCTCCAAATAATTTAGTAATTCTTTAAATTCTCTATATCCACTTTTTCCAGTAAAATGTTCTGCATTAGGAATGCATACTTTTCTTGCACCTACTGTATTGGCAAAATCTACAGCAACACTCTCTGGTATGTAAAGATCATTATCGGAATATATACAAGTTATATTGTTACAATATTCATTTAACTCACTTAATTTTTCTTTTTCTAAATAAAATGATGTATATAAATGTTTATCTTTTTCAAATATCAAATTATTAAAAGCTGCTATAAAGACAATTTTCTTTACTTTTATTTTGTTTTCTAATAAGAACTTTGCTAAAAAGATTCCACCCAAACTATGAGTAACAAAAGTAGATTGTTCTGTAATACAACCAATGTCCAAATAAGCTTTTAATAGACAACTCCAACAAGAATAATTCTGCCAATAGGAAGAAGGAAAATGAGGAACAATACAAACCTTTTTTCTAACACTTAACTCACTTTTTAACCATGGTAACCAGTTTTTATAAGGATTACCATAAGAGCCGTGAATTAAAAAATAATTATTCATTATCTTCCTCACTTAAAAGCACTTGTAACTTCTTGGCAATAAAACCATAGTTTTTATCTTCACGAAGTTCTTTCATACAAATCCATTTATAAGCAGACAGTTCCTTTTCTTCTATTTGAATATCTACTATTTCATCAATCAAAAACAAATATCGAAATTCAAAATGATAATGACTTGGCAATTGCAATCTATTATTATAAGAAATTATATGAGTATCAATATCAATTGGTATAAATGGATTATTTTGTAAAATACAGGATTTTAAATTGGTGAGACCAGTCTCCTCTTCTATTTCTCGTTTAACAGCCTCTAAGATGGTATTGTCTCTAGAATCTATATGACCGCCTGGATACAAATACATTTTTAAATCTTTATGATAAAGGCATAAAAACTTTCTCTCTTTTTTGGCATAGATAAAACCGCCTACAACTACATGTCCATCAAAATTATTCCAATCTATTATTTCTTTATCAATATGGGTGTTCAAATACTGGATAACGTTTTTTTGTCTATCAGTTTCTTCTGGAAATAAAGATAGATATTCTTTTATAAGAGATAGCAATAACACTTTCATAATTATTTTGTCCTATTTTTTGATATAGAAAGTAGCTCTTCTAGTTCTTTAAATTCTGTAGTACTTTCTATTTTCTCTTCTACACAAATCCCATCTTGCCAATATACTTTTAAAGCATAAGATTCTATTCCATAGGCAGCAGCATCAGTCGTTAGTATACGATATTTGCTATCGACAATTTCTAAAGCAGCACAATTGGAAAGAAAAAATCCTATCATGCCATTTTCTTTTAATATTTCTTTAGAAGACTCTATTCTTCCAGGCGCATCACAATGAGGAACAAAAAATCCTGGAACAAAACCTAAACAGTCACAACTGGTAAGTGGTAAAGCAGGATCATTCATCTGAATTCTTAAAGAATCTGTGCTGCAAGCATCAAACCAACAATTGGCACCTGCTGATACACCACACATAACAGTTCCTTTTTCCCAAGCTTCTCTAAGTAACTGATCAAAACCAGTATTTTTCCAAAGGGCAATCATGGACATAGTGTCTCCACCACCCTCATAAATAATATCTGCCCATTCTGTATACTCTTTTGCTTTTTGATAGTCTGCTAAATCCAAACTAGTAAGCATTCTACAATCACAATGGTAATAATTCTCATAAACTTCTTTCATCCCACTAAAATAGCCAGTTTGTACCTCTAAATCTTTTTGAGAATGAGCTAAAAAAAGGAAGTTTGGATTTTCTTTTTTTGTTAACTTTACTATTTCTTGATCCATTAAATCTATTTCATATGGCATTCTTGTACCATCTGCATTCCTTGCACCATTATGCCCACCTGCTATAGCTACTATCTTTTTACTCATATAGACCTCCATTAACTATTTCAATTATACTATAGCAAAAAGAAATTTACTATAAAAAAATTCAATCGGGTAAAACCTTGATTGAATTTCATGAAATCATTTTATTATCTTTTCTATCATTCTTAACAGATACCATTTGCTCTATTGTGTCAGCACAAGCATCACAAATATTCTTAATATCACCTATATTCATGCCATATGTACCTAATAAATTCCAACAAAATTTAGTAAAATCTTCCTTTGAGATATTAATCATTCGTCTTCTATACTGTCCATCTCCATCAGTGAAATAGGCATAATTGGATTCCATTCCACTTTCTATTGCTTTTCTAAGTTGATTATATCCATATTTTTGATAAGTGGCAGTACAAGCCCCCATAAATACATCATATAAACTATTTTCATCTTCTATTGCTCCTGCTGTTTGATTTTTTGTTCTTATATAGGTTTGTACATAATTGGCGATATTTTGATTTGTTACTTCTAATAATCTACTAGGAGGTAGATATTGTAAAAATCTATTTCTAAAATTATTCTCTTTCGTAATATATTGTAAACCACGTTCAATATACCCATTAAGATAAGGAACTACGTTAGCATCCCCATACTTTGTACGAGCTAAATCAATATATTCTTGAAGAAGCTCTTCCGCAAAGGAAATGGTAGGTGCTTTTAAATCTTGTTGCTTTTCTGGAATATTAGAATGTACATAGGATTCTATATTGCCTTGCATAAGAATGAAAGCCCTCTGGGGAGTCATGCCTTTTTGAAATCTTTCTCTAAAGTTTCCATCCCTTGTAATAGCTTGAATATTTCCTTCTTCTACATACTTTTTCAAATAAGTAATAACTGTTATATCACTATCATATTTTTTTCTTGCAAATTCGATATACTCATTTATTAAAGCAATCTCTTCTGTGGCATCTTTTCTTTGCCCGGCATTCTTTCTATAAGGCAGATTTTGAAGTAATTGATTATAATATTCTGCCATTTGTCTATTTTTGGAATAATCTTTTACATTTCTATAAAAAGAACTATATCTTTCCATATTCATGCCACTATCTAATTGCATAGATATTAATCTAAGTACATGCTCATAATTTACTAAGCAATCACCTATACTGTTAAAACGTTTAACCATTTTAGCAACTTCTGGCAATGAATAAAATTTCACCAAATTATCTGGATTACTAAAAGTATTCCGCAAATAAGCATTCACATAGTCTCTAAAGTTTCTATGATCTACCTTTTTTAAAGTAGCATTTTGTCTACAATATTGAAAATATTGAGATAACATAAGCGATAAAGTAGCATTATAACTAAGATTGTCATCATAGGATACTCCCACTTTTCCATTACGCATAATAAATGGATTTGTTAATTTGGCATACATTAATAATTCTGGATCTCTATTAATAAAATCCATTGTTTTTATAGCATCATCATAATTTGTCATTCTAAGTACAATAGAATCAGCACGTACTCTATCTGCTACTTTAGATTCTGTATTAAATCGATTAGAGGCAATAAATTCAAATATTTTATTAACACAATATTCCATTTTATCTTTTGGATAGGTTAAATATAATTTTACATGCTGAGAACCAAAATCTCCAACACTTTGAAATTGTAAAAAGTCTTTCTGTCTGTTATCATGAAAGACGGATAAAAAGGGATGCCCTTTAAAGTGATCCATCCAAGCAGAAAACATGGATTTAATATTACGATCTTGCTTCTCTTGAGGAGTCATTCCATATTCCATTAAAGAAGCTGATATTACTTTTGGATCTACTGGATAGTTTGGATTTTGCATATAAACTCTTGCCCAATATTGCAAGAAATCATTCATTTGTTTACTTCTATTCATTTTTGCTCCAATCAAGTTCTTTCGTATTTTCTAAAAATTCTGATAAATCCTCTGTTGGCATTTCTTCATCCAACAAACGTAAATCATCATCTATCACATCTTCTGAAATTTCCTCTGGAAGTTCAATTTTTTCACCATCTAAAAATACTTCATTTTCTGTTTTCATTAAATCACCTATTCTATCCTATTTTCAATTATAGCATATCTACTTTTAAAAAAACAAATAAATTTGTAACTTTTTTAATTTTTTTTATAATCAAATAGCACACATAAATTATCTATCTTGGCAATATATAACTTAATAGCCTTTTCGTTCTTTATATCTTCATAAACATGCCTATTCAAATAGATTTTTTCGCCATCTATCATCAAAATAAAATGATTCGTTTTTGGATGCTCATTTCCTTGTACCTTTGTTTTTGCACTTACACCAACAGAGTCATAAATACCATCAATATGACCTTGATATTCATAGACTTGATAGTTTTGTTTTCTTATTTTCTTTAGTTTTTTATAAGATTGAATATCCATTTTTCTCATGAGAGAATAAAGAGAAAATAACGAAACTAAAGCAAAGACAAAAATGGCAGTAAAAAGAGAATCTAGTATAGAAAAGTTTCCAAAAACTACTCCTACTAGTGAGCAGATCCATACAATAACTGCTACTAACGCACCTGTTCCAAAAGCAGTATAAGGAGTCCTTTTTAAATATCCTATATTAGAAGTCAATAAAAAAATATTGTTATCTATTTTCTTTGCTTTCTTTAAAATTTCTGTATAATCAAAATGAATTCCCGCTATCATAAGTACACCTCTTATTCTCTTTATATTATAACATACATTCTATCTCTCTTAAAATTTTATAGTACACTTTTTCTTATTTATGATATAATATCATCTGTGTGGGAGGATAAAAATGACAATAAAAAAACTTACGATATTTGACATACAGGATATTAAAACACAGGAAGTAAGTATCAAGCATCAAAACGCATTTATTTTTCCTAATGGTTCATTTTGTTTAGTAAAAGGATATACTGGGAGAAGTCCATCACAACAATTAGAAAATGGTGCCTTAGAAATTTCAAGAGAACTCATTTCGTGTGATATTAAGTTTCTTCATAAAATGCATCTAAAAAAGCTCCAAGAGGAAGGGATGAGCGATGAAGAAATAAAACAAAAAGATTTCTATTTTTTAAGAAGCATCTTAGTTCACTATTATGGCTATGGATTATTTGCTAGAGTCCAAAGAATGGATACAGAAACAGATATAGAACAATTTTGGGACAGTTCTATATTACCTAATCCAGAATATTTTAAAAAAGAAGCTACAGATGAGCAAATTGCAACACTACAAGCTCTTTTTGAACTAAACGATGATAGTACCCTATTACCAAGCTTAAATGAGGAAAAAATAAAAAAGATATTACAAAAACGAATTAAAAAATAGCAATAGCACATTTCTATGTGTTATTTTTTATTGTATAAAAATTCTCTGTATGTTATGATAACGATAATGGAGGTAGTTATGGAAAGATTTACAATTGTAGAAATTGGTAGTACTAATACCAAAGCTTATTTATATGAAAATGAGGTTATCAAAGACATTGGATTTCAAACAATAGAGTTTAAAAATCATTATAAAATAGCCAAAAAAATTGATAGTCAAGATAAAAAAGATCTATTTCAATTCATCAAAGGATTAGGAGAAGAAAACTGTTTTATTTATGGCACTAGTATTTTTCGAAATTTAAGTGATACAGAAAAAGAAGAATGGGTAGCAGAATTCAAACAAGAAACTGGATTTGAATTTCAAATCGTCACTCCAGATATGGAAAATGAATTTACGGTTTATGGAGCAATCGCCAACACTGACTATCAAGGAAAAGTTGCTGTTATGATTGGTGGTGGAGGTTCCACTGAATTATCCATTGTTGAAAATGGAAAAATTATTGAGAAAGCGAATTCTTCTTTTGGTGCAATGGATACAACTGATATGTTTCCAGATTTAAGAGAAGATGTTGCGTATAGCGATTATAATACTATGATCGCTAAAACAAAAGAACTAGTAAACATTCCCAAAAATAAAGCAGACATACTGATATTAGCTGGTGGAGATTACATTTACTTTTATGAAGAATTAAATTATCCTATTCTAAAAAATAAGTTTTGTGACAATCCTTTGCAACCATATTGCTTGGATATTGAAACAATGGATACCTGTGATAAAAACTTTTTCTATGAGGTATCTTTAGAAGAAGTCTGCCAAAAAACAAAAAAAGATGGATGGTGGCGTGGTGCTAGAGGAATGAGACTATGTGTAAAATCATTAGTAGATATTTTAGAAGTTAAATACATTATTCCAACACGTATTTCAATGGTTTATGGAATTGCTGAAAAATTAAAAGAAAAATAAAAAGAGCTTAGCTCTTTTTTTATAGGTAATGTTTTTATAAAATCAATTTTTTGTTATTTTTCAAATACCCATATATTCTTTATTTGAGATTCTATTTTATCATAATCCCAAAGTTGATTACTACGTATAGTACTATTCGGATCATTTACTTTTATTTTACCATCTTCTATTCCCGTTAAAACAATAAAATGCCCACTTTTTGTAAAATCTCCTGGCCCCATACTAGCTATCATAGGCCTTCCTGCTTCCAAATGTCTAAAAATAGTAGTTTTTACTAATGGAACTTCTTTTCCTGTTATTCCAAAATATTTACTACCCTCAGACATCAAAGACCAATTACTACCAATTCCTGAAACATAATATCCATTTTTATACGCATATTGTGCAACAACATAAGGCGTTATTTTGGAATCATTATTTAAATAGGATATTACCATTGCTAAAGAGGTTGGAGCACATCCTTCTACGGCAATTACATCATCTCCATAAATTCCATACCCCCACCTTTCATCATATTGAAGTAAAAGTGGAATCTCCCCCTTTTTCAGTTCCCCTATGGTATCACTGTAAACGTTTCCTTTTTTCTCTGGATAATTAACAACATAGTCTAGCATATCAATATTTGTTTCTAACATTTTCATAATCGCCTCAGGATAATCTTCTGGGTGCTCCACTATTCTAAGCATTTTCTGAGGTTGTGTAATGAAAGAATCAAAAGAGACTTTCTGCAACTTCTCAGGCTCTTTAGCTTGTCCATGTAAAGTAAAAAATACAATAGCTGACAATATCATAGCAAAGCCAGAAAGTTTCGCCATACGAGCCACACTTTTTTTTAACTTTCTCTTTTTTCTTTTTTTCTTCATAATTTACCACCTACTTCATATATCTATTCTATTGAGGTATATTATTCTATTGTTCCTTGTATTTGTTGAAAACCAATTTTATCAGTTTCTTTTATATCTATTAAAGTCGCGTTATAAAAAATAGAGGGAATCGTATCTTCAAACGATTGAGTATAATGAAAAGTAAATTCATAATTTTTACCTACTTGAATAATGGATGCTAAATAGACAGGAACAGTTACCGTTTCTACTTCTTCCCTTTGAAACATTTGAATAGTTATTTGAAGATAATTCGCATCATTGCTAGGTTCCACATTTATAACATGATAAGTTCTAATAAGTTCCTTTTCTTCTACCTGACAAAATCCTCTTTTATAATCCATGTTTTTAGGCCCAATATAAACATCTTTACTGCCATCTAAAGTAGAACAATTCAAAACGGAAAAGCCATTCTTACTTAATTTAGACTCATCCTGATAAAGAATAGATCCACCATCTTTAAAATAAGCTACCTCTATCATTTGTTTTTTCATCTCTTCTAACTCGCTAGGATGTTTTTGAAGATAATTTTTTAATTCTAAAACGTTATTTCCATCGTTTACTTTTACACTATTTAAACAATATAGATAAATATTTCTATCTTGCTCTTGGTAATATAATTTAGGTTCATCATCACAATTTGTTAATGGCACTATTTCATACTTATAAATTTCTTCTTCCTCTTTTTCACCACTTTGACGTATTAGTAACACAGCGGACATGCCAAAAGCAATTCCAACCCCCACCCCCAATACAAAAAATAATAAAAGATCCAAAGGTTTTTTAAATTTCTTTTTTCCCATACTATTCCTACTTTCATTTTAATCATTATATCACATTTATAAAAATAAATGTGGCTTTTTTCTTTTCAATCGTAATAAGAGCATAGTTAATATATGAGTAAATCCCAATATAATAACAATTTGAATAAATGGATCGGTATCTATAAATAAAAAAGAGAAGAAAAAAATAATAGCAGGATGTATTAAATAATAATATTTAGATAAATCTCTAAGTTTATGACTCCACTTTCTGCTTATTGTATCTGGTAAATAAATACTAGATACGAATAGATAATATGTAAGTGGAATACAAGAGAGCAAAATATTACTATTTAATCTTTCTGTTCCCTGCAATAAAATTACTTCAAATATCAAAAACAAAATGGAAATAGCTAATTTCTCAAAACAGAATTTGGAATAGGACTCTTTTCTAGATTGCATACAATATCCCATTACTACATAAAAAAGTCCAAAAAATAAGAAATTTCTAGTAGTAAAGAAAATATTATAATAGTAGGTAACTAATTGTCTAATCGTAGTTGGTAAAACCCCATAGTAAGTTTCTGTTGCGCCAAATAATAGGAAGAAAAAAGAAAGAATTAATAAATACTTTGGATTAAACTTTTTCTTCCACTTAGATAGTACCCATAAAGATAACATAACTGCTGGAAAATACCATAAGTGGTAATAGACCCCAGCATAAATAAGAGCCACTAAAAGAATAATTGGCAATAATAAAATAAATAAGAAAACAAGGAGTGGATAGGAAAAAGGAAAAATGGATAAATAACCTTCAACTACTGAAAAATTCATAATGGCAGTTCCTATAATAACTGGTAAATAAAGAAGACTCCATACTAAGTAAAGTGGAATCATCTTTTTTATATATAGTTTTATATAATCTGCATTCTCCTTTTCCTTTTGAGCAACAAAATATCCTGTAATAACAAAAAAAATGGGAACACAAGTTCTAGTGATAATATTGTTAAATGTTAAATCTAACTGATCAGAGTAATTTAGAAAAGGACGTAAATGCAAAATCAATATCAAAATGGAACAAATATATTTTAAAATATCCAAATTGCCGTAATGGATATCACCATTTTCATGATTAATATCAATTTTTCTTTGTACTCTAATAGCAAATATGGAAAGGATTAGAATCATGGGAATTAATACAATTACTTTCCCAAATCCATTACCATCTACTTGAAGAATATTTATATATCTAAGAAATAAAATAATAGCTATAACAAAAAAAGTAACAATTGTCTCTAGTTTATATTTCATATTGAACCACACTTACATCTATCATTATTTCATTATAACATAAAAAAATAGATAAGAAACCTCCTATCTATCATAATCATCTAAAAAACTCTTATATTTTCCATCTCTTTTTACCCCCAATACACAATTCAAATTAATATTATCCAAACTCTTAAAAATGTTATGATCTACTTCTTTATTAATTTTCCTTAAATTATTAATTAGTTCCTTTACTTCTTTTCTTTTACTAGTACCTTCCCTATCCAAAGCATTCTTTTCTGTAAATTTACAAGCACAATTTAAGAATGATAGATGGTTACTATTTCGCCATGATAATATGTCCTTTTCTTTTACTAAATATAATGGTCTAATAAGTTCTAAGCCTTCAAAATTTTCACTATGTAATTTAGGCATCATGGTTTTTACCTCTGCACCATACAGCATAGAAAGCAACGTAGTTTCAATAACATCATCAAAATGATGTCCTAACGCAATTTTATTACAGCCTAATTCTTTCGCCTTATTATATAAATATCCTCTTCGCATTCTTGCACATAAATAACATGGGCTCTTGGATGCAACACTATCTACTACTTCAAAGATATCAGATTCAAACATCTCAACTGGAATATTTAAAATTTTAGCATTCTCTACAATGTACTCTTTATTTTTCTTTGTATATCCTGGATTCATAACTACATAGTAGACATCAAACTTAATTTTGCTATGTCGTTTCAATTCTTGAACACATTTTGCTAACAAGAAAGAATCCTTACCACCACTAATGCAAACCATTACTTTATCATTTTCTTGAATCAGTTCATATTCTTTTACAGCTTTAACAAATTTACTCCATATATCTTTACGATACTTTTTGATAATACTTCTCTCTATCTCCTGATATTTTTCCATTCCATTCACTTCTCTTTGCTTTTTAAAATTATAACACAAAAAGACAAATCCTACATCAGATTTGTCATAATTGTATCACTAAATGTATACTACTGTTCTCTATTGGCAAAGTCTCCTCTACTTTTATAAAATTCCAACCATTTTTCACAAGATAACTAAGCATAGCTCTTTTATCATTACGTGTTTTGATTCTAAGTTTTTTATATCCTTTATCTTTAGCCCATTTCATTTGATGAGACATTAATTTTGTTAAAACTCCAAGTCTCCTATAACGATAATCTACCCCTGCCATCCAACAATAAAAAGTTTCCTTGTTATCTTGAAATTCATCATAACCAATCATATAACCAACTGGTTCATTTTGATAATAAGCAACCGTAATAACATGCTCATAATTCTCATATCTATTAGTAAAAAATTCTTTTGGTGGATGTAAATCATCCATTTCTAAAACATACTGATGAACATTCATAACTTCATCTATTTCTACTTCTCTTATTTCCATATCATTCATATTTAACTCCTCAATCAATAATTCCAACTTGCTTCATCAAATATTTCGCATTCGTTGTAGTACACTGTCCCTTTTTAATCCTATAATCAAAAGATATCTTATTTTTTTTATAGGTTTCTTCAAAATGATAATTATGAATTTTTTTATCATTTATTTCACATAACTCAAAATCATGAGTAGTTAAAAAAACAATACATGGTAATTTGGATAGTTTTTTTAGAACTTCCTTTGCACCTAATATCCTATCATTATAATTTGTTCCTTTAAAAATTTCATCAATAAAAACAATCATTGGAAGTTTCCTATTTTTACTGAAATCTAGTGCATTTTTAATTCTTTGAAGTTCTCCATAAAACGTAGAAATACCATTACTAATATCATCTTTCACATTAATAGAAGTAAATATTTTCATAATTGAACAAGAAAAGCTTTTGGCATTTACATAGGTTCCAGAATAAGCAAGAACCAAATTGATTCCAATCGTTTTCATAAATGATGTTTTTCCACTCATATTAGATCCTGTAATAATTTGTATATCTTGACTACATCTAAAATTATTAGGGATACACGCACTCTCTTCTAACAAAGGATGTTTCATATTTTCTAAATCTAGTGAAACATTAGTATTTATCACAGGGAATGTTACTTCTTCTTTTACTAAGCCAACTGTTGTTAAACTAACTAGAACTTCAAATTCTTCTAATGCATATAAACTCTTCTTTAAGGATTCACTCTCTTTCCCTAATAATTCAGTATATTTATAAAGGACTATAAAGTTAAGAGAAAAGAAAACATTGAAAAGAATATTTGTTATAAAATTAAATCGATAGACATTTAAATTTGATATTTTATTTAATTTTCGAATGTTATCTTTTCCTCTTTGAATATCTTCTTGTAAAGATTTATTCTTTTTAGAATGAAAATCTATATTATCAATATATTGATAGGTATCATATAGACCATTAAAAGCCCTAACGCATTTAGCAAGCGAATCATACTCTTCTTTATATAAAACTGTATAGATATGTGAGGCAGCAAGTTGAAAAAAGAAGAATCCCCCAAAATATAAAGGAGATAGTATTTGAAGACAGGTAAGTATGAAACTAATAATGGTAGCGAGTGAAAATAAAATAGAAATAATAGTTTCCACTTTTTTACTTTTTTCTTTTGCATCAAACAAAGGAAAAGTTTCTTTAAAATCTATTTTATGGATATTTTTTACATGTGTTAACTTTTCTTGAAAGAATAAAATAAATTCTAAATTATTTTTGATTTCTTCTATAGATTTTTGATTATCTAAAATGCTATCTTGTGAAACTTCCTTTAAGGTTAAGGTTTCTCTCAAACGATTGTACCCACCTAAACTACTAGTAAAATTTAAATACTGGAAAAGAGAATTTTTACCAAATACCCCCAAATCTAATAAAGAAGTATCGTCCATTTCCATGCCATCTTCTTCTACCGATTTCCAATTACCATTTTTTCGTTCCTCATATTTTTCTATAATTGTAATATACGCTTCATATTTTCTTCTTTCTTTATCAATATGACTATGAACTATTACAACAAAACAAAATGCAATCGCAAGTATCCACAATAAAATAATTATATAAGTAGAGGGATGACTGCTATAGAAAAGGACTAATATTAAAAAAAGAAGAAATAAAAGAATTCTAATTCTAGATAGTGAATTACTTTTTTTATCATGATTCCTTTGCCCTACTTCATATTGTTCTTTTAACTCTAATAATCGTTTTTCCATCTTTTTGCTCCTTAAAACTATAATTTATTATACCATATAAAAGAAAAAATTACTCACAAGAAGTAATTTTTCTTTCTTTAATTGTACTAGTATAAGTTACCTGAAACAACTGATCATAATACATTCTTTTTCCTCTCAAAATGAGAATAAAATGAAGTGGATAGAAAAGAAAAAGAAGAAATAGTATTAGTGGAAAACTTAAAAAGTTTAAAAATCCATCTATTGTTAAAATTCTTAATAAGCCAATTGGGAAATAAAAGTAATAGAAAAATAAAAATAAAATCCTAATTATTAATCTTATAAATTTAGCATTTGGGAATTCTAATTTAACATTTAAGAATTTACCTGCTAAGGTTTTACCCTCCCATAAATAAGGAATCACTATATAGTATATACTAAAAATAATAATGCTTGTATACTTTTCATGAAAAGTTCCCTTTATCAAAGATTCTATTAATAGGAATATAAATAAGTCTAGTAAAAATAAGGTTATTTTTCTAAGGCCAGATACTTTTTTCCCCTGTTCTAGTGAGGTAGTATCTATTTCTTCTCTGCTCGGCAAAAATCTAGAAAATAGCCCCATTAGAAAATAGCCCATTGTTCCACCTAATGTATTCATAATTAAATCATCTACATCAAAAAAGCGATATGGATGGGGATAGATAAAATATAAACCCGTTAATTGTGTTAATTCAAAAAATAAACTTAATAAAAAACTGCTAGTTATTGTTTTTTTTAAGCTACATTTAAAATAATATCTTAAATACATACCAAATGGTACTGTCATAAGAATATTAAAAGCAACTGTATAAAAACAAGGTTCTTTTAATGCCCATAAATAAGTAGATGGATCACTTAATACAAAAGAAGATTCTCTTAAAAAATCAGAAATAAAAGTAAATGGAATTAATCTAATCATTCCCTCTTGATAAACTACCTCTTCTATTTTAGGAAGTGGTAAAATAACTAAAAAGTAAATGGTTATCATATAAAGAATAAAAGAATAGATAATACAAACTCTAAATTTATGAATAGAACCATACTTATGATATTGATGTAATATAAAAGGTATAGTGAAAATTAGTGCAATTATCGGAAATATAATAATTGCCGTTTTAATAGATATTAAATAACTCATTGTAAAAGGAGATTACTTTGAATCTCCATTCCCCCTTCCTTCTAACATTATCTTCCTTTAATAATATTTTTACTACACCAATACGTAATTAGAAAATATCCACCATAAATTCCAATTAAGAAAATAGAAGTCATAATAATAGATTCTAATAGTTTTTGATTCCCAATTGTTTCTAAAATATAATTACAGAACATAATTCCAAAAATAGAATGAATAATAGCAAGTAATAATGGAAATAAGAAAAATATAGCAATCTGTCTAAATAAAGCTTTATCAATCATTTTTTCATCAGCACCTATTCTTCTTAACATTCTAAATCTTTCCTTATTATCACTACTTTCTGATAACTCTTTTAGTGCTAAAATAGCTGCACTACTAATTAAGAAGATAATACCAAGATATAATCCAATAAACGTTACCATAGCACCTAAACCAATACTATTTTCATATAAAGAAAGTTTACTCTCAATTTCCATTCTCGTATTTTTAAAATAAGGATGACTTGTTAGTTCCCTAACCATTTCCTCTGTTTCTTTTTTGCCTTCCTCACTAATTTCTTTATAATTTGCTAAAAAAATACTTTCTTCTCTAATAGAATTGTCTAAAGCATCATCTGGAACAAGAAAAATACCAGTATTTACATGATTCGCCGAAATATGTACAAATCCTTTTTGACAAGTTTGATATTTTGGATGATAGTTTTTCCCAAGTAATGTAATCGTGGTATTTCTCTTTAATGCTTCATTTCGGATAGATACCATATTATCATAATCAGCAAGCAAAATATATTCGTCACTTTCTAACGTGTATTCTTCCAAATGATAAAGACGAGCAACCTTATTATAATCACTTACTTTCATGAATTCTTCTACTGTATCTAATCGTAAATAGGGATAAGTTTTTTTTACGGTTTCTAAATAATTCCCTAATGTATCTTTTATTTGAATATCATTAGTGGCAAACATCTCCACTTCTACAATATCCTTAAAATAAACATCAATATCAACATCTAGTTTTTCTAAAGTTTCCCTAGTAGAAAGCTTAGAATCAGCAATGATTTCCTTCGTATAATTTTTGTCTTTACCTAATAATTCTTTCCCAATATCTACTGCTTTATAAAATTCTACATCAATAGGCGCTAAAGTCTTTAAATTAGCAGTCATAGAATTTTTAATAGATAAGGCAGAAGATAAAACGCAAATGGTTACAAATAGCATCAAGCAAATGATACTCATAGAAAATACAGTAGTATTAATTTTACTACTAATCTGCCTTAGTGTAAAACTATTTAATCCTTTGTAATAAATTGATTTTGTTTTCTGAACTAGCCTTAACAATAAACCTGATAAAGACCAAAATATTCCATAAGTAGAAATAATACCTAAGGCAATTGGAATAAAAATCTTATCTACATATTCTAATGTTTCTTCAATCCCAGCAGTTACCATATAATAAGCATATCCTAGTAATGTTGCCGAAATTAGAAATACAAGCGTTGAAATAACAGGATTTTTCATATGCACTTTTTCTGATTTTTTACTAGCATGTAATAAATCAATCAATTTACATTTACTGATATTTATAGTATTAAATAACATTACTAAAATATACATAATACTAAAGTAAATTAGAGTTTTAATACAAGCACTAAGCGAAAAAACAAAAGAAAATTTTGTTAAATCAGCTTCAAACATATTGGCAACTAATAAACTCATTCCTTGGGATAGTATAACTCCAAAGAATAGACCAATTCCTAAAGATAAAAATCCTATTAAAACTGTCTCAAAAAATAAAATCATAGATATTTTTCTTTTACTCATACCTAAAGTTAAATAAATACCAAATTCTTTATTTCTCCTTTTTATTAAAAACCTAGAAGCATAAATAATTAAAAATCCTAGTATAAAAGAAACAAATATACTAACGCCAGATAGCATGTTTGTCATAAGATCTATAATCGATCTAGTGGACTTTGTTACATCCATCATCACAGTTTGACTATCAATTGCATTAAATACATAAAAAATAGCAACACCAAGAATTAAAGTAAAAAAATAGATGGCATAATCTTTAAAACTCTTCTTGATATTTTTTAAAGATAGTTTAAAGAGCATCATTTAAATCGCCACCAAGTAATGTTACTACATCGATAATCTTATCAAAAAATTCTTTTCTAGAATCTTTTCCTTTTCTAATCTCATTAAAAATTTTACCATCTTTGATAAAGATTACACGTGATGCATAAGAAGCTGTAAAAGCGTCATGGGTTACCATTAAAATAGTTGCCTCTAATTCCTCATTTAAATAATTAAATCGTTCTAATAGCATCTTTGCTGATTTAGAATCTAATGCACCTGTTGGCTCATCTGCCAAAATAAGTTTTGGGTTAGTAATAATAGCGCGTGCTGAAGCTACTCTCTGCTTTTGACCACCTGACATTTGGTAAGGATATTTATTTAAAACTTCCTTGATGTCTAGTTCATCAGCTACTTTACGAATACGTCTATCCATTTCTTTCACATTCACATTTTGAATAGATAAGGCAAGAGCTATATTCTCATAAGCAGTCAAAGTATCTAGCAAGTTAAAATCTTGAAAAATGAACCCTAACTCTTCCCTTCTAAATTTATTTAAATTGTTCCCTCTTAACTTAGTAATATCTTCTCCAGCCACATAAATATGCCCTGAAGTAACTTTGTCAATAGTAGAAATACAATTTAAAAGAGTGGTTTTACCGGAACCACTTGCTCCCATAATAGCAACAAATTCTTTTTTTCCAACTTCAAAAGAAATATTATCAATTGCTTTGGTAAGAGATGATTTGTTCCCATAGTATTTCTCAATCTTTTCAATTTTTAAAATATTTTCCATAAAATACTCCTTTCAAATACTATCATAGAACAAAACATTCGATTTGTCGTCTTCTTATTCTTACAGTATCTTACAGTTTTGTAACATTATTTCACTACATCATAATATTTATTCTTTAAAAAAGTAAGGGTTACTTTTGTATATTCTTTTTCTTTAGACTCTATTTGAATAGGATGACCCAATTTCGTGCATAAGTTTTTTACAATATATAATCCCATGCCAGTAGATTTTACTTTTTTTCTTCCATTACTACCAGTAAAAGATTTTTCAAATACAAAGGGTAAGTCTTGTTCTAAAATTCCCATTCCATTGTCTTCTATTTCTAAAACATATTTCTTTTTCTCTTCAACCACATTAATTTTGATATAAGCATTTTTCTTATCCTTATATTTAATACTATTTCCAATAATTTGATTAATAATAAATTCTAACCACTTAGAATCTGTGTAAACCTCATAATCTACTTTTTGAACTATTAAATCAATCTTATTTTCTAAAAAATCATTTTTATTTTTTAAAGCTACATTAGAAATTACTTTTCTTAGAGAAACAGAATTAATCAGATAATCTTTCTCAGAAAATTCTTGTCTAACATAATAAAGAACTTGCTCTACATAATCCTCGATACGTCTTATTTGTTCTAAAGAATTTTTATCAAATTTCGATGGATGGTTATGAGCAATTAATACTAAACTAGAAATGGGAAGCTTTACTTCATGAATCCACATTTCAACATATTCTTTAAAATCGTCAGTTTGATTTTCTAATGTTTTTACTACTTCACACATAGATTTATTAATATCATATAAAGCTTGATATAATAATTTCCCCTCATAAAAGTTTGGCTCTTCTATCATCTCTAATACAAAATAAGCTTTATCTAATTTTTCAATTTGAGTCAAAAGCATTTCATAAAAAGATTTTTTACGAAAGTAATCTATTAAGATAATCAATAATGGCAATAAGCCTAGTAAAAAAGTAACTACCATTATTAACGAGAAGTCTATTTTAAATGCTAAAAAAAGAAGAACTATAGTACTATAAACAAATAGGTATAATAGAATATAAATAATTTTATCTTTTAAATAGCTTTTTAGATTCATGTTAATATATACCCTATTCCCTTTCTTGTAGTAATCGCTTCTTCTAGCCCTACTTCTTTTAATTTTGCACGTAATCTACTAATATTTACAGTTAATGCATTATCATTAATATATTCATTATTATTCCATAAATCTGTCATAAGTTCATCACGAGTTACAATTCTATTTTGATGCATTAGTAAATAATGAAAGATAATCATCTCATTTTTGGTAAGAATTACTTCCATACCCTCTTTTTTTATAATCCCCTTTTGCATAGATATCTCTAAGTCTTTATAATAAATCGTATCTGTAGTACTTTCCATTCTTTTTAAAACAGCTGCTATTCTAAGAAGTAAAATATTCGGATTATATGGCTTTGTTATATAATCATCTGCTCCAAAACTCATAGATAATAACTCATCAGTTTCTGAATTCTTACTTGTTACCATAATAACAGCTGTGTTTGATTTCTTTCTAAATTCTTGCAATAGAAACGCCCCATTAATATAGGGAATATTAATATCTAATAATACTAAATCAACTTTCATAGTCAATAGAACTTCTAATGCATGTTCAAAATCTGTTAAAATACTAACATAGTATCCTGCATTCTGTAATAAATTAGAAAGCTCATTAGCAATGATTTCATCATCTTCAACAATTACTATTTTTTTCATACAACACCACTTTTCTTATATTATTATATCATGCCCATTGTGACTATAATCTTACAATCTTGAAAGAAAATGAATATACTATCATTAAAAAATAAGGAAGAATTATCCTCCTTATTATTACATCTTTTTTTCTTTTTGCCTAGCTAATTTCATAATCTCTTTTCTTAGCATACAATTTTCCAGTTCTAAATATTGGTCATTTGCTTGAATAGAGAATAATTCCTCTAACTTTCTTCTAGCAGTTTCATTACCAAACAGTAAATAACTTTTTCCATCACTTAAAGAAATTACATTTAACATCCATTCTTCATATTCCCCAAATGTATGATAAACCCTGTCTAATTTTTTAAAAATATCTTCCTTATCCAATACAATTAATTGGCCAAATACTTCTGGTAAATAAGAACTAACCTTCTCTATTTTTGTATCATTCTTCAAATACTCTTCTAAATTTGATTCTAAATTACTATAACAAGCTCTAAAATATTCTTGACTAAAAGAAACATCTAAACTGGCAATCTTCAATAATTTTTCATATGCTGTTTTATCTCTATCAGTAGTAATACTACTATTTAAGTTTAACGTGTTATCTAGAATTCCAGCAATTAAAATTTTACAAAGAGAACTATCTAATAAAAATTCTTTCCCATTTTGTTCAAACATTTCAAAAAGGATAGTACAAATTGATCCAATAAACTCTATGTGAGACTTTACGTTTTTTTCATTCCAATAATTTTCATATCCCGTATGATGATCGATAATTTCTATGATATTTTCTTGTTGAACAAAAGTATCTATAAATTTTGGATGAGAAACATCTAAAACGATGTATTTTGTTGGTCTTGAAAAATCTACTTCATCAAATTTAAAGCCCAATGCTTTTATAGATTCAGGAATGCTTTCATTTAAGATAGCTGTAGTAGTAACATATACTTCATATCCTAAACTTTGTAATAGTTTTTTATAAGCAAACATTCCAGCATAAGCATCAATATCAATATATTTTCTACCAGAAGTAATCACTATTTGTTCTTTCATAAATAACTCACTTTCTTATTTAATTATAGCATAAAAAAGATAAATCTTAAAGATTTACCTTATTTTATTTTCCATGAATATTTTAAAATTATTCCAGAAGTAGTATGGATTTCATAGTCATATTCTTTATCGTTCTGATAGAACTCTATTTCATAAGCAGTATAAGTATTTTCTCTTTCTAATTCTATTTTCTTTATCGTTACCTCTGTAGATGTAAAGCCACTATCCTTCAAAGCAATATTTTTAGCATCTTCTTCACTAATAGTAGAATTTCCATCCACATTTTTATTCCTTAACTCAACTTCTTTACTAATGATTTCTCCAGTTGAAATTTTTATTTCATAATCATATTTTTTATCTTTACTATAAAACTCTATTTCATAGACAGGAACACCTTTTTCTGTTTCCTGTTTTGTTTGGGTATAAGTAACATCACTTTCCATTACATCACTATCTTTTAAAGATATCCCTTTTGCTTCTTCTAATGTAATGCCATTATCATTAGAAAGACTATTACTATTGGTATTACTAATTGAAGAATTTAAACTATTATTCGTGATAAGATTGCTTTTTTTTGAGGCAATAGTTCCATCACTGATTTTAATTTCATACCAATATTCTACACTACTTAAAACAAAACTGACTTCATAGATATCTTTTTCATTTTCTTTATCTAATTCTATATAGATATCGGTATCTAAAGCAGTCTCTTTCTTAAAATCTTTTTTGGCATCCTCTAATGCAATCTCTTTTGCGCGTTCTTCACTGATTCCCTTAATATCTCCTTTATTTTCTTTGGAATTCATATTACTAAATAATATACCAAAAAAAATCCCTGCTATAAACATAGCAATTATTAAAATAGTATACTTATACTTTGAAATGCTCTTTTTTTCTACTTTTTCTTCCATTTTATTATCCTCTTTCCATTATTATTATAACACAAAAGCATAGATTTTTCTATGCTTTTTCAAATGCCCATAAACTCTTAATTTGAGGATATAAAGTTTCATAATCCCATAGTTTCTTACTACGTTCTTTGCTATTAGGATCATTCACACGAATCCTATCATCTTCTATTTTTGTAAGTACAATGAAATGCCCACTTGTTGTAAAATCTCCTGGCCCCATACTACAAATAATTGGATTCCCATTTTCTAATTCTTGATAAATGGATTCCTTCGATAAAGAAATATATCTACCGATAACACCGAAATGTTCACTACCAGTAGTCATTAATCCCCAACTACTCCCACTACCAGGAACATAATATCCATTTTCACCTGCATAATTTGCAACTACATAAGGCGTAATAGTTGTGTCTCCTGTTAAATAGGTAATTACCATAGATAGCGCTGTAGGTCCGCATCCATTAATAGCAAGTACTTTATTTCCATAAATTCCATATCCCCATCTTTCATCATATTGTAAGAAAAGAGGTACTTCATCATTTTCTATTTCTCCTACTGTATTACTATAAACTTTGCCATTCTTTTTAGGATATCCTAGCATATAGTCAGCCATATCTGGATTGCGCGAGAACATTTCTAATAATTCTTCTGGGTAAGAGTCATAGCTTTTAATAAAGCTTTTATATTCTTCCTCTGATTTAAAATAATGTACTGGTATCATATCTATTTTTTTCCTATCTAATAAAAGTGAAAAAATAAAGATTGTTAAAACCACAAGGAATAAAAATCCTTTTCTCAATTTTCTACTTTTTCTTTTTACCATAATATTCACCTAATTCTGCAAATAATTATAGCATTCATAAAACATATATATCTTTATTTTTTTCTTACAAAAATCTTAAAGTTTTCTTAATACTTCATCATTATTATTTTCATAATAGATTTTATTATTCTTGTTCCTTATTCTTTTCTATTACATGGCAAGGATTTCCTACTGCTACTACATTTGAAGGAATATCTTTCACAACTACACTTCCTGCACCTATTACAACATTATCTCCAATCATAACACCTGGTAACACTACTACATTTCCACCAAACCAAACATTATTTCCAACTGTTATCGGTTTGGCATACTCTAATCCCTCATTACGTAAACTTACATCTATTGGATGTCCTGCTGTATAAAATCCACAATTGGGTCCGATAAAAACATTATCTCCAAACGTTACCTTTCCTGGATCTAATATTGTTAAATTGTGGTTAGAATAAAAACTTTCTCCTATTTCAATATTGTAACCATAATCACAAATAAATGGCTGTTCTATCAAAAACTTTTCCTTTGTCTTACCAATAATACGTTTTAGTAATTCTATTCTTTTTTCAAGTTCTGATGGTTTTAACTTATTATACTCATAGCATAAGTCTTGAGTTTTATTTCTTTCTTGAATTAATTCTTCATCATAATTTGCATTATAAATTTCACCTAATAGCATTTTCTCCTTTTCTGTCATATTATCTCCTTACTTTATATTTTAGTTCAATATAAGATTGTTCTAGTGTATTACACTCCAATAATTCTAAAGTTCTTAACTTATGTAACTCCTCTATAGTTGTAATAGAATCTCCATCAATTAAAGTATTGGTATCCCTACCTCCTACCAAAATGGGAGCAATTACAATATGGACATAATCAATAAGATTATTTCTTAAGAATAATCCATTTAAATTTCCACCAGACTGGATTGTTACTCTCTTAGCATGATAAATATTTCCTAAATCTTCTAGTAATTTATTTAAATCTAGTTCTTTATACTCTAAAATATCTACATTAGAATATTTCTCTTTTTCAGCATAAACAGGATGTTTTTTATTAGTTGTTACTAATATTAATCTTTTTACCCATCTAGATAGATAGCTAATTCCTTTTTCATTTAAATGTGGTTGATTATCAATAATGATAAAAGTAACTGGTATTTTAGAAGATTCCTCAATTCTATCATTTACACCAATTTTAGCCATTACTCTTCCTGTGTTTAATGAAAATAAGTCTGTCGTTTCTTCTATTTCATAATATTGATGGATACCTTCTTTTACACCATCCATTCTAGACCAATCCCTATCTACGTCTAATTGATCACTACTGCCAGAATTAATTTTTCCATCTAATGATTCTAACATAAATAAAGTAGTTATGGGCTTCATTATTTTTCCTCCTTTAAACTTCTATACTTCCAAGATTACCATTTTCATTTTAACACATAATTCATTTCTTCTCTAGATGATAAAGAAAAAAAACAAATCTTTTGATTTGTTTTTTTTCTTAATATCAATAATCCCATATTCTGATATGGTTCCTGTTTTAAAATTTATAGCCCAATCGCCAATCCCTGAATTTACAATGAAGGTTGTATTTTCTCTTCTTTCTAATCCATAATAGGCATCATTAAAACCAAATAATACACCAAGTGGTCCCAATGGAAAGAATTGTCCACCATGACTATGACCTGAAAGAACCAAATCTATTCCAGCAGTCTTTTCATTATCATAATCATTTGGTTGGTGATCTAAAGCAATTATATACTTTTCTTTGTCTAAATCTTTTGTTAAATCCTGGATAGATGCACGATTAAGTTCACTTCTATCCTGTCTACCAAGTAAATAAATATTGTCAGTAACCAAAATACTCTCATCTTCTAAAATAACGACATCATTCTTTTCTAGTTCTTCTCTTAATTCATCATCTCCGTAACCTCTATAGTCAAAGTATCCTTTGTCATGGTTACCATATACATAATAGACTCCATATTGGGTCTTTAATTTTCCAAGCCCTTCACAAGCTTTCTTCATGTCTTCTAAACTTGTATCATCATCAATAAAGTCCCCTGTTACTACGACAATATCAGGATTCGTATTATTGATTTTATCCATATATTCTATAAACTTATCTCCGTCCATAGTAGCACCTACATGACTATCTGAAATTTGAGCAATACGGAAATTTTCTGTTCCAATATCTTTTGCTGTTTCTACTACATATCTTGTTTCCATAACATGATGCGCTAAATAATAAGCATTTCCTAAATAAAGAATAGCAAGAATTATAGAAGTTGCAAACTTTATTGTATAATCTATTTTTTTCTTAGTAAATTTTCTTATAAGAAAGGAAGCAAAATCTCCTAGTAATAAAAATAGGATAACATATAAAAACACAATTATTGTATTAATACTATCAATAGAAATAAAAATAGTAAAGAAGAAAATTGGAGTACAAGCAAGTATCCAAGATATTCTTTCATTTTTGATACTTTTAATGAATGGTATATTATGAATCTTAGAAACACTATAAATAATTACTCCAATGAGTAGTAAAAGAAGGATTGCTATTAATGCATACATTTTATCACCGCCTAATAATTATATACTTTTATAAAAAGTATTATATCTATTTTAAACCTGTGAGTATACTCTTTGTCAATAGTTTTTTAAACAGGCAAAGATTTGCCTCCTTATTTTTTTATTCGTAACGAATTAAATACAACTGTTAAACTACTACATGTCATAGCAATACTAGCAAACATAGGATTCATAGAAATACCTAGTGGTTTAAAAAAACCTATCGCAATTGGTATCATACATAAATTGTAGAAAAAGGCCCAAAATAAATTTTGTTTTATATTTCTTAAAGTTCTTTTGCTAATAGATAAAAACATTGGGATTTTCTCTAAATTATCTTGCATTAAAATGACATCAGATGAATCAGCTGCTATATCTGTTCCACTATTTACACTTACCCCAATAGAAGCAGTTGCTAAAGAAGGAGCATCATTAATTCCATCCCCTACCATCATTACTTTTTTATCCTCTTTTAATAAAGAGGAAATAACCTGTGCTTTTTCTTTTGGTAGGACATTTGCTATTACATTATTAATTCCTAATGATTTGGCAATAATATTAGCTGTATATTCATTATCACCTGTAAGCATAATAATTTCCTTGCCCATACTAATTAATTTCTCTATGGCATCTTTTCCATTTTCTCTTACAATATCTTTTACACCAATCAAAGCAATTGGGGAAGTATCTTCTACTACATAAACTAAACTGTTCCCTAAATTTGATAATTCTTTTTCTTCTCTCAAATACGGATTTTTAATATTTAATTCTTCAAAAACTTTATTATTTCCAATATAAAAATTTTTATCATTAATCATTGCTTTTAAACCAATACCAGGAACATTTTGGAAATTGCGAATTTCTTGCAGTTTTAAATCATGATCTTGGGCATATTCTAGAAAAGCTTTCGCAATTGGATGAGTAGATTTACTTTCTATACTAGCAACAATCTCTAACAAGTCTAGTTCCTCATAGGAACTATTCTGATAAACCTTAGAAATCTTTAAATTTCCATAAGTAAGTGTACCCGTTTTATCAAATACAATGGTATCTATTTTTCCAGCATTTTCAAGAACTTCACTAGATTTTACTAGAATTCCATTTTTAGCACAAAAGCCCTCACTTACTACAATAGCAAGTGGTGTAGCTAGTCCTAGCGCACAAGGACAGGCTACTACTAATACTGTTACAAAAGAGTTTACACTTTCTTCTAAAGGGATGCCTAATATCAGGTAACCAATAAACGTTAATACTGCAATACCAATAATAGATGGCACAAAATAACCGCTTACTCTATCTGCCAAACGTTGAATAGGTGCCTTGGTACTAGTTGCTTCCACTACTAACTTTACAATCTCGGAAATAGTAGAATTCTTACCAATCTTTTCAGCACGATATTCTATATATCCATCTATATTCATACTACCTGCAATTACTTTACAATCTATTCCTTTTTTTACTGGAATGGATTCTCCTGTTATAAAAGATTCTTCTAAATGTGTTTCACCATTAATAATAATTCCATCTACTGCTATCTTCATACCAGGTTTAGCAATTAAAATATCTCCAACACTTACCTCATCTATCGTTACTTTTACTTCTTTATTATCTTTTTTTAATAAAGCTTTACTAGGAGTTATTTGAACTAATTCTTTTAATGCTTCCTTTGTTTTTTCCTTACTATGACCATCTATAAATCTCCCTAATTTGATAAAGAAAATAATCATACCACAGGATTCAAAATAAAGATGTTTTACAGGTATCTTATCTAAAACAATTAAAATCATTTCCAAAAAACTATAAAGAAAGCTTGCTAATACCCCTAAAAATACAAGAGTATCCATATTAGGACTTTTATGAATTAAATTCTTTACTCCACTTTTAAAAATATCCCTTCCGTAAAATAAAATAGGAAGTAATACAACTAATAAGGCAATTACATAATTCTTAGAATTAGATTCCATATCTAAATAAGGGATTGATGGAAAATGTAACATTGGTCCCATAGACATATAAAATAGTAACAAAGTGACAAAACCAAAAAATAATAAACAGTTCTTAGAATCTTTTTTCTTTTCTAAAGAATGCTCATTATAAATACCGAGACTTATAAAACCAGCTTCTTTTACAAAACATTCTAAATCTTCTACTGTTAAATCATCATCATAATAAATATTTGCTTGCGCTAAAACCAGATTAACAGTTGCATCCTCTACTCCTTTTTGTTTTTTTAAATACTTTTCTAATCCAGAAGAACAGGCACTGCAAGTCATTCCATCAATTGATAAAATTATCTTTTTCATACTAATCCTTTACTACAGTAAATCCAATATCTTCTATTTTTTCTTCTATTTTACTTTTTTCTATTTCTTGATTGAAAGTAACTGTTACAGTACCAGCTTGATAATCAGCTATTACACTTTCTACCTCGTCAATGCTTTCTACTGCATTCTTTACTCTATTTTCACAACCATTACAAACCATACCTTCAACATTTAAAATTATTTCTTTCATATTATCTCTCCTCCTTATAATCATATTCCCAAAAACTTAATTTTCCATTTACAGAAATAGGCTTTATTTTTTTTACATCTTCTATTTTGAAACCATATCCATTCCATTCTTTATCTTTAATAATACCACTATATACCAGTGCATTTTTCTTTTCTAATAGATTTCTTTCTTCCTCGCCAATAGCAAGGCAATCTGTTAACTTTGCTTTAGCAATGATACAGCCTGTTGGATAATCTAGATTGTAGCATTCAAAATTTTTCATAGCTTTCTTATCTATACTTTTTCCAGCATGAATCAAAAATTCACCTCTATAACTAGTTTTCCATGTACGAAATTCATATTCCTTTAACCCTTCTGCTATTAAAGAAGCAAATGGTTGCTTAATTGTTATTACTTTCATATTTTACCCTCTATTAAATCTTTTAAACAAACTAATTAATTCGTCAATAGTGTCTAAATTACCTTTCTCTAAATCTTTCGATACACAACTATATAAATGGTTCTCTAATACGTTATTCGATAAGCTTTTAATAGAATTTTCTACTGCCGATAACTGTATTAAAACATCATTACAATAAACATCCTCCATAATCATTTTCTTAATTCCCCGAAGCTGACCTTCTATTCTATTCAACCTATTTATTAGTTGCTTCTTCTCTATCTCTCCACGATAGGTTTTACGTACTTTACAACATTTTTCTTCCATCTAATCACCATTTGCATTATATACCCATATGGGTATTTTGTAAATAGAGGGGTATATAACAAAAAAAGAAAATATTTAACATTTTCTCTTCTTAGCAAGTTCTATTGCCTTTTTAATGGCTTCTTCTACTGTGCTTACTGTTACACACTTTAATCTCTTTCTATCATCTAGATACGTATCAGCAAGTTTTTCTGCCCATCCGCCAAACTTATCTACTACTATAATTGGAATACCTGCTTGATAAGCAACTGCTATTTCTGTTAAAGTACCAGAGCCTCCACTAATAGCAATAACCACATCACAAGAAAGAATTAAAGTAAATTCTCTTCCTCCTCCAATATCTAAGCCACAAGGTATTAATACTGTAGGTCTATAAGAACCATAAATATTACCATCCTTCCCATAGGTTATTCCTACTGTTATTCCTCCATTTTTACTAGCCTCTATAGCTGCATTAGTAGATAAAGAACTATATTCTTTTTCTGCTCCATAAACTAAAATATTTCCTGTTTCTGCTATTTTCTTTCCTAACTCTTTTGCAAATTTTTCTGCTTCTTTACTATAATTTAAATCTTGAGCAGATCCCATTACCCCTATTTGTAATTGTTTCATAAATTTCTCATTCCTTTCTTTAACACTTTTACTACACTATCTTCCCTATTGGTATTTATAATTACTTCTGGTAATTCTTTCACTTTAAAACTTTTACCTGATAATCTCTCTAGTTCTTCCCATAAAGCAATACTACGTCTTAAGCATCCTCTTGAGAATTCCAGTTCTTGTTCTACTGGAATAGATGCTCTTTCAACAGGATTACCAAACGGTTTAAAATATGGTGATTTATAAACACCATCTTGCACCACTACAGATATCCCAGATTGAGCAATTCCAAAATAGAAATCTCTTTCACAAATTTGATCAATTACGCCACTTTCTAATACATAGCCACACTTTAATCCAAGGGGTAAATCTCTATTAAAACTCTGGTAGGATTCTTCCATAGAAATGGAACCCCTAATACCAATCACCTGGATACCATTTTGTTGAAATAAATCTTTTAAAGTTCTTAAAACGGTACCTGTAAATATGACATCATCAGCTAATACAATTTCATAGGTTCCTTGAAATTTCAAAAATTCTGACATTTTCTTTACTTGTTCTTCTACATTCATGAAAGAACTAGCATTATTTCTAGATACTAATTTCTTAGAACCATCTAACCTAGTACAATCTAGAAATAAAACATCCTTTCTAGTTCTTAAATAAATCTTATCTAAAGATACAATGGGGAAACCTCCCCAATACATCACGAATAGAAGAGTCCATTGCTTCTTCCATTTCCTCTTCTTCTATAATCGTTACTTTTCCATCAAATATTTTAAAAGTATCTTTTCGAAAACTTTCTCTTAAACTTTTAAAAAAATTATCACTTGGCAAAATACAAAATGCTTGATAATCAAATTGTAAGGCATTATTTCCTTTCATTATTCTTTGAATATCATTACTAAAAACAATACTGTTTTTTATACTTTTCATTCTAATCATCCTCTCTTTTCATAGTAGGTGCTTATTGATGAAAAGAAAAAGACCATACATTCCTGTATAGTCTTTCATCTATTATACAGGCAACAAGCACCACAAATAGCACTTGTGCCTACAACTTTAATGTCGTATTAACAAGTGCAGATTATTATGATGATGTTGTCTATTACTATTTCTTTTTAACATAACAATCTTCCCTCCATTACAAACGAGTATATCCTAATTTCTTACGTTTGTCAAATACTTAATTTTTCTTCTTAAGTTTAACTGCTGTCCCATAAGCGATAATTTCTGCAGCTCCATTCATTACAGAAGAAGATCCATAACGAATATTAATAACAGCATCGGCCCCTAATGATTCTGCTTCATCAACCATTCTTTTAGTAGCCATTTGACGTGCGGTTGCTATCATTTCTGTATATCCAACAATTTCTCCTCCTACAATTGTTTTCATTCCAGCCATAAAATCTCTTCCTATATTTTTAGACTGTACAATTTGTCCTTTTACAATTCCTAAAGCTTCTGTAATTTCCTCCCCTGGAATATAATCAATATTTACTAGCTTCATCTTCTTCTCCTCCATTTATCTCTTTCATTCTAATCACTAGATTTACTACTATCCCAACTATTGGGAAACTAAATACAATCATTAAAAAAGTATATACTATCCATGGCAATTTATCTGCTTCTACTACTTGAAAATATGTTATTATTCCTGCTATAAAGATAAAAAGCAAACTAAATATAAAACTTGATAGTATTGCCCCAGTAATCTTTTTTCTTTTACTTGTTCTTACATCTCTCATGGTAAATCCCTCCTTATTTAATGTATTCATCGACTGAAAATATTTGGTAATATCGATATCAGAAAAACTCTCACTAGAACTTTCTATATCCATACACATCTCTTTTACTTTTTGATATTTTTCAACTTGCTCTTTTATTTTATAAATTCTATCAGCCATACATTCTTGTAAAGTAATAGTTCCATCATTTAACATTTTTAAATCCCTAATAGGCACATCTAATTCTCTTAAAAATTTAATGATTTTTAATTTTCTGATATCTTCTTCTGTATATATTCTATAATCATTTTCTGTATTTCTTTTTGGTCTTAATAACCCATTTTCTTCATAATAGCGAATGCTTTTTCTTGATAGTCCAACAATATGACAAACTTCATTGATAAACACATTTTTCCTCCTTTCAAGTACCACTATAGACTATTCCCTAAGGGGAATGTCAATACTATTTTTTTATTTTTTAAAAAAAACAAGTTACCCTTGCTTATAAAAAGACTAAAACAGTTAAATGAATGAAATAAATTAATATATATAACATTCCATTCGTTCTACTCATTTTATTCTTAGGAGGAATGATTGGAAAAAGTGCAAGTAAAAATAAACCACTAATTAATATAATAAATTCTAAATTATAGGCAAAGTTATAAGAAATTGGTTTAACAAGAGCAGTTGTTCCAATAATTAGTAGCATATTAAAAATATTAGATCCTAATATATTTCCTATGGCAATATCACTATTCCCTTTTATAGCTGCCATAACGCCTGTTACTAATTCTGGTAAGCTTGTTCCTATTGCTAATATTGTTAAACTAATAATATGTTCACTTAGATTAAATTGTTGCGCAATAATAACTGCATTATCAACAGTTAAATCTCCCCCAATTTTAAGACCAATCGCACCTAAAAAAATATAAACTAAATTTTTTAAACCAGGAATCTTTTTAGAAGCTCTAATTTCTTTTTTGGTTTCTACTTCCCCATCAAAAGTTTTACCATGAATCCCCATATAAATAGTATAAGCTATAAATAATAAAAATAAGAATAGTAAAATAATAGCATCTACTCTAGTAATTCCAAAACTAGTATTACAAAATAGTAAAAATAAAATGGTTACGCCTAAACACATTGGCACTTCTATTAATTTTGTCTCCCTTTTAAATTCTAGAGAACGAATAGTTGTGGAAATTCCTAAAATCAAAAACAAATTGCAAATATTACTTCCAATTACATTTCCTATCGCCATATCAGAATATCCATTCATAGCAGATGTTAAGCTGATAAATAATTCTGGCAAACTTGTTCCTATAGATACAACAGTTAATCCAATAATCATTTCCGGTATATGAAATTTTTTAGCAAGTTTACTAGATCCTTCTACCAACAAATCAGCACCTTTAACAAGTAAGAAAAAACCAAATAAAATAAAAATAGCGGATACTATCATAATTCCTCCTATGAAAAAGGGACTAATTCTAAAAAAATAAGTCCCATTATTTTATAATTAGTATTTCCAATATTTATTTTAATAACCTTTAATTCCTTCTAATGATTCATCATTTTCGATATAATCACTAACTAAAATATGTCTATATTCTGTTTTAGAATCTCTAATATAGATATCTTTGATTCCAGCATTAATAATCATTCTTTTGCAAAGTGCACAAGGATTAGAATTTGCTACATACTCTCCATCTTTATAAGTTTTACCACATAGAAATAAAGTAGCATCAATCATTTTACTTCTTTCAGCACTGATAATAGCATTTTGTTCAGCATGAACACTACGGCACATCTCATAACGTTCTCCCCTTGGAACATTTAATTTCTCTCTAATACATGTTTTTAACTCACAACAATTTTTTCTTCCACGAGGTGCACCTACATAACCAGTAGAAACCACTTCATCATTCTTTATAATGATAGCTCCATAATTTCTTCTAAGGCAAGTTCCTCTTTCAAGAGCAACTTCTGCCATATCTAAATAATAATTAATTTTATCTATTCTTTCCATCTTACATCCTCACTTCCATTATTAACTCCATTATATCAAATAGAAATATAATTGTAAATACGTATTTAATACGCTTCTTAATTTCGCAGTTTGATAATATCATCTTTCTTTAAAGAACCTATTAATAAAGAAGAATTTAGATTATGTTGCTCCCAATTTCTATTTACTTTCCTCTCATCATAATTTGCATAACAATATTTACAAAAATGTTTACATGAGTTATAAACACCTATATCTACCATTTCTACGCACTTACATTTATCTCCTTTTCTTGCCTTCCAACTTTTATATGTTTTTCCAGTTAATCTCCATGCCATTTCATGAGATAGACATTCCCCTTTAACAAAACCATATTCTACTAAATTTCTATCTTCAAAGCAAGTCTGAACTGTCATTCCATATCTAGAAGCACTCGCACTAAAAAAAGTTCCTATTTCTTTATATTCTCCCTCTTTTATTTCTTTATATTGTAAGGTATTTCTATTGTTTCTTACATTTTTATAATCATCTAAAAAAGAAACAATAATATGTCTAACAAATCCATCTAATAAAGAACACATATGCTCAAAAGAATTCTTATGGTATTCTAAAGTATATTTATCGCTTATAAAGATTGGATCATATCGTATATAAATATTTTCCTTTCCAATGATAGAAGATATCTTTTTAATGGCTTCAATCACTTCCCCTTTGGGAGGAACATTAGGTTCAATGTCTTTCTTATAGGGAGTTAATGTTACCTGAAATAAAATAGGTTTATCTATATATTTTATATATTCTAAGATAGGAATTGGATTTTTTGTACAAAACAAAATCATATCTACATCAGAAAAAGAAATACGACTTACTAATTTCGGATTAAAAGGATTTCTAACATCTAAGAATCCTTCTTGGTAACGATTCCAAAACCATTTGGAATAAAATGCGACAATATCTGTTCTTCCACTTACATTTAAAATCATACCTATTCGCTCCTAAAAAATCTTATCAATAAAATTTACATACTCATTTATTAAATTACTAGTTTTACTGGAATAAATAGTATCTTTTGCTAGTTTTATATCATCCGTTATAATATTATCTACTCCTAAATCTATCATTTTTCGCATGTTATCTTCTACATTAATTGTCCATACATAAAGTTCTTTTCCTTCTTTATGAACACGGTTAACTAATGCAGAAGTAACACTAGTTGCTTCTATACTAAAGTGATCTGCATATTTTAAAGTAGTAATATCTCCATATGCCAAACTCATAACATAAACAGTTTCAATAGTACTATCATATTTTTTGATACGCTCTAATACATCATATTCCTGAGAAGTAATTACACAATTTTCCTTAAAAGAATATTTCGTAATAATATCTATAACCGTTTTTTCAAAATCAGTTTCATGACCATTTGGTTTCAATTCAATATTTAATCGAATATTATTGTTTTTAGCAAAAACAATAACATCTTCTAATAATGGTAT
The DNA here is from genome assembly GCA_964018915.1 of uncultured Bacilli bacterium. Lineage (GTDB taxonomy): Bacteria > Bacillota_I > Bacilli_A > RF39 > UBA660 > UBA5578. The sequence continues at coordinate 152,266 of CAXHRJ010000003.1, read as the reverse complement.
TTTTTCACCCTTAAACTTTTTATCTTTAAAACTCCCTGCATCTAATTTCTCTACTTCTTCATATGCTAACTCCCAGGTATGTTTATTAACACCTGTAGTTCTTTTAAAATTGGCATCATGAATAACAATAATTTTTCCATCTTTCGTCTGTTGTACATCTAATTCTATCCAGTCTGCGCCTAAATCTCTAGCTGCTATAAAAGAAATCATTGTATTTTCTGGATATTCTCTAGAGGCGCCTCTATGAGCAGTCACTTCTTGAGTACGAACATGCTCAATATTCAAATTATAAGAGCCCTTATACACACCATAAGTAAAAATGGAAGCAAACACAATTGCAACTAAAGAAAATAAATAAGCTAATTTTTTTAGTTTTAAATTAATCCTTAAATGAGAAGAAGAGGAACGAAAGGATATGTTCTTAACTTCCTCATTCTTTTTATATTTGCGAATATAGTATAAAACACTGATGCTAGCATAACTGATAGGTGTTGATAATACCATAAATAAAATAAAAGAAATCGCTATAAATACCCAAATAATAGTCGTTGTAATACTTTTTACAATCATATTTCCAAGAATTTTATCTAATCCTATAATAATTAAAATTCCTACTATAACAAATAAGAAATAAAAAATAGTTAAAGCTCCTTGAACTAGAAAAATTGCTATTAAATCTTTTACATGACTTTTCTTCCCCAAAGCAATACTTTTTTTTCTAGCCTCTTTAAAGGATGACTCCTCTAATACAAAATAATGTAAAGAATAAATCCAACGTAATAAGACTGCTGTCAAGATTAATAATAAAATAATTAATATCGGAAATAAAAATCGATCTGTTATCACAAATTCTATAATAAATTCTGGTATTTTTATAGTGGTAATAAAGTTGGGTGCTAATCCCATATTTAAAAATGGAATTAAAAATAAAATGAAAAATGCTAATGGTATATTCTGATAATGAAAATATTTTCTACATTTATTTAAAGAAATACGAACAGCATCTATAATTTTAACTTTCTTTTTTTGATAAGATCCATCTAAAATAACAATAATGGTTGTAATATCAAACATTGTATAAATTGTCATTAAAAATATTAAAATTAATAACATAAAAAAAGTTAGTGGATTGGTAAGAAAGGAAAAAATATTTTCCATAGTTAAATAGCGATATCCTGTAATAGTCATAATCAAATCAAATATATGGAAAAATAATGGTGTAAAAATGAAAAAACTAATAACTTTAAAAGCACTTTCAAATCCCACTAAAGTCCATATGTTATAAAGAATCATACTAATTACTTTTTTTATTTTTTTCATACAACAACACTTCCTATACCTCGTTTTCAAATAACATTATATCACAAAAAAATAAGTCTTATTACAGACTTATTTTTTTGTTCATATCTAATTCCATTTTTACATGGATAACGCCCTCTTCTGAAAAATCATCTGATGTAACTATAAATCCGAATTGTTCATAAAAAGAAATTGCATGTTTCTGCGCATCCATCACTATTTTGTTACATGGGAAAATCTCCTTTATTTTTATTAAACTTTCTTCTAATAACTTCTTGCCAAATCCCTTGCCATGTTCTATCGTTAAGACTCTTCCTATTTGAACATTTTCTTTTTTATCAGCTGGATAAAATGCTCTTAGATAAGCTACTATTTTATCCTCTTCTTGAAAGAAAAAATGAACACTTTTATAATCGATATCATCCATATCTTGGTAATTAATATCTTGCTCCATAATAAAGATTTCTGCTCTCGCTTTTAAAATTTCATATAATTCTTTTGTTGTTAATTCGCCAAACTTTTTTACAATTAAATTCATTCTTATTTCTCTTTCTTATTTTAACCTTCTTTATCATTTGTAATATCACCATTACCACTCACAGGAATACTTTCTCCTAAATAGGTTGGTTTTGGTTTTATAATAGATTTTACAAAATCTTTATCACGGGCTAAAATCTCTCTTAATTCTCTATAAAGTTGTCCTGAATATTTTGTTGGTTCTGCCATCACTCCATAGGATTCTATTCCTAAAGAATCAGAAATGTAAAGGGCCCTATAAAGATGAAATTTTTGAGTAACTACTACTAGTTTTTTTACTTCAAAAATATTCCTTGCACGATACATGCTATCATAAGTAGAAAATCCCGCATGATCCATAAATATATCTTCAGATGGGACTCCTGCTTTAATGGCGTATTGTTTCATAAGATTTACTTCATCATAACTTTCCCTACCATGATCTCCACTCATAATAATTTTAGGAGCAACACCTTTTTTATAAAGTTCTATTCCTTTATCTAATCTATCTTTTAACATAGGACTAGGTTCATCACCCCATACCCCTGCTCCTAATATTAAAATACAGTCTACATCTTTTAATTCTAATGCATCAGATTCTGTTATTATTTGTTTTTTTGTAGATAGTTTTACATACCCATTAATACCAAATACTAGAATTGTTCCTAATAGAAATAAAGAAATGATTATTATGCATATTTTTTTCTTCATAAAATCCTCCAATGAATTTATTATATCATGACAAAAAAAGAATAACAAAATTAGTTATCCTTTTTTACCACCTTTACAGGTCCTTCTGTAGATTTAGATAAAGTTTCTGTTGTTACAGAATTTGCTATACTTGCTAGAACTTCTTCTGGTATTTGTTCAGTTTCATTTTCGAGTCTCCAATCAGTAAGTCTTTCTAAAAATTTAGAAATATATGGGAACATTTCAGAAAACATATCTTTCTTGAATCCAGTTTTAGTTATATCAAAATGTTTTGTTGTTTTTATGCTAATTCTTTTGATTTCAAAATACTTCTTTGTTGATAACATTCTTGATAAATTTGTTTTATAATCGCTACAATTAGAAAAGTTAAGCATAGTAAAAGTATCACATGTTCTTTTGTCTACAATAATTCTTGTTTGAAATGATTTTCCTTTTACTAATTTACTACGGGGTTCCGCTGTAGCCGCTATTTCTGCACCACTTACACCAGGCAAATTCTCAATAGGAGATACCCATTCTGTTTCATAATGATCATTCTCTTTCTTAGAAAAAGTATGATCAACATACTCCTCGCCCTCCACTTTGCTAATCATTGGAATAATATATCTTAAAATATTCTCCATATCTTCTCCAACAAAAGCCTGACAATTATTATAAAATTCTCTTCTTTTCTTTAATTGTCTACTTCTAGCTTCTAAATCAGCTTCTTCTTCATTTAGACTCTGTAAATATTTATCTTTTCCTTCCATTTCACATCACCTAATAATTATTTTACAAATATTTTTTAGAAAGTCAACACAAGAAACGTATCTTTTACACTTTTTATTCGAAAAAAAGTGTAATTTTAACACTTCTTTATATAAAAAATAAGATTTTTAGGGGTATTTCACTAAAAATCTTGAATAATGCTATTAAATATATCTAAAAAAGATTTCTGGATTTTTACTAGATTCTAACGTTAAAGTTAGACCATTTGCTAAACTGATTGGAATAGTATAGATTTTTCTAATCTTTACTTTTTTTTTACTTCTACAAAAGTGATTTCCTCTTTCTGAAATGAGAATGTATAAGTCCCCTTACCATCTTCTGCTTCCAATAAATATGAATCCCCTTCTTTTCTCCTATATTAGATTTTAAATCTTTATTTCCATATAAATAGGGAACACATAAGTATTCTTTCTTATCTTTAAAGTTAATTTTTCTGTACTTATTTTTTTCTTTATCCGAAAAAACTATCCAAATGATTCCACTGATTAATATAAGAAAAGAACTACAATATCATTCTCTCTTTTATTAAAATATCCATACAGTCATTATAAAGATGATTCGCTTCCTCATAAGAAATAGACAAATTCTCTATAAAATCATGTATCATTTTTTCTTTGTTTTTTCTGCCAATAATAGAATGATTCTCTAAAATGTCACAAATAGTAGAATAATACTCTCTACTTTCTTTTCTTTTTTCTCGTAATAAAATGATTACTTTTTCTCTATTTATTTTAGCCATATATTTTTCCTTTAGAATCTAATTGAAGTTCATAACCATATTCAAAAATGTAGGCAATACTAACAATGATAAAAGCAAGTAAGAAACTGCTTATTTCTAATTCTATTTCTAGGTTTATATGTGTAAATAATTCAAACAATAATCCAGTTACATTAGGAACGACTATAAATAATACTAGAAAAATCGCAATTTTTTTAATATAGGAAACATTTTCTAAAGTAAATGGTGTATCCAACCTATGAATATTTAAAAATAACTTCTCAATCGTATGAAATAAGAGAAAGAAAAATATTAAACTTACTACAAGAGAAAGAAATATATATTCAGTTGCTAAAATATGATACACTTTGGAATGATTTAAAAGATAATCTTCTATATCAAAAGAAGTTGGAATATCTACTTTATAATCATCAATAATGAAAAAATGATTTTCCACTCTATAAGAATACTCACTATCAAAGATTTTTATTTGATTTTTTTCTATCGTAACTCGATTAAAAAGAAATGGTATGGCTATCATGGAAAGAATTAATAGTATAATTGCTCCTCCAACCAGGCACTGAATAACGCGGGATGCTATATAGATGGCTTTACTTAATCCCTTTACTTTTCTTTGTTTTTCCTCTTTAAATTTCACTACATTCATTTTAATTTCTTCATCTAATGAACTTACATCCATTAAAGAATCATTCACTAGTTCATTAATATTGCAATGGAATATTTTACACAACATTAAAATATTATTCATCTCAGGATAAGCTTCCCCGGTTTCCCATTTTGATACAGACTGCCTAGACACTCCTACTTTCTCTGCTAATTCTTCTTGTGATAATTTCTTTGATTTTCTAAGATTCTTCAAATTATCGCCAATTTTCATTAGACTACTCCCTCCTTACAAGAACATCTTACGTTTTAAAGAAGCAAAATTCTACCAACTTTCAGTTGCATTTTTAAAATAGCAACCATTCTTTACAAAAAAGAAATCATTAGATTTCTTTTACTGTAGCGCAAAATATAGAATAAATAATAGAAAGAAAAAGAAAACAATGATACTAGTTTTACTAATAGTTACCTTTTTTAAATCATTCTTTTCTAATTCTTCTTTCGTTCCTATATAGTTAAGCCCAAACAACTTTTCATGACTTAAATCAGTTTCTGAATAAAGTCCAAAAGCAGTTGGGTTATCGTATTCTGAATATTCAAAATCTTTTAGTTTTAAAAACGCTAAAAACATCATTAAATCACCAGAACAACCAGAAATATTAAAAATAGAAAGAAGAATAAGTACTAAATTATCTGTTGCAATACCAATCATATAGGTAACAAGTCCTAACCATATGAAGGGCGTAATAACAGAAATTAAAATATTTTTTCTACTAACATTTTGCTTACATAAACAACATAGTATTCCTTTTTCTAGATGGGCACCAAACGTAATGTTTTTTAGTTTTGCTCCATTTAGTACATATGAAGCTCCATGAAAAAGTTCATGCAAGATAAGATAAGGTACTATTAGTATTAATGTAATTGTCCATGCATCTCCATCAAAATCTAAATCTATCCCTATTAAAATAGTCAATAATAAGGGAAGAATCAATAATATAATAGAGACTATATTTAACCACTTTAAATTCATTTCAAATACATAATATTTTTTCTTTTCTTCTTTCATATTTACTCCATTAGTTATAATCTACAACATCAATCCAACGATTTAAGATTTCTTGATTTTCTTTTGTTTCATTTTTTTGAACAGCTGCTACAATTGGAATCCACTGCTGAATGTTAGACATTGGAATACCGCTTTTTTCTGAAAATAAAGCTAAGTATTTATTTCCTAAATTTTCCTCTCCATTCATTGCAAATAATAAAAATGTTTTAGCAGCATCTCCTGATGCATTTCCAACAGTTACATGAGCCCAATCGATAATATAAGGAGTACCATCCTCTTTAATAATAATATTACTAGGATTATAATCTCCATGGCAAAGTTTTGTATGTTTTTTCATACCTTCTAGTCTTTGTAACAATTCATACTTTGTATTATCGGGAAGATTTGTTGCATTAATTTTTCTTCTATACTTTTCTTTCATGCGATTTAAAAGAGGAACACTGTTTGATAAAATGTTCAACTGAATATCAACAAATAAGTTTAAATATTCCTCTTCCTTTTCTGGATGCATCATCATTAGTTTATCTAAAGGAGTCCCTTCTATATGTTCAGAAATGAGCGCCCATCTATTATTCACTAATCCTACTTCTAATAGATGAGGAACATTTAAATCAGTTCCTTCTTCTACTCTTGCTTGATTTAAAGCTTCATTTAAAATAGCTGCTTTGGAATAATTTTCTACAAATAGTTTAACTGTTTTTCCATCTTCTTTATAAACCGTTTTCGTTTCTCTTTCTACTAATACTTCCATTAATTTACCCTCCCATAATAAGCTTCCATATACATATCTTTAATTTCACTCATGAGTGGTAATCTAGGATTAGCACCAGTACATTGGTCATCAAAGGCTTGCTCTACCATTTCATCTAATGTTTCTAAGAAAGCGCTTTCTTCTATACCATAATCTCTAATTGTTTTCTTAATACCAACACGTTCTTTTAAAGCTTCTATTTCACGAATTAAATTTTCTAAGCTCTCTTCGTCTGTAGTACCACCAAAACCAAGAGAACGAGCAACCATTGCATATTTTGATAATGTGCATGGATGATCATATTGTGGGAATGTTCCCATCTTCTCTGGAGTTTCTGCACTATTATAACGAAGAACAATACTAATCATTAAGGCATTCGCAACACCATGTGGTAAATGATGAAAAGCACCTAACTTATGTGCCATAGAATGACATACCCCTAAGAAAGCATTGGCAAAAGCCATACCTGCCATAGTAGCAGCATTAGCCATTTTTTCTCTTGCTTCCTTATCTTCTGCCCCTAATTCATAAGCACGTGGCAAATAAGTAAAAATATTTTTTAAACTCTCGATTGCCAAAGCATCTGTATACTCAGTAGCCATCATAGAAGCAAGTGCTTCTAAGTCATGAGTTACAGCATCTATTCCTGATGCTGATGTTAACCCTTTTGGTGCATTATCCATCATATTCGCATCAATAATAGCCATTTTAGGCATTAATTCATAATCTGCTAAAGGATATTTGGTACCTGTTTCTTCATCTGTAATAACAGCAAAAGGAGTTACTTCAGAACCTGTTCCACTAGAAGTTGGAATAGCGATGAAGTAAGCTTTTTCCCCCATTTTAGGGAATGTATAAACTCTTTTTCTAATATCCATAAAACGCATTGCCATATCCATGAAATCTACTTCTGGATGTTCATACATCACCCACATAATTTTAGCAGCATCCATAGCAGACCCACCACCAATCGCAATAATACAATCTGGCTTAAATGCTTCCATCGCCCTAGTTCCCTCTTTTGCACATGCTAAAGTTGGATCTGGTTCTACATTAGAAAATGTGGTATGCATAATTCCCATTTCTTCTAATTTATCCGTTACTACCTTTGTATACCCATTTTCAAATAGAAAAGTATCTGTTACTATAAATGCCCTCTTCTTACCCATTACATCTTTTAATTCTTCTAATGCAACAGGCAAGCAACCTCTTTTTATATATACCTTTTCAGGTGCTCTAAACCAAAGCATATTCTCTCTCCTCTCAGCTACTGTTTTAATATTTAATAAATGTCTTACTCCAACATTTTCAGAAATAGAGTTACCACCCCAAGAACCACATCCGAGTGTTAAGGAAGGCGTTAGTTTGAAATTATATAAGTCTCCTATTCCACCTTGAGAAGATGGTGTATTAACTAGCACTCTACATGTTTTCATACTACTATAAAACTTCTCTAATTTTTCTGTTTCATTTCTCTCATCAATATAAATAGAGGAAGTATGACCTAAACCACCATCCTCAATTAAATGAGATGCCTTTTTGATAGCTTCCTCAAAAGTAGAGGCCTTATACATTGCAAGTACTGGAGATAACTTTTCATGAGCAAACTCTTCACTTAATTCCACACTACTTACTTCACCAATTAATATTTTAGTAAGTTTAGGAACGGTAATACCCGCTAACTCTGCAATGGCATGCGCCTTTTGACCAACAATTTTGGCATTTAATCCACCATTAATAATAATTGTTTTTCTTACGCTTTCCGTTTCTTCAGGATTTAAGAAATAACATCCTCTTTTCTTAAACTCTTCTTTTACTTTCTCATAAATATCATCCATTACGATAACAGATTGCTCAGATGCACAAATCATTCCATTATCAAATGTTTTAGAATGAATAATAGAATTTACTGCTAGTAAAATATCAGCTGATGAGTCAATAATAGCTGGAGTATTTCCTGCTCCTACACCAAGTGCTGGCCTTCCACTAGAATAAGCAGACTTTACCATTCCAGAACCACCAGTTGCTAAAATAGTATCTGACATCTGCATTAATGTATTAGTAAGCTCTAAAGATGGCACATCAATCCATCCAATAAGGCCCTCTGGCGCTCCTGCTTTAACAGCAGCTTCTAAAACAATTTTAGCGGCTTCTATCGTTGATTTCTTTGCCCTTGGATGTGGACTAATAATAATCCCATTTCTCGTTTTCAATGAAATCAATGTTTTAAAAATAGTCGTTGAAGTTGGATTCGTTGTTGGAATAACGGCTGCAATTAAACCAATTGGTTCTGCTACCTTACGTATTCCATAAACGGTATCTTCCTCAATTACCCCACATGTTTTAGTATCTTTATATTTATTATAGATATATTCTGCAGCATAGTGGTTTTTAATAATTTTATCTTCCACTACTCCCATACCAGTTTCTTCTACTGCCATTTTAGCAAGTGGTATTCTCATCTTATTAGCAGCAATAGCTGCTGATGCAAAGATTTTATCTACTTTCTCCTGTGAATAAGTAGCAAATTCTAACTGTGCTTTTTTTACTTTATCAATTAATTTTTCTAAATCTTCTACTGTCTCAACAATACTGTAATTCATCTTCATCATCCTCCGTATATTGTTACTTACCATAAACATTATATCATAAAAAAAGAAAATACTTTATATTTTCTTCTTCACTCTTTAATATAAACCATCTCTATAATATTTTTTTAAACACCAACAGACATTGTCTCTGGTAATGTACTTCCACCATCAATTACAAATTCATGACCTGTAATATAAGAAGACTCATTACTTGCTAGGAAAGCTGCTAATTCTCCTAACTCTTCAATCGTTCCTAATCTTTTCATAGGAATACCTGCTGCTATTCCACGAATAACTGACTCTGGATCTTCTGGATTAGATTCTTTTCCAATTCCTTCTACCATAGGTGTTAAAATATAACCTGGTAAAATAGCGTTAGAACGAATATTACTGTCTACTAATTCCACAGCTAATGCTTTTGAAAATCCCATAAGTGCTGCTTTGGTTGTCGCATAAGCGACTTCTCCACTATCTGCAACCATTGGTCCTGTTACACTAGATAGATTTACAATACTAGAAGATTCATTTTTCTTTAAATAAGGAACAACTGCTTTTGTAACATTCCATGTTCCTTTGATATTAATATCAAAATGAAAATCTCTTAATTCATCTGACATATTTTCAAACGTTTCTAGACGAGCTACACCAGCATTATTGACTAGTATATCAATATGACCTAATGTATTCGCTGCGCTATCAACAGCTTCCTTCACTTTCTCAACATCACGAATATCTACTTGGTATCCTAATATTTTAGATTCTGGGTATTCTGTTTTTAAATTAGCTACTGTACTTTCTAACTCTTTAGCATAATCTAAAATAACAATACTAGCCCCATACTTTAAAAATACTTTGGCAATTCCTAATCCATTACCCATAGCGCCACCAGTAATGATAGCTACCTTATTTTCTAATTTTCTCATAACATTCCTTTCTATTTGCTAATCCATAATCCATGTAGATTACAATAAGCATAAATTTTAGCATTTTCTTTATAAGTAAATGTAGCAGCTGGTTTATCTCCTGGGTTCAACTTAACAATCGTAGATTCATTTTCTGCAACTTGTGCAATAAACATTATATAATGTTCCTCTTGCATAGGATGCTCTACTTCTCCCACTGTTACTTCTACTTTATCTCCTTCTCTTTTACAAACAGGAATATGCTTCTCAGTAGCAGCTTCCTGTGTATTAGGAACTAGTTCTTCTAATTCTTTTCCACAACATCTAACTACTTTCTCATTTCCTTCTATTACAGTAATAATATTTCCACATACTGGACATCTATAAAATTTCATACTACCATCCTTTCTTACAGTATCATTATAACATAAAAAAAGAATATACAGTCAAGATATTTCTATTCGTATATCCTAAAATAATGTTATCTGTTCACTTTTCTTTATTTCTTTCTTATAGGCTACAATAATATCCTTCATATTATAAAGAATTCCATACTTATCGCATTCTTCTGTAAATATTTTATATAATCGTTTAAAATTAGGAACAGTACAATTATGCCTATTCCCGTAATACTTTATATACTTTTCTTTTAAACCTGGATAGTACTCTTCTAACTTATCAAAATAGTATTCACGTTGATTTTCTCTTAAGGTCACTCCCATATACGTGTGAATGAATTTAGCGCCATTTTCATAAGCAATTCGAACTAATTCCTTTATATCTTCTTCCTTATCAGTAATAAAAGGTAAAACTGGATTCATTAAGATACCAACAAAGATTCCATTTTGAGATAGTGTCTTTATTGCCGCTAACCTTTTAGAAGATACACATACATGAGGCTCTATCATTTTAGATTGTTTATCATATGGTGTTGTAATCGTAAATTTTATAATAACATTATTCTTTGCATTTATTTCTTTTAATAAATCTATATCACGCATGATTAAATCACTTTTGGTATCAATCGATACTCCAAATCCATATTTCAAAATTAGCTTTAAAGCCTTTCTTGTTTCTTCATACTTTAACTCATTAGGATTATAAGTATCTGACATAGCACCTATTCCAATAACACCTTTTTCTTTTTTCTTAGAAAGTTCTTGTTCTAAAATAGAAAGAGCATTTTCTTTTCCTCTTACAATATCAAAGTTCTCAATATGATAACAATTACTTCTACTATCACAATAGATACAGCCATGCATACAACCCCTATATAAGTTCATATTATAATCAATACCAAACCAGCTATTTCCATACTTTACTTTTGTAAGAATAGTTTTTGTTTTTACGAATTTCATTTTATTTCACTTATTAATTTTTCAAAGGAACTGGCATTTAGTATCGTATTAGATATAAATCTACCCTGATAGAAATTCGCCCAATTTTGGAAAATGCAAGGAGCATTCTTCGCCTCTTCTAACGTATCTATTTTTACAAAATGGATTTTAATGTTCTTATCTTTAGCATATTCACTAAGTTCTTTTACTTCATATTCTACATAAGGGCACTCATTAGTATAATAGATAGTAAAGTCTTTATTACTAATTTGCATAAGTCTTGCACTCTCATTAAATCTAGGAAATTCAGAATTATTGAAAGAGAGCGCTAATAACTCATAATCTCCTACTTCATCTACTACTTGAAATCCATAATGTTCATAAAATTTTTTATCTCCTATAAAAGGTTTCTTCTTTTTAGAAGATAAAGTGCATATTCCATTCATTCCTTTTTCTTTAGAGTCATTGATTGCATATTCTAATAATTCTTTTGCAATTCCTTTTCCTTTAAAACTTCCTGCCACCCATAAACAGTAAATATATTCATAGTTTTTTCCATTTATTGGAACCCAAGCAGTTTCAATTGGTTCATATTCAATAAACACTTTTCCTCTAGCATTTAGTTTCCTAAATACATGGCCATCACTCAATTTACTTTTTATCCACTCTTTTTTTCTATCTACACCATTTTGGTGTTTTTTATCCCCAATTGCACAACAAATATGTTCTTCATCAATATTTTCTTTTGTTAAATTAATATATTCATTCATTTTTATTCTCCCTTTTAATAGGATGTCTAATTACTGTTTTTAATTTGCTTACATCACATCTTCTTGGATCACTTAAATAGATTTCATGATGATATCTTTCTTCTGTGATATCTAATTCATATCCAAATTCTTTCATATAATCATGCATTAATTGAACTGTTTTTGGCTCATCATCATAACTTCCTATATGCATAGCTTGTACACAGGTTCCTTCTTCATAAGTTAAAAATTCTACTTTAGAAAAGTCTTGTTTTTTCTTTAATGTTGCCTCTTTGATAGCCCAATCAAAGTCTTCTTTCGATACAAAATCAGGTACTCTAATAATAGAGATAAATTTTAAATCTTCTTTTCTAGTATAGTTCATTCCTTTAACATTTTCCTGCCACCAGAATCCTTCTAGAGGTGGAACTACATAAGAAAAATAACCATCTATTTTATAATTTCCTTTATAACTCATTTTAATTGTAAATGCGATACTATAAAGTAATCCAATTGATTCTTTATATTCTCCATGCTCATCATTTGGATTTCCACTGCCACGTACTGCTAAATAGTTCATTTTAGGAATTGTTACAATGCTTGGTTTATTTTTAGGCATATAAAATTCCTTATATTCCTTTTTATAATCAAATGCCATAATATTCTCCCTTCTTTGTAAAATGTGCAGTAATAATGGTATAACTATAAGAATTGATTGTAATCCTTATATTATTTCCTTCCACATAATAATTCTTTCCTTTTTTATATATAGTACAAGAGTTTTTTATAGTCCTTTTACAAAACTCTACTACATCTTCTTTGATATTTAAGTTTCTTTTTATTCTATCTATACCCATTTTAGTAGTATGAATTTTATCCATATTTTGAAGTAATATTTTTCTTTCCACAGCAACACCACCAATATCACTATACCAAATAGAATATGACACTAGTATGTCATATTTAGTAATAGTTGAAAAGAAAAAAATGTTTACTATAATGTATTTGTCAAGGAAACGTGCATACAATAAAAAGGAAACATTCAGTTTTAGGAGCTGAATGTCTACCTAAATTGGTTGGGACATTTAATCTATACGATTAAGTGTCATTTTTTTATTGCTAAAACTAGACAATTGTTTTGTATTAATTTTCATAATTATTTAAACTTTTTTCTAATTTTTCTTTTATAATCTCTTTTATTCTTATTGGTTCTAGTACTTTCAAACCTTCGCCAAAAGAGAGTAGATAGCCATAAAGCCAAGCATTTTCTGGAAGTTCTAATTCTACTAAAAAGTTACCATTTTCTAACTTTGTAATAATAGATTCATCAAATTCATCATACACTCGGTAAGCTTCACTAGATTTTATTTCTAGTTTTAATTTCGTTATCATAGGAACTTCTATCTTTTCTGGTTTAGGAAGTTTTCTTCTTTCAAAAGTTTCTTCTAATAGTTTTAACTCACGAATTCTCATTAATTTGAAAATTCTCCCCTCTTCTTTTTCTCTATCATAGGCCACTAAATACCAAGCATTATATTTAAAACTTAATTTTAAAGGTTCTACTATTCTTTTACTAGTCTTTCCATAAGAATTAAAATAAGTAAACTCTAAAACTCTACTTTTTAAAATAGCTTCTTTAATCAAATCAAAATTATATTGGTGTGCTTCAGAATTCTCCCACGAATTAAAGTCTATTTCAAACCAATCTTCTTCATCAACAGTAGAAAAAATTGCTTTCATCTTCCCCAGTAGATGATTATCATGAATATTTATTTTTTCTAAACTTTGTAAAGAAAATAGCATTTCTTTTTGCTCTTCTTCTGTAAAGAGTGATTTATCAAACTTATAATTTTCTAATAACTCAATTCCACCATTTTTTCCTTTACTAGCATAAATAGGAATAGATAGAGAACTTAAAATATCAATATCCCTATAAATCGTTCTAATAGATACTTCAAAATAATCCGCTAATTCCTTAGCGGTTACTTTGTTTTTAGCAAGTAATAAGTAAAGGATTCCAAATAATCTATTATTTTTCATAAAATATCTTCTTTCTATTTTTATTATAACTTATCTATCATAAAAAGGCTAGAATCCCTAGCCTATTTTTCTTTTAAGATAAGATATCCAATTAGTAATCAAAATGAATATGATAGAAAATAATAATAAAACAGAAAAATTAATAATAATTGGTCTGATAGAGTCTACATTAAATATCTCTATTTCTTTTGTTGTTTGATTCGTATTAATAAACCAATAAGATGGTAATGCGTGAGCAATTTTTAAAACAGTATCTGGTAAATATTCTGGTGGTACAAAAGCGCCACATAAAAAACTACTACCTAATGCAATAACGTTGACTAATCCATTAATAGCATTTTTATCAATTAAGAAATTTCCTATTAAGAAAGCTATTGTTAACGCACAAACCATAAATAAGAAAGAATTTAATATATAGAAAAGTCCATGCATACTAAACATGATATCTCCTACTACAAGAAAACTTAAAACCACATAAAATAACCACAAAACAAGTGCGAATAGTCCATTAGAATAAAGTAGATAGCGGTTGTGTTTTTTATGACTCATACTACTAACAATGGTTCTCTTTCTAATTTTTTCTTCCTTAAAGGTAGAGAGAACTAAACAAATAACATAGATAGATCCTGCTAAAATACAGTAATTTGTAAAATTATAGTACATCGTTGCTTTATCAAGTGCACTAGTATCTAATTTAGAAGTTATCTCTACCTTAGTTTCCACTTCTAGAGTATCATCTATTTTTTCTAATAATGCATCTTCATCTTCTATTATCGTATGATAACTATTCGCAACTTTTAAATATCGTTCTAAAAGCAATTCAGCTAAACTTGCTTGATAATCACCTGTACTTTTTATTTCTATCGTAGGATTTTTAAAATTTAAAAAATCTTTTCTAAAATTTTTAGGAATATAAATAATATAATTTACATCTCTGTAAAATAAAGCATCTTCTATTTTTTCTTTCTCATTTTCTATTGTTTTAATATTACTATTTTTTCCTATATACCCAATAAGATTTTTAGTAATTCCTTCTTCCTCATCTTGATTAATAATTAAAATATCTGGTTTAGTTGCTACAAAACTTGTAGAATTATCATTCGTAACAGTATTAAATCCCGAAAAGAATACTAAAATAACAGTATAAAGAATAATCGGTATTTTGCACTTATTTACAACCTTCAAAAATGTTTTAAATACTATCATACTTCTGCCTCCTTATACTCCAAATAGAAATACTAATACATAGTGCTGAAAAAAGGAATAAACCAATGATATTTCCATAAAATCTGTCAAAAGTATCATAGTAATATAAAGAATAAAATCCATCTGTAATCATATTAACAGGATTTATTTTATTTACAATAGGAATATTCTTATCGACAATATATTTCATAGTAATTCCCATCATTCCTGATAAGAAACAGCCTAACATAGTAACAGAAATCATAATCCCCACTTTTAAATCTTCATTAGATTTTATGAGGCAGGCAACGACTATTCCAAGAGATAGTCCTGCTAAAGAACCTAATAAAGATAGCACCACGATTTCTGGAAAATGAGTTCCATAATCTACTTTTAATACAAAAATTGTATAGAGAAATAATAGTACTAATCCAATTAGTTGTGTAAGATAGCCAGCAAGTACACTACTAAAAATAATATTTCTTTTCTTAGTTGGGGAAACAGAAACTCTTTTACCAGTACTACTCATATTTGCTAAACTTTGATTAATTGCTACTGTTCCTAGAATTCCTCCATATAGACAAGCCATAGCAATCAACGTATAAAACTCTATCATTGTATAACTTAGATTAGAACTAGAAATATTTTTAATGTTTGCTTTCTCCTTTTGAACGAGTTCTATAGCATTTTTATAAATTTCTTCAGGATTTATAGATGAATTATTTTTCAATTCTTTCTCTATATTCCCTTTTGCAATCGCATCTATCAACTGACTATTTTGATTTACTTCATCTACTACAGACTTAAAAACGGTTTCATTAATCCCATTGGTAGAAACTACTACTTTAGGAGTATCCACTATGATTAAATATCCACTAATATCTCCTTCTTCTAATAATAACTTTGCTTCTTCTTCATTTGTATATTTAGTAGAAAATAGTTGATTTTCACTATCCTCATCACTCAAATAACGAAATATTTCTTTCAAAACAGAATTAGATTCAAAAGCTTCATTAGAAACGATAGCAATAGGAATAATATCTAATTTCTCACTATTTTCAATATCTGAAAAAGCCATATTAAAAAATGTTCCTAAAATAATAGGAAAAGCAAATGTCCAAAAGATTAACATCTTATTCTTAAAAAGAACTTTGAAAGTATACTTAAAATTATGAAAAAACATATTAATCGCGAAGTCCTTTCCCTGTAAGTTCTAAGAAAACATCGTTAAGAGTTGGTCTTTCTGAAAATATTTTATTGTAAGATATTTTTTCTTTTTTCAAATGTTCCATTAATTCTACTAAATTATTTTTTCCCTTTTTATAAGTAACTAATAAAATAGGCTTATTATAACTTACCAATTCTACATTTTTTAATTTTCTTACTTTTTCTATATATTCCTCATCTAAATCTAATACCTCAACGCTTACTTTTTCTTCTATTTTAGCTAAACTTTTTAATTCATCAATCGTTCCACTAGCAATTACCTTTCCTGCATCTAAAATGATAACTCGATCACAAAGGATTTCTACTTCTTCCATATAGTGAGTAGTATAAACGATAGTAGCACCATTATCTCTTAATTTTTTAATACCATCTAAAATATTATTTCTACTCTGTGGATCTACTGCGACTGTTGGTTCATCTAAAAAGATTAGCTTTGGCTTATGAGCAATACCACATGCGATATTTAATCTTCTAAGTAACCCCCCAGATAGTTCTTTAGGATAAAACTTTTTAAATTCTTCTAAACCTACTAGTTCAATTGCTTCCTCTATATACTTTTTTCTAGTTTCTTTATCTTTAATATATAAACCACAAAAGTAATTAATATTATCGTATACTGTAAGTTCTTCAAAAACAGCTACATCTTGAAAGACAACACCAATTTGTCTTTTGATATCATAAGCATCTGGAGTAGCTTCTTTACCAAATATTTTAATACTACCTGATTGATAGTTTAAAAGAGATAATAAGCAGTTAATAGTGGTTGATTTTCCACTACCATTAGGTCCTAGAAGGCCTAATATTTCACCACCTACTACATCAAAACTTAAGTCATCAACCGCTTTTAATTTTTTATATTCCTTTGTCAAGTTTTTTACTTCAATTACTTTTTTCATTTGTATTCTCCTTTTTCTTTTTATAACCCATTAACATTTCTCTTACGCTTTCTTCTAGTAGATTAGCTATTTCTTCTTCACTTAAATCTATTGTTTTATTTGCTACTAAACAAGCGAGTCCATGAGTAAAAATCCACACTTTAATATGAAACTTTTTTTGTTCTTCATAAGTAAAACCAGTTAATTTCTGTCCTGCTTCAATGATTTCTTTTCCAGCCTTATCTTTCAATAAAGATTTAGAATTTAAATCTATTTGATGCATAAAAATAATTTTAAAAAACTCTGGATATTCTTTAGCAAATCTAATATAGGAAAGCCCCATTTCTTTATATGCTTTCGGCTTTTCTTTTACTTCTACTACAAAATTTTCATAAGTTTGATAAATTTTATTATATAGTTCTTGTTTTAAATCTTCCATAGACGTAAAGTTATGGAAGATTGGTTGTACAGAACAACCAATCGCAGAGGCTATCCTTCTCGCATTAATTGCATCTATTCCCTCTTCTTTTACTATCTCATAAGCAATATCTATAATATCTTTCTTACTAAACTTTGGAATTGGTGGCATCTCATCACCCTTTCATAACAATTGTTATATAACATATGTTATTTTATCACAAAAAAAACATCCTGTAAATAAAATTACAGAATTGTTTCTTCATTTAAACTATTTTTTAAATTTCAATCATCATTTTTCATTTTTAGAATAGTTTCACCTTTTCTCTTTCAAAAATAAAGATTTCCTTTTTTCTCTATTTTATGATTCAATAGTACCTGACATGTTTGATTATCAAGTGTATCTTATCCTTTTTAGTGGGATGGTTGATAGAAAGTGGTGATTACTATGACTGAGAAATGTTTTCTTAGAATAATAGTCCTATTACTTCTCCTAACTTTAATGGGAATTCTATTTATATAGAACAAACACTTGACTAATGTCAAGTGATCCCGATAAGAACATTTGACACGAGAAAGTCAAACATGTCCTTTTTTATGAGTTACTCCTCATACTTACATTATACTATTTTTTCTATTTTCTTTCAACTACTTTTGAATAGATGAAAGTGGTATTTGTTCAATATCATAGGAACTATCTTCATGCAATGTTATTAAAGTAGCGCCCCTTTGTTTTGTATCACTACTAATTCCTGGCATGGCTAAATAGTCAATACTCATACCATAAGTAAGTCTAATTCCCTGATATTCTAATGACATATTATTATAGTGATCATGTCCACAGAAGAATGCTTTGGTACTTCCAAGTTTTAAAGCTGTATTAAACATTTTACTAGGATATTTAGAAGCACATACTTTATCAATCGTCTCTTCATCATTAGATCCAAAATAGTAAGTTACTTCATCACTACCCTTTTCATATAAATCATATGCAGTTTTATATTGTTGTAAAGGAATATGAATAAATACCATAGAAGATATTTTCTTATGTTCTTCAAGTTCTAATCTTAAAACATTTTCTTGATACCATTCTACTTGGTCATCATGGATATAATCATATTCATTAATTCCTTCTCCTGTATAGGCATTAGAATCGATTAAAAACAAGGCTTGATTTAAAGTGCCATTCTTATTGCGTATTTCGATTAATTGATTATTTCTTCCCGTAATATTTGGTTGAGTATAAGGATATAATAAATTCTTTGATGTTTTATAAGATAGTGATTGATATAAACTATCTAAATCCTCTTTCGAATAAGTGGCTGTTACTTCTGTATCATGATTACCATAAGTAAATGCCCATGGGATTCCAATATTTCTCATGAAAGAAGCAAATTGCATAACAGGAGTATGATTGTTTAAAGAAAACGACATGATTCCAAGAGGAAAAGTTAAGTCTCCTGTAACAATGACAAAATCTGGTCTCGTATAATCAATTAACTGATAAACAGCTTCTAAAGCCTTCTTATCTTTGGTATAAGAAAATACACTCCCACCTAGATGAATATCAGTTAACTGTAAGATTTTAAAATCCCCACCATCCTCATCTGTTATCGTATAAATTCCTGTTGATTCCTCATAGAAAATAGTATTTTTGTTAGTACCAATATTAGGAACAGAATTAATATAAGGTTGAAGTAACCAAAACTCTCTTTGCATGGAAGAATAAAGGAAAACGAATATTACTAGAATAGAATAAAACACTATTCTTTTTTTATTAACTACTATATTTTGATAAGTAATATTTTTTCGATAAAAAAATGTAAAAGCAAAATAAATAATTGCATAAATAAGTAAGAAAATTAAAAAGATATTAATAAATGATTTCTTTACAAAGAAGAAACAAAATAGTAAATATCCTATCCAATATAGAACGGAAAATCCCATAAAAGATTCGAAAATCTTTTTAAAATATTTTTCCTTTTTCTTCCCTATTTTTTGATTAATCCATCGTACTAATAAACTATTTTTAAATACCAATAAGAAAGAAATCTCTACATAAAGCCCATTACTATTCATGGTTTCTATTACTTCTTCTAGTTTAGAATGAATTCCTAGTGTATAAACTTCTACAATATAAAAAGTAATAAATAAAATTAAAAAGCAAGTGGAATTAAATAATTTCTTTGTATATTTATCATGTAATACTTTAATGTAGTCAAAAGATTCCATAGAATATGTCTCTACAATTTTCTTTTGTTGTCTAGATTTTATAAAACTGTGTATTAAAATAAGGGAAAATAAAATAGTTAACAATAAATAGAGAATATGAAAATTAAATATTGTATTTACACAGTAAATAAAAGCAGCAATAATAGAAAGTCCTATACCATAAATTTGTCTTCTTTTCCTTTTGAAAGATTTTTTTAAATCCTCATAGGAAACAATATCCTCTGGAGACTCCATTTTTTTTACATCCTCTTTTGTATACCCAGCAAACAAACATAATTTTTCTAAAGAATTATATTTTTGTGTAATTTTCTCAAATGAAAAATTTTCTTTTTCTAATTTCTCAATAATATCTTCTTTTATTTTTTCATTTCTTTCTGAATATAAAATATTATCAAAAAATAGTTCTACAAAACTAATCATTCGAGAATCTTTTGCATCTTTAGAATCTTGCATATTCGCCTTCTTTAAATAAATCATATTAATTATCCTTATTTTCTACTAATACTAACGCCTTTTTAGGGCAAAAATTAGAACACTTCCCACATTTTATACACTTTTCATAGTCTACAGTGGGTGCTTCAAAATCTTTTTGGGTTAGTGCTCCAACTGGGCAAACCTTAACTGCAGGGCATGCATAATTTTTAGGGCAATTTGCATGTATCACTTGTAACTCTTTTTTCATACTTTTCAACTTCCTTTACTAATACTATCCTCTGGGTATTCCTTATCTTTCCAATACCACCATTTTAATTTTTCTTGCTCATGAGTTTCATGTTCTGCATAATAAACTGCTTGGCGAAACACATATAACTGGCATTTATCTTCTCTATATTTTTTGATTTCACAGTCTTTCTCATATAGTTCTTCTGGGGTCTTTCCTTTTAAGTCTTCTACACAAGTAACCCCTAATTTTAATAAATCTTCTTTCGTATTTTTACCAACATTAGGAATGGTAAGTAAATCTCTTTTCATCTAAAAATTCCTTAACTGTATATCTTTTTACTATTTCTAATATTTGCTCATGGGAAACCCCATTTGATATAATGGCTCCCCTAATACCAGTATCATATCTTTGATTATTTCCATACAAATCAGTTACTCTACCACCTGCTTCTTTTACAATTAAATAAGAAGCAGCGATATCACAATTTCCATGTTCAGTTCCTGGAAAAATATCACAAGAAAAATATCCTTCCGCAATAGCCATAGCACTTCTAGCAACACTTCCAATAGATGAAATTTTAGATGGATCTTTTAGTTCTTTTATTAAAGAAACTTCATCAATAATACTGTTATGAAATATTTCTACATTCGTCTTATATCCTAAATCCCCTAAACGTTTGGAATTGACATGAATTTTAGTGCCATTACAATAAGCACCTTCCCCACTAACAGCTGTATACAATTTATTCTCATTAGGGTCATAAACAACTCCTACAATAGGCTCTCCATTATGTACTAAAGCTAAAGAAAAGACGAAAACAGGAATATGATTAACATAGGAACCAGTTCCATCTAAAGGATCACATACCCACATGTATTCTCCATCACCCTGATAACTTTCCTCTTCTCCATTTACAGAATGGGTAGTATATTTTTCTTTTACTCTTTCAATTAAATAACTATTGATTTTTTTATCTACTAAAGTAACAACTGTCTTATCTTCCTTATAGTCCAAATCTATTGGATTATTATAGTACTCCATCATTACTTTTCCAGCATAATAAGCAATTTCTTTTGCAAATTCTAAATGTTCTTGATACATTCTTAACACCATCTTCTAATATTATTTCTTATTTTTTCAATACATACACTAACCATTTATTATTTTCTTTTCCACCTTCCTGATGGAAATCTTCTACTTTAAATTGAGTTTGCCCAATAATACCATCTAAATCTGATTTACTAAAATAGCTATAATAACGTTCTTTCCCCATGTGGTATTCTCCTTCAAAATCTACCCATTCATTATCGACAGATTTTGTCTCACGATTAATGGCATTAAATATAAAAACACCACTTTCTTCTAATGCATCATAAGCTTTTTCAATTACTCTTAACGCATCTTCTTTGGTGAAATGAACAAATACTCTCCAACAAAAGATAGCAAAATATTTCTCCGGGAAATTATCTTCCAAAGCATCAAACTGAATAGTTTCTAATCCTTGGTTTCTTGTTGCTTCTACAAAAGCAGCTGTTGTGTCACTAGCAGTTACAGTAAAGCCTAAACTTTCTAAATATTTAGCATTTTCCCCATCAGCAGAACCTATTTCAAATACTTTAGCCTCCTTTGGTAAAAAGGAAAGACTGTGCTTAATAAAATCTTCTAACTCTTTCTTTTTCTCTTTTGCTCTTTCAAGATCTAAACTATCATGCACTTTATTATTTTCTAAATAAATAGAAGCTGTTTCTTTATATACCTCTACTGTTTTTCTATTTTCTATACTCATATTTTTTTCTCCATTCTTTTTCCCACTTTTTAGGATAAATATATCCTATTATTTCTTTTTTGGGAATATACTTTTTCTTAATCTTTTTTCTATTTGATTTTAAACTAGGGAATGCCACTCTACAGTATTTATCTAATTCACAAAAAATATTTTGACAATCTATCAATTGCAGTGGCCGATTACCTATTCTTTTAAAATCTAAATGTAATCTTTTAAATTCTTCCTCTTGATGCTCATACATATATTTAATAATATCTTCATTACTCAATGTTCCCTTATCAATAAAACATTTACGAATCCCTCTTATAGAACCAGGGCCTGCTACTGTAAATTCATCTTCTCTAAAGTTTACAACATCACTATAGTTAATATCTGTTACTAATTGATAGGCCATAAAATTTCCAATTAAGGGATAACTTTTTAAAATGCAAAAAGCTTCTTCCATACTTTTACACTTTAATATTTTATTTTGCATGTCATCTTCCAAAAACATTTTTTGTAAAAGCGCTAAATGGTTATCATGCTTGTGATTATATTCAAAAACTTTATTCGCACAACTAATATAGGCATCATTATAAATTTTAATACCATTTAAAATAGCATTCGTAAGTACTTTTGAATACTTTTCTAAATCAAATGTACTTAAAGTAATATCTTTAAAGTGATTAACTAACAGTTCCCAAGTAGATTCTTTATTAAATAATTTAAACAAAATAATTCTAAATATCATATCTTCTTTTGAATACGCTTTTTCAGTATAAATTACATTCTTAAGAAGATATTGACTAACTCTATCATTTACTCTATAACTATTGCAAAATTTATACTCTTGTAAGATAGCATCACTAGTCCATGGAGCTTTCTCACCACTAACTTTCTTCCAAAAGATATTTTGTCTTTCACTTGCAAAATACCAATATAAATCATATACTTCTTGTCTTTTTTTCATATTCCATTCTAATATAATTTAGCCCCAGCTGGAATCACATCATCAACCATTAGAAGATGCAACTTTTCTTCTCCATTTTCATTATGAACAGCAGATATTAACATTCCACAAGAATCAATTCCCATCATATTTCTAGGTGGTAAATTCAAAATAGCAATTACGTTTTTTCCAATTAATTCTTCTGGTTCATAAAAAGCATGAATTCCACTTAAAATAGTCCTATCCATACCTGTTCCATCATCTAATGTAAATTGCAATAACTTTTTACTTTTTGGTACTTCTTTGCAATCTTTAATTTTTACTACTCTAAAATCTGATTTACTAAACGTTTCAAAGTCTACATATTCCTCAAATAAAGGTTCTAGTTCTACACTAGAAGTTTCTAATTCCTTTTCTTCATTTTCCATAAATTATCCTCCTATTATAATTTTTTAAAATTTATTGTTTGTTCTTTCATCGAAATTTTTTCAACTTCATAACCATATTCTTTTGCTTCTTTCTTATAGGTTAAAAATGAATGATCAATTTGAAATCCTAAGATGTTTTTTATATCTTCATAAGAAAATTGATAATTATCTTTTTTATTTTTCTTTAAATAGTTCCATAATGGTTCATACTTACTCATAATTAATCCTTTAAATCTGTATAATATAAAATTTCTTTATGTAATGACTTGGCAAATTCTATTTCGCTTTTAGTGCTATTCCCAATATATCCATCTACATTTACTACTAATATAGCAGCCGCTAATCTAATTTTTTCTTTATGCATTTTATCAATCGTCATAGCTTCCTCTTCTGTATAATCCTCTTTTTTATGTCTTGATAGTTCTATTGGAGTTAACATACAATTTCCTTTTAACGCCATCTTTTCTGTAATTTCTGTCATTTCTTTTTTAAACTTATAACTTCCACAAACTGTTATTATTTTCATATTTTCACTCCTTAAAATACTAATCTTATTATACAATAATGCAGCAATAAAAAAAAGACATTATAGTCTTTCATTTAATTATCTAATTTAGATATTACTACTTTTCCATCAGTGTTTAAAAGAGGAACTATTCCAAACCCATAAGGACTTTTTATAACAAGATAATTTACACCAGTTTCTCTATCTACTAAAATTTGTTTAACCCCATCATCCTTCATAGTACTCCCCTCTTTTAAAGTTACCATAAATCTTTCTTCTTTCTTTTTCATATAATCCCTCCTTATAAATTTTCCATTATAAATGCCACAATGATACAGACAATAAGCGTTATAATACCTGATAAAATAGCAGCAAAAATCTTTTGATAAATTCTTTTACCTCTTTCTTGCTCTCCTTCATCATGTGTTAATGGTTTCCCATCAATAAAAGAAATAATTTCCTTATAAGTTTGAATGTCATTGTTCTTCTTCATTTTTTCTATCTTATGAGCAGTAATAAAAGTAATGCCAAATACAATTCCCCAAATGATAACACCGATATATTTAGTTAATTTAAATAATGGATATGCACTAATAACTAATACTATTAGTTCTAATGTAAAAATAGTTCCTAATTTATTAAACTTTTTTATTTCCTCTTGCGTAACACTCTTTCTCATTTTTTCTATATCTCCTTTCACAAAGTCATCTAGAGATACATTAAAAATGTTACTTAACATTATTAAACTCTTAATATCTGGATAGCTTTTGTTCGTTTCCCAATTTGATATTGTCTGTCTAGAAACAAATATTTTTCAAGCTAACTCATCTTGGCTTAAATTTTGTTTTTCTCTATACTTTTTAATTCTTTCTCCAACATCCATTTTGCACCTCCACTATCATTTTACAAAAGAAAACATTTTTTGTCTGTCAAAAGTCTTTGACATCATAATTTAATAAAAAAGTAAATCA
This sequence comes from uncultured Bacilli bacterium, assembly GCA_964018915.1. Classification (GTDB taxonomy): domain Bacteria; phylum Bacillota_I; class Bacilli_A; order RF39; family UBA660; genus UBA5578. The sequence continues at coordinate 126,973 of CAXHRJ010000003.1, read as the reverse complement.
CTAGACTTACTTTCTTTTCTATTACTGGCAAATGGTTTTAAATGATTCAATAGAATTTTTTACTTTTGTAAATTTTCCAAATTTTTTAAATACTTGAAATTTTAAATTAGAATCACTTGTCTTTATTTTAAGCATATAAGAAATTAATATATTAGATAATTTCATACTAGTAATTTCATTGCGATTAATCTTAATAAGTTCTGTCACCTTTTTATTATCAACCTAGATAGCATCACTAAATTGATTTCTATATCAGAAAATCAAACGATAGCATATCTACTTGTAAAATCCACAACATTTCCAATAATTGCTCTACTTAACATACTAGGTTTTGTCATAGCAAAAAAATAACAATTAGGATTAAATCCTAAACTGGTAAGGAGATATTCTACATTAACCTCATCAAACTGTGGCATTTGATATTCTAATTTCATTACATTCATAACTTTCCTCCTAATCTTCTACTGGTTCAACATCGATAAATCGAATGTTAGTATTCATAGATTTTAAACGTGTTTTTATCTTTTTTTCAATTGTAAGATATTTCTTTATTGTCAATTTTTCATCTACTATTACTTGCAAAAAAACACTATAATAAGTAGCCATCTTTATAATTTTTAACTTTTTCACTTTGATTCCTTTCATTTCTTCTAAAGTCTTCATAATACTTTCTCTGATCTCATTGTTCTCTTCATCATGTGTAATCATTCCTCTAATATTAGATACCATCATTTTAATAGAGATTGCAAATACATAAATAGACATTCCTAAGCTACCTATTTTATCGACATTAATAAAACTTGGTAAATATTCTTCAAAGAAAGTAAGTACCATCACTATAAATACTACACAAGTAGATATAAAATCCGCTTTTGATTCTTTAAAAGATTCAATCATCAATTCGCTCTTATACTTCTTTCCAAAGTATTGTAATAAAGAAATTACAACTAATTTTAAAAGTAAAATAACCACTAAGATAAGTACTAAGACATAATTAGGTTCAAATTTTCCATGAAAGAAAAAGAATTGATACAAAATAAATAATCCAATTAAGAAAAGTAAAAAACCTGTAAAAAGATTGGCAATATAATATACTTGTCCATAGCCAAATGGATAATTCTTATTAGCCCTTTTCTTTCCTATTTTATTTGCTATTAAACTAGTAATATCTGTTATGAAATCAATAAAGGATTGAATAGAATCCGCAATTAAGGTAGAAAATGAAAAAAGAAGTCCTGAAATCAATTTTAAAACTGCCACGATAAAATTAAATATCATTGTTATGATGATAATTTTATTTTCTTTCATATTCTCACTTCCCTACTATTTTCATTATACAAGAAAAAACAAACTATTTCTAGTCTGCATTTTTATAAATAATTACCTTTTATACTAATTCTTTCCTATCATAATGAAATATAGTTAATGTAATAAATAGAATCGTAATACCTATAGAAAGTACTATCATAAATGGATTAATAAAATTTTCTATCATAACATTTCTAATATCTGCTAAGGTAAAAATAGAAATGTATTTTAAAAATTCTGTACTCTCACTCATTTCCGATACAATATTTAAAAAATAACTCATAAATACAATTCCTAAACTAATTCCTATTGTTTTTTTAGTTTTATGAAAAAAAGTAGATAAAAATAAGCATAAAGAAAAGATAACAATAGAAGAAAATATTGGAGTTACACTTAGTAATAGATAGCCTGTCTTATCAAAATCTCCACTTAGCGTTAGCCCAATAAAATTAAATATTCCAACACTTAATACCATCAATACTATATAAAAGATTGCACAAGCTACTTTATGAAAAACAATCTTCTTTCTTGTGACAGGAACACTATTTAAATATTCAATAGTTTTATCATTTTCTTCTTTCAATAAAATGGTTGATCCTAGTATTGCACTATAAATTCCCGTTAATAAAAGAACAAATACAAACCCTTCTGTTTTTAACCAACCATAAGCAGTATCTATACTAGAAATATCCATATTAAAGGCCTTTATCATTTCTTTTGGAAACATTTCTAGCATTGCATTAATCGATTGAACACTATCACTATTCATAATAGAAGGATATACCAAATATACTACTAAAAAAAGAAGCATTAAGATAGAGGTCCAAATCATAAAACTTTTTAAATTAATTTTCATTTCTCTTTTAAACATAAAAACCTCCTAATTATAATAATGTAGAAATATATCTTCTAAAGTGGCTTCTTCCATTAATAATTTATCAATTTTATAGTTAGATATCACTTTTATCATTTGATTTAATGGTATATCATTTTTAAAGCGAATGGTGTCTTCTTCATCTGCTTGCATATCTAATTTTAAATCTGCGATTATTTTAGAAATATCCTTCGATTTTATGGTAACAAAAGTAAGATTTTTCTTCTGCATTTCTTCTATTGTTTCGATTGCTACCAGTTGACCTTCTTTAATAATTCCTATTCTATCACAGATTTTTGAAATTTCGCTTAGTATATGAGTAGAATAAAAGATTGTTGTTCCCTTTTTTCTCTCTTCCCTTAAAAGTTCATAAAAAACTTGTTGCATAATAGGATCTAATCCACTTGTTGGTTCGTCTAAAATAAGTAATTGAGGTTCATGCATAAAGGCCAATACTATCCCTAACTTTTTAGCATTTCCTAATGATAATTCCTCCACCATTTTAGTTTCATCTAATTTTAATTTTTCAACTAACTCTTTTCTTCGTTTATGGCAATCTTTCTTATAAAAGGATTCATGATAATCTAACATACTCTTAACAGTTAAATCATCATACAAGTGAATTTCACTAGGAAGGTACCCTATTAATTCTTTGGCTTTAATATCATCTTTATCTAGTTTTTTTCCATTTAATAAGATATCTCCACTCGTTTTATTAATAAGATTCATAATAGATCGAATGGTAGTAGATTTTCCTGCTCCATTTGGTCCAATAAAACCAAATATCTCCCCCTCATAAAGAGTAAGCGATAATTCCTTTACTCCCAAGATTTTACCATAATATTTTGTTAAACTTTTTATTTCTAAAATTTTATTTTTCATATAAACTCCTATTTCGATTGTATTTTTATTACTTTGTTAATACTTTTTTATGCCAAGTTTTCTGATGACATTTAGGACATTTCATTTTCCTATTTCTATTGATATGTTGAGCAAAGAATACACTTTTATATAATGGTACATATTTATATTGGCAATGATTACACTCATAATAACCTGCTATCTGCTCAATCCTAATGGCATAACCAATTCCCATAGCAAAGGGGATAATTCCAACAATAATAAGTATTACCCTTAGCCAATCGGATAGTTCAACAAAAGAAGCTACAAAAATGCAAGTAAGCATTATAATAGATACCAGAATACCAATAAATATTTCCATAGATAAGAGTTCTCTATCTCTTTGCTCTTTCAATTTTGTCATCTCTAATAAATTTTTTTCTAATCTTTTTTCATTATCCTTCATATCTACCAATTCACCACTAAATAGATCATTTATAGTAATACCAAGTATTTCACATAAAAGAGGCATCGTACTAGCGTCAGGTAAACAGATGCCGTTCTCCCATTTGGAAATAGCTCTATCTGTTATATTTAACATTTCAGCTAATTTACTCTGCGTAATATTTTTTTCTTTTCTTTTAGAACTGATAAATTCCCCTATCTTTATCTGATCCATATAGTTTTTCTCCTTTCCTAATTTAAATATACCTGAAAACGAAGAAATAGAACACGAACTAGAAGTTGAATGAATAAATTTCTTTATAAAATACTTTTCCATTATATTTCTCTTAATTTATATTACTATGTCTATTATAACATAAAAAGCAAATCATAATAATGACTTGCTAAAACAATTAAGATAAATGATTTTTAATCCATTCATAATATTTCTTACGTTTAAAAATAGAAAGTTTATATTTATCTCCATTTTTCATAGTAATCAAAATACCAAAAGGAAAGAATGGTGGTGTCGTACAAGTTTTAACACTCTCTATATCTTTCATTTCAATTTCAAAGCTTACACTTTCTGTTCCAATAAGACCAGAGGCTAAAAAGGCAATACGCTTATCTGTAAAATAATACTTTCCAGAAACCTGCCTATTAATACTTAGTTTTGGCATCTTCCAACAATCTCCTGATACCTTAGCAAATAATTCTTCTCCACTTGGAACTTCAAATACTTTTTTACTCATAATATCTCCTCCTTTTTTAACATTCACAATATATCACAAAAATTTTATTCTTTCAATAGATTTATTTTACATTACAATTTATAATTTACTCTATTTTATTTCAAAACTTTCTGTTTTTAAATCACAATAATATCTACCACTTATAGCAGTAAACTTTAAAACACAGTAATCAAGATCGGTTACTCCATTTTTATAAAACATGGTATCCCCTTTTCTCCATAACTTATTTTTTATTTCTTGGTCTGTTAAAACTTCCATTTTTCCTTTTAGCATAATACCAACATATTTTACTAATCCTTTATGATAAAAGTATATACTGGCATTTGGATTTTCTTGATACTGGCGTACCCTCATGGAAGAAGTATTGGTACTAAAGTAAAATTCCTTTATACCATTTCTAATTCTTGGCCTCAGCATAGCCTTTACATTTGGATACCCTTCTTCATCAACAGAACAAATGAAACTAACTTTTTGCTTATTAATAAATTTCTCTATTTTCTTTAAATTCACTTATTCTCTCCCACACCAACTTTTACAATTTTCAATTCTAAGTCCATTATCCCCTTGCTTTTCATCATACGCAAAAGAATTTAATAAGTCGCAAGGAAATTCTGAACATTCCCCACAACATTCTAAGTCTTTTTCTTCACAACAACTTTTAACAGGGCAAGATTCTCTCCAAAAAGGTTTAGAAACATGAGTGCATCCTTTACAATTTACTTCTTCTTGAAAATGACACTCACTACAACAAATACCACATCTTGATTCTACTTTTTCTTTTACTACTACCATAATATTCTCCTTCTACATTATTTTTAAAGATTCTTATAAAACAATTGACCGAATCCACCTTCATTTTTTTCTACTTCCTGTTTATAAGAAAAACCTATTTTTTTATAAAAGTCAGGAGCTTGATCTGTCCACAAGTAAGCATATTTATAACCAAGTTCTTTTAATACATTTTCTGCATATCCTACTAACTTTCTTCCATACCCTTTTCCGCGGAATGGTTCTAATATCATAACATCTGATATCCAAGGAGTAAACTCTGGATATTTTTTTAAACATTGCACTTTAAAAACACAAAAGCCGATAATTACATCATTCTCTAATAAAACTATGCCAAATGGCAATTCATTCTTAGTATAAATATTTAAAAATTTATCTATCGTATCTTTTTTTACCATTTTGGGATTATATTGAACCCAATGATTATAATGAATATCACTAATAAGATGTAACTCACTTTCTGTTAATTCACTAAATTTTTTTATTGCTAACACAGTATACCCTCCTATCCTTTCAATCTTATTTTATCTAATATAATAGATTGTCCATTTTCACCTATTTTCTCTATATAAATAGCATCAATTTTACATTCAAAAGTTTCTGATAAATTAATATCATTCTTACAATTTTCTTTTTGGCCTAAAGTTATATGAGGTTTATAGATTCTATTAGAAAAATGATTCTTTAATAAATTACTATAAAGTAAATCATGCAATGTTTTCTTCTCCCTCTAAACAATTTAAAAATATATAATCATCTTCCGAATAAGAAATTCCTTCAAACTTAACAAAGAAGCTCTTTTTATTTTTTACAAGACTTCTTACAGAATCTATTAATTCTTCATCACTAATCTTATCATCAAAAGGAAATACAACAGTGATATGTGGCTTTATAATCCCATATAAACAATCACATTGTTTTCGAACATTCTCTATTTTATTCTCATTCTGAAACTTTGGAAATAATAAAATATCCCTCATATTATTCACTACTTCTTTTCTTTTTTATATATTTGGCTACAAGATTTACAAGTAATCTTCATTTCATAACTAGCTACTTTTTTATCCAATATTGTAATTAATGGTTCCTGGTCTTTCGGACAACAAAATCTATTTTTTATAATAATTAGTTCTTCCTTACAAGCTTTTCCATCTTTACTATCTTCAAAATCCAATAAAGCTCTGCCAACACTTCCACAATTACACAGATAATTTAATTCTACCTTATCATAAGTAGAATAACATAAATATCCTATATTTTCATTACACTTATCACAATACATCCAACCACCATAATTGGTTGCTAATCTTGTATTTTCTAGTTTTTTATTTTTTAATACTCTTGCCATAACACTCACATCTCCTCATTATTTTTCCTTTTAAATTCATAAAAATTTAAATGATAATTAATTATTTCTAATATCCAGTATTCTTTTTACATCTTCATATCTTTTATCATTACCTTCTAAATCAATCATAAGACATTTTGATGATTTCCCTCTTCATCGCAGGACTAAAGGAAAATAGTATTTCTTCTAATAATTCTTTTTCTTTTGGACCAATAACAACTAAAATAGTAAAATAACATTCCCTTGGATACAAAGTACATAAATTCTTATTTCCTTTTTGAATTTTACATTCCATCCATATTCCCAACTACATTTACTAAACTCAAACTTAGGAATTACCCTATATACGCTTTTCATATATTTACAAAAATCATACTATTTTCTAGAATGATAACTTCACCAATTTTCTATGGAACTTACGCAAAGATTTTTAACATTAAGGAATTAAAATGTGCTGCTCACTACTCCATGCTGGTGTACATGTCATCGTAACTTTAGCATATTCTGTATCCCAATAATACTTTTCTTCCCTTTGAATTAAAATGGCATCATCTTTAGAAAATTCTACTTCTTTATCTTCAAAACAAATCTTTCCAGTACCTTCTAATACATAAATTAATTCTTTACTTTCTAAATTCATACAATATCCAGTATCTGGAAATCTACCTGTAATAACTGCTACTCCCACATCAATATCCAAATCTTTAAACGAATATTCTAACGTACTACATACTTCACTATTCTTTCCTCTTTCAGCCTTTTCATATTTTATTACTTCCATAAATCCTCCTTTAAAATAACAGATAACTATGATTTCTATTTTCTATAAATTTTATTAAATCTTCTAATGTAATAGAAATGGTTTTCGTATTCACATTAGGGTGCAACAACACTTTTTGTCCTATTAATTCCTTATCTAATAAAATAGTAACTAAATTATTCTTATCATTTATAATTCCAAGTGGTGTTACACTCCCAACTTCTAGATTTAGAATGTTTTTTAATTCTTCCTCACTAGCAAATACTAATCTACTATCTTCTACTTTCGTAGATAGTGCCTTTAAATCTGCTTTTTTATTCGCTTCTATAAAAATTAAATAGTATTTTGTTTTATTTTTTACAAATAAGTTTTTGCATTCTACTCCATCTATTTTACTGGCAATATTTTCTTTTAAAGCATCTTCATAGGAATAAATCGCTTTATGATTAACTTCTTCATAAGAAATATTCAACTGATTTAAAATATCATATATATTCATACTATCCCTCTATTTTCCATTTATGTTTTTTGATATCTACATGATTTTCATCTCTAAAAGTGATACCTTCTTCTTGTAACAATCGCTTTTGTTGCTTGAAATGAGGTGCAACTCTACCACTATGATCTACTACTCTATGACAAGGATATTTTCCAAAATATTCCGACATGGAAAGTATTTTACCAACTAGTCTAGCATTTTTAGGTCTTCCTATTAAAGCTGCGATTTGACCATAAGTAGAAACAAAACCAATCGGTATTTCTTCTACTACCGATAATACCAAATAAATAAGTTCATCATCTAATACTTTTCTATGCATATCATTCACCTGATACATTTATTATACCAATAAAAAAGCAAATCTGAAATACGATTTGCTTTCCTTTTTATTTTATTAAAGATTCTAAGAACTTTATAAACTCTTTTTCTGTAATTCCTGACGTTTCAATATCAAAATTATAACCTTTATATTGGAACTCTGTCATGTAAATATCTTTATATTGGTATAATTTTAATGTTACACCATGAATAATAGATATTTTTCCACTATCAGGTAATCTATAATCCCTAACTGGTTTATTAGTATCAGAGAATGCTACTGCAATATTTCTAGTATTGTCTTCATTAAAATAATGAAATTGATATTGTACTAATTTATCATAAACTTTAGAATTTTTATCACTTCTTCCATATAATTTTTCTCCACCAACCTTGTTCATATCTTTAGGTAAAGATAAATCTGATAATACTTCAAAATCTGGAATATTAAAATAATTTGTCTGTACATCTAATCTTTCCATATCCCCATCTATTTTAGGAGAACCAGCATCATCTATTTGATTAATACTAATATTATTTTCTTCTATTTTACTTGGCACATCCCCTTTTAATTGAGTATTTGTTCTCGTTCCATTTAGAAAAGTTATTCCACAAATAATAAGTGCCACTAAAGTTGGTACTGCTATTTTAAATACATTTTTCATTCTATTTTCTTTCTTCCCTTCTATTTTTTTCATAATATTTTCATGCATCTTTTCTTTATTTAATTTTTCATTGAAAATATTCTTAATTGTCTTTTTAGACATTTATTCCCCCTCACTTTCCAAATAAGCATTTAGTTCTTTTAAGGTTCTATATAGGTAATATTTTACATTGGATTCTGTTACTTCTAATTCAGTAGAAATTTCTTTTATAGTAAGTTCTAAATGAAAATAAAGATAAAATATTTTAGCTACAATTGCTTTCTTTTTCTTTAGATATTTCCAAACACATTCTGTATCATATTTTAGAAACATACTTTTTTCGATATCAACATCACTAGGAATAGCATCTATAAAAGCGTTATCATCTCTTTCAAAAAAAGAAATAATCTTATTTTTATATCGAAATCGATAATAATCTTTCACTTTGTTTTTAGTAATGCCAATTAAATAACTTTTGGAAATTTCTTCACCTTTTAATAATTTCTTATAAACTTCCACATAAACATTTTGTAAAATATCTTCAGCATCCGCTATATTAGAACACTTACAAACTATATACTTTAAAACATCGTTATAAGTTTTTTGATATAACGAGTTAAATTCTTTTAAGGTTTCTTGATTAATCATTTTGTTCACCTCACCCATATAGTCGTACAAAAGAGAAAAAAAGTCTGATAAAATAGAAAAAAAAGCAAAATGAATTTTCAATTTGCCTTTTTTAATACTCATTTTCTAAGCATTGACTCAAATAGTCTACTAAACTAATCTCTTTATTTTTATAGAAAACAGTATTGCCAACTTTCCCATTTATTAGTAATTCACCAGAAAATAAATTATATTCAACCATGCATACTTTATCTACTAAAATACTATTATTTTCTAACTTTATCTTTGGAATATTATAAATGATGGAAAGTTCATTCCCAATATTTTTTTCTTTTACACGAAATAAATGCCCACAATATAAACATAGATGTGTTCGATGAGGAGTATAAGCAAATTTCCCGTTATCTGAGTGATAATGTTTACAATGACTACAAATTACAACTTCTAATGGTATATTATTTAAAAGAGATAACATAATTCCACCTAAATCTTTATAATGTAGTATAGAGTTATCATAAAGTAACACTCCATAAAATTCTTTTTCATTAATAAACACCTTAGGAACTTGATTTTCTAAAACATTTTCATAGACTATTTTAATACTTTCCACTGGATTGTTCTTCAAGTCAAATGATTGCTCAAATAAATCCTTACACTTACATAAACAACTATCTAACTTGTTTCCGTCTTTATCAGATGCAAAAGATTTATGGATACTACAGTAATACTTTGGAATACCAGTTCTTAATTTTCCAACATATTTTATATCACACTTCATCATCCAACTTTACTCCTAACTCTTCCTTTAAACTGGAAATAAGTGCTTTATTTCCTTCTTCTGATAAATGTACTTTATCTTTTAATAAATATTCTTTATGCTCTTTTATTTCCTTATAAAAATCTATTATATGAACGTTTTCTTCTTGGAAGTCTAATTCAATATCAACATTTTTTACAATATAAATATCGCTATCTCCACATAGTTCTATTAGTTTTTCATAATCTGATTTTTGAATATTAGATTTGTTATCAAACGATACAACGATTTTATTGGATAGCCTGTCTTCTGAAATCGAATTCTTTAATTTTTGCTCTAAATCACTATAAGACATATTTAAATCTATATTGAATAATGCATTAGGAAAACTTTCTACTAATAAGTCAAAAGAATAGAAAAATGCACTATTTCCATAAAAAGAAATCTTTTCTCTTTGATTTCGGTTATATTCCTTCTGAACTTTCTCTTGTTCTTTTTGATAAGTCTCTTTCATAGTTTCTAAAAGAGCATCTGTAATTGCATTGATATAAGCCGTTCTACCTTTACTGGTAAGGTGAATGCCATCTTTATAAAAGTATTCTTCATGATTTTTAGATATTTCTTCCCAATCTATAATATGAAGATTTTTGTTCTGTTTCGCTAAATCCTTTATCTTATCATTAACATGTACCTTTTCATCATTCGTAACAGTTACCCAAAAGATATCTCTATCCCCACAGTCTTCTAAAATTTGTTTTTTACATTTCTTAGAACAATCTCCATTAGCGCCTAAGTTTAATATAATTGGTCCTTTTAATTTATCTTTACTTTTTAAATCTAATAATATCTCATGTGCTGCCCAGATACTTCTTGAAACTTTCGCATCAAAATATCCATTTGGAAACTTCTTAGATAAATTACTAACAGCACCTAACATAACAGAATCTCCAACACCCACTATAGAGAGTTTAGAAAGTTCCTCTTCTAACTTTTTTTCTCTTTCTTTAATTTCTTGAATGGAGTTCTCTAATTCCTCTTTTTCATTCTGTAATTTCATTAGGTATTCCTCTTGTAGTTTTAAAACTTTTTCTTCTTTTTCTATTAAAAGATTCTCTATCCTTTTCATTTCTTGGTGAAAATGAAAATACTTTACTCCACCATAACAACCTAAAAAAAGAATTACTAAGCATACACTTATCAAAGATACTTTTAAAAATAGTTTCTTCTGCTTCTTTTTTTTATTCATAAGTTCCTCCATATTCGATACTATTATATCACAAAAAGCAAATCAAACGACTTGCTTTTACCCTTTTTCCACTAATCCATCCTTAGTTAATATGTAAAGGTTATCAATTACTTCTTCTATATATTTTCTATCATGAGAGATACTAATAATAGTACCTTTAAAATCTTTTAAAACTTGTCTAATAATTGGATTCGATAATGGGCTTACATTTCTGGTAGGTTCATCTAGTATTAGAACATTATACTTTCCAAGTACTAATTTCATTAAAAATAATTTCGCTTTTGTGCCATTACTTAAGTCTGATATTCTTCCAGTCATTTCATCTCTTGTAAATTTCATATTTCCTAGATACATTCTTGCTTTTGTAATCTCTTCTTTATCTCCACTTGGAACTAAAAAATCTAATACATATTTGAAATTTTCAAAAATATCTTCATAATTTTGGGGCATATATCCAACAGAAATATCATCCCTATTTTCTAATTCTTCTACGATTCTTTTTATCAAAGTAGACTTCCCTACTCCATTTTTACCAATAATACAAATATGTGTATTCCCAATAACTTCTAATTTTATATTACGCGATAACACTTTATTTTGTACTTTTAACTCTGGAATATGTAATTTTAAAATAACCTTATTTTTAGGAATAGAAACATCCTCAAAAAAGAAATGAATTCCTTCTTCTACATCAGGTAATTCTGTAAGTTCCCTTTCCTCTAATTTTCTTTCTTGTGACTTTAAAGCATGCATTTTCTTCTTTAATAATCTTCCTCCATGAGGATCAGCTCTCGTAATTGTATTTTGTTGATGTTCTACTTTCTGCATGATTTGTCTTAATTTTTCTTGTCTTTTATCGAATTCTCTTTTTTCTGATTTAACGACTTGTGTAGTTTTTAAGATAGTCTGTAACCTTTTTTCAACATAAGTATCATAATCAATTTTTAAAAGAGTATGTCTACACTCTGTTTTATTTTTTATTTGCTCTAAATGTAAAATCATATTAGCAGTATTAGATAATAAAGTCTCATCATGGGATACATAGATAATTGGTTTATCCGTACTATTAATAAATGTTTCTAACCATTCTAATGATTCAATATCTAAGTCATTCGTAGGTTCATCTAAAAATAAAATATCACACTCTTCTAATAGTAATCTAAGAATCCCAATCTTTACCTTTTCTCCACCTGATAGTGTAGAAATCATTTGTTCTAATATACTATCATTTAAATGGAATAAATCCAAATATTTATAAAACCAATTTATTTTTCCATAATAATCTAAATCATCTAAAAACAAGAAATCGTATACTTTCTTTTTTTCATTTTCTAGACTCATCGACTGTTCTAAATATCCTACTTTATTATTTTTAAATTGAATTATTCCTGTTACGGAAGCATACTCACAAATTCCTAATAATGATTTTAATAAAGTAGACTTACCGTTTCCTTCTTCACCAATAATTGCTAGTTTATCTCCTTTATTTAATGAGAATGTTAAGGATTTCACTAAAAATCTAGTAGATACTAAAATATCTACATTATTTACTTCTAACATATTATGCCTTCCTTTCTGGCATAATCAAAGTTTATGCCACACTTATCTATTTACTATTCTCATGTTCTCACCTCTTCTAAAAGTTTTTTCTTTTTCCATTATAACATAAAAAAGAAAGAAATTACTTCTTTCTATCATCTTTTTAAAAGATAAGCACTACCAGGAGTTACACTAAAAGATGGCGTATAAATAATCCAATCTGTAACGTCTTCTACTGTAAAGTTTCTCTCATCCCCTTCATGAATATCTTTTACATCATATGGCTCTTGTAATAATTTGGCTTTAAATTTATCCCCAACAAACTCTAATAGTTCAAACCAAATATGTTCAAAATTACCATCATCATCAACTGGTAGACCAATTTTAATAATAATATGATTATCTTTATTTTTAAATTCTTCTTTTACGTAATCAAATCTTTCCATAGCAAGACTTTTCATTCTAGCAGTTTCTTCATCACTAATAAAGAAAATTGGATTCTCTCCCCATAAATCATTAAATTCAGATACTTTGGTAAGTACTTTATTTTCTTCATCTTCTTCACTTTTATAAAGAAAAATGAGACTAGTTTTAGTATTGTGTCCATCCTCTCTATCTTGAGGACCACCTAAGTCTAAATTTTTATATTCTTTTAAACCATCTACCCATGACTTAAAAGTCGCTACTACGGGTTGCCTATTTACAAGTATTCCAATATAGGCACTACCATTATAATTATCTCTCTTATCTAAAAGAAAACTTGCTAAAGTGGAGATTAAATTGTAGTGATTGTTATAATTATCTTGATCTGAATTTAAAATTTCAAGCTCTGTCAAGCCACACCTACAAAGTCCATGAGTGTGTAGCCAAATCTCTCCAGAATCATTAGATACTGCTTGCACGTTATATAAATCATTCGCACTTGGTAATACTTTAGAACTAGCTGCCATCTTCACCCAATTCGTTGGTAACATTTTCTCAGCACTTTCATCCATAACACCAAGCATATCAGGAATCATTGCAGCTGCAAGTTTCAGTTGTAAATGATAAGACTTTTTAGCATCATGACAAAACTTCATAAACATTGTTAAAGATGCTTTTGCATTTCTTAATTCTTCTTTTTCTTCTTCTGTAAAATAATAATTCTTATTTAAATAAAATTCTGGAACTGAAAAACCTGATGGATAAAATCCCACCTCAAATTCTTCCTTCTGGTAAATTAATTTTATTCTTCCAGGAGACTCTTCTGTCAAGGGATTACTTTCTTTTATTTCTACTTCTTTTAAGGAAGATACTCTATCTATAATGCCATCTAATAGTTCTTCATTTGCCTCTCTTGGAACTATTAACATGTAAGATTCTTCTTCCCAATACCCTAATGGTTGCTCTTTTAATTCTTTCATAATTCCTCCTACTTTTCTTAAATACTATATTATTATATCATATTTCTTTAAACTTTAAATCAAAAAAGAAAAGCACTAATCCTAGCACTTCTCTTCTTTAAAGAAATATTATTCATCCTTTTTTCTTACTACAAAGTAAATAACTCCACCTACTAATAGAATTGCTACTCCACCTATTATATATGGAAGATAATTAACAGAACTTTCTGCATCCTTATTTTCTATTATATTGGTATTATTACTATTCGTATTTGGTTTTTCTTCACTATCAGTTTTGTAAGCAATGATATATTTTCCTAATCCACTATCTTCAAATTCAACTTCATTATTAGTTACTTTTGAATTTAGTTTTACAACACTTCCATCATCTCTTACCACATAAATAGCATCAAATTCTTTATTAGAATCTAATTTTACTGTTTGTGTTAATTTTGTAGTAGATAAATTTATTTCTTTATTATCTTTTGTTTCTAAAGTTACTCTATAGATTTCACTATCTTTTCCATAACGATTTTTCTGTGCATCGCTTAATGTAAGTTTTTGATAATCTAATGTCGCATCTTCATATTTTGATAAAATTGAATTTGGAACTTTAACTGTTACATTTCCACTAGACATATTTTTATATGTCTCTTCTGGAGTTGTTGGTTTCGTTCCCGTATTTTCTCCTGGTTTTGTATTACTATTTGAATTATTATTTGTTGGTTTATCGGTAGGCTTTTCTTCTGGTTTTACATCAGGGTTTTCAGCCTGTGTTTTCTCTATCCAAGTAACACTAGCTTTTGCAGTACCTTTATTTCCAGCCTTATCGATAAACTCAAAAGTAAATGTTCCATTTTTTGTAAATGTATAAGTAAATTTACCACTATTATTCGTAACAGTAACATCTTCACTTGGTTTTAAAGTAGCAACTACAGGGCCTTCTGTTTTTTCAGTTGTACTATACTGAATTTTGGCAGTAGGTGCTTCTTTATCAATGTTTTTTACAGTAGCTTTAATAGAATAATTTCTATTTGTCACTTTATCTTTATATTCAAATGTAAATTCTCCATTTTTTGTAAATGTATGTGTTTTAGATCCATTATTATTAGTAATCTCAATGTCATCCTCTGTTATTAAAGTAGCAACTACATTCTTGTTAGTCCATTTTGTTGTAGAGTATTTAATTTCTACTTCAGGTTCTACAATAGGAGCTTTCGTTAAATCCTCATAAATATTAATCATTGCAGCAGTTGCAAAAATATTATCATATGATTGCATAGTAATTTTTACATACTGTCCATACACAGATTCATCAAAACTAATATGTCTAGAGAAATCTTCTTGTGGATGATTTTGTACACTTGCAACTTCAATCCAATTTTCTCCATCTTCACTAACAGAAACAATTGCATTTTTCATATAACCAAATGATTCTTTTTCAGCAGCGATATGAAAATAATCAACCGCAGATATATATCTTGGTTTATCTAATTTAATAGAAATATAAGAAGTTTTTTCAGCAACTTTAAAATTCGTATGCCACTGAGTATTAATGTTTCCATCTATTGCATTAACTGCATAATATGGTCTTTTTGAATCTTGAGATTGTGATGAAAATCCATGAATGCTTAAATGCTTAATAGGGATATAAGTCTCTTCTTTGGTATTATTATCTGTGAATTTATATTCGAGTGGCTTACTAGCCATAGAAATTCCAGATGCTTTTCTTCGTACTAATACAGTCTTATTTCCATCTACTATTCCTGGTCCCTCTTCTTGATAAGGGCTCCACTCATTTTCATCCGCAAACTTCCATTCAAGAACACTTTTATTAGGTTGATCAATTATGATATTTTCAAAATCATTTAGGAATCCTGCTTCTGGAATATCAAATTGTTTAATAGTAATTGTATAAATTTCGTTATCGTTATCGAATTTAACTTTAATCATACTATTAATATCAATTTGTTCAATTTCTGATTGTGTTAATTGATGACTATCTCCCTCTGTAGAATGCCATGTTTTTCCACTATCAAGACTATATTTCCACTTTGTTCCTTTATATTCATCATATAAAGATATCACTCCAGCATTGGCTCCATCAAATGAGAAAGTTGCAACATTTTTGATTGTAGTATCTTCGTAGAAATTAAATGCTCTTGCGGCAAACCAATTACCATTTGTTCTATCAGCAACAATCTTAACATATTGAACTCTTTGTGGAATGTCTACCTCAAAACTCTTGATATTATTGGTTAATTGTTGAAGGGTATCTGCTTGATTTGTGTATGTTAATCCTTTTTGTTGAGATAAAACAAACCAGTTTTCTCCGTCCATACTTCCCCAGACAGTACCATCATAAATCTTACCATTACCTCCACCTGCTGGTACAAACTCAACAGCAGATATATTGTAAGGGTGATCTAATTTAACAGTGATGAAACGCTTTGTATCTCCACCACTCCAATCAGAGTGCCATCTTGTATTATAATTTCCATCAAGTGCATAGATAGCATTTCCATTTTGACCACTGCCAGTAGCCTCCGATGATACAGCATGTATACTTAAATGATCTACTGAAATATATTTTCTTTTCTTATCAATTACATCTTCTGTAAATGTGTAAGTTGTACTAGTATTAGATGCAAGATACGTTCCTGTTGCTCCCATTTTTAAAATAACTGTTTTATCACCAGTTAAATCTGGTTGGGATTCTCCATAAAACTTCCACTCATCAGACTCTTTATATTTCCATTGTACTGAATCAACTGCTCCTAATATTTTATTTTCTAAATCACTTGCAAATAAAGTAGAAGGTAATCCAACCGATTCTTGAATATCAATCTTATAAAGATTTTCTTCTGAATAGTTTACTCCAACTATATGGACATATAAATCATTTTCAGAAGTAATAGATGCTATTTCATCAGCTGTTAATTGTAATTTGTGTTCTTCTTCTGCAGAAAAGCTTACTTCCTTCCAAGTATTCTTTCCATCCAAACTATAATCCCATCGTACTCCATTTCCATCAAATCTACTTGATAATACTATTTTTCCAGCATCTTCTCCATCAAATGAGAAGGTTGCAATCGTAGTATCCATTTGCCCTAAAATATAATTTGCCATTAATCTAGTAATATTTGGTTGTAGTACTGCAGTTGAACTATTTGGCAGTACACTTCCTTCCTTCAATATTCTTGTTTGAAGTAAAGTAAATCTATATGATTCTTGTTGACTTGTTAATTTTGGTTTAATTTGATTTGTCATTTGATACATAGGAAGTGGATAATATTTTAAATTCTCTGCAATTTCTTTTGCAAGTTCAAAATATTGTTCTTCTGTTTTATTTCCAGAGGCATTATATGTTAGTATTAATCCATACCACGCATTTAAGTTTAAAGGTTGAACTTCTAATGCTTTTCTATACATCTCTTCTTTTTTTGCTAAATCTTGATAAGAATCTGCAAGATAAACAAACTTTTGGCTTTGTTCATAGGTATCTTCATGGTTAATAACTTCTTGTGCTAAATGTATATATGTTCCTGTATATCCACTTGCATATGGACCATTTGCCCATCCTAAAAGTCCTGATGACCCTGTGTATGCCCATCCACTAACATCATTATCAATACCCCAGAATCCTTCTCCATTACTATTTTGAAAATAATTGATATGAGCTGCATGACCTGGTTGTCCTACGACTGCATCTGGTAGTCCAAGCACTCCTCTAATATTTGAGCCTGTCTTAGAAATACCCCCACAAACTGCGCCAGTTCCAAATTTATTTCGCATGTTCATCCATACTTTATAAATTTTATTATTTGATGTCCCTCTTGGTATTTGTAAAATATATTCTTTCTCATCTACTCCGCCTGGAATTTTATAAACTACGTCCCATAATCCTATTCTTTGTCCTTCATGTTCCTCATCTGGTACAGAGAATAATTGATTAAAATATTCTTTATTTTCTTCTGCATAGTAAACTGGATTTCCATAGTTTGGCCAGACATATTCTATATATTTATGTGGCCATAAACGGGAACTGCCCTCTTTTCTTATTAACTCTCGAACGTATGCATTTAACCATAGCATTGACTGGTCATCTATATTGTTTGCCATAACATAACGCATTTCTTCTACAGTATAATTTTCAAACCATTTATTATAATCCATACCGTCTGGGCCTTCAAATAGATTATTTTGATGCATATATTTAATAATGGCATATCTTCTAACAGAATCTGATTGATTTTCTGGAGTAGAAGCATTATTCATCCATAGTCCAACAACACTAGCATGGGTTAATGATAAAGAAGTCGCCATTCTTAAATATAAATCCCCAAGTACTGTACCATACTTTGTAACTGTTGTATTGTTAAAATCATTCTTATAGTTTCTATATAATCTAGAATATTGTGTTAATGATTTATAATAATTATTTCCCGCTGGCTTACCTCCTAAGATGTAATATTTTAATGCTTTTTGGTTACTCATTAAAAAGTCAATAGCAATCTTATTATCTTCACTTTCATTATAGAAAGAATTAATTGTAAATTGCCCAACATTGCTAACAAGTTGTCTTTTTAATAAATTAAATTCTATTTCATCAGTTAAATCAGATTGACCATGATATTGTGACTTAATAATTTCATCATATTCTTCTAATGATTTAAATGCAGAATTCTCTGATAAATCATTTACTAGTTTAGCATCAGCATAAACAACATGATCAGATGCATTATTTTGAAGTTGGTCTGCTACTAATCTAATATAATTAGCGTTCCCTAACTCAATTTCAACACGAGTAGCTTCTTGACCTGGAAGTTTTGTTTCATTAAATTTAGCTTCTCCCCAAGTTGTGCCATCTTCTGAAGTATAAATATAAAATCTTACTCCATCTCCTCTTGTAGACGTTGTATTTAACCCTACAAATGCAGTAAAATATCTATAATTATAATTGCTGATATCATAAGTAACTTGAGAATTAGCATGTGCCCAAATTCCTTTTTCAAATGTAAATGCATTATTCTCAATTTTAAGAGTTATTTTTCCTCCACCATTTACTTCATCATATCTAATCTTATCCCATTCTGTATAAGACTGATTAGACATATAATCTATATCAGATAAATATAACGTATCTTCCCCTTTTCTAGCATTATAAGAAAGGGTTTCATACTTTTCAACTGTCAATTTCATATCTGTATTTTGTTTGTTAAAGCAATAGGTAGCACCTGAAAAAATAGTGCTTCCCAAAATCAAAGCGAAAAGAATGATTACAAATGACTTTTTTAATTTTCTTCTTTTTTTCATATACAACTCTCCCTCACACTCTCTCAAAGCATCATTTTACTATTGTTTTTTTCTACTATTTAGTGCTTTTTTCAATATAAGATAATACCTCATTTTTGTTCTTTTGTCAAAATGAAAAAGAAATACTAAATATTGATAAAATCTATTAAAAAAAATACTATAGACTTTACATAAATATTCTATCATATTCCTATTTTCCATTCAATATGTTTCCTTTTAATTTATGCATCAAATGTAAAAAAGAAACCGCAAATTATCTATTTTTTAAAGACTTTTCTAACAATTATTTGACAGGTACTTTTCTCTATTTTTTCAAAAAAACCACATTACTAAATGTGGTTTCATTCTAATTATCTTTCTTTTTTCTTACTACAAAGTAAATAACTCCGCCTACTAATAGAATTGCTACTCCACCTATTATATATGGAAGATAATTGACAGAATTTTCTGTATCCTTATTTTCTATTACGTTTGTATTATTACTATTAGTATTTGGCTTCTCTTCACTATCAGTTTTGTAAGCAATGATGTATTTTCCTAATCCACTATCTTCAAATTCAACTTCATTGTTAGTTACTTTTGAATCTAGTTTTACAACACTTCCATCATCTCTTACTACATAGACAGCATCAAATTCTTTATTAGAATCTAATTTTACTGTTTGTGTTAATTTTGTAGTAGATAAATTTATTTCTTTATTATCTTTTGTTTCTAAAGTTACTCTATAGATTTCACTATCTTTTCCATAACGATTTTTCTGTGCATCGCTTAATGTAAGTTTTTGATAATCTAATGTCGCATCTTCATATTTTGATAAAATTGAATTTGGAACTTTAACTGTTACATTTCCACTAGACATATTTTTATATGTTTCTTCAGGTATTGTTGGTTTATCGTTTGGTTTCGTTCCCGTATTTTCTCCTGGTTTTGTATTACTGTTTGTATTACTGTTTGTATTACTGTTTGTTGGTTTATTAGTAGGTTTGTCATCTGGCTTTACATCAGGATTTTCAGCTTGTTTTTTCTCTATCCAAGTAACTTTGGCTGTTGCATATCCAATATTTCCTGCTCTATCTACAAACTCAAATGTAAATTCAGCATTCTCACGGAATGTATAAGATAATTTACCACTATTATTCTTAACAGTAACTTCTTCACTTGGTTTTAAAGTTGCTACTACAGGTCCTTCTGTTTTATCTGTTGTACTATATTCAATAGTCGCTGTTGGTTTAGTTTTATCAATCCAATCTACTCTTACAGTTGCTTCTCCTGAATTACCTGCCCTATCTACAAATTCAAATGTAAACGAACCATTCTTTGTAAATGTATAAGACTTTTTACCACCATTATTTTTAACAGTTACCTCTTCACTTGGCTTTAAAGTTACTACTACATTTTTATTAGTCCATTTTTGAGTACTAAATTCAAATTCTGCTGTTGGGTCCTCTTTATCAATCCAATCTACTGTTACTGGAATCAATCCGTCATATCCATTTTCATCTTTGTATTGAAAATCAAATGTACCATTATTTTCAAAAACATATTCATTACTTGCATTATTATTAAATATTCTATATCCATTTTCTAATTCTAATGTAACCTTAACATTTTGATTAGTTAATGATTCAGTAGAATATTTAATCTCATACTTTGGTGGTTTTGATATCCAATCTACTGTTACAGTTGCTTCCCCTGTATTACCTGCCCTATCCACAAATTCAAACGTAAACTCTCCATTTTTTGTAAACGTATAAGTATCACTACCATTATTATTTGTAATAGTTACTTCCTCACTTGGTTTTAATGTTGCTATTACTTCCCCTTCTGTTAAATGAACAGTATTAAATTCAAATTCTGCTGTTGGAGCTTCTGTATCAATCCAATCTACAGTGATTGTTTTAGTACCAACATTTCCTAACTCGTCAGCAAATTTTAATTCAAATGTACCATTTTCCAAGAAAGTAAGTGTTTTACTACCATCTACTGGATTAGTTGCTAAATCAACATCAGTTGATAAGATTGTTATATTATTCTTATCAAATGAAAGTGTGGCAACTACATTTTCATTTGTTAATTCAGTAGTACTGAATTGAACCTGAGCAGTAGGTGCTTTTTTATCAATCCAATCAACATGGGCAGTTGCTGTTCCTTTATTTCCTGCTTTATCAACAAACTCAAATGTAAAATCTCCATTTTTATCAAAAGTGTGAGTCATTTTTCCATCATTATTTGTAACTGTAATAGATCTTGTTGGGTTTACTAATTCTGCTACTACGTTTTTATTAGTTTTATTTGTAATATTATAATTTACTTCTGCTCTTGGAGTAGGATCTTGTGTTGTATCTTCATATAAATAAATTTCACCTATTGTTAAACTAGTGCTTAAAATCGTATCATATACAGTATCTGCTGTAAATCTAACATATTTAGCTTGGAAAGCTTCATCAAATACTATTTGTTGTGCACTATCATTATTATTTGCAAGTGTTTTAGAAGCCACTTTTGTCCAATTTGTTCCGTCCATACTAACTTCTATTGTAACATTTTTAGCATAGCCATAACGAATTGGCTGATTAGAAAATGTATTATCTATGGAACTACTATCATGAATGTAATCAAGCGCAGTTACAAATCTTGGCTCATTAAGTTCTATAACTACCCATGCTTTAATATACTTTGGATTAAATCCACTATTACGTTTTGATCTCCAATATGTTTTAGGGTTACCATCTACAATATTATTCATATTTCCTTGTTGAGTAGCTGAAACCATCGGTACACTCAAGAATCTACTTGGAATATATCTTTTTTCTTCTTGTCCAACATTATCAGTAAATGTAAAGTATACTGAATCACTTGCAATATTTGTGCCATTAGCAATCGTTCTTACATATACTTTTTTATTACCACTAAATAATGGATTAGAATTTGCAAAAGAAGTCCATTCACCATTAGGATCTAATGTCCATTCCATTGAGGAATTTGTACCATACATACGATCTTCAAAATCGTTAATTGTTACACCAGATGGTTTAGATGCTTTCGTTATATCAATCGTATAGATATTGGCATCTGTCATTGGTAATCCTGTAATATGAATCTTAATATCATTAGTAGTATTGATACTGTTAATTTCTTCTTGAGTTAATTGTGCAGAATGCTCAAAACAATCTTTCCATGTTTTTCCACCATCTAAACTATAAGTCCATGCTACTTGAGCACTTTGTAATTGTTTAGATAATACTATTTTACCAGCATTTGCTCCATCAAATGAGAAAGTGGCGATTCTATTGTCTACTACTCCTAAAAGAGCATTAGCAATTACTGGAACTTCTTTGTAATATAATGTATCTTTATCAGTTGCTTTTGTAGCTTTTCTTAATGTCTCATCCTGAATCATCATCAATTTGCTACGATATTCTGCCGACGCAACTTTAGTACCAATTCTTCTTGTTAAATCATACATTGGAAGTGGATAATAAGTATAAACACTTGCTATTTCTTCTGCTAATCCTACCAATTCTGCTTCTGTTTTTTCAGTATCTGTAATATATAAATTTACTAATCCAATCCATGCATCTAAATTAATAATTTCTTCTTTTAATGCATCACGATAGATTTTCTCTAATTTTTTTCTATCATTTTTATAAACATCTTCTAGTAGCATAATTAATTGTGATTGTTCATATTTTTCATATTCATTTTGGGCATCTTGTGAAAGTAATAAATAAGAACCTGTTGAGATAGTATTATTATTAAAACTATATCTACTTCCCCAACCATTATAGCCTCCACCAGTAGTGTTAGTCCATCCTGTTGTAGACACACTATTGGATAACTGCCAAGCGTATTTTCCGCCACCTGCATTATAAAGATAAACATAAGCAGCATGACCTGGTTGACCTACAACACGTGCTGGATATCCCCAAACACCTTGTAGATTGGCTGCCGTTTTTGATAAACCTCCACAAACAGCACCTTCTTCAAATACTATCCATAATTTTGGTTTTCCTGATTGATAAGGAACATTATATTTTGACAAATTGTATTTTTTATCCCACATAGCATAATTTTCTTGACTATAATATTTTGGTCTATAATAACCATAGCCTAATGTGTACTTAATATACTTATAAGGATTGAATCGATCTCCTACTTGTCCTTGGGATGAATATTTTTTTGAATAATCATGTAACCATAATATTTCTTCATCATCTATGTTATTAGCCATAACTCCACGCATTTCATCTATTGTATAGCTTTCAAACATAGCATTTGAAGCGAGCAATCCATTCAAATGCATCTCTTTATATATTTCATAACGATTCAATGCATTAGATTGTTGTCTTATATCTGTCCATAATCCAACAGAACCAGCATGGGTAAGTGATAAAGATAGCATCATTTTTAAATATAGATCTTTATACTTTATTCCTGTTCCTGAAACGGTTACGTTTTCATTGGATAAATCTGCTTTATGTGCATGATATAAATCACTAAGTACTTGTAATGATTTTTGATAAGTACCGCTGGGTTTTCCACCTATTGTCCAAAGACGAAGGGCCTCTTCATTATTTATAAACCAATTTAACGTTTCGTAATTTTTAGAATCTGCCTCTAAGAAAGAACGTAATTGATATTGACCTACATTTTTAATAAAATTTCTTTGAAGTAAAACTAATCTTAATTCTTCAGGAATAGGTCCTGATTGATAATTAGCCTTAATAATTTCATCAAATTCTTCTACAGGCTTCATAACATTATCAGAATAACCTTCTTTTACTAATTTTGCATCTCCCCAAACAGCATGATCACTTGCATTAGAGCCATTATCATGTGCATAAAGTCTAATATAATTAGCGTCTCTAATATCAATTTTTACACGAACGGCATTATTAGTCCCTTTTAAAGCAGCTGGATTTTCTTCTGTACGTAAAGTCCATTCTTTTCCATCTTTAGAAGTATAAATATAGAACTTTACACCATTGCCATTACTTCCAGCAGAAGTATTTAAACCATAGTACGTAGTAAAATAGGTATAATCTTTATAAGCACTGATGTCATACTCCACTGTAGAAGTAGCATGTGCCCAAATTCCTTTTTTTACAACGACAGAAGAATTATCAATTCTCATCACTAGATTAGCATTATCATTTGTTTTATCTAGTCCAATCGTTTTCCATCCTATCTGTGCTTTCATATATGGAATGTCAGATAGATATACAACATCATCAGATGCCTTACTATTATAAGATAGTACATCATATTTTTCTATTCTTATTTCCCTATTTGCGTTTACCGCATCAAAACAAAATGTTGCGCTTGCGAAAATTGTGCTTCCTAAAATTAAGGCGCAAAAAATTATCGCAAAAGATTTTTTTAGTCTTCTTCTTTTTTTCATATACAACTCTCCCTCACACTCTTCAAAACATAATTTTTACTATTGTTTTTTCTACTACTTGGTGCTTTTCTCAATATAAAATAATACCTCATTTTCGCCATTTTGTCAAAACAGAAAATATATGCCAAATGTTGGTAAAATCCATAAAAAAAGCACTATATCTTTACATAAACATTTTATCATATCTCTATTTTCTATTCAACATATTTCTTTCTAATCTATGCAGCATCTGTCAAAAAGGAAACCTCAAATTCTCTATTTTTAGCACTTTTTATTCTACTTTATTTTACACTCTTATCATTTTCCTTCTACATAAAAAAAGTTCAAACCTAGTTGAACTAATTCTTCTTTAAAAATCTATTCTTTGATCCTGATAAAATTCATTATTTAAAATTTCTGCATCACTACCTAAAAAAGCCTTACTTGCTTCCTCATCATTTTGTAAATGCCACATAAACCATGCTGTTACATAACCATCTGCTATATATACCATCTGTCCATGTTCTGCGTCTCTCCTTCTTAACATTACTTTAGAAGAAGGTATTTTATCATACATCGCATTCATCTTCTCAATAGGAATAACAGATTTAATTTCAAAATCTCCTTTTGTACCTGCTATCATAAGTACTGGAATATCGACTTTTTCTAAGTCATAATTCCAACCAAAAGCAAGTGCTGTTTCCTCATGTGTTGGAGATAAAGATACAGCAGCTTTATAAGCTTCTTTCTCTTCCATTATAGAAATTGCTGTAAAAACTCCAGCTCCGCCTTGAGAATGACCAGTAATACCAATATTTTCAATATCTATCTTTTCATAAAATACACTATCCGTATCTTCGTTCGCTTTCTTAATATATTTTATTGTTTCATCCGCTGACTTTCCAAATCCTGTACTTCCATCATCATTTCCTACAACAATGAAACCCCAAGATGCCAAATGTTCAAATAAAGCTCTATATTTTTTAGGAAGAATTCCTGTTCCATTTAATACCACTACTACTGGATACTTTTTATTGCAATTCTCTAATTCTTCAGGATAATAAACGTAATTATATTTTGTTAACTCTGTTGCTTTACTCTTTGTGCTCTTTACTTTATATTTTCCCTTACTCAAGTATTTTGCTTCGATTTCTCCACCAGTTTTCACTTCTTTTGTATAATTTTTGGGTACTGCTGGAACAAAGGACAATATTATTAAAAAGCCAACAATTAATAAAATAGGTACTAATATAATAATTCCAATAATCTTTAACATCTTTTTCATTACACCTCAACCTCTTATGTTGCAATTGTATCATAGAATATAGTATGATACAATTAATTTAGCATTAGATGAAACAAAGGAGGCTATTTTGTAACATTATGAAAACGCAAAAAGAAAAGTATGTAGAAGAATATATCATATCTGCTTTATTTAAGCTCATGGAAAGAAAAACATACGAAAGTATTTCCATTACAGAAATTACAAATAAAGCTGGTGTTGGAAGAATTTCCTTTTACCGCAACTTTGACTCTAAAGAAGATATTGTAAAGAAATGGATTCATACTACTACAGAAGAATTTTTACAAGATTCTAATCTTAGTTATAAAGAAGATACTTTAGAAGAATATTTTACAAAACTATTCATTCATCTTAATCATTATAAGAAAGAAACTTCTTTAATTTACCAAGCTGGTTTAATTCACTTGTTAAAAGATGAATTTGAAAGCACTTTCTTTAAACGTAATAAAACAAACTATGAAGACTATAAGTCCTATTTTATTATTGGAGGAATATTCAATATCTATTACTACTGGCTTATTAACGGATATAGAGAAACACCTCAAGAATTAACCTCAAAATTAGTTGATCTTTTAGCAAAATAAAAGACCAACTTTTTTATTGGTCTATATACTATTTCTTTTTAATAGGAATCCAAATTTCACAATAATAGTTTTCATCATCTGTTCCTTTTTGATAATCATTCGGATTAGAATACATCTCAATATTATATCCTGCTGCTATCTCATAATCGGTTGAATTGGGTAGCCATTCTTTAAAAATTCTTTCATTGATTTCAGGCATTCTAATACTAGTAGGTCCAATACAAGAAAATATCGCCCAAGTAAATTTTGGGATTTCTACTACTTCAAATTCTTTAGAAACTTTTATATCTTCTCGATAATCATCACATATCATATAGTCAAAAGTATCTCCACTCATATCAGCATCAAAATTCACAGCATACTTTGGTGCTATTGAACTACCACGATTACTCTCAAAAAATGTTGTCCATATTTTTGGGATTTCTATACTAGCACCATCATATTTCAAGTTTTTCTTTAACCCTACTACCTTAAAGGATTCTTTTTCTTCTAATTTATATTCCATTACATATCCTCCTTTCAACAGTAGATTTACTTGTAGTGGTAAAAACTCTTTTATTTTTGTACCACTACGAACTTCTGTTGGAGTAGCTCCATGAAATCTAGTAAAAGCTTTCGTAAAACTATCAGGAGATTCATAACCATATTTAAGAGCTATATCGATAATCTTATGGTTGGTATGAAATAACTCATACCCTGCTAAAGATAATCTTCTATTTCGGATATATTCACTAACAGAATAGCCACATATAATAGAAAATCCTCTTTGAAAATAAAAGGGTGATAAATAGGCATGCCTTGCAATTTCTTCTACCGTTAATTCTTCTGTTAAATTATTTTCTATATAAGTAATAGCTCTACTAATTGATTCACTCCAGTTCATCGTAAATCCCTCCTGTCACTATTCATTTTACTTTAAAAGAGTTTCTCTTACCCGACTTTTCTTGCACTTATTTGTCTACTATATTTTCTAACAAATTTTTATCAACATATTCGTAATTCAATTTATTATTAGTAGTAACAATAGATTCCCCTATTTCTTTTTCTAGTTCATCCCTTGCTACTTTGGCAATACTTCCACCTTTTCGAGCAACCTTTTTATTCTCTTTTAATCCTTTTGGTCTCTTTTTAATAGCATTTTTTTTCGTTGCTTCCTCAGAAAGATCAGATAGGATTAATTCAATACTATCCATATTATCTCTTAAATTCTCTTTTTTCAACCCTTTATGCTTCTTATATTCTTTAGCTGTCATCCCCGACCAAGTTTTATAAATCTCATTGGTAAGAATAGCAAATTCTACCTCATCTGTAATACCATTTTCTTGCCATACATCTGCTAATTCTTTTCTATCTTGAATACTTTTTATTCTTTTTGCAATCCATTTTTCATCAAAACCTTTTGAACGATATAACTCTAAAGCTCTTTCAATAGCCATCGAAGGATTAAAAGTTTCATCAATTCTTTCGCTCCCTAAACTAGCTAACCACTGCTTAATTGGTTCTGCATTTTTACTAGGTATGGATTCAATGATTCTAAACATTCCTTCAATGTCAACTACATCAGTCATACGATATTTGCCATCTTGCGCTTTAAGTTTCAACTGGTGACAATTTGTCACCGTTTCATTTCCTTCTTCTTTTAAACGTTGTTTTAATTTATTCCAATATTTTCTACCATCCTGGCTTTCAGAAATAACTCCTACAATATCTACAACACTGATAAAATATTTTTCTTGTTCCTCATCCCATACTGTTCTAATTGTTTCACTATGGAAAATTTTATTTACTAAATGTATCTTATCTGGATTCATATTACCATTTCTCCTTACAAAGTTACTGTAAAGAAAAGTAGTTAGAAAAGCAAATGTCAATTTTTCAAAAATAGCATCAAAAAATTAATAAAAAGTTAGATTTTATTATACCAAAATAAAAAATAAGAAAATAAAATTTCCTATATATAAAAAATAGTATTTATAAGCTTAACCTCACCTAACCTTATTTTATTTTCTTAAAATTTGTTTTAAAAGCAAAATCATAAGCTTCTATACACTCTTTTCTAGTAAGTCCTGTTTCCTTCACTAAATAAGCGATAGCTTCCTCTTTACTATTAAATTTAGAGACTACTTCTTTAAACTCTTCTAATCTTTTAATAGAGTTCTTAAAGTCATCAGCAGAAATATTTAAATTTCTTCCATAAGCATTGCTTTCAACATAAGCCATCATCCTATTATTTTCTATAATACTACTGATAAATCCTAAAATCATAAATAAATACTGTAATCCATTATCTTTAATAAAACCGTATATAATAAAAAATACAATAATTATCATTACTAACATTAATTCTAAGAAATGTTCTTTTTGCCACTTCTTTTTAAAATAATCTATCTTATCTTTTATCGTAAAAGCACTATTTTCTAAAGCACTTAATAAATTACTATCAGCAACTTCTTTATATTTACTATCTGGTATTTTTTCTCCATTAAATAGTTCATTTAAAGTAATTCCTAATATTTTACAAAGTTCTGACATAATAGAAGCATCTGGTAAGTTTAATCCTCTTTCCCATTTACTAACAGCATTCTTACTGACACCTAATTTAAAAGCAAGAGCTTCTTGTGTCAAATGATTCCCTTTTCTATTTTCAGCAATAAACTTGCCAATCTTCTCTTGATTCATATAATCCTCTCCTCAAGAATAATATTATCACTTTCTCTAATAATTAAAACACACCTATGGTTTACTATGGTAGCCAAAACAAAAAATCTAACACACATAAAACGGTATCTTTTAATTTATCATTCATCTTACATAGTTTTATAATTGCTCCTATTAGTAAATAAATACTCAAAGTAATAAGAATAGGCGCTACTATCTTTGTATTAGAAAATACAGTAATAGATATTAAAAATAAAATGATAGAAAAAACAATGAAAACATAATATATTGCTTATTCCCTCTCATCTGTTTGTGATAAACAAAAGAAGTAAACACCTAAACACAGATTTTTAACTGCCATATTGGTATTGTCTTTAGTGAAATAATAGAACTAATACAGTAACATATAGAAGCTATCAAAAAACCAATTGATATTTTTTTTATTCTTCTTATTCATATGAACGCTCCTTTCAAATTGTAATTTACCTCATTAAACTATATTCTCACCTACAACTTAACTATTATTTTAAAAACTACAAATTTACAATTTGTAATTATCTATGACCTATATAATTTAATATTTTAGTTGTTAATGGTTTGAATATTAAATACATTATATATCCAATAATTCCGCCTGTAACATTAGTTATTATATCAGTAATATCTGAAGATCTAATTCCATTTATCAATGGTTGTAATATTTCTATACCTAAACTCAATAAAAAAGTATAGAAAACAACTCTTAATAATTTAGTATTTTCTTTTTTCATTAAAGGTAATAAAAAGCCAAAAGGAATTGTCATTATAATATTTAATCCTAACTGCCTAGTAAAATCTCCTCTGCCAAAAGTAACATCAATAAAGGGTACTAAATTCATTGGAGTATATGGGTGATTAAATATAAATGGCAAAGATGTTATTATAGGCATTAAAGTAAAATATAATACAAATGATAAATATATATACATTGTAGTATTTACAAACAATACATCTTTTCCCCGTGATTTCCATTTCTTATAAAATATAAATATATATATAATGATTAAAACAATGAAATCTATTATTTCTTTCATAATTATCTCCTCGACAACTTACTATTTTTCGCTCTATCTCTATAAACATTATAACACAAAAAAGGCAGATAATTCTCTGCCTAACATATTTATTTATAATTTCTGTTATCTATAACTAGCAACTGTACATTTACCACTTTCTCTGTTAAAAGTTGCTCCCAATTTTTGACCTGATTTATCTACCCAAGTATAACTAAATGAACCTTTTGAAATACTTGTGAGTGTTCCTTCTCCTCCAACTTTTTGAACCAATTCTTCATAAGTGAATGAACCATCATTTAAATCTTTCTGTAACTCACTTGATGAAGGTAATTTAATCTTGTCATCTTTTAAGGTTTTTTTATCAATCGTTGCTTGAATTGTGGTATTGTCGTTCCCAGAAGTTTTAAAACTTATCCAATTTTTAGAATCAAACTTCCAAATAGAATCACTACCAATCATAGCATCTGTAGTAGATTCAAAACCTATAATATCATTAATTTCTTCTACAGTATTGGTAGCCTCTATTTTTTTCATACATTCTGCTATAGAGCACTTTGCTTTCACTTCTTCTTTCTTTTCTTCTACTTTTTCTTCAGTACATCCTGTAACAAGAAATAAAGAACATACAAATATCATAAAACTTGATAATACTTTTTTTAATTTCATAACTATTCCTTCTTTCTATTAAATTGTACCAAAAAAGAATAAATCGTAAATCTAAAATTATTTGGATTTAATCTTTCTTACGTGTTAAGACAATTCCAATAATGGATACAATAAAAACAATTGGTGCTACTCTAATAAATAGCCATTCAAACGAATGAAAGATAACTCCTAAAACGACATTTTCAGGATTATTATAATCCCAATTAAAATAAGGGCTATTTAATAAGAATAATACAGCAAAAATTAGTAGAATAATGATACATAATGAGATTAGTATCCAATGAATCCATTTTCTTCTTGTATTCTTTCTTTGCAATAATTGTAAGTTTATAATCTCTAATTTTTCAGAAATTACTTTCAAATCATCTACTTTAGTCTCTTCTATATTTTCGCCAAGCAAGGTACTTACCGGCGTTTCAAGAATTTCAGAGATTTTAACTAACAGTTCAGAATCAGGAACAGATAATCCTTGCTCCCATTTAGAAACAGTTTGTCTTACTACATTTAGTTTAATAGCAAGTTCTTCCTGTGAAAGCCCCCTTGATTTTCTCACTTGTTTAATGTTTTCTTTTAACATTTTAAAACAACTCCTTTCTTTACAAACTATTATATAAAGAATAGTGCGTTGCTACAAGCAATGCGTATTAACATTTAAGGATAGTCGCAGTAAATTAGAATTTATCTATTTTGTTTATCTACAAATATAGT
The DNA here is from genome assembly GCA_964018915.1 of uncultured Bacilli bacterium. Classification (GTDB taxonomy): domain Bacteria; phylum Bacillota_I; class Bacilli_A; order RF39; family UBA660; genus UBA5578. The sequence continues at coordinate 95,176 of CAXHRJ010000003.1, read as the reverse complement.
TTTTGAACCATCATCAAGTTCAAATTTATTATCATCAATTCTTATGTAGGCACTTCCAATTTTTGACTTTAAATAAGGAATAATATCTTTATCATAATTACAAATGGTATTAATAGCAAATATATGATGATTATTAGGATTATTCATATACTCCTCCTCTTCATTTCCTGCCATAAATCTCCAACCACTATCTGGATTACTATCTGTTGGCTCTTCCCTATACATATACCCAACTTTAAAACCCTCTTTGGTTATTTTATCGGAAACGATACACCCTTCCCCATTAGGTTCATTCCAATCTATTAATTTTTCCACTTCTATTTTTATAAATTCATCTCTTTTGTCATGAGATTGTTCCATACTTATCCCTTCCTTCTATCTTTCAATTTTTGTTGTTAGTTTCTAATACCTTTTTTGCATAGGAACATTCTGAAGTAAGATTCTTATTCCACTTTTTTGCATTTTCAATAACGCAATTTACCAAGTCTTTAGCAATTCCCTTTCCTTGATATTTACTATCAACCCCAGTATGAATAATATTCCATACATTCTCTGTTTCTATAAATTCGCATTCGCCAATTTCTTTATTATTATCATACGCTACTGCTCTATTTTCATTTTTAATAAATTGTATTTGAATCATTTTTCCTCCAATCCATTAATTTTTATCTTTCCATTCATGGTAAAGTATATCTTTTAAAACTAACATACTATCTAAATCATTATATTTATAAACTATTTTTAATTCTTCTAATAATTCTCTAATTTGAATAGAATACTTTTTAATATCAACTTGTTTTTGATAGCTAGCAAGCACTGGATATTTCTTACTCCAAGCATTTGTCCAATCAATCTTTGCTTCTACTTTTTCATCAGTATTTTCTATCGCTTCCTCTATTTCTTTCACATCAATATCAAATTCTATTAATTCATCTAATGATAAATGATATAGTTTAGAAAGTTTCTTAGACTGATAAATATCAGGTAGTGTTTCATCCGTTTCCCATTTTGAAATAGTCTGTCTGCTTACTCCTAATTTGGAAGCAACATCCTCCTGTGATAAGCCAGCTTTTTTCCTTGCTTGAAATAAATTATTTCCTAAATTCATTTTTACACCTCCAAATTAAGTATACAATTTTTATGTTTATTTTTCGAGCGATTAATCTTTACAGTTATGCTAACTTTATTAACATTTTTTGTTAAGAATGATTACTTTTATAATCAATATTTGCTAATTTAGCCTGTCTCATCAAATTTTTTGTTTCTATCTTATATTGTTTTCCATCTTTTATAAAATAAGTACCACATTGTCTAAATTCAAAACTAACATTTTTTCTAATACATTGTTCTCTAATATCTAATACCCATTCATAATGAAGAGGTCTAGCATAATAATCAGATTCTCCACCTACTACAACAAGTTCAATATCATCTAAATATTTTTCTATGTCAATTGCTGCTAATAAAGGTTGTGCAGTAATACATTTATGTTTGATTGGTAAATCTTTAAATATAGATAATTTATAATCAGCATTTCTTTGATTTTCAATAGTGCAACATACAACTACATTATCATATCCATCATTCCAGTCTTTTGGAACACATTTCATAAATCTATCAATCCTTTTTGTTAGAAATAAAAAAGTACAATCCTGTCGCATCTTTATCATTTTCCAGCATTCATCTCTCCACTCATCTGCTTCCTCAATTAAAAAATCAGTAGAGAAACATAGATAGACTATTCCAGACTTCATTTTAAACTCGCCATTTTTTAATTTTTCTATTGGCTTTTCAAAATCTTTTGTTTTAATAATTTCATTAGTATTTATATTCCTTTTGTAATCTCCTTTATGAATATAACAATGCAAACACCCATCACTACATTTTTTACACCCTCTCCAAGGATTCCACATAGCCATATAAAATTCCTCCTAATTTTTCATATCATCTTCTAATTTCATATATAAAATTGGATAAGGATTGCCTTGATCATCTAATTCACTTCGTTTATACACTTTAAATCCAATATGTTCATAAAAACCTAAAGCAAGAGGATTTTGTTCATTTACAGCTAATTCATTAACGTGATAATATTTTATACCATAATTCAATAACTCTCTACCTAGCCCTTTTCCTCTTTCACTATTTTTAATAAATAACATTTCTAATTTTTGATTTTCTATTCCCATAAAAGCAATAGGATGATTGTTATCATCTTTAGCAATCATTAGATGAGAAACTTCTATAAGGGCTTGTGGCACATATTTTTTAATATTTTGTATTTCTTCTTCTGATAAGAATAAATGGGTTTCTCTTACTGAGCTTTCCCATACCTCTAATAACTGATTCATTAAAATTTCGTCTCTATTTTCTACTTTTATTATTTTCATATTTTTAGTCTCCTCTTTTTAAATATAAAATTCTTCTTTTTCCATAAATATTATACCAGAAAAAAGTCAACTCTTCTATCTTATTGGTTTGCTTTAAAAACTATTACAAATTCTAATAAGTAATAAAAATATTCAAAATTTATTTTCTTTAATTTTCTATCCGACTTTGCTAAAAGAATATGGGAATGTAACCATAAAGATAATAAAACCTAAATAAGTAGATAAAATGTGTAGATTTTTAAATGTTTGAGTCACAGAAATAGTAGATTAAAGCGGCTATTTTTTATTATGCTTATCTTAAACCATCTTCTCCTATATTAATTTTTTCACATATACTGGATTTTTTACTTCCTACACTTCGTGCTGAAAGTTTTCGAAAATCTAACAAAAAGAACCAACTAATGTTAGTCCTCATACAATAATTTAATAATATTTATCTTTCTGATGAAAAAGGATAAAAGAAAATCTGCTACTAATAACGCTATTAAACAAACCACTAGAAAATTTAATACCATAGAAAATTGTAATATTATTAAATTTTTAAAAATGGCAGAAAAGAAAATGGAAATAACTATTCCTAGTATTAGGGATAATAGTAGTATTATAAATACATAAATACTCATGAGAAAAGATATTTTTAAATTTGAATATCCCACACTTCTCATAATAGCAATATCCTGTTTATTATCATGAATAATAATAATAATAATATTTACCAAAAATATTATGGCAAAGCAGAAAAATACTAATATGTTAGAAAAGCAATTCATTATATTACAAGAGGAAATGGTTGAAATTTTAAATAGTGAATATATGGGAAAAAGTCTTGAAAATTAATCAAGACTTTTTTAATAACAATATAATTTCAAATTACTATTTATAAGCTTTTTTCTGCCAAAATTTTTTCATTAAATTTTTTCAAAAACTCTATAGAGGTTGCCCATTCAAAATCATATCCACTTATATCATACAATGCCTTTGCACAAATATATTCATACATACCTGCATTAGGGCTTTTATATAAAATCAAATATAGTGGTTTTATAGCAGGAGTTCCTATATTTACAACTTTTTGATACCTTTCTGTTTGAAATACCCTAGTCCACCCCTCTGTAATTACAATTTCAGGATTTCTTCTTTCTTCTTCTTCCTCTTCTTCTATTAATGTTTGAAGTTCTGTTGCAATTTCTGTCAATATTTCTTGATCAACGTTTTCTAATAATAGTTCTTCATTAACTCCATCATCTGTAATTTCATCCCAAGTTAATTTATTTTCTTTTTTATCTTCACCTTTATTATTTTTATCTAAAGATAAATTATCGCTTCTTACATTATCATAGATTTTAATTCCTAATATTTCTATTATCCAACCATTTTGATAACCACTTTCCCCAAGTCTATGTACTTTAGATACTTTATAAGTTAATGAAATCCATTCTACTGTACCACCATCTTTTAAATGATTTGGAATAGGCGCTATTAAAATAATGAATATGGCTATTATAATTACCATTATTTTCTTTTTCATAATTTTTCCTTTCAGTGAAAATTTATCACATTCTTATATGAAATATTATATCATGAAAAAAGTAAGCCTAATCACTAAACTTACTTTTTTTCTTACCAATTTTCATATCTTTACATTTTATTTAGGCTTGTTATCTTTTCCATATCAGAGAGTGATAATTCAAAGTCAAATACTTCATAATTTTCTTTAATGTGACTAGGATTACTAGAACCAGGAATAACGATATAGCCTGCTTGCAATTGCCATCTTAAAATAATTTGGGAAGAAGTTTTCTGATATTTTTTAGAAAGTTCTAATATTACATCATTATTCTTTTTCATATATTCACTCCTCTTGCACTTTCTTTTTTTATGTGCTACTATCATTGTAATACCTAAACTTAACTTTAGGTCAAGTATTATTTTTTTATTTGGAGGTTTTTATGTATAGTATTGGAGAGGTTTCAGAAATATTTAATTTACCTATTCCACCTTAAGGTTCTATGATAAAGAAGGATTATTATTGGATTTAGAAAGAGATTCTTCTGGTATTAGAAAGTTTAACGAAAAGACTATAGAAGCTTTAAGAGTAATAGAATGCTTAAAAAAATCAGGAATGCAGATAAAAGAAATCAAAGAATTTATGCATTGGTCTCTAGGAGATGAAACAATTAGTAAGCGAAAAGAAATGTTTCTTGCTAGAAAAAAGAGTATTGAAAAAGAGATGGCAGAATTAGAGCGTGCTTTAAATATGATTAATTATAAATGTTGGTATTATGACGAGGCATTAAAAGATGGTACAGAAAAAAGAGTTAAAAATATAACTCCTGATAAAATGCCTAAAGACATAAAAAGATATTATGAGAATGCACACAAATAGTGTGTGATAAATATGGTTGACCCATCAAAAATAACAGATACAATCTAGATTATCAAAAAAGAGAAGCTAGTAAAAAAATTAATAAAAAAGCAATCAATTGCTTTTTTTATTTTGGAATCGTAAAAGTAGAAAGCTCTACATTTTCTAATTCTAATAGTTTTATTTTTTTATCAATTCCACCAGCATAGCCAGTTAAACTTTTATTACTACCGACCACTCTATGACAAGGAATAATAATAGAAATAGGATTATGTCCAACTGCATTTCCAACTGCTTGTGAAGACATGCTTTTTATCCCCTTTTGTTTTGCTATTTCTAATGCAATATTTTTATAAGTAATAACTGTTCCATATGGAATAGTCTGCAATATTTTCCATACCATTTTTTGAAATTCTGTTCCAATAAGTTCTATATCTAACTGTTTTATACTAGGATTTTCTCTATTAAAATACCTATCTAACCAACTTTTTACTTTCAAAATTATTTCATTTTGATTATCTTCTTTCACATTTTCTTTAAAATTTGAAAGATAATACTTTTGATTTTCTAACCAAAGTCCAACTAATTTATCATTTTGAACTGCTATTAAAATATCCCCTAACAAGGAAGAATAATGAGAAACAATAATCATACATCACCTTCTATTTTCCTTATTATAACATAAAAACAAATCTAAGTTTTTAGATTTGCTTTTTTAAGACTATTCTTTAGAAAGAGTAACAGTTACATTTCCACTTCCTAATATATTTTTTAAGTCTATCTTTGAAACATTATCGATATGCCCTAATTTAGTAAAATTCCAATTATTCTTATCATAGTAAATAACAAAGGAATTTCCTTGTTATAAAATAATGTCCCCAGCATCAGTAGAAATTTCTTCATCATTCGTTGGTAAATCAAATCCTAGAGGTCCTACTTTTTCAAAATTTCCATAGTCATGCATTTCAATGGTAATAAGACCATTTTCTAATCTATCTTCCATTCTGTTTGCAATATCAATTAGTTTAATTGTTTTTTCTAAATACTCTAATCATTTTTGATTAACTGCATAGCCCTTTAATAAATAATCTTTTAAAATAGAATTTGCCTATTAGTGGTAGTTGCAAATTTTGCAACTACCACTCCATCATTTAGCTCCTCTTGTAAGGCATTCTTAATATGTCTCTAAATAACAGATTTATCTCTACCAAATAATTTACTCATTGTTCTAAAGATAGCCATACTGCTTCATCTTGCACATTTACTCCTAATTTTACTTGTTGATTTTCAAAAAGAATGATTTCATTTTTCGTTTTTACATCGCCTAATCTCTTATTTAGATTATTATTGACAATTTTATTATTTCCTTCTTTTAATACAAAAAAAAGATTGAAATAATAAAATTTCAATCTTTCTATATTTCTTTCTTATATTTTTCTAATAACTCTTTCATCTTTTCTTTTCCTAATGTAATGTAGAAATGAGTAGCATCATAATAATCGCTTTGATCTACATTAGAAATAAAATCAGAATAGGAAATACTTCCACTAATATTGTCATCATAACAAAAGGTAACATACCAATCTTCGATTTTTTCATCATTATTCATAATAACAAGTGGTTTTATGGGAAAAACAGATTTTACATTTTCTGTTAAAACATACATACCAAATAAGGTTCCATTTTCTCTTTGATAAATTTTAGCGCCAGCATAATAAGCATCTACACTTTGTAAATTGTGTAAGAGTTCTCCTAATTTTTTGGGACTATCATCAATAAAATCTAATTCTTTGGGACCTATTGTAATGGGATTTAATACCCCAAAAATATACATTTCTTCATATTCTTTCTTTTCAATAGATTCTCTCATACCGCTAATAGCGCCAATACTAGCAGTAATATCCCATTTAATATAGTCTTCTATTCTATCAAAATAGGATTCCTCTTCATATCTAAAAAAGGTATCCACTTTTAGGTATTTACATAACCTTTCTACATATTCATAAAAGAAGCGGATTTCATTTTCTCCTGTTGGTAGAGGTAAACGTAATAAAATATATTCCTTTTCAGAAACAATTTCTATTCCTCTTTCTAATACACTATGACTATAAACAATTGTCGGTTCTCCTACTTCATTTTCTAAAAGCCTCCAATTATCATCCATTGTTCCATATCCCATATCTTCAAATACAATTTTTGGAATTTCTATTTTTCTTTTAAAGAAACCTTTTTTCTTAATAGTAACTTCTACAGCCATAAAAACCTCCTAGGTTTATTTCTAACTAATATTATACGAAACAATTGCAATGAAATCAATATAAAAATATAACTAAAAAAGTAGAATTCATTTTCTACTTTTTTTATCTCCTTTTTTAGGTAAGCATTTGCATGTATCTAGAACAATATCTCTAATGAGTTCTTGGTTATCTAAATCTTCTATCTCATACATTGATTTTGCCCCTTCATAAGGAATCGCACTTGGAAGTTCATATTTTTGATTACCTTCTACTATTTTAATCAATAACCTATTATCATAAATACCACCAAATAGGATATCATCATAATAGAGAAGATATTCTCCCATCATAGGTCTACAGACAATATTTTCTAGTATAGATAATTGCCCTACTAAATACTCTTTATAATCCTTCGTTGTTGCCATATCCTATAACTTTCCATGTAGTTTTAACATTTCGATTAACATTTTATCACGATATTCTGCTAAAGAGGCATCATCATTACCTATTTCACTAGAACGATTTTTCATCTCTTCATTTACTCCAGTTTGCGCAATCATAGCAAATTCATCAGGAATCTTTTTAAAATCAGCCATATCTTCAAGCCACATATTAGCAGATGGTCCCATATGTTTTAAAGCACCAGCTATTCCATATTGACCTCCACCTAATTGAAATACTAAAGATGGTCCCATAATTCCCCAACGTAAGCCTGGTCCAAAAGTAACTGCTTTATCAGCATCTTCAATAGTACATACCCCACGCATTACTAAATCACATACTTCTCTATAAAGAGCCATTTGAATACGATTACAGATAAATCCTAATGCTTCTTTTTGTAAAACAACTGGTTCTTTTCCAATTAAAGTATAAAATTCTTTTGCAGTCTCTACTACTTCATCTGTACTTTTTTCACCCTTAGTAATTTCTACTAATGGAATTAAATGTGGTGGGTTATAAGGATGTGCTCCTATAAAACGTTCTGGATTTTTCGCATACTTAGCAATCTCTGTAATGAGTAATCCTGACGTAGAACTTACAATGATTGTATTAGGACTAGTAAATTCTTCCATTTCTTTAACCATATTTCTTTTAATATCATAGTTTTCTGGGCCTGATTCTACAATAAGTTGTACCTCTTTTACAGCTTCTTCCATAGAAAGTGTATAAGAAATTCTTTCTTCTATTTGAGTACTTTCACTTTCTGTTACAACGTTATTTTGAATCAATGATTTTAAACTTTCGTGCACTCTTGCCTTCGCTAAAGATAAAGCCTCTTCTGTTATATCATAAACAGTTACTTCTAATCCTTTTAATGAAAAATAAAGCGCCCAACTATATCCAATAACACCTGCTCCAACACAGGATACTTTTTTTATTTCATTTGCTTTCATATTTTCCTCCTATTAGTAATATGGAATAATTCTCATATTCTATTATCAATATACCCTTATTTATTTAGGAAGTCAATTAAGATTTTATTGAAAACAAATAGTTTACAAAAAAAGAAGAAAATATTTATCCTTCTTTTTTCTTAAATAAACTCTTATCCACTCCACATATTGGGCATTTAAAATCATCTGGAATTTCTTCTCCATAATAAACATAACCGCATACTGTACAAACCCATGCCGTTTTACCAGTTTCTGTTGTTATTTTTATCAGTTCCTCTTTATGCTCTTGATAATACCCATAACTCATAGCAATACCTTCCTTATAGACATCTGCTTCTATTAACTTACCAATAAATAATGTATGCGTATCATTATCAATAGAATCAATTATTTCACATACCATATATCCTAAAGAATCAGTTAGTACTTTTACTCCTTCTACTTCTTCAGCAGTTACTTTTTCAAACTTATTCATATCTCTCATAGAATTCATTCCAAAAGTAGATATAATTTCAGGATTTATATCTTCTCCTAAAATAGAAAGAGCAAACTTGTTATTTTTCTTAAGTAACTCATTCGTATAATTTTTCTTCATAACAGCAACTGCTATTAAAGGATTATCTCCTGCACTTACTTGTGATACAGCATCTACCATACAACCTCCACCAATAGTTGTAAGTACATACATTCCTTGTATAATCTTTCTTGTTATTTTTTTATTTTTCATAGAAATCGCCCCATTACTTTCATAAAAATATTATAACATAATTTTTACTACTACATAAAAAGGAATAAATCAAAATTAGATTTATTCTTATTTATTACAATCAGAACAAGCATTTAAAGACTCATCTACTTCTTCTATATATCTTTTTAATCTAGATTTTAAGTCTTTTACTTCTTCTTCTGTCCAATATTCTTTTGGATCTTTTAAATTGTGAGTATCTTTAGAAGATTCATAATCATTTCCAATCAGTTTACCATTTACATGGAAAGATACATTAGGAACATAAATCCATTCATTACCCTCATCATTATATTGTAAATAACCACTTAATAGAGAAACTAATTTTTGATATTTTTCCATATCAGTTTCTTTTACCTTTTTTGTATTACAATAATAGATTTTTTCAACGCCCTCTTCTTTTGCTACTTCATTTAAATATTTTACATAAGCCTGGCACCAAGGACATTCAGGATAACCTAAATAAACAATACCAGTACCATGTTCCATAATTTTAATGATATCATCTACTTCTTTGTAGACAAATACATTGTCTTCTCCAACTTCTTTATATTCTTCGGCAAACTTTTTAGCATCACTTACTTCTTCTTTATTCTTAGAATTAGAGCACCCTACTACTCCAAATGCCATAATTGTTATTATAAAAAGTGTTAAAATCTTTTTCATAATCTCTCTCCCTCCATTTTTATTGTAAAATAAAACTATCATCGTACCAATAACGCAAAGGTTGAAAAAATCTCAACTTAGAGTTGAGATTAATGATTACAATTATCTTTTAAGTTAAGTGGTATTTTATAAGTAATAATTTTATTAGATTGATTCGTTGCTTCAATTTCTAAAAATAAGCTATTTTCTTGATATACTTTACAAGTTTTTTCATAGTTATCAATATGGAAATTTACATCTTTTAAAAAGTCTTCTAATGAAATACCGTCTTCCTTCTCATAATGGTATTTAGTTATCTCCACTTTAGCATTTCCATTATCTTCATATAATATACATTCTATTTTCTTATAAATGTTAGAATCATCTCCACCACAATAAGTTATATTAGAAATATAAATAGATGACTTTAAATCATTATAAGCAAGGCTTCCATAGAGATTAAAATCATCACAACTAGTTGATAAAGTTTTGAATTCAAAACTAGAATCTTTTAAAGAAAACTTTATAAAAATTGTAACAATTACTGTCAATACTAAAACAGCAACACAAGAAATCCAGATTCTTTTTTTCTTCTCTTTTTTAGGAACAATATTTGTCTTTAAAAAATCATCTAAGTTCATATGATATTCCTGACACATTTCTTTTAAAATGGAAATATCTGGAATGTTTTTACCGTTTTCCCATTTACTTACGGCTTGATAAGTAACACCATATTTATCTGCAAATTTTTGTTGACTTAATTTTTCTTTTATTCTTATTTCCTTAATAAACTTTCCAATTTTTTCTTGGTCCATACTACCACCAAATTTATTATAGCACAATAAAAAGATAATGTCTTGTCTTTCTATTTTTCATATTCAAAATTAGTACTATGATCTAATACTTTTTGCAATACTCGTTCTTTTTCTTCTCCCTCTAATAATACTGGGCGATAATCATTTGTAGTAGATTCTCCAGATAAAGAACATGGAACAATTTCTATAGAAGTATCTGTTAAATATCCATCTTCATAGTGGAAAGTTTGTTGAAAAATCATGGTATCTTTATCTCCTGGATTTTTATTGCCTCCAAATACAAAATTACCTAAAGAATAAATAATGTACCTTCCTTTATAACATTCAATTCCTTGAAGCACATGAGGGTGATGACCAATCACTAAATGGGCACCTTGCTCAATTGCATATCTAGCTATATTTTGTTGGGTAGCATTTTGATTATAATCTCTTTCTATTCCCCAATGATAAGTCATTATAATTAAATCAATATTATTGCTATGAAAATATTCTATTGCTTTATCTGTATTAACTTTTGCAGTTGCTTCATCCCATCCAGCAAGACCAGCAAGTCCCACTTCAATTCCATCAAACTCTAATACTACATAATCATCATAACCAAAATAAGGAACCCCTACCTCATTAAGTGCAGCTATTGTATCATTATATCCATCATCGCCATAATCATACGTATGATTGTTAGCAAGATTTACAGCTTCTATGCTTCCCTCTGTTAAAATATTAGCATAATCTGCATCCCCTTTAAAGTTAAACTTTTTATCTACTCTATTACTAGAATCTGTAAAAGTCCCTTCTAGATTAGCAATGGTAACATCATCATTTCCAATAATATCTTGTACACCACTAAAGAAATAACTGAAATCTCTATTATTATCGTCTAATACATTAGTAAAACTATTCCCATATCCAAAATTAGTATCCGTTCCTAAAGTACAATCTCCTACAGCACTAATGACAATATCACGAACAACTACTTCTGGTTCTTCTAGTTTTTCACTCTCTTCTATTTCCACACTCCCATTTATGTTTGGTTGAATAATCTCATTTTCTTCTATTTCATCAACTATTACTTCTATTGGTTCTTCATCACTTTCTATATTTTTATGACTACAACCTGCATTTAAAAGCATTAATACACTCATTACAAATGATAAATATCTTTTTTTCATAATATCTCCCCTTTGATAAAATCTATTATATCAACTATTAAATTTTTTACAATAAAAATTTAACACCTTATACTATACACAAATGTTTTAATATCACTTAAATTTATCGCTTCTCCTAGATAAGGAACATATTCGGATTCTTTCATTTGGTCAATAACCTTCTGCAAATGCTTCATAAGGACAGTTTAAATCTACTCATCATGCTCTAAATTGTAACCATTTATGAGTATACTTCCTTGTATAAAAAGCATCTATGGCAGCAAGATACCCTTCTAAATCGATTGCTCCTAAAAATTTTAAATAATTACCACTTACTTCTATTTCATATTGCCCTAATGTTGTAAATATATTGTAGAAATTATGACCATAATTATTTACATACCATAATATATGACTTCTATTAATCAACGTAGAAGCAACTGCATAGGCATCATCATAACAATGTCCATCATCTGTGGATTCACCAACAATTCTAGCACACATATAATCAAGTTGGTCATAAATATAGCCATCTCTTGCCAGAACAATTAAGAATTTCACTTCATAACTTTTATTTTCATCAATTAAAACTTCTACACCGTTTTCAGTATTTCCAATCCCCCCTTCATTTTTCGTATTAGAATCAAATAATACATTACTAGTATCCTTTAAAATAGAATTGTTTCCCTCAAAAAAGAAAAAAGGTAAATGAGGAAGAGAATTACCAACTAAAGAAATAAATAAAGACAGGAAGCCTTATTAATAATGAGTCGATAATTACTTTTAGAAATAGTATGTAAAGTATAACCATCATCACTTTAAAAGCCTAATAATTTCATTGTCTTACTATAAATTTTATATTTAGCCATAAATCACTTCCTTAAATAGATGCCAAAAAGCGCAAACTCAGTCATTATATCATAAAATATTAGTGATCTCAAATAAAAAGAAATTAGTCATTTTTAACTAATTTCTATTAATTCATATTCTCTACTACCAAAGCCTAATTCACTAGCGGCTTCAATTGTATGAATGCCATTTCTTGAGTTGACCCTTTCCATAAAATGTTCTTTTCCTGAATCATCTGATTTTTCTACTAAATCGATACATGCCTGATCAATGGCAATAGGATCTAGAGAAGCAAGAATACCAATATCTTTCATACAAGGATCTTCTGCAACATTACAGCAATCACAGTCTACTGACATATTACACATTACATTAATATATACAATATTTCCTTTAAATTTTTCAATAACAGAAGATGCGGCATCTGCCATCGCCTCTAAAAATTTCAATTGATCTACCCTAAACATATCTTCAAAAGTTCCATCTTCTTTTCCAACACAGTGTATATAGCTTTTTCCATGTCCTGATGCAACACCAATAGAAAGTTGCTTTAAAGCTCCACCATATCCACCCATTGGATGTCCTTTAAAATGAGATAATACTAACATAGAATCATAATTATTAAGATTCTTTCCAACATAGTTTTTTTGAATAATCTTTCCATTTGGAATGTCTAGAACAATATCCCCTTCAGCATCCATAATATCTACAGTAAATAAATCTGCCCATCCATGTTCTTTCATTAAGGCTTGATGCTTTTCTGTTGTATCTCTAGCACCTTCATAAGCAGTATTACATTCTACCACCGTTCCATTTACATGTTCTACAATATTTTTTACCATTTCAGGCCTTATATAATTTTGATTTCCTTTTTCTCCAGAATGTAATTTCACAGCAACTTTTCCATTTAATTTCTTTCCAAGAACATCATAAATCTTAACGATATTCTCTGGTGTAATTTCTCTTATAAAATAAACTTTTGCTTTTTCCATAATATCCATCCTTTCTTTCCTAATATTTAAAGTATATCATAAAATTTTATATCTTAACAAGTAGAATACCTAGTATGATTAAAAATGCTGCCACTAATTTTTGAAAAAATCTATTCTTATCTGTATTTAAAAAGTACTCTATAATTGCATTTAAAATAGACGTTAGCGCAAATAAAGGTGCTACAACAGTAACATTTCCTAACTGATATGCTCTAACAGATGATAATAACATTAAACACCATGCAAAAGAGGATAATAAAAAATACTTTTTATCATAAGAATTAAATTCCTCTTTTAAAGATTTAAAAGAATATCTACCAAATAAGGAAATAAAAAGCGCTGGCACAGATACTGTTAAAATTGTATAAAAAGCTAAATTAAAGGAATCTGAAATATTTACATTAATCATCATAGCAATTGCAAATAAAAAGTTAGAAATAAAACTAATTATAAAATACTTATTGAACTGAAACTTTCCTTTTTCAAATGCCAATAAAAGATTAGCAAATACGATTAAAAAAGCTCCCACCATTTTAATAAAATCAAATTCTTCCTTGAAAAAAAGAAGTCCAAAAAGAATCATAAAAACAGTGGATAATTGTTTTAACATACTAAAGGTAGAAGGTTCTAAACCATACCTTGCTTCTATGTTTAATCTATCTGTTGCCGCATAAATAATAGTTACGAAAAATAATGTACCATAGACTGCTAAATCAGTAGGAAGTGTTAGTTTAAAAAAAGGGATGAAGAAAAGAGCAAAAAAAGCTGTACAAATTTCTAGCAGAACTGTCATTTTCCCTACATTTTTCATCTGCTTTTTAGATACTCTAAAAGACTGAGAGAAAATAAGGGCTGATACTAAATAAATAATAACCCATGTCTCCCACGATTCTAATAATATCATACTATCACCATAACAATTATATAATGAGTACTTTAGAAAAGCAATCAGTTTCCTAATAGAATTTTTTTGTTTTAAACACAAATATGATATAATGATTATGGTGAGAACATGATTTCAAACGGTATTGATTTAGTAAATATTACTAGATTTTCTAAACTAATAGAAAAAGAAAAATTTATGAGTTCTATTTTCACTCATAATGAATTAGAATATATAAAAAAGAGTAATAATAATCTTGCTACTATAGCAGGTCTATTTGCTGCTAAAGAAGCTTTTTTAAAAGCAATCAAAAAAGGAATTCAAAATTATTCTGTAAAAGATATTGAAGTTACTCACGATGAAAATAATGCTCCTTTTATCATTTTACACAACCAAATAAAAAAAGACTTTCCAGTAGAAAATCTTTCTTTATCTATCTCTCATGATGGAGATTATGCAATTGCTATAATATCATTCATCTACTGATAAAAATTCTTTATGATTTTTATAGTATTGCTTATAAGCTCTATTCCATGATTCATATTTTTCATCATTTCTATGATCTTCTAGCAATCCTGTACGTTCTAAGTAGTTTCCAATATAGTTGGAAACTTTTTTTGCACCTTTATAATTTAAATGACTACCAGCATCTTTTGTATCTGTTGCCCAATCAATTCCTATATCTACTAAATTCAAGTCTAGAAAATCAAAGTCATATTTTTCTTGTAGTTCTATAATCGCATTATGTTTTTTAGAACTCCAAGTAGTTTGGGTTGGAAAGGCTACCAAAACTAAGTGAATATTATTTTCTTCACACAACTTAACAATATCTTCAAAATATTTTAAGTTTCCATCTAAAATTTCTCTTTTCTTTTTAGAACCACTCATATACTCAATTGGTTTGGATGGATTTACTTTATTTATAAATTTATATCCTTTATAAACGTTAGCCCAATTACTTTTTTTCCCAAATGATATATATTTTTTCCAATTGTTATGATATTTAGCAATTGGAAAATAATATTTTGCACCTTTTAATAACGGATTCTCTTCTTTCTTTTTTGATGGATCTCTAAATAATACATTAGCTTCCATAATTACAATTTTAGGATGTTGGCTATCAATTGCTACTTTCATATTATCATAAGTGCTAGAAATAATTTGAGCTGCTTCGGCAGAATCAAATACAGTATAACCATAATGATTCCATATTTCCATTGGAGATAAAGAACTGTATACTAAACTGTCCCCTAAAGCTACTACATCAATAGTATCTTCTGGTTCTCCTAAAATTTCATAAGCTGCCACTTTATAAATACCATACTTTCTTAAATTAGAGCTAGGAACAAAAGCAATAGTAAAAGCTTCTACTAATAGGAACAAAATGAATACAAATACAATACTTTTTAATACATTTTTCATAACCATCTCTCCTAAAAATCTGCATAGATTGGATCTACTGGAATATAACCAGGTCCATATGCTCCAAATATAATAATCGCTAAAATAAGGGCATAATAAATAGTCCACCTAATAACAATATTTTTTTTACTAATCTGTTCCCTAACGTCCATATTTTTTTCTCTCATAATTCCTATTACAAAAATAATAACAAGAGCTAGAAAAATAAGGAGACAATCCTTCTTATCAATTCCTAATTTAAATAGTTCACCATTTGTGATAGCTGATATTTTAAAATTAGTAAACATTCTTTTGAGCATTCCAAAACCAACTTCTAATGTTGGAGCCCTAAAGAATAATTCTCCAATAAATACAAACAAAGTCATCTTCACAGATTGAAAAATTCTATAAATAATATTTTGTCTATTAATTTTTAATTTAGCGCAAATATCTTTAATGAACGGTTCTGCTATATTTCCACTTAAAATTAATACAAACTGATATAAACCATAAAATAGAAATGTCCATCCTGCTCCATGCCATAGCCCATTTAAAAACCAAACAACAAATAATGCTACTGCACCACTAATTAATGGTCCTATATGGTTTCCAAGCACTTTCCTTGCTTTCACCGTTAACTTTTTCATTGGTTTAGAAAGAGATACTGGATAAAATATATAGTCTTTAAACCATGCACCTAAACTAATATGCCATCTTGTCCAAAATTCAGATATATTCTTCGCAAAAAATGGTTGTCTGAAATTTTCTGGTATTTTAACATGAAAAATTTCTCCACTACCAATTACAACATCCATAGTGCCAGAGAATTCCATATAAAGCATAATTGTATAAGCTGCAATTCCAAAGAAAATAGCAAGGCCACTATACTGTGTATAATTCTCAAATACTTTTCCTACTACCGCATTTAACCTATCTGCAATAATAAATTTTTTGAAAAAGCCAAATAAAATTCGCTGATAACCAAAGCAAAAGCTTTGAAAATTTACTCTAACTTTCTCATATAATTCTTTTGCCGTTTGACTGTATCTAGCAATTGGTCCTTCCATTATTTGAGGAAAAAAGGATAAGAATAAAGAAACTCTTAAAATATTTTTATCCGCTTCTATCTTTTCATTATAGACATCAATAATATAAGATAGTGCTTGCAAAGTATAAAAGGAAATCCCAATAGGAGCAGCAAATTTTAATAATTTGATTCTCCATCCAATATTCATACAATCTAGTAAGAAGTTGGTATTTAATGTAAAAAATTTCAAATACTTAAAAGTAAATAAGAAGGTAATATTGAATAATATTACCAAAACTAATATTAGTTTTTTCCTTTTTTTATACTTGTTTTTAAGATTCTTTTTTTCCTCTTTTTCAGCAAGTTCTAACAGTTCATCTCTTTTTCTATCTAACCTTCCCATGAGCCTTGCTCCTATATAAATAGACAAAATAGATAATAATAAGAAGCCTATTAAAAACTTACTAATCATAAAAAAGAAGACAAAACTTGCTATTAATAAAATAGCAGGTCTAATCTTTTTAGGCATTATATTATAAACAATAATAACGATTGGCAAAAAGATAAAAGCATAAGTAAGGTCAAAATAATTCATGATAATCCTCTATTCTTCTCTTAATCTCTCAATCATTTCATACATTTTTTTAGCAGAATTAAAATTAGAAGGAATAATTTCAACTGTTGGTATTTCTACATCAAATTCCTCTTCTATCTCTGCTACTAATGATAGTATTGTTAGAGAATCTAAATATCTTCCATCTATTAAATTCTCTACATTTTCATAATCTACATCTGGTTGTAAACTTTCTAATATTTCAATTAATTTTTCCATAAAAAACACACTCCTCTATTCATAATTAGGGAAATTTAATTCACTTGTTTTTTTTCTATCCCTAACAACTTTTATTTTTTTATCTCTACTACAAATTAATACTTTAGGTAAGTCTCTACTTAAGAACAAGGATATTCCTTCTGTTACAGAATAGGCTCCTACATTTTTAAAAATAAAAACATCCCCTAGTTCCAATTTTGAAACACTTATGCTTTTGACTAAAATATCATTAATGGTACATAAAGAACCATATAAATTATAAGTTTGTATTTCACTATTTCTCTTTGGTATTACTTCAAAAAATGGAACTCTCATCGCCATAGTTTGCCCATAATAAACTAGCTGATGAATACCACCATCCACAATTGTAAAATTTCCATTTTTATTTGTTTTCATATCTACTACTTTCGTTAGATAGCTACCACAACTAGCAGCAATACTTCTTCCTATTTCTAAAGAAATTATTTTTCCCTCTAACTTACGAAGAGCAATATTAACTTCTGTTAAAAAGGTATCTTCATCAAATTCATCATCTTGAAAATAGAAAATAGGAAGCCCTGGACCAAACTCAACTTCCTTTAAATGAAAGCCAAGTTCATTTTCTATTTCTTTTATAAACTCTACTAAGTAATCAACTTCTCTATTTATCTTCTTTATAGAATGTTTCTGTGTCCCAGAAAAGTATTCTATACCATCTATTATAATCCATTCACATTTATCTTGAATAATAAATTTAAATTCTTCTTCATTAACACCAAACTGATTACCTGAAGTTAGACGAATTAAAACATGTATATTTTTATGATACTGATTGGTTAATTCTTTTAATAATTGGTACTGAGTAATAGATTCTATAGTATACTTTCCAATATCATCATAATTAGAAATCATATGATTAATGGTTTCATAATCTTTATAGACCCCTGATATGACCATTTTACTGTGGTTAATATTTAAATTATTACAAATATCAAATTCTCCTGGTGAACAAATTTCATATCTATCTACATCATTTTCTAGTTCTTTGGCAATAAAGGTATTTGCTTTTACTGCGTACACGAGATGAATCTCTTTATCAAACTTACTCTTTAAATAATTCACTCTATTTATGAGTGTCTCTACATCATAAAGGTATGTTGGAGTACCATATTCACGAATAATACTTTCATAGTTCATTACTTCTTCACATCCTTTAATTCCATAAGTTTCTTTCGGTCTATTTTGCCGTTTTTTGTCATTGGAAATTCTTCCATTTGAATTAACACAGTTGGTATCATATAAGTTGGTAAAACACTTTTTAGTTTCGCATGTAAATCTTTCTTAGAAATAGTGCCTATATAAAAACCATATACTTTTGATTTCTCTTCCTCAAAAATTGTACAGCTTCTAACAACTTCCTCATATTCCATAATAGCTTTATCAATTTCTTCTAGTTCAATACGATGTCCTAAATACTTAATTTGAAAATCTTTTCTTCCATTAAAGACTAATTCCTCTTCTTCATTATAATAAGCTAAATCTCCTGTACGATAGATATATTCTATATAGTTTTTTACATTTGGATTTTGCATAAAATGACGATTGGTTTGTTCTTCATTATTGTAATATCCGAGCGCCAAAGAAGTCCCTGCTACACATAATTCGCCTACTACATTTGGTTCATGTACCTCTTTATTTTCATCATCTAAAAGAATTACTCTCTCATTAGGGAAAGCCTTTCCAACGGGAATTTTATCTGCATATTCCCTATTTCTATCAATGATATGATAGGTACAATTACAAGTAATCTCTGTAGGTCCATAAATATTTACAAACGTGGTATTCGGTAGATGTTCCATCCATTGTTTCAAATGCTTTAATGGCATTACTTCCCCACTAAATATAATTTTATTAACAGTATTAGGAACTTTATAATCAAGTCCGTGAAAGGTTGTAATTAAGCATAGAGCAGATACTGCCCAAGTCATCGTTGTAACTTTATTATCACATAAATAATCTAATAGCATAGATGGATTTGAAAAATATTTTTTAGGGACAATTACTAAAGTCGCTCCCACTTTTATTGACGAATAAATATCTTTTACGGATACATCAAAATCAAAAGGTGCTTGATTCGCAATTCTATCTTCCTCATTAAAATGAAAAATTTCAGTAAATTTATCAATAAAATCTATAACAGAACGATGGGAAATAACTACTCCTTTAGGAACACCTGTAGACCCTGATGTAAAATTAACATATAATGGATCATAATCAATGTGATTAGTTTTTGCCTTTTCTAAAGCCCTATCATTTAATAAATACTGTTTTAAGTCTTTTATATTTGCTACTTCCATATCAGAAAAATAAGATGTTGCTAATTCTTGATGCTCATCATCTGTAATAATAAATCTGGCACCTGTTACATTTTTGATTTGAAGAATTCTATTTTCTGGTAAATCTGGATTTATTAAAGAATAATAACATCCTGCATAAACAACTCCAAAAAAAGCTACTAAAGTATCTATTCCTTTATCCATAAAAATAAGAATGGGTTCATTAAATACTTTTTTATCTGCGAAATAGGAAGCAACTTTTCTACTACTATTTCTTAAATCAGAATATGTAATTGTTTTCTCTTCTTCCACTATAGCAATTTTTTCTTTATACTCTAATGCTGAATTTTCTAAATAATCAATTACATTATACATATAACACTTCCTTTTTAAACAATGCTATTCCAAATCCATTATATCACTATTCCTAATAAATAACTTATAAAGTATAACTTTTTATCAATATATTTACTTTTCTTTGATATTTTACTAAAAAAGCAATAATTAGGCATTTTATAGAACTAATTATAACTATAGAAAGTGACTTTAAAGTGACAAAAAGAAGGATTACTCTGCTAATCCTTCTTTTAATTTACTCTCTCCTGTTTTATAATCTATTTCTATACCTTCTTGAACATTATAAATGAAGACATGAAATTTAACGCCTTCCCCATTATCTTCTACCGATTTTGCCTCTATTTCTACACCACTTGCTAATAAATTATCACCTTCATAAATAGGCGTTACTCGATAAAGAACATGATGATTCGTTTCCTTCACATAATTAGCCACTTGATTTTCAAATGGGAGCATACCCGCTGTATTCATGTGACGAGTGCAAGTAATTAAATTTTTCTCATTCGCATTTTCACCAGTTAATTGATAACCAATCAAATGGCACCGATTATATAAATACTTTCCATCTACGATATCATATTTAATGGTATGCCATCCACTTGGTTTTATCATTCCGATGCTTCCTCTTTTCTCAGTTGGCATCATCTCTACTCCCACATTCGCAAATGCTACTCTAGCTCGACCTAAAGAATCTAATTCACTATATTTCTCAAATCCTTCTGTAGCATAATCTTTTTCTTCAAAACGAGGTTCATTATTGTCTAAAATAATATAAGAATTCCCATCATAATCTGGAATATTTGTTAATGAATAAGAAGGTATTTCTTCTTCAATAGAAGGTTTCTCTTTTTTCAAAGATGCACTTGCCTCTTTGAAATTATTTTGATAAATATTTGCAATAGCAAAAACTGCTACGACTACTAAAGTTACCCATATATTACTTTTACTACTTTTTTTCTTTCTTTTAGCCATACTCATACTCCTTATGTATCTAATTCATAATAATAAAATAAATTTGTATCTTCATCATATAAAGCGATAGTAAAATTATAAGAAAATCTATCAAGAAAATCTTTATCACTATATACATCAATAGCTTCTTTAAACCTATCAAAAAAATAATAATATCCATTATTGATTGTAGGTATTTTTCCTTTACATAAAGAAGAAAAAGAATAGTACATTTGACCATCACTATATTCTTCTCCATAAACAGCTTTCTGCAAATTTCCTGATAAAGGAAATTTTTTCCAATCTTTAAGTTGACTTAAGATATTTTCTTTATCATTTTCACAATCTGCTACTAAAAAATAAGAACCATCTCCTAAAAAACCACCATGATCATCATGCTCTTCTTTAATGGTACAAAAAGAAATATCAATACCCAGTTCTTTTTTTATGTATTCTTCTGTTGAATCTCTAAAAAGATAAAAAATAACATTAGTAATTATTATTCCCAAAATAACAAAGCAAGCATATATTTTGAGCAATTTCATATACTCCCTACTTTCTTTATTTATTATAACATGAACAAAACTAGATGTAAACGAAAGAAAAAACTATCATGAAGATAGTTTCTCATTTATTTTTGAGGAGTATCAACAGTAGATGTTACTACCATTTCATCAATTAAGCTTTGAATTACTTGATAATCAAATCCAACTTTAGTAAGACGAATTTCAGCCTCTTCTGCTTCTCCCCATTTACCATTTATTACTTCCATTAATATCTCTTCTATTGGTCTTAATTGGTTAACTAAAACATTTTCATCCTTAACCTTCGTTACTAATTTTTGAACATAAGCGTAATCATAACCTTCCTTTTCTAAGGCCTCTTTTCGTTCTAATCCATTTCCCCAATTTCCACGAATAACTTCTAAAACAATCTCCTCTACTGGTTTTAAACTTGATACTATTAATTCCTCTTTTGGCTCTTCTGGTAAAACAGATGGCTTAACTGGGATAATAGGTTCTGGAAGCAAAGTAGGCTTTACTACTTGTTCAATTGGAACTGGTGTAAGCTTAGGAGAATCTATTTCTTTTAAAGTTGTCTCTGTTGATCTATTTATGAATAGCATGCCTCCCATTAAAAAAGTTCTATTTTTCTAAAGAAGGCTCCCATTGTAGTTGGTCTATATTCCTTAATTAGTGCTATAATTTCTTCTCTAAATAGATTGGCATTATCTAAATTTGGCAGAACACCACCATGCTCTAAATACTCTTTTAAACTATTTTCTAAAGAAGTTACTCTTTTTTCTAAGTTTTCTACTTTTTTAGATAACTCTTCTACTTTTTCCTCTAAAGTAGAAGTTGACTTATTAGAAGAATCACAAGGTGTTCCCTCTTCTTTCTTTTTAGAAGAGAAATCTAATTGGCTATTATTTTCTTCTAAGTCTATACTCATATTATTATTTTCCAATATTTGTTTTAATACCTGAATAATTTCTTTTCTCTTCTCTGTAGTAAGTGCTAAAATCTCTTGATATAAGGCTTCTATTTGTTTACGCAATTCCTTATTATCGAATGTAGTTTCTTCTTTTTCACTAAGTGCTCCTCGTAATTCTGCTAGCTTTCTTTTTAAAATTATTACTTCTGTTTCCATGGCAAAAGTTTTTAATTTATATTGGAATCTTTCACATAAATCTTTTACATTTACCAAATCCTCTTTCGCTATAAAAGAAAAATCATTCGTCATATAATTTGGAAGCACTACTACTTGTTCTGGATTCATAGTCACTGCATCTTCAATAAATTTAATATAATACTCTTCTTCTACCAAATTCATGATACATGTTAAAAATTCACTTAAGGTAGAAAAATTAATAAAACTTAGCATTTCTTCTCTATTAAAAGATTGACCATCAGAACGTCTATAAGACGAAACATCCATAGTTTCTACTAATTTCTGATTCCATCAAGAAGCTATAGCTTCTTGATAAGTACTACAATCTCTTAAATCTACAAACGAAAATTCTTCTAAGTTAATTCCTCTTTTTAATAACTCATCTATTACACTTAAGAATAATGACAATTTATATTTTGCTTCAAAATTTGTTCTTCGATATTCTTCTTCTGATATTTTTTGAGCATGACAAAGTTCATACTCTGGATAATGAAAAGAAGACGCTAATCTCATGTTAGAGAAGAGAATACGTTCTCCTAAAAATAATCCAATAATATTAATAGCGTTCTGTTCCAAAAAGTAAGGTAATTCTAATGGATTTTGAGCAAGATGGTCCGCCAATGAAGATAATATACTATTATCTAAACGTACAGTTTCCCCATCTAAATCGAAAATATTACTTTGACTTTTCTTTTTCCAATTCTCATAATGTTCTTTATTAACTTCTTCCGTTATATATTGATTTTGACCATTCGTATATTGAATATTTTCTTTACGAAATCTATATAAATACTCTGATAAAGTAAAATTTACCACTTCATAATCTTCTGCACTTCTTACAAAAGTAGCATTCTCTAGCCATTTCAATTTTCTCTTATTTTCTATATTTGGAAATAAATATTCTATTCTTATCTTTGACACAATAAATTCCCCCTTAGCTTTGCTATGTATAATATCTGTTTTTTTCTTTTTTGTCAAACAAAAAAGAGATTTAATCCCTTTTAATTAGTTACCAATCTTACTATAATAAATCCAACAAAAACAAGTATGTCAATAATAATCATTCCTACCGTAACAATACCTACTACTTTTAAAATTTTAATAATAATGCCTGCTAATTTTTCTATATTACTAACTTTTTCTACTAAGATATTTTCTATATCATTATCTAAAAGTTTATCAACACTAATACATAGCTCCTTAGATAATAAAACCAATTGTTCAGGATTAGGATAAGTCTCTCCTAATTCCCAATTCGATATTGTTTGTCTTGTAACATTTATTTTCTCTGCTAATTCTTCTTGTGAAAGATTTTTTTCTTTTCTCAACTGATAAATATTTTTGCCTAATTTCATATTATCTCCTTTCACAACTCATTATAAAAAATTTATGTTTTAGAATCTACCAAAGTTCTTTGGAAAATGCGCAAAGACTTTTAACATTTTAAATTTGAATCCAAACCATTTTATTATCCATAAATTCATATTGAATTTTACCTTCTTCATATAAATACGACAAATAAGACTTTATTGTACTACCAATTAATACATATTGATTCATATTCATAGATAACTGATAATGTTCAAATATTTCTTTTACGATTTCTTCAAATGTACTTTTTTTACAATTACTGAAAATAACATCCAATATTTCTTCTATTTTCTTTTTATTCATTTCTATTAAATTACAGATATTTTCAGTAGCTTCTACATGAGATGGAATGAACATAAATCCATTTAGGGATTTCAAATACTCTAATGTATTTAAAAATTCTCTTACATCATATAAGAAAAATAAATGATATTTCGTAATAGTCTCCTCACTAAAAAGAGAGTCTGCTAAAAAATAAACATCATCTTTCGTTCTAATTCCAATCATATCAAAAAAATGTCCCTTTAAAGAAAAATATTCTAATCCCTCTGGCAAATGATTTTCAATACTAATAACAGTAGATTCTTTGGCACATAAGAATTTATTTTTTAAATCTTTAAATGGATAACCACCATATAGAAAAGAAGATTCTAATAGTGGATATTCTGTCATACATTTCTCTATTCCATATCCTAGTATTTGACAGTTTGTTCTATCTTGAATAACTTTATTTCCACCAATATGATCCGCATTAGAATGTGTATTAATAATTCCTACTACATTCCATCCTTCCTGATTCATTATTTTTAATATCTTTTTTCCCGCATCAGAATCATTTCCTGTATCTATTAAATAAACACTATCCTCATTTATTTTATAAACACCAATATTAGTCGCATTTTTTATATAATACGTATTTCCTTTTGCATGTATTAGTTCCATAACATCACCAATTTCATTATATCACAAAAAAGATAGATAAAATATCTATCTAATTGCTGTTTGCTTCTTGTGATAACTCTTCAATTGACTTTTGATTTTGTTGAAGAAGTGCCCCACTAGTCCACATAGAAGTAAGCCCCATGTCAATATAAAGTAATTGACCTGATACATAAGAGCAAATATTACTTCCAAGTACTACTAATGGATAACCCATTTGCGCTGGAGTTGCTGCATAGCCATTCCAACTTTTTAAGAAGATATTAGAAATCATTTCTTCTCCTTCTTTTACATCTCCATTTGGGCTTGTTGATTTATTAAAGTCTTCTGTCAATCCAGTAGTTGTATCTCCTGGATTAATAGCATTTAGACGAATCCTTCTATCAATAAATTCAGGTGTCATACACTTATAAGTTACATAAGATTCTAAGCATTGTTTTGCAAATACATAAGCGCTTTGAATGTCTTCTGGATGTTCATCATACCATTTCATAGCATCTTCCCAAGTTGGTAAATTAATTACCTCTACTGCTTTTCCATATACTTGTTGCCACCCAAATCCACCTACTGATGAGATAAATGTTACAGAACCATGATCTGAGATACGATCTAATAACATTTCAGTCATATACTTTTGACTATAAAAATTTACCTTTTGAACAAGTAATTCTCTCCCCGGAAAATAAGCAATCCCATGACATAAAAATAAGGCATCTATTTTTTCAGGTAATTCACTAATTACTCTATCAATTTCTTCCTTCTTACTTAAATCTGCTTGAAATGCTTTTGTAACTGGTAAATCGATTGGATTAATATCAATCGCATAAACATTTGCTTCTAATTCTAATAACAATTCAGTAGCTGACTTACTCATTCCTGATGCAGAACCAGTAATTACTACTGTCTTTCCATTATAACCAAATAATTCTTTTAAATCCATAAATTCCTCCTTTATTATTTGTACTTTTATTATACCAAAAAAAAAAGGATATTAATCAAGTAATCCTTTTTGATGTAAATCTTCAAATATCAATTTATCTACTGGTGATATTTTATCTAAATCTTTATATTCTAACCATGTTATTTCTTGAATCTCAGAATCTGCTTCTAATTTGCCATCAAACTCCGCTTCATAGCAAGTCATTTTTACTATAATTCCTTCCGCTTTACCATGAGCTTGTGCTTTAAAAATACCATAGTATTTTATAGTATCCTTTTTAATATCAATAGTAAGTTCTTCTTTACATTCACGAATTAAACATTCTTCATCCGTTTCAGTTCCTTCCCTTTTTCCTCCTGGAATATAATAAGCATCTTTGTCTTTCGACAAGGTAGATAATATCTTTTTATCCTTTAAATATATAAACGCTATTTTATCAATTTCTTTCATAATACTTCACCTTTCTTTATCATTTTTATTTTAGGTTTCTTCTTTTCTAAAGCGGCCTTAATAACATCTAATTTTTCTAGTCTCTTTCCAATTTTATCAGGATGATGGGATAACGCATCAGCATACTGTAATTGTAATCTTTTTTCTACTAAAGATAAATCGTTATCTAAATCATCTAAATTAATAGGTGTATCATGAGTGCTCACTAAATAATACACATTTTGAACAAATTCATTAGGATAACCGAATCTTTTTAAAATGTTTTTAGTCATTCTAGCCGATACTTCAGGATGCCCATGAAAGTGTCTTACTTCCCCTTCTTGATAGGAAAATGGTTTTCCAATATCATGTAAGAGCGCTGCCATCTTAAGTTCCAAGTCTTCATCTGATACTTTCCCCACTACTTCCAGCGTATGATTCCAAACATCTAAATGATGATGGGGATGCTTGTGATCAAATCCTATCATGAATTTAAGCTCTGGAATAACTGCTAATAAAAAATCAATATCCTCTGAAATATTCCCTGATAGTAAAATTTTATTTAATTTTTCTCTCATACACTACTCCTTTTCTAAGGTAATTACTGGAACTAACATTTCCTCTTTTGTTAACCCACAATGAGTGGATGCTTTCTTTTCTTTTCCAACATAATAATCATTTGTTATTTTAATGAGATCAGAGCCAACTGATATAGCAACAAAATCTCCTAGAAAATCATCTACTTTCTTATGTTCCCTACCATATCCTAAAAAATGGCCCTCTAATAATTCTTCTTTTGTTAAAAGCACATAAGAATGACCAAATATTTTATTGAATTCTTCTTTAAAAATTTCTAACATTTTTGGTTTAATCCAAAAGGTCATACATCGTGACTCTAATGCTGGTGGCATAATAAAACATTCCTTTAATGTTTCATATTCATTTATGTCATACTCATTCACTACGTCTTTATGTCCATGATCAGCAGTTACAATAACTAGTGTATCCTCTAAATCATTTAACATGTTTTCTATTTTATGAATGGTATCTTTTAAGAAATCTTGAACTTCCAAAGAAGTAGTACCATATTGATGCAATAAAGAATCTGGTTTATCTTGATAGCAAAAAATAAATTTTTTTCCTTCTGCACTACATAGTACTTTTACCTGTTCTATTAATGTATCAATGGTTTCAGCATCCAAATGTCGTTTTTATTTCTGCATTACATAGGAAGGTGCTACATCAAATACTTTTACATCTTTTGAAGACTTTTCAATCTTATCATAAATAAGTTCATAACCAATGATATCCCAAAGCTCTTTCTTTATATCCTCATATACTTTATGAGTATAGGAATCTCTCTTCTGTAATATATCTAAGTATCTTCCATATTCTTTTATATATTGTGACCAAGCAATCCAACCTGTTTCTATAGGTGGTTTACCAGAATAATAAGTAGTCATAGCCGCAGTTGTAGTTGATGGATAAATAGATGTTACAACATCCAATAAATGGTCATTAAAATAATTACTAGATAAACTATCTAATATATTTTTACCCATTCCATCTAGTATAATAAAAACTACATTTTTATAATTATTCTCTAATTTTTTATCTAATGATTCTAAAGATACATAAGGAGTATCTACATGATAATACTTTAAAATAGAACTTATCGTACTTAAAATGGAATGGTCATAGTCTGGCAACAAAACATTTTCATTTTTTCTTAATACATCCATTGCCCTTTTACTCATGATTATCTCCGCCAATCCTTAAATACTTTTCTAATTCTAATTGAAATTCTTTCTTAGATAATTTACTTAAATACTTATCAAAAGCAAGTGGAGAATCTGTAATTTCTGCTAACATCCACTTTTCTTTTTGATAATTTTTCATTTCTTCTAAACTAGTAAACTTTACTTCTACTCGATATAATGTTTCATACATTCCATAATATTTCTTTATAGAAACTCTTTCATCATTTAAATATAAATAACTATCTCTTATAATTTCACTAACAGCACGTTTCGTTAATTGCTGAAATTCTATTTCTTCAATTTCAACTTTTTCTATTATTTCATTTTCTTCATTCAATATTTCTTTTTCAAATCTATTGTTCTTTTTTTGAATACGCAAAGCATCATTTATATAATATCTTTCATAGCGAATAGGTTCATTCGTGGGAATTCCATCTAAACTTTTAATAATAAATCTTCTAGTTAATCTTTGCATTTTTTTCCTACTTTCTCTGCTACTAATTTTTCATGGTAAAAGTAATTGGTATAATGAACTCTATTCTTCTTGCAATATTCTGCTATCTCTTCAGATAAATTTTTCCAATAATCTTTATTTCCTCTTTTATAAATTTCTTCATAATCATTTAAATATAAAGGATAATTACTACTTATATAATCCAATATTTTCTGTTTATAACTGCCCCTTAAATTTAAATTTTCAAACCAATATTCCTCTACATAATCTTTACTTATCTCTATTATCTTTTTAAAATCTGTAATATAAGGAAATATGGGAGACATGAATAATATCGTATAGATACCATTAGCATGTAATATCTTTAATGTTTCTAATCTATCTTTTATAGAAGAAGCATTATCCATATCTCTTCTAAACTTTTCATCTACTGTATTAATAGAAATAGCTACAGTCAAATGTTTCATTCTCTTTAATAAATCGATATCTCTTAAAATCAAATTAGATTTTGTAGAAATACTTAAATAGCAATCAATATCTACTAACTCTTCCAATATATTTCTAGTTAACATATATTCTTTTTCATAAGAATTGTAACAATCTGTAACAGAAGATAAAAAGATTTGTTTGTGCTCTAATTTCTTTTTATTTAATTTCTTAGAACATCTTTTAATATCGATAAAACTCCCCCATTCTTCTTTATGTCCAGTAAATCTTTTCATAAAAGAAGCATAGCAATACTTACACCCATGAGGACAGCCTACATAAGGATTAATCACATAATCACTTACTGGCAAATTAGACTTAGTAGCAATCTCTTTAACTTCTATTTCCTTTACATTCATACAATTCCCTCATCTTCATTATAGCAAAAAAAAGAAAGATTTTCATCTTTCTTAAAATTCTTTCTTTAAATAGATTTTAATAGATATAAAATAAGATATCAATAATGAAATAATAATAACTAAAGGAAGGGCTATATAGTACCAATCATTTAAAAAAGAAAATATACTCTCTAACTTATCAAAACCAATTGTTTTTTCTAAAGAAGCCATTATTCCCGCTCCAACAAAAATAATTATCATCATAGCTATTCGGCCCTTTTCTACACCTAATTTATAGATTAATGGATAAGAAAAAGAAACAACAATAAACATAGTCACTAGTGAGGTAAGTAAAGAACTAATTATCTCTTCTATCACTAGTGTATCTTTATAAATCCCCAAACCAATAGAAATACCAAGGCTTAAAATAGAAGTCAATAAAACAATTAAAATAGTTCCTACATATTTTCCCTTTAATAGATTTTTTCTACCGTTTGGGAGAGTGATAGCATAAGCATTCCAATTATTAAATTCATCATAGCTAAATGTTGATAGAAACAATATAGCTGCAAAAAAAGGAAAAAAGAATGCCATGTCAAATTCTCCAGCTGATGAAAATGACATTAGGATATAAACTATCATAATTAAAATAAAAATTTTAATATTTGCTTTTATCATTAGAAAATCTTTTTTTATAAAACTCATCATATTATTTTTCCCCCTTAATCATTAATACCATCAGTTCTTCTAAAGTTACTTTATCAATAATAGTATTTGGATACTTTTTGGATATCTTTTTAATATCCTCTACTAATATTTGAATATCATATTTATTCTTTTTATAAACAAGCATATCATTTTTATCAATTTTATCAAACTCTTTACTATCACATTTCAAAATACCATAATTTTCTAAAATATCGTCTCTATTTTTATCTAATATTTTCTTACCCCTATCTACAAATATAATATGATCTGCTACATGTTCTAAATCACTAGTAATATGTGTTGAAAGTAATATCGTATGTTCTTCATCTTGAATAAAATCTAAAAAAATATCTAATACTTCACTTCTAACTACTGGATCTAATCCACTTGTTGGCTCATCTAAAATTAGTAATTTGGGATGATGTGAAAGCGCGGTTACAATTTCTAATTTTTTTCGCATCCCTTTCGACAATTTCTTTATTTGCTGCTTACTTGGAATATCAAACTTTCTCAAATAATCAAAATAAAATTTGCTATCCCAATTTTTATAAGCTTTATTCATAATCGCATCAATATCTTTACAAGTTAGTATCTCTGGGAAAAACATATTATCAAGGACTACTCCAATATCTTCCTTAATTTCACTCTCATACTTTTTAAAGTCTTTATCAAATATTTTAATTTCTCCATCATCAATTCCAATTATATTTAAAATAGACTTAATAATTGTTGTCTTTCCAGCACCATTTTCACCTATTAATCCTACAATAATACCACTTGGTATTTCTAAATCAATGCTACCTAACTGAAATTTATCATCATATTTTTTTACTAAATTGTGAATTTCTATCGCTTTCATTCATTATCATCCCTTCTATATAAAAATTCAAATAAGTCTAATATTTCTTGTTTTCTAATTTGATACTGAGTAGATATCTCAATTATTTTCGATATATAATTTTCTATCTCTCTTTGTTTCTGTTCTCTTATAAATTCCAAATTCTTAGGAGCAACAAAAGAACCTTTTCCCTGTCTTGTGATAATGTATCCTTCCATCTCTAACTCATCATATGCTTTCTTAATTGTCATTACACTAATACGAATATCTTTAGCAAGCGCTCTAATAGATGGAAGCATATCATCTTCTGCTAATTCACCAGAAAGGATTTGACTTTTAATAGTATTTTTTATTTGCTCATAGATTGGTATACTACTATTATTACTAATGATAATTTTCATACATCACCCCCAGCTGTTACATCAAGTATATAACAGTATATAACATTTGTCAAGAAAAAAAGAATTATGAAAAGCATAATCCTATTTCTTCTTACAATACAAATTTTTAAACTTGAAAAGCAAACAAAAAAACAGAAATAATCCAAAGAGCCCCATAAAAATAGAAATTATTTTATTTTTAGGAAACAATAGAAAACTTAAAAAGAAAAGTAAAGCAATAACAGATATAAAAAAGAAACCTATAAAAAGAAGAAGCGGGTAACGTATCCACTTACTAATTTTCTTATTTGAACTAATTTCTATCGATCCTTCTAAAACGAATTCTAAAATAAATTCAAATAAAATATCCATTATGATTCCTCAGACTGATCTATTATTAATACGTCTTTCTGATAACTTTGTAAAGCCTCTAAAATGTCTTTTTTATTTTCAATATTTACAAAAACTACTAGACTTGTATTGGTTACAAAAGTAACTGTATATTTTTTAATAGCTACAAACTGCACCTTATTCCACTCTATTTGAGTTATTTTTCCCTTATCATTATAATCATGAAGTCCCTCTTCATCTATCTTTAAAATTCCTTTATGATTAGAACTATATCTGTTAATAAAGTAAGTAAAAAATAAAATTACAAAATATAGAACTAAAAAAGCAATTAAAAAAATACATAAATCTAATAGAATAGATAAAAATAGTGGGTCTAATTTTATTCTTTTAAAAACAAAATAAACTAGAAAAGAAAGCAGAATCCCTACAGTATACCAAATACTAGAATAAAATAATCCATGTATTTTTTTCTCTTTATTTTTCATTAGTTTTCTTTTCATCATAACAATAGCTTGTGCCTCATTATGACAACTCCAATAGTTCTTACTCATATCATATTTTATTTCCATAAATTACCCCTTCCTACTTTTCTTTAATGCTTCTATTCTTCTTAATGTTTCTTTCGCAGATTTTTCATTTCCAGTATCTGTTGGAAGATAATATTTTTTTCCTTTTAAAGATTCTGGTAAACAATCCATACTGGTTATTTTATCTTTATATTCATGAGCATATTCGTACCCTTCTCCATATCCTAATTCTTTATCTAATTTCGTAACTGCATTTCTAAGATGAAGTGGTACTTTTTCATTTGCTGTTCTAATAGCATCTACCTTTACTGATTCATAGGCTTTATATAAAGAATTCGACTTTGGACAAATACTTAAATAAACTACTACTTGCGCTAAATTGACATTACATTCTGGCATTCCTAAATAATGGCATGCTTGATAGGCAGAGGTTGCTTGTACTAACGCATTTGGATTTGCAATCCCTACATCTTCTGATGCAAAACGAATAAGTCTTCTAGCAACATACAAAGGATCTTCCCCTGCTTCTAACATACGTGCTAAATAATAAAGAGATGCATCAGGATCACTATTTCTCATAGACTTATGCAAAGCGGAAATTAAATTGTAATGTTCTTCTCCCTTTTTATCATATAAGAATATTTTATTTTGTAATACTTTCTTTAACACTTCTTTTGTAATTTCTTTTTTATTCTTTTTTAACGGTGCAATATTAATAACATTTTCTAATGTATTCAGTGCTGTTCTAGCATCCCCGTTGCTCATTTTAGCAAGAACTTCAAAACAATCTTCTTTCATATCCACATTAGAATAACTTTCGTTTTTAACAAGAGCTCTTTTTAAAATACCAATAATTTCTTCTTCCTTTAAACTCTTTAAAACATAAACTTTACTTCTAGATAAAAGAGCGGAATTTACTTCAAAGGAAGGATTTTCTGTAGTTGCCCCTATTAAAATAATATTCCCATTTTCTACATGTGGCAAAAAAGCATCCTGTTGTGCTTTATTAAATCTATGAATTTCATCTACGAAAACAATGGTCTTTTTTCCATTACTCTTATTATATTTCGCTATTTCAATGAATTCTTTAATTTCTTTAACTCCAGATGTTACTGCACTTAGTTCATGAAAAGAAGCATTTGTTTTATCTGCAATAATTTTAGCAAGAGTTGTTTTTCCAACTCCTGGAGGTCCCCAAAAAATCATAGAAGTAATATTATCTGTTTCAATCATCTGTCTAATAGGAGAATCTATTCCTACGATTTCTTCTTGACCAAAGAATTCTTCTAACGATTTAGGTCGCATCTTTTCAGCAAGTGGTTTAAACTCAACAATAGACTCTTCTTCATCAAATAAGTTACGCACAAGATACCTCCTTTAGTACTATTTATTATATCATAAAATAAAAGAATAGAAATCATTCTATTCTAATTATCCACAATAATATCTCCACAACTATTTTCTAGTTTTAAAGTAATATCTGATTGTCTTGTATTTTCATTGATTTTTACCTTTCCTAAATCTGTTTCAGCATCAATATAGATATCATTAGTAAATCCAATTTTAATCTTACCTAAATCATTTTTTATATTAGAGTTTTTAGTAATAACAAGTTCATCAATAATAATATCTCCACAACTATCTTTTAGTTGTAAAGAATTAGTTACTTTTTCAATATAAATATCTCCTAAATTATTTTCAGCTTTTATATCCCCTACTTCTCCTACTGTAATTTTCCCTGCATCTTGTTCAATATCTGCAAAATTTGCATATTCCAAAGTAACATCACCAAAATTACTATCTAGTTTTACAGTATCTCCTGCAATTACTTTAATATCACCACATTTATTTTCAGCAGTAATATCAGCATCTTTAAATTCTCCAATACTAATATCTCCATAATCATTTTCTACTTTTATTTTACTAGCATAATTTTTTGGCAAATAAATTTCTACTTTACTTCTTTTTTGATTAAAGCAGAAAAACTTACATTTCATTTTAGTAGTAATAGAAATTCGTTCTTTCGTTTTAGAGACATCAATATTTTTTTCTTCTCCATAAATAACTACTTTAACAGTATCATCATCTGTGGAAATAAATTCTATATCACTAGCATCACTATCAATCTCTATCATGCGAAATGGTTCTTTATATTCTTTTTCAAACGCTAAATTTCCACTGACACTTGAAAACATAATAAAACTAAAATTTTTGAATCCACCATTTAAAAGAATTATCATCAATACCATTAAAGAAATGGCAATCAATGATAAAAGAACAATGAGAGTTATAATTAATCCTTTATTTTTCATTTTGACCACCTCTTAACATGAATATCAATTTTACAATTTCAGCAATACATGCATAAACCACCCACAAAATCCAAGTAATGTGCCAAGCTCCAGTTATAAAACTAATCAATAAATATATTACACAAAAGAAAATAGAAATAATACTATTTATTTGTCTTGTTAATTCATTGACTGGATTATTTATTTTTCTCTCCTCTTTTTTCTTTTCCTTTTTATAAACCATTGTTGTATAAATAATGATAAATGTAGCTATCCCACAAATGAATAAAAAACACGCTGAAGCAAGAATTGGATTCATCATCTTTACAGGAACTGTCACCATAATCCAAATAACTGCAATAAAATAAAGAAATACGCCAAGACCAATTCCTAATGCTCTTTTCTTATCTTTTGCATCTTCCTCTTTTTCATTCACAATTATCTCCTCTTTTATTTCAGTCTCTTTTTCTTTTTTTATTCCCATTAATAATTCATCAGCACTAATAGAATAAAGTTCACAAAGAGGAACAATCTTATCAAACTCTGGCATACTTTGATCTGTTTCCCACTTAGAAACAGTTTGTCTTGATACATTTAAAGTATCTGCCACCTCTTCTTGAGAAAGGCCTTTCTTCTTTCTCAATTCATAAAGCTTTTTACCTATACTCATTTTTTCACCTCACAAAAAAATTATATCCAATTTTCTAGTTGCATGCCACCTTTTTGAGTTGGAAATTTGTCAACTAACTTTAACATTTTCAATAAAAACATTATAACACATATTTTTCACTTAATTATGATATAATAGAAAAAAGAAATAAAAGGAAGTGATAGTTTGCGAATAGTGAAACGATATATACCAGTATTTTTATTATCTATGATAATTTGGTTTGTTGTAGATAATGCGGATTTAGTTACTAATTTTTTTAATCAAGCGGAATCACATTTAACACAAAAATTTGGAGAATTTCACTCTGATGGATATTTGGTAAATAATGATGAGCTAGCTGGATTAGAAGACTCTGGCATTACTGGTAGTGACTACTCTTTTGATACAGATTTTTATCCATACTATGATATACTAACAGTAGAAGGTCAAATTCTATATAAACAGATTTATGCAAATATGAAACAGATGAAATCTACCTTTGTTCCTATCATTAATATTCACATTAATGATATTCAAACAATAATGGAAGCAGTTTATAATGACCATCCAGAATTATTTTGGATTAATACTAGTTATACTTATAAATATACGGAAAATAATATAGTTGTCCAAATTACTTTAAGTTATAATGATACTATTAAAAATATTGAAAAAGCTCAAGCAGAATTCGATGCAGCTACTAGTAGAATTATCAATTATGCGAAAACACTTTCCAGTGACTATGAAAAAGAAGAATACGTTCATAATGAAATTTTAAAATTAGTGAGTTATAACACCAATGCAGCTATGAACCAAAGTGCTTATAGTGCTTTAGTAAATAAGGAAACGGTATGTGCTGGATATGCTAGAGCATTTCAGTACATTATGATAGAATTAGGAATCCCCACTTATTATGTCCCTGGATATTCAAATCAAGAACATGCTTGGAATATTGTAAAACTGTCAGATGGATACTACAATATTGACTTAACTTGGAATGATGCCACTCAAAATCATTATCAATACTTTAATAAAACGGATAGTGAATTTCAAAAAACACATACTAGAAATAATTTATCTATCCAATTACCTAAATGTCAAGGAACTTATCACACCTATAGTAATCATCATTCAGAGAATACTTCGAATTCATTTGATAAAACTAATTTAAATGCAAATAATACAGAGAGTATCAATACAAATTCTAATGTACAGAATAATTATTTAGAAGTTGAATCTTGTTCTGATGATTTGTGCTACAATAATAAATACACTTCCAATAATTCTAATGAGAATTCTTATAGTCATCATGAAGATTATCATCATTCAAACAATGATAATAGAAATAATTATAGTGATCATAATCATCATCACTACTAAAATAAAAAAGATATGCTTATTGAAGTGAACCGCAAATAGTTCTCTTCCTATCATATCTTTTTCTTTTTAAAAATAATCAAATGGATTTTCTATTTCAACTTCAATGACATGTCCTTTCATAGGAGAATTTGATATATCTTCTTCTGAAATAAAGAAATGAATTTTATCTTCTTTCAAATACCAGCTTCCAGTAGTATAAATAAGTTCCTCCAAAATAGTTTCCCAATTTGTTTTCAAAGCATTACTCATATTTTTATACTCTTCACTACTTTTAATCTTTTCAATAACTTTCTCAGTTACTTTTCTTCCACCTGGATATTCAAAAATTTCCCCATTAGCAGAATTAAATACAAAACCTTTTTTATCATTACGTACAAGACTATCTATCGTTCCTGACATAGAATATGTAAACGCTATATTATAAGAATCTAAGTCTTCTAAAACTAAAGTAAATTCTATAACATCTTTTTCTCCAAAAGTTAGTCCAGAAGCAAGTAGTTTACTTAACTCTTCTTCTAATGCTATCCATTCTGTTTCCACAATATTATTTAAATAAGTTCCTATCTTATTAACTATTTCATTATCACTTGGAGCAATAGTAGTTTTTGACATCTCAAAGATTACTTTTCCAGAACTGTTTTTTAACTGTTTTGTTTTTGTTTCAAAAATTAAATCCTCCTCAAAAGTTATCTTATCTTCAAGATTTAATAATAGTGCCATTTCTATTATTTTTTGTTCCTTATTTAACTCTACAGTTTTTAAGTTTAAATAATTTGTTAACTTTTTATCAAATAATTCGGCAAAGAAATTCCTTACTTTTTCCATAGATTTATCAGAAAATTCAATAGTCGTTTCCCTATAATCAAATTCTCCTGTAAATTCTATACAGTCCGTTTCCCCACATATTTCTGAAATAGGCATTTTCTCTACTACTTTAACAGTATCATCTTTCAACAAATAGATAAAATAATCTGCTCCCAAAGTTGTTTGAATTACATACTTATAATCATAATTAAAATGATTTTCTATATTACTATTAGAATTAGACGGTCTCTTCTCTTCGCTATCTCCTTTATAAAGCGTTAAAGCGATGATAATAACAAATAAGATAACAAATATAAATACAATTCCAAATACAACGGCTTTTCTTTTACTATCTTTGTTATCCTTTAACTTTAAAATTTCATTTGATTCTTCTTTCATTACCTATCTACACCTCTCTATTATCGATTATAACACAAAAAGGACTTTTAGTAAAAGTCCTAATTTGAAAATAATACTTTTTCTGATTTGTATTGTTTAATAATAATAGAAAGTACTAAAGAAATAAAGATAACAGAACTAATAGCAACTAATGCTAAGTTTAAGATATCTACTTTACCAGCTAACATATCATTAAAAATTAAAGATACGTTTAAAAATGGAACTATTGATAAAATTCTTGTTGTTTCAATACCAGCTAACATAACAATTAAGCTTGGAAATATTGATACAAAAGAAATTGGTGATAAAGCACTTTGAGCTTCTTTGTAAGACTTTGTTTTACTAGAAATCGCAATACATAAACCACTAACAAAGAAAGAATAAATAATTACAATCACTACTGTGTAAAGAATAGTACTAATACTTGGCACTACATTCAAATCTTTATAAACTTCAAATCTATCATTAACAAAAGATAAAGAGATAATCATTAATAAAATACTAAATATTCCAGTAAAAATTGAAGATAAAGAAATACTTAAAAATTTTCCTAAAATAATATCTTTTGCCTTTACTGGAAAAGTAAGTAAAGTTTCTAGGGTTCCTTTCTCTTTTTCCCCAGCAATAGAATCTGTTGCTGTATAAATAGCAGACATAGCAAGAGCTGCCATTAAAAACATAAAGCATTCTTGTGTTATCATTTTAACAAATGGATTCTCTTCCACAATAATATCCTCTTGTACTCTTAGAATATCAATTACTTCTAATGGATCAATATCATAATCTACTAAATATTCTGCTTGTAAATACATCTTATAAGCTTCTAAATAACTAGTCGCAAGTGTATCAGCTAAAGAAGTAGATTCATTATAATTACCATGTAAAGTATAATTCTTATCTTCCTTTGTAATATACAGATTTATTTCTCCTTTATCATACTTCTCTTTTAAAACATCAACAGAATCATAAACTGGTTCTATTTGTAATTCTTTAAAAATAGTTTCTTCTGCTTCTGTTACTTCGTAAGAAATTCCTATTTTATTATATTCAGTAATATCCTTACTACTTTCTGCATCAAAATAAAAAGAAAAGCCAATTGCAAATGCAGGAATAAAAAGCGGAATGATTAACATCATCATTAAAGATTTTCTATCCCTAATAGTCTCTCTTAATTCTTTTTTTAATATTTTAAAAATATTACTTTTCATCCTCTACACCCCCTATTAAAGTAAAAAAGGCATCTCTTAAATTCGTTGTACTAGTAGAATCTTTAATCTCATCAGGAGTTCCCTCTTTAATAACAAGACCTTTATGAATCATGATTACATAATCACAAATATTTTCAGCTTCTTCCATATAGTGAGTAGAATATAAAACAATTTTTCCTTTTTCTTTTTCTTTCTTAATGAAATCTAAAATAACTTGACTAGAAATGATATCAAGCCCACTAGTAGCTTCATCTAATATATAATACTTTGGGTCATGTATTAAGCATCTTGCAATATTTACTCTCTGTGTCTGACCTGTAGATAAGTTTCCAATTCTATTATGTAAGAATGATTCCATCTTCATCTCTTTAGAAATATTTTCAATTCTTTTCTCTATTTCATCTTTTGGAACATCGTATAGTTCTCCACACATTTTTAAAAGTTCATATCCAGATATAGACTGATATATTTTAGTATTTCCAGATAGATAAGCAATTTTCTTTTTTATTTCTATCTCATTTTTTTCATAGGTTAATCCATCTATAGAAACACTTCCTGAAGTTGGTTCTAAAATACCACCAATCATTCTAAGTAAAGTAGTTTTTCCTGCTCCATTTGGTCCTAAAATACCAATAATTTTCCCCTCTGGGGCACTAAAACTGATACCTTTATCAGCATAGAATTCTTCTTTTTTCTTATCTTTTGTATATCTTACAAATTTCTTTTTTACATCTTTAATCTCTAACATATACTCCTCCTACCTGCTTCATTATAGCACTATTTACGCTAAATTAAAATGAAAAGTAAACCATAAGCTTAATTTTTTTCTAAATAGATAGCTTCTAATCTAGAACCTAATCTACCCAATAATTCATTAGTAATAGTACCTGCTTGAAAAGCCAAATAGTCTGCTTTTATTTTTTCCTCACAGCCTATTAGAGTAACAATGTCTCCAGGTTTTACTTCTCTATTCGTCACATCAATCATCAATTGATCCATGCATATTCTTCCAATAATCGGAGCATACCCCCCATTTACCAAAATAGATGCTTTTCCATTTGATAAACATCTAGGATATCCATCTGCATAACCTATACTTACTGTTGCTATTTTTCTAATAAATTCTGCTTGATAAGTTCTATCATAACCTACAAATTCTCCCTCATCAATTGTTTTTACACTTGTGATTCTTGCTTTTAAAGATAGTACTGGCTTTAAATCTAGATTTACTTTTAACTTCATTGCTACTTCACTATGACTTCCATACATAATCATCCCTATACGTACATAATCATATTCTAATTCTGGATAATTTACAAAGCCGTAACTACTTTGAAGGTGAGTTTTTAAAGGATTTATCCCTATTGCTTTTAAGCTTTTCACTAACTCATGAAAACGCTCTATTTGAATACGTGTATAGATTATATTTTCTTCTGTATATTGTTCAGAAGAAGATAGATGTGAGAATATTCCTAATACTTTTAAATTGGGATAATGGTATATCTCTTTTATTTTATCTATTCTTTGGTAAGAGATTCCAATTCTATTCATACCTGTATTGATTTTGATATGAACTTTTATTGTTCCACTTACCTTAGATAACTTTTCTGCATAATCCTCATCTACTATAGTTTGAATAAGATTAAATTTTTTAACATATTCTATATTTTCTATACTTGTATAACCTAATATCAAGATATTTCCTACTATCCCATTTTTTCTTAAAGAAATTCCCTCTTCTAAAGTTGCAACCGCAAAGTCATGAATTCCTATTTTATTTAGATATTTAGAAATTGGAATCAAGCCGTGACCATAAGCATTTCCTTTAACAACAGCCATTATTCCTGTCTTTGAGTTTAAATACTTTCTTATCTCTTCTATATTATGTTTTAATGCGAGAAAATCAATTTCTAGCCATGCCCTATCTGTTAATAAACTACTTTCCATAATGCATTACTTCCTTCAGTTTTTCTATACTTATTATAAAAAAAAGGGTTAATGATACTACGCATAAATAAGTAACAAAATGATTTTCTACTAAAATACTTTCCAAATGAAGAACTTTCGCAATTAATCTTACAACTATTAAAAAAAGAGGATGCAAAATATAGAGCCATGTAGCAATATTCCTAATTTTAGGACTGCTCTTAAAATCTGATGTCAGAAGAATTTTCCCTAAAAAGTAAGAAACAGGTAATAAAAAGAAGTACATGCTTGTATGTCTTGGAATCGCATATTTATAAAGTAATAATCCCTCTGATGCCATTGAAATTGAAAATATGAAAAAATAATAGATATCATTTTCACAAGTTCCCTCTTTTAACTTATAGAAAGAATATCCCATGTAGAGAAATGTTGGCACATAAAATATTCCATTTCTTGTATAATCAAAAATTGTAAAAAGAAAGGAATAAAAATCTTTTAATACTGGAATATTTTGAATAAATCCATAATAACTATCTCCTAGTATTCCAATTCCATAAAGGATTAAGAAAATAAAAATTGGTTTTTTTACTTTTTTCATAATCAAATAAGTAATCCATAATCCTAAAATTAAAGCTGGAAAATACCATAAATGGTAAAAAGATCCATTTATAAAAATATCTTTTAAAAAAGTAAAAACATCAATATCTGATAAATAACCATTGTAAATATTTACTGGTAAATAGATAATCATACTAATAATATATATTTTAATAATTTTAAGACTATATTTTTCTAATTGTTCTTTTTCTTTTAATGCCTTTGGCAATATAAAGAATCCTGTTATCATTAAAAATAATGGTACTGCCATTCTAAAAAGAATACGTGTAAAAGTATAATCTACTTCCTCACTAATAAAAGTAAATGGATAGATATGAATAGCTACTATTAAGAAAGCTGCTAAAAGTCTAAAAAAATCTATATTCTTCTGTTTCATGATATCTTCCTTGTAATAATAAAGCCATCCATGTTATTACCAGATATTTCAGTATTTTCTAACGATATTTCAATATTATCTTCATATGGCAAATAGGAAATCTCATAGTTTTTAAAGGAAAGCGGATTAATAGAATAACGAAATTGTTTTAAATATTCTATATATTCTTCTAAGCAGAAATGATTCATTTCTATAATTTCAGAATGAGGATAACCAACATAACGAAAATGCCATTCCTCTGCACTAATACAAGTAATCTGCTTTTTCTCTTCTTTATATCTTTCAATAAATCCATATCTTTTTGCATAATCTCTAAATTCATTACAAATACCATGATGAGGAAAAGCTGGTCTAATAAAATCAATTTCTCCTTCATTTAATCCTAAATCGATAGCTAATCCAGTTTGATGTTCACTAGCATTTGGAAGAGCAACAAACTTTCTAGTAAACTCTTCCCCATTTTCTTCTAGAGAATCCTTCCATATTTTTTCTTGTTCCTCTAAAGTTCGATATCCACTAACAGGAACAATTTTGTTTCCTACTTTCATTTCCCTTAAAATAAACTGTAAAAATTTATTAGCTATTTTTTGTAACTTAATTTCTCTATATTCTTCACTATAACTTTCTAATACATTGTCTTGAATTTCTTCTTGTAAAAGATAATTAGGATGAATAAGAATTAAATTTCCTTTATAAATATCACTTTTCTTTAACACTTTTTTCATCTTTCTAACCCCAACCGAATCCACTCATCTATAACCTCACTAAAATCTAATCCTACCTCTTTTAACATAGATGGATATCTACTATGAGAAGTACATCCTGGTATAGTATTTACTTCATTAAAAACAATCTCTTTATTCTTGGTATAGAACATATCCACACGTGCAAATCCCTCACACCCTAATATTTGATATATGTTTAAAGCGATTTCCTGTATTCTTTTTCTTTCCTCTAAAGATATTCTAGCAGGTAAATGAATTTTACTAGTTTTTAAAGTGTACTTTTCCTCAAAATCAAAGAAGCCTCTTTCTAATTCAATTTCGTCTACTTCCCCTATCTGTAAATTATGATTTCCTAATATCGCACATCCTACTTCAAATCCATCAATTCCTTCTTCTATAATAATTTTACTATCGTAAGAAAAAGCTAATTCTATAGCATCTTTTAGTTCACTAGAATCATTTACTTTTGTAATTCCAAAAGAGGATCCAGCTTTCAGTGGTTTTACAAAAATAGGATAAGTTAAGTCTTTTATACCACTTTCAATATCAATCACATTTTTATCAAATAAATAAGATTTAGGAACTCTTATTCCATTTAAACGGACAAGTTCGTGAGCAATAAACTTATCCATACAAATAGCAGAGGATGTCATACTACATCCTACATAAGGAATACCTGCAAGTTCAAATAAGCCTTGTAAAGTCCCATCTTCTCCATTTCTGCCGTGCAATATTGGAAATACAATATCTATTCTATCAATCTCACCTGTATCTAGTACAATCAAGCCATGATCACTTCTATTAGTTGAAAACGTAACTTTTTTTACATTTTCTAAATCAAACCATTCATCGATTTCAATTCTATTAATATCTCCTTCGTATAAATAAAAATCTCCGCTTTTTGTAATTCCAATTAAATAAAGTTCATACTTTTCTTTATTCATATTTCTAATGACAGAAGTTGCAGATACTAAAGATACATCATATTCGCTAGAACAACCACCGAATAAACAAGCAACTTTTATTTTATTCATCTATCATCTCCTCCATTTCTATATTTTTAGGTAAAGGATAGTTTACCTCTACTACTTCATCATAAAGTTTTATTTTTTCTAATATCTTTTTACTTTCTTTTGCTTCTATCACTTTTACAACAGAAATACTCTCATAGATTTTTTCGTTCTTTCTAATATATTTAAAGTTTTCATTTATAATCGTATGAACAGTATTCATCTTTTCATCAGAGAGTATCTTTCCATACATATAATGAGAATCAAAATCTATTACAATCTGATAAGTCTTATCTGTATCATTTCTAACTTTTAAATCTAGCCATCCACTATTGATAGTTGCATCTATTCCCTCTAAAGAATCTTTATCAGGATTTGGAAATGATTTTATCTTATGACCATGTCGTTCCACTATAGTAAGTGGTGTTCTTAAAAATAGGTAGTAGAGTAAATTACTTAAATGACAAATACCTCCTC
The DNA here is from genome assembly GCA_964018915.1 of uncultured Bacilli bacterium. Lineage (GTDB taxonomy): Bacteria > Bacillota_I > Bacilli_A > RF39 > UBA660 > UBA5578. Next base: position 50,775 of record CAXHRJ010000003.1, on the reverse strand, counting down.
CTTTTTGTGGAACTATTTTATTATTGACAAGTACTAAACCATCTTTATACTTTCCATATTTTTTAGCATGCTTCGCTAAATAGCAAAAAGAAAAAGTTTCCCTAGGTTTGATCAATATATGATTCATAGTCTTACTGACAATCTTTAAATTATCTACTTTATTTACTTGATAAATAATATCTTGACCACTATTTTCATTAATCATAAATGTTTTATCACTGCATACCTCATTAGTCAATAAATCTCCTTTTTCTGTTGCATATCTATTACTATCCAAATACATTCCTAGTTGGTAGAATAAATTTCTTTGCCAAGTGCGAATAGGCACTAAAAAAGGAAATATCTCTGTTATTCTTTTTCTTGTCATATAAAACCTCTTTTCAAAATAAAAAACAATTACTCCTAAATACAAATTCATTGTATCAATATAGAAATAATTGTTCTTTAAATTCTTCTTATAAAAATCTTAAATTTTTCTTAAGATTTTTGAATAGGGAGTTCTACATAAAATTTTGTATATTCATTATCACTAGTAGCTGTAATCTTACCACCATGTAATTCTACAATGTCTTTAGCAATTGCAAGGCCTAATCCACTTCCTCCCGTTTTACTAGTACGAGAAGAATCTGCACGATAAAATTTTTCAAATACTCTTTTTATCTTTTCTTCTGATATTTTTCTGCCCTTATTGCATGTAATAATTTGAACACTATTTTCTTTTTTCTCTACTGTAATAGAAATTATCTTATCAGTACTATAATAAATTGCATTCTTAATTAAATTATTAAATACACGAGCTAATTTATCTGGATCTGCCTCTAACACTATTTTTTCTTGAATAGTAAGACTAATTTCTCTATCATTTTCTTTTAATAGAGGATAAAAATCATCAATAATTTGCTCTAACATTAAATTTAGATTTATCTCTTCTGTTTCTAATACCATTACTTCAGAATTAAATCTAGTAATATCAAATAGTTCATTGATTAAATCTTCTAATTTGTAAGACTTTTCTAATGTAACTTCAATATATTTTTCTCTTTTCTTTTTAGGCATATCCTTCATTTCTTCTAGTAAAGATAAATATCCAATTAAGGAAGTAAGTGGTGTTTTTAAGTCATGCGCTAAATAGACCACTAAATCATTTTTCTTCTGTTCATTTTCATGAGCTAATCGTTCATTTCGTTCAAACTCTCTTTTTAAATAATTAATTTGTCTTTCTATTTCTTCTAACTCTTCAGGTAGTTCTATATATTCAACATCTTTATTTAATAGCAAATTAGAAGCTTCTGTTAAAGCAGATACATAAGAAAATACTTTTTTTAATAAACGATATAAAAAGATAAGAGTTCCTACTAACCAAGTAACAAATAAAAGAGGAATATATAGACCATTAGTAAAAAGAAGATTGTAGATTCTTATAGCTTGATAATATCTATCTGCAGAAGAGTCATATAGCCATTGATAATCTAATCTAGAGATAATTTCTGCTAAAAGATAAAAGGTAAATGGTAGAAGGATTGTCCAAAGAAATATTTTGATAACAAAATTAATAAATGTTTTTCTAAGTAACTTATTTTTGAAAATTCCATTATTTTTCAATTTTATAACCTACTCCCCATACTGTTTTAATATACTTAGGATTCTTACTAACATCCCTCATTTTTTCTCTTAAATGTCTAATGTGTACCATTATGGTATTATTATCTTTTTCCAAATATTTCTCTTTCCAAACTTCCATAAATAAATCTTCTGTTTTCACCACACTACCCCTATTAAGGCATAAATGCCAAAGGATTGAAAACTCTGTTGGTGTTAATTCTATTCGTTTATCATTAAAATAAAATTCATGAGTATCTTTGTTAATAACAATTCCTCTAAAATCAATAATATCTTCGCTTATTTCGATATTCTGATTATAGTTTTTATAACGTCTAAGTTGAGCTTTTACACGTGCTACTAACTCTAAGGGTTGAAAAGGCTTTGTAACATAGTCATCTGCTCCAATAGTAAGACCATTAATTTTATCAATATCTTCTACTTTAGCTGTTGCAAATATTATTGGAAATGTATATTTTTCTCTAATCTTACTACACAAAGAAAAACCATCTATATCTGGCATCATAACATCTAAAATAGCCAAATCAATCTCTAAATTATCAATTTCTTCTAAAACGTCTTTCCCACTATAATATTTATATACATTGTAAGATTCATTTTTTAAATAAATTTCAATTAAGTCTGCGATTGCTACTTCATCATCTACAACTAAAATATTCATAGTCTCCCTCTTTCTTGGAAACATTATAGCACAATTTCAAAATTTATTACATTTTTTTTAATTTATCTTTACTTCCCTACTTTAAAAAGTATATAATAAACTACTAAGAGAGTGATACTATGAATAAAATCAAATTATTAGAAATGCTAAAACAGCTTATAGCCTTACAAAAACAAGAAAAATTAACATTAGAAAGCTTTCAAGAAGTAGAAAAAAATACAGAATTAACTTCTCCTAGTAATGATTTAGTTTCCTATAAAGAAGCAGAACTAATTTGTTTCCTATTTCAGGAAATGCCTTACTACCATATTTTAAATCTTTTAAATAAGTTATGTATGAATCTTGCTATCATAGCGACAAACGATACAAAAGCAAAGACTACTATTTCTTTAATAAATGCGTATCTGTCTGATTTATTAAAAAATATTACAGCTAGAGTAGAAACAGAAGTAAATATTCATATTGCCTGGTTAATACAAAACTATTATCAAAATGATTCATTAGATCCTAATCGAACCATTCAAGCATTAACAAAAAATAGCGTTAATCCAAAGAATTTAGCTGGTATGTTTGTAGCAGACAGTATTCATTACGAACAAGCCTTCATTCCTGGATTTGAATCACAAAAGGAAGAATTGAGAGAAAAAATTTCTAAAGTTAATTATAGAAAACGTTCTTCTATAGAAAATACAGTCCAAAAATTAGTTAATAAGTTTTTTAACGAATCAAGTTTTGAACAGTTTCTAGTAGCACTAAGAAATTGCTTAGCCTATTACAAGAAGGAAAATGTGAATGACTGTGAGATTCTAGAGGATGAAATCATGATTCAGCTAAAAAATTTTTATCAGAAAGCAAAAAAGAGTTGGCAAGAACAATCCCAACCTAAAGAAGAAGGATATCAGTTTAAATTAGAGTATTTTACCACATAAAAAAGTAAATCAACGATTTACTTTTTTTATGCATTCTGTCTATCCTCTTCATCCTTAGAATCTTCCTTATTACTATTATTCTCTTCTGATGTTTTATCTGGATTTTCCTCCTCTTTAGGTTCTTCCTTTTTTCCCTCATCTGTCTCTATTTTAATACCATGCTCTTTGATATACTTTGTCCATTCTATATAGTATTTAGCATAAATATGAACGTTATCAAATGTAGTTTCTGCTTTCAAATTTCCTTTTCCATCATCAAAGATACCATTTGCATCTATGTAAAATATTCTTTTACTATCTGCAATAGCTGCTAATTTACTATTGTATTTATCAATTCGCTTATTATTAAATGTAGAGTTATTATCACTTTTTGCCTTAGATACATGCAGATTGGCTTGAATAATAATAATTGCATTAGGTTGAGACTTTTGAATATATTGAACAACTTCCCTAAATTTTTTAGCACTATTATCTAAAGGATAACCTATTTCATTGATGCCAAGCATAATATATATTTTTCCGTATTTCTTAGTAGATAATAATTTTTTCAAATCTACTTTTCCTACTCCTGAAATAGATACCTTCCTAGAATAAATATTATAAATACTCATACCTGTATCACAAAAATAAGTTGCTTCTTTTAATTTTCCATATTCTTTTATTCCAACTGTTCTAGAATCTCCTATAAATAGAGCATCTTTAAAATAACTATCATCTACTGGCACAAAAGTTCCCTTTTGCTGATATACAGGATTTTTCACTTCAGAATTAGAATTACTATTTGAGTTACTATTGGTTGGCTTGTTCGAATTTGTATTTGAGTTAGTGTTACTATTTATATTGGTATTGGAGTTGAATATAACATTGCTGTTACTATCAGTAGTAATATTGGAATTGGTATTTTTATTGGTATTACTATCTTCTTTATCAATATAATGCAAGCCATCCTCATAGATTATCTCATCTAATTTTTCTTTTTTAGGTAGTGCTTGTTTTACAAGAAAAGGAGACGCTACTAAAATACTTAACATAAATACTTTTACAAATAATAAACTATTCTTTCTTCTCATAACGTTACCTCCTAAAATCTAAAATATAAAAATGGGTCATTTGCTTCCATACATAAGCAATAAATAGAAAACCAAAAGATTGCTAAGTAAAGGATAATTTCTAAAATATTATTTTTACAATTCTTTAAAAATTTATCTGGGATCTTAGTACAAAAGAATAAACTAACTACTAATAGAATTCCATATGTTTGTAAATATTTTAAATAATCTAATGTGTAAACATTAATTCCCTTTGAAAAAGGATTCAATCTAGTTAAAAGCATTCCTAAATCTTTCATATTTGTTACAGCAAAAATAGTCCAAGTAAAAGGAATTAATACTATCATATAGATTCTAGAAACTATTTTATGCTTATCTAAAAAGTCTTTTAAACAAATTTTCTCTAACATTATTATCACAAAAGTGACAAATCCCCATAAAACAAAATTCCAACTTGCTCCATGCCATAATCCAGTACACAACCATACAACTAGTAAATTCCTGATTGTTTTAAGCATTCCATGTCTATTTCCTCCTAATGGAATATAGACATATTTTTTAAACCAACTCCCCAATGTAATATGCCATCTTCTCCAAAAGTCAGTCATACTTCTTGATAAATATGGATAATCAAAATTTATTGGAAGTGTGAACCCCATCATCTTTCCAAGGCCTAATGCCATTAAAGAATAACCATAGAAATCAAAATAGATTTGGAAAGTGTAAGCGGCAATACCTAAATAAGCAAGTGGTGTAGAAATACTTTCAAAACCAATTCCTTGAATATCTGTCCACAAACTGCCGACCCTATTGGCAAGCAATACCTTGTATCCTAACCCTAAAATGAAGAACTTTAAACCAAAATAAAAATTATCTAACTTCGTTTTTCGATTATTTAATTCTTTATGAATACTCTTATAAGTAACAATAGGACCCGCTATTAACTGAGGAAACATAATAATATAGGTTCCAAAATTAATAAATGATTTTTCCGCTTTTACTTCTCCCCTATAGATATCTGCTAAATACGAGATAGTTTGAAAAGTATAAAAGCTAATACCAATTGGCAATATAAAATTTAAAACTGGTATCTCTAATGAAAAATTAGCTAACAAATGATTGATTTCTGTTGTAAAAAAGGCACAATATTTAAATAGAAAAAGCCATCCAAAATTATATAGGATACCAAAAATTAAGTACTTTTTTCGCTTGTTTTCTTTTTCTATTTTTAATCCTAAAAAATAATTGACAACTACTGACCCTAAAATCAAAGCAATGAAAAAAGGTTGTTTAAAACTTCCATATGTATAGAAAAGAATACTAAATATAAAAAGTAAAATATTTTTATATTTTTTATTACTTGGAAAATACAAAACTAAAAATATTGGTAAAAATATAAATATAAATTCTAAACTGCTAAATACCATCTACTACACCTCATTATATCACTTTTATAACTTACTATTCTAACATAATAATACCATATAAAGACATACTTTTTCTATATTATTTCTGACTTTTACGTATTCTTTACAAAAAAAGAAGAAATCATAGATTTTCTTCTTTAAAATATCTTTAGCGACACTTAAATTCACTATTTGCTTTAATAATTACAATCTTCTCTTTTCTAAAACAAAATACTCGTAATTTTCTTTTACATTTAGGACAAATCACATGTTTTATCCCTCTTTCTGTAGGAAGCGGTATTCTCAAAGTAGTTTTACATTTATGACATTTTTTATAAATAAAATCATTACGATCTTTCCAATTCCTCTTGATATTTTGAAAGGGTTTTAAAATTCTATTTCTAATTTTCAAATAAACTCTATTTTCTTTTTTTCTTCTGCTAATATTTTTAGAAAATACTCGGTAAAACATAACTACAAATATAATTAATTCTACCCAAAATAAATATGGGATGTTCAAAAAAAGACTAATACATACTAAAATAATATATAAATATAGGAAAAAATAATAAAACTCATCTATTCCATATCTTCCAACCATCAATTTATAAAATCTTTCTATCAGTTTCATGGTATTACCCCATTTCTTTCTACTATTATATCAAAAAAGAAAGAAGGATAGCATTCTTTCTTTTAAACTTTAAAATTTTTAATATTTTATTTGTTCTAAAACTGGAAATTCTTCTCTAAATTTTCTCAGTTTTTCTAAATCTAAATCAATAGTAAGGATTCCTTCTTCTTGGTCTAGCTGTTTTAAAATGTTTCCTTCATAATCCACCACTTTTGTTTTTCCACATAAAGACGGTCCTGTTTGATTACAAGCGCAGAAATATACTTGATTTTCAATAGCACGAGCATTTACTAATATATCCCAAGCTATCTCTCCTGTATCTTTTCTAAAATGAGCTGGTAAAAAGATAACTTCTACACCTTTTTTGACAAGTTCTCTAAAATACTCTGGAAATCTTAAATCAAAACAAATTCCAATTCCTACTTTTATTCCATCTATGAGAGCTATTCCCACTTCCTTACCTGGAATAGTATCATCTAATTCATCAAACTTAAAATTTTCTCTATTCACTTTATACATATAAATCTTATCATACTGATTTACAATATTACCATTTTTATCAATAACAAAACAAGTATTCGTTGTCTTAGCAGAAAATTCGCTTTTTAAAGATACTGTTCCTAAAATTAAATTGACTGAATTTAACGTTGCAAAATCTTGATACTTTTTTATTTCTTCTAAAGATACTACACCATTCTCAAAATCTGTTCCCCATGATAAAAATAATTCTGATAAACAAATAATATCTGGTAAGTCTTGCAATGCTTTATTTAGTAAATCAAAGCTTTTCTTTTCATTTTCTAATTTATTTCCATTAGAATTCATTTGGATTAAAGATACCTTCATAGTAAACACCTCTTTCTTAATATAACAAAAAAAGAAAAGAAAAGCTATAATAAAATACTAATCTAGCTTTTTAGTAGGGATATTGCAAGTAACTTATTTTCAGTCTTCATCTGTTTTAAAATAAGGGCAAAGGGAGGTGCAAGATGGTAAAAATGAACATAGTAGAATTATTAAAGAGAAAAGCGAAAACAAAATATTGGCTTTGCCAACAAATGAATATTACCTCTAGAAACTTAAATCGAATTATTCGTGGAGAAACCACATCTATTTCATTTAAATATATCGAAGAGTTTTGTGAAAATTTAAATTGTACAACAGGTGAGCTTTTCTCAATTATACCTGAAGAAATTGAACAAGATGATACGAATAACAATGTAACAAGCTAATTCACTATTCCTAATAAAGAAAAGATTTCTAACTATTAGAAATCTTTTTATTCATAGCAGTTTCTATCATAGGATCAACATACTTGCTAATACTTTTCCCTAAAGAGAATACTTCTTTTACCATACTAGAGGATATATATTGTTGATTAGGATCAGCGAATAAACAGATTGTATTTACCTCGTCATTACTAATCTCTTTATTGATACCTGCCATTTGTATCTCATAATCAAAGTCCGTAATGCTTCTTAACCCTCTGATAATAGCTTTGCATTGATATTCTTGCGCCATATCAACGGCAGCACCTCTTCCACTAATCACTTTTATATTCGGATTATTTTGATATAAAGCTTTCATTAATTCTAATCTCTCTTCCTCTGTGAAAAAAGAATCTTTCTTTTTGCTATTCTGTAAAACAGCTACCACTACTTCATCAAATAATTCACTGGCTTGAGAAATAATATTCATATGTCCCTTTGTAATAGGATCAAAGCTACCTGTGTACAATACTCTTTTCATAAATCTGATATACCTCCTTCTTCGTTTTTTCTTTATCAGTATTTGAAATAATATAATCAAAATCTTCTTCTCTCAATATTAAAGAGGCATTTTCTCGTTCCATAAACTTTTCTCTTGTTATATGATCCCTTTTCATAGCTCTTTCTATTCTTACTTCCAAGGGAGCAGTTACTAATATTTTCATATCGCATTCTTTAAAATATTTGGTTTTAGGAAGTAATTGCCAATCTAATAAAATAATTTTGTTATGATTATCGCTTATAATTCTATCAATTTCTTCTTCCATAGCAGGCCAAGTAATATCTTCTAATTGTTTCATCATTACTTCACTATTAAAGACGATTTTTCCTAATACATTTCTATCAATTTTTTCATTTTTCCAAACTTGCTCTCCAAAAGTTTGGACTAACTTATTCACTACTTCTTTATACTGAATAACAGTATGACTAATTGTATCAATATCAATAACTAAAAAATTGTTAGAATAACTTCTAAAAAGAGTACTTACATAACTTTTACCACTACCACTTTTTCCAGATAAACAAATTATCATAACTCACCTATTCAAATTTCATTTCTCTTTTCTCAAATTGAGATTTGCCATACATAGTATAAACTTGATCAGCTGTACAAGAAACTGTATCTGACATAGAATATCCTAATTTTCCTAAAATATCTTCTAAATCTTCTAATGATTTTCCTTCTATTTCAAAATAAGTAGGAATACCTGGCCAAGTATCTATATCAATCTCATAATCTTCTAATTGATAAGTTATTCTTTTCTTCTCTTGATAGCTCTTATAAGAAAAGCCCAATGCCTCTAACAATTTATTGGCTTCTTCAATACTTGGTACTTCTATTTCCGTTTCTTTCATTTGCTGCAAACTAGTTTTATTGGGCGCCAAAATATGCTTTACTGCTATCGTTGTTCTACCATTTGTTTCCCTTACTCTAATCCATTTAGAATCATTGTTATGATATTTTTGAAAGAAATTATCCACTTCTTTTTTATTCAAAATATCTAGCAATTTTTCATTTTCTAATAAATCATAAAGTTCTTTTACACCTACTATTTGTTCTAATTTTATTTTTTCTTTTTCATCTAACAAATTATCAACATCAAAGAAAAATAATTTTAACTTAGAAATAGCTGTTTCATATTTTATATCACTTACAGGATGATTTAACTGTGTTAATATATCTACAAATCTTCCATAGATAGTCGCTAAATCATAAGTATAAAGATATTGATTGGTTTCCTCTATCTTTTTTGCGCCTAATTTTTCTAGTTTTTTAATAAACTTTTCCTCATCAATATCTAATACTTTTGCTTCTAATTCTAATTGTTCCATAAATCCACCTTCCAAACTAATTATATTATAACTAATCTTTTATTTTTACTCCTAGTAATCCCACTAAAATAGAGGATTGCATAGAATCAATAATCATTCCTTTTAAAGAAGTAGAATCAAACTTCGCTCCATAAATATCTGAATTTGAAAAATCTACATCGTTTAAAGTAGTAGCAATGAATTCTGCACCTTTAAATTTTACATTATCTAATTCCATATCTTTTATTTTAGTAGTTAGGAAAGAAGCCTCTTCAAAATCACTATCTTTAATAATAATATTAGCCATACTAGCACTAGCAAAATTCATATATTTGTTACTACACTCTAGAAACTGAACATGTTGCATATTAGCATCCATAAAAGTAGTTCCTGTCATTTTACAGTTTTTAAAAATAACTCTAATAATAGCCTCTTTGTCAAAACATTTATTAGATAAATCACAATTTTCAAAAATAACATCTACTAATTCTACATTTTCAAGATTAATTTTTTCAAAAGAGATATTTTTAAAAATACAACTATCAATTGTACAATCCGTAAGTATATAATTTTCTATCAATTCTTCCTTATCATACTGAAAAAAAGAAAGAGATCCTTCCTCTAACATTTCTTTTAGATTTCCTTTTTCTAATTCCTTAATTTTTGGTTTTGCTATCTTCATATTATCTCCCTTTTCTACTATATCGAATAATAGTTAAATTTACAACTATTTATTTGGAAAAGTTAGTATAATAGTAATTATATTTTTTCTTTTTGTTGCTTTTATTTTACCATGAAGATTTTCTGTAAATTCTTTTGCTATTGCTAGTCCTAATCCAGTATTCCCTTTCGTTCTAGAAATATCTAATGTATAAAACTCATCAAATAAATGGTTCATATCTAATTCATTTGACTCTATTTCATTTGAAAAAGTAATTTTAATCCCCTCTGCTATTTTTAGTTTTACTTTTAAATCACTCTTACTGTGCTTATAAGCGTTTCCAATTAAATTATCAAAAATTCTAGAAAGCATTTCTTTATTAGATATCATTTCGCATTTTCTTATACTATTTAAAATTATCTTTCTTTTTTCTTTTTCATAATCTTCATAATAACGCAAAATTGATTCTTCCAAAATAGCAACAAGATTTACCTTCTCTAATTTAATATTTGCAGAATTGGAAACTACTTTTGAAAAATCAAAGAAAGAATTAATCAATTCTTCTAATCTTTTTAACCTTTCTTTTACTATTTTTAATTCTTTTTCTTTCTCCATATCTAAATTATTAGAAATAAGAATATCCATATACCCTAATGCAGAAGTTAAAGGTGTCCTTAAATCATGGGAGACATTCATCATCATTTTATTTAAAGAATTTTTACTTTTCTCTATTTTTATTTTTTCTTCTTTTACTGATTTTAAAATAGCATTTATTTCACCTATTAAATTTTGAAGTTCTCTACATGCCATTTCTTGATGAAGTAACTGATTGGTATCTGTATCTTTTTGTTTTTTTATTTCGAAAGTTATTCTTTTAAGCTCTTTCTTAAGCAAAAAAAGATAGATGATAAGTATGAAAATAATAATCAAACTTACGAATAATACTATTTTCATAAATCACTACCTCCCTATTTAATTTCTGTTTTCTTAAAAGAAAAATACCCTATTATATGAAATAACAACATATAGAAAATTCCTAATAAAGAAATCTTTAATAAATAGTTTCCTTCTGGATGAGAAACTATTTTAGAAAGCGCAAACTGAAATTCAAAGTTATAAAACCAAGCTGCACTTAAACGAAATAAACTAATAATTCCCATACCAATTAATTGTACTAATATAATAAATGGAATCATAATGGTATTAAAAGTAGATGTCTTTTTAAGAAGAAATGCCATACTAATTAATAGACTTATTATACCATAAATAAGAGGTAATTGTAGTAGTGTTAATTTTGTTACTTCTAATAGACTGGAGCTAAAACCTTTTCCATTGATTAAAAGGTTGATAAAGTAAAATCCATAATTATTGAAAAATAATAAAATAGTACATAGCCCAAAAATAAGAATGGATTTAGACAAGTAATATTTTTTTCTAGTAATTGCTGATGATAATGTATTTTTTATTGATTTATTAGAAAAATCTGTGCATAGAACAATTACTACTATTACAATAAAGAAATAATACAAGTTAGCATTTGTTCCTATTACTTCTCTATCTAATTCAAATTCTCCCCCACTTTTCATAATTTCTCTTACCTCTTTTAATGTTTTGGCTTTTGATAGTTTTTCTACAAATTCAGGGTTATTTAAATCAACTGAGGGGTTAGTATTTGTACTGATACCAATATGACCAGGGGATATCCCAATCGCTTCTATAATGAAAGATAAAATAATGATTAAAAAAATAATATAAATAGATTTTCCTTTAAATATTCTGTATAAATCAGATTTTATAATATTTAGCATATTATTTTTCCTCCTTAATAACATTTTTAAAATATTCCTCTAAAGTAATGCCAGTTTCATAAATCCCCATTATTATAACACTGTTTTTAGATAATACTTTTGTAACCTTATCTACCTGTTCTAAATAATCATATAATCTAATCTCATTATTATCAACGACTTTATAATTTTTTGTTTTTAAATCATTTTCTAATACTACAGAGGCCTTTTTCGTATCATCTGTTTTAATAACAATACATTTACTACATTCTAAATCAAGTTCTTCTTTTGTTAATTCTTTCACTACTTTTCCTTTTTCTAGAATACAAAACCTAGTAGCAATCACATATAATTCTGATAAAATATGACTAGAAATTAATATGGTAATATTTCTTTCGCTATTTAATCTTTTAAAAGTTTCTCTTAAATCACTGATACCAATAGGATCTAATCCATTGATTGGTTCGTCCAATATAATAAAGTCTGGATTATCTAATATCGCAAAAGCGATACCAAGTCTTTGTTTCATACCTAATGAGAAATTTTTGAATTTTTTATTTTTAGCTTCTTCTAATTCTACTAACCGTAATGCTTCTTCTATTTGTCTTACATCTACAATGCCTTTTTGAATAGCATAATATTTTAAATTTTCATATGCAGTCAAATTAGGAAAAAAAGCAGGATTTTCAACAAGACATCCAATTCTTCTTTTTTGATCTGTTAAATTGGTATCTTTTTCTCCAAATAATTCAAATTCCCCACTAGTTTTATTTGTTAGGGTTGTTATTATTTTCATAAGAGTTGTTTTTCCCGCGCCATTTCTTCCAATTAGCCCATAAATATCTCCTTTTTGAATTGTAATACTAACATCCTCTAACGCTTTAAAATCTTTGTACATTTTTGTTAAATTATTTGTTTTTAGTATCATCTCTTTCATACTATCGCTCCTTTTTATCATTATATAAAAAAAGTGTTAAAAAAATCTTAACACAATTCTTAACAAAATCTTAAATTATTTCTTCATTCGATATCCAACACTCCAAATTGTTTCAATATATTCCATATTAGGATTTTTATCTTTTAATTTATTACGTATTTTACTAATATGAACATTTAAAGTATTATCATCTGCAGAATCTTCATCACCCCAAACAAGGTCAAACAATGTACTTTTTGTTAATACTTGATTTGGACTATCCATTAATACTTTTAGGAGTTCAAATTCGTTTCTTGTTAATACTACTTCTTGTTGGTTACAAAAAACTTGATAATTTTCTTTATCTAACATAAGATCTTTAAACCTTAAAATAGAAGTACTAATTTGTTTTTTATTTCTTAAATGAACTTTGATACGCGCTAATAACTCCTCATTAGAAAATGGCTTTGTAATATAATCTTCCGCACCTAATTCAAATAAGTCTAATTTAGTATCTAATTCATGAATAGCACTCATAACAAGAACAGGAACATTTTTCTTACTTTTTAATTCGGTAATAATTTCTTTTCCACTTTTACCAGGTAGCATCAAATCTAATAAAACTAAATCAATAGAAACATCATAGACAAGGATTCCTTCTGTTCCAGAATAAGCGCTTAAAACAGAATATCGATTTTGAATAAGTAAAGTCTTTAACATTTCATGGATATCTTTATCATCTTCAATAATTAATATTTTATTCATAAAAATGAACTAGCTCCTCTAATACTTCTTTTAAAGCTTTAAAGCGATATGTTCCCTTTAATTGTTCCTCTGTTAAATTGCGAAAGTTAACCCCTTGATAATCAAAAATAGAATAAAAATATGGTTTTACTATTGGATCAACAGGAGCAGCAGAAATAACGCCTTCTGTTATCGCTTCTTTTTGAAAGTAACTACCATCTTCTTTCATGCAAGTAATAATACACTTATAATGAGCCTCTCTATTTTCCACTTCTTCTAGTTCTCGTAATACTTTATTAATACATTCATACTCTGGTAATTCTGGATTTCTTTCTCTTTCTGAATCTGCATATCGTGCTGTATAAATTCCTGGTCTACCATGTAGGTAATCAACAAATAGCCCAGAATCATCTGTTATAATAGGATAAGAAATAGAATGCTTTGTGCAAAAATCAAAAATACTTTTCGCTTTCAAAAGTGAATTTTCTTCTAGTGTAGTTCCATTTTCTTCAATATCCCCTAAGTCCCAACCAATATCTTTTAGTGTTAAAATTTCTACTGGAAAAGCGTTTTCTTCTATTACTGCTTTTACATCTTCTACTTTTCTTTTATTACTTGTACCAAATATTATTTTCATATGACACCCTCTTCTAATTTTAATAATTTTATTTTTAAGTCTAATCTCCCCTGATAACCAACTAGTTTATTAGTTTTACTAATTCCCCTATGACATGGAACAATAATACTAATCAGATTTTTAGAAACAACTTGTACAACTGCCTACGAAGACATTCTAGATATTCCTCTTTTTTAGCGATTATAAAAGAAAGTTCTCCATCACTAACCATTTTAATTAGTCTAAGTAGTGAATTATAAGTACTTTTATATCTCATCTTTTCCTCAACTTACAAATAAAAAATCCTTCATAAAGAGTAGTTGGAGCCACTACTACAGTTCCATCTATTTTACTAGGAAGAAGTGGAATATCTTTGAATAAAGAAACATCAATTGGTACAATTTCCATTTTTCCAGTTTGAAGAATTTGTTCAATTTGAAGTTCATTTTCTTCCTCCAAAATAGAACATGTAGAATAAATCATTTCACATCCAGATTTTAAAATAGTGCTCGCTTTCTTCAATAATATGCCTTGAATTTTCCTTGTTTTCTCTAGTAATTCCACTTTAAAATATTTCTCTATAGTATTTTCTAATTGTAAAGTACCACTACCACTACAAGGAGCATCCAATAAAATCTTATCAAAAGAAAAATAATCATCTAAATCTTTCGCATCACAATTTAATATTGTAATTTTTCTAACCCCCTGTTTTTCTATATTATATTTTAATCGGTCTGCTCTAATTTTATTTTTCTCACATGCTGTAATTAATATCTTATCTTGGGTAATGGAAGACATCTGCGTAGTTTTTCCACCTGGCGCAGCAGCCATATCTAAAACACTTTCCCCCTCCTTTAATCCTAAAAACAAAACAGGTATCATAGAAGATAAAGACTGTAAATAAACCTTTCCTTCTTGATAAATGTCTAGAGAACGAATGTCTTCTTCCCTCTTATTTTCAATTATAAATGCATCTTCATACCACGATACTTTCTTATATAAAATCCCTACTTTTTTTAAAACAATTTCCACTTCTTCAACAGTCGTTTTCAATCTATTAATTCTAAAAGTCAAAGATTTTCTTTGATATCCATCTATAATCTCGGTAGTTAATTCTTTACCATATTGCAAATGTAATTTATCAACTAAAAATTGTGGTAAGTTCTCCATTTTTTCATCTCATTTCTTAAAATTATTATACCATAGATTATATTATATTTATGATACAATCTATATCATAAATATTCTAGGAACAAGTAAAATTCATTAGTTAGTCCAAGAAAGAACAACTGATTAAGTTTTGATTTAGAAGGAAAGAAAGCTTATTTGGATAGCTAATTTAGTGCAGAGGAAGAAAAAACTGAAAAACATACTTAATTTTTTATTGAGAATAAGCAATAAATGGTATATAATTATATTAGAAAGGAGTATTGAGCATGAAAAAGTTAAAAGTATTATTACTAGTAGTAATGGTAGCTATTTTGACAACAGGATGTGGAAAAGAAAAAACTTTAACTTGTAGTTTTACACAAAATGAAAGTGGAGTTTCTATAGAACAAAAGGTAACTTTAACTTTCAATAATAATAAAGTTAATCACATGAGTATGTCTATGGATGCCAAGGCTGATTCAGACCTTATTAAACAAGGTTGGAGTGCTTTTGCTACTACATTAGAAACTACATACAAAGACCAAAACAAAGAAGGCGTTAAAGTAACTACTAAAAATGATGATAAAAACTATGTATTTAACATCAATTTTGATATTGACTTAAAATCTGCTTCTAAAGAAAGCTTAGATGCTTATGGAATTGGTTCTTTATATGGTATTGCTGATCAAAAAAGTAATATTGAAGATGTAAAGAAATCAGCAGAAGCTGCAGGATTCTCTTGTAAATAAGAAACTAGAAAGTAGATAATTATCTACTTTTTTTCATGCAAAAAGAAGACTTTTCAATCTTCTTACTTCTTTATTCTTCCTTACAGGAAATCTCTTTTATCATTTCTAATAATTTTTCTTCTTGATTACATATATCATTAACATTTAATGCTTGAAAACTAAATTCACCTTTTATATCCAATTGTAAATATTTTACCAACCCACTAATAGATTGATGCATTACATTTTCAGTTCCCTTACTATTACCGCCACCTACATAAACAAAATAAACTTTTTTATTTTTTAATCTTTCACTTTTATATAAGGGATGTAATCGGTCAATAAAATTCTTAAATAATCCAGAAACATTATCAAAATAATTAGGAATTCCAAAAATAATAATCTCTGCTTCTACTAGTTTATCAATAATGGAATGGATATCATCATCTATTATGCATTTATTTTTATGATGACAATATAAACAACCCTTACAAAATTCCATTCTTTTTTCTCTTAAAAGAATCTGTTCACTATTCTTTATCCTGTTATTTAACCAAGTAAGAATATATTCCGTATTCCCTTTTCTATTACTACCAGATATTAATAAAACTTTTGACATAACACTACAACCTTTTTTCCCAAAACTTTCTTATAGAATGTAATGATAAAGTAGATAAGGAAAAACCAATAACAGGAACTAAAGAACTTAAATATATATTAGCACAGTTTTGCGTTACATAACTATAAATAACTACTACTATATATGTTAATACCATAATACATATTTTTCTAGTCATACTAGTTTCCCACTTTTTATCAAGTTCTACTCTTTTATTTCTTTCTTCTATTTTAGTAATTCTTTCTTCTAAATTCATACTATCCCTCATTTCTTAATTACCTTTATTTCATAAACTTGTTTAGGCTTTTGATAAGTTTCTTCATCCCTTATTAGAGAAGTTTTCTCATATTCTAATTTTCCAAAATCTTTAAAGAATCTTTCTATATCATTATCATCAAAAAATCTTTTATAATAGTTCCCCTCAAAGTAATAGTTTTTTTCCATCATTTCCCCAATACCTGCACCATAATCATAATCATCTGTTCTTGCAACACGAGCAAGTAGGATTCCATCTGGTTTCAATATTCTTTTAATTTCACTTACTATATGAAATGTATCTTCTTCACAAAAATATTGAAGGCAAAGATCAGCTAAAACAATTGCATAACTGTTATTGGGTATTGAAATTTTCTTAGTCATATCTAGATATAATACTTTACTATTTGGAATATTTTCTTCAATATTCTTTAAAGCTTCTCTTGATATATCACAAGATAACACAGTGTACCCACGTTCTAATAAATAGGCAGTATTAGCTCCTATTCCACAACCCAAATCTAATATTTCAGAATTTCTTTTTTTTAATTCCTCGTCATATTTATCTAACCATTTATCATAAGCTGGGTATCCTTTTCTTTTTTTAGACCAATTATCCCATAAATTTATTAAGTCTTCTTCTGTTACTTTATTTTTTAAGTTCATAATCTTTTCCTTTCATATAATTCCAAATTCTTTGATATTGTTCTAATTGCAATTCCTTTGTTATTTGTGCAGTTGGATGATATAGAGGAATGATAATAAAATCATCTACATAAATTTCTTTTTGTTGGTTCAATGTAGAAGATAGTGTTTTACCTATTGAAAAAGAATAAGCAAGTGATAGACTATAGAGGGGATAATACCCTAGGCATACGACAACTTTAGGTTTTACTATCTCTATCTGTTCTTTCAAATATTTAGAGCAATTTCTAGTAGATACTTTTAAAGAAATATTATCTCCCCTATAGTGAGTTCCATTCCTTGCACACATAATAGCATTTGTTATATAGATATCCTCTAAGAAGTTATCACCCAAAGGATAATTTTCTAATTCAGCAGATAATCTTAAATACTTCGTAAGCATCTTCTTTGTAGAACTACTTTCACTTTCTATTAGTTTTTTCCAATTTTCTAATGTTTCCTCTTTCTCATATTCCTTATTCAGCTTTTCCATATCTTGATATGGTCCCCAATCTTGACCAATAATCATAATATTAGAATTTATCCTTCTTTCCCAATCTGTCCAAATAGAAGGAATCTTTACACAAATATTTTTCTTTTCATAAAAATTAATTAATGAACAGTCTTTACCATTCTTATTTTTCAAAGAAGTACATTTTTTACAGTTAGAGAGTTTGCTAAAAAGTATCTTTAATTCTTTATTCAATTTCATCACCTCTTTTAATCTCTATGTGCATAAACGTCAATTTTATGTATTATTTTACATTTTTTTATTAGTTTACATAAATATAGTCACAAGTTATACACACATTTGTC
This sequence comes from uncultured Bacilli bacterium, assembly GCA_964018915.1. GTDB lineage: Bacteria > Bacillota_I > Bacilli_A > RF39 > UBA660 > UBA5578. The sequence continues at coordinate 32,424 of CAXHRJ010000003.1, read as the reverse complement.
AACAAGTATGTGCATAACTTTTTATATTTTTATTATAACACAAATAAAAAGACTTGTATCTCTTTACAAGTCTTTTACTTAAATAAATTTACAATACGATCCCAAAAAGATTGCTTTTCTTTTTTTTTCTCTACCTTTTTTACTTCTTTTGGAACACTAACACTATCAATCACAGAAACAAATTTAGTACTTCCTTTCATATTTGCTGGTTTCATAGTAAATGTTTGATACTCTTCTCCTAAATTCACTAACGCTTCCATTTTGCTAGTAACTTCTCTTACATCATTATTCAAGAATTGTGTAATTGGAGAGATTCCGTCTTTATTAAATTCATGTATTCCCTTTTGTAAAGTAGTAATTCCTGTTTTTAAAGTTGTTGTTCCTTCTTTCAATTCTTTTGTCTTAGAAGTAATCATAGCGACGCCTTCTCTTAGTTGTGTTGTACCATCAGATAATTTTTGTGCTCCCACTTCTAATTGGCTTAAATAAGTATTTAAAGTAGTAATTAAAACTTGAACTTTTTGTTGCATACCTTTCACACTTTGTAATGTTTCATTCAATGCTTTATTATTCATTTGTAATAGATAAATAAACTGCACATTATTCTCATACAAATTTTCATAATTCAATTTCACATTATAAAGAGTCATTGTTGAATCCATACTAATTACTTGTTCATAAGTTAAGTTTCCTAAATGATATTGCTCATAAGCTGACTTTAGTTCTGCATTTGTATTTGTTAATTTCGTGATAGTAGCTTCATTTGTCTTTATTAAAGTTTCCAAACTTTGAATACTACTTTCGCTCATTCCATTTTCTAATTCTTGTTCTACTTTCTGCAACTCTCCTAATATTTTCTTTAATCCTTTATCAAGAGAAATCGCACCATCTTTAATACTGCTTAAGTTTTCTAAAACTAATTCTAAATTTTCATAAAGCAAACTAGATCCACTCTCTAATTTTTTACTTCCCTCTAATAGTTCTTTAGAGCCCTCTTCTATTTTATCAATAGAACTTTTTAATAATTTAGAACTATCATAAATTTTATCTAATTTATCAAATACTTCTAAATCTTCTGTTTCAAGCAATTTAGGAGTTGAGATAGAATAAATACTAGCAAGTTCAAATTTTTCTGTTTCATATGTTAAAGTGAATGTATCCAAATCCTTTAAAGTATCAATGTCTAAGCTTTCATACAAACCAGGTGCTGAAAGTGCTACTACCATATAAGCCGAACCATTATTAATGACTTTTCCATTTGTAACTTCTACATTGCTGTTATTTTTAGAACTAACAACCGTTCCTGTAGTAATAACAAATGGAGTATATAGAGTTTCCTCTTTTCCAGCTACCTTTACTACATGCTTATCATGGTTCTTATACACAATCTCAATTTTAATCTTACCACTTTTACCAAGCATATCAGAAACTGTACTTTCTTCTCCATTTAAATAGTATTTTACAGTCTGAGTAATAGGCATTTCTCCATCACTAATACCTTGATAGAAAATATCATTTCCTAAAGAAGCCCATGTATAATTATTTTTATTTTGTTGGAATGTGTGAGTACTATTAATATTCCAAATATTTTTTAAGTCAGATATATCTTCAATGGTATCTAAGTTCTCATTATTTATTAAATGCTCTTGTACAAAAGATGTTTTTTTACTACCATCACTATTCAATTTTGTATAAACAATTTCTTCCTTTGTTAAGGCAGAAACTGGTATAGATGTAAGTGCAACACAAGTTACTAAAAAACTAGCTGCTACTTTTTTTAATTTTTTCATTTTTTTCTCCTTTCTTTGATAAGTTGTTTTCAATATAATCTTATCAAATAATAATAAAATGGATGGAAGAACCATAAGTACTACTGCCATACTTACAATTGCACCTCTAGAAATTAAAGTACAAAGGCTTCCTACCATATCAATTTTAGAATATGCCCCCACTCCAAATGTGGCTGCAAAGAAGCATAAACCACTAACTACAATAGAGATACCACAATAATCGAGTGTTTTTTGCATAGCTTTTCTTTTATCATTTTCTATCTTTCTATTCTCCATATAAGTTGTTGTCATTAAAATAGCATAATCAATGGTAGCGCCTAATTGAATAGTTCCTAGTACAATAGGTGCCACAAAAGGTAGTACTACCCCACCAAAATAAGAAAATGACATATTAGTAAATATCGCAAATTCAATTGTTAATATTAATAAGAATGGTAATGACAAAGATTTCAAAATGATAAACATGATAATTAATACACAGATAATAGAAGAATCATTAACACTTTTAAAATCTTGATCACTAATCGTCACTAAATCATTCATAAGAGGTCCCTCACCTGCTAAAATAGAAGAACTATCATATTCCTTTATAATTTTATTTACTTCCCCTATTTGTTCATTTAATTCATCACTTGCTATCTCATAACTAGAGTTAATTAATAGCATCTGATATTGTTCATTTTCAAAGATAGAAATGATATCTTCAGATAACATATTCTCTGTAATTCCTTTTTCTTTCAATTTAGAAAAGCTTAGTACAAATTCAATACCATCTAAATTTTCAATACGTTCTACCAGTTCATTAACTGTAGAAGCACTCATATTTCTATCTAGCAAAATGATTTCTGGAGATACGATATTGAAATTCTCTTTTAACTCTTCATTAGCAATAATACTCTCTAATGATTTTGGTAAACTTTCATCTATTTTATAATAGACATCCACTTTTGAATAAGCCTTATAAGTTGGTACCAATAGTATTAAAAAAATAATAAATATTGGAACATGATGTTTAATAATAAGAGAATTCAATTTTGTAAAATTAGGAATAATAGAACGATGTCTAGTACTCTCTATCCATTTATCAAAAAGTAATAATAAACTTGGAAAAAGTGTTAAAACACAGATAACCCCTAAAAGTACACCTTTTGCCATAACTAATCCAAGATCTGCTCCAAGTGTTAGTTTCATAGTACATAATACTAAGAAACCAGCAATTGTTGTTAATGAACTTCCTGTTACAGACGTAAATGTAGAATGAATTGCTCTACTCATGGCTACTTCTTTTGTATCACAGTTCTCCTTTTCCTTTTCATAAGCATGATATAAGAATATTGAGAAGTCTGTTGTAACTCCTAATTGTAATACAGCTACTAGCGCTTTTGTAATATAGGAGATTTCCCCAAAAATAATATTAGATCCTAAATTAAATAAAATCGCAAATCCAATATTAGATAGTAATAAAATAGGTACTAAATAAGAATCTAGAGAAAATTCTAATACCACTAAACAAAGTATTACTGCAATACATACATAAATAAAAATTTCTTTTTCAGATAATTCCATAGTATCTAATACCATAGAACTCATACCACTTATCTTACAAGATTTTTCAGTGATTTTTCGTATTTTTGCTACAGCATCTAAAGTGCTTTCAGATGAAGTAGAATCATTAAAAGTAATGAATAGTAAATCAGAAGCACCTTGATGGACTTTCTCAACTATTTCACTTGGTAAAAATTCTAAAGGAATAGTGGTTCCAATTACATCATATAAACTGACTACTTGATTAACCCCCTCTACTTCTTTTATTTTTTCTTCTAGTGCTAAAACATCTTTTGGTGCCATATTATCAATAATGGTAACAGAAAAAGCTCCCATACCAAATTCTTCAGCCAAAATATTTTGTCCTTTAACAGTTTCAATATCTTCTGGAATATATACTAAAATATCGTAGTTGATTCTAGTAACTGCATTTCCAATAAAAGACAAGAATAATAAAATTAATGACAAAATAAAAACACCAAGTTTATGTTTGCATATAAATTCACCGAATTTTTTCATATCTTTTTTTCCTCCATTCGTCATAACATTTTATTATTTTTTTTGACAAATATCACGCACAAAATAATTCATTTTGTTTTTTATCCAACAAAATGTGTGAAATGTATGTATAAATATCATACTAACTGTAGTTTATCTTTACTTTGTTTCAAAGAATAGTATAATAATATCTAGGTGATATTTATGAAAGATAAAAAAACTGATCTACGTATTATAAAAACAAAGAACTTATTATACACTACTTTAATCAACTTATTAAAAGATTATACTTTTGAAGAAATTAAAGTATCAGATATTTGTAATAAAGCACTAATCAATCGTTCTACTTTTTATGCCCACTACTCCGATAAATATGAATTGCTATCTTCCTGTATTCAAGATATAAGAAAGGAATTAGCAGAAAAACTACAGAGTAATAAAAATATTTCTAATACAAAAGAATACTATATGGAAATGCTAAATCTATTTTTATCTCATATTGATGAAAATAGAGAATTATTTTCTTCTATTATTATCAATAATAAAAATAGTATTATCATGGATATCTTTTATGCTACTATTAACACTGACTTAACAAAACATTTAAAAGAGGAAGATAATAAAAAGGAGTTAAAAGTTCCAGAAGAAATTATTACCAACTTCTACGTAGGAGCAGTTGTTAATGTAGCTATCAAATGGTTAACGGATTATCAAAAATACACAAAAGAAGAATTAATTGAATTTCTTGATTCTTTGATTCCAGAAACAATTAGTGAAAAAAAATAGAGGTTATTCCTCTATTTTTTATTCTTCTCCTTCATTGTCTCCAAACTTTACAAGAACTTCTCTTGGCTTAGAACCATTCTGTGGTCCTACTATACCCCTTTCTTCTAATAAATCTATACATCTTGCTGCCCTATTATAACCTAATCTAAATCTTCTTTGAATTAAAGAGGTACTAGCTTTACCTTGCTCTACTACAAAATCTACAATTTCATCATATAATGGTTCATCAAAAGCATCTGAATTTCCTTCTGTACCAGTAATTGCATGAGCTTCTTCTGGCATTTGTTCTAATGATTTGTCATAATTAGCTTTTTGCTGAGCACAAACAAAATCTACAATAGCCTTTGTTTCTTCTTCTGAAATAAATGTTCCTTGAATACGAATTGGAGTATTTACTCCTTGTGGTAAGAAAAGCATATCACCTTTTCCAAGCAATTTTTCTGCTCCTACCATATCTAAAATAGTCCTTGAGTCAATACCTGATGATACTGCAAAAGAAATACGTGATGGAATATTAGATTTTACAACACCTGTAATAACATCTGTAGAAGGTCTTTGCGTTGCTACTATCAAATGAATTCCAGCAGCACGTGCCATCTGTGTAATTCTCATAATAGAATCTTCTACTTCTTTTGCTGCTACCAACATTAAATCTGCTAACTCGTCGATGATAACAACAATATAAGGCATTAATTTTACTTGATCAGATTCTGGTCTAGTCTCATTCTCTTTTCTTAAATGGTTATTGTAACTAGTAATATTTTTTGTACCACTACGTTCAAATATTTCATAACGATTTTCCATCTCTACTACAATTTTTTGAAGTACCATATTAGCCTTCTTAGGATCTGTTACTACTGGTGTAAGTAAATGTGGTACACCGTTATAAACTGATAATTCTACCTTTTTAGGGTCCACTAATACTAATTTTACTTCATCTGGTTTGGTACGCATTAAAATAGAAGCCAAAATACTATTGATACAAACTGACTTACCACTACCAGTTGAACCAGCTACTAAAAGGTGTGGTGTCTTATCAATTTCCATTGTCTTACATTCACCTTCAATATCTTTACCAAGAACTGCTAATAATTTCTTATCTAATGATTTATCTCCTTCATTAGCTTTTTGTAATACTTCTCTTACTCCTACCATAGAAATAGTCGCATTTGGTAATTCTATACCTACAGTATTCTTTCCTGGAATAGGTGCTTGAATACGAACATCCTTCGCTGCTAATGATAACGCGATTTCCCTGTTCAATCCTAAAATCTTACTAACTCTTGTTCCTGCCTTAATTTCTAACTCATATTGTGTTACGGCTGGACCTACTTTTGCTCTAACAACTTTTGCTTCAATTCCAAAGTCACGCAATACTTGTTCTAATGTTGGAATATTTTTCTTTATTGCATCCTGATTTTCTTTACTGCTATTTTTAGCTGTCTTTGACAATAATGTTAGTGGAGGATATTCCCAATTAGTAGCTTCTTCAAATACTTCTACTTCCGTTACTTCTCCAGTTTCTTCATCAACAACAGTTTCCATTTTAGGCTGATGTAATTCTCCTCTTGGAATGACACGACGATTATCCTCTTCATCTGGTTCGTCGTCGTCTTCCACCTCATCATCCTCTTCTTCTTCGTCATCATCTTCTACAATGACTTTATCCTTATCTTTATGCTTGTTTTGATGCTCAATACTACTTGTAAATTTATTTACTTTTTCCTTAGCTTTTGTAAGCATATCATAGATAGAAAGACCAGTAAACATTAAGAAGCCACATACAATTAGAGCAATAGCTACCACAACAGCTCCATCTAGTGTTAAAAGCGCCACAAAAACGCTACAGAAAATAGCACCAATAATACCTCCTCCAAGATTAGACATAGAGGATACTAATGTATTAGCATCACTATTTACAAAGTCCATAACACTATTGACAGTTTCACTCATTACTGTAACTGTATCGTCAACAAACTTAAAGTTTTTAACATCAATTCCTTCCATTCCTTTTAAATAAGCAGTATGTGATAAAATTAATAAAGAGATAATAATAATATAAAGGCCAAAAAACTTAACATCTAAAAATTTTGGTTTTTCTCTTTTTACAATCATAAAAATACCACAAATACCAATAAACACTAAAAGAAGTGCCCACCATGTTCCTACTAGAAAAGCGGAGAATCCTTTTATAACATCAGCCACAATTCCAAATGGACAACATCCAATAATAGCAATTAATAATAATCCAAATCCTTTTAATTCTGATAAATTACTTGGTTTATTCTTATTCGAATCTTTTCTTTTTTTCTTCTTTGCCATACTATCACCTTACAAATTAAGTATACCATAAAATCAAAAGTTAGAAAATATATAATAAGAAATTAGACACTTTCTAGCCACAAAAAAGAGAACTAAAGTTCTCTATTTGTCTCTAATAGTATTACTTGTTTGTTGACCATTTTCAGCTCTATTAGAAGTATCATGTAAATTATCCTGATAAATCTCATAAATTTTTGGGCCTACAAAAATCACCAACAAAATTACAATAATAGCTATTAAAATATATTTTGGAGTTGGGTTTTTCATATGTGGATCTCTACTAGTCCCTATTGGGTCATGCATAGCCATCTAAAATCACCTATCTTCCTAATTCTTCTTCAATACGCATTAATTGATTGTATTTACAAACTCTATCTGTTCTAGACATAGATCCTGTTTTAATTTGACCTAAATCTAATCCTACTGCTAAATCAGCAATAGTAGTATCTTCTGTTTCTCCACTACGATGTGATATAACAGTTGCATATCCATTTGCACGAGCAAGCTCGATAGTTTCTAATGTTTCAGTAATAGTACCAATTTGATTTACCTTTAATAAAATAGCATTACCAGCATGGTTATCAATTCCCATTTGTAAACATTTCTTATTTGTTACAAATAAATCATCACCAACTAATTGAATCTTATTACCTAATCTTTCTGTAATCTTTCTAAATCCTTCCCAATCATTTTCATCTACTGGATCTTCAATAGAAATAATTGGATATTTACTGATTAGATTCTCATAAAAATCAATAAGTTGATCTGTAGTAAATTCTTCCCCCGTTGACCAACGGAATTTATATTTTTGTAAATCTTTATCATAGAATTCTGAAGCAGCCACATCGATTGCTAAACAAACATCTTTTCCTGGTTCATATCCAGCTTTTTTGATAGCTTCAACAATTAATTCAAAGCCTTCCTCATTACTTTGTAAGTCTGGTGCAAAACCACCTTCATCTCCTACACTAGTTGCATATCCTTTCGCATTTAAAACTTTCTTTAAATTATGGAATACTTCTGCACCAATTCTTACTCTTTCCTTTATTGTATCTGCTTGTGGAATAATCATAAACTCTTGAAAATCTACTTTATTATCAGCATGAGCCCCACCATTAATAATGTTCATCATTGGTTTTGGTTGAATAGTACCATTTCCAATATAGCGATAAAGTGGTAAGCCTTTATATTGAGCAGCTGCCTTCATCGCAGCCATAGATACCCCTAAAATAGCATTAGCACCTAATCTAGATTTTGTATCAGTACCATCTAATTCAATCATAGCATAATCTAATTCTTTTTGATTAAGCGCATCCATACCAATTACTAAGTCTCTTAATTCATGATTTACATGGTCAACTGCATTCATTACACCTTTTCCCATATATCTAGTTCCGCCATCACGCATTTCTAAGGCTTCTCTTTCTCCAGTAGAAGCACCACTTGGAACAGCAGCTCTACCAATAATCCCACTCTCTAGAATAACATCTACCTCAACTGTAGGGTTACCTCTAGAATCTAATATTTCTCTTCCTATTACATCTTTTATTTTTGACATATTATCATCCTCTCTTCTTTAATTTTACCACAATTTCTATTAAAAAAAAATATTTTAGTTATAATAAGAAAATTTTTTACATACAATGTAACAGATTTAGGAGGAATCATATGATAAATAAAAAAGGAGTTTGGTTTTTAACATTATTCAGTTTAATTTTAGTGCTTAGCGTCTATTACATTACAATGCCACCAGAACTATTAATTACAAATGGAAAATCAAAGAAAGAAGAAGATTCCCAACCTACTGCTAAAGTAGAAGAAAGCAGTATTTTAGTTGCTTTACGTGTCGAATCTGATGAAGAGATGGAAGCTAAAATTGGAACATTAAAACAAATTATTAGTAGTGCTGATAGTTCAGTAGAAGAAAAAAATAAAGCTTTTGAAAAAATTAAAGAACTAAATTCTAATCGTAGTGGTGAAGAATCTATTGAATCTAAAATTGAAAGTAAACATCAACTGAAATCATTTGTAAAAATTGATGGAAATAACATAGAAGTAATTGTTCAAAAAGAAAAACATGACAGTGATTTAGCAAATACTATTATGCGAACTGTTCAAGATGAATTTGATACATCTAAGAATATTACTGTAAAGTTTCAGAAATAGATTTCTATTAGACACCAATCTCTTTTTTTCTCATAAAATATTATGAATATTATAAACCACCCTATCAGGAAGTGAGGGAGTATGAAAAAAAATATTTTAACAAATAGAGAAAAAGAAGTATTTGATTTATTAATTCAAAACTATACTACAAAAGATATTTCTAAAAAATTAAATATCAGTGAGAAAACAGTAAGAAATCATATATCAAATACTATTCAAAAACTTGGTGTTAAAGGGCGTGCCGCTGCTGTTGTTGAACTACTAAGATTAGGAGAAATTTCTTTATAAAATGCATTTCTATGCATTTTTTTCATATACTTAACTGAGGTGAACTATGTTAAAAAAAATGTCTATCAAAAAAATTATAACCTCTTCCATTGTATTGATGATTGTTTTTTTACTCTATATTATCCCAACATCTTCTAAAAAAGAATTAGAAATTCCGTCAGTAGTGGAATATGTAAATGTTAATGTTAAAACACATACTATTTATTTATTAGATAATAACAATTATATTAGTAAAACATCTGTTAGAGTGAGTTCTTTTGAAACAGAAGAACTAGCTCGTGAGCTCATTCAAACCATGACACAAGAAGGAAAAAATAGTGATCAAGTTCCAAGTGGCTTTCAACCACTAATAAATAGTAATACTAAAATCAATTCCCTTTCCTTCTCTAAAGATACATTAAAAGTAGACTTATCAAAAGATTTTTTAACTACTTCTAAAGAACTAGAAGAAAAAACAGTAGAAGCTCTAGTTTATACTTTAACTAGTATTGAAAACGTTAACTATGTAATTCTATACATTGATGGAAAAATTTTAACAAATTTACCACAAAACAATATTAATCTACCATCTACTTTAAATAGAGAAATCGGAATTAATAAAAACTACCAATTAAAAAATACCAAAAACATTACCTCTACTACTGTATACTACATTCATGAATATAACAACGATTATTATTACACACCAGTAACTACCATCAGCAATGACGAAAGAGAGAAAATAGAGATTATCATTGATGAATTAGGAAGCACTGTAAAACAGAATCACTTAATGAGTTTTCTCAATAGTAAAACCAATCTACTAGATTTTAAAGTTCAAGATAAAAAAATGGAAGTATGTTTTAGTGAAAGTATCTTTAATGATTTTGATAAAAAAGATATTTTAGAAGAGGTTCTCTATACTATCTCCCTATCTATTTATGATAACTATGATGTTGAAGAAGTTATCTTTCAAGTAAATAGCCAAGAAATTGCGAAAACTACCTTAAAATCTCTTGAATAATCATAAAATTTATTGTATAATGTACTTGTTCCTTGGGAACGGGTATGTCTCAGTAGCTCAGCTGGATAGAGCATCGCCCTTCTAAGGCGAGTGTCAGGGGTTCGAATCCCTTCTGGGACACCACTTAAAATATAAAACCTTGATAAGGTTTTTTTCTTTTATAAGTAAGAAGACAATAAAGAATAGAGCTAACGCCAATTAAATATATTGTATATTATTATATTTTTACATCAAAAAACAAGATTAAATCTTGTTTTTTTCTATGGTCTCATTCCCCCACCATTGGGATTTCCTTTTCCACCTCCTGGTTTATCCCCACTCATTCCGCCATTTGGTCTGTCTCCGCCTCCTGGTCCCATCATTCCATTAGAGAAACCTATTGTAGTCACGATATTAGAAATAGTGAAATTTTCATAATCTTCTCCATTAATTTGAATTTTATAATCTCCCTTTTTCAATTCAGGAGAGGCTATTACTAAGGAAGAATAATTTTTATTAGACTGATAAGATATAACTTTCTTATTAGAAGAATCTAATATTATTATTGTATCCTCTTTACCATAAGTAGATTTAAAGCCTATAAAAATACTATAGATAGTGGAATTTGAACTTACACTTTGGGCCATACCATTAGCACCACCAGCAAGTAAGGTACCACCTTTTACAACAAATTCATTATCATAATCTAATGCGCCATTTCCACTATTTGTTGGTCCATTAACAACAACAGTTCCTCCATTCATATAAATAGAACCATTAGCATCTAATCCATCCCCTGATGCATCTACATGGATATCACCACCATTAATAGTTAAAATATTATCACTATTAGAATATTTATTAGCTCCTGGTCTATTCATAGCAGATGCGTCATTAACACCTGCAACATTAATTCCATCATCTGAAGATACAATCTTTATAGTACCATCATTAATAGTAATAGTTGAAGCTTCAATCCCTTCATAACTTTTACTAATATCGATAGTACCACCATCTATAATAATCTCTTTATCTGCATGAATACCATCATCACCAGAAGAAAGAGAAAATGTACCTAATTTTATTCCTACATAATTATTAGAATGTATTGTATCATCTGAAGAATCTATTGTAAAAGTGCCATTCTCAATTACTAGATTATCACCAGCCTTTATTCCCTTTGCACTATCATTACTAGCAGTGTTACTTTCACCCCAGTAGCCCCAATATTCTTTATCACTACTATTGATACTTCCACCACCAGTTTTAATTGTAAAATTTCCATTTTGAATCAAAAGCTTTGTCTCCGACTGAATTCCATCTAAAGTAGCATTTAAATCAAAAGTACCATTCTCAATTAAAACAAATCCTTTTCCTACATCTGTAGCATTGGTAGATTTAATAGAATCTCCACCAGAAACTATTTTAAAATTACCATTCTTAATATAAACAGAATCTTTTCCACGAATACCATCATCAGAGGAAATAATATCATAGTTACCATTTATAATTTTTAAATCATCTTTTCCAACAATGGCATCTTCCTTATTAGATATGACAGTTAACGTTCCTTCACCATCAAACGTAATATCAGACTTACTATAAATAGTTCCAATTACTTCACTATCATATCCTGAATAATTCTTTCCATCTTCTAAATAATTATCACTATTATTAGACATAACTATAACAACGTCTTCTGCAGATTGTACATAAATTGCTGGTCCCTTAGAATTAACAATAGATACGCCATTTAAAATTAATCTAACATTACCCTTGCTATTAATGGTAATAGAACCATCTTTAATGGTACCACTTAATTCATAAGTTCCTTCTTCATTAATCGTTAAGCTATCTTTCAATTCATAGCTTTTAGTTGGGTATAAAGACCAATCAATCTTCTCATCCCCATTATCAGGATCAATTGCAACATCAATAGTATCAGTAGTACTTGAAATATTTTCTTTTCTTTGATTATTACTTTGCTTTTTATTCATAAACAGAAAAAATAAAATAATAATAATTGCAATAATAACAAAAACAATTCCTACCACTATATATTTTTTATTCTTCTCCATATCTTCTCCTATATATCTGTCGTATCAACTGGATGGCTTAAAGCTACCTTTAAATTTCCATTTTTAATTCTAATTTCATCCATAAACTCTTTTTCATTTTTACTCTTATCAAAAATAATTCGATATTGTAAATCAAATAAACTTCCCATATTAGTTGTTTTAACTGATTCTAATTCTACTTTTTTAGTATACACGCTAAAAATATCCTCAAACATATTTGTATAATCTAAGTTTTCTGGAACTGTTACTTTAAGAATTCTCTCCTGATGATTAGATTCAAAAATACGAAATTTACTAAATATAAAAATTGTAATTGACGTTAAAACAGTTATAATACATGCGAAAAAAATATGCCCCATTCCAAGAGCTAACCCAATAGACATAGCAAAGAAAATACTAAGTATCTCTTTTGACGTTCCTGGTAAGCTACGAAAACGAACTAAGCTAAAAGCTCCAACAGTAGCAATAGAAGTTCCTAAGTTTCCATTCACCATAAGCATAATAGCATTTACTAAAATTGGTAATACTGTTAAAGTAACTAAAAAGTTTTTACTATATTTAGATGTTTTCATATGGGTAATTGCAATAATAAAACCTAATACAATTGCTACAAGAGAGCAAACGATAATAGCCCATAATTCTACACTACCAGCAGTAGTTGAATAAATACTTGTTAACATATAATACAGTCCTTTCTATAAATACTACCTATCTTAGAAAAAGAAATAGGAAATATCTTTAATTCTGATAAATTTCTCACTAACCATAGTGGAATAGCATCTAATGTTTTTATTTCCATAATATATCTTTCCTCCTTAAAATATTTTTTTCCTGCATCCCCTAATTCTAGTCGTAAATCTTCTTTTCTACTACGCAAATTAGAATCAAATGTTATTCGTAACTCTTCTTCCTCTTTTCCTTTATAACTTTTCCTATCATACGCTAAATAATACGAAGGTTGTAATTGATAATAGCGAAAAAAATAATCTAATTCTTTCATAATTTGATTACTAGAATCATATATTCCTTTATTCAAATAGTTATAAAAGTCACTTAATTTTAATTTTACTCTTCTCTTTCCAACAATATCTTTATGTTTTAACTTTACTTCTAAGAAAACATCATCCCGTTTTCTTGGAATGCCATAACTTCTAAGTCTTATTTTCATCTTATAAGGTGGTTTCTCAATAGAGCGAATGATTAAATCATTTTTATCATTATCAAAATATACATTACAAATAGTAGACTCATAATATTCATCTTTTTCAATATGATTTTCTATTCTTTTCAATAGCTCTTCATATTGTTCCTTAGTAATAATATATTTTTCCTCTATTCTTCTAAAGATTTTTCCATACATATTATTTTCCTTTCCTTTTATCATTCTATTTTAATTATCTGTTTTTTTGATGTAAAAAATAAGAAATTTTTGTGAAAATAAATGCTACTATATTTTAAACCTAAAGTCTATTAATGGACATCTTTTAACATTCTTCGTTTTTCATTATTATGTCAGAAAATGATGAAACTTCATTAATTCACTTTTTTGGACATCATATGATATCGTAGGAGGTTAAAAATGAATGATGAAATTTACAGAAATGCGTTAGAGCGTATAGAATGCGATAGTAGATTTAAACCAACTGGATGTTGCTGTGGAAATAGAAATATTCCAGGACCTACTGGTCCTACTGGTCCTCAAGGGCCTGCAACAATTACAATAGGAACTACTACAACTTCTGCGCCTGGAACACCTGCTAGTGTTACAAATGTCGGAACAATAGAAAACCCTATATTAAACTTCTCCATCCCATCAGGATTTACTGGTCCCACTGGTCCTCAAGGATTAGCTGGATCTACTGGAGCTACTGCTCGATTTATTTATTCTTCTAAAAAAAGAAGATTTCTCTTCTTTTATTTTGTTCCAAAAATACGGTCTCCAGCATCTCCTAATCCTGGTACAATATATTTATTTTCATTTAACTTTCTATCAATATTTCCACAGTAAATTTGTACATCAGGATGTTGTTCTTCAACTTTTTTAATTCCTTCTGGAGCTGCAATAATACATAAAAATTTTATCTTTTTAGCACCTTTACTCTTTAATAAATCAATAGCGTCTATTGCAGAACCACCAGTCGCTAACATAGGATCTAAAAGAATAATTTCTCTTTTTTCGATATCCTTTGGTACTTTAAAGAAATAATTAACAGGCTCAAAGGTTTCCTCATTACGATACATTCCAATATGGCCTATTTTAGCATTGGGTATAACAGTAATAACACCATCTAACATTCCCATACCAGCTCTTAAAATAGGAACAAAGGCATATCTTTCCTCATCCAATTTTCCTATTTTCATTTTTTCCATTGGTGTTTCTATTTCAGATTTATTTAATTTAGCATCCTTCATTGCCTCATAACATAGAAACATAGAAATTTCTTTTATTAATTCTCTAAATTCCTTTGTTCCTGTATCTTTACTACGCAAAATAGCCAGTTTATGTTCAATTAAAGGATGCTTTAATTCTATTGCATTCATGTAAGGTCCCTCTTTTCTATATTATTATTTATTTTTTGTATTTTTGTTTGTTTTTGATGTGTTTTTCTTTTTTGAAGTACTACTTGATTTTTTTTCTTTCTTAGAAGTATTACTTTCCTTTTTAACTTTCTTAGTAGTCTCCCCATTAGAAGAATTTTTTGTTTTAGAAGTAGTCTGTTTTGTCGTATTCTTCTTTGCATTTTTTACAGTTTCTTTTTTATCTTCTTTAACTGTGTTCTTTTTTGTAGTTTTATTACCCTCTACTTTTAACTCAGATGAAGAAATAATCTCTAAACTTTCTACTTCTTCTTTTCTATCAGGTAAAGCTAAATTTAAAATAATTCCTATAATAGCTGCTAATGACATACCTGAAATAGAAACAGATAAATCACCACTATTAATTGCTATAACAGCTCCTCCTAATCCTAATACTAACATAGTAGATGCTACAATAACATTTTTAGGCTTTTCAAAATCTATTTGATTATTAATTAAGACCTTTAAACCATTAATACCAATAAAGCCGTATAAAAGCAATGATACACCTCCTAATACAGCATTTGGTATAGTAGACACTAAAGCAGTAAACTTTCCTAAAAATCCTATTAAAATGGCCATAATACCAGCTAAACCAATAACCCATACAGATGCTACTTTAGTCATACCTACTACAGAAGTATTTTCTCCATAAGTAGTATTAGCAGGTCCACCAATTAAACCAGCTGCAACAGTAGCAATACCATCACCTAATAAAGTTTTATCTAATCCTGGGTCTTTAATCAAATCTTTCCCTATAATATTACTTAATGAAATATGGTCTCCAATATGTTCACATAACGTTACTAAAGCAATTGGCGCAATTGTAATTAACGATGCAAAACTTGGTGTATAACTTATAAATGGGAATACAAAATGTGGTACATTAAAGAAACTGGCCTCCATTACTGGATCAAAATCTACTATTCCTAGTATACACGCACAAATATATCCAGATACAATTCCAACTAAAAATGGAATAATTCTTAAGAAACCTTTTGCCCTAGTCATTACAATAGCTGTTACTAAAAATGATACAATAGCAACTACTACAGGTTTCCACTCTAATATAGTCCCTTCAGCAATTCCTATTTGATTAATAGCTGATGGTGCTAACCCTAAACCAATAATCATAATCATTGGACCTATTACCAAAGGTGGCAATAATTTATCAAGCCAGTCTTTACCAACAAAATGGATAATTGTTGCTACTACGATATAAATAATACCTACTGTAATAACACCTGTCATAGCACCTGCTATTCCGCCCTTTGCATAAGCTGCAGCAATTGGAACAATAAAAGCAAATGAACTACCCAAATATACTGGCGATTTACCCTTTGTACATAAAATATAAATAAGTGTTCCTATACCAGACGCTACTAAAGCAACGGGAATAGGAATAACTTCAACACCAGCAGCCTGATTTACTAAAATTGGAACTAAAATAGTTGCACCAAACATAGCGAATACGTGTTGAAGTGAAAGAATAATCCACTTAACAACTGATGGTTTTTCATTAACATCTAATGTCATTTTACTCTTTTCCATAAATCCTCCTCAACTTTAGATGTAAGAGATAGTTAGAAAATAGCGCCATTATTTTCTGAAATACACAATAAAAGAAGGAATTAAAAACAAACCCCTTCTTCTACAAACAATACAACATCTAAAAGTACTGATGAAACAGCAAAAAACACAAATAATCTCATTGTGGCTACATTACACTTAACATCTATTATTTCATCTTTTACTCTTAAAAATTTTGTCACATCTCTACACCCTTATATTGAATATAATATAATCAAAGAGAAAAAGCAAGTATTTTCTAAAAATTTTTTTTATTTATATAAACTTTCAGCAACTATTTAGAATCTACATACTACTTTTAACTATGGTTAACAAAAATAAAGGTTATTTCTAACCTTTATTTCTTTAATATAAATTTCATAATAGAAGATATCATTGTAAATCCTGAATTTTCATCTGAATCTAACAATGCAGGAGGAATTGTGATTTCTTCCTCACCTTTTGTTTCTCCATCCTCTATTTCTTTTTCATCTTCTGATGAATCATTACTATCTAAAGTAGTATCTTTATTATTTTCATTTCCATAAACGCCTTCAGCAGTTGAGTCTACAACTCCAGTTACTTTATTAATAGAATCTTGAACTGTTTGTGTTCCTAAAACTGCAGATGGTGTAGAAGGGTCTTCCAATGGTCCATCCTCTGGTTGTTCTTCATCACCATTTACAGGTGTTGCATAAGCCACATACCCTTTAGAAACTGTGAAAGTTGCAGCCCAAGTTCCATTTCTTTCAGCAAATCTGTAATTATCAACATCAATCTTAGCACCATTTTCATCAAAGTATTTAACCAATGCTACTAAAATATTATCAAATATCTCACTTCTAGCTTCTTCCTCAGTACGATTTTTAACTGTAATTGTAACTGTTAACTT
This sequence comes from uncultured Bacilli bacterium, assembly GCA_964018915.1. GTDB lineage: Bacteria > Bacillota_I > Bacilli_A > RF39 > UBA660 > UBA5578. The sequence goes on along the minus strand of CAXHRJ010000003.1, from coordinate 14,931 downwards.
ATCCTTATCAGTAACATCATTTACAAATCTAACATTCATAAAATCAGATTCGTTATCAGTTATATTAGGATCAGTTGGAGGTACAGCTAAAGGAGAAATTCTATAATGATTGTATTGGTACATTTCATTTCCTGAATACTTTTCAATATCAGAGAATGCCTTTACAATTATATAATTCTTATGATCTGCATCTTCTCCATCCCATACTGCATAATAATCAATAAATGAAATTGGAGTGTCATAATAATTAGTTGCATTCTTAAATAAATTTTCAGCGCCAATTTCAGTATAAATTCTATTATCACTACTATTTGCTGATAAATTAGGTGATAATATACTACCATATGTAGGCTCTAATTGATCTACGAAATTAGCAGCCATTAAAGATCTTCTATCAAAACCAACAGTAATTCCATCTGGATAATTCTTCAATGATTTTGCATAAGATAAGAAATCTTTTCCCAATGAAATTCTGTGATTAGCTCTTGAATAACTTATTCCAAGAATATTTTTACCAGCCATTACACCAGTAATACCACCACGATTAGCTAAATATTCTTTAATGTCTAGAATATCTTCATCGCTAAAGACTGTCTTTAATTCACCGTCTACAACAGTTGTAGCATTCTTTAAATAATATTCAAATATTGCTTCAATCTCTGCTTCTGTATATCCTTCACTAACATAGAAGTACATATTTTGATAATTATAGTCTGCATTTGTTCTAGCATATCCTAAAAGATTTTCTTCAATTGTATATGTGTAAATATCCCACATATCATCATATTCCATCTTCAAACCAGGAATTTTATTCCAACATGAAGAACCATATTTAATAGAAGAAGCATCTTTCAAACCACTACATCCATTGATTTCAGTATTATATAGATAATTATTTACAATGTCTTCATATCCGCTTTTCGCTGCATAATAATCTAACCACTCTTTAAAGTTAGCATATAACTCACTATCATTAGAATAGTCCACACCATGTTCTTGAACTAATGGATTTTCCCATTTAATAATCTCCATAAATTCATTATAATATTCTTCTGTTATAATAAAAGAATAATCAGTATAAGAAAAATCAACTTCGTTTCCTACTCTTTCACGTACACCAACAGATAAGTTAATTATACCATCAACTGGTTTTACAGAATCAGTACAATGAAGATTTACTGTAATTAGGTCATCTTCTTCAGTAGGTGTGCTAAAAGAAATTGTATTACGATTCTCACCATTAACTTTTGTTACTGTACATCCTTGACCAATTGGAGTATTAAATGTATACGTATCTTGGTTAGTCCCTGTTACATCTGACGTTACTTCTAATACTTGTCTAGGAAAAGAAAATTCAATATCAAATGTTAAGTTCTCTATATTTGGTATCAATTTTGGAATTTCAGCATCTTTATAAGTTTCCCCATCCCTATACAAAGGATATAATCCTACTTCATACTCTAAAGCAATACCATCTTTTCCTGGACCTCCAGCTGTTTTAAATTTTGAATTAGTTTGAGGAACAAATGAAAGATCAATGATACTTAAAATTAATAATGTTGTTACAAATGAAAGTATAACATTTGGTTTTAAATTTCTTTTAAATTTCATTTTCATCCCTCCTTCTAATGATTTCTTTGTTCTGCTGTATAACCAACTTCAATAACTGGTTTTGCTTCTTTAGAGAAGTCAGTAGAACTACTTATTGTACCCTTGTATTTAACAGTTACCTCATAAACCTCTTTTGTTGGCACTGGACGATTATCTACATCCAATTCATTTTGAATTTCCAACGTATATCGTTCTCCATTTACCGCTACTGATGCATCTGTCGTTACATTTCTAATACTAATAATCTCAAAATTTTCAGTTTCACTATCTTTTATTTTTGTTGTCAAATATAAATCTGCTAAAACTTCAAATTCCGTTTCTAATGTAAAATAATATTTTATTTCACTAGTAGGTCTATAGACACCTGTGGTACATCTAGTTCCCTCTACACAAGGATTACCATCTTTATCTGTATATTTAATATCAGCTTTAAAGTTTGTAATTCTTCCCGTTTCTTCGTGTGGAACCATTTTAGTTACATACTTAGAATAAGTTATTACAGTAGTAAGAAGACCAATTACTCCTACATACATAAATAACCATCTATATAGATTTTCTTTAAACCTCTTACTATGTAATAATCCTTTCATATATTCACCTACTTTTTATTCATCTAATTTAGATTTACTTTTCTTTTTTTCTTTTAAATATTCTTGAAATTCTAAATATTCTTTTTCTTCTTCATCAAGAATTGGATTACCATCTTTATCTGTGCTAAAGAATACACATAATAAAATCCCAATTACTAAAATCATAATCATAGTAAGGGGGCTCTTTAAAGCAGCCAAAACCAATCCCCCACCATGAATTTTAAACTTATATTTTCCTACAATATCATCTGTAAATATTGCATCATCTTCAGTATCGTTATTATCACCTTGAGTTATTACTTGATTCTCTACAACAGAGATAATTCTATGAGTTACAAAAGTACCTTCGCTATCATAAAAAGTAACAATATCGCCATTTTTATAACTCTTTGTAGCTGTATCTATAACAATAATATCACCTTTATAAATAGTAGGCTCCATTGATCCAGATACTACTTCTAGCATTCCATATCCAAAAACAGTTGTAATATCTTTCTTCAATACATTAATGCTTACAAAGTTATAAACATTATAAGCCAATATTATTGCTACCAATATCGAAAATATTATAAAAACTACTTTTTTAAATACTTTCACAATTTACCTTCTAATCGGTTGAACAAGTATCATCAGGACTATAAACAAGTCCTACAGCTAAACCATACTTGTCATTAATAGAATTATCATCTTCTGCTGCATATTCACCAATTTTTGTATCTGCTACATCGTCTACTTCTACCCATTTCCAGAAAATTGTGATTGAAATTTGATCTCCTGAATTGAGTTTAATTTCTTCATCAAATGTTATATTTACTCTATTTTCAGTATCTAATGTTTGCTTTTCTTGATTCGAATCTAAGTAAGTTACTTCATTATGTATTGTATCATATTTTTGATTTAAAATCCAGTAGTCACTGCTACTCTTTTCACCAAATAAATTTTTTCCTACAGCAGTGTATGTTCCATCAGCTCGGCGAATTTCATTATAATGAACCATATATCCCATATTTAAGCATACATTATCTTCAACGCAAATATTTTTTTCTTTTAGAACCATGCCTGTAAGAATCATTGCATCTTCAGCTGTAAAATTCATTACATAAGAACCGTTAGCCCCTGGATAAATAACTTTATCTTCGTTATATTTTGAATAATAATCTTCATTGTGGAAAAGTGGCAAGCCATCAACATAATCAGAAGCTTTTAACCACAAAGAATTTGTTTCTGGAATTTCCTCATCTGATGGATTCTCTTCATATATTGCATAAATATCTAAATCATCAGTTAGAGTAGAACCATCTACCATTTTTTTTGCATCTCTATCATAAGTCAACTCTTTTGTATCAAGATTAGTAGTATAATGCTTAAACTTATAATACTCACAGTCCACTACTTTATATGGTTCTGGAATCAATGATAAGTCTAATGCTTCTTCTTTAGATATTTCATCATTCCATACTTTAGAAGCTATTGTAAATTTACCAGTATCTTCTCCTGGAATATTAGCATAAATAGTTACTGCATATTTTCTAGTAACATTAATAGTGATTGTAAAATCCTTATCAATTGACTTGTCATAAACAGTACCACTTACTTTAATCTGTGATTTTCCATCTCCATGTGCAGTAATTGTAATAGGTAAATCATTTGGTCCTATTTCACTTACGGAATCTTTACCATATGATAATGTAATATCTCCAGCATCATTGGCCTTATCTACTTCTACTACTACACATTTTACTTTGTCTTTATCACAAATAGTTAACTTCTTACCATCTTCTGAACTTTCAATACTTAAAGTCGTATCAGTAGATTCTACCAAATCAGTATTTAAAATAATTGTTCTAGTATTTTCTTGTTTAGAATTTGACATATCGAACTCTTTACTTCCAGAAGATAATTGATATTCATCAATATCAAAATTTAATTTAGTAGTTGCTTCTTTTTCATTATAAGTTAATTTTAAAGTATCAGAATTTCCCACTATTTTCTTTTGATCCTTTGGAATAACTCTAATAAAACCTTGGTAAACTTCTAAAGTTACATCATCACCATATTTTTCTAAACTAGCTCTGATAACATCTTCAGGGTTATCTAATTCTATAGTAGTTACAGTTCCATCCTCAGCTGTTTCTTTAATCTCATAATAAATATCTGTATACGCATTTTCCACTAAAACTTCATTTTTATCTTTAATAAAATTAATAGTACGAATTGGCTTATATATATTTACATAATGCGTATCTGTCGTTTTACCATCTTCAGCAACTACTGTAATAGCAATTTTATTATTACCTTCTTTTAGAGGTACATTATTTAAATCATCTAAGTTTTTTTTAGTACCATCTTCATAAGTAATCTCATAAGAAATATTCTTACAATCACTATCTACACAAGCAGCGCTTAAAGAAACATTATCCTTCTCATAAGGAATATTATTAATTGAATAATTATTATCATCATCCTGAGTTAATTCATATCCATCATCAAGAATATCTAAATTAATATCAGTATTCTTACTTGGAGTATCTCTCTCAATAGTAACATAATAAATCATGCTAATACCGAACTTATTTCTAATAATCATCTTAATATTATTTTTTCCTAAATTTAAATCTAAATTTGTTACAACTTCTGCACCACCAGAAATCTTATCATTTACTACAAACTCTACAGTAGTATTACTATCATTAAGACTTAAACTAAGATCTATTTTATCAACATCTGAACCAACCTTAGCATTATATGTATTTTCAGTAGTAGCTGATAAAACCATTCCATTTACCTTAATAGTATTAATAGAATTTAACATATCTGAATCTACTCTATTAATTGCTATTTTATAAGAAGTAGTACTACTTCCATCCTCTGATATAACAGTAAGTACAATTTCTTTAGCTCCATTTCTTAATGGAATATTTTTTAAAGAAGTACTTGCAATACCATCTATTGTATAAATAACTCTAGCATTTGAATTTGTTTTTACATAATCAACATCTATAGTTTCAACGTTCTTATCTACAACAATACTATAATTATTAGTTGCAGGATTAAACTTTAAATCGCCGCTTGACACACTTAATTTACTAAGAGTACTAATTCTACTTTTCTTCTTAGTAACAGGCTTATCACCACTATTAGCACCATTTGTTTCATTGATAACTTCTAAATTATATACACTAGTATAATTTTGATTATTATAATCTATAGATACTGTAATTTTAGCTTTTCCTACCTTATTCGCTTCAACCTTTAAAACACCCTTTGATATAGATACCTTAGCTACAGATTCATCACTAGATGTAGCTTTTACATCTCCACTCATACCAACTAAATAGTAAGAAACCTCTTTATACTTATTATTATATAAATTAATAGTGCCGTGGTTACTAGATAATTCAATATATCTTTCTGCCTCTCCTACTATTACTTCAGAAGTAGCGGCATAAAGTTTACCATTTGCTTCTCCTCTTAAAGTAACTGTAGTTTTTCCCACCTTTTTAGGATAAACAACTACATAGCCATCAGCTGGATAACAAGTTGCTACTTCAGCATCAGCAGTCTCACAAGTATATTCTGTTGGAACAACTCTATCACGTGAATAGCTTAGTTTTCCACTAGAATCACTTAATGATATCTCCAAAGACTTACTATCAAATCTCAATTCTTGATTTCTAATAACTTCTTTATCATTATCATCACTATGTTTAAGAGTAAAACTACCTTCATTTCTAAACGCTGTACCAATTCTACCAAAAATATTAGTTGTCAAACCAGTAGTAATTAGCGAAAGTACAAAAACAACTACAAGAAGAATTACTAATTTCTTTTTCCTATTATCTTTATTCTCTTCTAAATTAATTTCTTTCTTTTCTTTATCAATATTAGAAATTTTCTTCATACCTCTTTCTTCCTTTCTTTGTTTAGAAAATTTAGTTTCCAAGTAAACTCATGAAATTTCATAAGCTTACTTGGAAGTTAAATTAACTTCCAAAATTTGCACATAATTATTCAAAAACTAATTCAGTTAAGTCGATACTTACCTCTTCAGTAGTACCATCAGCATAAGTTACGATAATTTCTTTCTTATCAGTATTTTTCTTTAAACCAATAATTAAAGATAATTCTCCATTCCAGTTACCTTTTTCAACTGAATATACTGAATCATGATCTTCAGTTGCCCAAGTATCTTTAATTGTAATACCTGTAACTTCTGTTACATCAGCTTTAATTGTTAATGGATAATAGTATCCAGTAGCAGCTTTTCCCATGTATCTTTCAGTATAAGCATTAGTAGTAGCTTTAATTGTACCACTTAATTTTCTTCCATTAAATACTACATCTTTGCTATTTGCAGCAACATACCCGAATACATCAGCTGCTTCGTTTGCTTCTGAAGCAATACCACTAGTAAATACTACTGGAGCTTTAGTTGTAGCACCTTCTACATAAGTTGGAGCATCTTGAGTTTGTTCAACAACTACACCAACGTTAGCAGTCATATTTAAATTCCAATTTTCTACATTATGTGCTAATACAGTATCTAATACGTCATTCTCATCACTTGTTGAGAAAGTCCATCTCCATTTAATTGAACCTTTAACAGCAGTATCTCCTGTTAATTCATAATTAGCTGGATAAACTGTTCCGTCAACAACATTTCCCTCTAAAGAGAAACCGACGAATTTTCCATTTTCAACAACTGGTGTTTCAGCTTTAACCCAAGTTGCTCCACCATCAAAACTGAATTCAATTGGATTGTAATATGTTTCTGCATTTCCATCATCCCAAGGTTCTGCTGGATTATAATCTTTTCTATAATCAGCTACTAAAGCAATTCTATTAATGATTTTTACATTTGTAGTTACTTTATAGTTAGTTTCTGCAGTACCTTCAATATTATAAACATATTCACCTTCAGTACCTGGAGCAACTACTTTGTCTGCATCTTTAGAAGCAACAACTATACCATTGTCTCCATATGTATATGAGCTTTGGAATAAATCAACTTCTCTTGTAGCAGTATCATTAAAACTCCATTTTGCAACTCTTGCCTCATCTGCCATATCGAATGCTGAAATGTATTTAGCATATGTTCCTGCAACTGAATATCCAGTTACAACTGCGGCCATTACTAGTCCGCCTAAGATTCCCATTTTCTTTTTCATCTTATCACTCTCTCCTTCTTTTCTATTTTTTTATGGGACTTTGGTGGGTGCCCCACCATCTATATGTAAACTCTTCTCCTAGAGAGTCTACCAAAATTAATCTTCTGAGTCATCAATAGACTCATCATACTCGATGCCATTTCTAGAACGTCTCTCCCTTAGTTCTTTGGCTTGTTTTAATTTAGCTAACTTAGCCTCTTGCTTTCTAAGTAAGTATTCTAGATATTCATCATCCTCGTCGTCATCGTCATTATACTCGATTTCTCTACTAACGCGTTTTGAGGGTTCCAATTCTTGAGTTCTCTCTAATCTTGAAACTCTACTTTCACGCATAGATTCTTGCACTTTTACTGATTTAGGTTCGATTTCTTCCACTTCTTCATCAATTTCCTCAACGACTTCAATTTTTTTATTAGGTTGAGTTTTTTCCATCTCTTCCCTAGCTCTTTTCTCTTTAAGCTTCTTTCTCTTTAGTTGTTCCTCTTTTTCTTTTTCCTTCATAAGCTTAAATTCTAGATATTCTTTTTTCTCTAGTTCACTCTGCTTTTTAGTAGAAATCATAAATCCTATTACAAACAAAACAGTAACCCCAAGCACTAAAATAACAATAGTAGTAGGTTCTGCTAATTTATCCATCATAGAACCTAATCCTGGAATTCTACCAACATAAATACCTTCAACAGCATCCTCTGATACTAAATTTCTATCTTGAGTAGAGTTATTATCTCCTTTTGTAATGTAACTATTTTTACCATCTTTTTCTACTATATCTATAATACGGTGCGTAGTAATTGTACCAGCAGCATCCCTAAAGGCGATGATATCATCTACTTTTAAATCATCTGTTTTAACATTTTTAGTAATTATCAAATCGCCTTTATGAATATCGCTTTCCATTGATCCAGAGAGAACTATAAATGGCTTGTATCCAAATACACTAGGAACTGCATCTTTATTAGTTTTTGATTGAAAGATGATAAATAAATTTACCAACAATATAGGAACTAATATAATACAGCAAACTATTACTAGCCAATTACTAGGTGATTTATACCACTTTTTTTCTCCCTTTTTCATTGTTTCACCACTTTCGTTATTCTAATAATAATATCTATTATTATCGAGTGTCAATACTTTATCATCTTCTTCAGTTTCTTCATAAGAACCTTCTTCTACAGAAATACTAACTTCAGATTCTTCAGTCTTTTCTAAAGCATCACTTAAGCTTTCTCTTGCTTCTTCCATAACTTGTTCAGCTATACTTTCTGGAACTTCAAATTCAACAGTTTTTGCTTCCCCATCAGCACTAGCTTCTGCTGGAATATCTACTTGAACAGTTACAGTTGCGTCTTTAGTTGGTTCTTCGGTTGTTTCTTCAACTATTTCTTCAACGGCTTCAGTTATTTCTGTCTCAGTTACTTCTTGCTCTGTTTCTTTAATTTCATCAGCAACTACCTCTTCACTTTCACTAGCTGCATCTGTATCTAAAGTTGATTGATTTGGTTGCTCTACTTGTTGTATTTCTGGTGCCACATAATTTTGATTTTCTTCAGTACGATATGCACCACATTCTGTACATGTATATACAATTTCATCTTCAAAAGCTCTTCCGCTATCCCATGTATGTGATCTAACATCTTCATTTCCACATACACAAGTGTAATGGTGTCCTGCTTCATCATCGGATGAATGTGTATGACTATGCGATTCTGTTGTTGTTACTACTGTTGTTGAAGCATCATCTGGACATTTCATTGTCACATTCTTTGTATGATTTCCACCTTCATCTGTATAAGTTGGTTGTCCTACTTGTTCGGTGTATTTATGTTCATGTTGTTTTTCTTCTTCTTTTTTGAATCCACATTCTGTACATGTATATACAATTACACCATCAAATTCTCTTCCTTCATCCCATGTATGTGATCTAACATCTTCATTTCCACATACACAAGTGTAATGGTGTCCTGCTTCATCATCGGATGAAT
>CAXHRJ010000003.1:5137-5477 GCA_964018915.1 uncultured Bacilli bacterium | reverse complement strand
TCATCTGGACATTTCATTGTCACATTCTTTGTATGATTTCCACCTTCATCTGTATAAGTTGGTTGTCCTACTTGTTCTGTATATTTATGTTCATGATCAATTGTAATTGTCTTTTTGTATCCACATCCATCTGCTGTACATTCTTGACCAATTACATTTCCTTTATCATCTAATATATCTCTTAATGTATGCGCTACTGTTGGTCCATACTCAGTAATTACTCTTTCATCTGCTGGGCATCCTGGCTCTTTACATGTTTTTACTGTTACTAATCTGTGTCCTGATTCTCCCATATTCTCATAATGAGTTGTTACTTCATATTTATGTCCATGTTCTATTG
>CAXHRJ010000003.1:0-3632 GCA_964018915.1 uncultured Bacilli bacterium | reverse complement strand
TCCATCTGCTGTACATTCTTGACCAATTACTTTTCCATTTGCATCTAATACATCTTTTAATGTATGTGATACTACTGCACCTTTCTTTAAAATCGCAGTAGCGCCATCTGCTGGGCAAGTTCCAATTGTCACTAATCTATGTCCCTGCTCACCCATATTCTCATAAGTAGTAGTTACATAACTATAATCATGTTCATGTTCTACTGGTGGTTTTTCCTTTTGAACTACTTTTTTGTGACCACAGTCCTTACATACATAAATAGTATCACCTGTTTTTGGATCTGTGATTCCTGGTAAATAATTGTGTGAAACTGGCATTCCATATTCAGTAATTACTCTTTCTGCTTCTGGGCAATCAGCTTCTGTACATGTCTTTACTGTTACTAATCTATGAGTATTCTCATCTATTTTTTCATAATGAGTTGTTACTTCATATTTATGTCCGTGCTCTTTTACAACTTTATATCCGCACCCTTTTGCACACTCTTCTCCAATGACATTTCCATCTTCATCATATATATTTTGCATTGTATGTGCTCTTGGTATACCTTTTAATAATATTATAGACTCTCCATCGCTTGGGCATGTTCCTACTAACTCCCAAGTATGTGTTCCATCGCCATTATCCACATATCTGTCACTTAATTGACTATAAACATGAAAATGTGGATTTTCTACTGGAGTTTCATTAACAGGCCCCTCTGTAGTTCCTGTTGTTGGTTTCTCTGTAGTTCCTGTTATTGGTCCAGGAGTTATCGTATTTTCTTCTGGCACCTCTGTTTCACTTGGCGCTGGTGTCGGAGTCACTACTACTGTATTGTCATCTGGATTATAAGTATGATTATGGTCATGGTCATGTTCATCACCATAATTTGGATTATAATCAGTAATAGATGTATCCGAATTATCTGGCACTTCTTGTGGATCTTTATTTAATCCATTAAGAACAGCAAAAGAACTAATTCCTACCACAATAGCTGTTGCTACTGCAGCAATTCTAGTTCTATATAACTTAAATATGCCACCTTTCTTCTTTTCTTCTTTTTCTTTTTCAGTTTGCTCGGTATTGTTTTCCATTCAAATCATTCCCCCTCTTCTTAAAAATTTAACGGAAATTTAATCTTAATCGGGCATGTACATATAAGATTATGCCACTTTTTTTGTATTTTGTCAACCTCACATTTTTTACATTTTTCATTTGGAAATCGTTGGAAAATAAAGGGATTTATTGGCAAACACTGTGTAATTTTTTTTAAAAAGTATACACAAATTTGTCAAATATAGTTTTTATGCTGAATATACCTATTAATATGGAGGTAATAGCATGACATATAGTCAAATAAAATTCATTTTTTTAGAAAAATGGAAAACCAATCAAAAAGATAATTCTTTAGGTAATTTGAAAAGAATATTTACCGAAAAATATTTTAATATGGTTAAGGATTTTGAATGCGAGTAGCTCTATATCTTAGACTTTCTGATGAAGATCATGATAAGTTAACAAAAGAGGAACTGTCTGAAAGTATAAAAAATCAAGAAAGTATGTTAAAAAACTACGCTATAGAAAATCAATGGAACGTTGTAGGCATCTATCAAGATGAGGACTATTCAGGTGCAGACAGAGATAGACCTAATTTTAATAAAATGATTAAAGAATGTGAAATGGGAAATATTGATATAGTACTTGTAAAAACTCAATCACGATTTGCACGTGATATTGAATTAATAGACAAATATGTGCATAACAAATTTTATGAATGGAATGTCAGATTTATTACCTACTTAGAAAAAATAGATAATACTAGGAAAGAAACGAAAAAAACTAGTCAAATAACTAGTATGGTAGATGAATGGTATATAGAGGATACTTCAATAAATATTAGAGCTACTTTAAAATCCAAAAGAGAAAATGGAGAATTCACTGGCTCTTTTGCCCCCTATGGATATCAAAAAGATCCCGAAAATAAAAATCACTTAATTATAGATAATGTAGTTGCTCCTATTATTAAAAGAATTTATGTTGACTACTTAAAAGGAGATAGTCTCAAAAAAATTTCAGATTGTTTAAATCAAGAAAATATCTTAAGTCCTTTAGAATATAAAAGGCTAAATGGAAGTAAACTACAAATTCCTCTCACAAAAAGATTTGAAAACTATCAATCCATAAAACAAGTTGGAAACTATAAATTAGACGTTATTTATTACAATAATGAGAGAGAAAGAAAAAAAGATTTAATTACTTATCAGTATCTTTCCTCTACCAATAATCATCTTATATATACTTTACAAAATTACTCTAGCAATAAAATTGACCTATATTACTCTCTATGTCAAAACATTAATGAAAAAAATTTTAAATTAAAGGAATGGAGAAAAATTAAAAAAGGAGATAGTCTCCCTACTTCTGTTAATTGCATTGCTATTCATATCAAAGATTTACAATACAAACAAGCTATCTTTTATCAATTTGACATCGAGTTAAAGGAAAACAAGTGCCATAATGAATACTTTTTCATTTTCCACCACTACTTAAATAATAAATTGTCTAATCTTAACTTTGATATCAAAATTAGAAAAAAATATAAATGGTCCATACAAACAATAAAAAATATTTTAACAAATGAATTTTATATTGGAAATCTAGTGCAATTCAAAAGCACACACGTCAGTTACAAAAACCACACAGTTATTCATAACAATAAATCTAAATGGATTCGTGCTAATAATACACATGAAGCAATTATAGAATCAGAAATATGGAATAAAGTTCAGAATAAGTTAAAATCAAATACTAGAAGTACCAAAAATGGTAATATTCATCCATTATCTAATAAAGTATTCTGTTCAGAATGCAATAAAAGCTTCATAAAATGTGGAAAAAGTAACTCCAATGGATACAGTTATTTATGTTGTAGAGATAAACTAGAAAAATGGAAAAATTGTAACAATAAAAAATACATAAATGAAAAAATTATGCACACTTTCCTATTAGAAAAAATAAATAATTTTATACACACCTTTTTTGATGAAGCAGAATTTAGAAAATTAGAAAGAAAACATCAACCTGTTTTCGAATCCAATACTTCACAAGAACAAGAACTAAACTTTCTTCAAGGGAAACTGCAAAGTAAAAACAAATACTTTACTAACCTATATGAAAGTTATACTAAAGGCATTTTAAATCAGCAAGAATTTTTAATGCTTAAAACAAAATATCAAAATGAAATTGAAATATTAAAGAAAAGAATAAACACTATTACCTATAATATAACAACTACTAATAACCCAAAAAAGAAAAAAATAAATATTCCTACTTTAGAAAATTTAGACTCAAGTTTCATTAATACTTTTATTGATAAAATACTAATCAGTCCTTATGATAAAAATAATAATACTAGAAAAATAGAAATTATTTGGAATTTAACTAAAGAATAACTATTACTTAGAAGAAATAATCAATCGTCCTACTGGTCCTATTGGTCCTACTGGACCTCAAGGATTAACTGGTGCGACTGGCGCTACTGGTCCTACTGGTCCTACTGGGCCTCAAGGGTTAACTGGTGAAGCTGGTGCGACTGGCGCCACTGGTCCTACTGGTCCTCAAGGGTTAACTGGTGCGACTGGCGCTACTG
>CAXHRJ010000002.1:0-391664 GCA_964018915.1 uncultured Bacilli bacterium | reverse complement strand
TCCTTGTGTTGTTGCATTTGGCCAATTTCCTGATCCATCTGCTGGATTCGTATGGTTCTGAGAAGCTGTTGCCGTTGCCATTGAACCATATACTATACAGCAAGGATATGGACGTCCGTTACGATAACAAGTACCAGGTGTATAACAACAAGAAGACGTTGTTACACTAATATGATCCTTAGCTTCTTCAGCCGCTCCCTTTTTTATATATCCTTCTATTAATTGTTTTTCATTAGCTTTATAATCATTTTCCCATTTTTTATATAAATATCCTTTTCCTGCGGCACCTTCTGCATCTGTTCTTTCTTGATTACTACAATATTTATGTATCTTTACTGTTCCAAAAACGTCACTATCTCTAAATCCAGTATGTCCCCAACCAAATGTTTGACCAGCTTTTACTCCAGTCACTTTAATTGGGAAGCTAGTTTCTACTTCTTCATAACAGAACAATTTACAATATTCACTATTTCCAACTATTCCATCATTTTCAGTTTCAACTGCAATATGTCCTGTATTATCAGATGTATGCTTTCCACCATCTGTATAAGCAGTTTCACACTCTAACCAATATTTTTTTATACTTGAATCCTTATAATAATTATATCCGCTTTCGCAATCATTATCTAACCTTTTAAGCACTGGTATTCCACATTCATTTATTTGTTTGTTCTCACAAGCCGCTTCTCCATTTCCATAATTTGCTTTTAGTAGCATATTATATGTCCAAGCTTGGTCTATCTTCTTTATACTAACTACATTCCCTGAGTCATCTTTTTCTTCATATTTGAAAGTGCCATTTCTTATAGTTGCTACGGCATCATCATATTTAGAACTTCCTGGTGCCCCAAATTCTCCGGGGTTGGAATGAACTAGTTCTAAAGCATCTGCACAAGTTAAAATTTCGCCAGAGCAAGAAGCTTTACCATCTCCATAGTTAGATTTATCTAATCCTTGATAACTAGTAACTGGATATGGTTGATCTATCAGCCAATAATCTTCCGCTGGACTAGTTGTATAATAGAACCATGTTCCATCTATTATTTTAAGGATTGCTTCATCATACTCTGGAGTCCCTACTTTTGCAGTTTCATGCCAATTATTATTCAAAAAATTGACAGCACTGTTGCAATCAGCTTCATGTATTGTACATTGCGCTTTTTTATCCATTTTCTCTCTTTGATCATAATGCTCTTTTACTAGCCAAAAATTTTCATGTTGATCATCATATGCTTTATCTATTGTATATTTATTTCCAGTTGCATCCTCAAATTCAAAAGTTTCATCACCCGTTCGAATTGCTTCTATTGCTTCATCATATGTAGATGTACCCACTTGATATTTTGTTGGATTCTTATGAATTACTTCTTCTAGAATATAGTCGCAATCCATTTCAGACACAAATTCACCCATCCAAATTATACCTACGCCTTCTCCTTGGTTAAGGTTACCAACTATATGTGCTGCATCTCCTTCTCCAGTACCAGCAGATGTAATTGAATTTGGAACATGTTCTAATGAATCAGAATACACTCCCATCCCTGCGCAACCATCACTAACAGCTTTAAACATTGGATATTCACCATCATTATAGCTAAAAGCAATTTCTGTCACTGTACCATAAGCTGGTTGATAAACATCGTATACATATCCCCCACTATCATTTTTGTTTCCTGTATTATGTGATCTACTTGCAATCACAATAGGTTCTATTTGAATATATCTTTCTTTCAAATCAATTTCGCCAGAACCATCATTATCTTTCATCAATTGATCATATGTTTCGGATACTCCTATTGCACTTAAAAACGTATCCAAATCTGTTTTTAAATCCGTTGTATTTTTTAAATGATCTGCTAATTTAACCACATATGACGAAGTTTTTTCAGTAGGCACTGAACAACCTTCAGAATTTCCGAATAAATGATCTGCGCTTGATAGCCACCATTCCGATTCTGAGCCTGTAATAAACTTTCCAGCACCTGACCCTGTCACAGCAGCTACAAACCCTGGAGACTCACTTGCCTTAGTCTTTGATGAACCTCTTTTTCCAACCGAACTAAAAACTCCATCAGTTACATCCTTCCTTATCCTATGTGAAGTTGTCCCCCCCAATGTCAAAACATCGCTTCCACCCATTCCTAAATGAGTTAATCCGTTGCCATTCATTATGTCATATGGGGTAGCAATTGCATCTCCGTTTTGATTCACCCAAGCAATTCTAACGCCAACTCCATAAACATTAAATACCCATCCTGCGGCAGTACTTCCTCCATAACCACTACCTTTTTTCCCAGGTTTAGCAGTATGCCAAACTTCGGCACCGCTTACTATCATTACTCCATTAAAGCCAATGAGAAATATCAATAACAAGCATGACAAGATTACATTTTTTTTCTTTTTCTTATTCAATTACACTCACCTACACTTTAAAATCAAATTCGCTTTTTTCTGTAGCTTTTGTTTTCAAAGCTACTAACATCAACACTATAATAGCTACAGCAGCAACTAAATAAAGATAATATTCACCAATAAATCCTATAATTTTATTTTTAAATGTTTCTTCATTAGTTTGAGTTGTTTTGTTGGAACTTTCTAATCCTTTTTTTTCTCTATACTCATTAGTTCTCTTTTCAAAATCACTATATGAAGTATATACCGCCCCCCATTTTTGACACAAATTAAATTCTTCTATTCCTTCACATAATGGGTCTGTTGAATTCTCATTATAATTTGGTAGCACTAAACTACGAGTTCCTAGCACTTCACCATAGCAACCACTTGCTTCCATATAAAATCGGTAAGTCAGCTTTTGATTTTCTGAATAATTCTTTATAATTAATTCATTTTGAGTTGTAAAATTTTCATATTTATATATTTTATTATTTGTAACATCTTCTATGTAGACATTATAAGGGATATTAGTAATCGTTACATCAAATAAAGCCTTACCTCCAACCATACGATAATCAGAATATATTTTAACATTTTTCAATAATTCTCGATAATCAACTATCGTTCTGTTTTCGCAAAGACCAGCAGCAGTTACATTAACCTTACTAGGGACAATAAACATTGTTAAAGCAATTGCTATATATATAAGATTTTTTCTCATACTGACTCTATCCTTTCTAAATTATAACATATTTTTTTATCTTTTGATACCTCTTTTTACTATTTTAAAGAATATCTATATACATTATTTCGAACTTGGAATACTAAAGTGATTTTATCTGCTACCTTTATTTCTTGCAATACTTCTATATAATAGGAATTTTTAGCAGCTCTATTACTAGTAACTTGTCCTAAATAAACATTTTGCGTTTTCTTTTTTCCATCTATTTCATACTCTATTTTCATATAAGTTTTCATCAATTCATATAAACTTGTGATTGTAGTAGATTTAAAATTTTCATCAAATTTAAAATCCATATCTAATCTAAGCAATGCTTTATCTAAATTTGAATTATATTGTGTTGGCATTAAATACTCTACTGAAGCCACACAGTTTTTTAATCTTGTTGAACAATATTGATATCTAAGTGTAAAACGATTTCTTAATTCAAATGAGTCAATCTTTATAGTAGTATTACCAAGAGTACTTCCTTCAAAAGTCATGGTGTCGCCTATCGTATATTCTTTTATTTGTGTATCTTTATCGCTGATATTAGTTGGGTGTAATCTTACATATGCTGTTTCGTTAGTTATTGTATTATGAAATCCTAACTTTAATTTGCTATTGATTCTATTAGCGGGTATTTCATATACTAACAAATAACTCGTAAATTCTTTATTCGTGATTTCTTGATTTTTATATATATATCCTAAGTCTACTAAAGCACTTTCATATTTCTCATCATGATGATAATTAATACCATTCACGTTAAGCTCAAAATTTCCCGTTTTTATAGGTGCTGGATTAGCAGAATTATTTTTCACATTCAATTCTACTACTACTAAATATTTAGAAGAATCACTAATTGCTTCCCCCATAGAATTTTGATTTAATAAATAACTTTTATTTACTCCAACTATGAATCCATTCATATTGAAGT
The DNA here is from genome assembly GCA_964018915.1 of uncultured Bacilli bacterium. GTDB lineage: Bacteria > Bacillota_I > Bacilli_A > RF39 > UBA660 > UBA5578. The sequence continues at coordinate 387,609 of CAXHRJ010000002.1, read as the reverse complement.
TTGTTCCTTCTGGACTTGTTTTATTATAAATATTAAAATTATTATATGCATAGAAAAGAATAAATGCTACAAAAGCTCCCATAACGATATGAACAATAAATTTGTGTTCTTTGTATTTATATTTTAAAAGTCTTAAATATCTTTTCCCTTTTCTAGCTTTATCGTTAATATCAAAATCAATATCAATTTCAAATTCTGCATTATCTTCCTCTGTTAAATCAAATCCCTCTAAATCCGAATTAAAGTCAAATTTTTTAATATCAAATCCAACGCCCCGAACTAGAGACACAATTGAGAAAACACCTTGTATTAAAATACAATAGATAAGAATATCTCTTAAGGCATTAATCGTTCTTAAATCAACAATTGTTTTCTGCATTTTATCGAAAACAGAGTATCCATAAAAATAAATCGCTATAATTGCAACATGAGCAGCAATCATAAAAACATAGTAAAGTCTTGGCTTATCCTTAATCCTCATAGTGATTAACAATATAATCGAAAAAACAAGTATAAGAATTGGTAATAGAATTACCCAAATATTGTATAAAGAAGAAACTATTGGTTGTCCTATTACGATTGCTACTGAGTTAATATACTCATTTAAAAAGCTAATCATCATTTCTGTTCTATAAATCAAATAAATCATAAAAACAGTTAGAATAATATGCATTTGCTTAAAATGTCTAATTAAAAAGGCATAAGGCTTTCTTAATATCATATAAATTCCCCTTTACTATCTATTCATTATATAGTATATCTTAAAATTCAAGAAAAAAAAAGTAATTTTTCAAAAGTTTACAGAAAATCAGAAAGTATTGAGTTTTATTTTTAAAAATATTATAATGTTTATAATTGATAGGGAGTGAATTTATGGAATATACAATTACTTTGCCATCCTTTGATGGACCATTAGACCTACTCCTTCATCTAATTAAACAATCAGATATCAATATTTGCGATATTTCTATTGTAGAAATTACCAAACAATACTTAGATTACATAGAAAAAATGGAAGAGATGAACTTAGATATTGCTAGTGAATACTTAGTAATGGCAGCAGAATTAGTAGAAATGAAGTCAAAAGTATTACTTCCAAAAGAAGAAACCGAAGAGGAAGAAGAAGACCCACGTGAAGAATTAATTCAAAGACTACTTGATTATCAATACTACAAAGAAAGTACCAAAGCTTTTAAAGAATTAGAAGAATATCGTAAGGAAGTCTATACCAAAGAACCTAGCGATTTATTAGAATTTAAAGAAGATGAACCTACAGATTTTGGGATTTCTTTAAATGACCTATTAGACGCTTTTCAAAAATTTCTTAATTCAAAAGAATTTAAGAAACCGCTCAATACAAAAATCGCTAGCAAAGAATATTCTGTAGGAAAAAGATGTGTTCAAATAAGAGATATTCTAAGAGAAAAAAAACAAGTTTCATTTGAAGACTTGTTTGAAATACCAACAAAAGAATATATTGTAGTTACCTTTCTAGCCATTTTAAGTATGTCAAAAAAGCAAGAAATTAGTATTGAGCAAACACAAAACTTTGATAATATCATTATCAAGGAAAAGAGGGATTAAAATGAAAGCAGCCATAGAAGGTTTATTATTTGTAAAAGGAAGCGATGGATTAACCATTTCTGAAATTTGTAATATATTAGATGCCCAAACGGAAGATGTAAAAATAGCGATTAAAGAGTTATACAAAGATTATCAAAGTGAAGAAAGAGGAATTCAACTAGAGTTGCTGGGACAACATTTTAAACTTACTACCAAAAAAGAACATAAAGATTACTATAAAAAAATAACGCAAGAAGAAGAAAATTCTAGTTTAAGTCAGTCTGCTTTAGAAACTTTAGCAATCATTGCTTATAATGAGCCAATTACTAGAATGGAAATTGACGAAATTAGAGGAATTAATAGTAGTTATGTATTGAGAAAATTAATGATTAAAAACTTAATTCAAGAAGTTGGAAAGTCTGACCTACCAGGTAAACCAAGACAATATGGAGTAACCAATGCTTTCTTAGATTATTTTGGGTTAGGAGGAATAGATGAACTGCCTAAATTAGAAGTTGAAAAGAAAGAAGACAGTGAAAGTAATCTATTTGAATCTAGATATCAAGAAAAAAACATTGATAATTAAAAAAGAAGTTGAATTTTTAAATTCAGCTTCTTTTTTATACTATATTTATTATCTTACCCAACTGAATGCTGGAAATGTATATGAACCATTACATCCATTTGTTAATACATCATCTGCTCTTCCCTGTGTATCTGTTGTTGGTATACAAGTTCCATATAATGTTTGTCCATATCTTCCTGATGCTAAATCTGACACAAAGTCGCTTGCACAATATTTTGTATTTCCATCTCCTGCACATTTTACATTCTCAAATGATGTATACGCATCTCCACTTCCTACAAAATTCTTATTATCTTTTCTTATTGCTTGTATTGTTCCTACATCTAAGAATATTTCATACATCGCTAAATTTGACTGACCATTTCTATCCTGTGTATAAATATCTGATCTTAAAATGTCTTTGATTACATCCTCATCAAGTAACCAATTGCTTCCAATCCGTCTACCAGTACCATCTTGGCCTGGAAAGGCTTTACTAATATCATCGCTAGCATTTAACAATCCTACCAAACGATATGCTATATCTACCTCTACTAATTCTCCATTAGGGTCCTTATCTTTTGCTTTATCACAATAAGCTGGTGAATTTGGACTTAACTGTCCATTCTCATATACACAATCATATCCAAATACATCATTGTCTACTTCATATGTACATTTATATTCAAATCCTTTTCCTTTTGCTGTTGATTCTAATACTGGCCCAAAATGTCCATCTGGTTTATTATAATCTGCTCCAACTGCATCTGTTATATCTGCATTATCTCCTAAGTTCGTTACTATCACTGACATATCATATACTCCACTTGGCAATGTAAATGCAGTTGGTAATCCATATCCTAATGAATAGAAATATACATCATCTGCATTTTCATCTGCTTTATGTTCTTGATTTACTAAATGATTATTTGTTTTTAATGAAAACCATGTAAACTGTTCTGCTGGATATTTATATGTCCATTCTCCTGTTATATCCCATGTTACTTGTTTACAATCTAATACCTTTTCTTCTTTTGATGTACATTTAGAACTCAATTTAGAACCACTACATGTATATGAGTATACTGTTTTTTCTGTACATGTACTCTTATTTACATTATCTTGATTATATCCCTCATCTTCTCCTGCTGGATCTTTGATTAATGTCTTATTATAATCATATCCTGATCGATCATTTGGTCCATAAGCTGAATTAACAGGTTCCTCAAACACAAAATCTACTACTGTTTTATACTCATACTTTATGTTATTTGTACATTGTCTTATTTTCTTCAATAATTCTGGTTCTTTATTTTTTGCTTGTGTATATGAATTTTCTCCTGCGCTTGCTTGACTTTCTAAGTCTCCCTTTGCTGCATTATATGCCTCATTATAAGCCGTTGTTGCACTTAAATAGCATCCACTTGTTTTACTTGTTGAAGCTCCTTGTGTTGTTGCATTTGGCCAATTTCCTGATCCATCTGCTGGATTCGTATGGTTCTGAGAAGCTGTTGCCGTTGATTTTGAACCATATATTTTACAACAAGTATATGAATAAGAATGACCGTTACTATAGCCATAACAAGTACCATATCGATAACAACAAGAAGACGTTGATACATTAATATGATCCTTAGCTTCTTCAGCCGCTCCCTTTTTTATATATCCTTCTATTAATTGTTTTTCATTAGCTTTATAGTCATTTTCCCATTTTTTATATAAATATCCTTTTCCTGCGGCACCTTCTGCGTCTGTTCTTTCTTGATTACTACAATATTTATGAATTCTTACACTTCCATATACATCACTATCTCTAAATCCGCTTTGTCCCCAACCAAATGTTTGACCAGCCTTTACTCCCGTTACTTTAGTAGGGAATGATGTTTCTACTTCCTCATAGCAGAACAATTTACAATATTCACTATTTCCAACTATTCCATCATTTTCAGTTTCAACTGCAATATGTCCTGTATTATCAGATGTATGCTTTCCACCATCTGTATAAGCAGTTTCGCATTCTAGCCAGTATTTCTCTACACTTGAATCTTTATAATAATTGTATCCACTTTCACAGTCTTTATCTATATTTTTAATAACTGGTATTCCACATTCATTTATTTGTTTGTTCTCACAAGCCGCTTCTCCATTTCCATAATTTGCTTTATCTAACATATTGAATGAATACCCATGATCTATTTTCAATATATTGGTTACATTTCCCGAATCATCTTTTTCTTCAGCTTGAAATGTTCCTGCTTTTACTGCCGCAATTGAATCATGATATTTCGAACTTCCTGGTGCCCCAAATTCAGAAGAATGTGAATGGATGTAAGAAAGTGCCCCTTCACAGTCTAATGGGCCACCACAGAACGCCTCTCCATCACCATAAACTGATTTGTCTAAGCCTTCATAAGTAGTAGTAGGATATGGTTGATCCATTAGCCAGTAATCTTCTACTGGATTATCTGCATAATAGAACCATGTCCCATCTATTATTTTAAGTATTGCTTCATCATATTCTGGAGTTCCTACTTTTGCAGTTTCATGCCAATTATTATTAAGAAATCTAACAGCACTAGTACAATTTGTTTCATGTATTGTACATTGGGCTTTCTTTCCCATTTTTTCTCTTTGATCATAATGCTCTTTTACTAGCCAAAAATTTTCATGTTGATCATCATATGCTTTATCTATTGTATATTTATTTCCGCTTGCATCTTCAAATTCAAAAGAAGAATCTCCTTCTCGGATTGCAGTAATTGCTTCATCATATGTAGATGTACCCACTTGATATTTTGCTGGATTTTTATGAATTACTTCTTCTAGTATATATTCACAATCATTCGCATCTGCAAAATTTCCAAGCCAAATATGACCAACACCATATCCTTCTTTTGGATGATCTCTAACATATTGCCAATCACTTTCACCATTACTTAATTTTTTTGAAATTGGATTAAAGAATTTTTGATCTCCTTGGTCTTTGCTAGAACCTATATCTATTCCTGTTCCAAACCACTTTATAGTCCATTTACGCGCTAAAGCATTAATATGAGACCATTCAGTTGAATTTAACTTATATACACCATCCATATTCGCTATTTCTGTTATTGAACCATAGTATAATCTATACTTTTTATTTTTTAACATCTCTCTTACTAAAACGACAGGCTCATACTGGATGTAAAGATTTTCTTTTTCTTCTGTACTAAGACTCGCTATTTTTTTGTCATACCCCAGTTCTGCCAAAAGACTATCAACTTCATCATATAATTTAGTACGATTAGATGCATATAAACCTTCTAGATACTTCCAACTTTTTTCATAATACGTATGTATCGTAGGTCCCTTTCCTACATTAGTGCCACTAATAAATAAGTTCGCATCATTTAAATACCAAACCCCAGAGTTAATTCCTGAAACAGTTACAAAAGAACTGGCATTATGCCCACTAGAACTAAATATACCAGAAACTTTTTGCTTTATTCTTCCATTATTAGGGGCATATCCACCTAATGTATAAACTTCGCTACTGCCATAACTTGGAACACTTTCGTTTATTAGTGGTCCTACAATATCATAAACCTTAGTTGCCACTTGATTACCATTTCCATCAACTAAAGAAATTCGAACACCTTTTCCTAATATGTCCCAACAATAGTAGCTACAAGCTACAATATTTCCAGAACCTCCAGCTTCACCATTATGACAAACACCATTTGGGCATTCATCATCACCCCAAACTATCATTACTCCATTAAAACCAATAAGAATAATTAGTAGCAAGCAAGATAAAGCTATGCTTCTTTTTTTACTCATTTATAATCACCTACCACTTACTTTACTGCTTAATTATATCACATAAATATAATAATTAAAATCTATATTTTATTTTTTTATTGTATTTATATTTATAGCCTAATAAAAACAAAAAACTAATTATGCTAACAGCAAAACCTAATTTTAATCCATACACATGATATTCAAAAGTAATCGTATGATATCCTTCCTCTAAATCTAATGCTAAAAAGGTATCTAAAACTTCATATGGCTTAACTTCTTCTCCATCCACTAGTACTCTCCACCCTTTTTCATATGGTATGCTTGTAAATAAAGTAGAATTTTCTTTTGCCGCTATATGCCCTTCTATTTTATTGCCAGTATTCTGATCTATCACTAATTCTGTTCTATTTTCTTTAAATTCTTTTATTCTTTCCATATCTAAAACATATACCTCAAATTTTTCTACTGGTTCTTCAAACGTAAATATGAAAGTATCCCCATATTCATCATAAATCATGCCATAAGTATCTGCAGATAAAAGCAACTTTTCTAATGGCTTGCCATTAATATTGATAACCTCATCTCCATAAAGATAAAGATAGGAATACTTTTTATCTTTTACTAACTTATACTCTCTATCATTTAACTTTTCTAATGGCAATTTATAAAAATATTCTGTTTTCTCACCAACCATTACATTTAATATGTCTTGCAAATAGAAAAATCCCTCTTCTTCCATAGTAAAATCTTTTAGGTTAGAAGATACTAAATAGCCTAGTTCTAATGCATAAGGATTGTTATATAGGTATAATGTTTTAGAATTAACACTATATTCTTCTAGCAGTTCATAATCTAATATCTTTTCTTGAAGCTCTAATACTTTTATTCCTAAAAGCATATCTAAAACAATGTCTGGATGGTAAATATAATAATTTCTATCTTCATCAGTATTACCAATTTTAGAAAGAAATTGTGTTACATTTCCATTCATTGTAGAAATAAAAGAGCTTATTCCATTGTAATTCCCTAAAAAAGATTCATTAAAACTATATCCAAATTTAATTTCACATCTTTTATTTTTCTCACACTGTTTAGAAAAGCTTTCGACCGTTCCTTTAATTTCCATATATTCACCCTGCGAAGGCATTTTTGATTCTAACCCAATCCAAGTAATATTGGCAAGTAATTCTAAAACTAATAAAATTAAAATAAGCTTTATTTTATTCTTTAATAACAGAAGAATATAAATGCCTAATAATAAAACTGTTACTACTATTTTGGGAATCGTTATATAAATGTAGTAATCTGAAACCTTTGTAGATGTAAATCCCAATGAAATAGAAAGAACAATATAAAGAGTAAAATAAATAATTAGTGGTTTCTTTGGAATTTCTAATAATTTTAAAGAGCGAATCACAATCAGGATAGTAAAAAGTGTGGTTAAAAAACTATATCGATAATTAAAAGCAATTGGAAGTGTGAACATGTGCCACAATCTATTAAAAATAGGAAATATTATTGGCAATAGAAAAAAGCTATATACAACTGCTGTTAATAGTTTCTCTCGCCTAGAAATCTTTTTGTTAAAGAAATAACAAATGACAAGAGGAATTATTATAGTCCCTGAAAAAATAAGAAAACCATAATAATTTAAAGGATTTACCAGATTGCCAAATCCAATGTAAGTAGAAGCAATAAAGTCTAAGAAATTCAAGTTAATCCATCTATTACCACCATTCAAGGTTACCCTTGATACATTTAATAATTCCAAACCAGATGGGATTAATATAAATGATGTAGTTAATCCTACTAATGCAGTTAGTAATAAGAAATGAAAAATCTGTTTCTTTTCCTTTTTCCAATTCTTTCCATATTTCAATAAAAACACATACATAAAATAAATGATTGAAAAAACGACTAGCATATAACCAATATAATAATTTAAAAAGATTGCAGCAAAAAGCGTGATAATATATAACCAGTCTTTTTTATTTTCTAATAAACAATCTATTCCAAGCAGGATAATAGGTGCAAGTACTACACCATCTAGCCACATGATACTAACATAATAGTTAATATTATAGCCCATGAATGCATAGGCTAATGAAAAAACGAGAAGATACTTTTCGTCTTTGAATTTATATTTTAAAAAGGTATACATTGTTAGCCCTGATAAAGATAATTTTAAAATCACTAAAAGTGTTAAAAATAATGGTATGTTTTCAAAGAAATACACCAATAAATTCAAGGGATTGGCAAAATAGTAAAATAAACTTCCATACATTCCCCCACCTAAACCTTTAGAAAAGGAATATGGAAATGTTGCATTCCCATGCAAAACATCCTTCAAATATTGAAAAAGTGGTTGATATTGAACAGCCATATCTGAATTTAGAATGGTTTTATCAGTAAAAACACCTTTCCAAAAGAAGAATAGCAAATAGATAATAAGTGGTAATAAAAATGATAAAATATAGCCCCTATATTTTTTTATAAATTTCAAACTACCACCTACTTTCTAATCACATTATACTATATTTTTATACTTTTTCTAAAAACAATTTTATTTTTAGAAAATTTGTGCTATAATTTGTTTATGCCTGTGTGGCGGAATTGGTAGACGCGCTGGACTCAAAATCCAGTGTTAGCAATAACGTGTGGGTCCGAGTCCCACCACAGGCACCATTAGAAAAAATCGTCATACCAAATGACGTTAATATAAATCAGTCTGAAATAAGATTGTTTTTTTATGAATGAATATATTTTTCACTTCATTTTTGATATAATATTAAAAAGTGAGGAACTCAAAAATGGATAATAGTAAGATTAAAAAAGCAAGAGAATTTTGTGAAAAAGTTCGAATTTTAGCAAGGGAATATGATCTACCTTTCTTTATTGTAACTGATGGAGCAAGTTCTATCTATAATAACGGTTGTGAAGCAGTAAAGAATGCTAGAGATAATCATATAAAATGGGAAACTAAAAATGGATTTAACCCCTATGAAGATTGGACAAATGATGCCAATGAATCTATTGATTTTCCCCAAGAGGAACTAACCGAATATAAAAAAAGGCTTCATGAAAATAAAATAATTTACACAACTCGTGTTTCAAATGAAGTAGGAAAATATCAAAAAGAAAAAATCTATAATTCCTGTTTTGGAAAATTGAAAGTAACTTACTTTAAACATTTTGAAAACATAAACGATCATCCTTTTTATAATGAGCTTAAAGAACATCAAATTAATGAAATTAATTCCTATATATCAGAAAAAGGATATGACTTAATCGGTCTAACTAAAGTTCAGTAGTAATAGATTAATCAAAAACTCAAACCTTGTTTGAGTTTTAATTTGCCTAAAAAATTCTTTCCATATACTAGGGAAAAGTATAAATTTATCAAATCTATACATATTAAACTTATACTATAAGAATGAATTAAACTTTTGATTCAACTCTTAAAAATTTAGAAAGGAATCATAAATTATGAAAAAAAAGAGTAAAGAGATTGAAGCCATCATAAATAAACAACTAGAAGAAATTAAAGATTTTATTAAATCAAATCCAAGTATTATTTATGATTTGTCTAAAGAAAGCGGCCTATCTCCTGAAGAAATTTATCAAATTATAAATACTGATAATATGCCCATAACGAGTATAATACGTCTACATAACGCCATGCAAAAAATAATTGAAGCAAAAACTAAAGAAATTATTGAAAGAGATGTAACTAGCAGAGAAGCCAAAGTGGTAATAAATAAACAGCTCACTGAAATTAAAGATTTTATTAAATCAAATCCAAGTAGCATTTATGATCTATCCCAAGAAAGCGGTCTATCCCCTGAAGAAATTTACCAAATGGTATCTGCTGATGGTATACCAATAACTGGGGTAGCACATTTGCATAGTACAATGAAAAAAATAATTGAACAAAAAAATAAAAAAATTATTGAGAGAAATATAGTTAGTAGCGAAGCTGAGGCTATAATCAATAAACAATTAGAGGAAATTAAAGATTTTATTCGTTCAAAACCAAGTGTTATTTACGACTTATCTCAAGAAAGTGGTCTATCCCCCGAAGAAATTTATAAAATTACATATACAAATAGTATTCCACTAACTGGTGTAGAACGCTTGCATAGTGCGATGAAAAAGATGATTGAAACGCAAACTCAAGAAATAATTGAAAAAAATAAATAAATTTTTTTATACGAAATCAAAACTAGTCTCAATACTTAAATAAAAACTACTTTCCCATCTAAAGTAGTTTTTTTATACTAGAAAGTAAGCATATTCATCACAAGAAATCTTTTTGTTTTCTCCAAATCATGTTATCACTAAAAATCAACATAATGAAAGCCTATTCCCTTATAGATATCAGAGGCCCTTGGTAAATCTAACATTCTAGCAATTGCCAAATTATAAATTTCATCTATCAAAATGACAGAAAATAAAGTTATTCCAATCGTTAAAAATAATTTTTTATTCAAACGATTTGCTAGAGAAAAAAGAATTGGAACAATTCCATAAATCAAAAGTAAACTAGATATACCAAAGAATAATACGCTTCTTAAACAAATAAAACCATTAATATTTCCAAAATTGAGTATTTCTGAATTATAGTCCCAACATCTAAAACCATTTCCAATTTCATACATTCCCCATCCTGCAATATATTCCAATACTCCACATAAAATAGTACTAATTAAAAATACCTTTAAAGCACTTTTACGATGTTTATAGGTCAATAAATAGATAAATACTGAACCTGTCGCATAAATGTTAATCCAAGGCAATAAATTTCCCCCACGCCAATAGAACTGTTTCATACCACTATTAAAATAGTAAAATATAAATTCATAAACAAATCCAAACACACCAGCTATTACAATGATAAAACAAAATACACCAAACATAGTCATTCTATCAAAAGAATGATCTTTTTGAATATAATCTCTATATTTTTCTCTCATATTACTACTCCTTTTACTACTACACTATTCAACTTCTTAGTGTTATATCCATTATATCAACTATCCTAATAAATTTCTATTGTTTTCAATTTTACTTTAGAAAATAGAAATTATGTGCTAAAATATTTTATAGAAAATATGGGAGGATAGTATGGCAAAGGAAATTCCAAAAACACTATATAGAGGAGTTGTCATCCAGTATGAAAACTTAAAAGGTTTTAGATTTCATGGGATAGATTTAGTTCCTTATGGAGAACCTATTATTGATGAAAATGGCAGAAAACTAATTGGTGATGGAAATGAATTTGGCATTTATATGACTGATAATCAAAGCATGGTTTACTCTGCTTATGGGAATGTACATGGTATTGGAACACCCCTATCTAGAGATATTAGAATAGGAAGATATTCGGATTTCATCGCTATTCCCGATGTAGGAATATGTTATGAAATTAATACTGAAGGGGTAGATGTTAGAGAGCCATGGATATCAGATGTATTAATGGGGCATTATAATAATGGCTTTGAAGGAAGTGAATATATTACTGATAGGATTCCCTCTCAAAACATTACAGTAACACATATTCAAATTGGAGAAGATTACCTACATGAAGAAGAATTCATAGATGTAACAGATATTCAAAAAGCTGAAGAAGTAACCAAAAAGAAACTGGAAGATAGAAAGAAAAGGCTAGAAGATTTTTTAAAACTTGCTACTACTTTAGACCCTCAAAAACGAAGATATCTAGGGGAAAGAGAAAAACATTTATTTCGGGATATCTATGGTGAAAATGGTGTAAAGTATAAGGAAGAGAATAGTATTGATCTTTTCCATGCTGCTGGAATTTTAACACAGCTATTATTTACTCACTATCATAATAGTCCTGATAATCTAGATTTCCAAACGCTACTATATATAGAGCAATTAAAAGAAAGGCTTGCCAAATCTAAAGCACCAGATAAAATCGATACACTATTAGAAATGATTCAAACTGACATATCTGCTAACTTAGAGAAAAAAGATGCTTTTGTCGAAAGAAAAAAAGTAGAAGGTGCACCTGCAAATACAGCTATGTTTGAACAAAAGAACTTACTTTTCACTAACTTATTTAATCAAATTGCTACAATCCAGAAAAAGAAAGAACAAATCGCTACAACAAAACTGCAACAAATGCACATAGATGTCATAAAAAAAGTGGAACAAATGCTACAAATAAAGATTACTCCTACCATATATCTAGTAGATCCTAATACTTATGGTGGCACTCCGCAACTATACTATAAAACGGTTCCTGAATTAGTTCAAGAACGTGGGCAAATCTTTCAACAGATTGATGCTCTATATATAAACGGTTCACTAGATTTAGGAACGTCTAACATGATGAAGCGAGTAATTATGGAAGAATATGTAAAGTTGGAACAAGCTGCTTTAGAAAAAGAGCATACACAAACAAACCAAGATACTAGTTCTCCTAAGTCAAAATAAATTTAAATAATTAAAAAGTATGATATAATGATACTATGTAACGAGGAGAATGATTATGATTCAGGTAGTAGGAACAATGTTTTTTAAAGATCAAAAACTATTAATTGATAAACCTAGGAAGAGACAAACTTATCAAATGATTGGTGGTGGAGTGGAAGTTGGCGAAACACCACTTCAAGCAGCACTTAGAGAATGCCGTGAGGAATTAGGGGAAAATGCAGTTTTTGATGAAAGTAAATTTAAATTGGTAATGGACTTTGATGAAATAGCAACTAGTGATGGAAAAACGCAAATTCATTTTTATGTATTTCAATATGAAGGCGAGTTAGAAGGAGTTCTTTCTACTTCTGATGAAATAGAATCTTTCTTATGGTATGACACAAACGAAAAAGAAGCGCCTTTATCAAATACGTTATCTAATGAAGTAGTACCATACTGTCTACAAAAAAAACTTATCAAATAAACAACTTTCATAGTTGTTTTTTCTTGCTTTAAACACATATTTTTTTAAAATATACCTACTATAATACAGGAGGTAACGTATGAAAGAATATGATGTAATTATAATAGGTGCTGGATTAGCTGGCTTAACTACAGCCTATTACTTATCAAAAAAAGGGAAAAAAATTCTTTTATTGGAAAAAGAGAAATTTTTAGGTGGCAGAACTTCCTCTTGGAATGATAATGGAATGTATATAGAATCAGGCTTTCATAGACATATAGGCTATTATAAAGAACTACCCAATCTTTTAAAAGAAGTTGGTGTATCCTTAAAGGACATCATTATTTGGGAAAAAGAGTTAGAAATAAAAATAACAAAAGAAAACTCCATCATTCTAGGAATAGATCCCTTTCATGCACCATTTCCATTTCTAAAGGGTGTTTTAGGAAATAGGAACTATCTTACACCAAAAGACAAATTTTCTTTATCTAAACTATTCATAGTAGGATTTAAGGACTATACTTTTAACCCTAATTCTTTAGACTCTTATAGTATTTTAGAATATGCAAAAAAAAAGAAAATTACAAATAATATTATTGAAAATATAATAACACCACTCAGTACAGGAATCTTCTTTCAACCTAAAAAAAATTATTCCTCAAAACTATTCTTTGGTATCTTCTATCCATCCCTTTTACGAATGATTCATATTCGAATTGGGGCTTATAAAATGGGTATGAGTGAAGCTTTAGCAAACCCTATTGCGAAAAAGATTAGGGAATATGGTGGAACAATATCCACAAATACAAAAGTTAATACACTTCTCTATGATGGAAAACAAATAACAGGAGTTAAACTTAAAAATGGAAAAGCTATCCATGCAAATCACGTTGTATTAGCAACAGATATTGGAAATGCAAAAAAAGTGGTGAAACATTTATCTAGCATTCCTTTTATTCAAAATCTATTAAACATTTCTACCACTTCGGCTATTACTGTACAGATAGAATTAAAAAAGCCAATTATGAAACTAGATAGAGCAACATTTTCTCCTAATACAGTTCTTGCTAGTTTTACAGAAGAATCACGTACTACTTTTCAAAGTTCAAAAGGCAGACTATCCATTATTCTAGCCAACCCAGAACAATTCCTTGATAAAAGTAATGAAGAAATTCTAAAGTTCGTTTTAAAAGATGGAAAAAAATTAGGATTACATATTAAAAAAGATATGGTTGATTATAGAATTGTTAGACATGCTCATAAATTTTATAACTTAGGTCCTCATCATGACTTAGAAAGAATCACTCAAGAAACATCCATCCCTGGTCTTACTTTAGCTGGAGATTATACAAGGCAAAGATTTTATGCTACTATGGAAGGTGCTGTCATTTCTGGGATTCAAGCTTATCAGACTATTTTAAACCAAAAAGATTAATTGAATTGAATTAATCTTTTTTAATTTAATATATAAATTCCAATTGTTAAATACGTAGCAAACAATATCCATAAAAAATAAGGAACATTTAAATAACTTGCTATTTTATTATCTTTATAAAATAGCTGTATCATTTTTAGCACCAAAACATCTAATAAAAGAATCCACAAAATAGAAAAGAATCTCCATTTCCAAACAAAAAATAAAATAGGCCACATCAAATTTACAAATAATTGGAAATAGTAAATAAACTTTTCTATGAGTCTATAATCCGCCTTCTTTGAAAACAAGAAATAAGATATTCCCATTAGTAAATAAATAATACTCCAAGCAATTGGGAAAATATAGGATGGTGGGGAAAATGGTGGAAGAATCAAAAACTTATAATCAATACTACTAGAAATAAGAAAACCAACAAGACCTCCCAAAACTAAAGGAAAAAACAAATAAAATAAAGAACGTATTAACTTTTTCAAATTCATGACCTCTCTTTTTTATATTATGTATAATATTTGAGAATTATGAGAGGAACAAAAATTAGAAAAAAGAGATGTTGCTTTTTCGATTATTTTATCGTAAAATTAGATATAGTAATATAGAGGGATTGTTAAGGTGGGAATATGAAAGAAAAAAAGAATATAACAGAAGAAACAGTAAAAAATGATGGAATGATTAGTTCTTCCATTTTTGATAATCTTTTTGAACAAAGTCTTCCTGTAAATAACAATTCATTTGGAGATGAAGCAGAAAAAGAAGATTCTCTTTCTAATGAAGAAATAATGGATGAAGCAGATACAAATATTAAAAAGGTTTCAGAGAGCACAAAAGAGACAGTCGATGATAGCATAAACTCTTTCACAATAGATTCTGTTTTTGGGGATACTCTAAATTCAAAGGAAGAAAGTAATGATAATATCCAAAATGATAACAATCCTAATGAAAAAAAAGGAAAAACCTCTAACAAAAAATCTAAGCGAAAAAAGAATTCTCATTTAACAATAGAAGACGTTTTTAAAAATGGTGAAGAAGAATCTCCTAATGAGGAAACTACCAATAATGACATAGTAACAGAAACGAATAATAAAGAGGAAGAACAAGCAATTACAGATATTCAAAAGAATCTTCCACCAATTACCATTAGAGAAGATGTTCTTAAAAATGGTGAGGAAGAAATGGTTTTAAAACCTATTTCTAGTCTTCAAAATCAATTACCACCAATTACTATAGTAGATAATACAGAAACAGAGAACTATGATAGTACAAATATGACAGAGACTTTTGATACTTCAGAATCTACAAGTGATACAAGTATAAAAATGATAGTTCCTCAAACACAGGCTCCAGTAGATCCTATTTTTGAAAAATGGAGAAAAGAAAAGGAAGAAGCAAATAATTCTTCCATAGAAGAAACAATGAGCATGCCAGAAGAAGAGGAATCTATTCAAATAGGCATTACTGAGGATGAAACAGTTTCTGAATACCCTCAACAAACTGTCAGTTCTTTTGAGCCACAGGTGCAAAATCCTATGGTTAATAATGAAACCATAAGCAATCCTAATAATATGGAAACTGCGCCAAAAAGTGAAATTGATTATTTCAATTATCACTTTGAGGATGACATCAAAGAACAAGTACCACAAAATAACAATCAAGCTGTCTTAGGAGATGATTTAAACTTTGACTTTTACAATACAATTAGACCAAGAGAAGACGAACAAGAAAAATTACCTGTTGAAGAAAGAATTGAATTTTCTAAAATATTTACGAAAAAAGATGGAGACACCTCAGAACAAATCATTACTATCAATGAAGAAAGCGGAAATGAATATAGGAAAAATAAGAAGATTACCAAATATTCACTCTATGCTTTTTATGCCTTTTTAGTTATATTTGCGGTAGGTCTTGTTGTATTTTTAATTCAAAGGAAGAGTAGTTTCTCACTAACAAGAGAAGAAATTACGTTGGCGCTTCGTTCTACCTATCAAGCAGAAGTTATAGCAGATACCAAGATACAAGATAATGAAAACTATGAATGGGCTTCCTCTGATAGTACAGTTGCGACTGTGGATGAAAAAGGAACCATTACTGCTATTAGCAAAGGTTCCGCCACAATTACAGTAAAATCTAAAAAAAGTAGAAAAGAGCAGAAATTAATAGTAACAGCAATTGATATTATAATCAACAGTATTCGCTTTGAAAAACAAAAGTTAACTCTTACAAAAGGAGATGAATTAACACTTTCCCCTATCATTAATGAAGATGAAACGATTATCATGAATTTAGAATGGACAAGTTGGGATGAAAATGTTGTTACCGTTGATCAAAATGGCCATATCGTTGCAGTAGGTGCTGGAGAAACTAGTATCTCTGTAGTAGACCCTGAAAGTAATGTTGGTACCGATATTACCATTATAGTTAATGAGAAAGAAACCCAAAAACCATCGAACAGTAATTCTAACAGTAACAAACCATCAAATGATAACAAACCAATTTCTGTTGGTAGAATCTCTCTAGATAGAGCAAATGCAAACATGAAAATTGGAGAATCAATTACTGTTAAAGCAACTATCTCTCCATCTAACGCTACAAACAAAAATGTTTCATGGAGTTCTAGTAATTCAAAAGTAGCTACTGTTAATAATGGACAAATTACAGCTGTTGGAGAGGGAAAAGCTACAATTACTGCAACAACTCAAGATGGAAATAAAAAGTCTTCTATTACCATTACTGTATCAAAAACAGAAGCAACGAATATTGCTGTTAATGGAGTTTCTTTAAGTGCAAGTAATTTAACTTTAAAAGTAGGAGAAACAAAAACTATTCGTGTTATTATATCCCCTACTAATGCAACAAATAAAATCGTTCAGTGGGATAACGAAATTAGAAATAACTCTATTAATGTGAATGCAACTAATGAAGAGATTACGATTAAAGCAACTGCTAAAGGAGAAGCCATCATAAAGGTTACTACCCAAGATGGAAAATATAGTGCTACTTGTAAAGTTACAGTAGTAGAAAAAGCTACTGATACCAATACCAACACAAATACTAACTCAAATACAAATAGTAATACGAATTCAAACTCTAATAGCAATACCAATAGTAATAGTAACACCAATACTAACACAAACAGTAATACTAATTCAAATTCTAATGAAAATCCAGAGCCTGAGCCAGAACCTAAACCTGAACCAGAGCCTGATAAAGAATAAAAAAAGTTCGATAACAAATCGAACTTTTTTTATAGAAATAAAATTACTAATAGTCCAACAATAGCACAATAGATAGTAAAATAAATTAATTTTCCATTATTTACTATATTTCTAAACCATTTTGTTACTAAGAAGGTTACAATAGCTGCCACTATCATGGCAAGCCCATAATAAATCCAAGTTACTGTATCAATAGTAGCTGACATTAAGTCCCCTACTTCTAACATCATCGCTGCTAAACTCATTGGAATATAAAGCATAAAAGAATATTTAAAGGCAGTATCCCTTTTCATTTGTTGAGTCATACCACCAACAATAGTAGAACCGCTTCTACTAATTCCTGGAAATAATCCTAGAATTTGAAAGAATCCCACTACCAATGCATTCTTTGGTGTCAATTCTGAATCTGTCTTATGACCTTTGAAATTACGTATTAAGAATAAAAGAAAAGCTGTAACTAATAGGGAAATACCAACTATTTTAATGTTATTTTCTATTTTCGCAAATAAATCTAATTTACTTACTACTAACCCCATAAGTCCTGCTGGAATACAGCCAAGTACAATTAACCAACAATACTGATACTCACTTTTATATTCTTCTTTTTTAGTAGTTAAATATCCAAAAAAACTCTTTATTAAACTAATGATGTCCTTTCTAAATAATACAATAATAGCAAGCAAACTACCAAAATTCGTAATAATTGCTAAAGTATCAAAATCAATCTCTAGATCCATTAATGATTTTACTATCATCAAATGTCCACTAGAAGAAACTGGAATTGTCTCCGTAAACCCTTGAACAAAACCAAGTAATATGTATTGTAACATTTCTATAAAATTCATATAATCACCTAATACATTATATCTCATTTTCTAGAATTAATAAATAAAAAGAGGTTTACTTTAATAAAATACATTAGGTGGTCTCATGCTGCTACGTACATTGCTTCTGGTTTTAGGATGTATTCTCACAATTATAGGAATTACTACGATTATCTCATTTTTAAACTTATTAACCGTTGGGTATAATTTAAGACAATACATCCATTTTATTAGTAATGATGCATTTTGTTGGTGTTTTCCTGTTGGAACACTATTTTTATTGATATATCTTTTTTTAGGAGGAAAAAAATGACCTTTGTTTATGATATTTATGTAAATTTTCAAACTGTATGTTATGACTTTTATGAGTGGAATAAGAAAGACAAAATTACTCATATCAAAAAGATACCTATTTTTGAAATAAAAGAAGACATCTTTAAGAAAACATTAGCCAATGAAAATAAAATTGATGAAGATTCTTTAGAAGCAATCAAAAATAAAACTGACATTTTCAAGAAAAAGAAAAAAATTTCTGCTGCACTACTTACTAATAGAAAAGATATTATTGCTATTTTAGTCAATAATGCAGGAAAGATTATTAAAAAATCATGTCTACTATTAGATGAGGAAAGTGCCATTCTAAGAAATATTCATAAAATTGACTTTTTACCTTTATCGCTAACAGAAATAGAAAAAAAAGAAATTGTATTAGCAACACGAAACGAATTAGAAAGGGAAAAATATTTGTTAGAAAATTTCTCTCA
This sequence comes from uncultured Bacilli bacterium, assembly GCA_964018915.1. Taxonomy (GTDB): domain Bacteria; phylum Bacillota_I; class Bacilli_A; order RF39; family UBA660; genus UBA5578. The sequence continues at coordinate 368,562 of CAXHRJ010000002.1, read as the reverse complement.
CATGAAGGAACAAGAATTAGTTTACCTATATTTTGAATGCTTTGGAGAAGTACAAAAAGATAAAAAAATTATTGAACATAACTTAAAAAAAGCGATTGCTAATGGAAATGAGAAAGTAAGTTCTATTAGTTATAACTTTTTAAAACTAATAGGCACAAATTCTTAAGTGTGATATAATACAGCTGAGGCGGTAATATGGAAAAAGTTGTCATTACAGATTTAGATCATCAAGGAAGAGGAATTGGAAGAATTGATAATAAAATTATTTTTATTCCTAATACCCTACCTGATGAAATAGTAGAAGTTGAAATCACTAAGGATAAGAAAAAATTTATGGAAGGAAAAGCCGTTAAATTTCTTAAAACAAGTGAGGATAGAATTGAAAACCTATGTCCCTATCCTAGATGTGGTGGATGTCAACTTCTCCATATGCCCTATTCTAATCAACTAAACTATAAACAAAATAAAATGGAGAATATATTATCACGCTATGGATTAGAAAATATTTTACTTCAAAATGTAGTAGCAAGTCCTAAAAAAACTCATTACCGTAATAAAGCTACTTTCCAAAATGAAAATCACACACTTGGCTATTTTGAAGAAGAGAGTTATCGTTTTATCCCTATTGAAAATTGTCTTTTATTAGATGAAAAGATTAATGAAAATATTAAGAATCTACCTACTAATCAAGGAAAAGTAGTTGTTAGAAGTAATCAAAATGAAATATCCTTTGATGAAAAGAAAAAAGTTATACACACGATTGTGGATTATAAATTCTTAGTATCTCTACCATCTTTCTTTCAGATCAATGATTCTGTTACTCCCCTACTTTATGAGAAAGTAAAAGAGTACCTAAGTGCTACTAAAGAAGATGTCGTATTAGATTTATATTGTGGTACTGGTACTATTGGAATATTTATAAGTGATAGCTGCAAAAAAGTTATTGGAATTGAAAAATGTAAGGAAGCTATTAGTGATGCAAAAGAAAATGCGAAATTAAATCATGTTTCAAATATAGAATTTATCTGTGGTGATGCTGGAGTTGAAACTAAAAAATTAAAAGAAAAACCTACTAGCGTTATTATTGATCCGCCTAGATCTGGGTTAAATCAAGAAACTATTGATATTATTCTAAAATTAGAGCCAACTAAGATTGTCTATGTGTCTTGTGACCCTATGACACTAGTTAGGGACTTAAATATTTTAAAAGAAAAATATGAGATTAAAGAGATAACGCCTTTTGATATGTTTCCGAATACGTATCATGTGGAGAATGTATGTTTACTATTAAAGAAATAAGTGTAGATATTGAAACACTTATTTTTTTATTGAAAAAATAAGTTAGACATTATATAATGAAATTATGTTTAGGAAGTGTTAAAATGAATAAATTGCAGAATAATGAAATTTCTATTTATGAAGCGATAATGAATATTAAAGAAGGGAAATATGTCATGCCTGCCTTTCAAAGACAATATGTATGGAGCATGGAACAAATTGAGAAGTTATGGGACTCCATTTTGTTAGACTATCCAATTGCAACTTTTTTATTTTGGCATGTTGACGAAAATAATGTAACAAGTGATACTTATTTTTGTGATTTTCTAGAAAATGTAACATTTGACAGTAGAAAGCTCGCGGATAGTATTAATTATGATCTATCAACTCTTAATTTTAAAACAACAGATACTGCTGTTTTAGACGGTCAACAACGTTTAACCTCCCTATTCTTATCCCTATTTGGAGATGCATCTATCCGTCAAAAACACGCAAGAAAAAAGAATGGGGAAAAAATTGTTGCAAAATTATTAGTGGAATTGAATAAAAATAAACTAGATGTTGATGAAGAAAATTACAATAGTAAAAAGTTTGATATTAAATTTAGTGATAAAATAGGTATTTTAAGTCCAACTCAATTTGAAATTAGAAATATTCTTTCAGAAAAATTTCGAAATAAAGAAACAAGAGAAAAGGCGCTTGAAGAAGCTATCAAAAATGTTCCTTTTGATAGCAAAGATTATGCAAAGAATATCCTAAATAAACTATATAATAAAATATTTGTAGAAAAATTAATTCACTATACTGAAATTACAGACATGAACCAAGATGATGCCTTAGAAATGTTTGTACGCTTTAACAGTGGTGGAAAAGCCCTCAGAAAAACAGAAATTACAATGTCCATTTTAGAAGCATACTGGCCCAGTGCTAAAACAGAATTTGGGAATTTATTAGTAGGTTCTTATAGTGGATTCAATACTGACTTTATCATTCGTACTTCACTTATGCTATATGGAGATGTAGTAAAATCCAATATTAATAAAAAAGCTGTTGAAGAATTAAAAAACAACTGGGAAGAATTTAGCAACTGCTTAACAAACCTAGATCAATTATTAAAGGAATTTAAAATCGATATTACTCGCTTTGCAAACAGTTGGAATGTTCTATTACCAATTATTTATTTAATCTACTACAACTCTAATTACAAAGAAAACAAAGTAGGAATTAAAGCCTATCTTATACGTGCTATTCTATTTTCTTATTTTAGATCTGGAACTACTGCCAAATTGCAACAAATGAAAAGCAATATTAATAATTTTAATTATGAGATTACTATAGAAATGTTAGAGCAAATGAATGAGCTTCGTATTACAGATGGAAAAGTGGAAGATATCATAAATGCTGAAAAAGGGAGTAGAATTGCCGAAGAAGCACTCTACTACTTATCTCTTGAATGGATAAATAAGAACTTTAAATACGAGCAGGACCATTTGCACCCTGAAGAGAGATTTGATAATGGAAAGCCTAGTTCCATTTCTATAGAGGAATGGAAGGAATGGAGAAACAATCGAAATAGACTTCCTAATTTACAACTATTAGAAGGTAGAAGTAACGGTAGTAAAAATGATATGAGTTTAATAGATTACTATAACGATATGAATGCTGAACAAAAAGAAAGTTTCTGTAAATGGGCTTTTATTCCTGAAAAAGAAAGTCTAGAATTTAATAATTTCGGAAATTTCTATAAAAGTAGAAAAGAAATATTAGAAAAAAATTTAAACAATTTATTAGGAAAAAACGACTAAGAAGTCTTAACATTGAAAATATATGATATAATACCTATATAACTTACAGAATAATTCTGCATAAGTTTATGAAAGAAGGTAAATAATGGATAAAGTACAAATTGTTATTAAAGATTATGGAACAATTGAAGTAGAATTAGATGCGAAAGAAGCGCCTATTACAGTAGAGAATTTCTTATCTCTTGTAGATAGTCATTTCTATGATGGATTAACATTTCATAGAATCATTGATGGATTTATGATACAAGGTGGAGACCCACTTGGAACTGGTACTGGAGGTAGTCCAAATAAAATTAAAGGAGAATTCTCTGCTAATGGAGTAAATAACACTATTTCTCATGTTAGAGGTGTTATTTCTATGGCAAGATCTCAAATGATGGATAGTGCTAGTTCACAATTCTTTATTGTTCATGAAGATAGTAAATTCTTAGATGGACAATATGCTGGATTTGGTCATGTAACCAGCGGTATGGAAATAGTAGATGCAATCGCAAAAAATACAAAAGTAGAAGATAGCAATGGAACTGTAAAAAAAGAAAATCAACCAATTATTGAAAAGATTGTAAGAGTATAAAGGCAAATACTAAAAAAGAAAAAGTATTTACCTTTTTCTTTCGATTATTTTTTCTATATAGGTATGAAGAGATGTTGCTTTTACCAGTATTACCATTAAGAGTGCCACAATGAATGCCCCTACTACATCTATTACAACATGCTGCTTAATAAATAGCGTAGATGCAATAATTAATAGAGCAAATATACTTGTCGTAAACCTATGTTTGTTTTTAATTTTATTACCTTTTATTATAATAAGTATTGCTACAAAGCAACTAGCACAGTGGATACTTGGAAAACAGTTTAAAGCAGGTGTATCTCCCCAATAAATAATATTAACAAGCCAAGTAAAAATGCTGTCAACATGTAATTCTGGCCTAATTAATAGTGTTGGATAAAAGATAAAGATAATGGTTGCTACCGTATCCACTAAAAAATTAGCTACTAGGTACCAATAAAACATTTTCTTATCTTGATGATATAAAATACATGGAACAACGATTAAAAATAAATACCATAGTACATAAGGAATAATAAATATTGGTATAAAAGGAATTGCTTTATCTATAGAGTTTCCCACTATATGAGCCTCAATTGGAGTAAATTTTGCAAAAAAATAAGCCAGTGCCTGGAAGATTACTAATGCTAAAGATAAAGTTGCAGGAAACCAATATTTATTCACAATACAAGTTACTTTTTCTTTCATACTACTACCACCAAATTCATTATATCACTCATTTCTAAATTTACAAGTTTGCAAACGATAATATTACATAAAAGTAATATTATCGAGAATTATTTTTTAATTGTAAAGAAAAAGTATAAATGTTTTTTCCCTTTTTATTATTTTTATGTTATAATAATATTTAGATAGAATTGGGGAAAGCATATGGAAAAAGATATTTTTAGCAAACTTCGTTTAGATGGCAAAACTTTAGCTCTTAAAACGATTCAAAATAAAATAGAACAATTTATTTCAGCTGGTACTTACACTGACTTAGAAGACTTCATTTCAGATAATCCTGATTTAACAACTTTTCAAAATCATACAAAATTAAATAATACATTGAAAAAAGTATGGGGATATCAAATCACAGAGCAAGAATATTTAGAAATTTTAGAAGTTATGAAAAGAGAAGTTGCTGAGAGAAAACAAATTGATTTAGACAAGCTTACTACTGTAAACGCCAATGGAAAAGAGCTTACTACTTACGAATCAGCCAATGGAACTATGGTTTTAGATAATTCTTATAGTGGAAAGTCTATGGATAGTCAATTGCAAAACTTACAAGCAGAGCATAAACAATTCCAAATAGGTGGAGATAAAAATACAGATGCCATGATGAGTTATATGCAAGATGAAATAAAGCCAGAAATGGGATTCGTAGATATCTCATCTGCGTCTACTAGCAATTTAACACATAATGAGAGCCAAAATTTATTTGTTGCTGAGCAATTTCAGAATCAAGCGAATACCCCTGTTCAAGTAGATTTACAAAACGGCTTAATTATGCAAGATGGAAATATTAATACTATAGAAGAAAGAGATAATGGTTTTGGTGTTTATAGTGCTGAAACTGTTCATACTGAGCCTCAAGAAGAAGAGCAAATAAATACTTTAGAGAAAACTAAAGTTCATACTTTAAAAATGTTTAAACAGGCAGGATTCTCTGATGCTCTTATCTTAGCATTCATAGTTGGTATGTTCTTAGGATTCTTATTCTTAAGTACTTATGCAAAAGCAATGTTACCATAAAAGAAAGGAATATTTAATATGGAAGAAAATAAAGATTTAAATGTAGCAGCACCTGCACCTACAGACACAACTCCAGTGGCAGCTCCAGCAGTCGATCAAGCTCAACAAGTTGTTGCAGAAGTTCCAGTAGCTCCTGTAGAGCCTACTCCTGTTGCTCCAATGGAGTCTACACCAGTAGTTACTCCTGAACCTGCACCTACATCACCTGAGCCTGAACCAGAACAAGAAGGTAATGGAGATTCAATTACTTTTGATTATAATCAATTATATCAAAGTCAACAGGCAACACCTGAGCCAGAACAAACTGCAGTAGTAGAGCAAGCAACAGCTTTACAGGAAGCACCAATTGTTTTAGGAAATGAACAGCCTACAGTGGAACCTACTCCTGTTGTAAAAGATATTGTTCCAACATTTGATACAAACGCTTTAGAGGATGATTTACCAGATGAGTTAAAACCAAAAGTAGAAGAAACATTAATCCATACTATGGCTACTGAAACACAAAAAGAAAAACAAGAAAGTCATCAAAACATTATGTTTATTGTTATCTTCTTTGCTGTTTTAATTATAGCTGTATTAATCATTTTCCCAATGATGCTTGGACTTTAAAAAATATTCTGAATTATCAGAATATTTTTTTATGGAACAATAAGTGTTTGACCAATACTTAATAAGTTATTCGTTAAACCATTCATTTGTTTTAACGTATCAACTGAAATATTATATTTTTTAGCAATACTATATAGAGTATCTCCTGCCTGCACTGTATAGGCATTCTCTACTACTTCTCCAGTAATACCACTACTATTAGTAAGTAATACTTGACCAATAGACAGTATATTGCTTGTTAAGCCATTTAATTTTTTAAGTTCATCTACAGTAGTCCCTAACTGCTGTGCTATACCATATAGAGTATCCCCGCTTTTTACCACATATTCGCCCATAGGAACGTTATTCTCAGGATTTACTAATAATACCTGTCCAATAGTTAAAAGATTGCTAGAAAGTCCGTTTAATGCCTTTAAATCGTCAACTGACATATTATACTTCTCAGCAATTCCATATAAAGTGTCTCCAGACTTCACTGTGTACGTATTCCCCTCTATTGGAGTATTAGCTAGATATAGCTCTTGCCCTACTGATAAAATATCACTAGTTAAATTATTTATTTGCTTAATCTCTGATACTGGGATTCCAAACCTTTTAGAAATACCATATAGAGTATCTCCTTTTTTCACCGTATATATATTTTCTTTATTTGTACTACCTCCAGTATAACCAATATATTGTAATACTGCCTGTACTACTGCTTCTGCATAATTTTTCCAATTATTTTTAATTTGAGATACATCATCTTTAGTACTGTCTAAGAAACCATATTCAACAATAATACTTTCTGTATCTCCTGTATTACGATGCATAAAGTAATAATCCTTTGACGGATTTGATGTTAGCTTACGTTGATATGCTTTTCTAATATTTTGACCTTGTTTACCTAATTCGGTTAAGACTAGGTTTGATAAGGTTGGACTGTTACGTAAGGCGTAGATTACTTCCGCACCATCGCCACCTGAGGAAGGCCCTAGTGGCGTTTTATTATTAAAATTTCATTATATATATTTATCCTATTTTGTGCTATAATATTAGCTAATTTTTTAGAGGGTGGGGAACTAATCAATGGAAAATGTAGAAAAGTATATTAATTTAATAAATGTTGATTATATATTAAATTACTTATCATATATATGTTGTTTTTGTGTATTATTCAATTTCATTATCTCTTTTATTAACGATTTGAAAAGTAACAATAATTCTACCAAAACTAATGAAAATAATGAACAAGAAAGCTTAAAAATGATTATTGCAAAGTTAATAAGTACCTGTATTATATTAGGGTTATTTTTTTACTTAGTTTTTAAGATTTCAACTCTCCTTGTTATAATGTATATTCCTTCAATGATATTTGCCATTTATATAATATATATTAAACCAATGAAACTAAAAACGGGTACAAAGTTCCATTTCAACTATTATTCATATGGATCAATCTTGTTTACTACAACATATTTTATAACAAAAATAAACCCTACTGATTTTCTTATGAAAATTAGTGATGATAGAGCTTTACAAGCTGCTAGCATTATTATTGCGCTAATTAAAATATATTGCTTAATATATTGTTTAATATTAAATATTTACTTTTTTATCAAATCATTAAATAATTTTAAAATAAAGACTTTTAAGGAAAAATATACAAGCATTTTTTATAAATATTATACTAAATTTAGTTTAGATAACTTAACATTGGATCTCAAAATGACAAACAAAGAATTAAATAAAAAAGTTACAGAAAATCGCCTACTAATCTTTTTTTATTTTTTTACTGATACTACGTTTGGCTTTCTTAAACTAATTTTATCATTATTATTTCAAGTAATACTTCCTATATATGTAGTGCTTGAAAACTTTTTTACTTTACTAATTAAAATTGCTAAAACAAATGAAAACCATGTAAACTATAAAATAACAAAAATAGTTCTAACGTCTACTATAATTATAGTATATATAATATTACAAATAGAAGAACTGTTCAATTCAGAAATAATATCAATTTATGAATTTATTGCATCTGTAATTATTATACCAATAGTACTAGATGGCTTATTATCATTAAAAGAAAAAATAAAGAATGTTAACGAGATTTAAGAAATAATCGTTTCTTTCTATTAACTCTACTATTACATATAGATGGAATCTATTGACAATAATGTATTTTAGCTGTACAATTTAATTGCCCCATTAGCTCAATTGAATAGCGCAAGTCTCTCATAGGACTTGGTAGAGGGTTTGAATCCCTCACGGGGTATTTTTTTGTATAAAAATGAAATTATTTATCTATACTTTTACATTATTTAGAGATTTATATAAAAAAATGAAATTATCAAGTATATTATATTTATATATAATGGTTATACGTCTATTTTCATCAACTTCAATTCTTTCTATTATTGCAAATAATAAATTTCTATTAAGATTATTAATATTTAATAATCTTTTTATTTGCTTTGTATAATTAGCAATTTTACTAATATTATTTTTTCTTTCAATTATTTTTGAATATATTTCCTCTAGTTTATTATTTATCTCATTTAATTTTTGTTCATATGGAACTACTAATAACTTATAAGAGTCTAAATTGATATTTCCTTCTATTCTATCTTGATAGATAGTTTGAATTGCTAAGAATACCTTTTCTCTCTCTTTTTCTAGTTCTTCTTTAGTGGTATTTAATGAAGTTTCATCACAATTAGTTCTTTTTATTATTTCATTATTTAACTCATCAATACTTAATCCTTTAAACAAACTTGAAATATTATTTTTCACCGCTTCTAACACTTGTTCCTCAAAGTATTCATATGGAAAGAAATGAGAAGAGCATCTTCTCCTAATTGGATCTCTAGCATATTTATTGCAATTAATAGTCCAATAATTATGATTTTTCCTATAAGTTATTCCCAATCTATTACCACATTCTTTACAATATATTAAACCTTCTAACAATCTTCTTGGTCTATCTGTTTTCTTTTCTACAGTTCTATTATGATTGCTTTTCTTTTTATTAACCAATTTGAATAATTCTTTATCAACTAAAGGTTCATGAGTATTTTCAACTACAATCCATAATCTTGGATCTAAAGTTATTTTTTTCTTAGATTTATAATTTATATTAGTTTGAGTATGTTGTACCATATCCCCAGTATACATTCTATTTTGTAAAATTTTCTTAACTGAATGTATAGACCAAGAACTTTTGTTCTTTAATCTTTTTGAATATGCTATATTCTTATAAGCACTTGGTGTTAGAACTCCCATTTTATTAAGTCTAGTAGCAATTTCTGATATCCCTATATCATTAGCTCTCCATTCAAATATTTTTTTTACATACTTTGCTACATTCTCATCTATTATTAAATGACCTTTATCATCAGGATCCCGCATATATCCAAAACAAGGTTTACTTCCTATAAACTTTCCATCTTTTCTTTTAGAATCTAATACATTTCTAATTTTTAATGAATTCTGTTTACTATAGTAATCATTACAAGCAATAATAAAAGTCGAAGAATCATTACTTGCTTGATTTTTCATACTATCATAATTTTCAACTATTGATATAAATCTAACCTTATTTTCGGGAAAAAATGTTTCAATATAATATCCTGTCATGACATGATCTCTTCCTAGTCTTGATAAATCTTTAACAATTACACAATTAATTTTCTTATCATGAATATCCTCTAACATTTTTTTAAATCCCGGTCTATCAAAATTAGTGCCACTATATCCATCATCTACGTACTCAGAAACTAAATAAAAATTATTATTTAAACAATAGTTTTTCAATATTTCTTTTTGATTAATAACACTTTCACTATCCGATTCATATTTCTTATCTCTATCTTCTTGCGAAAGTCTTATATAAATACCTACATTGTAATTAATCTCTGTTAAGTAACTATAATTCATTTTACCTCCTTTACTTAGCACTTAACTTCTTTGAGATAAGTGCATCATAACATAAGTTATAAAAAGAAGCAAACCATCAGAACCTACTTTTCTATGATTTGCTCCACTAAATACTGAATAATTAATTTTTTGAATATTTCCTGTTTATTATTATTTTCTTGTAAATCCATTATTTTTTCACCCTCACTGTTTAAATTTATTCCTTCTTTTAATGTGTTATTCACAATGTTCCCCCTTTTCTTTTTGCAACAAAAAAACTTGTATTTCTACAAGTCTGATTGTTTTATATAAAAATTCCATAGTATACTAATTATATCATTTTACCTAAAATGAAAACATCATAAAATTTCTTGAATTATTCTACTATTTTTCTTAATGTTTTTTTTGTTTTTTTCATCAATATAATTATTATCTGTGAAATCTAAGTCTAATTTATTACTAACAATTATAACTATATATCATCTACATGACTAATTAATTCCCTGATTTTATATTATAATCATTTTTTATTAACAATTTAATAAGTTAATGATATAATTTTTTACATTTGGCAATCCTTCACAATAAATAAAAACATTATTTTTAGCTCTTGTTATTGCTACAAACAATTTATTTTTGAATATTTCATCAATTTTATATGTATTACTTAAGTATATAATAACATTTTTGTTTTCAAGTCCCTTTGAAGAATGTATAGTCATTATTTTATTATTTTTTTCCACTATATAATAATAATATTTATATTTTTCGTCCATAAGTTTTGCTTCTATAATATTAATAGTTTCTTCAGATACATCAATATTTAAAATAGCTATTGAATTAGTCATAAATTCATGAAAGCTCTTATTACTAATTTTAAAATCCTTATTTCTTAATTTATCTGAAATGGTTCGCAAAAAATTCATCAAATCTTCTATTGGATATTTATATCTGTCATTTACATTATCATAATTTAAATAATATTTAATCAATTCATCTAATATATGCTGATTTAAGTTATAATCATTTGGCATTTTATCCAATTTCTTTGAATAAAGAATATCAAAACTATCCTTATATTGTTCATATAAATCTATTGCTTTATCATTAGTTTCAACTAATATAAATATTTCATCTTCTAACTGTTTCAATAAATCCAAATCAATTTTATCAATTAATTGAACATGTGAAACATCAAATTTTTTAGTAATACTATTATCAAATATTTTATTAGCATAAAATAATATACTAGGGTGACATCTTACGCTTAAAGTTATTTTTCTCAAAAAATAATCTTCTTTTACTAAGCTGTTGAACAGTTCTGGTCTTGCTCCCCTGAATTGATAAATTGATTGATTAGGATCTCCAAATAAAACAATATTTATATTACTATTTTCTTTTAAAGCTTTAAGCAACCTATGTTGAAAATAATTTAAATCTTGTGCTTCATCAATATATATAGTCGGATATCTTATTGAAAATAATTGGTTAAACAATTTCATTTTGACTATAATTTCTGCTAACATATATGTTGGAAAAGAAATACTGTAGATTCCCTTTTTTAAAATCTCTAGCCAATTTTTAGCATATTCCTTTGCTTTCCTATTTACTTCTATATTTTTGTCATATAACCTAGTATAATTAATTAAATCTTTATTATTATCAATTACTGTAGATTTTATTTCAATTCTTTCGTCTATTATTCCTTTTTGAAATAAACATCTGTTCAAAAAGGGCTTTATTATTAAGTTCATGATAAATGAATCTATTGTATCTATATAACAATTATCTATATTACTATTAATTTTTCTTAACCTTTCCTTAATTTCTTTTGACGATTCTTTAGTAAATGAACACGCGATTATACCTTGAAATTCTTTTAAAGTTTGCAATTCTAAATTCACTTTATTTACTAAAGTATGTGTCTTGCCTGCACCAGGGCATGCTGATACACATAAGTACTTATGAGTGTCTTCAATTATTACCTTTTGCTGCTCATCTAAATTCTTTTTAAGCTCTAAATCAATCATTTTTTATAAATCCTAATAAAATAGAATCTTTGTTATTTTCGTTGATACAAATATCAATATTTTTATCAGTAATAAATGTATGTAAATTCATAAGTTTAGCATTTTTTAAATTAGTCATTACATCAACATAATCATCCTCTTGGTAATTAATATAATCTAAAAAATCCTTTTCAAATCCGCAATCATGATTTGATAATAATATTTTATTTTTCTTAAACAGTTTACATATTTCATCCATTTTTTCTTCTATTACCGGTATTCTGTTTTGTCTATTACCAAATTGAAATTTTTTTGTTTCAAGGTTTTCAAATGATAACATTTTTTTCAATTCTTCTTGTGAATCAATATCTAAATACTTAATGCATCTAGAAATTCCTGCATATAACCATTTTTTATTTTTAGCTTTAGTTTTAAATATATCATTATCTGTTTTTATATAAATATCTATTCCAAGAGATTTTAGTAATTCTCTAGTTTTTTCAAAGGCAATTCCATTTACAGAAAAAATACCTATTTTGTTATCAAAAATAATATCTCTAAATTTTTTATCTTTTGATAATAAAAGACTATAAAAATATTTTTCAGATTCACCTTCAACTAACAAAACTTTATCATAATACATCATCTCTGCTATTTCAACATTAATTAGATAACCATATTTTTTAAATTCTTCATTATCAATGTTATATTGAAATATTCTTCTTCTGTATATTTCATTTAAATCATCATAATAACGTTTAATTTTAATAATTTGATTAGTTTTTTCGAAATCTACTACATGTGGAGAATGTGTTGTTATAATCATCTGGCATGGTTTAAATGATAGCAAAGAATCTATATAAAATTTTTGTAAAAGTACATACAAATGATTTTCAGGCTCTTCAACAATTATTATTTTCTTTTTGTCATCATTATATGTTTTTTCTTTTAAAAGCATAGAAAAGATTTTGCTTTTACCATCACCTATATTATTAAGTATATTACCATTATTATCTAGTGTTGATATTTCTAATGACTTATAAATATTATCTGTTCTAATATTTGGCGTTAATTCAAATGAAATACCGTCAAACATTTTTTCAAAACTTCCTAAATTATTAATATCTTCTAAAATTTCTGCTAAAGCTTTCTCATTTTTTATATTTTCGCCTAATAGTTTTAAAGACTTTTCAAATTCGTCACTTAATTTTGTATTTTCTTCTATATGCTTTGCTTCTTTATATTCAAAAAAGTGTCTCGTTTCGCCCTTAGTATCATACGTTGGATTTATATAAATTACAGACAAAACCTTATCAATTGGATTTTGCTTAGTTATACTATACTCTTTATAATCCATTTCAGGGTCGCCGATTAATAATACATCTTCATAAAGTAATACATCGATATTAAAAGTAGATGTTAATTGCATATACACATATTTTTTATCATCTTTTTCATGAATTACTTCATGCAACTGTGCCAATTGCTCTAATGATAAATCATCTATTTCTAATTTTATTTTTATAAATATTTCCTGCCTATTACATAATGTTGAATCCGTTTCTGTAAATGATACTCTTCTTTTTGCATAATCTAAAACTTTAAGTACAGCTGCACATACATTACTTTTTCCACTATCATTTTGTCCAATAATAGTTACGACATCTTCTATTCTATCTATATCAATGTCTATCCCTCTAAAATTTTTGATTTCTAATGCAGAAATATGCATTTTACCACTTCCTTACTACTAAAAAACGCCACTACAAAAACTTCTAAATAAAGCCTGTACTAGCGCCTCTTTTTTTATTAAATTTATTATATCATATTTTATTACATTATAGCATAAGTTTTTCTAAATACCTTTTATTACTCATTTATAATTTTTTCAATATAACTTCTATTAAACCAAAATGCTTGCTTAGTCATCCACTCGCCATTTGGTAATATATCTCCATCCTTTGATATATTACCTTTGACAACACCATTATTCAATTTATAAGCCGATTGATTAGCATGTGGTCTAACATGCATATATCCATTATGCGAAACACCAGGTAAGTTATTAAAAATTTTGTTACCTTTAACAGTAAATTTAATACCATTCTTAATTGTATTGACAGTTTCAATCCAAAATGGTTTAATAATATCTTCTATAATTATTTCTGGCATATTAAATTTTTTAAATCCATCAAAAACATAATCGTTACCATTATTTCTAAAAATAAAGAAAATATATTTTGTGGTTTCTAGTTGATTTTTCAATTCTGATTCATACCATGTTTCTCTGATTAATTCACTAAATTTAAAGGCTGGAAAAGAAATATCTTCTTTTATTTTTCCGGTTTCTTCAACTCTTATGACTTTAGAAATAATATTTGCTTTTGTAAATTCTTCAGTATCATTTAAACCTCGTTTTAAATTAAACATTCTATTAACTATTCTACTACAATCATCTTTTGTTTTTCCCAGCACATTAAACATCTTTTTTAATTCAGCAATGGTTTTCCCAATATATTTATCCGTTACACTTTTAACATAATCATCAAATAATAGATTTGATCCTGATAAAATACTCTCTACATTAGAATAATCTCCAATATACTTTCTAACTAATTGAGTCATATAAGAGTTTTTAAAACAGAAAGCTCTTTGCATTGCTTGAATATCACTAAAAGGTTGTTGCCGTAATGAACTAGCATTTGCTCCTTTAGAGCAGGCACCAAGGTACATTGTATCTGCTTCGGATATTTCATGAGCTTTACCAGCTTTAATTTTCCCAATTATGTATTTCCAGTCTTTTTCTATTTGCTTTAAATCTTCATTTTTAGCTAATTCTAATAACTTCTCATGAGTAATTTTTAAATCTCTTACATCTTTATTAGGCTCCCATAGATACCATAATACCTGAATTGTATTATTCTTAAACCAGAAATGACTCGAATCAAAGCTATTTTTATATTCGCTCATATAATCAATTATATTTAAAACTAGTCTTTCTTTAGCTGATAGCTTACCATCTTTTAATTTCTTATAAGGAGTAACTTTTAGTTCAATTCCTGCAGGCATAAAGTCTGGCTCTGAATCACTATTAGTTTGAATACCAAACAAAAATTGTTCTACTAACTGTCCTAATCCACCTTTATTTGAAACATTACCATCATCAATTGTAACAACTTCTTCGTTCATAATATCATTAATTGATTTACCAATTGCGGATTTAGAAATAATTTCTATTTCTTGCCTGTTATATAATCTTCCTTTTTTCATAAAATTCTCCTTTCGATCTTGTTTTATTAATTAAAATAATGTAAAATAATATTAGTTGAAACTTGATCTTTTTTTTCATTTATATTATAATATAAATAGAAGATTTAAACAACAATCAGGAGGTATTATATCATGGAGAAAACTGTTATAGAGCTTTTTGCAGGTGTTGGAGGGTTCCGATGTGGATTAAATGATGTTAAACTAAAAAACAATAAAGTCATTGAAAATGGAAACTGGAATTTCGTATGGGCTAATCAATGGGAACCAGCTACTAAATCTCAAGATGCATTTGAATGCTATGCAAAAAGATTTGGCGAAACAGATGTATCCAATACTGATATATTTAAAGTTGACAAAAGAAAAATACCTAACCACTCTTTATTAGTTGGTGGATTTCCATGTCAGGACTATTCTGTTGCTAGAACTCTGTCTGGAAGCAAAGGATTAGAGGGAAAAAAAGGAGTTCTTTGGTGGGCTATAATTGATACTATAAAGGCTAAAAAAACACCTTTCTTATTTTTAGAAAATGTTGATAGATTGCTTATTTCTCCTGCAAATCAAAGGGGTAGAGAT
The DNA here is from genome assembly GCA_964018915.1 of uncultured Bacilli bacterium. Classification (GTDB taxonomy): domain Bacteria; phylum Bacillota_I; class Bacilli_A; order RF39; family UBA660; genus UBA5578. The sequence continues at coordinate 352,810 of CAXHRJ010000002.1, read as the reverse complement.
TTCGGAGTTATTTTGAGAAGTCTTTATGATAATGGCTACGCTGTAGAGTGGAGAGTTATAAATGCTGGAGAATATGGGGAACCCCAAAGAAGACGAAGAGCCTATATAATCGCATACCATAAATCAACTAACTATTATAAAAAAATGAAAAAACTAAATATGAAAGATATTATAATGAACTATGGAATATTTTCGAAACAATTTCCTGTGAAGGATACAGAATTAGATTATAATATGGCAAATATTTCTAAAGAATCTTACAAGGATTTAGCAGATGTTAGTGATAACTTCAAAATGCAATTTTTTAATTCTGGAGTAATGTGTGACGGAAAAATCTATACTTCTAAATTAGAGCCAAATTGGAATGAAATATATCCTTTAAAAAAAATTAGAGAAAAAAAAGAAGTTGATGAGAAATACTTTTTAAGTGAAGAAAAAATAGAAAAGTTTAAATATCTAAAAGGTAATAAAAGAATTCCTAGAATAAAGCCTAATGGTGAGCCATATATGTACTCAGAAGGCGAAATGGCATTCCCAGATAATTTAAATATGCCTGCTAGAACTATGTTAACATCTGAAAGTGGTTTAGGAAGAACATCTCATGTAATTGAAGATTATAAAACTAATAGATTAAGATTATTAACCCCACTTGAATGTGAAAGAATAAATGGATTTCCAGACAATTGGACTAATACAGGTATGACAGAAAAAAGGAGATATTTTATGATGGGAAATGCATTAGTAGTTGGTATAATCAAAAAAATTGGGATAGAGCTAGAAAATATCATGCAAAAAGAAGATTAGTAAATACTAGTCTCCTTTTTAGTTAAGAAAGATTATTCATTTCAATTGCATTTAAATAATACTCTTTCAATTTTTCATACTCAATCGCTTGTTTAATCATTGTATTATATCCCACACCATTTTCTCTAGTATAGTATGATGTATATCCGAAAGTAGCCATATAATATACCTTATAAAAATAGTCAATTTGGTTTTTAGTAGAAAGCTTTTCCAAAATTTTTCCAGGTTGATAATCACATCCATAACGATAAAATAAATCTAATGAATAATAAGGTATTGGAAATACACCACTTTCGGTTTCTTTCTTTTGTTTATATAATTTTAAATAAAATAAATATAAATTTAATATCGCATTTGTTGTTACCTCATTATTATTTTTTATAAAATCCATTACTAGCCTGTATTGTTCTGTTCCAACCTTTAATAAATTACTTTTTTTCTGGTATGCTTGATGGCCTCCACTTATAAACGCAAGGATTACTTGTAATAATTTATCTAATGAAATCATATAGTCAGAAACACTATTTAACTCTAAAGAATACTTTTCTTGCAATTCTTTATTTTTATTCATAAGTGTAGTAGCAGTTTTATATTTATTACTAAACTTATTTTTATCACTTTGTTTAATAAGAAGTAAAAATCCTTTCTGTTCAAAATCTCTTTGCAGTCTTAAAAATTCATTGCTATTAGCAACAAAAGTTTTTTGATCAATTGAATTTTGTGAATTATTATATGTAACAATGTTTCTATATAGCAATTCTTGCTCTACAGAATCATCAACCTGCAATATTTTTGCTAAAACAAAAGTGTTTTGAAATTCTTTCTCCAATGTTTCAGGATTACTACCACTCAATGCCTCATAAATAGTGCTAACAGTTTGACATCCGTTAACAATTTGTGGATTAACTACATCAAAATGTAATACCCCATTTGTTGTATTAGCTTTTGTCATTTCCTTACAAACGATTGTAATTCCATTATTATAATAAAAGAAGTTTTTCCTATCTTCTTCATCCATCAAAGTATTATATATACTTTTATTAATTCCTTTATTACCAAGATATTCTCTAATATTAGCATCAAACAGTGGATAACCTTTCTCTCTTGCAGTTCTATACATTTTATACAAAGTTGCAACGGGAGTTAAAACATATCTCGCCTTTAATGGTAAATCAAATGGATAATTTTCTGAATCAACATTTAAAAATGTACCTCTATTAATTGTATTTAATGTGTACTCAAAACTTATTTTATTTCCAATAGGTTCCCCGAAATATTTTTCTTGAATATCATCCAAATTATATAATTCTGCTTTAACATGATCTTTCACATGGTTTTGATTAAAGTTTCTAATACTTTCTCGCACCGATTCACTAACATTATTGTTAGTTACATATATTTGTAAATAAACGAAAAAATTAGAGTCATTTTTATATTTTGTAAACATTTTTTGTAATTCAGAGTTTTTTCTGTATGTTCCTTCTTTCAATGCATTAAATGGTCTAATTAAAAAATCATCTTCTATATATGATGTATTAAGAGAAGTCGAATCTGAATAAAATTTATTTTGTATCAAATAGAATTCCTTTGTATCTTCATAATAAGCAAAGCAATCTATACCTAAATCCTTATAATCAACTATATTTAATTCTACCAATTCCTCGTCTATTTGAAAAAACTTATCTAATATCCAAAAATTAAATGCCCATTCATCCTTTTGAATATTTTTCATGTTAGGATATTTTTTTTGATATTCATGAATATCCTCTAAAATTTGATTTCTAAAATCCATACTACACACCTCAAATTAATTATATCATATATTTTCTTTTTTTCTAAAAATTCAATTTGCTGAAAATCCCAAAAGAATGCAATTTCAACATTAAATTTTATATCAGGATAAGATGATGGCATCTCAATAGTTACTTTTCCCTTTAAAAATAAATATTTTATGTGGTACCAAACTTATTTTGCACTTGCAAAATCTATCCCAAAATAATCTTAAATCTTTACTTTGTCCTTATAAAATAACAAATTAATATATCCCACATTTAATCTTTAATCAAAAAAAGTGGGATATTGAAATATTATAAAAAGAGGTAAAGCTCTCACTCAACCTCAATATATTTGCATATAGTATCATATTTTAACACTTGCCAATATAAAATCAATACTAAATTAAATATCTTTTTTCTACATAAAATCTACAAACATAGTACCAAAGTCCTACATCCTAACCTATTTTCAAAAATAATGACATATTAAAAATGTATACTTGTTTAAATAAAGATAAATTCACCACTCTCAGAAACATTTCAGTTTTTCTAAATATTCAATTTATCAATATACTCAATAAAATATAATGGGATATTCACTAATTTTCCATCTTTAGTTAAATTCTTTAAAGAAAATCTAAAAGATATTTCATTATCATTATTTGCATTATATTTTGTTAAACTATTATGATTTGTACTTTTATCTGATTTAACCTCAATAGGAATTATTTTATTCTTTCTTTGTATTACAAAGTCAATTTCATTTCTATCAAAAGTATAATAATTAGGACTTTCTTCATATAAATAATTTAATACATTATTAACATAATTTTCTGTAAATGAACCTTTAAATTCTTCTAATAATTTATTACCTTCTAAAATAATACTACTATCTAGTTTAGACATTCTTCTAAGTAGCCCTATATCATTCATATATATTTTGTATGATGATAAATCATTATAAGCTTTTAAAGGGAAAGCGCATTTACTTACTAAATAGCACTTAGATATTAAATTAGCATCATTTAACCAATTTAAAGCCCCTTCATATTCTCTTGCACGAGCTCCTTGTTTTACTACTTGATATACAAACTTTTTATTTTCTCTAGCTAGTTGTGACGGAACACCATTCCAAATAATAGAAATCTTATTTGCCTCGCTAGGTTCTGTATGCTTAGAAAAATCATTTTCATAAGAATCTAATATATTTTGCTGTATCTTATTAACCTTTTCAATATCTTTATCATTTACCCAACTATTTACTACTTCTGGCATTCCACCAATGATATAATAAATTTTTAATTTTTCTATAAGTTGTGATTCAAATATTTCAGGTATTTCAGCTATCTCTGTTGTCTTTCTCATACATTCTACTAAATTCTCACAATCATCTGCTATTAAAAATTCACTAAAAGTCATAGGATATAAATTTAGAAAATCTACTTTCCCAACTGGAAAAGAAGTCTTTGATAACCTAATTCCTAATAATGAACCTGCACATACTACATGATACTCTGGAGTTTCTTCACAAAAATACTTTAAAGAATTTAAAGCATTAGGACATTCTTGTATTTCATCAAAAATAATTAAAGTTGTTTCTGGACTAATCTTTTTACCAACCACCAATGATAATTGTTCAATAATTCTTTTTGGATCTTTAGTACTTATAAATAGATTTGCTAAACCATCATCATGATCAAAATTAAAATATGCAACATTATCATAATTCATTTCACCAAACTCTTTTAAAATATATGTTTTTCCAACTTGTCTTGCACCTTTCAAAACCAACGGCTTTCTGTCTTTACTATTTTTCCAATTGATAAGTTTATCCATTATAAATCTTTTCATAGTATCATCCTTTCAATATTATTATATCACGTTATTGTAAATATTTTTGCATTTTTTATCACATCTTTGCATTCTATTTTTTATTGTTTAATCACATTTAGGTAATTATTCCATATAATTTAATGCATCCTTCTTGTATTTTTTCAAGTTTTCTTCACTTATCATTATTTCTTTAAATTCCTTTGAAGTACATACAAAAATTTTATCAATGCAATTAATAAAAATAGTATCAAAAGGGTTTGCATACACATCTTTATCTTTCATAATATCTTCTATATCATATTTTTCAATAAATGAATCTCCTGTAAAAATATACAAATCATTTTCTTGAAATTTTTTATAATTCTTTTGAAACTTTCTACTTTTTATTTTTATTGATTTTTTTATATTATCTAGTTCAATCTTAGTATCTGTTAATCCCTTACTTGGTGAAACATAATTTACTCCATCAATTTGTCCAATTTCTCCTTGAAACGTTTTAAACTTTGCACTTACTTCTTTTTTTAAACTAGATAAACTTAAATTCCTATTAAAAAAATTGTTTGCTATTGCATCAGCCATACATTCTGTATTTGTTGAACTTCTAGTTACTTCTATTCCAATATCGTTACTGTCATCTTGAATATCTGGTGATTCTACTCCTAAAATTTTAGCATTATTTAATCTTGGATTATAAATATCAATCAAAGAAATTTTAGCGTAAGCTTCATAATATTCTTTAGTTCCTATTTTTAACATAATTTCACCTCACTTTTGATTATAACACTAAGTTACTACTTTTTTATATTTTTAAAAAATTATAAAGATGATTGTATTTAATTTTTTCTAAAACTTAGTCATATCAATTTCTTATCTTTCATTTAAAATCAATTTATCGACCACTTTTTAGAATTAAATGCGCAAAAGTGGTCAATAAACCATATATTCTTATACATTAATTATATTATTTATCTCAAAGCCAGTTAAGTACCCACCACAAGGGCCCTCCACCCCTCCTGCATTCAAGTGATTACTAATTACAATTACATCATCCTTATTACCGTAAGCATTTAACACTCTTTTAGTTCTTTCGCTTGGACTAACTGTTTCATCTGTATTCCTAGTAAGTTTAACTGGTATTCCTAATTCCTTAAATCTATCATACATATATTGACTAATTTTTAAAGTATAATCCTTTTCATATATCCCATTTCCTACCGCACCAGGATCTTCTCCACCATGACCTGGATCAATCACAATTCCTTCTATATTAAGTTCAGACATAAATTCACCTCACCATAGTCTATGACAAAAATCTAAAAGAGTGTTTAAAACCATTATTTAATGATATCAATTCAAACGTGCCATTTTTATTTCAACACATTCCAAAATATCAAAAAAGCTTATTTCTAACACACCACACAATTTTAACAATTTCTTCAAAGTTGGGTTAGAATATCCTTTTTCAATAAAACAATAATACGTCTTATTAATATTGGCAGAATTTGCTACTTCTATTTGAGTTAGTCCTTTTTTTCTTCTTATTTCAATTAAGCTTTTATATAAAAGCTTTTTTATTATAGTTTCAAATTTTTCATCAAAGGCTTCCTTTTCCATGTTACTAACCTCTTTTTGACAATAATGTCCATTATTCTCCATTTTCAGTGCAAAGCTTGTCATATTAATTTCAAAACCATTACATATACGTGCAAATGTTTTAAAGGTTGGGCAAATTTCACCTCTTTCTATTCTTCCAATGTGCTTTTCATTTAAACCTGCTTTCCCCGCTAAAGTTTCCAATGTTAAGCCATTTTCTTCCCTTATTAACCTAATAACACAACAAAATTGGAAATTTTCTTTCTTCTTATTATTCAAACTACTACCTCACTTTATTTTATAAATACCATTATATACCAATTAAGTATACTATGTAACAAAATTTTGCATATAAGCGGTTTTAACAATTTTAATTATATGATAGTATAAACCGCCAAAGGAGAGATAATAATGAATGAAGAAAACCATAATGAAATTAGTCTGCACGCCTTAATATTTGGAAACTTAAAATTACAAACACATGATATAAGACCATTTACACTATATCAAAACAATTCAAACAATATTATTAATAGACCCTTTGAAACCTTTAGTGAATGGTCAACTACTGAACAAACAAGTTACATAGAAAGCATTTTTTTAAGGTGCTCTCTTGAACCTATTGTCCAATTTGTTTGTGCAGATCATACCATTATTATAGATGGCTATCACAGATATAATGCTATTCTTAATTTTTGCAGTAATAATCTTAAACTCAACGATAAAGGATTGAAAAAATTAAAATTTTTAACAGGAAAGACTTATGAAAAATTAACTAATGATGAAAAAGATTTTTTCAGCAATAGTCAACCAATTCATTTTATAGATTACAGTTATAATAATGAAAATAAAACATTGAATTCAACAGAAGAACTAGAAATAACAAGATACTTACACATTTTATATAATACTGGATTAAAATTAGAAAAAGAAGAGCTTCAAAAAGCACAATTTTCTGATGATTTAATTACCAAGAAAATTAGAGAAAAAATTAATAACAAAGAAGAAAATTTTCTTTCCATATTAGAAACTTTAAAACAATTTAATGGGAGAAAGCAAAAAAATAAAATTGATAATATTTTACTAAACTGTAGGCTTTTAATAGCTTCTACTTATTCTAATATCTATAATTTTAGTCATGCACAAAATATTCAAACTAGAATGGATGAAAACTATTATCCTAATATAAACAACTTAGATAAAAATAAGCTATTTCAAGATTTTGTGCTAAATGTATTATTAATTTATAATAAACTAATTACTACACAAAAATGGGAAAATTATAAAAATATTCAAACTAAACCATTTATAGACGCTACCTATTGGTTAATTTCTATAATTAGAAAAGAGAATTTAGAAAATCCAGAAAACTTTGATTTTATGAAATATTTAGAACATTTTGCTAGTAAAGAAGAAACCTGTCACTTTTTTGACGCATATCAATCGCATTATCAACAGAATATATATAAAAAATATTATGCAGTGGCAGAGTACTATGAATCTATTAGCGGATATAGCATGAAAAAATACTTTTTAGAAGATGAACAGAAAAAAACATTTGGAGTTTTAAATGACTTGAAAGAATTATATAAAAATCATTTTTCTTATACTTTAAATTGTCAAAAAGTTTCCACTATATTTGAAGAAATAAAAACGAATAGATATAATATACGTCCATATTATCAAAGAAATGAATGTATGAATACTTCACTAGCATCCAAAATTATTTAAAGCGTATTATTAAATATTGCAATCCCTAATATTCTTGTATACATTAACTATAATAAAGAAAAGCCTATAACAGAAGTCGTAGATGGACAGCAACGATTACTAAGTCTAATCGGATTTTTTGACAAAAGCTTTTATAATGAGAATGGAGAAATAGAACACTCTAACAAAAGAAATTATGCACTTAAAGATTTAAGAGTTCTATATAAATTAAATGACTTCAAAGTTAAATCGTCTGACAGCCAAAAGCAGTTATCTCAAGAAGAGCAAAAAAGAATTCTAGATTATGAATTAACCATAATAAGCATTGATGATAGTAATAACAATTGCTTTAGTGCAGTTGAGCACTTCATAAGATTAAATAAAAATGCTACTACTATTAAAGAAAATACATATAGAATGTGGACACTAATAGGAGATATAAAAATATTAGAATATGAAAAAAATATAACTCAAAAATATATTGAACATCTTTTGCCTCCTATCAACAAAAAAAGAACTGCCAATATGATAAGTTTTAAATTAGCTTCACTCTTTTATTGCCAAGAAATAAAAGAACTCACTCCAAATGATTATAGCAATTCTAAAGTCACAATACTTTTGAAAGAGTTTAATAAAACGAAAGAAAAATTAATCTTCAAAGACCCAGAGCAAATAACTGTTTTAAGAACTAAATTTTTAAAGGCTTTTGATGAAGTAAATAACTTTTATGATAAAATTAAAATGTTATTAGAAAAAGAAAATAAATCCATAAGAGAACTTTTAGAAATTAAAAAATATGGAAATATTACCCAATTAAATTACTATTATTTATTTATCTTATTTAATACTGTATCCAAAGAAAATATAGTAAATAATTCAAACAAAATATATAATTTAGTAAATAAATTTTTCAAAAACCTAAGTACTCAGAAAATGAACAAAGAAGAAATTAATAATTTATTAAGCTATCAAAAGCAAATAATTTCAATATATAGTTCTAAAGTCATCCCTTAAAAGAAGTGCCACTACTTCTTTTTTTAGAATTTGCTTACACGTCTATATAAAATTTATTATTTTCAATTAATTTTACTATCCTCCAAATTTGTGCTATTATAACAAGCCAATCAGAGGTGTTTTATGAGTGATATAGAATTTATACAATTAGGGAGAGACGTATTAAGGGAAATGCAATATATAAATGTCAATTCAAAAGGATTTAGAAATCTGTGTGATAAAATGAAAAAAATAAAACTTCATATAATGCAAAATCCTGATAATAAATTTGTCAATGATTTTATAGAGGAATTAATAAATCATTATGCACAATTATTTTTTAATAAAGAATTAATGGAAGCTTTCTATATAAAAGAACCTTTCTATAGACAAATCCAAATATATAAAAATCTTCCTTCTACTATCCAGCCAGCCTATGGAGCTTATCTTTTCAACTTATTAGAGCTTTCTTCATTTCCTCATTTTTATCCTGGCTTTTTAGAAGCCTTAGAAAAATACAAACCAGAATGGGCCAAACATCCACATCTACAACAGCTTTTGGGATTTGTAGAACAGAATCAAAATATCATGCGTGGTTCTAGTGATGAATATGGTAGCATAGAAGAAGAAAAAGCACTTTATCGTAGAGCATATAAGGGGGAATATTTCAAAGAATTAGAAACATTCGCCTTTCTAAATAATATTATGGGGCAAAATGAAGCTAGATCTTCCTTTATGAATAAAAGAATTGGAAATATTGGTGAACTATACACTTATGAATTCATCAAAGATAAGAACAGAAACTGCTTAGTTGCACGAGAAGCAAAAAATGGATTTGGATATGATTTATATTATTTAGATGAACGGTTGGGAGAAACTTTAATAGAAGTAAAAACAACACTTAGAGATACCGAAGAAGATTCTTTTAGTCTAAGTGAAAATGAATATAGAGTAATGCAACAATGTGAAAATAATCCTTTAGCGAATTATATAGTTTGTAGGATTAAATTAGATAATTCTTTTAATCTAATATCTTATACATTCTTAATTATGGTAGATAGTACAACATTTATAGATGCTACAAGTGGAATTCAGTATAGGAGAGATCCTAATGATAAACGAATAACTTTTAAGAAATGCACTCCAAAAGTCAAAATGATGACACAGGAGAACATATAATATCTTCTATATCTAAAAAAATAATCATAGTATTATCCTTTATGCAACAATAAAGTTTTTCCATAAATTCTTATAAATTTTTTCATGCTAAATTCATAAGAAAAAACATCTAGTCTATTTGATACATCTTTTGTTTTCTGTTATAATATCGATATTTATGGGGTGATTGTATGTTTAAAGCTATTGAAAAAGAATATAAAAAAAATTTAAAAAAAGATAAATTTAATAAAGTATATTGGTTTACTGCTATTTTTCTAACAATTACATCATCAATATTTAATTTTTCAGAAACTAATAGATTATTATTTATTTATTTATTTATATAGGATTATTGGCAGTTGTAACTGTATATTTAATCAATGATCACAGAAAAGTTTTAAAATCAATTAGTAGAAAGAAAAAAACAAAACTTTCAGAAAAATTAAATATATATAGTAAGCAAATAGAAAATATTCGTATTAATAATTTAATCTCTAACTTAAAAAAATATAATTATAGAACAAAAAATGATTTAAAACTTGCTATTGATTACTATAACAATGAAATACCAACAAAAATAAATTCTGATTTCTTAGGATGGATTGTTTCCCTAACATTAACTCTATCATCATTCATAGAAATTGCTTACAATCCAGAAACAGAAACAATAGATTCCCAAAAAATATCTGTTATTCTTGGCTCCACTCTTGGCATTATTTTTGTATTTCTAATCTCAATAGTTGTACTTAAAATCATTATTAATGGTATATTTATGCCCAAAGAGCAATTGCATTCTGCATTAATTGCTGACTTATCTTATATATATCTAAATTTTGACACATATAAAAATCAGTTAACTAAAAACTGATTTTTATATTCTATTTTTATTCTACTATAGCATGAATTTCATCCAATATATTTGGAAATTTAGTATATTTTTTTAACTCTTGTAATTTTTCTTTTTTCATTTTAATTCCCACTTCTTCATTTAATGCTATTATATCTGTCATATGATGAGAAGTTTCTTTCAAGATTGGATTATCAACAATTTCTTCTTTAGCGCTTTGGGAAACAAAGTAATCTTCACTATAATTAAATAGAATAAACGAAATTAACTGATGCTTTTTGGTTTCAGAAAGATTTTTAAATTGTTTTATAAAATCTCTATATTTTTTATTTTTCTTATTAACAAACATTATAACTATAGTTTTTTCTTTTAAAGGGAATATACATATATTTAAATATTCGATTACATATTTCTCACATTCGCTATATATATCATTAATAATATTCCCTTTTAAATCGCCATAAAGAGCAATATGTCCTTGAAAAGCAATAGGAGTTACATAATTTAATACATTCCAATATATCAATTCAAAACTAGAAGTAGACTCTTTTTTTAGAATTTTTATATCCCTATCAAATTCTATTTTTATTTCATTTAAATCTAAAAAATTAATACGTTGCTTATACATAAGAAACGATAAATGTGTCTCATTTGTCGTCCTTTCAACTAACAATTTATATAATTCTATTTCATTTAATCTTTTATCATAAAGTCTTAAATTGTTTTTTAAATCAATTTGAGCCATTATTTTCTTAGTTGGGCGTTGCAACAACTGTTTTTCTTCTTCGTAATTTTTAAATAATTGATTGTCACAATCAATGCAAATTCTTTTAAAAAGACCACTAGTTTTTATTCCAGCATCCTTATCCATTATTGGAATACCAAAAAATTTATTGGCAGTATATACCATACCATTTTTACTTATACTATTTAATACAAACTTTGGCAAGGAATGAGATTTGCAAAAACTAGATACTTTTTTCCCACATGATAGACAATAATCTAATTTTGAATTTTCACGTGATTTTCTAATTAGCTCATTACATTCTTTTCTAAATTCTATTTCACTATCCATAATAAGCAACACCTCTACTTCAAAATTAATTCATTAAATCTTATCTCATCCCCAACACAATATCTTCTAAATATGCGCAGTCATAATAATTCTTCTTCTTTAATATCTTCATCCAAATGCTGATTGTTGTCTTCAATTCTTCATCTGCTTTTCTATAAACAATTCTTAAATTCATCGCTAACATTGGAAAACTATTAATTAATTCTTGCCATTTATTGATATTTCCTGTATCTTTAGCCGCTTCAATAATAGCCTTACAAACATAGTATGCTTCTATATATTCTCCGTTTGATAATACACCTTGAATTCTTTTTAAATATTTTCCTAACAAATCATGGTTATATCCATCTAAAATTAATGTATTGTATAAATTGTTATAATAGTAGTTATAATTTTGTCTTGGTAAATATTTTGCAAAATATTGTTCTAATCTCTCTCTATCAAAAGCGACAGCTTCTTTTCCTAAATCTCCTACAATATATTCCTTTAATTCCTCTGCTGGTATTCTTTCGATCATTTCAAGAACAGTCAACTTTTTCTCTTTTGCCTCTTCTTTTAATTCTACTATTTTATATCCCTTATCTTTAATTCCTAACATTGTTGCATAAATATGTTTACAAGAGAAATCACATGGACAATCACAAGTATAGTCTACATAACCTTCCTCTAAATGAACATGAATATCTACATGATAACTATGATTATCACGTCCTTTTACTTTGGCTTTATAATGATTCTGATTCTTCACAATAGATACTACTTTTTTATTCTTATAATAATTTGTTCCACCTTGTTTCTCTTGTTTACTAAAGTCATCCTCGTAATATTGAAAAAGTTCTTCTAGTCCATTTACTTTCTCTTCTGTACTTCTTTCCATACCAAATACCTCCTTATATCATTACTAATATCCAAGTTGCCATTACACCCTTAAAATTGATATAGCAACTATTATATCAAAAAAAGATACTTTTTTTACATAGTATCTTCATTTTTTTCAAATTTATTAGACATTTTTCCACTATTTCTCGTATTTTATTCTCTTTTGATAAGCAATCTTATCTTTATCACTTGTTAATGTGATGTCCTCTACACTCATTGGATAAAGGATATTCGCAGGATGTAATATCTTTGGATTTTCTTCTGCAATCTTTGTAATACCACCACTAATAATTAAATATTGGCCATTATCAGTTCGAACAGTTCCTCTAACATTCTTTGGGAATAAAAACTTAGAAGGCGCTATTAAGCCATAATTACACTTAACAATATCATCCAATATCGGCAGCACCATTCCTTCATGCATATGTCCAGATAAAAGAATATCATAATCTTTAAAATATTTGGCAATCACTGGAGTTGTTAACTGATAGGGAGAATGAATCATACAAATTCGTGGTAATGCTACTACTGGATTTAGTAACTTTTCCTTTGCACTTTCCAAACTACTTATCATAACTGGAATATGTTCTTTCTTATCTTTATAATAAAAATCAAATGGTTGAGTATAGCCAGAAATAAACACTTTATCATCTTGATAAACGTCATTATCTACTATTGTTACATTAGGCATAGCAGCTACTTTTCCCCAAAAACTACCAGCCCATCCAAAAATCCATTTTCCATCTTTTTTTGTACTAATATCATGATTTCCTAAGGAAATAATAAGTGGTGCAAGGATAGAAAGTCTATCAATAAAATCTAATAAAATATTTTCCAACTTTTCATCCTGTAATACATCAATGCTATCAAGTAAATCTCCTATAATAGCAATATAATCTGGATTTAAAGAATTCAATTTAAATAATATACTTTCAAGCACTTTAGGAGTAACTAATTGACTATAGTGAATATCACTAATGGCAGCAATTTTTATATCTTTTTTGGCATCTTCATTATAAATTCTATGGTTTACTATCCTAAATAATTTATACATATTGCACCTCTTTTGTGAAATAGTATTCTAATACGAATCCATAATTTAGTCAAGAATTTAAGAAGATTTCGGTATTTTCAACACTTGCCCTATCTGCAACAAAGTACTATTTAAGTTATTAGCATTCATAATAGATGCAACTGTCACATTATATTTCTGTGCAATATTATATAAATTGTCCCCTTTTTGTACAGTATAAGTTGTATTGGTTGTAGAACTAGTTCCACCTGGTATTGTAAGTTTCTGACCTATTTGAAGAAGATTGCTACTTAATCCATTGGCCTTTTTGATATCATCCACACTGATTCCATATTTAGAAGCAATGCCATATAGAGTATCTCCTGATTTTACTGTATAGGTTGTAGAACCACTAGATGGAGTACTACTACTTGGAATTACAAGCTTCTGTCCAATCTTTAAATTATCGCTTGTTAAATTATTGGCAGTTTTCAAACTATCTACAGTAATACCGTATCTTCCTGCAATACTATAAAGAGTATCTCCATTCTTTACATTGTAAACATTATTGGTACTTGGAGCTGATGGTGTAGTAGGCTCCTCCTCAACTATCTCAGGAATAAGTAACTTTTGTCCTATTGAAAGAAGGTTCGTTCCTAAGTTATTTGCTGTTTTAATAGCATCTACAGTAGTACCATATTTAGTTGCAATGCTATATAAACTGTCGCCCTGTTTTACAGTGTAGAAGTTTCCCACCGTTCCTAAATAATTCTCTAGTGATTTGGCGGTAATAGCAGCTAATTCTTGCCAATTATTCTCTAAGAAAGTAGCATCACTTAAATTGCCATAATCAATAATCAAAGATTCCCTTTTTCCTGTTTCCCTTAAAATATCATAATAGTCTTTACTAGTATCTCCAAGTTGTCTTCTAGCATAATATTTAGAAACAGCAAAACCACTATTCTCAAAGTTAGTAGCAAGAGTAGATGCTAATTTATCTGTATTCCTTAAAGCATAGATAACTTCAATTCCGCTATCTGCACTATCCATCCCAAGAGAAAGTACAATCGTATCTTTAGAATCTGGACTAGTCGTTACAATTTGATTAATTCTTTCTTCCCTTGAAATCGTCTGATTTCCTGTTCGAAGCAATTTATTTGCAATCCCACCATTATTTAATAATCTACTAATTTCATTTGCCATCTTTAAAGTATAGTCACTTTCTTTTACACTTTCGCTTACTTTTCCTGAGTCAGTCCCCCCATGAGTTGGATTAATAATTACATATTTACTCATTTTATCACCACTATAAATATATACAAAAAGAAGAAATATTATTGTATATTTCTTCTTCTTTTGAAATTATTACCTATTTTGTATACTTCTTCTTTTCTTTCGTAAGAATCTGATATAGCAAAAACATAGTAACTGGTAAGGCAAACACATATGGTTGGGCATATCTAAAGTATGTATTTACTGGACTTGCTACACAAACTAATATTAACGAAAGTGCAGGAAGTAATACTGGTAAATACTTTTTCTTTTTATTAACAAGCAAAAATCCTACCATTGTGAAATAAATCCATACTACAAATCCAATATTTACAAACATACCAACTACTGGATAATAAGGAAAATGATTACCATAATTACTTAATATTTGTCTCATCCATCTTGGCGAAACAAAGTGATAATCAAAACCAGCTTCTGGCAGTTTTTCATTTTCGTCTACATCTGAATAAATATACCATTTTGAGGTATTAGGATAAAAATATCCATATACATTACTAATCGTAGCGTCTATATAATCTACTGGATATCTAAAGAATTGATTAAACCATACTTTAAAGTAATTCATTAAATCCTCATTCGTTGCTTCTTTATTATATTCATTCTTTACTGGGTCAGAAATATAGGATTCATATCGATCTCCTAATGTTTCAAAGTTTAATAGATAATCAATTACTTTTGCTTCCTCTTCTGGGATTTTCTCTTTATGATATTTCACTACTCTAGCAGTCTGTTGAAATGGAATAGATAATACTTCCCTAATACTTGTATTACTAATTTTAAGACTTGGTAATAAAACTTTACCATATCCAATGTGAATTACTAATAACAAAACTAGAATAGCTGTTATTGGCTTTCTCTTTTGTTTTTCTGCAATTAATAAAAATGGCATACTAAGAAGTACTGTATAGATACCATTATTTCTGAAAAATATTACTAATAACGAAGTAATAAATAGTAATATATATTTTTTCTTAGTTCCATCATACTTAATAATATCATATAGTTGAATAACGTAAAGTAGAATAAATGCACTAAATAAGGTATCTTTTACAGTTGCTACAGCGTAAAATGGAAATACTGGTACAAGTGCGTAAATAAGAAGTGTTAACCAAAGTAGTTTAGTTGGAACGTCCTCTTTTTTCATATAAGAAATAGAGTAAGATAATGCGAATACTAAAATACTGGTTTGAATAAGAGTATATAGCATTAATCCTAAATTTACACTTCCTAAAACATAGCCTAATTTAAAACATCCACCAATTAATAACGTATGAATAATAGGATTAAAGTTTGTAAGAGTCATATTTGGGTCTAATAATATGACACTGTCCATATAGCGAGTATGAATTCCCATTACTTCTTTTATTTGATTCGCTGGATCATAACACATAACAGCTGGAGCAAATATAATTAAATAGGGTATATAACAAATAAAGATAAATGCAAATGAAAATAGTAATGGATGTTCCATAAACATTTTACTAATTTTTGAATTTGTTACTTTTTCTTTCCACTTATAAGTAATAATTGTTTGGTATACCAAATGTAAAGTGGTTTTGAACATATAATAAAACGCTATATACTTAATGATAGAAATAATAATAAATTGTAGACTAGAATTCACTAAAGAGGCATTCCCTACCACATCATAACTATATCCAAATACCATAAAGAAACTAAAAAGAAGCGCTAAAAATTGAAACACTCGATTCTTTTTATTTTCTTTCAAGAATTTCTCATAAAACCAAAAGAAAAATAATCCAATAATAAATAAAGTGAAATTGTCATTATTAATTCTTGGCGTTAACATTCCTTTTTTTAAACTGAATTCTACAAGTAGACCAAATGATGTTAGTATAGCGAGTAGAAAACATTTTATATGATACCAATTTTTTTTCATATAATCCCCTCTAATTTTCAATGAAGATAAATTTCTTCTGAACGAAATAGTTTATTACAAATAGAAAAATATCTACTGGAATTTTAATAAAGGTTTCATCTATTCCTAATATCTTATAACCAACAAATACTAGGCATGAAGATACTCCCATTTGAATTACTACTAATAAAAAATATTTTACAAATGTAGTAGAATCTATTCCTTTTTTGTCTGTTTTAAATACCGCATTTCTATTTACTAAATAGTTATAAAAAGAAGAAATAATACGAGCTAATACAGTTGCTACAAAGATACTAGCATCTCCTATTGATTTCTTTAAAAATAGTAAAAATAAACGAAATAATCCTTGATCTAAAATAAAAGATGTACCAGCTGAAAAGATATACTTTATAAAAGTGCTATACTTTTTTATTAGATTTATCATTGTTCAACTCCCCTATTCTTTTATTAGTAAGAGCTAGCTCCTGAGTTAACTGTACAATAGCCATCTTTTGCTTAGATACAGTTGTTGTTAAGCTAAATGCTACCACAAGTAACACTAAGAACCCAAATAAGAATATCATATTAGATACTTCTTGAATTCCAACAAAATCAGAAATCACCTTTAAATAGTCTGTAGTTAAAGTTGCTATCATTACTGCTATGGTTAGAAAAGTCCAAGAAATAGCATGTTTTAATAAAATTTTCTTTTTACTTACTAATCTCCAAATATTAAATAAGAAGAATGAGCAAAGTATTAACAAAAATATAATTAGTTCTTGTGGCATTATTTTTTCCTCCTCTTATGAGATAGTCCAGATACAATAATCGCAACACTTACTTTAATCATATAAAAAGATGCTTTAAAAGGACTACTTAATGAACTTTTTCCACTAGTTCTCTCATTCATTTTAACAGGAATTTCTGATACCTTATAACCACCTTTAATAACTGTTACAATCGTATCTGGTTCTGGGTAATCTGTTGGGTAATCATTAGCAAATAATTCAATAACCTCTCTATTAGAAGCACGAAATCCACTAGTTGGATCATATATCTTTTTACCTGTACATAACTTAATTAAAAAAGATAATAGACTACTCCCAAAACGTCTTAGTGCAGTAGAACGAAATTTGCTTAAATCTGCTACATATCTAGAACCAATTACAATATCATTTCCTTTTTCAATTTCTTCTACTAAATTCCCAATATAACTAGCATCATGTTGCCCATCACCATCAAATTGAATCGCAATATCATAGTTATTTTCAAAAGCATATTTATATCCAGTTTGGACAGCTCCGCCTATTCCTAAATTCATTGGTAAATTAATATAGTTTAAATTTTCTTTTTCACACACTTCTCTTGTATTATCTGTTGATCCATCATTAACAATAATATAGTCTAAAGTTCCGTTTTTTATTTTTGCTTTTTTTAAAGAAGCTACAGTACTTACAATACTCTTTTCTTCATTATAAGCAGGAATAATTATTAATACTTTCAAAAAACATTCCTCCCACATCGCCTATATTATAACAGAAATGTAGTATTTACGCAAAAAATAGATAGCATACGCTATCTATTGTGTAAGTTTTACAACAAGAGTGGCTTCTTTACCATCTCTAATATAAGTAACTTTCATTTCTTCCCCTATACTATGCTTATATAAAAGATATCTAAAATGGGTTACATCTGTTACTTTATTGCCATCTACTGCCATGATAACATCTCCAGATTTAAGTCCTGCTAGAGCAGCTGGAGAATTATCTACTACCCGATAAATAATAGCACCTTCTGTAACATCTGTATTCACATTCATCTGATAATATCCAAGTAAATAACTATTAGTAGCATCGATTAACTCTAAACCAACTGTTGGTCTAGTAATTTGTTCACCTTTCTCTAATCTATCTACATATAACATTACTTCTTCAATTGGTAAAGCGAATCCCATTCCTTCTATTTCATCTTCCACAAGTTTTAAAGAATTAATTCCAATTACTTCACCGTTGATATTAACAAGTGGTCCACCACTATTACCTGGATTAATAGCCGCATCGGTCTGTAATACCGACATGATATAGCTACCGTTTGATAGTTTAACAGTTACTTCTCTATCTTTTCCAGAAAGAATACCTTTGGTAACAGTTCCCATATACTCTCTTCCCTCTGGAGAGCCTACTGTAAAGACTGTATCCCCAAGTTCAGAATTGCTACTATCACCAATTGTTGCTACCTGTAAAATGGCATCTTTTGGAATTCTTAAAACAGCAATATCCATATAGACATCAGTCCCAAGTACTATCGCATCTACTTCAACGCCTTCTACATTAATCACTTTCACACTAGTAGTATTTTCAACTACATGATTATTAGTAAGAACATACCCATATTGATCATCTTGTTTATAAACAAAGCCTGAGCCACTACTACCAAGTCTTCCATTTTTATAAGCCTCTATTAAAACAGATGCTTTATAAATCTTTTTAATAGAAGATTTAATCGTATTTGTTTCTGTGATATTTACTTCCGATACTGTTTTTGTAATTTCTTTTCCTATCGCTTTATCCTTTAGTATAAAATATGTACCAGTAACTCCAACAGCCATCGATAGAATTACTGTTAGTACATAACTACCATATTTTTTTATCATATTACCTCCTAATGAATATCTAAAATATTCCGCCAAGTATTTGGAAAACTTATTTTATTAAGTAACTGATTTAATGGTAATACATTTAATTTGCCATCTAATATGTCAATTTCATAACCAACTTCATAAACTAAATTTCTGAATTCTTCCTCCGTTAACATCTGCCTTAAAATAATAATCACTGAGAATAAATCATTCTTCCCATAAATATATTCTCCCTCTTCATTTCTTTCGATATCTAATTGATAATGATACTTCGTATCTGGAATAGATCTCTGGGTACGATGATCATACAAAATATCTTCATGTGCACAAAGATTTCGATAATTTGATAAAATAGACAAATAAATACTTAATGATGCAATATCTACTTTATAAATATCTGAAATTTCTTCTTGTTCCTCTTCCTTTAATATGGAATAAAGTTCTGATACTATACCAAAAGATAACACTTTTACAGAAATCCAAAGAGGAATATATCCATAATTGCTAAGATAATGGTTAGTTGCACTGTGTTGCTTACCATTGACTCTTATTTGTCTCTTCATCTTATCAATGACATCATGTACTTGCCTTATACGCATTGGATCTTGTGTAAAGTTATTCATATTTAAATAATCTTTTTCATGAAATCCATACTTTTTAGACATTACATAGCTTATGAGAGATTTAAGGTTATTTTCTACCACCAAGATATGTTTAAACATAATATTACGAACTTGGCGATCAAATTGAAATACAGCATATAATTCATCAAATGTTGTTCCTTGCAAAAATTTTCCATCATTATAAGACTTCATAAATAGATGTCTATAACCACTAATAAAGAAATAATTTTCCTTAAGCAGAATATCTTTTGCTTTCTCCTCATCATTTATCGTAAGGCCTTTAGAACGAAGAATATCTATTTGTTCATCTAATGTTTTAAATACCTTATTACTTCTCATACTATCACCTTATCACATTATATCACAAAACACTTGAAAAAAATATGTCTTTTATGTGTAATTTATGTGATGAAATATTTCATTACGCCAGCAACAATTTTATCTGCTAATTCCTCTTGATATTCTTCTTTTACAAGTTTTGCTCGATCACTACTATTTGATAAAAAGCCTGCTTCAATCAATACTCCAGGTACTTTCACTCTTCTATTAAAATACATTGTTTCTATCTCTGATACTTCTCTTTTTGTTCCCAATGCCTCTGTCATAATTTCAGCTATTTTCATATTTTCAGAATGAATATCATCATAAAACACTTGAGCACCAGACCAAGTAGAAGAAGTAGTGGAATTTAAATGAATGGATAGATAAATATCTGCTTCGCTTTCATTGATTATCTTTGCACGATTATATAAATCACTTTGCTTTCTATAGTATACCCCAATATTGCTTAAATCATAATCTCCATAACGAGTAAGATAAACGGTTGCTCCTAAAGATTCTAGTTTGAGTGCTAATATTTTTACAATAGATAAATTAATATCTTTTTCTAAAATGGCTTTGTAATTAGCACCACTATCTACTCCTCCATGTCCTGCATCTAAGTAAATTATTTTTCCTGCTAATGGCATTTCATTCCCTCTTACTTTTAAAAAGGAAAATGTACAAATCATTAATATCAATAAGAATAGCATATGAAATCTATGACGCATAAAATCACCTATTTTACTATATGAAAAGAAATTTTAGAAAGAACTTTTAGGTATAAAAAAAGAACATATAAATGTTCATTTTATTTTTTATTTTTTCTGCTTTTTCCAATAAAATATCCTGCAACTCCTAGAATTCCCAAACTTATAGCAGCTGAACCGCTATCTTCTGAATCTGCTACTTTTTCTTCCTTTATATCATCCAAACGATTTTCATTAGTACTTTGCAATTGATTAGAATTTGAATCTTTTTCTTCCACATTATCTTTTATTTCTACTTGTCTATACTCACAGTTTCCATCGTCTACATTTGCCTTACTATTATAATTAAGTGCATTTTCATCAGTGCAACCAGAAACCTTTTTTACACAGCTTCCGTCATCTTTTTCTGCTTTAGAATTATAATTGATAGAATTTTCGTCTGTGCATCCTTTTACATAATAAGTACATTTTCCATTACTTTTATTGGCTTTAGGATTATAATTTTTCGCACTACTATCCATACATTCATAAACAGTTGGAGGAGTACAAGTACAAGAAGGACTTAAAGTACCATCTTTACACACTTGCCTACCATCTGCACTACACACCATGGTGAGAACAACATCCCCTAGAAGCTTCTACTCCTATTGGAAACAAAAATAATATGATAACTACTACAAACACCTTTTTCATAATGCTCCTAATAAATCAATCTTTAAAATAAATAAATGGTTTTCTATCTGGTAATGGTAAGCTAAACTCCATCTTTTCCTTTGTAGTAGGATGATTAAAAGATAAATAATAGGAATATAACGCTATCTGTTCTCCTACTTTTGCATTCTTGTTATATTTTTGATCCCCATATAGCGGAGTTCCTCTACTACTAAATTGTACCCGTATTTGATGACTACGGCCTGTTTTAAGCGTAATAGCAACTAGACTATATCCTTTATACGTTTTTACTCTTTCATAGTTTAGAATAGCTTCTTTTCCCCTATTGTCGACAGTTACTTTATTTAGTTTAGTATCTTTATATAGTTTATCAATATAAGTATCTTTTTCTTTAGGAATACCTTCTACTACTGCATAGTATCTCTTCTTTATCTGATGAGTACGCATTTGTTCACTTAAACGAGAAGCAGCTTTACTAGTTTTAGCAAATACCATTATCCCACCTACTGGTCTATCTAACCTATGGATAAGACCTAAATAAACATTTCCTGGTTTTTTATATTTTTCTTTTAAATATTCTTTAATGATAGTTAATAAATCTGAATCTCTACTTTCATCTTCCTGTACTGGAATATTGATTTTTTTTTCTACTACAATAATGTGATTATCTTCATATAAAATATTATTCATCTTGCCATCTTCCATAGATTCCACATGGTAATACCATATTATTCTTAGTAATAGAAAGACCTACTTCTCCAGCATCCACTACTCCTTTATACTTAGGTTCCATAGTTGTTTTTAAAATATTATATAGAACAGTACTAGAGATACCTGTTGTATAAGAATTAATCAAAAAGAATAATGGTTTATCACTTAATATCTTCATACAAGCCATAATTAGATTATGAATATTGTGTTCAAATTTCCATACTTCTCCATTAGGTCCTCTTCCATAACTTGGAGGATCCATAATAATAACATCATATTTTCTACCACGGCGTGCTTCTCTTTCTACAAATTTTAAACAATCATCAACAATAAAACGTATTTTGCAGTCTTCTAAACCACTTAGTCTTTGATTCTCTTTTGCCCATTCTGTCATACCTTTAGAAGCATCTACATGGACTACTTCTATCGCACCTGCACTAGCACATGCCATTGTTGCACCACCAGTATAAGCAAATAAATTCAAAACAGTAATAGGACGATTACTATTCTTTATTTTATCCATCATAAAATCCCAATTGGTAGCTTGTTCTGGAAATAATCCTGTATGTTTAAAATTAGTAGGACTTACTTTAAAAGTTAAGTTCTTATAATTAACTGTCCAGTACTCTGGTAACTGCTTCGAAAACTCCCAATGGCCTCCGCCTTGATTGCTTCTAAAGTAGTGACCATCTGCACTCTTCCATTTATTATCACGCTCTAGAAGTGGCCACATAGCTTGTGGATCAGGACGTCTTAAAATAACATCTTTCCAACGTTCTAATTTTTCTCCATTGCCTGCATCTAAACATTCATAGTCAATCCATTCATTACTTACTCTAAGCATAGAAAACCTTCTTTCGTCTATTAGTATACCATAAAAAAAAGAAAAGAGATACTAAGTATCTCTTAACTCATAGCTGCCCCATCTACGGATAATACTACACCAGTTATATAAGACGCTAAATCACTGGCTAAGAATAAGAATGCATTCGCAACATCCTCTGGTTCCCCAACCCTACCAAGTGGAATCGTTTTAATAATTGGTTCAATTACTTCTTTTGGTAATACAGAAACCATATCTGTATTTGTTACACCAGGTGCTACTGCATTTACACGAATATTATCGCGTCCTAATTCACGAGCTAAAGATTTTGTAAGACCATTCACTGCAAATTTGCTAGTAGGATAAGCAGAACCTGATGGTTGTCCATAAATACTTACCATAGAGCTTGTATTTAAAATAACTCCCCCACCTTGTTCTTTCATATACTTAGCTGCTACTTTTGAGCAGACAAAGACTGCATTAACATTTAAATCCATTGTCTTTTCAAAATCTTCTACTTTATAATCATAGATTTTATCTCTTGCAGAAACTCCTGCATTATTTACCAAAATGTCAATATGTCCATATTGTTCTTTCACTTTTCTAAAAGTTTCTTCTATTTCAGCATCATTACATAAATTTGGATAATATCCTGTAACTTGAGCACTTGGAACATCTACACTCATCTTTTCTAAAGCTTTTGACACACTTTCTTCTCTAGAGCCAAGAATAACAACGGTAGCCTTATTTTGTGCATACACTTTAGCGATTGCATAACCAATTCCCCTTGTTCCGCCTGTTATAATAGCAACTTTATTTTCTAGCATACATTTCCTTCTTTCTATTTTTTGATAACAGCAATATTTTTATCTTGAAATACTTCTTCCATTCCCTCTACAAATTCGGCAAACCCATAAAGAATAATACTGGTATCTTCTTCTATATATTTATTATAATCCTTTTCTATATCTAAAGAAAGACTAAATTCTCTATTATTATCCTGATAATATTCCTTCGTTCTTTCTACTAACCACTTATTAAGAGCAACAAAAGAATTATCAATATGAATCCCCTTAACAAAAGAGGAAGTAATTAAAATATTATATACAGTATCTGGATCTCCATCTGTTACAAAATTACAAAGTTCTGGTAAAGAAAGATTTAATTTTTTGACATTTCTTATTCTGTTTAGAAAAGTAGCATATGTATAATTTGTTTTTTGAACAGCATTATCAATTTTTAATAACTCTTCAATTATTGGTTTCTCTTCTATGATATGCCCTAATAGGTAGTTTTCTAAAGTCATGACTTCACCTCACTTTTTTTCAAATCATTACGGGAAATTAGCGCATTAATATAATTCATTACTTCTTCTGTATACTCACTTCCTGATATTACTCTAAAAATATCGCTTTTCCACCTTTCCATATTTTCTCTATGAAAGATTCTTTTTACATTTGCTCCACTATCCCTATGAATAATTCTAATAATTTCTGTTTTACTTAATTTTGACATTTCCATAAAATTATCTAAACGCATAACATAGGTAGCAGATGAAGATGCAACCTTTTTAGTTTTTATATTTTCGTAATATTTTTCAAAAATAACAGTACCGTTTGGATAAATATAACCTATATATCCTTCAAACTTATGAATACCATAAATTTTATAAACATAATCACTATTTTCTAAATATTCACGACCAACAATCATCCGCCTTATCTTCTCATCTTCAGGTAAAGCTTGCGTAGGATACAGGGCTGAGGAATGATGAATACTAGTTGTTGATTCATCAGAACCTTTTCTAATAAACTCCCATTCAGCAGCTAATTCCCTATCCTCTTTTAATCTCTTTAAAATAGCTTCCAAAGTTGCAGAATTATCTTTCTTACTAAAATCAAAACAATCTATACCTGCTTTTTCTACTCCTTCTTTACGTAATAAAGCAGAAGCCTCATTTTCACTTATAATAATGAAAGAAAATTCTGGATGCCTAGCAAGTAGTGCCTCATACTCTCTTTGAATATCTTGTATTCTGATTTTATGTACATTGCCATTCTCATCAAGCTGTTTCATAGCACAATCATAATTAGGATTCTCTTGTCTTACTCTTTCTACTGCATCTAAATAAAGCTTTACATAACCAGCAGAGTTATCTACTAAATTCGAAATCGTTTCTGTAGTCCTACAACTATCTAAAGCACTTTTAGCTGCTACCAAACAAAAAGTATCATAATCAAAAGCACTCACTAATTCTTCGCTTGGAATTTCTTTTTTAAATAGTTCTGGATAATATCTAGCAGATACTAAAAGTTTCGTACTAGCACTTATTTTTCCATCTAGAAATTCATCAAAAGACATCATGCTTTGAGATTGTCTTACATAATCTAAATATAATTGATAAACATTTCCATAATTTGCAGACTTTGTTCGATTTTGTTGAACATCGAAGTATACTCTTCTATCTTCTTTTAATAATTGCTTTAAAAACGGAATCCACTCCTCGATAGTATTTACTGTTCCTATAAATTCTTGAAACCTATTTTGAGCATCTCCAGCAAAAAGTAAGCCTAATATTTGTTGATAGACAAATACGCTCATAGCAAAATTAGCAGTCCTATTTCCTTCTTGATCATTAACTGTTAATACTATTTTAGGAAAAAAGGTATGGGATAAGCTATTAGAATTTAAAATATCAGTTAAAGGCCTATAATAATTTTTTTCTAAAAAACTTTGGTAACAATTAACACCATTCTCTACTTTTGCATTTAATAATAAATAATCTTCATATACATTAGCAGGATTAAATTCTCCCCCTAAAATCCATTCTCCCTCATAAAATACATTAGGATAAAATAAGTCTTTTGGTTTTAAAAAATCAGCTAAACTCATACCATCACCATCTATATTATATCATGACTGCTCTTCTTTTACTTCAATTATCTTTTCTGATTATTTTCTCTTTACAAATTTATGCACATAATTGTGTACAAAAAAGGTAGTAATAATACTATCTTAATAAATATAAATCATCTTCTTCATCAATGATAAAATAATCACCCATACTAGATATCATAAGTGGATATTTATAATTAGTTTCCTCTACTGTTAAATATCCCAATTTACCTAAATTAGGCATACTATAAGATTGAAATGATGTTTTCATTGCCTGTAAAGTTTGCCAATCATTAGAAAGGAGTTCTTTATACATCTTCATATAATAGATGATTGAATCATCATCATAATCATAAATCAGAATAATAAAAGTATCCTCATTATCAATTACTTCAAAACCATATATATTTTCATAATTTAAATAAATAACTTCTTTTGTTATTTTATTTTGAATACCTATTTTATCATCATAGAAAACCTCAAATTCATAATGGAGTGGTAAATCTGTTATAATATCTGTTGTATCATATGTGATAGTATAAGTAAGACGATTGAAATAGTGCTCATCAAAATCACCAATTTCTAACTCATCATAACTATAACAAATATAGTAATCTTCATATCCTTCTAAATTACTTCCAAATGGTAAAAAGAAGATAATCACTACTATAATCAAGGCCATTTTTAAGTTTTTAGTAAATTTAGACTCTGCTAAATATTCTTCTACATTTTGTTCATAATTAGCATCTAACATTTTATTCATTGTACTCTTTCTAAGTAATATCATAGAACTAATAACATAAAATGCAATTACCAAAAGAGAAGTAAATATATGATACATAGCAATAGAAGGAGTTGGTTCTCCTGTTGTACAAGATTTAATAACACTAACGTCTCCAAGCATAATAGCGAAATCATAGAAACCATGTAAAAAAGCTACTGTCCAAATATTCTTTGTACGATAATAGATACTACCTAAGAGAGCTCCTGAAGCAGTTGCTTGAATTACTTGCAAAAAGGTTTCAAAAACTCCTTGATTAGCATTCCAAATATTACTAATATGCATTCCACCAAATATAAAAGAAGATAACACAATTGATAAAATAACTTGTTTTCTATTTTTACCAAATCTCTCTAAGAACTCATTTTGAACCCAGCCCCTACATAAAAATTCTTCTGTAATTCCTATGGCTGCACAATACAAGATTAAATTAATACATACCCAGATGCTCGTTCCTTGTAAAGAAGAAATAGATCCTGGCAGAATAAGAAAGGTCATACCTAAAAAAGCTGCACCTAATTTTAAAGATTGAAAGAATTTTTCCCTTTTTTGTGTAAATACATACGAATTACCACTTAATAACATAACAATTAAAATTGTCATTCCCCAAATTGCTTCTATAACAAAATTTATCCCATATTTATAATGAAGAATAGAACCAGTAAGAATAGCTGGTATAGAAGTAGTAATTACTTGAACGAATAAAAATAGGATTAACATTTTTAAAAAGAAAAAAGCAATATTCTTCTTTTTTTGATGTCCACATCCTGGGCAGAAATTTGCTTTTCTTGGAATTTTTATACCGCAATTTTTACATTTTTTTAAAAACATAAATTTCCCCCCTTATATACAATAGAAGAAAAGTCTTGAATGCATTTTCAAGACTTATTTAATCTCTAAATATATCAATTAGCCGATGTTTAACTTCTGAAACTAATTTAATTTGTAAATCTAAAAACTCGCTTTCATTTAATGTATTTTCAACATAATTTTCATATTCTCTCGTATTTCCATCTATCATATCCATAATAGCTAGCAACTCTCTCGTCTCTAAATTTAAAGTTTTTTTCTGTTCCTCTACATCTTTCATTACATACGTCTCCCCTTTACTTCTTCTACACTAGAATTATTGATACTTTGTTGTGAATACATAAAATTGCAAAATTCTGAAAATTTAAGTGCACTTTTCTTATCTTCTAATGATATGCGATATCTAAGATACTGTGCATAGATAGTATTAGATTTTTGTTCACTAAAACCTTTTTGGGCACCATTATTTTCTAAATCATTTAATTTCATTTGTTCTTCATTTGTCATCAAGAATCCCCCTCTAACTTTAGTCTACTTTTTATACTTTTATTCTAACATAATCAATTCTATTTTTCTACTATTTTAACAAATAAGTTATTTTCTAGTGTAAAGAAAAAGCCTTGAAAGGAATCCTTTCAAGGCTATCTTCATTATTAACGAACTCTTTCGCCAACCTCATCAGCTACTAGTGCTACATCATCTGTCATGATTTTTTCATCAATCATAGATATATCCATGTTTTCTTGTAAATATAGAGCTCTCGCATATTCTGAGAAAGTTAAAGCAGAACGTTTATCACCTAAAGCAGCACGATAACGAATATATTCTTTGCAAATAGAATTTGCTTTATCTCTTCTCTGTGCATCGATTAATTCTTTAATCTTTCTAATTCTTTCAATATCAAAGCTATAAGATTCATCCTTAAATATTTCACGATAACTTTCAGCAGATTCTTGTGGCATCTCATCTACAGCGGTTTTCGTTGTATTAATTCCCATATCCCTCAAATAAGATACTGCTCTTTCTTCTGGAGTTTGGATAGCAATCGCTATCATTTCATCTATTTTCTTACGAATCATGGATTCATGAGTGTCCTCATCAACAGAATCTGGAACAACCACACTTCCTACATGTTGATGTGTTTCCACCAATTCTCCATTCAATTGAAGCTCTTGAATTGCTATATGACGCAAATCTTTCTTAGCCTCCATTGTAATTCTATTACTCCTTTTAATTTGTTCTATTACTTGTGGACTTCTAGGAGTTACTTCTCCAACTTTATCTAAAGCTTCTAAATGAGCACGAGTCCATGCCTCTTGTTCCCTTTTATTATTAACCCATGCTACTTTTTCCACTAGAGTAGCAAAATCGAATCTGCCTAGATAATTATCACATCTAGAAATTTCTCTTCTATTTCTATCATAAATAGTTTGTAATATTTTATTAGCGGCCGAAAAATCTACACCACTATTACTTTTTTCTTTTTGAAGGTTGCATATAAGCTTCCAAATTTTAGCATTTAACTCATCTAAAACATGTCGCTTTCTAAATATGATTCGAATTTCACTTACATTCTTAGTAATTTCACTTTCTGCTATTTCTCCTTTTCTAACCATATCTTCTAATTCCGTCAAACAAGCCTCTTCATCAGAAAGTGGTGGCTCTATTGTATCTGCATTAGTAGTATCAAATAGCACTAGACCTTTTCTTTCAGCTAAGCTTAAAGCAGAAAGTTTTTTATTACCTAAATGAATAATACCTGCCTCTAATGACGAATTAATTGCCTTACCATCTTCCCAATAGGTAATATATTTTGATTCTAATTTAGACTTTTTTAATGCCCTTAATAATCTATTATTCTTATGTGCTAAAGAAAGCCTAGAGGAAGCATGCGATTCTGATAAAGCAGAATTAATCGCAGTAGATAATTCAGAAAAAGTAGAACTTGTTGTGTGAGCTCCTATACATTCTAAATCCTTTTTTAAATCGGCTGGTAATGTATAAATCGTTGCAGTAGTATTGAATTCTTTAAAGGATTTTATTAAATCAGCTAAATCAATAGCAAAAGATTTACGAAAATGCAAGTCAAAAATAGAAGCAAGCCTTTCTCCTAGCTTTAAATCTTTTCTCTTCTTTCTTCTTACTGCTTTACGAATATTTTTAGCATTCTCTTTCTGCTTAATTGATAAAAACTTTTCTATCGTATTCTCTAATCCTAATCGTTCATATTTTAACATATACTTCCACCCCATGGCTCTATCTTATTATTCTATCTAATCACATTTTAACATATGTTTCGTTTTTTTTCTACATTTTTTGCTAAAATTATTACCACATATAAAAATTTTCCTTATTATCAATTTTCTAATCATGATAAGAATATTTTAAAACAAGAAAAAACCTTGAAAACAAAGTTTCCAAGGTATATGAACTGTATTGATTTTATCTCTTTGAGAATTGTGGTGCACGACGTGCTGCTTTAAGACCTGGTTTTTTACGTTCTTTAGCTCTTGAATCTCTTGTAACAAATCCTGCTCTTTTTAAGATTTTTCTATAGCTATCTTCATTACCTTCATTCGCTTCATCATACTCTAGTAAAGCTCTTGTGATACCTAAACGGATTGCTCCAGTTTGCCCACTAGCTCCACCACCAGTAACTTTTACTTCAATATCAAATGTCTTTTCATTATTTGTTGCAACTAATGGTTGCATTAAATCCATTACGTAAGTTTCATAAGGCATGAACTCATGAACATCTTTACCATTAACAGTAATTTTTCCACTTCCAGCGGTCATTTTAACTTGAGCTACTGAAGATTTTCTTCTACCTGTACCTGTAAATATTTTTGCCATGTAAACCCTCCCTATTTAACTTCCATCTTTTCTGGCTTTTGAGCCATATGTGGATGTTCTGAACCTTCGTAAACAAATAATTTTTTATACATTTGACGTCCTAATCTTGTTTTTGGTAGCATACCTTTAACAGCTCTTTCTACCATCTCAACTGGATATTTTTCAATCATCTCTTTTGCAGTTCTTTCTCTTAATCCTCCAGTATAACCACTGTGGTCATAATAAATTTTATCTGTTAATTTATTTCCTGTTAGATTAACTTTTGAAGCATTTACTACAACTACGAAGTCTCCGCAATCAACATGTGGAGTATAAGTTGGTTTATGCTTCCCACGAAGTACATTAGCAACTTTAGCAGCTAAACGTCCAAGAGAAATTCCCTCAGCATCAATAACATACCAGTTACGAACTACCTCTTCTTTCTTTTGCATGTATGAATTCTTCATCATAACAATTTTCCTTTCTCCTTTACATAAAATAAGTTTTCCCAGAACTTATTCAATGTGGGATTAATAAATGTACCATTTAAAATGGTACTATAAATAAGTAAAAAAGTCAACAAATTTATTGACTTTTCTATGATTATTCTTCAAAATAGTCAAGCTTCATACTCTTACGTACACGCTTCATTACTTCTTTTGCTCTAATACGAGCTGCTTCTGTTCCTTCTTTTAAGATTTGTTCTACTTCTTCAGGATGTTCCTCATAATATTTTCTTCTCTCCTGAAGTGGTTTTAAAAACTCCATCATTACTTTAATAAGTTCTTTTTTGCAAGCAACACAGCCTCTACATCCTGACTTACATTCAGAACATACTGTCTCTAAATTAGGATTTTTAAGTAGTTTATGGTAATAATAAACCATACAGATTTCTGGATTGGCTGGATCATCCTTTTTAATCTTACTTGGATCTGTTACTGCCCCCATTACTTTTTTTGTAATTGTTTCTTCATCGTCTGCTAAATAGATAGCATTTCCTAGACTTTTTCCCATTTTTTCATTGCCATCTAAGCCTTTAATTCTAGGGTTTTCACTTAAGCAAGCCTCTGGCTCTTTTAATGTTTCTCCATAAATAGAATTGAATTTTCTAACAATTTCGCGAGTTTGTTCAATGTGAGGAACTTGATCTTCTCCTACTGGAACAACATCCCCATCAAGTGCTGTAATATCAGCAGCTTGACTAACTGGGTATCCTAAGAACCCATAAGTAATAGACTCTCCACTCTCACCAAACTTTTCTGTCTTTTGTCCTACTTCATGTTTTGTTGTGGGATTCCTATATAGTCTAGATACCGTTACTAAATTAGAATAATAAACTGTTAATTCTGCCACTTCAGGAATATAAGACTGAATATAAATATGTGTATGCTTTGGATCAATTCCTGACGCTAAATAATCAAGCGCTAATTCATAAACATTCTTTCTAACTTTATCTGGATTATCAAAATTATCCGTTAACGCCTGAACATCGGCTATCAAAATATAAGTGTCATAATCATACTGCATTTTTACTCTATTTTGAATAGAGCCAAAATAATGACCTAAATGCATCCTTCCTGTTGGTCTATCTCCTGTAATAATTGTTTTCATATTTTCATCCTCCCTTTATAAAAAATAATTATTTCTATAAAAGGCACCATCGTTTTGTCATAGACATCACCTTTATTCATTATATCATAACCTATGCAATTAACCAAATTTTTAAGAAAAAAGAGGAATAAATTCCTCTATTTTTTGCATACCCCAAATATTAGGTTTTTATTAAATTCTAATTCACTATATTCTAATAAGGTGCGAACTCCTGTCTCATCATGATAATATTTTATCTTGCCGCCTTCTTGGAAATATACATAATCATCTAAAAAGAAAATATCCTTTTTATCAGAAACAGTTGTTATATAAGTAATCAACTTTTTATTTTGAGATGGCGTCCTATAAAGAATGTACCCATCTTTTGACTCTTCTAATAAATAGTAATAACCTGAAACTTCTCCTCCAATATGATAAACTGCACTATATTTTTGGAAATCTAAATCTATAGTTACATCTTCAAACAAAAGCGTTTTATTAGCTTTCGTTGTAGTAATCTTATCCCAGTCTCCATTACTATAATATTTTATTTTCTTTTTACTATTTCCGATTTCCTCTATTACCTTCTTCTTAGGAGAAATACTATATTGCTTTTCATTATCCCGATCATAAATATAAAGTTTATCATCTACTATTCCTTGAATATAGGAATCAAAAGAAATATAATTTGGTGCTTTGGATTCCTCTTTTTTACCAGTTATCATATCAACAAAGTAAAAAGTTCTAAACTGTTGACTTTCAGAATAATCAGCAGTCACATAATAATTCCCAACAAATGCACTTAAATCTCTTTGATAAATATCCTTTGCAAAAATCGAAACATCTAATACATTTTCTTTTGCTTGATAAACACCCTTTAAATTAGTAACCATGAAAGAATGATCAGCTACTAAATTTTTAGAATATAAAATAATATTTTCTTCTTTTTTCCCATCAGTAATTTGATCTTGCCAATCATGCCTATCATATAAATCAAAATCTATTTCCTCTACAAACTTATCCAACGCAGAATCTTCGCCAATAATAGAATTATAAAAATAATAACGATAATTCTTATAACATAATAAATCTGTTTGCGCTTTTCCATCAATTATTGGTAAAACACACGAATAGTCCCCTTGATAACTGATAATATCACTAACAACTTTTCTTTTTTTAGAAAATCTATGATAAAATTCAAACCCGTAAGTAATATCATTATCCTTTACTTCTATATAATAATTATCAATTTCCTTTTTAGCATTTTTTGTATAAATTTCTGTTACTTCATATTTTCCCTCTTGCAATTTATAATGAATTGTATACCCCTTAGAATAAAAACGAATACAACAAAAAATTGTTAATATTAAAAACGCAAAAATAATAACTGATTTATATTTTATTTTATATTTTTTCTTCATATACCACCACTAATTTCATTATATCCTTTTTTTGAAAAAAAGAAAAGTTATACACTTTCCTTTGCGATTTTCACATACTTCTTTTTTTCTGACATCATATATTCTGTAATAGCCGTCTCTATCGCATCAACAGAGCTTTTTGATAAATTAGATAAAACTACAACCTCTTTTACTGTATCTATGCATGCTTTTCCCCATATAATCCCAGTCTTAATTGTTAAATCATTAAACATATCTGGTGTAATAGATAACAATAAATAACCGAATAGAACACGTTTCTGTGCCATTAAAATTCTTTTATTGGTAATAACTACAGCATAAGTATTAAACATTTCTAAAGAAGAAAATCCTTTTTGACAACAAAAAGCATACAATACTACTTCTCCTTCATTTAAATGCTTCTCTATTACCTTTGCATGTGCTTTTTTTCTCCAAGCTACTGTACCTGGATATTTTTTTGTGTGTTCCATTATCTTGTCATAAACACTATCATTCATGATATACCTCCTATCGTATTACACCCATCTCTGTTAATGTTTCTAAATATAAATCTTTTTTAGCTGGGCCAACTATATGTCCCAATATTGTATTTTTTTCTACAATCATCATAAATGGTGTATTAGTAATCCCAGTCTCCAATCCCATTTCCTTTACTTTTTCTGAAATTGCATCCCCCTTATTTGAAACATTCAAATAGTAGATAACAATCTGTTTTTGATTAGCAATTTGTCCCAAAACTGGTTTTACCCTATCACAATAATTACAATCATCAGAGCCAATCAAAATAACATGTTTTGATTTTTCATCTTTCATCAATTCGAAAAATTGCTCTTCAGAAATGTGAACCAAGTAATCTGCACTTGATGTATCAATTATACCATAAGATGACAATAATTTAAAATAAGACTTTTTCTCTGTATCCGTTACTGCTTTTTCTACTTTTCCATCAACAATATATAAAATCAAATCTTCCTGTATTTCTGTATAACCTAACTGTGACATTATTTTTAATAATTGTCTTTTGCTTAGTAAATATCCTTTTACTTCATGATACTCTAAATCGTACTGCTCTGCTATAGACTTAATAGACTCTTCACTATTTTCTATATTGTTATGATAGCTAGTGGGGAAATATAATAAAACTGGATTTTCAGATTCAAAAGCATTTTTAAAGGATGCTAATTCTGCTTCTGTATCCCCTAAATATTGGGGAATTACTTCATTAATCTGTAAAAACTCCAATATCTTTTCTTCCTCATCTATCTGTGTAAAAGAGGCTACAGGAACACCATTTTTTACAATCACTAAGGCCGCAGTAACATTGTAAACATTTAATTCTTTTTGAATTTTTTTTCTATTTTTTTTACTAATTTTATTAGTTTGAATATTTAAATAATCAAATCCATAATTTTTAGAATAGTCTTCACAAAGAGAATCTAATTCCCTTTCATCGCCAAAATAAAATAACGCTAATGAAGAATTCTCCATATAATCTGAATAAGTATTTAAAACCTCTTTTGATCCTTCATCTAATAGATAAATTGCTAAAAAATAAAGAAGGTAAGCAAGAACAAAGACAATTATGAATACAATCATTCTTCTAACCTGTTTTCTTATTTTATTGAAATCAGGTTCATCATGTATCTCTTCTATTTCTTCTATATCAATATGCTTACCTTTATCATGATACTTTTTTTGTAGCAATTCATTTTCTTCTATTTTTAAAGGAGTCCCACATTTTTCGCAAACAATAGAGTAAGAACTATTAACATGTCCACAACTCTCACATTTCATTTATAGCACTCCCTTTTCCCTTTAT
Organism: uncultured Bacilli bacterium; assembly: GCA_964018915.1. Classification (GTDB taxonomy): domain Bacteria; phylum Bacillota_I; class Bacilli_A; order RF39; family UBA660; genus UBA5578. The sequence continues at coordinate 317,316 of CAXHRJ010000002.1, read as the reverse complement.
TCTTCAATCACTTTTTGCTCTTTAAAATATTTGATATAATCAGCTGTATCTTGGTAACCTTCTATATGAGAAACTATTTTTCCGTTTTTAATAACTAATACTGCTGGTGTACTATACTTACCAGAGTTTACAAAAGTCTCTTCATCATATCCCATATCTTTCAAATAACTTTCAAACTTGTCACCATTAGAACTTCCAATATAATTTAATCCTAAATAATAGATTGGAATATTATAAGCTTTGCTAAGATTACTTAAAATAGGACGTACAGCTTTACAATAGTCACAAGTTGCTGAGCCTAACACCAAAACAGATGTTTTTTCTTCTTCTTTTAATTCTTCAAACTCAGAAAATTCTATAAAAGTTAAATTGGCTTCAGGTTTATAAGTTGAACCCTCATCTAAAAATTCAGCTTTCACAAAAAACTCTACTAATTTATAACCTTCAAGATATCCTACATGAGTAGCCTGCACTTCACCATCTTTTACAATTGCGATAGTTGGCGTTCTTCCTTCGATTTTTAAAGCATCTTTTACTTCATTATTTTCTTTTTTTGTCAATTTATTAGAATCAATTGTTAAATACTCAAAATCATAGTCCTTAGCAATTTGTTCTAAAATAGGTTTTTCCATTTCACAAAAATGACAATCAGTATGCATGTAATAAATAATGGATAACTCTTTACTTTCCATCTTTTCACGAAATTCTTGCATTGTTTTTTTCTCGTCTTGGTATTTAGATATCTTAGTAAAAATCACATATCCTAATAACGATACTAAAACAATAATCATAACAGAAATAAGACCAACCATTAAAGTTTTATTCTTAATAAGATTTTCTTTTTTCTTATCTTTACTCATATAAACCACTTCCTAAATCATTTATTTAATTATTTTATGATTCTTCATTTCTGTACGAATATCATCTTCTGTCATATTACCATTTTGATACCATACTAATTTTCCATCACGTACAAACATTAATAACGGAATTCCTACAGATTTATTTTCTTTGTAATCGTCAGTTGAATATCCCCATTCTCCTAATTTATCAATAAAATCATCTGTCGTATTCGCTAAAGGTAAATGGTATACTGGAATATTATTTTCTTTAGCAATTTCATTAATAACAATTCTTTGATCTAAACATCTTTCTCCACAAACAGAACTTGAAACTGCATAGAAATCAAATAAAACAACACTTGTATCTTTTCCTTTTAATAGTTCTTCAAATTTTTCATAAGTTACAACAATTAAGTTTTCTTCATCTTTATAGGTAGAACCTTTTGATAAAACTCCACCATCTACTAAAAATTCAACAAAATCTTTACCTTCTCGCATTCCATTTAATGAGCTTAAAACTTTTCCATCTTGTACTACAAGAGAAGTAGGTGTAGTTCCTTCAATCCCTAAATAAGAAATGACATCATATACTTCACTACCTTCTAATTTTGTTGCATCCATAAATAGATAATCTAAATCATACATTTTTCCAATTCTTTCTACAATTGGTTTCTGTAACTCACACCATCCACAACTTGTACTTGCAAACACAATTAACGTTGGCTTATCTTTATCAAAATATTGATAAAATTTTTGCATTTCCTCGCTACCTTTTTTCTTATCTGCTGCTGATAATTTTGCATAATCTGCACTGGCAGTAATATTTGAAGAATTACTTCCAGAACCACTAGGTTTATTAGCATTATCATTTTTTCCTAAAATTAATAAAATAATAATAATCGAAATAAGCCCCATAATAATCATTCCAATAATCATACCTCTAGTTGTTTCACTCATTCCACTTTTTATAGGGCTTTCAATTTCTACTTTTTCATCTTTCTTTACTGGTTCTTTTTTTACTTCATTTTTCTTTGAATCATTCTTTTTTACATTATTTTTTTTATTTTTTACTGTTTCTTCTTCTGTATTTTTCTTTTTATTTGCCATAATATCCCTCTTTCTAAGCCTCATTTTACTGATTTATATCATCTATTATTTGATTACAAATCTCCATTGCAACCTCTACTTTATCTATTTTAGAACTATCTATATAATGAATTACTTTTGCATGATTATTAAAATATTTAGATACCTTCTCTAACCCACCTAAATACTTAGATAATGTTTCAAAGTTTGTCCATTTATTGGGCATTATAGATAATGAATTAAAATATTTTCTTTTTAAACTTACCTCTACATCACATGTTTGAATAATCAAAATATCTACTTTCCTATCCTGTAACTTTTTGTCATATTCTTCTATTTTAGAATTCGTAGCACCAAAAGTATCTAACCAAATAAATTCGTCATTAATACCTCTGTCAAAAATAATAACATCCTCATCATTTTGATAAAAACTATCAAACAGCAAAACCTTCTCATCAATCACTTGATTCGTATAATCTAAACTGTCTACTTGCATTTTTTTACTTCGGCTTTCATTAATCACTTTTGTTAATTTTACTTTTTCCTCATCTACTACAAAAACTTTTAATCCATGCTTTCTTAAAACATCTGAAATTAATTCGATTGAAGTAGATTTGCCACTTCTAGCCGATCCTAAGAATTCAATGAGAATAGGTTTTCTATTTATCTTAATATCCTCTATTTTTTGATTTAATGTTACTAAATCTTGATAACGACTTTGATATTCTTTAAAAATATTATCTCTTATATATTCATCCATATTTGCTCCCCATAAACTATCTTACTTTTGAAGGGAAAATACCATACATTTCATAATAATCATCTACGCTATCGATTGTATCCTCATCTGTAATACATACAGATTTAGGAATTACAACATTAACTTCTGCAAAAGATGATAAAAGGGGATACAGTTCAACAAATTTATCTTTTTGTTTCTCTGTTAATTGTTCTGAAGCATACATTATAAAACTACTAATCCCCTGACTCGTCCTATTTTGCATAACTACCATGCCTTGTAAAGCGAAGGCTATGGCTTTTCCAAAGAATCCCATTTCTCTATCGTATTTCAAATTTAATCTTCGAAATGTGTCTTTAGATAGTACATCATCTTCAAAACTATAATCATGAACTTGACGACGATTATGTTTATCAATTTGTTCTGTCCACTCACCAAAGTAAGTTACATTACCATCCATATCCATAGTTCTTTCACACTGTCACCTATTTATTTTCCACAACATTGCTTATATTTCTTACCTGAGCCACAAGGGCATTTGTCATTTCTTCCTACTTTCGCAACTCTTTTTGGAGATTGCTTTTTTACTTTATTGGAATCGTTATTAGCAACACCTTCTGCTACTTTCTTACGTTCTACGTTTTGTCTTACTTCAGCCTTTAATAAATAAATGGAAGCTTGTCTGTCAATACGTGCTAATAAATTATCAAACAATTCATATCCTTCACTCTTATAAGCACGTAATGGATTTTCTTGCGCATATCCACGTAAATAAATACCTTCTCTTAAATGAGCCATTGTATTGATATGTTCCATCCAATAAGTATCAATTACCCTTAGCGTAATAGCTTTCTCAAACTCATTAACTATTTCAGTTGGAACCTCTTCAATTTTATTTTCATAGTTTTCTACTAATCTTCCATAAATATATTCAATTTCAGCATCTAAATCTTTTTCTTCATATTCAGCAGCTGAAATTTCTGTTCCTAACATTTCTGTAAAATAAGTAGCCATTTCTTCTCTATCTTCTTGACTTAAATCTCCATCTTCCATATGTTCATAGAACACATCTTCAACAAAGTTATGGAAACTATCTAATATCGTTTCATGAATAGACTCAGAATCCAATATTTCATTTCTTTTTTCATAAATAACTTCTCTTTGTTCATTAATAACATTATCATATTCTAGCAATGTTTTACGAACATCAAAGTTATTACCTTCTACACGTTTCTGTGCTGCTTCAATAGAATTAGAAAGCATTTTATTACGAATAGCAGCTTCCCCATCAAATCCCATTCTAGCAAGTAATCCTTTTGCTTTATCAGTACCAAATCGAACCATTAAATCATCTTCAAAAGATACACAGAATTGAGAGAATCCTGGATCTCCTTGACGACCAGAACGTCCACGCAACTGATTATCGATACGGCGTGATTCATGGCGTTCTGTACCAATAACGCAAAGACCACCTAATTCTTTAACTTCATCATTAATCTTAATATCTGTTCCACGTCCTGCCATATTAGTAGCTATTGTTACAGCGCCTTTTTCACCAGCTTTAGCAATAATTTCAGCTTCACGAGCATTATTTTTAGCATTTAATACTTCATGAGGAACTTTTGCCTTTTTTAACTTTTCACTAATAAGCTCACTCGTTTCTACAGCAACAGTACCAACTAATACTGGTTGTCCTGCTGCATGACGTTCTTTAATCTCTTTTACAATCGCATTAAATTTTCCCTCTTGTGTTGCAAATAGCAAATCTCCATAATCTTTACGAGAAACTGGCTTATTTGTTGGAATACAGATAACATACATATTATAAATATCTCTAAACTCTTCTTCTTCTGTTTTAGCAGTACCTGTCATACCAGCAAGTTTTTTATACATGCGGAATAAATTTTGGAACGTAATAGTTGCTAAAGTCTTAGTTTCTTCATTAATAGTAACTCCCTCTTTAGCTTCAATTGCTTGATGTAAACCATCAGAATAAGATCTTCCTTGCATTAAACGACCAGTAAAAGGATCTACAATAATTACTTTGTCATCTTCCACTACATAATCAAAATCTTTCTTCATTGAAAAATTAGCTTTTAATGCTTGATTAATAAAATGAACTAAATTAGTATTTTCAATATCATATAAGTTATTAACCTTAAATGCTTTTTCTGCTTTTTCAATACCAGTTTGATCTAAAATAGTAGCCTTTGTTTGCTCATCATAGATATACCCCTCATTTTCTTTTAATCCTTTTACAAACTTATCTGTTTGGATATATAAATTAGCAGACTGCATATGTCCACCAGAAATAATAAGTGGAGTTCTTGCCTCATCAATTAATACAGAGTCAACCTCATCAATAATAACAAAATTAAATGGCCTAGCAACTCTATCAGAAGCTTTAATAACCATATTATCCCTTAAATAATCAAATCCAATTTCATTATTTGTTGAATAAAGAATATCGCAATTGTAAGCCTCTTTCTTTTCACTAGGAGTTAATTCCCTATAGTTAACGCCTACTGTAAGTCCTAAAAAGCGATATACTTCCCCCATCCATTCTGCATCACGTCCAGCAAGATATTCATTAACTGTAATAATATGAACACCTTCACCAGTTAACGCATTTAAATAGGCTGGCATAGTAGCTGTTAAAGTTTTACCTTCACCAGTCTTCATTTCTGCAATATTACCATAGTGAATAGCAAGACCACCTAAAATCTGAACGTAGTAAGCTCTTTCTCCAATAACACGGAAAGCAGCCTCTCTTGCAGTTGCAAATGCTTCTACCTTAATATCTTCTAATGTTTCTCCGTCTTCTAAACGTTTTTTGAATTCCTCTGTCTTTGCTTTTAATTTTTTATCAGATAATTTCGCATATTCATCTTCAAGTGCTATTACTTGGTCAGCAATCTTGCGAAATCTCTCTAATTGTTTATATTCATGATCAAATATTTTCTTTAAAAACTTCATGTCCCATTCTCCTTTTTGTATCCATATCTATTTTATCAAATATTCTTTAGAAATCATAGCATATCCCCTAACTTTTAAGAATTTTTCACAATTAAAAATAGGCATTTAAGCCTATTTTGTTTCAATAATTCCGTAATTGCCATCTTTTCTCATATAAAGAATGTCAATTTCACCAGATTCTACATTTCTAAATACAAAGAATTCATGTCCTAAAAGTTCCATTTGAAGAATCGCTTCTTCTTCACTCATAGGTTTCATCTCAATCTCTTTTCTCTTTACAACACTAGATTCTTCATTATCTTTTACATCTTCAAAAGATAAGTTAAAACCTAACTCTTCCCCTTTTGAAGTTCTCTTATTCATACGAGTTTTATTCTTTCTGATTTGTCTTTCCACTTTATCAGAAACAATATCAATCGCTGCATATAAATCACTATGGCTTTCTTCCGCACGCAATATCATTTTTTGGATAGGAATTGTAACCTCTACAATTTGTTCTATACCCCTTATTCTTACCACCACAGTAGCTGTAACGTCACTTGGATTTTCGAAATACTTGTCTAGTCTACCAATCTTTTCCTCAATATATTTTTTGATTGGCTCTGTAACCTCAACTTTCTTTCCATGAATATTAAATTTCATAATATCATCCTTTCTAACTCCATTATATCATAAAACTTGGCATTTACAAATTAAAAATAATTAAGAAATCTTCTTAATTATTTTGATTTAAATATAATACATCTATATCAACATTGCCTTTAATACCGTCTACTTTTCCATTGCTACAAAGCTGCCACATACTATACTTTCCTTTATAATTTGTATTTGTTGTATAATGGGCTAACCAAATATCATGCCGATGTTCTAACCAAACATTCTCTAAATAGTATTTACTACTATACACATAACCTTTATACCCCTCTTCTTCTAAACGAGTTAAAAAGGTATCAGCTGCATTTGTAAGCTCAAAAAAGCTAATATGAAAACTATTAAAATCATTCCACTCTTCCCAATCAAAAGCAATTGGTAATGAAATATCATAATCTTTTATCTGCTCTATTACCCATTCCGCATCTTTTAAAGCACTTTCTTTAGAATAAGCATAAGAATAAAAATAAAGACCTACATCCATGCCTACACGAGTAGCACCTTCCATATTTTGAATGAACTTAGGATCTATCACATATTCTCCATCCATACCAGCTGTTGTCCCTATACGAATGATAACAAACTCAACTCCTGCATCCTTTAATTTATCAAAATCAATATCTCCTTGCCATTTAGAAACATCTATTCCAATACGAGTATTCTCATTTTTATGCACTTTTACAACATCTGAAAAATTTGTTCTCTTAGGTTTGGTAGTACTAGTTCCACCACCATTTTTTGGAACATAAACGATTAAATTAAATTTTTTTTCGGTTACATTCCCACTTTTATCTGTTGCTTTAAAAGTAACTGGATAAGTTCCCTCTTTATTTAAATCATAATCTCCAACTACCTCACATTTTGGATCACTATCATAATCATCTCCACACAAAATATTATTCATAAACTTGGAAGTAGAGCCCTTTTTCACCCTATAAGAACCGCCTAATAAAACAGTAGGAGGAGTTACGTCCTTAACTTCTATTTCAAAGTTATAAGGAATCTTTATTCCTTCATCATTAATAAATTCAAACGAAATAGATTTCTTCCCTAAAGAAGTAGTATCTATTTCATAATCTTCTATGATGTCCCCATTAATACTAATAATAAAATCAGATACTTTCTTTTTCTCTAAAAACGGAATTATCAATTCTTCAGTAAGAGTTACCTCTACTCTAGCGTTCTTAATACGCTCCTCTTCCCTTTTTATATCCATCTTTTTCTTAATATGAATTCCTAAAAAAATTACTATTACGAAAACAGGAATGATAAGCATTGTAATTATAGCTTTTTTCTTCATAGGAACACCTCATTTCTAATTATATCATCTTTTCCAATTTAGATAATAAAAAAAAACTACTAAACTACCGCAGTTTTATTTTCTACTACATTCTTAGCTTGTAAACCTTTATCAGTTCTAACTAATTCAAAAGTGACATATTGACCTTCAACTAATGTTTTATATCCTTCTGATAAAATTGCTGAATAATGTACAAAAATATCTTCCATGTCTTTGTACTCAATAAATCCATAACCTTTTTCGTTATTGAACCATTTTACCTTACCTGTTATCACACTAACATCTCCCTTCTTTTTTGAATACAAATAAATTATAGCATACATCTTCTGCTCAAAACATAAAATCTAAACTACAAATTTCAACATTTTTAGCAGAACACAACCATCGTATCATAAATTAAACTCCATGGGAATACTTTGTGCTCGAAATGGAAAAAATCGTGTCTGAAATCCTCTTTCTACCATTTCGAACACGATTTTAGGTATTTGGAACATTTTCTATTTTAAAACAAATTCATTCATGTTACAATTTCAATCGTATAAAGGAGTAGGCAGTATGAGAAATGTTTTTGTAGGAAATTGTATGAAACTTATAAAAAAAGAAAAACCACATTTAACAAATGTGGAATTAGAACAAATTGAATATGGATTAGCAGGTGTATATTTATCAATAACAAAACTAATTATTATCATAATAATAGCGTATTTGCTAGAAATTCAAAGAGAATGTGCGTGTTTCCTAATAATATTTGCAATTCTGAGAAACAATGCGTATGGTATACATGCAACGAAGAGCTGGGTGTGTCTAATCACATCTTCTGTAGCTTTTCTGGGAATACCACTTGTTGCAATGAACTTGAGAGTTCCATTTCTGATAAAATATGTACTGGGAATAGTAGCAAGCATTCTCATCTTCAAGAACAGCCCTGCAGATACGAAGAAAAGGCCAATTATAGATAAGCAAAAAAGATTACGTCATAAATTACTAGCAACACTGACAGCAATCATATACGTAATCATCTCTATTTCTATAACAAATAACTTTTTATCAAATTGCTTTTTTATGAGCATGCTATTAATAGATATCATGATTTCCCCTATAACATATCGCATATTCAAACTCCCTTATAACAATTATTTGAACTATCTCAAAAAAGAGGAAGGAGTTGCAGTATGTTAGGATTTTTAGCTGGGATACTTTCACACATTGGGGCTTTTGTAGCAAGTACATGTGAAGTAGGTTGTTTAATTTTCTTTACAGTTGACGAACCAGAATGCCCTAAATCATTAATCAAATAAAAAGTGTAGAAATTCTACACTTTTATTATTAACTTTTGCATAAAATTATCCTCAAAAAATTCACTACTCTGTTGGATTTTTTTATTTTTTCTGACTAATTTTTGAACTAAAGATAGACCATATCCATGATTCTTACCTTTTGATGATATACCAGGATTATTGATAGCTTCAATATCTACATACCCTTCATAATTATTTGTAATAGAAATTACTATATCTTTATCTTCTTCATATAATTCAACCATTATATATTTATTATCCAACTTTTTGACCTCTTCAATAGCATTATCTAATAATACTCCTAAAATTCTACAAACAGATGTTAAAGTATAATCATCTATTTTATTAGTTTTTTCTATAGTAATTTTTTTATCTATAACCAATTCAAATGGAATATTTTCCTGTTGCATCAATAACAACTTGGAATAAATTATTCCTCTTAAGCCACCAGCTGGGATTCGTTGAGTTTCTATTAGTAACTTCTCATCATCACTAATATTATCTGTTAACAGTGCATCAATATAAGATACAATCTTTTTATTCTTACTCATATTTCTAATAGTGCGAAATTGATTTTTATTCTCATGAGTATTGATCCTATATCTTTCTATCGTCATTTCAAATTCTCTAATACTTTCTAATGATACATTATATTTCTCATAAAAAGTTAAATATTTACTTTGTGTCTTAAAATAGAGAAAAATTAGAATAGCACTAAAAACATATAAAAATGACCCTATCAAAGTAAAATAAAACTTGTCTATTAAATCTTTAGATATATAATATGAAATCAAGCTAACAAAATTAAATATCGCAACAATAAATAAAGAAAAAAGCGCTATGTGTTTTTCACTAATTTTGTTTGTTGATGAAAGAACCATATCATATAGATTCCTAATTTTTTTTAAAACACAGAAAAGAATCATCAATATACCTGTTCCCAAATTATTAACAAACACCATATTTATTTTTTCTTCTAAAACTGAATTATAATGAAAAATTGGATATGTTATTATAACATATGCAAACTCTGCACATATTCCCAATATTGTTACTAACATCCCCAATATTATTGACTCTTTAAAATTCTTGTCAAATAATAATTTTGCCAATAACATATAAATACCTATATTAAGGATTACTCTTATAGAAGATATAGAATATTCAAAGTTTAGAACTAATAAAATCCATGTGACAAAAAAGGACAGTAAAAACCGTTTATTTTTTAGATTAATCTTTTCGTTTGCTAATAATCCCATTGAAATAGTAAAACACAAATGAATGATTAAAAACGATACAGCATACTTCATCTCATCAACTCCTTTCTATAAGTATCAGATAATAAATCAATAGTTACACCATTGTCAAATGTAATAATTTTATTCTTATGGTCTATTGTATCTATTCTTTGTTCATTTACAAAACAACTTCTATGTGTTTGAATAAACTTATCTCCGAATATTTCTTTTACTTCAGCCAAAGTCATTTTTAATTTATATTCTGTTTTATCACATTTGATTATTGTTCTTCTATCTAGACTATCTCTGGTAAAATATAGAATTGTATTTAAACGAATATTATAAGTTATTCCATTGTCTGTAATTCTCAACACTTTATTAGTTTCAAAGAAATGAAGAGATTCTTCCAATGATTCTTTTAAATTTTCATTTAAGTGATCGAATTTATTAATAAATGATAAACACATAATATTTTTCTTTAAAACTAATTTACTAAATTCTTCATAACCAGTTACAAAGATAATAATACTTTCTACATCTCTTTTTCTAATAATTCTAGCAATATCTATTCCTGAACGACTAGGAGTTTCGATATCTAAGATATAAATCTTTTTACCACCTGGTGTAATATCTTGAATAAACTTTTCATTATAATCTGCATACTTCACTATTTTATGAGATATTTTCTTTTCATTAAAAAATTCTTTTACTACACTAGCTACTGCATTTCTACAACTTTTGTCATCATCACAAATTATTGTTTCTATCACACTTATCCTCCTTACTCAAACAAAAAGACAAATTATAAGTTCTTATTAATTTGCCTCTCTCTTGCGATTGCTAATGAATGTTCAGGAACATTTTCTGTTATAATGGATCCAGCTGCTATATAACTTTCCTTTGACAAAGTTACTGGAGCAACGAGTACCGAATTACACCCCACAAAAACTTTATCATGAATAACCGTCCTATACTTCTCTTTTCCGTCATAATTTGCAACTTTTACACCAGCGCCTATATTTACATGATTACCAACAGAAGTATCACCAACATAGCTTAAATGAGGTATTTTAACATTGTTTTTTATGTCACTGTTTTTAAGTTCCACAAAAGAACCTATTTTATTTTTATTAGCAATATGATTCCCTGCACGAATATGTGCATAAGGCCCAATCACATTATCATCGCCTATTGCACTATTCATAATATAAGATGTATAAATAATGTTATTTTCTCCAATTATAGAGTCTTCAATATAAGAACCCATATAGATGACAGTATTTTTTCCAATAACACTATTTCCTTTAATCATAACATTAGGATATATAGTACAGTTTTCACCCAATATAACTGTATCATCGATATAGGTTGTTTTTGGATCCATTAACATACTCATAAATACCTCCCCATATTTTCATATTCCAATTATATCATATATTATCAAAAATAAATACAAAAAAAGACGCTTATGCAGCATCTCCTTCTACTAACTCTAAAATAACCTCTAAAGCGTCATCTCCGCGACGTTCAGTTAATTTTAAAATTCTTGTATATCCACCATTACGTTTTGCAAAACGTGGTGCTAAATCATCAAATACTTTCTTAACAGCCTCTGTATCATTATGTAAGAAAGCTAATGCTTTTCTTCTTGCTACTAAAGAACCATCTTTACCATAAGTAATCATCTTATCAACAAACTTACGAACTTCTTTAGCTCTTGTTTCTGTTGTCTCGATTCTTTCTTTCATGATAACGTCTCTAGTTAGGTTAGCAAGCATACTTCTTCTGTGTTTATTTGTACGTCCTAATTTTCTATAAGCCATAATATCCTCCTAACTACTAATCGTCTTCACGGAATTTAAGTCCCATTTCTTTAATCTTATCGATTACTTCTTTTAAAGACTTTTTACCTAGATTACGAATTTTCATCATTTCTAATTCTGATTTAGAAGTTAAATCTCCTAATGTATTAACTCCAGCTCTTTTTAAGCAATTGTAAGCTCTTACAGAGAAATCTAAATCATCGATTGATGTTTCTAATTTCTTTAATTTGCTATCTTCTTGTTTAGCATTCATGATTCCTGTAATATCTGCAATTTCACTTAAATTAGTGACGATGTTTAAATGTTCAATCATGATTTTAGCAGCAAGTGCCATTGCCTCTTCAGGACGAATAGAACCATTTGTAAATACTTCCATGATTAATTTATCATAGTTAGCATCTTGTCCTACACGAGCACTCTCTGTTTCATAACTAACTCTTTCAATAGGTGAGTAAAGCGCATCAATTGGAATAAAACCTTTTTTCTCATTATCAACAAATGATTTGTTATCAGTTGATGGAACATATCCTCTTCCATTAGCAATCATTAATTCCATATCAAGTTTACCACCTTTTGCAATAGTTGCAATTTCTTGATCTTTAGAAATAACTTCTACATCACTATTTGTTTCAATATCAGCAGCAGTTACTGTACCCTCTTTATCTGAGAATAATTTAATGATTTGTACTTCTGATGAATTATTTTTTACAACAACATTTTTTAAATTTAAAATAATTGTAGTAACATCTTCTACGATTCCATCTATTGTTTGGAACTCATGCATTACGCCATCAATTTTAACAGCTACAATAGCACTTCCAGGCATGCTAGATAGCATAATTCTTCTAAGAGCATTACCTAAAGTTGTTCCAAAACCTCTCTCTAAAGGTTCTAATTCAAATTTACCATAATTTTTGTTTTCAACATACTCAGTAATTTTATATGTTGGTTTCTCAAAATTTAACATTTCCCCACTCCTTTTCTTTATTATCCACGTGGACGTTTTGGTGGACGACATCCGTTATGTGGTATAGGTGTAACATCAGTTATAGATGTAATCTCTAACCCTGCTGTTTGAAGTGAACGAATTGCTGTTTCTCTTCCTGATCCTAACCCTTTAACAAATACTTCAACTTTTCTCATTCCCATATCATAAGCTGCTTTACCAGTTGCTTCAGCTGACATACCAGCAGCGAATGGAGTTGACTTCTTAGATCCTTTAAATCCTAAAGTTCCTGCAGAAGCCCAACTAATTGCATTACCTTCATTATCAGTGATGGTTACAATTGTATTGTTGAATGTTGAATGGATATAAGCTCTACCTTCTGGTACAGACTTTTTAACTTTTCTTTTTCTTGCTTTATACGCCATTTTATAACCTCCTTTTAGTTACCACTATTTCTTCTTATTAGCAACTACTTTTCCTTTACCTTTACGAGTACGAGCATTTCTATTTGTTCTTTGTCCTCTTACTGGTAAACCTCTTTTATGACGAGTTCCTTGGTAAGAATTGATTTCCATCTTAGTTTTAATATTCATATTAACTTCACGACGTAAATCACCTTCAGTAGTATATTTATTAACTTCGTCACGAATAGCATTTAATTCATCTAGAGATAATTCTCCAGCTCTTTTATTAATATCAACTTTAGCATCTTTTAAGATTTGGTTTGATAAACTTCTACCAATCCCATAGATGTAAGTTAATGCGATTTCGATTCTCTTATTATTTGGTATATCTACACCTTTAATACGTGCCATAAAACACCTCCTATATTAACCTTGTCTTTGTTTATGTTTTGGGTTTGTACAAACTACCATAACACGACCCTTACGTTTAATAACTTTACATTTTTCACACATTGGTTTTACTGATGCTCTAACTTTCATATAATCCCTCCTACTTTCGATAAATTATACGACCATGTGATAAATCGTAGGTTGAAAGTTCAACCGTTACTGTATCTCCAGCTAAAATACGAATCATGTTCATTCGCATTTTACCTGATACATGTGCCGTAATAACATGTTTATTCGTTAATTCTACTTTAAAATTGTAGCCAGGTAAAACTTCTAACACTTTACCTTCCATTTCGATAACATCTTGCTTCGCCATTTTATCACCTCTTCGTCAATATCGTATATCCTTCTTTTGTGATTAATACTGTATGTTCAAAGTGAGCAGATGGTTCCCCATCAGCAGTAACTACTGTCCAATCATCATCTAATAAGTATACGTCTGCAGTACCCAAATTAAGCATAGGCTCTACTGCAATTACCATTCCTTCTTTTAATACTGGGCCAGTATTCTTATGACCATAATTTGGAACCTCTGGATCTTCATGTAACTCGTTTCCAACTCCATGCCCAACCAGCTCTTTTACAACCCCTAAGTTGTGTTCCAAAGCGTAAGTCTCTACTGCATAACCGATGTCCCCTACATGGGTACCTTCTTTAATTACTTCTAAACCTTTATATAAAGCCTTTTCAGTATGTTCTAGAAGATATTTTTTTTCCTCACTAACATTGCCGACTGCATAACTCCAAGCAGAGTCACCATGATATCCTTTATAACAAGCACAGATATCGAGTGTGACAATATCGCCATCTTTTAATTTTCGATTACTAGCAATTCCATGCACAACTTCTTCATTAATAGAAATACAGATGTTGGCAGGATATCCATCGTAATGATAGCAAGATGGAGTTGCGTCCCTACTAATAATGTAGTCTCTAGCCAATGTATCAATCTCTTTTGTTGTTATGCCAGGTTTCAAGTAGGGAATCAAATGTTTATGTGTATCCCCTACTATTTCTCCAGCTATTTTTAAAAGTTCAATCTCACGTTCAGTTTTTATACTAATCACGATTATTCCCCTATGATTTTCTCAATTTCCTTAAATGTAAGAACTTTTCCTACACTACTATCGATTCTAAATAATACACCTTTTGCATCATAATAATCGATTAAAGGAGCAGTCTCTTTCATGTAAGTATCATATCTTACATCATAAGTTTCTGCATTATCATCAGAGCGATGTTGTAATTCTACATGGCAATTATCACAATAACCATCTACTTTTGGCTTCAACTCTTCTGCCTCACTATTGTAAATTGCATTACACTTTGGACAAGTTAAACGTCCAGTAATTCTTTTCTTTGCAATTTCTTTGTCAAGCTCTAATAGTATAACATTTCCAAGAGGCATACCGATTTCTGAAAGAATCCTCTCATAAGCATCTGCTTGTGATACATTTCTTGGAAACCCATCTAAAATGTAACCATTTTTACAATCCTCTTGAGCTAATCTCTCTTTCAATAACTCTAAAACTATTTCATCTGGAACAAGACGTCCTTGTTCAATTAAATCTGAAATCAATTTTGCACGATCATCGTTAGCATTCTTTGCGCTTCTAAGTAAATCTCCTGTAGAAATATGAGGAATTCCATACTTCTCTTCAACTAAAGTTGAATGTGTTCCTTTGCCAGCTGCTGGTGGCGCAATAAATATTATACTCTTCATTATCTTCTTCTCCCTTTTCTTCCTTTTGTATAGGTTCTACTAACCAATTGACTTTCTAATTGTTTGTAAGTTTCAAGTGCAACTCCAACTACAATTAATAGCCCTGTACCACTTAATGTAATACTTGTTTGTAATGTTGAGAACTTACTAAATAGAATTGGAAGTGAAGCAAGTAGTGCTAAAAAGCAAGCACCAACAATTGTTATTCTTTTCAATACCTTTTTAATGTATTGTTCTGTTTCTTTACCAGGTCTTACCCCTGGAATATATCCTCCACTTTTATTTAAATTATCAGATAATTCACTTGGTTTTAATTGCATAAATGTATAAATATAAGCAAATATGATAATTAAAACTACATATAATGCAAATCCTGTTAAAGTTTCATAATTTAAATACTTTGTAATAAATAATGAAAAATCAGCGTTCTTTACAAAAGATGCGATTATCTGTGGAATAGATATGATAGCTGATGCAAAGATAACAGGCATTACACCAGCACTATTTAATTTAAATGGAATATAATTTTGTTTTCCTAACATACTTGTTGACTTATTAGCATATTGAATTGGAATTCTACGCTCAGCGCACTCCTCAAAAATAACACCAATAATAATTCCTAAGAATACTACAACAAATAAGATAAATGTTAATATTCCCATAAATCCATTACCATTTGTAATTAACTCTGTCCATAGACTAGAGAACATTGTTGGTAATGTTGTAATAATACCTGCCATAATTATCATAGATGTTCCGTTTCCAATACCCTTTTGAGTAATTTGGTCACCAATCCATAATAGTAATGCTGTACCAGCTGTTAATACTAAGGAATATAACATATAATCCATAGCTGCTCCATTCTTAATATAAGCGAATGAATACATATAACCTTGTACAAAGGCAAGTACAATACCTACAATCCTCGTTATTTGGTTTAGTTTATTTCTACCAACTCCACCTTGCTTACTAAGTTCTGATAAATATGGAATAATATCCATAGATAACAATTGAATAGCAATTGAGGCAGTAATATATGGCATTACACCTAGTGCAAATATTGAGGCTTTCTCAAATGCCCCCCCACTCATTGCATTTACAATTTCTAGAAAACCTAATCCTTTTGTATCAAGATTTACTCCTGGTACTTGAATAATAGTTCCTAGTTTAAAGATAAATAGGGCAGCAAACGTAAATAGGATTTTCTTTTGAATATCTCTATTCTTTGGATTAAATATTTGCTTAACTGTTGCAAACATATTAAATCACCTCTGCTTTTCCACCTATTTTCTCTATTTTTTCAACAGCAGTCTTTGAGAATCTATTAGCTTTAACAGTGATTTTCTTAGTTAATTCTCCATTACCTAATACTTTAACACCATCTAATTGTTGTTTCAAAATTCCCATTTCTTTTAATAATTCTGGAGTAACAACTGCTCCATCTTCAAATTTGTCTAAATCACTAACATTAATTGTTGCATATTCAATTTTGAATGGTGCATTAGAGAATCCTCTCTTTGGTAAACGTCTGAATAAAGGTAATTGTCCACCTTCAAATCCAGGTCTTACTCCTCCACCACTTCTTGCATTTTGACCTTTATGTCCTTTTCCTGCAGTCTTACCGTTTCCTGTAGCAACTCCACGTCCGACTCTTTTTCTTTCTTTAACAGCGCCTTCTGGCTGATATAATGTATGTAATTTCATATTATATCAAGTCCTCTACTTTCTTTCCACGTAGACGTGCTACTTCCTCTACGCTTTTTTGTGACTGTAATGCTCTTAAAGTTGCATATGCAGTATTAATCTTTGTTTTAGATCCTTGTGATTTAGATAAAATGTCTTTAACTCCTGCCATTTCAAGTACTTTACGAACAGCACCACCGGCTTTAATTCCAGTACCTTTAGCAGCTGGTTTTAACATAACTTTACTAGCGCTACAAACACCAATTGCTTCATGTGGGATAGTACGGTTATCAACTAAAGAAACGCTAACGATATTTTTAACAGCAGCTTCTTTAGCTTTCTTAATAGCATCTGGTACTTCATTTGCTTTACCAGTTCCTAAACCTACTTTACCCTTTCTATCTCCAACTACTACAACAGCTGAGAAACGGAAATGGCGTCCACCTTTTGTTACTTTTGTAACACGGCCGATAGCAATGGTAGCTTCTTCATAAAGTTTTGGTTGTCTTTGTCTTGAATCTCTTTGACGTTTTTCTCCTCTATTACGAGGTTCTCTTTTCGCAGGTCTTGAAGTTTTTTCAGTATTTGTATTTTCTTCAGTTTCAACTGCTTCTACTTTTTCGATTTTCTCTTCCATCATTACCCTCCTTTTAGAATTCTAATCCGTTTTCACGTGCTGCATCTGCTAGTGCTTTTACACGTCCATGATATAGGTATCCACCTCTATCAAAAACTACTTTTGTTATTTTTGCTTCTTTTGCTCTCTTAGCCAATAACTCTCCTACTTTAGTTGCTGCTTCAACGTTACTACCATTTTCAAGCTTTAACTCTTTATCGATAGAAGAGGCACTAACTAAAGTAACGGCTTTTTCATCATCAATTATTTGTGCAAAAATATTACTATTTGATCTAAAAACATTTAATCTAGGTACACTAGCTGTACCTGATACTTTTGCTCTAACACGAGTGTGTCTTGCTTGACGTGCTTCATTACGAGCTACTTTTTTTATCATAGTTTCTCTCCTTTACTATTATTTAGAAGCTTTCTTTCCTTCTTTACGTTGAACAGTTTCGTCAGCATAACGAATACCTTTTCCTTTATAAGGTTCTGGCTTTCTAATCTTTCTGATATCAGCTGCGAATTCTCCAACTAATTGTTTATCAATACCTTTAATTAATAACTCTGTATTACTTGGTACTTCTATAGTAATTCCTTCTGGAATTTCTGGTGTCCATGGGTGTGAATGCCCAGCAGTGATTACCAATTCTTTTCCTTTTAATTGGAAACGGTATCCAACTCCAACACATTCTAATTTCTTTTCGAAACCTTCAGTAACACCAATAATCATGTTATTGATATTAGCATTAGCTGTTCCATGGTATTTTTTATAATTATCATTATCTCTAGTTACTGTTAACTCAGAATCTGCGATTTCAACATGAATATGTTCATTAATCTTAGTAGAAAGTTCTCCTTTTGGACCTTTTACTGTAACATTATTTCCATCAACAGATACTGTTACACCGGCTGGGATTGTTATTATTCTATTTCCAACACGACTCATAAAATCATCCTTTCTACCAAACGTAAGCTAAAACTTCGCCACCAAGTGATTGTTGTCTAGCCATCTTATCTGTCATAACACCTTTTGAGGTAGATATAATAGCGATACCTAAACCATTTAATACTCTTGGTACATCTTCAGCTTTTACATATGCACGTAATCCTGGTTTAGAAATTCTCTTTAATCCAGTAATTACACGCTCCTTGTTTTCACTATATTTTAAAGATAAAACAAGGACATCTTGAATATTATTCTTTTTTGTTTTATAGTCAACAATAAAACCTTCTTCTTTTAATATTCTAGCTATTTCAACTTTTATCTTTGAAGCAGGCATTTCTACTTCCTTATTACGCATTTGATTTGCGTTACGAATTCTCGTAAGCATATCTGCGATTGGATCTGTTACCATATACTTCCCTCCTTCTACCAACTAGATTTTTTCATTCCTGGGATTTGTCCTTTATATGCTAGTTCACGAAAACAAATTCTACAAATTCCGTATTTTTTAAGTACTGCGTGTGGTCTACCACAACGAGAACAACGTGTATATCTACGTACTTCGAATTTTGGATCACGACTAGCTTTTATAATCATACTTTTCTTAGCCATAATTTCCTCCTAAGTCCTATTTTTTAAATGGCATACCGAAACCTTTTAATAGATCATATGCTTCATCATTTGTCTTTGCAGTTGTTACAAAAACAATGTCCATACCACGTACTTTTACAACATCATCATACTCAATTTCTGAGAAGATTAATTGCTCAGTAAGACCTAATGTATAGTTTCCTCTACCATCAAATGCTTTATTAGATATACCTCTAAAGTCCCTTACACGTGGTAATGTAATACTAATTAATTTATCTAAGAAGTTATACATATTCTCACCACGTAGTGTAACTTTGCAACCAATTGCTTGACCTTCTCTTAATTTAAATCCCGCAATTGACTTCTTTGCTTTTGTAGCAACTGGTTTTTGACCTGTAATAATTTCTAAGTCCTTCATGGCAGCTTCTAATAATTTTGAATTAGTAGTTGCATCTCCACAACCCATGTTTACTACAATTTTCTCTAACTTAGGTACTTCCATAACATTACTGTATTTATATTTATCCATTAAACTAGATACAATCTCTTTATTGTATTTTTCCTTTAGGCGGTTCATATATACCCTCCTTCCAATTAATCAAGATTCTCATTAGATTTTTTTGCTACTCTAATTTTCTTGCCCTTTTTATCAGTAGAATGTCCTATTCTGGTTCTTTTTCCGGTTTTAGGATCAACGATCATTACGTTTGAAGCATGAATTGGAGCTTCAACTTCAACGATGCTACCAGCAGTTTGACCATTTGCTTTGATGTGTTTTTTAACTACATTAACACCCTCAACAACAACTCTGTTTTCAGCACGTAAAACGTGTGAAATCTTTCCTTCTTTACCTTTATCTTTACCAGCAATGACAACTACTTTATCTCCAGTTTTAAAGTTCATTTTCATTCCTCCAAACTCCTATAACACTTCTTTTGCAAGTGATATAATTCTCATAAAATCTTTGTCACGTAATTCACGTGCTACTGGTCCAAATACACGAGTTCCAACTGGACTCTTATCATCTTTAATAATAACTGCTGCGTTATCATCAAATTTAATATAAGATCCATCAGCTCTTCTTAGACCGAATTTGCTTCTAACGATAACTGCTTTAACTACTTTACCTTTTTTAACAGTTCCGTTAGGTGTTGCGTTTTTAACAGTTGCAACCACTATATCTCCAATATTGCCAGTTTTTACTTTAGACCCACCAAGTACACGAATTACAGATAATTCTTTAGCACCTGAGTTGTCTGCTACTTTTAAACGGCTTTCTTGTTGAATCATAATCTAATCCTCCTTCGTCAATGCAATTATAGAATAACTGCTTTTTCTACTATTTCCACTAAACGGAAATGCTTTGTTTTAGATAATGGTCTCGTCTCAGCGATTCTTACAGTATCGCCTTTCTTAGCTTCATTTTTTTCATCATGTGCAGTATATTTTTTAGAAGATTTAACTCTTTTTCCATACAACTTATCATTTTTATATGTTTCAACTAAAACAGTAATAGTCTTGTCGTTAACATCGCTAACTACTTTTCCAACTAATTCACGTTTATTTCTTTCTTCCATATTGTCCTCCTATTATTTCTCAGATAGTTCTCTTTCACGTAAAATTGTTTTCATACGTGCAACTAACTTTCTTAATTCTCTGATTCTTGAAGGTTTCTCTAATGAACCAGTTGCTTGTGAAAAACGTAAGTTAAATAATTCTTCTTTGTATTCTTCAATCTTTGAAAGTATTTCTTGATCTGATAATTCTCTGATTTCCTTATTAGTCATTACTTTCACCGCTTTCTTTCTTTACAAATTTACATTTGATTGGAAGTTTATGAGAAGCAAGACGTAATGCTTCACGTGCTATTTCTTCTGAAACTTCTGCAATTTCAAACATAATCTTTCCTTCTTTTACTACTGCTACCCATGCATCATGAGAACCTTTACCTTTTCCTTGACGAGTTTCTAGTGGTTTCTTTGTTAATGATAAATGAGGGAAAATATTAATCCATACTTTTCCTCCACGTTTCATGTAACGTGTCATAGCAACTCTGGCTGCTTCGATTTGTCTATCTGTAATCCAAGCACCTTCCATTGCCATTAATCCATATTCACCGAAATGTAATTCCGTATTTCCTTTTGCTTTTCCATCATAAGGAAGTCTATGTGGATTACGATATTTAGTTCTTTTTGGTATTACGGCCATCTACATTACCTCCCTTATTTTTTTCAGGAAGTATTTCACCATTACAAATCCATACTTTAACACCAATTTTTCCATAAGCAGTATCTGCTTCTTTATGAGCATAATCGATATCTGCTCTTAAAGTATGTAGTGGAATAATTCCTTCGATATAACCTTCAGTACGTGCCATATCAGCTCCGCCTAAACGTCCAGAAACGGCAGTTTTAATTCCTTTCGCTCCTGCTTTCATAGTATTTCTAACTGCTCTTTTTTGTGCAATTCTGAAAGACACACGTCCTTCGATTTGACGAGCAATGTTTTCTGCAACTAATGCTGCATCTAAATCAGGGTTCTTAACTTCTTTAATAGAAATTTGAACATTTTCATCAACTAATTTAGATAATTCTGCTTTTAATTTTTCAATTTCATCTCCACCGTGTCCAATTACAACACCTGGTTTTGCAGTGTTGATAACAACTTCGGTTCTCTTATCGTTTCTTTCAATAAGAACGCTTGAAACTGATGCATCTTTTAACTTTTTAGCCAAATACTTACGAATCTTATTATCGTTAGCTAAGAATTTTGCAAAATTCTTATTATCTGCATACCAATTAGATTCCCAAGTTTTGTTGACACCAACTCTAAGTCCTATAGGACTAACCTTTTGACCCACAAGTGTTCCTCCTTTACTTTAGTTTTTTTCACTTACTACAACAGTAATGTGGCTTGTTCTTTTCTTAATTGGATCTACGTGTCCACGTGAACCAAATCTCATTCTCTTTAATGTTTGACCTTCGTCAACAAATGCTTCTTTTACAACTAATGTTTCTTTTTTAAGACCCATGTTGTTTTCTGCATTTGCTACAGCTGAAGTTAAGACTTTACGAATTAATCTTGCAGCTTCTTTATTTAAATTATTTAAAATTTTATCTGCTTCAACTACGTTCTTACCACGTATTAAATCTATAACTAAACGGGCTTTACGAGGTGGGATTCTAACTCCCTTTGCAATCGCTCTTGCTTCCATTTTAGTCCTCCTTCCTCAACTTCAATTATTTATCTGTTTTGTTTTCGCCATGACCACCGAATTTACGTGTTGGAACAAATTCACCTAATTTATGACCAACCATATCTTCTGTTACATATACTGGAACAAATTCTTTTCCGTTATGAACAGCAAATGTATTACCAATAAATTCAGGGAATATTGTTGAACGGCGTGACCAAGTTTTAATAACTTCTTTTTTCTCAGCACTATTATTTTTCTTAACCTTATTCATTAAACTAGCGTCAACGAAAGGTCCCTTTTTAAGACTTCTTGCCATCTAAACCATCCTTTCCCTATTTTGCTTTACGGCGACGAACTATTAAGTCATCTGATTGTTTTTTGCCTTTACGAGTTTTATAACCAAGTGCAGGTTTACCCCATGGGGTAACTGGACCAGTACGTCCTACTGGAGCACGACCTTCACCACCACCATGTGGGTGGTCATTAGGGTTCATAACAGAACCACGAACGGTTGGTCTAATACCCATATGTCTTTTACGACCAGCTTTTCCTAAATTTACTAATTCATGATCTTCATTTCCAACTTCTCCGATAGTAGCACGACAAGTACTTAATACTTTACGAACTTCTCCAGAAGTTAAACGAAGTAATGTGTATCTTCCTTCACGTCCTAAGATTTGAACACTAGAACCAGCTGAACGAGCAAGTTGCCCACCTTTTCCTGCTTTTAATTCAACATTGTGTACAACTGTACCTTCTGGAATATTAGCAAGTGGTAAAGAATTTCCAACTTTAATATCAGCGTTTTCTCCACTTTCAATTTTATCTCCAACTTTTAAACCTTTTGGAGCAATAATATATCTCTTTTCTCCATCTATATAATGGATAAGAGCAATATTAGAACTTCTATTTGGATCGTATTCGATAGAAGCAACTGTTCCTTTAACACCATCTTTATCTCTTCTAAAATCGATAATACGGTATTTTCTCTTTTCTCCACCACCTTGGTGTCTAACAGTAATTCTACCTTGATTATTACGACCACCATTTTTCTTTAATGTCACTAACAATGATTTTTCTGGTTTTACTTTAGTTAATTCACTATTATCTAAAGTAGTCATACCACGTCTACCATTAGTTGTTGACTTATAAGCTTTGATTGCCATATGTATAATCCTCCTTTAGATTAGTTTAGTTCAATTGAACTACCTTCAGCTAATTTAACAATAGCTTTTTTTCTTTTATTCGTTCTTCCTGCGTAACGACCTACTCTTTTTTTCTTAGTTGTAGCATTTACAGTATTAACACTTTCAACTTTTACATCAAATACCTTTTCAACTGCTTGTTTAATTTGAGTTTTGTTAGCTTTAGGATCAACACTAAATACAATAGTGTTATGATTTTGTGCTAAATCAGCAGTTTTTTCAGTAACGATTGGCTCTTTAATAATATCTCTATAGTTATTCATTATGCTAGCGCCTCCTCTACTGATTTAATAGCTTCCTCTGTTACTATTAATACGTTAGCTGAAATAACATCTAAAGTATTAATTTCATCTGCACTTAGTAATAAAACATTATCTAAGTTACGAGTAGCTAAAACTAAATTATCATCTAATTCGTTAACAACAACTAAGATGTTTCTGTCAACTTTTAAATTAGATAAAATCTCTTTCATATCTTTTGTTTTGTTAGAAGCTAATTTTAATTCCTCTAAAACGATTAATTCTTTATCTAACACTTTATAAGTTAAAGCTGATTTTAAAGCTAACTTTCTTTCTTTACGATTCATCTTTAACGTATAATTTCTTTCAGTTTGTGGACCAAATGCTACTCCACCATGATACCAATGTGGTGCACGTGTAGAACCTTGACGAGCACGTCCTGTTCCTTTTTGTCTCCATGGTTTTCTTCCACCACCAGATACTTCAGCACGTGACTTAACACTGTGTGTACCTTGTCTTGCATTACTATTTGCTAAACGAATAGCATCATAGATAACAACATCATTTGGTTCAATTCCAAAAACTTCTTTAGCTAATGTAATATCTTTTACTTTTTCACCTTTAATGTTTAATACATCTATTTTTTCCATATGTATTCCCTCCTACTAGTTTTCTTCCGTAGAAGTTTCCTCTGAAGCAACTTCTTCTTGAGCAGTTTCTTCTACTACTTCTTCAGTAACTTCAGTTTCTACAACCTCTGGTGTTTCTGTAACTTCTGAATAGCTGATTAAGTTCTCTGTTTCATTTACCTTTCCAGGAGTTTTAACAGATGTCTTAATTACTACTAAACCTTTTTTAGGTCCAGGAATATTTCCCTTAATTAATATTACATTATTAGCTAAGTCTACAGCTACTACTTCAAGATTTTGAATAGTTACTGTAAGGCTACCCATATGTCCTGGTAATTTCTTACCCTTGAAAACACGCATTGGTCTCATTGTTCCCATTGAACCTGGTCTTCTATGATAATGAGAACCATGTCCCATAGGACCTCTACTTTGTCCATGTCTTTTAATAACACCTTGGAAACCTTTTCCTTTAGATGTTCCTATTACATCAACTACTTCTCCTGCTGTAAAGATGTCAGCTTTGACTTCTTGTCCAACAGTATATTCATTGATATCTACACCTTTTATTTCTCTAAAGAAGCGCTTAGGTGTAGTATTTGCTTTTGCTGTATGTCCAGCAGAAGCTTTTGTCGCTAACTTTTCTCTCTTTGTATCGAATCCTAATTGAATTGCTTCATAACCGTCATTTTCTTTTGTTTTAATTTGAGTTACAATGTTTGGCTCAACTTCAACAACAGTTACAGGAATTAATTTACCAGATTCTGTAAATACTTGAGTCATTCCAATTTTACGACCTAAGATTCCTTTCATATACTATTTCCTCCTATTTAATAATTTTGATATCTACACCACTTGGTACTTCTAAATGAGCTAATGACTCAATAGTTTCCTTTGATGGATTAATAATATCAATAAGTCTTTTGTGTGTTCTTTTTTCAAATTGTTCACGAGAATCTTTATATTTGTGAACTGCTCTTAAGATAGTGATTTTTTCAACTTCTGTTGGTAGTGGAATTGGTCCACTTACTTCGCCACCATTTCTTTTTACAGTTTCAACGATTTTCGCACAAGCTTGGTCTAAACTTTTATGTTCAAACGCTTTTAATTTGATACGAACCTTTACTTTTGACATTTTGTGTCCTCCCTTCGCCTATATCTTGTATAGACTTGCTCCATGTAAAAACCTGATTTTCCAGTTTATTTTTCTTACAACTTAACCTGGCGTATCAGCAACCTTACATATCTCTGCATGCCACACATACAAAAGTATACTAAAAAAGTGTTGAAAAATCAACACTTTTTTTACTTTTTTTCATTTTATTTTACTTTACTGCCTGAATTTGACTATCAATTGTCTCTTTTTCTTTTTGAAGCATAGAAATAATAGTATCTACTTTATTTTTTCTTGCCTCTAAACTTTCAAGGTATTTTTGTTGATAAAGTAAAATTTCATCTTTTTGCATTGCTTGAGCAACCATATCTTCAATAGATGCTTCACCACTAGCAGATTCTACTTTAATATCAACTGATTCCATTTCATCTTTCTTTTTCATTTCTTCTCCCTCTTCATTCACAGGCTCTTTTGCCTCTTCTGCTACAGTCTCTGAAGTTGGTTCAGCTACAACTGATGCAGTTACTTCTTCTGCTTCTGTTGGAGTCGTCTCAAATGTAGCAGCTCTTTCAAGAGCTTCCCTTTTCTGTCTCATATATTGTAAATATTGATTAACATCTTTAGGTTCTGGCTCTTGCACTTCTGAAAATTGTAATGAAGTTTCAATACCATTTCCAAGAGTTGGAATTGCACTGCTATTATCTTCTACAACGTCAAAAGCATTATTAGTATCTTCCATTTGCATATCACAACCACCTTTTTCTTTCTACTATCATACTACAAAAGTTACTTTTTTTCAATTCCCCTTTTTACTTTTTCTCTTCATTTGTTTCTTTTTTTGTACTGGCACAGTCCCTTCTTGGCACTTTTTTCTTTCCAAAGTTGCATTAAATTTATCATATTTCCCTTTTCCTCTTCGCGCTTTTAAAGCATCATAATATCTCAATTCAAAATCCATCATGATAAGATCGATTTTCTTTTGCTGATTTAAAGTTGGAGCAAAGCCCTGTTCATTAATCTCATTTAAAATACGATTTAATCTTCTATACATTTTAAAATTATAGTTCTCTATTAAATGAAGATATTCCTGTGCACGCCTTGTAAGAGGTGCTCCATTATCCAATGTCTCTGTGCCACCATCAGATTTTTTCTTAATATGATGAAATGTAAGTGGGTTCTCTTTTGTGATTCTAAAATTCATCCAATCAAATTCTGTTATTGCATATTTACGAATTAATAATTTTAGAGTTTTACTCACAAAAACCACCTGGGTCTATATTTTAACAGATATTTTAAAAATTGCAACATATTTTTATAATAAGGTGATATAGTGGCAAGCTTACCCCCAAATATAGATGCAGGAACATTTACTATCAGTGCTTTCTTGATTGGATATTTATTAATTGATGATTTAGACCCAGCTGAACAAAACTCAATTGGCAACTGGTTTATGATGGTTGGGCAAGTTTTATGTACAAACTCCGCTCAGCAACAAGTTATCAATAACAGAAATAATAATGACAATAATGACGGAAATCATGTCATTAATAGCAGTGATAATCCATTCAATCCACTAAGAAGAAGCATGAATACCATTAATGAAGAACTAAATAAATACCCATAAAAAAATCTATGAATAATCATAGATCTTTTTACGCTAATTCCCCTTTTTGAATAGCAATAAACCTATTTACTAAATCAAGATTATAGAGAATCCCTTTTCCACCATCTTCTTTTGCTTTTGTACAACGCAGAAGTTCTTCAAAAGCATTTTCCTTACTTTCCCCCTGATGATATACACGAGAAGACACCATAGCATCATAACTATCTGCTATACCAATTACTTGAATTCCCAAGTTTGGGACAATCCCTTTCGCATATCCGCTTCCATCCATTCTCTCATGATGGCCCTCTATCATCTCTAAGACAGAATCATCTAAGAAATTATTTAAAACGGAACGTGCCAAGTCACTATGTGTTTTAATAATGGAAAATTCTTGATCTGATAATCTATTTTTCTTACCAATAATTTCTACAGGAATCTTAGACTTCCCTACATCATGAAATAAAGCAGCTATATAAATATTATCTATTTCTTTTTTTGATAATTGTGCACTTGTTGCTAATTCTTTCGCATATTTTCCAACACGAAGCAAATGTCCTAATTTTTCTTCTTCGCTTAATTCAACCACAATATTAAGTTGAAGATAATAAGAAAACTTTCGTAAATAACTTTCTAAATCGCTATACTTTTCTTCCTCAAAAGATTGAAATTCATTTACCGTTAAAATAGGTATCTCTAGTGTCTCATATAAATATAACAATTCTTTTGGAAGTTCTCCTTTATTATTTACAAGTAAAGGGCAACATAAATCATAAATATTTTCCTCTATATTTTTAACCGGAACGCCAATTTTTTCCATACTTTCTTCTTTTAATCGATAATGTCCTACCATAATTTGCTTCCTTTCTATAGCATTCATATTACTTATTCTATTCCTAAAATCATTATAGTACATCCCATTTTAGAAATCAAGAATTTAATCATTCTTAATAATTTTAATTCATAAAATGTGCTATAATAAAGTAGGTGATAAAATGAAAATAGGTGTATTAGGTACAGGAGCATTCGGAGTTTCCCTAGCTCTTATTCTAAATGAAAATGGAAACGATGTTTCTATGTGGACAAAGTTTGAAGAAGAAGCAAATTTTCTAGATCAGCAAAGACGAAGTCCTAATCTAAAAAATATTATCATTGATGAAAATATTAAAATATCTACAGATTTCGAAAAAACAGTAGTAGAGGCTGACTTAATATTAATAGCTATTCCTGCTGCATTTGTAGATGATGTATCACAAGAATTAAATAAATACATAAAGAAAGATCAACATGTATGTATTGCTTCTAAAGGAATTGAAAACGATTCTTGCCTATTCGTTTATGATGTATTTAAAAAATATATTGATACTGATAAAGTAGGAGTTATTTCTGGTCCAACATTTGCCATTGATGTCGCTAATAAAGTTCCAGTAGGATTATCTCTTGCAAGCACTAACCAAGAAACAATCTCTATTATAAAAAAAGCATTGCAAAATAGTCATGTTAAATTAAGAGAAACAAGTGATATTTTAGGCATTGAGATCTGTGGTTCTATCAAAAATGTAATAGCTATTGCAAACGGAATGTTAGATGGCATGGATTTACCGATTTCTACGCAGGCTATGATGATTACTGAATCTTTAAATGATATCAAAGAATTAATAGATGCTTTAGGTGGAGATAAAAATACTATTTTATCTTTTGCTGGATTTGGAGATTTACTCCTAACCTGCACAAGTACCAAAAGTAGAAACTTCTCTTTTGGGAGGTTGCTTGGAAAAGGGGCTTCTAAAGAAGAAGTTGATAGATATATAGAAACTACTACTATTGAAGGATTATATACTTTAAAATCCATTTATCAATTATTAGAAAATAAAAAGGTAAACATGCCAATTATAAATCTTATTTATGATATTATTTATCATGATAAAAAACCATCGGATTTACTTACTTTCCTAATTGAAAAAGGCTAGATAACTAGTCTTTTTATATGGTTTATGATATGATTGAAATAGGTGATACTATGAATTTAGATAAATATTGGGATGAAGTCCATTTAAAATATAACTCCTCTTATGATGGTTGGTTAAATGATTATCTAAATTTATTTCATAAAAAAGACGTCATTGTAGAGCTAGGTTGTGGCAGAGCCTATGATAGTAGATATTTATTAGAATTAGGATTTAAAAACATTACCGTTTGTGACTTTTCTAAAGAAGTTCTAAGTATTATCCACAAAGAAGTTCCCAATTTAAAAACTCTACAATTTGATATGAAAGATGGTCTGCCATTTAAAGATAATTCTATCAATATTTTAATAGCAGATTTAAGTATCCATTATTTTGATTCTTCTACTACAAAATTTCTTACTGATGAAATATATAGAGTATTAAAAAGAAATGGTATATTTCTTGCTAGAGTGAATTCTACTAACGATACCTTTTATTTACCAAACACAGAAGAAATAGAAGAGAATTTCTTTTATAATGGTAACGTTTATAAAAGATTCTTCAATGAAGAATCTATAAAATCATTCTTTCATAAATTTGAGTTTTATCATATGGAAGAAAAAAACGTTGGAAAATATGATGTACCTAAAGTATTATGGGAATTTTGTGTTATAAAAAAATGAGCGAATAATTGCTCATTTTATTTTTCCCTTTAAATCTATATAAGTCTGTTCTAACATTTGTAAGCTAGCCAAGCTTTTACAATACATGCGCCAGTCATAGTTATTATTGTTTAACTTTTCACCAACTGTTTTTCTTAAATATTGACTAGGCAATTTATCAACTTTATAAATTACTTTCTTGTTAATATCCTCTAAATAAATATAAGAGAACTCATTATGATAGTTCTTAGAAAAAATATCACATTCTATAGAATTTCCTAATAAATTATCTAATATGTTTTTTAAATCGATTTTACAAGGAATAGCATGCAAATGAGCATGATCCACACTAGAGCCAGCTTCACCTGGAATAGCAGAACCATGTTCAAAAAAAAGCGTTTCACTATGATAAATCTTTTGAAAGATATTCTTAATTATTCCTTTTATCTTCTCTGTTTCTTCCTTTATTACTTCTCCTGTTTCATAAAAATTAAAGTAATGTTCCTTTGTAATAATTAATAAATGTCCAATACATAAAGGTGCTATATCAACTGCAACATAAATATATTTTCCTCTATATAATACTCGTTTACCAATAGAAACAGTATCAGACTTATCATTTGCATGACATAATTCGCATCTTTCTAAATATCTCAAAATTCCACCCCTTAAGTTTTACTCTTCTCCTTCTTGTAATTCTTTTTTTTGTTGTTTCATAAAACTAACTTTATCCATCCAACTATAAGTTGCTAATACTGTACATAACAATATAGGGAAAAATATAACAACTCCTTCTATTCTATGTATTTTTAATAAGCAAATAGAAAATATAATATCTAAAAATAGATATTTCACTACTTGTAGTAGAGAATCATCTATCTTTCTATCTAATTCTTTCATACCAATACCTCCTATTTCATTATAGCATAGGAAGAAGTAAAAAAAGAAGCAATTTTGCTTCTTTATTTTGTAAATGGAATAAGTGCCATAAAACGAGCATATTTAACTTGAGTTGCAATATATCTTTGGTGTTTAGCACAGTTACCAGTAATTCTTCTTGGTAAAATTTTACCTTTATCTGCACTGATATACTTTTTAATAACTTCTACGTTTTTATAGTCTACATCTTTTCCTGTACACATTTGACAAACTTTTTTCTTTTTTCTATAAAACTCTGCCATTTCATTTCCTCCTTAGTCTAGGAAGTTATCGTCTATTGAAACAGAATCCCCATATTCTGCAAAAGGATCATTTTCAACACTAACACTATTATCTTGATAATCATATGGACTTGGTTCAGAGAATCCCATTGAAGAATCACCTTGCGATTTATTTTTTCCTTCTACGAATTCAAAATTATCCAAAGCAACATCCATCGTATATCTCTTATTACCATCTTTATCATCATAACTTCCAGTTTGTAATCTACCTTCAATACCAATTAAATTTCCTTTATCAAAAAATCTAGAAATTGTTTCTGCTTGTTTTCTCCAAGCAACTACATTGATAAAGTCAGCTTCTCTTTTACCATCAGCATTTGTAAATGTTCTATTTACTGCTACTGTAAAACGTAAGAATGCTGTATTTGCATTGGTATATCTTAGTTCTGGTTTAGCGGTTATTCTACCTACTAATAATACTTTATTCATAGGAACCTTCTTTCTTAATCTTCTTTTCTAATAATTAAGTGTCTAACGATATCAGAACTAATACCTGCTAAACGATCAAATTCTTTAATTCCAGTATCATCATTAGCTTCTACTTGGAATACGAAATAATATCCGCTTTTGAATACTTCTGATCCTTTTTTAATATCGTATGCTAAAGCTCTTTGTCCCCATGCATCAACACCAGTTACTTTACTACCTCTTGATTCTAAAGTAGCTTTGAAATTATCTGAAACTTTTGTAATTTCAGCTTCTGCTAATGTTGGTTTAACGATAAACATAATTTCATAATTTCTCATTTTCTACACCTCCTTATGGTTCATAGCCTTCTTCAGGCAAGGAGTAAATTCATACTCGCAGTTAATTATATCAAAGAAAAGTTGTTTTGTAAACAAAAAAGTTCAAAAAGATTGAACTTTAAAAAACACCAAGCATAAAAGCAAATGCTAGCATATAAATACAAAATACAAGACCTGGAAAAGTTATCCACTTTCCTGCATCTCATGAACCATTAACGGGAAAATAGAACTTTTTTATTTTGTAAATAGCGTATACAGTTGAAATAATAACCACTTCCACCCCTAAAATAGCTACATTAAGCATTTTATAATCATTTAAAGTAATTCCAGAATAAATCATAATTGCAAGAAACAAATAAGGCATTGTTCCTACTATAAGAGGATTGTTTTTTCTTCCTTGAAAACCTAATTTTCTATTATAATAAATGCATATTAGCAACCAAGTAAAAACTGTCACTTTTAGAAAAAACATATATTTCCTCCTTCAAATCAAAATTTATAATTCTTTTCTACGAAGAATATTTACTATCTATTCCTAAATATTCCTCTAGTGTAATCCATGAACCATTGTTATATAGTTTGGATGCTTCTTCACCAATATAACGAAAATGCCATGGTTCATACATATACCCAGTAACAGACTCTTTTCCTTTTGGATATCTTAAAATAAATCCATATTTATAACAATTATCGCTTAACCATTTTCCTACCTTCGTATTACCAAATGATTGTTCTAAGCTATTGACATCAAAAGCTAAGCCAGTTTGATGTTCACTATGTCCTGGACGTGCAGAATATCTATCTGCAGCTACTTTACCATCTCTTTTTACATAATTATTATAAAGATTATTTTGATGACTATACGAACGATATCCACTTATAATTTTTAAACTAATTCCTTCTTTAGCAGCATCCGCTTTCATTCTTTCAAATGCATCGCTTGTTTCTTTTGTTAAACTACCAGGTGCATAACTTTTAGAAAGTGCATACGTTTTATTAGCAATCAATATTCCTTTAATGTAATAAGCTCCATTCTTTTGTATAATATCGTATCCTTTTGATGTTCTAGTTGGTACCCCACTAGGATTTTGGACTTCTTTCTTCTTAACAATTAACTTAAAATCAGTAGTTGATACATTACCAGAAGAATCTTTAGCCTCATAAGTTAAAGGATAAGAGCCTTCTTTTTCTAAAGAATATTCCCCTTTTACTATTACACTTACTTCTTCATTAGAATCATCTATAACAGTTACTTGTTTTTCTAAGTCTATTTTATCTCCCACAGTAATCGTTATATCTTTTACGCCTTGTATAATAGGAGGATTTTCATCCACTACTGTCAATGTAATAAAGTTTAATTGATATCCCGAAATAATCAATCCATGATAAGTCCCTATCTTTTTTGTAAAATCTTGTACATTATGGTCTAGCCAAAAAATATCGTTTTTAAAATCTTTATTGTAATCCTTAGACTCTGGTATATTCTCTCGCAAAGAGATTTCAATATTTTCTACATAAGGAATCTTTTCCATAAATTTTAAAGAGGCTGAAAAAGTTTGTTTTTCATTACTTTTAAAATACCAGAATCCTATTATAATGCATATAATTAAAATTATTATAAATAAAATTGCAAATACTCTTTTACTTCTCATTTACTTCACCATCTACAGTATATCACTCTTTTTTTAAAAACAAAAATTAAACCTCTCACTTTCTATCTATTTTAACATTAGAAAGTATCGTAAAAGGAAGAAGAAATGAAGAAACAATCGATTTTTCTAGTGGTATTACTAAAGAAAAGCAATATGGTAAAAAATATCGTAGAAGAAGATATTAAAAAGTTTCATCAATGATGAAACTTTTTTATACATTAAATCTAAAATAACAGATATCCCCATCTTGCATTAGATAATCTTTTCCTTCAAGACGCATCTTTCCTGCTTCTTTTACGCTTTTTTCATTACCACATGACTCTAAGTCTTCATAGCTCATAACTTCAGCCTTAATAAAGCCTCTTTCAAAATCTGTATGAATAATTCCTGCACATTGTGGAGCTTTCATTCCTTTTTTAAATGTCCAAGCGCGCACTTCGTCTGTTCCAGACGTAAAGAAAGTTTCTAGTCCAAGTAAAGAATAGGTAGCTTTAATAAGTTGATCTAAACCACTTTCTTTTACTCCCAATTCTTCTAAGAAGGTTTGTTTTTCTTCACTATCTAGTTCACTTAAATCAGACTCTATTTTAGCGCATACAACAATCACTTCTGAAGCATTATCTGCAGCATATTTTTTTACTGTTTCTACATATTCATTAGTGCCTGCTAATAAGTCATCCTCTGACACATTTGCCATATAAATAATTGGTTTAGCAGTTAATAAATTAAACGCTTTAATTGTCTTTAACTCTTCTTCATCTAATTCCAAACTACGAATAGATTTATTTGTTTCTAAAGCTTCTTTTAATTTTGTTAGTAATTCTGCTTCTTTTTTTACTTCTTTATCTTTTGACAAAGCAGCTTTTTTTCCTATTTTATTAATTCTATTTTCAATAATCTCTAAATCTGCCAAAATAAGCTCTAGTTCAATAATTTCAATATCACGAATAGGATCTACAGTATTCTCCACATGAATGATATTTTTATCATCAAAGCATCTAACTACTTCTACAATGGCATCTACTTCTCTAATATGAGAAAGAAATTTATTTCCAAGTCCTTCTCCATTAGATGCCCCTTTTACTAATCCTGCTATATCTGTAAATTCAAAAGTTGTTGGAACTAAACTAGCAGGATGATATAAATTTTCTAAAAATTCTAATCTTCTATCTGGAACAACTACCACACCAACATTTGGATCAATTGTCGCAAATGGGTAGTTAGCTGCTAATATATTTTTCTTTGTAATTGCATTAAATAAAGTAGATTTACCAACATTAGGTAATCCCACTATACCTGCTGTTAAACTCATTTTATCACCTCTAATATCAAGTGTACTATAATCATTTTTAAAAATCAAGAAATGTTTTTATCTTCCAGAATATTGAACATAATACTGCATATGAGTTTCAGAGTCTTCTTTTAATTGTTGTCCGTTATATTCTGTTTTCTCTAATTCTTGATAAAAAGCTTTCCTACTTTCATCAACAAACGCTGGATAACTAGTCTCTTGATTTAAATAATACTCCTCATAAAGTTCCCTTATAGCTCCTAAATCTATTTTATATTTAGCGCCTAAATACTGAAACAAAGCACCTAATCTCTCTTGGTAAATTTGTTTGTAATTTGCTGAACTCATATTAAACTTTTGAAAATCAGATATAGCAGAAAACATAATATCCATTCTTTTCTCAAATAAACGTATTAAATAGAAGTTATACCCCAATGTCATACTATCTTTTGTATCATTCATTACTACTAAATTTGTCATAAATAAACGAGATAATTCTACACTAGCATAAGTCCCTAAAGAAGATAACACTTCTTTTCTTTGTTCTAAATTTTCATAGAATCCTTGATAGCCAGGAACAGACTCTACTGAACTAACAAATACATATGGTAAAGAAGATAGACACGCATTATACGCAGCTAACATCTTCAAATTGTTTTTAAAATAATAAGTCTGACTATTTAATACTGGAAATTGCTGAACAGTTGCCAATGGATTTTGAAGAAAGCTATACTTTAAAAAGGCATCATCTTCATAATCATCTTGCATACTTAAAACAAATCTTATGGTATCCAAAGCAGCAATCTTTTCATAATAAGTAACTTCCTCTTGACCGTTTCTATTAGCAGAATACTCCTCAGCAGTAGCTTCCTCTATAAAAGAGAAATTTAAAGCAGTATTAGCACCATATATAAGCCCAGAAGGTGTTACATAAACATTTTCACCTGTAGTAATTTCATCCCTACAATAACTGCATAAAAAATGTTTAAATTCATGATTATTTAACATGAGAGAAGTTTTTAAAATCGGATACTTTCCATCATCATTTAAATACCATTCAATACTAGCATAAGAAGTGCTTGCCAAAGTACGTGAATCATTATCATCAACTCTATAAGCAAGAGATAATAATTGTAACTGACATGCCAAATGTTCCATATCATAATCAGGATAATCCCTTTTTACATCATTTACGAACTCCGATAATTGTTTAACAATCGTTTTTACATCAGAGGTACTAAGTGCCACTAATTCATTTGTATCATCTTTTTGAATTCTAGCCTCTGTATTATTAATAATATAATCTGCTAATTTCTCCCAATAAATAGAATTGCTAATTCTATTATAAAGTTCTGTATTATGATGATTTCTTATACGACTAGTAATATTAGGATGGGTATAGGCTGATTGATAATAATCATCAATGCGAAAATATTCTACCCATGAAAAATCGTAAGGAATGGCATTGTAGAGCGATACATTTTGCACAGCGCTCTTTGCTTCATCTGATAAATCTCTTACTCCTTTTTCTTCTAATGTTAAAATCATGTCATCATAATCAGCTGAAGAATTATAAGTACGATTAAAATATACACTATTAGAAGAATTATTAAAGCCAAAAGAATTAGTTTCTTCCTGTTTACAAGTAGAATCCTCGCTGTCTAGATTAGCACTTTTTAAATCTAAGCTACATCCACTTAACAATAAACTCATTGCCGTTAAATAAATTTGTAAATTTCTTACCCTTTTCATCCACTGTTTCACTCTGACCACCCCTGTCAAATGTTTCCTATTCTAACATAAAAAAAAGAAAAGTGCAAATGACTTTTCTATAATACCGAAGATACTCCCATACCAATTCTAAATCCCAATAAATTCCATCCTATAATGATTACAAACCAAGCAAGTGCTAACCACAAAGTAATTGGCAACATCTTTTTCATAGTTCCAAAGAAAGTAATGTCCTCATCTTGCGTATCATACTTATATAAGAAACCTATCATAATAATGAAAAAAACATAAAATGGTGTAAAACATTTTCCAATAGAATCTGCAGCTTTAAATATCATTAAGGTAAAAGATGGAGATATATTTGCACGGATTAATAAAGGTACTAAAGTTGGGCACATAAGCGTAAAATTATGAACTGTAGTAGGATTCACAATAGTAACGATTACTCCAACTATCAATACAAGAAATATTAAAAATATTCCACTCATTTGAGATTGACTAATAGAATTAATTAATTTTAATGAAATTAAATCCCCTAAATTTGTCCACTCTAATATGCTCATCATAATAGAGAAGAAAAATAATCCTGCAAATATAAAACCTGTATTTTGGAAAGTTAAGGAAATCGCTTTGTTATATTCTTTGCTACTTTTAATATTTCTTGAAATATTTCCATAAATATATCCACAAATCAGTGCAATACCAAGAAAAATAACTAAAATCCCTTCTCTAAATGGAGCACTTTCCCCAAACAATTTTTCCATATAGGTTGTTGCATTCATATCCAATAACCACCCTGATAATGGTAAACCTGGTACAATTGCATAAATTAATAATGTTGCAAAGAAAGCAAATACTCCTATTGTTATGGCTAATGCTTTTGGAGAATGAATATATTCCTTTTCTTCTGGTTTTTTATACTTCTTAGGAAATTTCTTCTCTATCAAAATAGTTCCTAAAATTGTAATTGTTAAAGCAGATACTATTTCAATAAAAATCATAGACCATGGCTCAAAAGAATATTCTCCTAAAACATCTATAGCAGCATGCTCCGCCACTCTTCCAAGAACCATATCTTGATAAGTGTAAAGGAAACCGCCTCCATAGCCCATTGTAATTCCTATAAAAGCTGTCATAACTCCAACTTTTGGATCTCTACCAATATTCTTATATAGCAAAGCTACAAATGGAAATAAAATAGCATAACTATAATCTCCAATTACTGTTGAGAAAACACTAATTAATAAAACAAAAAAGGTAATTACATTTGGTTTTACATTTTTTAGACCATTAGTAAGTGAATTTAAAAGTCCACTTACTTCTAATATAGTAACAGCAATTAACGAAACAACAACTACTGCAAAAGGTTCCAATAATCTAAAATTACTAATTGATTCTCCAAAAATAAATCGGATTCCTTGTCTACTAAAAATATTTTTTACGGTTATAATCGTCGTTTCAAAAGTATCAGGATCTGTTACATAAGTCTGTACTCCCAATTTATTTAGAAGAAAACTAAGTAATGCAATTACAATCCCTATACCAATCATAACTGTTATAGGTCCAAAATTCATTTTGCTTTTGCTCCGCTTAAACATATTTCCTCCTATAAACTAATTACTTTCTTTAGTTTTTTATTAAATTCTATTCTAGGTAGCATAA
Source organism: uncultured Bacilli bacterium (assembly GCA_964018915.1). Taxonomy (GTDB): domain Bacteria; phylum Bacillota_I; class Bacilli_A; order RF39; family UBA660; genus UBA5578. The sequence goes on along the minus strand of CAXHRJ010000002.1, from coordinate 279,111 downwards.
TGCTCCTACCACATTTCTCACATTTTATTTTAATATCGGCACCTGTTCTTGTAATCACCCATTCATTACTTCCACAAGGATGCTCTTTTTTCATTACAACAACACTGCCTACTTTATATTCTTTATCCATTATGCACCACCACCTGAGGATATGGAATAACAATTCCATGTTGTGCAAATTCTTCTTTCACTTGTTCTCTAAACTTACGTGCTAAAGCAAATTTGTCAGAGTAAGGAGACGGAATAGAAATACGGAATGTAATTCCACTATCTCCAAGGCTCTCTACACCTAAGCATTCAGCATGATTAGAAAGTTTATTTTCTTTCGAGAATTTTTCACACAATTCATTTAATACTTCTCTAGCTTGCTTCAAATTAGTGCCATAATCTACCATTACATCTACTAAAGCATTATTCTCTACCATTGTATGATTGATTACCTCTGTAATATTTCTATTAGCTATAATTTTCACATCGCCTGTATAAGACTTTATTCTCGTTGTTTTAAGCCCTAAATCCATTACTGTTCCAGTAAAATCTGCTATTGTAATAGTATCTCCTACTGAAAATTGGCCTTCTAAAATAATACTACATCCAACTATAATATCTTTTAAAATATCTTGTAATGCTAATCCTGCTACTAAACTTAAAACTCCTAAAGAAGCTACTAATGACTTTGTATCAATTCCATAAACTTCTAATATCATCATAAGTGCAACCGCAATTATAAAATAGCGAATACAATTATTTACAAGAGAAACAAAAGTCTTTTGCCTTTTCTCATTTATTCTTTTTGTCTTAACTTGAAAAACTTTTTTAACAATCCGACTTACAATCATATAAAAAAGGACACTAGAAGCAATAATAACTACAGGTGCGACTATTTCTTTTACTAATATTTTATCTAACATAATTATCCTTTAATATGTATCATATCTAAAATACGGTTCAAATCAGCTACATTAGTAAAACTGATTTCAATCTTATTTTCTTTAATACATACTTTAGTATCCAATTTCTCACGCAATAACTCTTCTGCATATTTAAATTCTAGTTGTTTTTCTGTCGGTTTTTTCTCTATTTTATTTTTCTTAACCTCTGTTCCTGTTTGATATTCTACTTTTCTAACAGAAACTTTATTATCAACAATATTATGAGCTAAATCAATTATTTTTTCATCATCTTCTAGTTTAGATAAAGCTCTAGCATGTCCCATAGTAAGCTGATTACTATTAACCATACTTTGCACTTCCTGTGGTAATCGTAGTAATCCTAGCATATTCGTAATATGGCTTCTACTTTTTCCTATTTTATTACTTAATTCCTCTTGAGTTAAATTTAATTTTTCTATCATTGTCTTATAAGCGATTGCTTCTTCAATAGCACTTAAGTTTTCTCTCTGCAAGTTTTCTAAAAGAGCTATTTCCATCATTTGAGTATCATCTAAATTACGGACAATTGCAGGAACTGTTTCTAAACCTGCTACTTTACTAGCACGAACTCTTCGTTCACCAGCAATAATCTCATAACCTTTAATACTCTTTTTTACAATGATTGGTTGAAATACACCATGTTCTTTAATAGAACTAGCAAGTTCTTGTAATGCTTCTTCATCAAACACTTTTCTTGGTTGATAAGGATTAGCACGTAATTCATCTAAAGGAACTTCAATAATTTCCGCTTTTGTAGCTGTTTCATAAACGCTTTTCTCAAAGCTATCTAAATCTAGATTTTCATTATTGAATAACTGTTCTAAGCCTTTTCCTAAAGCTCTTTTTCTACTTTCCATTTCTCTCAATCACCTCTTTGGCTAAATTTAGGTAAGCCTCTGTTCCCCTACTTTTTGGGTCATAAGCATGAATTGGTTTCCCATGACTTGGAGCTTCTGAAAGCCTTACTAACCTTGGAATGATAGTATCATATACTTTTTCTTTAAAATAGCTTTTAATATCTTCTACTACTTCTAGACCTAAATTAGTACGATTATCTAGCATTGTAAGCAATACCCCTTCAATATCCAATTCTGGATTCAATTTCTTTTTTGCGATCATAATAGAGTTTAATAATTGCATAATACCTTCCAACGCAAAAAACTCACATTGTACTGGAATAATAACAGAATCGGCTGCTGCTAAAGCATTTGTTGTAATAAGTCCTAAAGATGGTGGACAATCTAAAATGATGTAGTCAAACAAGTCTGCCACTTCACTTAAATATTTCTTTAATTGTAGTTGAGCTACAAAATCTTTATTTCCTTTAGACATCTCCATTAATTCCATGTCTACACCCGCTAAGTTAATAGAGGCTGGTAGTGTATATAAATTTTTAAATTTCGTTTTTACTATTACTTCTTTTGTCTCTGCACGGTCCGTTAATAATTCATACAAACTCTTCTTTAGTTCACTCTTGTTAATACCTACACCAGTTGTACTATTTCCCTGTGGATCCAAATCAACTAGCAAAGTTTTTTTACCAAGCAATCCTAATGAAGCTGATAAATTAATACTAGATGTTGTTTTACCAACACCACCTTTTTGATTGACAAATGCGATTACTTTTCCCATTTTATCACCTTTTTCTAATTCTTTCACATTACCATTTTATCACATTTCATACTATAAATCTATCAAAAAAAGATAATCTTTTTTCACCAAAGAAATAGACTATCTTTTTCAATATATATCATTTGGATATAATATCTGTTTTATCTTTGGTGTTTGTTCTAATTTTTCGCGGTAACTAGTAGAAAATTCTTCTTTTGATTCACTATCTAAATACCTTTGCAACAATTCTTCCAACAACTCTTTATTTAAACTTACCCTTGATACATATGTCTCTACATCTTCTTCTACTTTTTGAATAATAGAAAGACCTAAAGTATCTGGCTGTTGTTCCCTTTTCGCATAATAATAATTTGAAAAGACTACTTCTTTTAAGAAGTCAATTACTGTATCAACCTCTATATTGCTTAATTTTTCTAGCAAGGTAATCATTATTTTGGGTCCATTTGTCTCTAATAGATGAAAAAGTTCGCTTTCATTTACTGTTTTTACATAAAGAGGATCACCAACGCAAGTCGGATCAATCTTCGCCACATTACAAAGTAAATTTCTTTTTCTCAACGCATGAATGGCATTTTTTTGTTGAACATACTCTTTCTCCTTTTGTTCAAAATAGGCAGGAATAAAATAAAAATATCCCATATCAAATAAAAACGCTATATTCTTAGAGTTCTCATCTGGGTGAACTAAATCACAATAGATACGAACTTCATCTGATGAAAACTTCCCTATTGGCTTAGAACATGCTGTTTCTACATACTTTCTTGCAAATAGTCTCATCATTAAATCCTGATAATAAGAAATTCCATCTGCCTCCAAACCATGTTTCTCAAAAGTACTTTTATCAGCCTCTGGGTCTCTTAATAACTGCCAAATTTCACCAACATAATCGTCAGGATTTTTTTGTTTTATTTCTTTTAAAATTTGTTCTAAAGAAACCATAATTGGATTAGCTATTAAAGTAGCATTATTCTCTATTTCAGGTCTTTCATAAAACGGATCTAACAGTTGAAATAAATCAGTATCAAAAACCCCTTTATATTCCTCCCTAACAGAATAAATGTCACCTTTTCTACTAAAATAATGTTGTGTAAATAAGTCTACACTATTAAAAATATATTCCATAGAGGCATAAAACGTTTCTGCAACTCGTTCAAGAGACATATCTTTCTGTGTTAAAATTCTTAACATTTCCTCATCTTCTAAAGTAAGAATATTATCCTTTCTTGCTTCTAATAGAAATGCATATACATAACTCATAAAATAACCAATAAAATCATCTACATCAAATTTATCTTGATAGCAGTTTTCTAAATGCTCTAGAACACAATTAGCTAATTCTTTTTGCTCCATTTCTGCTTTAAGCAAGTTTTTCTTTAACTCATATGGATCTACATCATCTTCTAATTCAGCTAAATCACTTTCTGCTTCCATTAAGCGAGTATTATTTTCTTCCTCATCTTCTGTATATTCTTCTTCGACTTCATCCTCTTGTTCTTCTTGAGACATCAATTCATAAATATCGTCATCATCCATGCTTTCATATTTCACTGCTACCTCTTCACATAAATGGGCAAGAGAGTCAGCAACTTCTATATATTTAATTACGCGACATATTTTATCATAAAAAACTGTTGGTTCATTATAGAGATAATCCCTACAAATTTCTATAAAATCAGTATTCTGTGTTTCATACACAAAATAATCAATAAGTAATATTTTCATTTTAAATTCATTAGCAGGATCTCTAAAGTACGCAATTAAATTAGGAAGGGAAAAAGGCATGGAATCTAAATCTGTTAATATTTGACTTTCTTCATCAGAGATTTCAGCAAAAGCTTTTAGATAACATAAATAACCATAACCATTTGCTATCACTTCTAATATAATGTCTTTTTTATGAATGACTAAATCATCTGGTGTAACTTTAGAATGAAAACAAGCAGTCTTTGTTAAAGCATCATCACTAATATCTGTTGATAAAAATGTGTAAAAAAAAGTGCTTAAATCCTCATCACTTAAACTTTGATATACGTCATAGAGACCTGATAAAATTTGATTTCCAATTTGAATACGACTTAAATTACTCATAAAAACCTCTTTTTCCTCAATTGAGTGTTTATTATAATATATTGACAAAAAAAAGTAAAGCTTTTGCAAAAGGGGCTTGTATATATAATTTTTACGTAGGAGGTAAGATGTATGGAAAATCAAAATAATAATTATTTTTGGATAAGTGTTGTGTCTTTTTTTTGTTCCGCTAGTTGGAATCATTCTATATTTTGCTTATTCAAATAGTAATCCTAGTTTATCCAAGGCTGCCAGAAAAGGTGTTAAATACTATTTTTTTAGCACTTGCAATAGCATTAGGATTACTTGTTATGGTTCTTACACCATTAATCGGAGTTTAGAAAAACATCTACAACAAAAAAATAACGTTGACTAGACGTTATTTTTAGTTTGGAATCAATTTTTACTTAGTCTTGTAAAAATTGCTTATCAGAAGTTTCTCTCTTCATATAGCTATATACTTAATAGATAATAAGTCCTTTTTAAGGGTATTCCTACGAATTGATATTTATATATATTTACGTAATATTTTAATATATCTAATGATATCTATATATATTATTTCAATATTTTAATATATCAATAAGGAGCTTATGCATTATTATCGTAATACACATTAGAAACAACATCCTACTAACTTCCAAAATCGTAATTTCTAAGAAAAAACAACTTCTTTCATTAATAGGACATTGTTAATCGCTCTATCCTATTAAGTAATTAGAATATATCACATTTTTCAATAAATTGCAATATAATTTTTTGCTTTTTAAAAAAAGATAGTAGATTTTTACTTTCTACTATCCATTTTCTTTCTCTCATTAGTATTTAAAATTTGTTTTCTCATACGGAAACTTACTGGAGTTACTTCCACTAATTCATCGTCATTAATATAGTCTAAGCATTCTTCTAAACTCATTTGTTTTGGTCTTTTTAATACCACTGTATGATCTTTACTAGAACTACGTGTATTTGTTAGATTTTTACCTTTTACTACATTAACCGCTAAATCGTTATCATGATTATTTTCACCAACAATCATACCTTCGTATACATCAACACCTGGTTCAATAAACATAACTCCACGGTCTTCTAATCCACCTAAAGCATATGCGGTAGATTTACCGTTTTCCATTGAAACTAAAACACCACATTTACGGTAGCCAATTGTTGCTCCAGCTTGTTTTCTATATTCTTTATAAGTATGATTCATGATACCATAACCTTTTGTCATAGTCATGAATTCTGTCATAAATCCAATTAAGCCTCTAGTTGGTACAGTATATCTTAATTTTACTTGTCCTTCATTAGATTCCATATTTTCCATAGTTCCTTCGCGATTACCTAAGGCTTCAATAACAGAACCAACATATTCTTCTGGAACATCAATTTGAACATCTTCATATGGTTCACAAGTAACGCCATCAATTTCCTTTTTAATAATCTGTGGTTTTGATACCTGTAATTCAAACCCTTCACGGCGCATATTTTCAATTAAGATAGATAAATGTAGTTCTCCTCTTCCTGATACAATATAAGACTCAGAATCATTTGGAACTACTTTCAAAGAAACATCTCTTTCGGTTTCTTTCATTAAACGCTCTTCTATTTTTCTAGCTGTTACAATTTTTCCTTCACGACCGCAGAATGGACTAGTATTTACCCCAAACGTCATCTGTAAAGTTGGCTCATCTATATGAAGAATTGGTAGAGCATCTTCCATGCCTACATTACAAATAGTTTCTCCAACAGAAATATCTGGTAGTCCAGCAATAGCAACAATATCTCCAGCTTCAGCGCTTTCTACTTCAACTCTCTTTAATCCGATAAAACCATATATTTTAGCAATTCTAAATTGTTTAATAGAGCCATCAATTCTAACACAACTTACCATTTCATTAACTTTTACTTTTCCTCTTTTAACACGCCCAATTCCAATTCTACCAACAAAATCATTATAATCTAAAAGCGCTGGTTGAAATTGTAAAGATCCTTCGATATCTACAGCTGGTTCTGGAATATGTTCAAGAATTAAATCTAATATCTTCTGCATTCCTTCTTCTTGCGTAGAAAGTTCTGAGCTTAAAGAAGAAGTTCCGTTAATAGCAGAACAATAGGCAATTGGGAAATCTAAGTCATCAATATCTGCTCCTAAATCAATAAATAGATCCATTACCTCATCTACTACTTCTTTTGGTCGGGCTGACTCCTTATCAATTTTATTAACTACTACAATTGGTTTTACACCAGCTTCCATTGCTTTCTTTAAAACAAATCTAGTCTGTGGCATTGTACCTTCATAAGCATCTACTACAAGTAATACACCATCAACCATATTCATAATACGTTCTACTTCTCCACCAAAATCAGCATGTCCTGGTGTATCTAATATATTAATACGATAATCCTTATAATTAATAGCTGTTGTTTTTGCTAAAATAGTAATTCCACGTTCTCTTTCAATATCATTAGAGTCCATTGCTCTTTCTTGAACAGACTCATTTTCTCTAAATGTTCCTGACGATTGTAATAACTTATCTACAAGAGTTGTCTTACCATGGTCTACATGGGCTATAATTGCTATATTTCTCTTTTTCATACCTAAAAACTCCTTTTTCACACTTTATGGATTATATCACTAAAGTTTTGCAAAGTAAAGTTTTATATGCTTTTACAAAAAAAGATAATTCATAAGAATTATCTTTTATACTTTTTCATAATACTTCTATAATTATTTTTATAAGTAGAAACCAGTTTTTGATAACTATGACTGCTTCTTTGATAAGCAAAGAAATCATAAGCGCATCCTTTTTTCATATCAATGCCTATAATAAAATCATAAATATTTTGATTTAAATCTTGATATACACATAAAATACAATGTTCTTCAGGAATAATCTCTTCTTCTGTAATACTTGGCAAAATACATACTTGTACACGTTTCTTTGTATCTTTTGAAATATCAAAAGTCGTAAATTTTTTTTGATTAATTTCTTCTGATCTCTCTTGTACACCTAATATATTTTTAGAAGACTTTAAATCATAAAACTTAATATTACTAGCAACACCATATCCAATATTCTTTAACATTAAAGAAATATTAATAGTAGGTTCTGTTCTACTTTTTAAAACAACTTCTTTTCTAGACTTTTTCTCATAAGACTTTCCAAAAACGATAAAGAAATAAGAAAAACGATCAATACTTTTTAAAGTTTCAATTTGTCCTAAAGAAAGATATGGTTTGTGTTCCTCTCTATTCTCGTTTTTAATACGAATATATCCTGTATAAATAGTTGCAAATACAGGAATTATAATAGTCGCTAAAGTCAATATTAAAGTAACAGATTCATTCATTTTATCACTCTCTCACGATGATTATAGCAAAATTATAAGTTTTTGTCTATTCTAAAATGTCTAGGGGAATAACATCCTCATTACTACGATAAATTATCAATTTATCTGATTGATCTAATGTTGCTAGTAAAATTTCTTTTCTACTTTTTATACCTTTATCTTTCAATTGTTTTTCTAACCAACTTGCATCTTTCCCTAGTTTTTCTAAATTATTTTTCATAATAGTTCCATCTATAATAACATTTCCTGTTAAATAATTTTTTGGTACTTTTTGATTCATTATTTTAGGGGTTAATGGTTGATGTTCTGAATATGGTAAAAAACTCATTTCCCCATTTGCTTCTAATATGCCATATTGAATCTGTGATAAATCAAAATAGCCTTTAATTCTAGCTTCTTCGAGCAAATCATTCATATCTAATCTTGCTTTTTTCATATTTTTTCTAAGAAGCTTTCCATCCTGAATAATGATGGTAGGAGTTCCTATAAAAAATCTTCTTAAATTGATGCTATGAAGAGTTAAATAAGAAACCATATAGGCAATTGCCCCAAATATTAAAACAGCAATAATTCCATCTACTTCTGGGGAATCTATATTAATTGTCATTTCAGCTGCAAAGTTACCTATAGATATTCCAATTACATAATCAAAAATACTAAGTTCCGATACCTGTTTCTTTCCTATTATTTTTGTAACTATAAATAAAGTTGCTAAAGAAATAAGGGCACGAAATAAAACAGCATAAAAGTTTGTAAATTCCATACTATCACCATTTTTAATATGTTCCTATTTTTTCCTTTTATAACAAAAAAACTGCCAACATTTGTTAACAGTTTCTCATATTTATTTTTCACTTGTTAAGCCATATTTACGGTTGAACTTTTCTACACGACCAGCTTTTGAAGCTCCAATTTCCTTACTTCCACTGAAGAATGGATGACATTTGTCGCATACTTCTATATGTAACTCTTCTTTGTTAGACATAACTGTAAAAGTATTTCCACAAGAACAAGTTACTTTTGTTTCAACGTATTTTGGATGAATATCTTTTTTCATGTTTCTACGCTCCTTCCGCCATGACTAAATTAAGTCATAGTAAATTAATACTTCCATATTGTAACAAATATTCAGTGTAAATGCAAGAAAATAAATAAATTTAATTATTTTTGTACCGATACCAAAGAATCCATTAGAAAACCATTTTCGATTTGTTCTGGAGTTACAAGGGTCACAAGAGAAGAAAAATTTCTCTCCATTTGTAAATATTCTTCTAGTCTTCTTTTAGATTCTGTGTTATCGTGCAGTAAAACTAAAGCCTCTTTTATAAGATTACGAAACTTTCCCATACTGAACTCATCGCTTTCAAAAAATTCTTGGTATTTCCTAATCTTGTGAAAAGCGCTATAGGTATTTAAAATTTGCCTTATAAAATTTATTAAATGTTGAACATCTAAAGTATCTAAAAAATTCTGATATTCGGAAGATATATACTCCATATGAGACATAATTAATTCTCTAGTATCAATTATCTCAATATCTATTTGTTTATGGTAACGTTTCGATAAATCTTTTGCAGACTGTATTGTTTCTCTATTAACATTATCCATACAAACAAAAGAAGATACCCTTGTTTCTATTTCATTTTTTTCATTTTCAATTACTAATTCAGAATATCCATCCCTAATAGAATCTGTAAATTTATCCCCCGGATTATAAGTCAAGAAATCTTCTATATAATGAGATATATTTGCTGTTGAAGAAGAACCAATATCTTTATTAGAAGCAGCAAGAATTGCCTGTGGCGAAAAATTATCGATAGCGATAATAACTGCATTAGGATTATATCCAGTATGATATATACCTGGATTAGATGCACTCATCATAGAATAACATCTTGCATGATTTAATTTACTAAAATTCCCATGTAACTTTTCCACGATTTGTATATCATCCACATACTCACTATCACCAAAAGCATCTATTACACTAACTATTTTTTGATAATTACCACTTATTTTTACAATACGGTATCCGTCTTCTTTATTATCCTCAACAACTTCTTTATTTGGCGCAGAATTATTTACTGCATTTACAAAACTTTTATTGAACACTTCTCTTAACTTTTTCTCTATATTCAATCGAATATCAATAGAATTTTGAAAATTACTTTGTTTTTTCTTTGCATAATAATTTCTTAATTGTTCTAAATCATTACAAAATAGGATATTTTTTATTTCAATCATTATTTCCACATAACTATAATTTAAAGATTCCTGATGAGCTAAAGATTCAATATTTAAACCATACCTTTTTTGAAGAACAATGGCCTCTTCTAAACTAATCTTAAAAAATCTTTCTAAAATACTCTGTTTTAACACTTCTATATTTTTAGTATGCTCTATAACATCTTCCAATCCCATATCAACTTTAGCTTCATAACCCGTCAAATCAGAATTTGAATGAATTGGTAAATGAAGTGTTTGGCATAACAAAAAGTATGCCACTAGTCGATTCATTTCTTCTTGATTTGGGGCAGTTTGAAAAATCTCTAGCAAATTAGGGTTAGTTTGAGAAAAATGTTCTATTTGAATACATACTTTTTCTATTGAAGATGCATCAGTTTCCTTAAAATAGCTTAGAATTCGTTTAAAAAGTGAAAATTTAAAAAAATCTTTTAAGACTTTCAACAAAATATCTTGTGTTTGAGCAAAACTAGCTAAACGCTCATAATCGTTCCCAAATAAATTAATATATTCGTCATCTATAAAATCAATTTGAATAGTATTCAACGCTGGAGAACCTTTTCGAATAAAATCTGACACTACAGAGAATTCTAATGGAGATAACTTTTTATTTAAACACCTAGATAAATTTTCTAAAGTAATTTCATCTTCTTGCAAATATCTTAAAAGATGCATATTAGAAACAAACGTCTGATTAGCGCCTCTCTTTGCATTTTCTTTTAATTGTTCAATCTCTTCTAAACTATAAAATTTTTCTGAAACTAAATCAAAAAATATCTCTTTTAACATATCAGGGGTCAATTGATATTTTTCTATAATGCTAGAATCTGCCTCATTAATAAAATCATAAAATTCTGATGGAGTAGTAACCTGCTCTAAATAAATTTTAAGCATCGCAAGATTCCCAGTAAGACTCTCCAAACTTTTCCTAACTTCATTATATAATTCAATATTCATACTATCACCATACTTATAGTATACATAAAAATCGTTAAAAAAACTAGATAAAAATCTAGTCTCTACTATTTCCAAATAATCTTAGAAGTTTTAAGAAAATATTAATAAAATCAAGATATAATTGGAAAGCCCCATAAACTGCTCTACTATCTTCGTCTGCAATTGAATAAATATTTCTTTTAATAACTTGTATATCATAAGCAATAAATACTAAGAAAATGATAATACTAATAATAGATAATCCCATGTCTAGAGAATTACTACCAATAAATACATTTACTAAATAAGCTAATAATATTCCAAGCAAACCCATTACTAAGAATGACCCTATTTTTGTTATATCCAAATTAGTAAAATAACCAACAAGACCAAATATCAATAGTAATCCAGCTGTTATTGCAAATACCCAAATAATAGAAGTTATTGCATAAATAATGAAAATTGATGATAATGTTAATCCCGTTAATCCTGAATATAGCAAATACAATATTGTAGCTGTCATAGAACTCATCTTATGTATTCTAACACTCAGTACAATTACTACTATAAGCTCTGCTAACCATACAAATACATACTTACCATCTGCAAATAAATTATATACCATCGTATCATTTGTTGAAACTGTATAGGCTATACCAAATGTAAGCGCTAATCCTATGAATAACCACATAAAGACTTTTGAAAATACTTTATCCATAATCTCACCTCGTTATTATTATATCATATTTTTGACAGAGTATAGATATTTTTTTATTTGTATAATTAACTAACTCATTTTCCTCTTTTAAAAGAACTACTTCTATCCTTTCCTTACAATATTTTCTAATTAGAATAAAGAGTTCTTCTAAATCCTTCATTTGTGTTAGAATTCTATCATAATTAGATAATTTAAAGAAAGCATTACAGTCTATTTGGATTCTAGAAGATTTAATTAAAATCTGTTGAATAGTTTTATTATCAATTCCTTCATTTTGTTCTATACTCATTTTTATTTCTGAAATATGCATATCTTCTTTATCATAATAATAGTCTCCATTTTTATTTCCAATAGAAAAAAATAAAGTTGATTTCTTATTGGTTAGAGCATAAATTCCAAAAATAAATAAACATAAAACTAAAAGAAATATAATTTTTTTCATCTTATCACCATAAAAAAAGTAGTTTTATAACTACTTTTATTATATTTCTTCTAATACAATTTTAGCACCTACATTAGAAAGTTTTTCGATAATGTTTTCGTATCCCCTTAATACATGTTCTACATTATCTATCCTAGTTTCTCCACTAGCTTTTAATCCTGCTAATACTAAACAAGCACCAGCTCTTAAGTCAGTGGCTACTACATCAGTTCCTCTTAAAGTACTTGGTCCCTGTACAAATATCTTCTTTCCTTCTACTGTAATAGAAGAGCCCATTTCTACTAAATAAGGTACATTTTGAAACCTGTTTTCATAGATAGTTTCCTCTAATGCAGATTCTCCTGTACATTGTGTTAAAAGCGCTGTTAATGGTTGTTGCAAATCAGTAGGGAATCCTGGATATCCCAATGTTTTAACACTTATCCCTTTCATTTTATCTACTGCAGTTATTTCTACCGCATCCTTTTCTTCTTTTATGGAAACGCCCATTTCTTTTAATTTATTAATAAGTGAATCTACATGTTCTGGAATGATATTCTCAATTCTTAGATTCTCACCCATCAATGCACCAGCAATCATATAAGTTCCCGCTTCAATGCGATCTGGTATTACTTCTGTAAAGCAACTACCTAAATAATCTACTCCCGTAATTCTAATAGTACTTGTTCCAGCACCAGTAATCTTAGCACCCATATTATTTAGGAAGGTAGCTACATTTACAATTTCTGGCTCTTTTGCTGCATTTTCAATAACTGTTTTCCCTTTTGCTTTTACTGCTACTAAAATAGTATTAATAGTAGCCCCTACACTTGGCATATCTAAATAGACCTCAGCACCTCTTAATTCCTCCGCATCTATTGTAAAACGATTTCCTTCTTCTACTACAGTTGCTCCAAGTGCACGATAACCTTTTAATGTCTGGTCAATTGGTCTTGCACCAATAGCACATCCTCCTGGAAAGTACATTTCTACATGCTTATATTTTCCAAGTAAAGAAGACATAAAATAATAAGATGCCCGTAATTTTTTAGAAATTTCTTCTGGTATTTCTTTATTAACAATACTAGAAGAATCAATTGACATAATCTCCCCATCTCTTGTTACTTTTGCCCCTAAATACATAAGGATTTCGTTTAAAGCATCAATATCAGAAATATTTGGAATATTATCTATTTTTACTACCTCATCAGATAAAAGAGAAGCAGGTACTAAAGCTACAGCACTATTTTTTGCACCACTAATGCGAATAGTTCCTTGTAACTTATGACCGCCTTCTATTCGTATTCTTTTCATATTTCCCTCCGTCACTATACTATATGATAAATACCTAGATGTGTTCTTTTAGATTTAATAAGCTTTTTTATTCGTTCCTAATAACTCTATCTTTTCTTTGATTGCTTCTTTCATATTCGCTTCACCAGCTTTAATAACTTTTCTTGGATCATATACTTCACTATCTATAGATAATTTTTCTCTTACTCCTTTTGTCCAAGCTTGTTGAAGTTCTGTATTAATATTCAATTTACAGATTCCACAAGAAATTGCTTGACGAATCTGTTCATCATAAATACCACTGCCACCATGAAGCACTAAAGGAAGGTTTGTTTTTTCTTTAATCTCCTCCATACGATCGAATGCAAGCACTGGATCTCCATGGTATGGTCCATGTACACTACCTAAAGCTGGCGCTAAAAAGTCAACTCCTGTTTGTATACAATAAGTAACGCAATCTTCTACCTCAGCATATAATATGCCTCCTACGACTCCATCTTCTTGACCACCAACATGTCCAATTTCACCTTCAACTGTTACTCCCTTTGGATGAGCATACTCAACTACTTTTTTAGATATCTCAATATTCGTATTTAAATCCTCTTTAGATGCATCAATCATAACAGATGTAAATCCTGCATCAATCGCATCTTTACAAGAATCAAAACTACTAGCATGGTCTAAATGAATAGCAACAGGTACACTAATTGAAAGATAATTCATTAGATTTTTTACCATGTCTACTACCATTTTATAACCACCCATATATTTAGCGGCACCTTCGCTGACACCTAAAATAACTGGGCTTTGATTTTTTTCGCACTCTTCTAGTACGAATCTTGTCCACTCTAGGTTGTTAATATTAAACTGTGCTACAGCATATTTTCCTTCTTTAGCAGAGTTTAACATTTTTCCCATATTCTCTAACATATCATCACCTATTTATAGTATATTATTAAATATTTGTGAATGCAAGAAGATAACAAAAAAATGTCAATTACTTGACATTTTAAAGATGAAATATACCTAAGATACAGAAAAATATTCCTCCCATAATAGTGGCGGTTTTTCCAAATATATAGTTTAATTTTTTTCCCATTTTTAATCCTGTTACCGTAAAACTAAAGCTGAATAAAGCATAAAAAATAGGCGCTACTAAGGTAAATTGTTGCTCTGCTATTCCTACTGATAAACTATCTAAACTAACTGCTAAACTAAATAATAAAATATCTTTTATAGAACAGAGCTTTGACACTTTCTTATCTTCTCTCGATTCTAAGAGAAGCATTATGCCTAAATAAAAGTATATAATAGAAGTAATAAAGTGCCAAGATATACTTGAATATTGTACTAGATAATATTTGACACCCATGCCTAGTAATGGCATAAAGAAATGAAAAATTCCAACAGATAAAGAAAGCTTTAAAGATAACTTGTTCTCTAATCCTAATGTTCCATAAGCAAGCGCTAAAGAAAAAGCATCCATACTTAAGGACACTGCTACTATTATAATGGAAATATATTCCATAAAATCACCTATAACATCTTACTAATAAATAATCTAATTTATACTAAAAATATTTATCTATAATATCTGCCACTAAAGAACGATATTCTACTTCTTCCATTGTATTATTCTCAAGTAAGCATAATGGTGGAAACAAAACACACCACCAATTTTTTCCAATTCCTTCTCCTAAAGTAACTACTAATGATTCATAATATCCTTCATCATAAGTAATCCCTTTATATTCTTTTTGTGGAAAATAATTCATTCCATAGTTAATAGTAAAGTCATGATTTCCAGTTATATGCGATACTTTTTCTTCTACCTCTGGAATACTGTCTCTTATCATTAACGTTGCGGTATCTACACCTCTTACATCTTTCAATAAATCAAAATAGTAAGACTCTAACTCTTTTTTTATTTCTAACTTCAATTCTTGATCTTTTGAATCATTACTATTAGCAATTACACGTATACGAATCGCTTCTTTAGGAATAAGATTAGTACTTGCTGTTACTTGACCAATAACCATATAAATTACAATAATACCTACTATTAATAAGATTTTTTTCATTTTTATCACCTACTCTATATTGGGAACATTCTTTCCTATTTATACATTTTTTTGAAAATTATTCAAAAAAAGATATGTTTTTGCATATCTTTATAAAATAAGTATTATATTGAGAATAAAACCAATAATTCCCGCAATTCCAGCTGCTTTAGCAGTTTCTGGCTTTGTATCATTCCAGAAGTACCATAAAATCCATCCCACAATAGGAATAAAAAAACCTAATACTACCCAACCAAATTGAATACCATTTTGTTGAACTGGTACTGTTGGATTAGTAACCTGCGTATTATTATAATAGTAATAACTATGGTTATCGGATGTCTTTTCAGTGCTTCCTATTTTAGGGCTGGGAATTCCACAATTTGGACATACATTATAATAATCTTCTAATTGATTTCCACAATTTGTACAAAACTTGACCATATTAGCCTCCCTCTTTATTTATGGTAAGATTCATGATTAATAATTTTAAAAGAACGATAAATTTGTTCTAATAAAAGGACACGAAATAATTGATGAGGAAATGTCATTCTAGAAAAAGATAAATGTAACTGAGATTTCTTTTTAATATCTTCATGGATTCCATAAGAACCCCCTATTACAAAAGTAATATTAGAATGGGTCAAAAAGATTTGTTCTATTTTCTCAGAAAAAGAAACAGAATCTAACTCCTTACCTTCTATTTCTAAAGTAACAAGATAATCTTTATCTTGAATATATCTTGAAATCTCTTCTTTCTCCTTTTCTAATATAGAAGAAATATCTAAATTTCCATAATCTGAACACTCTATTATTTCTAATTTCGTATATTTTGATAATCTTTTTTCATACTCTTTAATAGCATTTCTTAAATACTCTTCTTTTATTTTACCTACACAAATTATTTTTATCATATTTCAAACAACTCCGTTGCTTCCTTTTGTTCTGCTATCACAATATTTGAAAAATCAATTTGATGCTCTTTCAATTCTTTTTTTAAACTTGTTATAGCAAGTTCTGGACTATTATTTTGTTCACTTAAATGGGCCAATACTACAACTTTTGTATCCTTACCTATAAACTTTGACAAATAATAAGATGAATCCTCATTTGACAAATGGCCTCGGTCACTTAATATTCTAATTTTCGTTTGATGAGGATAGTTAGGATTATTCATAAGCTTTTCGACATCATGATTACTTTCAAATACATACGCACTTCGATTTTTTAGCAGATTATGATATCTCTCATTCACATAACCAGTATCTGTTATATAGACAACAGAAGAGTCATTTTCTTCTATTATATAACCATTAGAATCATCAACATCATGCGAAGTCTTTAGTACCCTAATTTTTATATTATCTATCCCCATATCTTTTTCTATATAGATAGGTTCTGCTAATTTCAAATGGGCTTCTTTTTCAATTTTTTCTGTTAGATATACTTTCGGATTATGCTTTTTTAAGAATACAGGTAACCCTGCTATATGATCTGTATGAGCATGCGTTACCAAGACCATATCAATAGAAGAAGGATCAATTCCCTTCTCTTTCAACTTTTTTTCAATATTTAAGCAGGCTGTTCCTATATCAATTAAGATGCGATGTTGTGCTGTTTCAACATAAGTACAATTTCCTTTGCTACCACTCGCTAATACACAAAACTTCATATCTATTTCCTCAAGAATGGTAGTGGATCCATTACACAACTGTATCTTGTACAATTACGAATTTCAAAATGTAAGTGAGGTCCTGTCGCAGCACCAGTATCCCCTACATATCCTATGATTTGTCCACGAGCAACTACAGTTCCTTCTTTTAATCCCTTTTGGAACCTACTCATATGACCATATAAACTATAGTATCCATTTCCATGATCTATCATGATACTATTTCCATAATTCCATTTTTCTGATTTTATAGAAACAATGGTACCATTATTAGTAGCATAAACAGGAGAACCATATCCAGTACCTGCTATATCTAATCCTGCATGGAACTCACGTCTAGATCCAAATGGATATTTACGCCAACCATAGTAAGAAGAAATTACGTATCCTGAATTGGTTGGCCAAAACCATGACTTCAAACTACCAATAGAAGGAACTTCTTTTGTTCCTATTAAAACAACTTCATTTTGTGGCTGTTTTAAAGTAACATTGCTAACTGGTTCAACGAAAGAAATCTGACCATTTACTTTTCTTACATTTCTAGATACTCTTTCTAAACCATCTTTTCCCTCTTGATCAACATATTCAACACCCATATTTAATTTGGAATCATATTTTTCTTCTCTCTTATATTCTATTTTCTCATCTGCTACTGTAAACTGTTCTACTACAATATTAATTTTTGGATTAGTTTGAGCAATAATGATTGGTTGCTTATCATAGAAAATATTATTAATACCTGTTACAGTTGGATTAGATAAGAAAAGTTCCTCAACACTAATACCATTTTTAGTTGCTAAAGAAAGAACATTATCGCCAATAGAAGCATATACAACTTTTTCAGATTTATTTTCACCATAGAGTAAAAAGTTAGATAGCTCATCAGCATCATTATAGATTTTTTCACTTATAGAGATATTCGTTTTCTTAACAGTTATCTCTTCCTCTACATAAACATCATTTATTCTAGCACCAGTGTCTGTTATCTCAGATTGTGTTCCTTTTTTGTACTGCTCAAATTCTTCTGTTCCCGAAAAAACGATTTCTAATTTTTCTACAGCATCATTAAAAACTTTTTCATCTGTCACATAAATAATTACATCATCTGTTTCAGTACTAAAAAGATAATCATTTCCTTCTAAAAGCAAAGCCCCTGTTGAAATACTTTTAGGTAGTTGTTTATCTTCTGATTTTTTTATACGAAATTGATAGCCTTCTATTGTGCAAGGCTTTTCACTAATGATATTCTGATATACCTCTTCTACTTCTGATAAAGAAGCATAATAGGTATTAATTTTCTCAATATTAATTCCTATTGGACTATAAACATTTTCAGAATATTCATACGCAGCATTATCAACTACATAATTTTGCATATATTTTTGTTTCACATAAGAGGTTGTTCCCATATCTTTAGAAATATACATTTCTAATTGATATTTCTCTGCTTCTGATAAAGATAAATTATCTTTTTTTTGTTCAATAGTATCTACTACTTCATCTTTTACACTAATAAAATTTGTACTAATTTGTTCTGTTACTTCACTATAATTTCTAATAGAATTACTAGATAAAAGAGCATCTTTTACTTGAAGAGTAGATAAATATTCTTCTACTTTATCTATATTATCAGAAGAAAATGACCCTTTTTCATCTACTATTTTTAATAAATTATCATAAGATGTTTTCATACTTAGATAAGTATCTCTATTAGAATCATTTTTTAGCTTTTTAGAAATAATAGAATCCATATTATCTAATATCTCTAATTGCTCTTTATACTCTAATATTTGATTTTTAATTAAAGTTCCTTGATTACTAATATATTCTTCTAAGTCTTCTTTATTTTCAATAATTCCTATTACTTTATCATCCAAATATACCTGATAATAAGTTCTGGGTTGGTAAGTCTTTTTGTATTGAAATTGCAATAAAAATATGACAGCACTTACAATGACAATAACCGCTATACTTGCATTTTTCTTCAACGATATCACCTATTCTTCCGTTATTCCACTATTTGCTACATTGACAAAAGAACCTGTCTCTCTTCTAAACAAAAGCGGAATATCTACTAATGGACCATTACGATGTTTTCTAATAACAAACTCCATTAAACTATCTTGCTTTTCTCTCTCTTCATCAGTGCAATGAAGGAATGCTACAATATCAGCATCTTGTTCAATAGCTCCTGATTCTCTTAAATCGCTTAACATTGGCTTTTTATCAGTTCTCTGCTCAATTCCTCTGGATAACTGTGATAAAGCAATAACAGGAACATCTAATTCCATTGCCATTGTTTTTAGCGCTCTAGAAATATCAGCTACTTCTTGTTGCCTGTTTTGACCACTTGATCCACCTTTATTGGCACTTTGAATTAAAGTTAAGTAGTCAATTATAACAATATCTAAACCAGATGGAGAACTCTTTAAGCGACGACATTTAGAACGAATCTCTGCAACAGATTGTCCAGAAGTATCATCGATAAAAATCTTAGAATCTGATAAACGACTAATTGCTTCATTTACCTTTTTCCAATCCATATGTTCTAACGAACCTGTTTTTAACTTTCCACTCTCTATTTGTCCCACGGATGCCAACATTCTAGTTACTAACTGTTCTGCACCCATTTCCATGTTAAAAATAGCAACTGTTTTTTTAGAATTAATTGCCATGTTAGTTACCATATTTAAAGCAATCGCTGTTTTTCCTTGACCTGGACGAGCAGCTATAATAATAAGTTCATGAGGGTGAAAACCTGCTGTTACTTTATCTAAATCATAAAAGCCTGTTGGAATTCCTGTAATTTCTCCTTTATTAGCCGCTAACTTTTCTAAGTCAGATTGAGTCTTGGTAAGGACTGTTTGAATATCTTTAAATTCAGATCCTCTAAGACCCTGTGATACATCAGCAATTTTCTTTTGAGATTGATATAAAAAATCGCCAATGTTAGCGCCTACTTGATAACTATCTTTTACAATAGAAGTAGCTTCATCAATTAATTTTCTAAGCAATGATTTTTCAGACACAATCTTGATGTATTCATCCATATTAGCCGTTGTTGGTACATTATTAATCGTCTCAGCAATATATTCTATATCCCCAACTTGTTTTAACCAACCACGATTATTTAATTCTTCTGATATTGTTGTTAAATCAACTGGTCTTTTCAAATCGTCTAAAGCTTTTATGCAAGTAAATATTTTTACATGTGAATCTAAATAAAAGTCTTCTGGAACTAACAACTCTAATCCTTTTTGTAAGGCCTTTTTGGTTAAAAACATAGAGCCAATAACAGATTGTTCTGCCTCAATATTATGAGGTATTGTTTTCTCAGGCATTTAATCCCCTCATTTCGTTAGATGTACTTTGATAGTGGCACTCACTTTCTTATGTAACTCTATTTCTACATCATGATAACCCAATGTAGATAAAGCATCATTTATCTTAATTTGCTTTTTATCAATAGAAAATTCTTTCTTTTTTAATTCATCAGCAATTTGTTTTGGACTAACGCTTCCAAAAACTTTATCTCCTACTCCCGTTTTCACAGGAAAAGAAATCTCTAATTTTTCAAGTTGTCCTTTTAGTTTTTCTGCCTTCTTAATATCTTCAGCTTCCTGTGCTTTTTTCGCATCATTTTCCTTCTGCAAACGATTAAGACCTGAAGTATTAGCAACTGTTGCTTGCTTATTTTTAATTAAGAAATTTGCATAACCATCTTTTACTTCTAAGATATCCCCTTTTTTTCCTTGTTTTCTGACATCTTCTAATAAAATAATTTTCATAATGATTCCCCCAATACTTTTTTTATCATATGTTCTACTTCTTTTACTGTTTTATCGGATATTTGACTAGCTGCATTAGTCGCATGACCTCCACCATTTAGCTTTTTCATAATATCACAAACATTAATATCACCCATAGAACGGGCACTTACACCAACTAACCCTTCTTCTAATTGTCCAATTGCAAAAGAAGCTTCTACATACTCTAATTTTAATAATTCTTCTGCAACTTCAGCTAGTTCTTCTTTTTGGCAAGTAGGTGTCGTTAAAATACACATTCCTATATTTTTGAATACAATGAAACTGCTTTTAATAAAGTCTGCTCTTCTCAAATATTCATCTTTACTTTCTTTCAATAAAGTCTGTTTTAATACACTATCTGCACCCATACTAGTTAAGTAAGCTGCCATCTCAAACGTTTTTTCTGTCGTTTTTAAATTGAAACCATTGGTATCAATCTCCATACCAGCTAGCATAACAGTAGAAACTAATATTCCTAAATTTACACCATAGAATTTAGCATAATGAGATACAAACTCTACCATACTTGACATTGTTGAATCTATATAAAATAATTCTGTTTCTTTTATATAAGAATTGCTTTTTATATGATGATCTAATACAATTACCTTTGGTATAACATTTAATATTTCTGGATATTCAATTCTATCTTTTTGATGAACATCCATAATAATTAAAACAGTATCTTCATCTACTTTCTCTTGATAAGTATCTGGATAAAGATATTCCATAGTTGTCACTTTTTGCAAAGCTTGTCTAACAGAGTTGTTATATTCTTCAAAATTACTAGAGTGTAAAAAGATATAACTTTCTTTACCCATCTTTTTTAAAATACAACTTAGCCCCATAGACGAACCAATCGCATCTAAATCAGGATTCTGATGAGACATAATAATCATTCTTTTATACTTCGATAAAATCTCCGTTAAATTATTAAATAACGTTTCCAATCTATCACCCCTAGACATCAATATTATACTATAAAAACGTGTAATTGTCTTTACTTATACTAAAAAAAGGCAAAGTTATTTATCCTCTTTTTGCCTTATTCTATTCGCTAATTCTTTTATTTTATTAAATCTATGATAAATACCTGACTTTGTAATTTTTTCATTTGTTTCAATACTAATAATTTCACTTAACTCTAATAAAGATGCTTCTTTATATTTCATTCGATAAATAGCTACAATCTTTTCTTTTTCACTTAATAAATCTAAGCCTCCATAAGCTTCTATCAATTCAATGTCTTCTACCTGTTTCATACCTGTTTCTACTATTTTATCAACATTGGCTTGTTCACAATTATTTAGACGATTGGTCATATTTTTATGATCTCTATAAATACGAATATCTTCATAATAAAATAGGGCTTGTATCGCATGAATCATACGTAAAAAATCTCCTATTTTTTCTGCTTCTTTCATATAAATCATATACTTATTTTCACGTTTTAATACTTTACTATTTAATCCATATTTATTTAATAAGTGAGAACAATATTTTGCATACTCTAAATTATCTACAAGAAACTCTAGGTGATATCTAGACTTTTTAGGGTCATTGATACTTCCACATGCTAAAAATAAACCTCTAAGATACGCCCTTTTCGTAGAATCATCATCTACTAAGTAATCGCTTGGTAATACTTTATCTAAGCATAAATCTTTTTTTATTTCCTCAACTCTTTTAGTAATTTCTAAAATATAAATATAATTTTTATTATAATTATATCCTTGTCTTACCGTAATTTTAGAAACCACGCCATAAAGTTCTTTCATTAGATGAAAAATATGTCGTGCTACAGAAGCATTTTCAGTCGTTATACGAATCATACTAGAAACTGTAGAACTATTTTTAAGAAAAGCCGATAATTCGGCTATATCTTCTATTTTCTCATAAGTTAATTTACTAACCTCATTTTTAACAGTACTTGTAAACGACATAAGACACCTATAACTGCATTAAATAAGCGAATATATGAAATCCTAACTTCGTTACATTGTGACGAATCATATTATTAGAAACCATTACTAAATCATCACTAATTACTTGATTATTCATCTTTTTAAAATTTTCTACATCATACTTAACAGCATCTTTTTGCTCTAATGTCTCATATTTTTCAGCTAAAGACTCTTCTATTTTTCCATTATTAGCAATTACTATATCTACATTTCTTTTTCCTAAATATTGATTCAGCATAAAAACATGGTCAGTAACTGAAAAATTATCTGTCTCTCCTGGTTGTGTCATCATATTACATACATACATAATTTTAGCTGGGCTCTTCTCCAAAGCTTCCACAATCTTATCACAAATTAAATTTGGAATAACGCTTGTAAACAGACTGCCCATACTAAGAATAATTAAATCTGCTTCTAATATTGCTTTAATTGCTTCATTAGTTGGAGTTGGTTCTTCTTTATAATAAACTCTTTTTATATTTCTTTTATCAACAGTAATATGATGTTCTCCTTCTACAATTGCACCATCTTCCATCTCTGCCATTAAAACAACATTATCCTCTGTTAATGGGACTACTTTTCCCTTTAAGTTTAACACTTTGCTTAATGACTCAATACCATCTGACAAATTACCAGTAATCTCTGTCATAGCAGTAAGCAATAAATTTCCAACGGTATGACCATCTAAATCACTAGTAGTATGAAAACGATAATTAAATAATTCTTGTACCAAAGGTTCTGTCTCTGACAAAGATACAATTACTCTTCTAATATCTCCTACCGCTGGAATATTAAATTCTTCTCTTAAAATACCAGTACTTTGTCCATCATCACATACAGATACGATTGCTGTGATATCGATGGGAAATTGTTTTAAGCCTCTAAGAAGCGTAGATAAACCAGTACCTCCTCCTAGTACAACTACTTTTTTATTCATTTTCATTTTCCTTTCTGTGATAATACTTTTCACAAGTAATAGAATAAATCATTAAAATAATACCAGTTATTATCATAATAATAGATATTATTTGTGCAATTTTAAAACCAAAGAACATCAAACTATCTTGTCTTAAAGACTCAATGAAGAATCTAGTAATTCCATAAACAATAAAATAAATAGACGCTGGTGTTCCTATATGGACTTTTTTCCTAGAACGAATGAAAATAATAAGACAAAAGCCTATTAAACAACCAATGGATTCATATAGAAATGTTGGATGCCAATAAGTATATTGACCTAGATCAGAAAAGTGCATTCCTTCTATGATAAATTCTGGCAAATGTAATCCTTGTAAAAATTCTAATGTAGTTTCTGGCCCATGTGCTTCTTGATTGAAGAAATTTCCCCACCTACCAATAGCTTGCCCTATAATTAAGCAAGGAGCAATCATATCAAATAATTTTAAAGTGTTTATATCCTTTTTTTTAGTATAAAAAATAGTAAAAATTAACCCTGCTAGAATACCTCCATGAATAGCTAATCCACCATTCCATACAGCAAATATTTCAAGTAAATTATTTTGATAGCTTTGCCATTCAAAAATAACGTAGTAAGCCCTCGCTCCTATAATAACAATGGGTACTAAATAAAAGAAATAATCCACTAAAAAATTAGTTGGCATTTTTTCTTTTTTCATCTCATGAGATACCATAAAATAACCTAGTACAAAAGCAGCTAGTATTAATATAGAATACCAATAAATAGTAATATTTCCAATACTCAAGAATACAGGATTCATTTTTTCCATCCTTTCAAAAATGTATCAATAATAATGTTATCCATAATAGCATTCATAATAGAAATAATAATAGATACAATAAATACCATAAAAAATCCATGAATTTGGAAATGATCCATTAATATCCAATCAGCTACCTTTAAAACAATTATATTAATAATGGGATAAAACAATCCAAGTGTGATTGCAGTAAGTGGTAATGTTAACCAAAACAATAATGGCTTTACTGTTCTATTTAACACAAAGATAATGATAACTGCAAGTAATCCCCATAATCCAAAAAATTGATTATCAATATAAACAGTATTTCTAAACATAATAGATACTGTAATTAAAACTAATGTATATCCCAATATATGGATAAACCAATCTAAAAATTTATTAATTTTAGGCTTTTTTATATGTGTTTGCTCAATAATTACCTTTGTCATGGAATCTCCCCATTTCTGTTAGTATTATATCATCATTCACTCTTTAATTCAAATAAGGCATCCCTTAATTCCATAGCTCTTTCAAAGTCTAAATTCTTAGCAGCCTCTTTCATTTCTGATTCTATTTTAAGCGCTAAAGATTGTTTCTCTTGTTTACTCATTTTTTGTTTTTCTTTCTTCTCTTCTTTAACATTTGTAATAGCTTCTCTAATTTCTTTTATGATAGTCTTTGGGGTAATATGATGCTCTTTATTATAATTCTCTTGAATTTCACGACGTCTTTCTGTTTCAGATATTGCTTTAGCCATAGACTCGCTAATAGTATCCGCATACATAATAACACGCCCATCTTGATTACGGGCAGCACGACCCACTGTCTGAATTAAACTACGTTCACTACGCAAGAACCCTTGCTTATCAGCATCCATGATTGCTACCAACTCTACTTCTGGAATATCAATACCTTCTCGCAATAAATTGATACCTACTAATACGTCATATTTACCTAATCGTAAATCTCTTATAATTTGCATTCTTTCTAGTGTTTTTACTTCAGAGTGCAAGTAAGCTACTTTAATATCTAATTTTTTTAAATAATTGGTCAGTTCTTCTGCCATTCGAATAGTTAAAGTAGTAATTAAAACCCTAGCATTTCTTTCTTTGCAAATATAAATTTGCTCTACTAAATCATCTATTTGTCCTTTTGTTGGACGCACCTCTATTTTAGGATCTAATAATCCCGTTGGACGAATAATTTGTTCAACAACATCTTTACTATGTTCTAATTCATAATCTCCTGGAGTTGCTGATACATAAATTACTTGATGTAATTTTGACTCAAACTCATCAAATTTAAGTGGTCTATTATCTAATGCACTAGGTAATCTGAAGCCATAATCAACTAGAATCTCTTTTCTAGCTCTATCCCCATTATACATTCCCCTTACTTGTGGAACAGTAACATGGGATTCATCAATAACTAGTAAATAATCCTCACCAAAGAAATCAATCAATGTAGAAGGTGTCTCTCCTGGTCCTTTAAGCGCTAAATGTCTAGAATAATTTTCTACACCACGACAAAAACCAGTTTCTTCTAGCATCTCCATATCATAATTAGTACGTTCTTCTAATCGCTGGTGTTCTAATAATTTATTATCACTTTTAAACTTTTTCAGTTGTTCACTCAATTCTATTCGAATATTTTCAATAGCTTTTTTTAATTTCCATTCCGCAGTTACAAAGTGACTAGCTGGAAAAATACTAATCGTTTTCTTATCCGCTAAAATAGCACCTGTTAAAGCGTCAAACTCGCTAATACGCTCTACTTCATCACCAAAAAATTCTATACGAATTCCTTTATTATGCTCATTTGCTGGAATGATTTCTAAAACATCTCCCTTAGCTCTAAAAGTACCTCTCTTAAAATCCATATTATTTCTCTCATATAACATGGCTATCAGCTTTTCTATAACCTCATCACGTTCAACAGTTTCTCCCTCATTCACTGTTAACATTTTATCTTGATAATCTTCCTTATCACCAATACCATAAATACAAGAAACAGAGGCTACTACAATGACATCTTTTCGCTTTAGTAAGGCACTTGTAGCAGAGTGTCTAAGTTCATCAATTTCATCATTAATAGAAGCATCCTTTTCAATATAAGTATCCGTTTTAGCTACATAAGCCTCTGGTTGATAATAGTCATAGTACGAAACAAAATATTCAACAGCATTATTTGGAAATAGTTCCTTCAATTCTCCATATAATTGTCCTGCTAAAGTTTTATTATGCGCTAAAACAAGCGTAGGTTTATTTACTTCTTTAATAACATTTGCAATAGTAAATGTTTTACCTGTTCCTGTTGCTCCTAATAGTACTTGATGTTTTTCCCCATTTTGAATACCATTTACTAACTTTTTAATGGCTTCTGGTTGATCCCCATTTGGTGTATATTTTGATACTAATTCAAACATTTTATAGCCTCCTTTTTACTACTTTTGTATTAATTACTTATTAGTTTTTTAAAGATTTTTTATATTTTATCATTTCTAATAAACAAAAACAAGGCAACCACTAATATTCCCTTGTTTTCAACAATATTATACAGTAAATCATTAAGTTTTTATCAATATTACATTGTAAATGGCGTTTCTCATTCTCTAGAGAATTGTCATTGCCATTTTGATTAAAATATGGAAAAGAATATTGGGAAGCTGAATATGCCCTTCCATATTTCTTGCTACTATATAATTTTCCACCAACTTTAGTTCCTATATTAATAAACTCCATTTGTATTAACTCTATTTCTTACTGTTCTCATGATTATCATACTTCATATATTTTTTAGGAGTCTCATACATGAAACTATAATCAGCTAATTCTACTGGAACTCTTAAATCCTTTATCATAAAATTCCTATAAGGATCCGCAAGATTAGGATCAATAATTTGCTGTGAGATTTCTCCTTCTTTCCTAACCATTACGAAACCCTGTCTTTCACCCAATCCTTTTGACATAGAACCGTGCTCTGATACTCTGAAATAGCAATAATCACTATTATTAGGAGCTAGCTTATGGCAAAGGTTTAATCCATGTATCACCAAATTAGTACACACATGAAGTTGATTATTTCCATTATTACCACTTCTATACTGTGGTAAAGTGGCAAGCCCATGAATATACCAAATCGAATCTTGAAAATTAGATGGTAGCGGTATAAAAGGGGCATGCTCATCCGAAAATTCGTGAACAAACTCTGCTATTCCCATTAGGTCTCCTTTCTCTGTAAATGCCCCTAAGATAAAGCCATTTCCTACACAATGATTAAATTCTTCTAATATTTCTCCATCTGTTAATTTTTCATCC
Source organism: uncultured Bacilli bacterium (assembly GCA_964018915.1). Lineage (GTDB taxonomy): Bacteria > Bacillota_I > Bacilli_A > RF39 > UBA660 > UBA5578. The sequence continues at coordinate 250,974 of CAXHRJ010000002.1, read as the reverse complement.
CATGGTGGTAAACTAAAAATCTCCTTTATAATTCTAGAAAATAAACTATAATCATTTTGATTTAAACATCTTACATAATATGGATAACTTCCTGTGGTAATTTTTACTGTTTCTTCTTTTAATATAGATAATAAATAATTCATAATTTTCCTTCTTTCTATAAACAAAAAATATTATATTTCCCCAACTTTTTATCGTTTTAATTTCTATTTATCATTAATTTATATAGCTTTTTATCCTATAAAAAATTGTATAAAAAAAATATTATATTTCCCCATTTTTTTCAGCTTTTATATATTTTTTAAGAAATCTACATAGATTTCGTATAACTTAAATAAGCCTTCTTTTTCTACATATTCATTAGGTGCATGAGCGAATCCTCCTGATGGATTCATAAGTACAGTAGGAATACCTTTTTCTGTAAAATAAATACCATCACAAGTACTATTAGAGGAGGTAATTACCACTTTTCCACATACTTTTTCAACAGATTTTAAATATTTTTGTACCATTTTATCCTCTACATCTGTCTGGTAAGGATTTTCACTCGCCAAAGTTTCTATTTCTATTCTAGAATCTATCTTTTTTAAAATCTTTTTAATTTCTGCTTTAAAATCACTAGGAATATGTCTAATATCTAATATCATCTCTGCATAACTAGGCACTTGATTATAAGAAATACCGCCTTCTAAATGAGTAAGACAAATAGATGTTTTCCAATCTGTATCAGAAGTAGGTATTGGATATTTTTCTATTAGCTTTTGATAAATATTCATTAAAGTTGTAATGGCATTTTCCCCTTTATATAGCTCTGCAGCATGAGCAGAAGTGGTAGTAATGACTGCCTTTAATAAAAGTCTCCCTTTCTCCTCCTTAATTAACTGAAAGTTATTTCCGCCATCTGGAATAATTCCAAATTTAGGATGATAAATTTCTAGCAACTCTTTGACACAATTTCCTCCTATCTCTTCATCACTTGTTAAAAATATCCCTACTTTCTTAGTTGTGGATTGATTGATAACAGATAATAAAGAGACTACTGCTCCACCTTTCATATCAAAAGTTCCACGACCATATAAATAGTTTCCTTCCTCTATTAGTTCATATTTATCATGTGGAACTACATCAATATGGGTACAAAATACAACATCTAAATCTTTAGATGGCGTATTAGCTATTACCATAGATGGTTTATTACAAAACATATATTCTTTAACTATAAATTCATTTGGAATAAAAGTTTTTACATAATGAAACAGGTTTAGCATTTCTGATTCATTTCCAGCTATTGTAGGAAATGATATAAATTTTTTTAATGTTGAGATAATTTCTCTTTCTACTTTTTTCATAAATTCTCCTTTCAACAAAAATAGACCTATGCTTGTATACATAGGTCTATGAATATTAGAAACCTTAGATACAAGCACGACAAATAGTACTTGTATCCACGAAATCTTTTTTTCGCTTAAACAAGTACTAACAGCTGCGTCTACGGTTATTTACACATACTAGTTTTTTCATAAGATACTCCTTTTGTCATAAAAATAGACCTATGCTTGTACACATAGGTCTATGAATATTAGGAACCTTAGATACAAGCACGACAAATAGTACTTGTATCCACGAAATCTTTTTTCGCTTAAACAAGTACTAACAGCTGCGTCTACGGTTGTTAACACATACTACTTGGTTCATAATATTCCTCCTTCGTTCAAAATGTATACGTATTGTAGCATACATTTTTATTTATTGCAAATCATCCTTAACAACATATTTATCATATCCCATTGATACTAATTCTTCATAAGCTTGCCAAACCTCATCAGGAATACCCTGCTCTATTTGCCATCCTTTTTTAGGGTATATTTTCATTCTTTGTAAATCTCCTACCATAATACATAGTAATTCTTTAATATTACCATTTTTATCTTCGTATTCTTTAAAGTAATCTTCAAAAGAAATCTCTGGAGAAGTAACAACGCATTTATCATCTGGTAAAATAGCTTTAAAAGCTGCGTAAGCTCTTCTTTCCATATAAGGTTTTTGAACTACTAAAAAAGAGTGAATATCTAATTTTTTATCATCAATTAACTTTTTAGTAAATCTAAAATTGTCCCCTGTATTAGTGGATTTATTTTCAATTAATATTTTTTCTTCTGGTACACCTAGATTAATGGCAATATCTCTAAATATTTTAGCTTCACTTTTATTCCAAACATCACTTGTACTTTTTCCAAGACCACCAGTAAATATAATTAAATCTGCATATCCTTCTTTATAAAGTTGTGCACATTTTTCTGGAATGTGCAAATCATAACAACCAAGTCCCAATATACAATCACATTTTTCTATTTTTCCACCCAAATGTAAATAATTCCATAAAATTCTTGATAATTCCAACTCTTTCATTCTATTCTCCTTTTTTATGCACATAGTTGTGCATTATTTCAATGAATTTCTAACATTTTGTAATACTTTTGGTTTTAAAACATTATCATAGTATTCTAAAATTCTAGCCTCATCTTCTGGAGTTTTGTCCATCGCTGGCTTTCCTAATAAACATTTAGATTCCCAGCTTTTAGAAGAAAAACCAGCTTGAAGTAATTCATTCTTTTCTGCCTCATCATCCTCCAAATCTAATACTGGAAATAAAATTTGAAAACCAATCTCACTCCCTATTTCTTTTATTCTTTCTATCATAGGGACTTGCTCTAACATAAATTTTTGACTAATTCTAGCGCCTTCTGCCAATATCTTATAATTTCCTTTTTTAGCTATTTCAAATACTTTTGTATACATTGCCATACGACAAGATAGGCATCTTATTTCAGAGTGAATCGTCCCTCCCTCTAAAACATCGCCATATTGGTTTCTCCACTCGCTAAAATAGTCTATGAAATAGTCTTTAACAGAAAGATCACTAAATTCATAAGGAAAACGATATCCATTCAGTTGACGAAAAGTTCTATCAAACGTTAAATAAGGTTTATCCGCATCTCTCATATACCCATTATTAAAATGAAGAAAATCTACATAATAGCCCATCTTCCTAAGCCGAATTGCAGATAAAGTGCTATCCTTCCCGCCTGAATATAAAAGTAATGCAGTATGGTCAGTTACAGTACTATGTCTTTGTCTAAGATATTCTAGTAAATCAGGAGAAACTCTCTCAACATAACGATAACCATAAGGCTCCTCGGGTACATCTAATGCTTCTTTTTCTTGTTGATATTTTATCCAACTTTTTTGGATTTTCTCCAACTCTTGCATAGATACTAATACTAATTTATTAGATAATCTCTCCAAAGCTGGAAGAAACCCACTTAATTCTACTTGATATAAATTAAGAAATTCATCTATATCATAAAGACTAGTATTTTCACCAATTGGTTGTAAAAAGTCAAAATCACATAAGGTAAAAACGTATTCCCAATCAAAATGATTATTAGAGACTATAGATTCATAACTATCTGTAATATTGCCACTTAATAATAACGATATAAAAATGCTAATATTACTCCAAAGACTAGAAACATCTTCTGCATAAACATAATTAGGGACCTGAATAAAATCATATTCTTTTTCTGAAATAGAACAAATATACCTATCCTTATATTTGAGTAATAATTGTTGTTTCTTCATAAGTCCTCCCTAAGTAGTATTATTATAACATCTATCTTTTTATTAATAAACAAAAAAAGAGTTTTACCTCTTATTTTTCAAAAGAAACATCATCTTTCATCAACCGTTTAATATCTTTTTTTGATGGTACTTGATCATCAATAATTCTATTAATGCATGTATAAAGCAATCGAAGTCTAACTTTATCTTCTGCTTGTGTAGCTATAAAATGTAAATGCACTGGAACCCCACAATGTAATATTATATTTAAATCTGCACAATCTTGACTAAATGTTATAGAAAGTGTCTCTATGGCACTATATGGAATGGTATTAATTTGTTTTTGACCACCATATTTTCTAAAACTATCGAACAATACTATTTTTTTATCTGTAAAAACACCATGATCTCTTTCTGTCTTATACACTACTAATACTTGTTCATCATCTAAAATATAATGCTTAATATATCCTGGCAGGTCCTCTCTATTTAGTGCATTCGAAAAGTTGAATTTCTTTGTTAACTCTTTGTATTTTATGTAAAACATTACTATCACCTAATCTCATTATAGCATAATTCAAATAAATCTTAGCCACAAAATAGAAGTTTTTATTGCTTTTTCTATGTTTTTCGTGATTTTTATAAAAAAATAGTCTTTTTTAAGTCTATTTTAAAGTATCTGTTGCCTTTGCATTAAGTGATAAATCTGCTCTTCTGCCTAGTTTATAAGCAAAATAGCCTGCTGCACCTATCATGGCTGCATTATCTGTACAATATTTCATTTCTGGAATAATTAGATTTATGCCCTCTTTTTCACACTCTTCTGTTAATTTATTACGTAACCACCTATTAGCTGATACACCACCTGCTAATACTAAGTTTCTAACATCATATTTCTTTAAAGCATTCATTGTCTTTTTAGATAAAATATCTACTGCTGTATCCCCAAAAGAACGCGCCAAATCTGCCTTTCTAATCTCATTACCTCTTTGCGTCTCATTATGAACTAAATTGATAACAGCGCTTTTTAATCCACTAAAACTAAAATTAAAGCTATCATCATCTAATGGTTTTGGTAAGTCATAGCTAGCAACACCTTCTTTTGCTAATTTATCAATATTAGGCCCACCTGGATATGGTAACCCAATTACTCTAGCTACTTTATCGTAAGCTTCTCCTACTGCATCATCTAATGTAGTTCCTATCACCTCAAAAGAATAATGCTCTTTCATATAAACTAATTCTGTATGCCCACCACTTACTACTAAAGCAATAAGTGGAAACTCCATTTCTCTTACTAAGTTGTTTGCATAAATATGACCAGCAATATGATGAACAGGAACTAACGGTTTATTATAAATAAATGCTAATGTTTTTGCTGCCATAGTGCCAATTAATAAGGAGCCAATTAAGCCAGGACCATAAGTAACTGCAATAGCTTCTATGTCATCCATAGACATATTTGCCCTGTTGAGACACTCTTCTATGACCATTGTTATATTTTCAACATGCATACGACTAGCAATTTCTGGAACAACACCACCATAATTAGCATGAGTATCCATTTGTGATAACACAACAGTAGCTATCTCTTCACACCCATTTTTTATAATAGAAACACTAGTTTCGTCACAACTAGACTCAATGGCTAAAATATATATATCCATTCTAACACCTGCTTTCATTAAGCTTTTCTTCTGCTTCTGTATTTTTTAAATAATTAGGTTTTAACTCATGAGGATTTATCCCATCATCATTTTTATGTTTATTAATTATTTTCATAATATCATAATCAGATTTCTCTACTTTAAAGTCAAATGAATTATGAGAAACATAATGAATTTCTTTATTATTTACTTTCTTTTGTAAATCCTCTAATAATAGATAAGAATCATCCATAATTGGGTTTAAATTGCTATCATATATTCCAGAAAAAACATACCCTCTTCTAGCATCTATTAATGGGACAATATATTCTTTATCCGTTTTAGTAGAAGCCATTAACTCTAAACTTGATATTGGTATCACTTTGATATTCAAACCCCAAGCCATTATTTTTGCTACAGTCAAACCAATCCTAATACCAGTAAATGAACCTGGACCATTTGTCACAAATATGGTATCCAAATTATTAGGCTTCATATTAGTTTTTATAAATGCTTCCTCTATAATAGGCATCAAGCTAATAGATAAATCACCTATTTTCATTTCCTTAAATAAATATGGAATCTCATTATTAATTACAATAGCTACAAGAGTTTCTTCTGTAGATGTATTTATGAACAATGATTTCATAGTATCTCCTCACATATTTCTTCATATTCCCTACCATATGGTTCAAACACTAAAAGACGTCCACTTTCTTCACTTCTCGTAATTTTAATATCTAGTCTTTCTTTTGGTAAGATATCTTTAATAGTGTCTGACCATTCAATTACCACAATACCATTCTTAGTAAAGTATTCTTCTATACCAATACCATCTGTAATTCCTTCTAAACGATAAACATCCATATGATATAAAGGCATTTCTCCAAAATATTCTTTTATGATAGTAAAGGTAGGTGAAGTAATTACTTCACTTATTCCTAAAGCACTTGCTATACCTTTTGTAAAAACAGTTTTACCACTACCTAATTCACCATCTAAACATATAATCATATTTGGAAATTTCTTTAATATAATCTTCTTTGCCAACTCAATAGTCTCTGACTCGCTTTTAGTTATTACTTTATAATTCATGATTCATCACCAACTAGATTATAGCAAAAAAAATAAAAATTTGAAATATTCTCCAATACTTTCTACTTTTTCAATACTTCCATGACTTCTTCCATAGAAATAGGTCCTAATCTTTGGATTTTGATTTCATCTGAAGTACAATCTACTATTGTACTAGCCTCTCCGAATGATATCTCACCTTCTAGCATACCATCTAAGTTTGGGCAAGCTTGTTCAATCTCATCTAAACTTTTACACACTTCTCCCCCACTTATATTAGCACTAGTTAAAAAAAGAGGGCTTTCCGTTTGTTGTATTAACTCTTCTAATATTTTTAATGGAGCCATTCTTACCGCTAATTCATCACTTATTCTTTCCCCTGCATTATTAATATAAGAAAAAGCTTCTGGTTTTTTATTAAGGACTAAAGTAATTGGTCCTGGCATAAAAGCGCGAATTAGCTTCTCAGCATTTTCATTTACAATAGCAATACTTTTAATTTGATCCTCATCTAAACACATTACAGGAAAAGATTTATTAGATGGTCTATTCTTAATAGCCACTAATTTATCATAAGCTTTTTTTGAACTTGTACGGGCACAGATTCCAAATACTGTATCTGTTGGTACACTGATTACCCCATCTTGCTTTAATAATTTTGCTACATCCTCTATCTCATTTTGTCTATATTTTTTCATTTGTACAACTCCTTTATTGATTATTATACTAGTCTTTTCTAACTTTTTGTAGTATTTATTATATTTTTTAATTTGTTATTAAAAAATCTACAAATTCATCGTAATTATCAACCACTATTTTATCTATCAAACAATCCCTATAAGTAATCCCTATTGAATATCCAGAATAAGTTCTTAAAAACCGATCATAATATCCGCCACCATAGCCTACACGATAATTATCCATATCAAAACAAATTCCTGGCACAATGCAAACGCTATTTGAAAAATCTACTACTTGTTTATTACTTATAGGTTCAAAAATATTATATTTCCCCAACTTTTTATCATTTAGGCTTATTATATAATAAAAAACAATAGTATCCTGGTTCGTTTTAGGAAGCGCCACTTTTTTGTTAATAGAAAGAAAATATTCTATTAAATGAGTAGTATCTACTTCTTCATCCTTAGAATAATAGAGCAAAATAGTATCTGCTTCACACACCTTTTCATTGGTAATTACTTTCGCAAAAATAGAACTATCTTTCTCTCTTTTTGAACGAATATTCTTTCTAATATCTTTATACTTTTTTCTTAAATATTCTTTAGAACAATCCATTTTATACCTCTTAAATTACTTATATAGTAACACAAACTAAAAAAATAAAAAAGTATTAAGATACTTTTTTATCTAATAAATAATATGGATATCCTCGTCTATCAATACAATCTAAATTTAGATGAAACGATTTTGCTACTTTTAATAAAGAATCATATTCTTCCAATAGAGAAAATTGATAATTTTTAATTTCTATTTCAATAAAATATCCTAAGTCTTTTACATGATCCAAAGCCACTTCATATTTGTTTTGATAAAAATAGGTTTTCCTTACTTTATCTACTATGGCTACTTTCTCTAATTGTAAAGCCTTAAAAATTTTATCTAAATTATTAGAATCGTTGATTTCTACTTCATATTCATCACAATGAATATCATACCAATGCTTATAATTTAGAATTTTTTTACCACCACGTTCTCCAATACGCAACCAATTACTAATTTTATCTCCCTCTTCTAAAAAAGAATTATGCTTTGGAGAATAATAGGTATCTAATTGATGACATTCTTTTAAATACGTCGCTTCTTCTTTCATTAAAAAATCTAATTTTTTATACTCTTTTTCTGTTAACTTTATTTTAATCTCTGTTTCTATATCCAATTTTTCTACATCTCCATATAGCAAATAGGAAACAGAGGAATCTAATATTTCACTTAAATCCATCAAAACAGATAAACTAGGTTCCGTTCTATCTAACTCCCAACTAGAAACCGTTTTATCCGTTACAAAAAGAGAATTTGCTAATTCCTGTTGAGTTAAATTTTTATTTTTCCTACAACTTGCTATTCTTTTTCCAATACTCATGCTTATCACCAACTAAAGTATATCATACCATTATGCGTCTTTTTCTCTACATTTTGTAGAGTTTATTTTAAATTATCTTTTATTTGCTTCAATAATTGTTTCTAGTTGTTTTAATGATTTCTTAATATATTTTCTATTAATACCTATAATAGGTATTTCTAAGGTCTTTATTTTATCATACAATTTTTCTATATACAAACCTTTTCTATTCTCCATTCCATTATTTGTATAAATATAATTTACACAGCAAGAGGGAGATTGTTCAATCCCAAGAATAGCAATTACTTGATAACCATTCTTTACTAATTGAAATATTTCTTCTGATACGCTAATTGCTAATGCTTCACAATGCCTATTAAATTCATCTGTATCATATTTACTAATTCCTTTTGGAAGTCTAATTAAAGAATTATGAAAACTACTTTCTGCACATGGCATTTGAATAATATTAATATCATTATCTATTAATAATTGTATAAACGGTTTTATGGATGCTTTCCATTCATACTTTACAATTCCTTGTGCTTGATAAGCCTGTGCCATTAAACAGAATGGTACAAATACAAATTGTTTACTCCTATTATCCATAATACACTCCTATAAACTTATTATAACGAATTATTCATAAAAAGACTACATTAGATATGTAGTCTTTATTCAAATATGTATGGATTATTGATAGTACCATTTCCTGATTTGATAAGAGTATCTGCTTTTATATTAATAACTGGTCTTACACTTCTAGAAGAAGTAGTAAGTCCTCCACCACTTATCCATCCAGTACCAATCATTGCGTGTGCTCCAAAATAAGTAGGCTGGGATGATGGTGTCATTGTCATTAAAGACTGCCCATTATATAGATAAAACTCTCGATTCTGTGGATTTTCAAAGGTATCTAACCCTTGACTATCAACACCAATATATCTTGTAGTATTAAGAATACCTGCTAAAATTAATTCATCCGCTGTAATCGTTGCTACAGGATATTTCAATTTTGCATTACCATTTACAGCATCACTCTGTGTAAAACTATCGTTTTTATTTAAACATTTTAAAGAAGCATAGGATTGGAAAACTCCTGTATTCTTGCCACTTTCCGCTGAAACTATAATTCTGTAAAAACCAGCATAATAAGTAATATTTGTTCCATAGCCTGTTTCTTTATCCATAGAATGCTTAGATATTCCTAAAACAGAAGAAATATCTGTTTGGCTATATAAACTTCTATCATTACAAAATAAATTGTCTGCTAAATACTTACTATTACTTGCACTTGTAAGACTACTACCTCTATACCAATTATCAATTGTTTGTTTTAATACACTATCTGTACTATTGCTATGAGCAGATGCATAGTTTGTTGCCTCTATTGTTCCTATCATATAACCAACCGAAGTATTATCTTTTGGATTATTATTAAAAGTGGAATTACCTATAATGGTAGTTGTATTTGGAACACCATTTTCAACAGGAGTAGTTCCTGCATAAATCATCCTAACTGTATTATCTCCATTTATACGAATAATACGCCAATAGTATCCAGCAAACTTCACATAATTATTTTCGCTTGATCCCCTAAAATAATAACTAGTTCCATAATTATCTGGGGCAGTACAAAATTTCTTGCCAGTTTCCATTTGATCTAATCTAGTATAATCTCCAACTTTTGTTGGACAACCTACATTTAATATGTTTTTATTATCTACTAAAACTTTTTCATAAAATCTATACATTCTATCTACTATAATATCTTCTGTTACATTATTAACTAGTAATGTATTGGTATTATAAGTATAATTCGAATTTCCTGTAATAAGAACCTTCACTGGAATGTCAGACTCAAATACAGTTTGAAAATTAGCACCATTCATTACTTCTTTTGGATAATTATCAGTATTCTCTATATTAATATAAGTAATTTTATGAAATCCTCTAAAATCTATATTTAAATTCAAATCATAAGTTAATTTAGTAGAATCATATTTTCCTGGAGCATACTTAATTGTAATATAAAATTCCTTTTTTGCTCCCAATGTACAATTTTTAGAACTATCACAGATTTTCTCTTTTAAAGTATATTCTTTTAACTCATATGTTAAATTACTTGGCAATCCTGTGATATCAAATATACCCATTTCTATATTACCAAAATTAGTAATCTCTACCTTATAAGTAATTGTAGAATTAGAATTTGGCAAAGTAATTCCTGTAATAAGATTATGAACATTATAATCTTCATAATTAGAGATGGCATTTAGTTCTGAATTATAAACTTGAATTCCAGTAACTCGTATGTTCTCTTCTAATCTAACTTCAAGATTTACACCATCTATTAATAATGGGTACTGAAAAGTAGAAAATCCTATGCTAAGAAAGCATGTTACTAAAAGAATAAGAGAAGCAGAAAGATAGTGTGCTTTATTCTGTTTCATTTATTTATTTCTCCAAATCAATTGCTTTTACAACTAATAGAAATATATCTGTATTGTGTTTAATATAAAAATATGCTTTTTGATGAGGTACTAATGTATAATACATAATTGGTAATTTTAAATTGTCTCTTACATCTAATAGTTCTTCAAACTTCTTTATCTTTATTACATTATTCTCTGTTAAGTTTGGACAAGAATAGGTTTCTACTACTAATCGGTCATATTCTGTTAATATTTTTGTTATATATTTATCAAAGTTATTCTTTTTCGCTTTTAATAAAGCCAATAGTCTTATAACTTTAATAAGGAAGTAAATAGCTACTACTATTAAAAGAATGGCTATTAATAAATAGGTTTTATCCTCAATAGCAAGCTCTGATTGTGATAAAATCTGATTAGATTCATTAATATTAGTATAATCCATTTTAATATCTATTGATTTTTCAGAAAGCGGAATCGTAAGTGATAGTTCATCGCTATCACTTAATTTAAACTTTGTCTCCTTTTCCGAATTTTTCTTATCAATTTTTAAATATACCTTTAAATAACTTGTTGTATCTATCGCATATGACATTTTAAAATCATTTGCCAAACGATTATAATAATCATAATCTATAGAAATATTTTCCTTTATTTGCTTTTCTTTACTATCTTCCATGCTTACTTTCTTATTATCTAATAAAACATATTCTTTTTCAAAATAAGTATTTTCTCCTGACTCATCTGCTATCATTAGTTTTCCATAGATTCCATAAGTAAAATCTATACTAGAACCTTCATCTATTGAGAATAAATAATCAAAATCTACATTAATAGTATCAATTAAACCCGCTATATAAAGCATGTCTTTTTCTAAATATGGTGTTTCATAAAATTCATTTTCTTTTAAATATACTTTATAGTCTAGATTACTTGTTTCTTTATACTGAATATTTTCTTCTTTTTTAAAGCTGATAGAATCTATACAATAATAAGAGCCAACTCCTAAAAATAATACAAATAGCAAAATATAAATAATTAATCTTGCATGATAACCAATGTAAAAAGACTTACGCATCTGATAATTTTCAAATGATTGTGTTATTTCCTCTTTTACTACTTTTTTTCTTGGCATACTTCTACCTCCTATAATTCATTTAACCATACTGTTGGGAGTCCTATATACGCTATCTTATAGTTCACTACCCCTATGATCATTTCTTCTTCTACTACCCAATTATCTGGCATCGTATTCGCATCTCCCTTGGTATAAAAATAATACTTCCCATCTTCCTTTATTATTTTCTCTAATCGGTGTACTATTATTATCCCATCATATCTGTACGCTATTACTTGGCCTTCTTTTAATAATTCATATTTCTTATCTATTTTTTCTATTATTACTACATCTCCCTTATGTATTTTGGGATTCATACTTCCACTTGCTACTGCTACGGCATAATAATGGAAATATCCTGATACAAAATAGACTAAGGTTATTATAATTATTGTTGGTATCACTAATGGTAAGATTCTTCTTTTATTATAGTTTCTACTTACTTCTTTATCTTTTTCTCTTTCATAAAAACAATAAATTCTATATCCTAATACGATTGGTAATAAAAACTGAACCATTGAACTAATATACTCATTTGGATTTGGTACAATTGGCATTAGATAACTATAGGTATTTACAATAATTAGATACACTATTACCGGCTTATATCCTGTTTTCTTACTAATATACGTACATACTATATTTGTACTGATTGCTGGTAACAACGAAAGAGCTACAAACAGAAAAGATTCATATTTTGTTGAGAAATTATTATAATATATGGCGTTACTTATATCTAAAAAGATAAATAATAGACATGTTGTTATTAATAGTATTCTACTTCCTTCTGTTTTCTGGAGTATCATATACCTAACGATTTCTTTTAATACAATTACTAATATGATTGGAATTATAAAGTTTGTTAGTCCATACCATGTTATATAATTTTCTGTTCTGGCAAATGTTATGATGATTCCTAATAAATAATATAGTAGGAAAAATATTAATAAAAATATGAATATTTCAAATATGATATCTTTTGTATATCGATGTCTGTCTTTTTCAAATCCAAAAAACAATTTTATTATCAGTAATAACGCTACTAATGACAAGATTAGGTTATATCTACTTAATATACTTGATACAAAACTATTTAAGATTAATACGAAAAATAAAACTATTTCTAAAATTAATAACTTTTTATGACTCGTTTTCATTTCGTACCTCCAAATAGCCTTGTGCAAATATAGGAAAGGTACAAATTAGGTTTGTACCTCTCTCTATAGATTATTGATTAGATCCATAATTTAATGTAATGTCTCCAAAATCAACTGAGAAATCTCCATCTGCTCTTGCTCCGTCCACTGCATATTCTATTGTTACAGTAACTAACTCGAATTCTCCTTTAGCTAATTTATGTCCTGTAATTCCTGAAACAGATGAGTCTGTTTCTAATTCATTTCCTACTTTTACTTTTAAGGAAATATCATTACATGCTGTTTGTACCAATGCTTCTGTTGATCCTGGTTTTGCTGTACATACTCTTGGTGATGTTCCTGTACTTGCATTTCCAAAGGAAATACTTTTTAAGAATGCATCATACTCTCCTGTGTTTACTGCATAGAATGTATATACTACTTTTTGTCCTGGTGCTGTAAACACTGCTCCTAATCCTGTTATTCTTGGATCTACTGTATTAGATATTGATCCTGTTGACGTTTCTATTGTACTTGGGGTTGCTACTCCTTGTACTGGATTTGTTTCTAATACTGTATCACTTGATGAAAACACTACTTTAAAGTCTGATGAATTTGGTCTTACTGTTGCACTTGATCTAATTGTTAGGGTTTGCGAAAATGCTGCAAATCCTAATGATAACCCTACTGCTGATACCAAAAGCGCTATGATTGCTAATATTTTTGATCCTCTATTTTTTTCCACAACTTCACCTCCCTCTTCCAGTGCATAACTAATTACCTATCATACACTATCTATATATATTTTAACTGAGTTTAAACAATTTCATAAGAGTTCTACAGTACCTCTACTTTTGTTGCACAGACTATGAGTAGCATAGATATCTTATTGAATTTTATCATTATTTATTTTGTTTGTAATTATTATTTTCATTTAATGAAATAATATAATTATTTTATTAAAAAATAGTAAAAAAACAATAGATTTCTCTATTGTTTAAAAGGTGAAGTAACTAAGACTTTCTTTTTCTCATCGCCTGGAGTAAGTGTCAAGTTGATTTCTCCTAAAGATGGAATTCCAGCAGCTTGTGGCGCTTCTCCTACTTGATCAATATCTAAATATTCAATGCGTTCTTCAATATGACTAGCTTGATTTAATCCCTGCAAATAAACTTCAATATCTTTGTTTAAAGCTGCAAAAATGTCAGCTGATAAACTAGAACGTCTAAGTTGTTCCATATTTTCTACTGCACTATCTACATTTCTATCTAGTAAAGACTGAAATAGATGCATAACATTTTGTGTTAATTCTAAAGACTGATTTTCTGTACTTCTTCCTTGTCCTAAAGCAAGCTCAGAACCAACTAAAGGGAGTAAATCATCTCTAGCCATTTCTAAAGCATTTATCGTAATAAAATGATTAACGATTGCTTGATTTATTTTTAATAATTCTTGTTGCATTAAATGATTTGTTGTAGCAAATCTATTAGATTTATCATTCATAATTTGAAGTCTAGAAGAAGCTGTTAAAAATCTAGCATATTCTTCATCTTTGTGTGGATCAAGTGATCCTAACTCTTCTTGTATTTTAGTAGACATATCTGTTGCTACCATGTAATGGGAGCGATTTTTTCTTCTATATACTTCTATATATTTACGAATAGCATCATACCCTAATAATTCCTTTGATAAGGTAGAAATATTAGTATCAATAGCTTGTTTTAAATCTTCAATAGCTGATGGATTCAATACATATTTTGGAGCCTCTTCCTCTAAAGATAACAAAAACAATCTAGAGAACCATCCTTTTTTCTTAGCTGGCTCTGGTGTCTGCTTTTCATAAACTCTATTAATGATATTATTAATCGTATCAATAGATGTTTGATGACCATCACTTAACATCAATTTTGGTATTTCATCATGAATATATTTAGAGTGAATAGATAATGAGTTACCAAAGTGAAGAACACTTTTAATATCATCTAAATCTAATGAATCAATCGCCTCAGATGATAATAAAGAAATTCTATCCTCTATTGTTAAAGATAATTCATAATCTTTCCCAGTTTCTACTTCTTCTTTTAAAATATCATAGTTAGCTCCTAACTGAACCGCTAAATTTTCTAAAAACATACTTCCATTAATTCCATTGTCAAATATTCTTTTAGCAAAATTATCTATATTTCTTCTATATCGATAATTACTATTATCCTTATCTAAATAAGAGACATAAGTATCTTTCATTTCTGCTAAATTGATAGGAACATTAGATAAATCTTGTAAGATATTAGGTTTTAAATGACACAATTTCATAATTTCTTCTAATGTAATACCATTTTTCTCAAAGAATTGGGTAGAATCATTACTATGTAAAAATAATCCTAATATCATAGATAATTCTTTAATATCATCTTCACATGTTAACAAAGGTGTAGACATATCACCATTTTGAAGTTGATCTACAATTCTTCCATGAATTCTAAATACTGATTTTAAGTATCCTACTGTGGAAGAACTATAACATTCAATTAGGTTTTTAGCTTCCTCTTGTCTTTTATTTTCTTTTGTTGCTTCTAAATATTTTTGATAATTTTCCTCGAACATCGCGTAATTATCATAGCTTTGATCAAAGTGCGCTAAAAACTTACTAAGAACGACACTATTATTAATATCTTTAGAAAATATGTTTTTCGAAATTTCCATTGGAGTAAGCTCTGGTCTTGCTTTCTCTTTGTTTTTTCCTCCAAAAATATAAGTTCCATACTCTTTGGATAATAAATCTATATCAATTGGTAAATTTAGAAGCCAATTGGCATTGATTCCTAAATAAGAACAAATTTTCTCTTTTGTAAATCCTTGATAGGAAAAAAATTCTTGAGCATTTGTACCAGGAGATATTAATAACCCTAACAACAAAGCAATTGACTTAATATCTTCCTCATTCCAATCTTGTAAATTTTGAATTAAGTAACAATGAATTCTTGAAGTATTTTCTAAAAATTCGATAGCTTCTACAGGAATATCGCGAAATAATCTTTGCGTTAACTTCATCTTGCGAGTACTTTCTTTCTTACTCAAATGATTTTGTAATTGGTTTAAAAAGTCACTCTCTAAATCCATTCCATCAGTTAGCTCAGAAAAGATAGATTCCATAATCATACTACGGTTAAAGCTTCTATTACATAAATTATGGGCAATATCATTTACAGTAAGATTTCTAGTTGCCATATTTCTATTAACTCCTTCATAAAAGAAACGTCTATAGCGATCTACTAATACCTTTTGATTTAGTTCTACTGCCTCTATTTCTTCTTTTGTCATAGAAATATTTAAAAGTGTTAATAACTTTTCTAAAGTAATTCCATAATCAGTAAAAAACTCACTAACATCTCCATCAAAATAGTATGTAGCTATTAAAAGCGCTAATGTATCTGCGTCATCCTCTGCAAACAACAATTTAGAATTGTGCTTGTTTTCTTTCATCTTTTGTAATAAGAGAATGTAGATTTTAGCCGTAAAATCAGCGAATTCACGAGTTTCTTTAGACAATTCTTGATAGAAATTTTTAACGTATTCTAATGAATAATTTCTTCTTTGCGTCTCTATATGTTGTTTAATAGTGTTATCAAAATTATCAAACATACCAATATAACAATTCATTTTTGCAAATAATTTTTCAATTGCTACACTATCTGTGAATTCTCGGTTAAATGCATTCTCTAAAATTCCACTAACAGTGACAGTAGATTGTTCTTTTCCTTGATAATACCCACTATTGCAATATCTTTGATATACATTCTTAACAGCAATAATATTGCTAGGAGCTTCTTGAACCTCTCGAACACCCATACCAATTGATAAACTTGAAAGTATCTTTTCAAGAGAGATACCTTTAATAGATAAAAACTCTGTAATAGCTGATTTTTCACTAACATTTTCTTCCACATAAATTGGAGTATCTTTATAATAATAACTAGCTAACAATAAAGAGATTGGAGCAATATCTTCCTCTAATTTTTTCATAATATCTGTTTGATTATTATTCAATCTTTGAAACAATAAAGTTCTAATTTTAGATGCAACTTCTAAATAAGAAATAACAGTTATTGGTAAATCACCATATATCTCTTTTTCTAGTTTTCTCTCTTGCTCCGCTTTTATTCCATTATTATGTTCTACTAAATCTCTTCGAAAAGAATCTAAATCAGAACTTCTTGAAAGTAACTCTTTAAAAACAAGTTGACTACAATCTCTACGATATTGATCCAAAATTGGAAGAAAAATATCTAGCGGAGTTAGTGTCTCATACATAGTTATATCATCAAAATCTGGAATAATGGCTCCACTTAAAGAGAAAAGCTCTTCTTTTTGTTTATTTGAATTAGCACTATCTTTTTCTATTTTAATGCGTTCTTTTTCAAATCCATATTTACTAAAATATGTTTCATAATTTGGATTTTGAACCATTGCATAAAGCAATAAAAAGAAATACTTACTATAATAATGCTTAGACTGTTTATCTGTCCTTCTGAAATTTAAACTTCTAGAGTCTCTTGCATAATAGTCTAAATATGGTAATGCAAAATCTACAAATTGAGCTGTATCATTTGGTACTAATCTTTTAAATTCATTATAACTTAACATATAATCCCCCCTTGGTAGTCTCATATTATATTATAAAATCTATATTTTTGCAAACAAAAGAGACACTATAGTCTCTCTATTTTCTGAAAATTTTCAATTTCCTTATTTAATATTTCTAAAAATTTAGAGATATGATATCCATCAGCAAATCCGTGATGAACCAAAATCATTAGATGTAACTGGTATTTTCCGTTAATCTCTTCATATTTATCCCAAATAAATTGAGGAATGGTATTATTCCTATCAAAAGGAGGGATTAATGAACTAATAGAAAACCAAGGAATACAAGATAGCCAAATAGTACTATTTACACCTGAAGAGACACTCTTATCTCCCCGATAAAATCTATCTTGTATTGTTAAAAACTTTTTCAAAAAAGTATCATAATTTTCTTCATAGACACAATCAAAATACCCTATTTGATTATCATTTAATTTCTGTGTAAAATTAGGAATTACTGTTGAATAATAATGAAATTCTTCATTCTCATATCGCCATTTAAAAGAATCTACTTGATTGGCTGCTTTGGATACCAAATATCCCATAGTAGCATAAAAGTTTTTGTACTTTTTACAATAATTTACGACATTTGTAACATCAATGGATAACGTCACAATCAAAAAAGGATTTGTATTTTGATGATAATGGAAAAATAATTCTTCTCTTTCAAATTTCGGATTCATAATACTTCCCCCCAATATAGCAAAAAAGGTGCTTTTGACACCTAATTTTTATTAATTTTAAATACTACCTGATACTCATCTTCCAAATCAACTTCTTCAGTTTCTATTGTGTACCCGCATTTTTCAATAGTATCATTTACATCTCTAATTAAACTAATAATTTGTTTAAAATCAATTCTTTCTACTGGTTGTTGAGATTGTGGTAATACAGGATCGTATTGTTTAGAATAATCTGTAATGATAATTGGCTGAATATCTACTTTTTCTTCTTTTAAAGAGTCACCTGTTGCTACATCCTTTGGTCCTTCAGCTAAACTTAAATTTATTCCTCCATTATTACCTTCATCTATATCATCATTCTTCTCTAAGAACGCACCTGGTAATTGGGTATTTAAAATTGGAGTTTGTGGCATTGTTGAATCCATAATACTAGGTTGAGTAGATGGTGTAGTAGGTTGTACTGGCTCAAAATAACTAGCCATATTCTGAGCTTCGCGTTGTGAATTAGTTGCTAGTAAATCA
Organism: uncultured Bacilli bacterium; assembly: GCA_964018915.1. Taxonomy (GTDB): domain Bacteria; phylum Bacillota_I; class Bacilli_A; order RF39; family UBA660; genus UBA5578. Next base: position 232,019 of record CAXHRJ010000002.1, on the reverse strand, counting down.
TTGAAACTAAATGCTTTTTCTTCTGCTTGCGCAGGTTGTACTGGCTCTAAAGAAGGAGGTATATTAAGTCCAAATGAGGAACTACTTTCTGAAACCATCATAGAATCAGTTGCGATTGTTGGATTTTCTATAATTGGAGTCTGTGGCATTTCACTCATTACTGTACTTGGAGTTGGTTCTCCTATTACTCTACCATTTGCATCGAATTGATATCCATTTTGTGGTGCAGTATTCATTGGGGTTCCCATACTTGGCATTGGAGCTGGTTCTCCTACTACTCTACCATTTGCATCGAATTGATATCCACTTTGTGGTGCAGTATTCATTGGCATATCCATACTTGGCATTGGGGTTGGCTCTCCTACTACTCTACCATTTGCATCGAATTGATATCCACTTTGTGGTGCAGTATTCATTGGCATATCCATACTTGGCATTGGGGTTGGCTCTCCTACTACTCTACCATTTGCATCGAATTGATATCCACTTTGTGGTGCAGTATTCATTGGGGTTCCCATACTTGGCATTGGAGCTGGTTCTCCTACTACTCTACCATTTGCATCGAATTGATATCCACTTTGTGATGCATTATTCATTGGGGTTCCCATACTTGATGCTGGAGAAGATGGTTCCTTAGCAGATTCATTCATTAGTAATGCACTAAAATCTACAGAAGGATTACTTGTTCCTTCAGATACCTTATTCTCTGTTGGAATTTCAGAAAATCCAGAATTAACTGTTGAAAAACCACTTGGATTACTATTCATACTTGCCATACTATTTGGTTCATTAATAAAATTATTCATTTTCTCTATCTCCTCTTCTGTTTTTCTAACTGTTAATCTCTCATTGATGATTCTCTCTAACATTTCTTTTTGCTTTTCTGCCGATTGAATTTTTAAAAGTGATCTTGCATGTCTCTCAGAGATTTTCTCTTCCATCAATGCTTCCTGTACTTCATCACTTAAGTTTAAAAGTCTAATTTTATTTGCAATTGCAGATTGACTCTTGCCTAATTTAACAGCTAATTGTTCTTGCGTTAAATACCCCATATCTAATATTTTTTTATAGGATACGGCTTCTTCTATAGCTGTTAAGTCTTTTCTTTGAACATTTTCTATTAATGCAACCTCAGCGCAATCCTTATCATTTAAACTAGAAATAATAGCGGGAATAGTATCCTTGCCAGCTAAAACACTAGCTTTATAACGTCTTTCTCCTGCAATAATTTCATACTTATCACCAATTGGTCTAACGATAATAGGTTGAATAACGCCATGTTCTTTAATAGATTCCGAAAGTTCTATAATAGCATCCTCACTAAATTTGATACGTGGCTGGAAACGATTTGGTAAAATATCATTTAAATCTAAGTCTACTACTTTTGCTCTTGTATCTTCCATATTCAACCCTCTTTTCTTATTCTTTTCTATTATAATATAATTTGGGAAATATTACAAGAAATATTTGGGAAATATTTTTATTTCCTAATTGTGTCCAATAAGGTGTCAAATAGACAAATTTTTCTATCTAAGTTTGATAAATTCATTTTATAGCGTGCTATAATAAAAACAGAAAATAAGGAGGAATTTATGGATAGAAAAATTCGTGTTGCACAATATGGTGCTGGAAAGATGTCAGTATATTCAATGAGATATGTATATGAGAAAGATGCTGAAATTGTTTGTGCAATCGATATTAATCCAAATGTTATTGGAAAAGATATCGGAGAAATCATGGGAACAGAAAATAAAGGAATTGTAGTTTCTTCAGTTGAAAATGCAGAACAAGTATTAAGAGAAACTATGCCTGATATTTGTATTGTTACTACTATGAGTTTATTAAGTGATGTAGAAGAGGCTTTAATGCTATGTGCCAAACTTGGTATTAACGCTATTACTACTTGTGAAGAAGCATTCTTCTCTTATAACTCTAACCCAACAATTACTAACAAAATTCATGAGTTAGCAATTCAAAACAACTGTACAATTACAGGATCTGGATACCAAGATATCTATTGGGGAGAATTGATTAGCGCAATAGCTGCGTCTAGCCATACTCTAAAGAAAATTAAAGGAAGTTCTTCTTATAACGTAGAAGATTATGGTATTGCTTTGGCGGAAGCTCATGGAGCTGGTTTAAGCATGGAAGAATTTGATCAAAAAATTGCTAGTGTAGACAGAATGAGTGATGAAGAGAGAAATAATTTAATCAATGGTGGAACTTACTCTCCATCTTATATGTGGAATGTTAATGGTTGGTTAGCTAGAAAATTAGGGCTTACAGTAATTAGTCAAACACAAAAATGTGTGCCAACTACTTACCCAACTGATATTGATTCCTCTACTTTAGGTATGACTGTAAAAGCAGGTAATGCTACTGGTATGAGTGCAGTAGTTACTACTGAAACAAAAGAAGGCGTCACTATTGAATCAGAATGTATTGGTAAAGTATATGGACCAGATGAGTTTGATAAGAATGAATGGACTGTTATGGGTGAACCAGATACTACTATTACTGTTAATAGACCAGCTACTGTTGAACTTACTTGTGCTACAGTAGTTAATAGATTACCTGATGTAATCAATGCTAAACCTGGTTTCTTACCAACTTGTGATATGGATGAATTAATGTATAGAACAAAGCCATTAAATGAATATGTAAAATAAAAAGTTATACACGCTATTGTGTATAACTTTTTTACTCTATAAAGGCTTCTTTTTCATATCTGCAAATTTACGTGGATATTTAGAAGAAGTCTTTTTTAACTTTTTTATTACGTACAATGTACGCATACTTTCTTCTTTAGGAAGAGAAAAAGTATCAACGCTCTCTATACTACAGTCTAATAACCTTAAAGCATTACTAGACTCCTCATCTTCTCTTTTACTCCCCTTCATAGCAATAAAGTATTTAGATTCTTTTACTAGAGGTACACTATATTCTAAAAGCATAGGAAGTGGTGCTACTGCACGTGCGGTTACTACATCAAAACATTCCCTATTCTTCATAGAATACTCTTCTGCCCTAGCTGATATTAATTCAATATTTCCCAAGCCTAACTCTTTTACTACAACTTTTAAAAATTCTATTCTTTTATTTAAAGAATCAACTAATGTTACTTTCAAATTGGGAAATACTATTTTTAATACCATTCCAGGAAATCCAGCTCCTGTACCAATATCACATAAAGTTTCCATGCTATTTAAGTCACAAACTCTAGCCAATGTTAAACTATCATAGAAATGTTTTAAATAAACTTCATCATGTTCTGTAATACCAGTTAAATTCATCACTTTATTATACTCTACTAAAAGTTCATAATACTTTTCTAACTGTTCTTTTTGTTTCTCGGTTAAAGAAATAGATAATTCTTTTAAATATTTTTCAAAATCACTTTGATTCATGATGATACTCCTTTTTTAAATATACCATAATAAGAGAAATATCAGCAGGATTTACACCACTAATACGAAGAGCCTGACCAATTGAAGTTGGCATTATCCTCTTTAACTTTTGTTTTGCTTCACTTGCCAAATTATGAATAGCATCATAATTCATATCTTCTGGAATTTTTTTATTATCTAAATCTACCATTTTTAAAGCTTCTTTATTCGCTTTCGCAATATATCCCTCATATTTAATAGATACAGTTATTTGTTCCTCTATTTCTTCCATTAAGTCTAGTTCTATAAAATGTTTGATATGAGAGAATTTTACTTCTGGCCTCTTTAAAAAATCATATAGAGTTATTCCATCTTTTAATGGAGTTGTTGGTATTGTGCTCAAATATTCTTGTGTTTCAACCACAGGTGTTATCTTTGTAGTTTTAAGTAATTCTATAATTTCTTCTATCTTTTTCTTTTTATCTATAAATTTTTGATAGCTGTCTTCTGGAACTAATCCCACTTGATATCCATATTCTCTTAATCTCATATCAGCATTATCATGTCTAAGTAAAAGTCTATATTCAGCACGAGATGTAAGTAACCGATAAGGATCAATAATTCCTTTTGTTACTAAATCATCTATTAATACTCCAATATAAGCTTCATTTCTCTTTAATATAAGAGGTTCTTTTCCTTCTATTTTTAAGGATGTATTAATCCCAGCAATTAAACCTTGACAAGCGGCTTCTTCATAACCACTTGTTCCATTGATTTGTCCTGCTGTATATAAATTTTCAATTACTTTTGTTTCTAATGATTGCTTTAATTGCTTCGCATCAATAGCATCATATTCAATAGCATAGGCATATTTTAATATTTTTGCATTTTCTAATCCTGGCAAACTATGTACCATTTTCTCCTGTACATCTATAGGCATACTAGTAGAAAAGCCTTGAATATAAATATCATCATAATATGAACTTTCTGGTTCTAAGAATAACTGATGCCTTTCTTTATCAGCAAACCTAACAATCTTATCTTCAATAGAGGGACAATATCTAGGACCTACTCCCTTAATATCATTAAGACCACCATACATACTAGATTTATTTAAATTGTCACGAATAATTTGATGAGTCTCTGGTTGTGTATAAATAAGGTGACATGGTACTTGATCTTCTACTTTGTAATGAATCTCATTATCAAAACTGAAAGTGTGATAACAAGAATCCCCACTTTCTAATTGTGTTTTTGAAAAATCAATAGTATTTTTATCAATACGTTGAGGGGTTCCTGTCTTAAGACGAATAATATCAAAGCCATATTCTTTTAATTTATCGCTTAAATGATTACTTGGTCGTTCTCCGTGTGGCCCTTGTCTAGTTCTTGTATCTCCAATTAAAATATCTGCTTTTAAATATGTTCCTGTTGTAAGAATAACACTTGTACAAAGTATTTCTTCTCCATTCTCTAAAACAACACCCTTTATTTTAGCGTTTTCAATCATTAAATCTTCCACTAAGGATTCTCTAATTTCTAGATTAGACGTTGATTCTAATGTTTTTAACATGTTTTGTGGATAAGTTATTTTATCTGCTTGGGCCCGTAATGCTTGTACAGCTGGTCCTTTCGCACTATTTAACATCTTTATTTGAAGTAAACTCTTATCAGCATTTCTTCCCATTTCTCCACCTAATGCATCAATTTCGCGAACAACAATTCCTTTTGCGCTTCCACCAATAGATGGGTTACATGGCATATCTGCTATATTTTTAATATTTCCTGTAACTAATAATGTTTTATGTCCCTTTCTAGCACACGCCAAAGAGGCTTCACAGCCAGCATGTCCTCCTCCCACAACTATTACTTCATACATAAATGTCACCACGCATTTCTATCTCACCTATTATAATACAGATTCTTTAATTTAACAACAAAAAAGAAGTTAACTTTTTGGTCTAACTTCTCCAGTCTTAGTTACTATATAATTTTTATGAAAAAAGAAATTTACTGTAATAAATCGATAAATAGAAGAACAAATCTGACCTATTCCTGTACAAAAATGGGTTTTTAATAAGGGCATAAACATTCTTAAAAGAGATGATAAAACTTTATTAGATGTCATTTTTAAAGAAGACCATTCTAATTGCAAATAACAAGTCTTTATTCTATAAATTGAATAAATTAGAAAGTTTACTATCTCAAAAGATAAATAAATCATAGTAATGGGAAAATCTAAATCATAAAAATTATATAATACTATGTACATAAATAAAGTGCTTAAAAATAAAACAGTAAGTAACTTATAAGCATTATTTCTGTGTTCCTTATAATTAAAACTATTTTTACTAATATCAATAGTAGCCGTTGTTACAATAGCATCAGCAGTATCCCACTGAATATCTGTTATTAAAGCAATAAAAGTTAACGCTACTGCATACTTCTCACCAAATTCTAATACATTACTTAAACCAAATAAAAAAGGCTATATTATTAAACAACTCTACAGAATCATACTGAATACATTTTAGTAAAGAAAACCTAAAACGAAATGGATTACTATTTTTATCAATACATAAATAGTAAATAATGTTACAGGTATTAAGGTTGTAGCAACTACTATCCGCTGATTACTAGTAATTAAGGATGTTCCTATTAATAAAACAAAATTTAATAAATTAAATATAAGAGAATATTTATTTGCTAAAGTATTTTTATATTCATAATATAATTTATCTAACACCATCGTAAATTCCAAACAAATATATAATTCTAAAACAGAATAAATAGTAAATGTTCTATAGACAGAAACGCCCATATTCATGAATGCAATATATTTATCAATGTTTAATAAAACAATGGAAAATAAAATAGTAGATGCAATGCTACCTAATATTAATCCTGACATTGTTGCATCTTCATTTTTATCTTTCATTTTACTTGTATTAGCACCTGTTGAAAAAATAGATTTTAAAATGTAATAAATAAATTGAAATGGATAGGTTAAAGTAAATATATTAATTAAACTACTATCTATAATAATTCCTAATAAAAACCATTAAATTACTAGAATAAAAGATAATAAGGACAAATCTAAACTTATTTTTAATAATCTTTTCATTCTTACTCCTATTTATGATTATAACATATTAACTGACAAAAAAAGACCTTTTTAAGTCTTTTTCACCTCTATTTACCTAAACAAAATCTACTAAACATTTCGTCTATTAATTCATTGCTATAAGTCTCACCGATAATTTCACCAAGTAAACTCCAAATATTTTTTAAGTCTATTTCTATCATATCAATTGGCATTTCCTGATTAACACCATTTATTACTGACTCTACTGCTTGTAAGCATTGTTTTAATATAGAAATACTCCGAGCACTACTTAAATAAGTGTAATCTGTTTGTTCTATTTCTTCTAAATGGAATAATCTTTTAATTTCAAATCTTAATTCATCAATTCCTTTATTTTCTAAGGCAGACATATAAACTGCTGGAATAGAAATCTCTGGTAATTTTAACTTAGACTCTAAATCTGTCTTATTTACAATAATAATAGACGGTTTCTCCCCTATTCTTTCTAGAATAGTTTTTTCTTCTTCTGTAATGCTTTCATTATTATTAAATACATAGAGAATTAAATCCGCTTTTTCTATCCATTCCAGACTCTTTTGAACACCAATATTTTCAACAATATCTTCTGTTTTTCTAATACCAGCAGTATCTATCATATGAAGAAGAATTCCATCGATTGCAACATCCCCTTCTACAACATCACGAGTGGTCCCTGCTATATCTGTAACAATCGCTTTTTCTTCCTCTAATAATTTATTTAAAATACTACTTTTTCCTACATTAGGCTTTCCTACTATTGCAGTTTTTATTCCTTCCTTGATAATAGTTCCTGTTTCAGATCTACTAAGTATTCGTTTAATTTCTGATTCTATATAAGAAATACTATTCTTTATTTTTTCTACTGTTACTACTTCAATATCCTCATATTCTGGATAATCAATATTTACTTCTATATTAGAAATAATATCTACTAATCTTTTTCTCAAATCATGAATCATAGAAGAAACATTTCCTGTCATCTGCGATAAAGCTAAAGATCTAGATTTATCTGTTTTCGCACTTATTAGATCCATTACTCCTTCTGCTTCTATTAAATCAATTCTACCATTTAAAAAGGCCCTTTTTGTAAATTCTCCTGGCTCTGCTAAACGACAGCCATTCATAAGAAGTAGTTCTAATACACGATTTGTTGTTGCTATTCCTCCATGAGAATTAATTTCAATAACATCTTCTTTCGTAAATGTTTTTGGAGCTTTCATAATAGTTAATAACACTTCATCTATTCTTTCTTCTCCATCTTTAATAAAACCATAATGAATGGTATGCGTTGGCACTGTGTTTAAATCTTTTCCCGTCCATATTTTATTTACAATTTCTATCGCTTCAATACCGCTTACACGAATAATAGAAATAGCACCTACTCCTAGGGCTGTTGATATTGCTGCTATAGTATCTTCCATAATACCACCTCGTCTTCCCATTGATTTTAGCACAAGTTTAAAAAAAAAGAAATAACAAGTTGTTATTTCTGTGCTTGGACTGCTGTAATAGCAATTACTCCAACAATGTCTTCTGTAGAGCATCCTCTTGATAAATCATTAATAGGAGCTGCAATCCCTTGAGTAATTGGTCCATATGCTTCTGCCTTAGCAAGTCTTTGTACTAATTTGTATCCAATATTACCAGCATCTAAATCTGGAAATACCAATACATTCGCATGTCCTGCCACTTCACTATTAGGAGCTTTAGAACTTGCCACACTTGGTATAATAGCAGCATCTAATTGCATTTCCCCATCTATTTTATATTGAGGATATTGTTCTTTTGCAATTCTTGTAGCTTCTACAACCTTATCAACATCAACATGACTTGCGCTACCCATTGTAGAATGAGATAACATCGCTACCATAGGTTCTTCCTGTACTAATAACGCAAAACTTTCTGCACTACTAGCAGCTATTGCTGCAAGACGTTCTGAATCAGGATTTTGTTCTAGTCCAGAATCTGCAAATATGAATGTTCCGTTTGAGCCGTATTCACAATTAGGAACTACCATTAAAAAGAAAGCAGATACTAACTTTGCTCCTGGCTTTGTCTTGATAATTTGTAGAGAAGGTCTCAATGTATTAGCTGTTGAATGACAAGCTCCACTTACTACTCCATCTGCATATCCTAATTTTACTAACATACAAGCATAATACATATAATCTGTAAATAATAATTCTTTCGCTTGCTCTAAAGTCATTCCTTTTTCTTTTCTAAGTTCATAGAAAGCATTTGCTAATTCTTCTGTCTTTGAATCACTTGCTGGATCTATTACTTCAATTCCATCTAACGGAATATCTTTCACCGGTTTACCAACTAGTATAATATCAGCTATACCTTCCTCTTTAGCAACTAATGCTGCATCTACTACCCTTTCATCCATTGTTTCTGGTAATACAATTTTTTTCTTTTGTGCACGAGCACGTTCCTTAATTTTTTCTATAAAGTTCATTTTCTCACCTTCCTAAAATATTTTACCAAAAATAAAAAGAAAAAGCATTACTGAATTTCTTTTATTTTACTTTTATTTTCTGAAACGGCCTTTCAATAATTTTTTGACTTTTCATATAATTAAACATTTCATCACCAGTAAATTCTATTTCTTTTTCATCGCCAATATTTTCTAAAATATCACAAATAGATAAACTTATCAAATATTCTAAATACTCCCATAGTTCTGGATGTCTTCTTATTAATTCTTCCAAACTAGTTCTATTTTTTCTTACCCATACAAGCGGAGATCGATAGATTGTTGCTGAATCACCAATTATATAAGATTCACTATAATCATAAATAGGCGCTAAAGAAACAGCTTTTGCTTCCTTAACTTTTACTTGTAAATTATTACCATGTCTATCAACTTGTGACATTTTTAAATCCACTGCAGTTACTTTTAAAGCATCTTCATAAAGCGTAGTCCCTTTTAATATATCTAAACCAGTTGTAACACAATAACTATGAAATGGATTAACTTTTTCTAAAAAACTTCTTTTAGGATATCTAGATAAATGAAGATAATCATTAAAATATTGATAATCATACCCTTCTTCATAAAAAGGTTTTGATAAAGCTTGTAAACCAGTAGCAGTTTTTCCTATTTCATAATCTACTGTATCTAAATCTAATTTCTTAGCTAAATAAGAACCAATTAATTCATTTATCATGCGATAATTACCTAGTGGTTTTGTATAAAAAATAGAACCATTGGCATTTACTACTAAATTTTTAATATTAGATTGATTTAGAGGAATATGATATCGCTCATACTCTTCTGGCAATAAATTTCTATGATTGAAACAAATTACCTTACTACTATTATTAAAAACCATAATATTCTTCCTCTCTAAAATATTGTTTTTACTTTTATTTTATTAATAATCTCATCATTAGCCTGTTGTAAACTACGATAACTACTATATTCTAAATCTGTAAATTCAATTTTTCTTTCTTGAGCAATAGATTCTAAAATTTCAGTAATAGAAATACCTCTTAAAATTTGAACATACTCCCATAGCTCTGGATATAAAGTAAATAACCATTCAAAAGTAGCTTTATTCTTTTTCATACAGGCAAAAGGATTGGCATAAGTAGGAGTTAAAAAATTAATATAAGAACCACCATAATCATAAATTGGAGCTAAATCTATTTTTCCTAGGGGATCTATTTTTATTTGCAAATTTCTACTATGCCTATCGTATTGAGCCATTTTTAAATCTACTGCTATTAACTTTAAATTACTATTATAAAAAGGTGTCCCTCGATAAAGATTTAATGTTTTCATATTCCAATAAATTGGAAATTTTCCTTCTGATAAGGAAAAACAGTCTTGATAATGATTCTTCTGTAAGAAATCATCAACAGATTGATATTGAAACCCTTCTTCATAAAAAACTTTTGATAAGGCAAACAATTCTTCTTCTCCTCTTTGTCCTATCTCATAGTCTACTGTATCTAGACCTAGCATTTTGGCAAGATAACTTCCTATTAGTTCATTTGTCAAACCAAAATCTAAAGATTCTTTAAAACAATAAAATTTCCCTTCCAATTTTGTAATTGTACCAATAATATGCCTATATTGGGAAGGTATATATAAATTACTTAATTCCTCTTCTGTTGGAGGAATTACTTCAAATGGAATTACTTTACTATTCTCTAATATATCCATGCTTCACCTTCTTTAGAAAGAATTTTTATTTCTTTATTTTAATGGAAGATTTGCATTATATATCTAACTAAAGGCAAAAAAGAACTATATACTCTTCCATAATCATAAAATGGAGCCACCTCTTCAAAATGCACTTATTATAACAAAAAAAAGAAAGTTTGTCACTTTCTTCTATTCTCCAGTATACTTTATAACTACACAACGATTAGGCTCTTCCCCTACACTTTCTGTAGTTACATTACTAAAATCACTAAGTAGTGCATGAACAATTCTTCTTTGATAAGAGTTCATTGGATCTAATTTTGCATCTACTTTTGTTTTTTGGACTTCTCTTACTATATTTTTAATCTCGTATTCAAATCTTTTTACTTTCTTTGCTTTATAGTTAGAAGCATCTAAGTTTATCTTAACAGACATTCCTGTTTGATTTTGAATAGATTGTCTTAAAAGAAACTGAATAGAATTCATCGTTCTACCTTCTTTTCCAATTAAAATAGGATTATTATTAGATACCATAGTAACGGTGAATATATCTTCGTCTTCCCTAACTTCTAATTGAATATCCACATTCATAGCTTTTCCAAAAGTAGTAATATATTCTTTAATATATTCTATTATATCCTCTTTTTTTATAACACTCATTTTATAAGCATTTTCTAACTCTTCTGCTTCTACTATGATATCAGATGCATATACATCTAAATCTTCAATACATTTTTCATAACAAGCTTCTTCATCTTCAGCTTCATATTTATACAACTTTATCATTTTTCGTACTCCTTTTAACTATTAAGTTTTGAATAATTGTAAATGTATTATTTGTTATCCAGTAGAAAATAATAGCACTAGACATCGTAAATGACATAAATGTAATTACAATATTCATAATATTCATGGTAGTTTTCATTTGTTTTGCTTGGTCCCCTGACATTCCAGCTCCACTATTTAACTTAAATGAGAAGTAAGTTGCGAAGAAAACTAATACTGGTAAAATCAAATATAGCCAATTTCCAGAACCGATTCCTTTTGCTGGAGATACGGACATTTGAAATCCTAATAGTTCATCTTCAAATAATACTGGTAATCTGTATAAAGCTTCATAGAATGCAAAGAACAAAGGGATCTGAATAAGACTATATAAACATCCTGAAAAAGGATTAATATGATACCTCTTATATAATAACATTTGCTCTTGAGCTTTTCTAGTCATGCTCTCTTGGTCATTTTTATTCTTATATTTTTTCTCTATCTTATCAATTTCAGGTTTTGCTAATTTTAAATTTTCAGATTGCTTTGCAGTCTTTAAAGTAACTGGATACATAATTAAACGGATTAATAAAGTTACAAAAATGATTGCTAAGCCATAGTTTCCTAAGAACTTTCCTACTTTTATCAAAACCCATGATAATGGAGTTACAAAGATTCCTGTCCAAATTCCATCATCCATTCCAATTACTGGAAAATTCTCACAAGAATCATAATCATCTACATCCATGATTGAATTCATTTTTTTATCATATTCTTTTTGACCAATATCCCCTGCTTCTAACTGTTCAGCATATTTTTTTTCTAATGCGGCTTTATTCTCACGATATAAATTCAAAATATCTTCATCAGTTGGGGCACAGAGAATATTAGATGGTAATACTTGTCCTGTCTCTTCATTCATTACTACTTTTCCATCTGGTCCTTTTAATTGTCTTGTACAGCCAGTTAAACATAGTAATGCAACAATTAGAAAAGTGAACCCTAATTTCTTTTTCTGCATTTTTTCCTCCTAACGGTAAACGTCTAAGCGTTTTAGGGCTTCTAACAAATTAGCACTCATCTCTTCATAAGTTCTGCTTAGAATTCCCTTGCCTAATATTATAATACAATTAAAGTTTTTTTGATAGTCTTTTTCATGAATAATAGAACGTATTTGCCTTTTCAGTTTATTTCTTACAACAGCATTTCCTAATTTTTTAGAAACAGAAATACCAAAATGATATTCCCCCTCTTCTATTCTTTCTAAATAGATAATATAATCCTTATACTTATATGGTTTATTATTATGGATAATACGTTGAAAGTCTCGATTATTTTTCACAATATTTTTCTTTTTCATAAAACTCCACCAATTCTATCTATTAAAGAAAAAATCCACTGACGATTCAGTGGATAATTAATGAGATAATACTTTACGCCCTTTTTTTCTTCTATTATTAATAATTTTTGTTTCCATACGAGCGAAAAAACCCATTTTCTTACTTTTTTTACGATTATTTGGTTGATAAGTTCTCTTCATTTTCTACACCTCCAATATATATATTCCCTGCTTGCTTTATCAATTATATATATTTTTTATTCATTTGTCAAACATTTCTTTCCCCTATTCTAAATTTATTATCAACAGCATTGTGTAGAAATTTGTCTAAATTTGAGTTATGCACATTTTTTAGGGGTTAAAAATAGGGGATTTTACCCCTTTTCCACACTTATGCACATAATTGTGCACAATTTTATACACCGAATAGATGTTTTTGTTAATAAAAATGTCACAAAAATGTGCATAACTCTATTTCTATCTATTTTTTAAACGAAAAATCATGTGTATAAAAAAGATTGTCCAAAAATTATGCACATTTTACTTTCTTTTCCATTTTAAATAGTGTAGAATATAGGTAGAAATGTCTTAGAGTGGGGTGATTGTATGGATTTAGAAAGCATTTGGAATGGTTTTTTAGAAAAAATTAAAAAACAATTATCTGATATATCTTATGAAACTTGGTTCTCAGAAACAAAACTAATTTCTTTAGATAATGGGGTAGCAAAAATATTAGTGCCATCACATGTTCATAAAAAGAATCTAAAGGAGCATTATATAGATTTAATTGATGAAAAATTCTGTGAATGCACAGGAACCAATTTCCAGTTTGAATTCTATATTGAAGAAGAACTTGAAACAGAAGTTATCGTTAATACCGATGAAATAGGGGTTCCATCTAATAATTTTGAAACCAATTTGGATGCTAAATATCAATTTAATAATTTTGTAATAGGGAATAGTAATAAATTTGCAGCTACTAGTGCCTTAGCCGTAGCAGAACAACCTGGTAATATGTATAATCCATTATTTATCTATGGATCAAGTGGGCTAGGGAAGACACACCTAATGCAAGCAATAGGAAATTATATCTTAGACAATAATAAAAAAATGAAGGTTTTATACATTCCTTGTGACAAATTTGTTTCCGATTTCGTCGAAATTTGCAGAAAAAACGCTACAGAAAACAATACAGAAGCTACAAAACAATTTAAAAATAAGTATAGAGATATTGATGTCCTTATTATTGATGATATCCACAACTTAGTAGGGGCAACTAGTGCTCAACAAGAATTTTTTAACACATTTAATGAGCTATATAATAATAAGAAACAAATTATCATATCTTCTGATAGATCTCCAGAAGATATCAAAAAATTAGAAGAGCGTTTAAAAACAAGATTTAATTGGGGACTTCAGGTAGATATCCAACCACCAGAATTTCAACTGCGTATGAATATTATTAATAAAAAAATAGAGATGCAAGAACTCGAAAATAAATTTCCAGAAGAAGTAAAAGAATATATCGCTAGCAACTGCGTAGGGGATATAAGAAAGCTAGAAGGGGCTATTACTCGTGTTTATGCTTATGCAACAATCATGAATGGTTCTGCTATTACTGTTGATTTAGCAATCGAAGCTTTAAAAGATTTCTTTGTTCAAACGATTGTTGCTAAAAATAAGATTGATCAAGTGATACAAATAGTTAGTGAAAATTACAATATAAGCCCAGAAGATTTAAAAAGTAAAAAGAAAACAAACAACATTGCCATTCCAAGACAAATTGCGATGTATATCTGTAGAATTTATTTAGAAGAGAATCTTACAAAAATTGGAATTGAATTTGGTGGAAAAAATCATACTACAGTTATGCACGCTGTTGATAAAATCAAAAATGAAATTTTAAAAGATGAAGCACTCAATAATGAGATTCAAAAACTTATCAACAAAATACACTAACAATGTGGATAAAATGTTCATAAAAAAAAATTATACACATTAACTTTCACCTTATAAATAAACAAAAATTTGAGTTATGCACACTTATGCACATTAATAATAATAATAATATATATAAAAATAATAAGAAAAGAGGACAAAATGAAACTAAAAATAAAACAGAAAATTTTAATGGAACATCTTAATTATGTAATAAAGGGAATTTCTTCTAAAAACTTAATACCTATATTAAACTGTATTAAATTTGATTTAAAATCGGAAGGTTTATATTTAATGAGTACAGATAATGAAATTGCTATTAAAACATTTATTGATGCAAAAGATATAGAAGAGTTAGAAGAAAAAGGGGATATTGTTGTATCTGGTAAATATATATATGATATTATAAGAAAATTATCTAATGAGATTATTAATTTAGAAGAAATTATGTCATCTCAATTATTAATTACAACAGCAACTTCTTCTTTTAAATTAAATTGTAATAATGCATCAGAATTTCCAAATTTAGATTTAGAATTTAGTAAAAACCCAATCGTAATTAATCAACAATCTTTTAAAACAATTATTAATCAAACAATATTTGCAACCTCTACACAAGAATCTCGTCCAGTATTAACAGGTATTAATTTTAACATTCAAGGAAATACACTAGAATGTACAGCAACAGATTCTTATCGTTTAGCACGTAAGCAAATTGAATTAAGCGATAGTGTTGATCAAGATATTAATATTATTGTACCAGCTAAGAACTTACTTGAAGTAATTCGTTTACTTACAAGTGATGAGGACTCTTTAGAACTACACATTTTTAATAATAAAATAATTTTTAATTTCAATAGTTTAGTTATTATGTCTCGTCTTATTAATGGAAATTATCCGGATACAAATCAATTAATACCAGATGAATTTTTAACAACTATTAAAGTAAATTTAAATGGTTTCTACAATGCTATTGATAGAGCTTCATTATTAACAAATGAAGAGGAAAAAAATATTATTAAATTAGAAAGTAAAGGAGATTATTTACTAATTTCTTCTAATATTCCTGAAATAGGTAATGTAGAAGAAAGGGTAGAAATACCTTCTCCAATTGATGAAAATGTAAAAATTGCATTTAGTTCTAAATTTATGATGGATGCCATTAAAGTATTTGATAGTGAAGAAATTGAAATTAAATACAATGGAGAGATTAAACCAATTATCATAACTGATGGACAAAGTGAAAATTTAATCCAATTAATTTTACCAATTAGAACATATTAATCAAAAATATGTTCTTTTTTTTTATTTTTTCCACATATATGTGCAAAATTTGACAAAGTAGGGGAGTATAAGAGAAGTATTCCATGGGGGGAGGTGTCAAAAAATGGTGGATGAATATGAAATAAATTCTTCTACATTAGCGATTATTCCAATAGATGATAAATGTTCTAGAGTGTATGAAGAGGAAACTGAATATGTTGTGAACAAAAATGTGCATAAAATCATTGATTTTAATTGCAAATACTATGGTAGTAGCTATAAAGGACGCTGCGAGGGGACAAAATATTTAACTGGTATTAAATCTAAGTTTCCGATTATTATTGAGGAGAGTAGAAATCTAATATTTTTTCCAACAGGTTCTTCTAAAAAGGTTGATAATGCTTGGATTTCATTAAATAAGATAAAATCCTACAAACAACATTTTTATGGGACAACCATTCAGTTTCACAACGAGCAAAAGTTAGACGTTCCAATTTCTTATTATTCTATAGAAAATCAAGTTTGTAGGGCTACTATGTTAAAGGCAAGGTTATACGAATTAAAAAGTGAAAAAAAATAGAGAAAAAACTCTATTTTTTTCTTTTTCAGTGCTTATTTGTGATATAATAGTATATGTGTATAGGAGTATTGGTTAAGGGTAATTTTGGATTAGGAGACGTTTTATGCTAAAAATGAGGTATCGACATGATTTTAAAAAGAATAGAATTACATAATTTTCGTAACTACGATAAATTATCAACTCGTTTTTATAAAGGCATTAATATTATTTATGGAGATAATGCACAAGGAAAGACAAATTTATTAGAAAGTATTTATGTTTTAGGCCTTACAAAATCCCATAGATCATTTATTGATAATAACCTAATCAGGAAAGATAGTGAATCCTTACATATAGCAGGAATTATTAGTGGAGGAGTTCTTGATAAAAAGTTAGAAATATCTATAGATAGTCGTAATAAGTACTTAAAAATAGATGATACATCTATTAAAAAGGTAAGTGATTACATATCTAGTATGAATATTATTATTTTTTATCCAGATGATTTAGAAATTTTAAAAGGTTCTCCACAGTTGCGTAGGAAGTACTTGAATGTAGAATTATCTCAACTATATAATAGTTATTACATTGTCATGAATGACTACAGTAAGCTATTAAAGATTCGAAATGATTACTTAAAAAAGTGGGGGAAAGGGAAATCAATAGATCAAAATTATTTTGATATTGTAACTTCTTATTTAATTGATAAAGCAATTTTAATTTATCAGATGAGGTATAAGTACATTGAAAAAATTAATGAAAATTGCGCTACTATCTACAAAGATATTATGACAGTGGAAAATTTCCACATTCGGTATGTACCAAATATGGATATAGCAGATATTAAAGATGATAAGTTAAAAGACAAGTTATTAAAGCAATTTGAAGAGAAGTTAGAATACGATAAGCGAATGATGACAACAACCCTAGGTCCTCATAAAGATGATTTAGAGTTTTTAATTGGGGATAAGAATCTAAAATTATATGGTTCTCAGGGTCAACAGAGAATCGCTGTTTTAGCCTTAAAACTCGCTGAAATTCCTATTTTTAAGAAATATAAGGATACAACTCCTATTTTATTATTAGATGATGTTTTTAGTGAATTATCTGATGATAAGAAGAATAATCTAATGAAATATATAGAAAAAGATATTCAGACGATTATTACAACAACTGAATTAAATAATTTAGATCCAAAATTAATAAAGAAATCTAAGTTATTTAAAATAGAAAATGGAAAGCTAATCAAAATCAAAGAGGTGAAAGAAAATGAATGAAGAACATTATGATGCTTCGGATATCCAGGTCCTAGAAGGATTAGAAGCAGTAAGAAAAAGACCTGGTATGTATATTGGAACAACGGATGTAAAAGGATTACATCACCTTGTATGGGAGATTGTTGATAATGCAATCGATGAGTCTTTGGCTGGATATTGTAACAATATTGAAGTAATTATCAATAAGGATAATTCGATTACAGTTAAAGATGATGGACGTGGAATTCCCGTTGATATACACCCAAAAACAAAGTTATCCACAGTAGAAACTGTATATACAGTGTTACATGCTGGAGGTAAATTTGGAGGCGGAGGATACAAAGTATCTGGAGGTCTTCATGGAGTAGGTGCCTCAGTTGTTAATGCCCTATCTAAATGGGTAGAGGTTAAAGTATATAAAGATGGAAACGTTAACTATATTCGCTTTGAAAATGGAGGACATACTGTAGAACCTTTAAAAGTTATTGATTCTTGTGAACCAAATCGAACAGGAACAGTAGTTACTTTTAAACCAGATCCAGAAATCTTTGATACAGATATTTATGATTTTAACACTTTGAAAGTAAGAATCCGTGAATTAGCATTCTTAAATAAAGGTTTAAAAATAACTCTTAGAGATGACAGAGATGATGAGGATACAACAGGGGAGACTTTTATGTATGAAGGGGGAATCTCTGAATATGTAAGGTTTATTAACCAAGGAAAGACTCCAATTCATGAAAATATTATTCATTTAGAAGGTTCTGAAGACAATGTTATGTTTGAAGTGGCTCTTCAGTACAATACAGGATATAATGAAAATATCTATTCATTTGTTAATAATATCAATACGCATGATGGTGGAACACATGAAGAGGGGGTAAAAAGAGCCTTAACACGTGTTATCAACAACTATGCTAGAAAAAATAACTTATTAAAGGAAAAAGATGAATCTTTAACAGGGGATGATGTTAAAGAAGGATTAACGATGATTGTTTCTTGTAAACATCCAAATCCCCAGTTTGAAGGTCAGACAAAAGGGCGTCTTGGAAATTCAGAAGTTAGAAAACTAGCTGATAATGTATTTAGTGAAGGATTTGAGAAGTTTTTGCTTGAAAATCCAAACGAAGCACGTGCTATTATAGATAAAGCGATGTTAGCATGTCGTGCTCGTAATGCAGCAAAAAAAGCAAGGGAAATCACTCGTAAAAGCGATCTTGCTATGACAAACTTTTTTGGAAAACTATCTGATTGCAAAAGTAAGGACCCTAAAGTATCCGAAATCTTTATAGTCGAGGGAGATTCTGCCGGTGGAAGTGCTAAAAAGGGTAGAGATTCTATGACTCAAGCTATTTTACCTTTGAGAGGAAAAATCTTGAATGTAGAAAAAGCAAGACTTGATAGAGCACTTGGAAATGAAGAGATTAGAACGATTATTACAGCGTTTGGTACAGGAATCGGTGAGGATTTCAATTTAGAGAAATTACGTTATGATAAAATTATTATTATGACTGATGCTGATGTCGATGGATCTCATATCCGTGTCCTTTTATTAACTCTTTTCTATCGTTTCTTTAAACCAATTGTAGAAGCAGGACATGTATATGCTGCTCAGCCTCCGCTATTTAGAATTATGCATGGAAAAACAAGAAAATATGTCTTAGATGAAAAAGAAAAAGAAGAATATTTAGCAACTCTTCCTGAAAATGTTCGTGCAAGGGCAGAAATTGCCCGTATGAAAGGTTTGGGAGAGATGGATGCCGATGAATTAAATGAAACAACAATGGATATTGAAAAACGTATTCTTCGTAAAATTACAGTGGATGACTGCGTTGCAGCTGATGCTATATTTGAAAAATTAATGGGTGATGAAGTAGAGCCTAGAAGACAATTTATTGAAGAAAACGCAATAAATGTTAAAAATCTAGATATATAGGAGGTAATTTATGGAAAATAATGAAGAAAAAGAACTACAATCAACAGAAGAATTTAGTGATAAATTCCATGAGAGAGATAGTTTAGCAGAAAATAATATTGTAGATGAAGTAAAAGATTCTTTCCTAGATTACTCTATGAGTGTTATTACTTCACGTGCTATTCCAGATTTAAGAGATGGTTTAAAGCCTGTTCATAGAAGAATTTTATGGTCTATGTATGAAGAGGGAAATACACCTGATAAACCCCATAAAAAATCTGCTACAACTGTAGGTTATGTAATGGGACATTACCATCCACATGGAGACTCTTCTATTTATGATGCAATGGTTCGTCTAGCACAAGATTTTAACCAAAGATATATGTTAGTAGATGGTCATGGTAATTTCGGTAATATAGAAGGAGATGGCGCTGCGGCTTACCGTTATACAGAAGCAAGGCTTGCCAAAATATCATTAGAGTTATTAAGAGATATCAATAAAGAAACTGTTGATATGGATGACAACTTTGATGAAACGAGTAAGGAACCTAAGGTATTACCAAGTAGATTTCCTAACGTTTTAGTAAATGGATCTATGGGTATTGCAGTTGGTATGGCCACTAATATTCCACCACATAATTTGGGTGAAGTAATTGATGGCTGTATCGCTTATATAGATAATCCAGATATAGATACATTAGGACTTATGGAGCATATTAAAGGGCCAGATTTTCCAACAGGTGGAATAATCCTTGGTAATTCAGGTATTAAAAAGGCATATGAAACAGGAAAAGGTTCTATTACAATCAGAAGTAGAGCTTCTATTGAAGAACATGGCAATCACACTCAAATCGTTATTACAGAAGTTCCATATGGGGTAAACACACTAGATTTAAAAAATAAGGTGGCAGAGCTTGTTCATAATAAGATTATTGAAGGAATATCTGATTACCATACAGATTTGAAAGATGGTGTAAAAATCACGATTACCCTTAAGAAAGAAGTAAATCCACAAGTAGTATTAAACAATTTGTATAAACATACTTCTTTTCAGGTAAGTTATGGTATTAATTTCTTAATGCTAGATGGTTTAACACCTAAGACTTTACCATTAAAAGATATTCTTTCTAAATATATAGATCATCAAAAAGAAGTCATTATTCGTAGAACAAGATTTGATTTAAAAAAGTCAGAAAATCGTGTTCATATCTTGGAAGGTTACAAAATAGCGCTTGATAATATTGATGAAGTAATTAAGATTATTAAAGAATCAGAAACTGATCAAATTGCTCGCGAATCTTTAATGAATAGATTTGGTCTTAGTCAAATCCAGGCAGATAGTATTTTAGAATTAAAATTAAGAAGATTAACAGGATTAGAAAGATCTAAGATTGAAGAAGAATTGGCTAATTTATTAAAACTTATTGAAGAATTAAAGAGTATTTTAGCTAGCGAAGAAAAAGTGCTTCAAATTATTAAAAATGAAATGTTGGAAATTAAAAATAAGTATGGTGATGAAAGAAGAACTTCAATTGATATGACAGCAATTGATTACATTGATGATGAATCATTAATCCCAGTAGAAGATATCATTGTTACATTAACAAATAAGGGTTACGTTAAAAGAGTAGCATCAGATACTTACAAAACTCAAAATAGAGGAGGAGTAGGTATTAAGGGAATGACTACAAATGAAGAGGATTTCGTAGAAAACATTTTATCAATGACTACTCATGATTATATT
The DNA here is from genome assembly GCA_964018915.1 of uncultured Bacilli bacterium. GTDB lineage: Bacteria > Bacillota_I > Bacilli_A > RF39 > UBA660 > UBA5578. The sequence continues at coordinate 210,577 of CAXHRJ010000002.1, read as the reverse complement.
ATGTTCTTTACTAACAAAGGTAAGGTATATCGTATGAAGGGTTATGAAGTGCCTTTATTTGCTAGACAATCTAAGGGATTACCAATTATTAACTTGCTTCCAATTGAGAAAGATGAGAAAGTTAATGTTATGTTAAAAGCGACTCCAAAAGATGTTCCTGCATATGTTGTATTTTGTACACAAAATGGAATTATTAAGAGAACTAACATAACAGAATTTGAAAATATTAGAACTAGTGGAAAACTTGCTATTACCTTAAGAGAAGATGATGAGTTAATATCAGCTAAGATAACAGAAGGGAATGCTGAGATTTTAATTGCTTCTACAAATGGAAGACTAATTAGATTTAATGAGAAAGAAGTAAGAATAATGGGAAGAACAGCATCTGGTGTTAGAGGTATTGATGTAGGTGATGGTAAGACTGTAGGTATGGAAATATCTTCTGATCATGCAGATGTTCTTGTTGTAACAGAAAAAGGTTATGGAAAGAAAACTTCAATTGATCAATATAGAATGACTCATAGAGGTAGCAAAGGAGTTAAAGCTTTAAACGTTACAGAAAAGAATGGAAATATTGTTTCATTTAAAATTGTAAATGGTGATGAAGATTTAATGATTATTACTGAAGGTGGAGTTATCATTCGTTTAGATGTAGAAAAGATTAGCTCTACAGGAAGAGTTGCACAAGGTGTAAAATTGATTAATTTAAAGGAAGAGCAAAAAGTAAGTACTGTAGCACTTGTTCAAAAAGTAGAGGAAGAAGAAATAACAGAAGAGAGTACAGATGAAACCAATATAATAGAAACAGAACAAGTAGAGACAAACGCTCAAACAACAGAAGTAGAGCAGTTATTAGAAATTGCTAGTACTCCAGAGGAAAGTATAGAAGAGAATGCTGAATAAGCATTCTTTTTTTGTAGATGGCAAGCAATAGAAATTTCAATGGTGCAGTAAGACAAACATGGAGGAATGTATCTACACATATGTAGCAATTGTGGACAAAGAACATTAAGTTTTAAAATGAATTAGTATTAAACAAAAAAACAATAAGCATTTATAGTGAAGCGTTAATATTAGCTTCTGAATTTTTATGTTTCACGTGAAACAGAAATATTTATTGCATTTTTAAACTAAATCCTGTATATTATCTATTAGCACAACGTTTATATTCGAATCAGGTCAGGACCGGAAGGTAGCAGCCTTAAGAAGCTCTGAACGTGTGTGCTTTTTTTGTTTAATTGTTTCACGTGAAACAGAGGAGAAATTATGGATAATAAATATATGGAAGAAGCGTTAATAGAGGCTAGAAAATCTTTAGTTCTAGATGAAGTGCCAATAGGTGCAGTTATTATCTATGAAGATGAAATAATAGCTCGTGCGCATAATTTAAAAGAAAATAAAAAAAGTGCTACAGCACATGCTGAAATACTTGCGATAGAAGAAGCTTGCAAAAGGTTGGAGAACTGGAGATTAAACGAATGCACTCTATATGTGACTGTAGAGCCATGTTTAATGTGCTGTGGGGCAATTATCCAATCAAGATTAAAAAAAGTCGTATATGCGGCTTCTAATGCAAAATTTGGATATGTAGAAAGTATTGATCAAGTATTAACTAATGAAAGAAATAACCATACAGTAATTCTTGAAAAGATAGAAAGTGAAGAAGCGATAGAATTAATGCAAGAATTCTTTCAAAAGAAAAGAAAAGCGCCTTTAAATTCTGATTCAAAAAGTGTATAATGGATACAGTAAAGAAGGTGGAAAATGTATCAAGCATTATACCGAAAGTATCGTCCTAAAAACTTTGACGATGTAGTAGGACAGGAAGTAATTATCAAAACATTGTCAAACGCAATTAACAACAATAAGGTTAGTCATGCCTATTTATTTACTGGCCCAAGAGGTACAGGAAAGACAAGTATTGCAAAGATTTATGCTAAAATTTTGAATTGTGAACATTTAGAAAATTTGTCCCCTTGTGAAGAATGTGTCTCATGTACTCAAATAAATAATAATCAAAATATTGACGTTATTGAAATTGATGCAGCGTCAAATAATGGAGTAGATGAAATCAGAGAAATTCGCAATAAAGTAGGGCTCGTACCTTCTAATAGTAAGTATAAAATTTATATTATTGATGAAGTGCATATGCTTACTACACAAGCCTTTAATGCATTATTAAAAACATTAGAGGAGCCACCAGCACATATTATCTTTATATTTGCAACGACAGAGCCACATAAGATACCAAGAACTATTTTATCTCGTTGCCAAAAATTTGATTTTAAGAAAATTAGTAATAAAAATATAGTATCTAGATTAAGGTATATTGCAGATATAGAATCTATCGATATAACTGATGACGCATTAAATGAAATTGCCGTTTTGGCCGATGGTGGGCTTCGTGATTCTATTGGTATGTTAGATCAAGCTGTTTCTTATGCTAGTGATTGTATCACTCTGCAAGATGTGCATGATATAAATGGTACAGTTGATAAAGTAGAAATTAGAAGTTTTATTGATTGTATTTTAGATAAAAATATGGTTTCTCTGCTAGAAAAGATAGAAGCTTATGAAGAGCAGGGAAGAAATATTGTGAAAATAACCCAAGAACTAATTGATGAATTTAAAAATATTATTTTGTATAGTAATGTTCCAGAATATTTTGAAAAAAAGGTGAAATATTATGAAACTATCAAACAAAAGGTAACTAATAGTCAAATTTATACGTATATTCATTCTTTATCAGAATTGATAGGAAATATGAAAAATTCTAGTAATAATAAGATATTGCTTGAAATAGAAATTATTAAAATGGTTGATGAGCCAGTAACTACTGTTCAAGTGGAAAAAGAGATAGTTCCTGCCAAACAACCGCAAATCGAAATCAAACAAAATGAAAGTAAAGTGGAAACTGTAAAACAGGTGAGCGAACCTATTAGTATGCCAGTAATGGAAGAGGCTCCAGTAGAAGAAAAAAAATTGCCTAAGAAAAAGGAAATAGATACTTCTTCCATTCTGTCTGAAGAAGCAAGAGCGCAATTAGAGGAATTAAAAAGAATAAGAATTAATAATGCTTTAGTTTCTGTATCACAGAAGAATAGAAGTATGTTTAAAGAAAAGTTAGAAGATTTAAAAGAACTGCTAATGGATCTAGATTACAGCAAATTGATTTCTTTATTGTTTGATGGGGAATTGAAAGTAATTAGTAATCAATATATGATATTTGTTTATAAAACCAGTTTAATGGCTGAAGCTTTTAATTTAGAAATCTTGGCTTTTGAAAAAATTTTCCTAGACTATCTACATGGGGAATATCATATGGTAGCGGTAGATGAGGCTGAATGGGATACTATTAAAAAAGAATTTAATGCTAAAAAAAATCAGTATGTATTTAAAGAGGAAACGATAGATATCCACAAGATTTTTGAAGAAGAAAATATTTGTGTACAAAAGACAAATATTATTGATGAATTGTTTGAAAATATAGTAGAATATGAATAGAAAGAAGGAATAATTATGAATATGCAAGCTATGATGAAGCAGGCACAAAAATTACAAAAAGATATGATGGAGACTCAAAAGAAAATAGATGCAATGACATTTGAAGGAAAGTCTTCATTAGTTACAGTAACAATGAATGGAAAGAAAGAACTATTATCTGTACATATAGATGCTGAGTCTTTAGATAAAGAGGATGTTGAAATGTTACAGGATATGATTATGGTTGCAATCAATGATGCTATGAAACAAGTTGATAAGGTAGTAGAAGAAAAAATGGGAGCTTATACGAAAGGTATGCCAGGGCTATTCTAATGAGATACCCAACAACCATTCAAAATTTAATTGAATGTTTTCAGAAACTACCAGGAATAGGAGAGAAGACAGCAGAAAGACTTGCTCTTTCTACTCTTAGCTTTGAGCAAGAAACAATAGATGTATTTTCAGAATCTTTAAAAAATACAAAGACGAAAATAAAAAAATGTTCTAGATGTAATAATTTAGCAGAAAATGATTTATGTGAAATTTGCAAAGATGACTCTAGAGACAAAAAATTATTATGTGTCGTGGAAAGCCCTAAGAATATTATGTTATTTGAAAAGTTAGGAACATTCCATGGATATTATCATGTTATTGATGGATTGATTTCCCCATTAGAAGGAATTAATCCAGAAGATATCCATATCCCAGAGATGATTAGTCGTATTAAAGAAGAAGAAATAGAAGAAGTAATTCTAGCTTTGAAACCAAGTGTGGAAGGAGAAACTACTTCTTTATATATTTCTAAAATATTAGATAAGTCAGATATCTTGGTTTCTAAAATTGCTCATGGAGTACCACTTGGAGCTGATATGGATTATGTCGATTCTTTGACCCTTGAATTGGCTTTAGAAAATAGAAAAAAAATATCTAATGATGATTAGTTCTTAACAGTACTTTCTTGAATACATTTTATTAGGTGAAATGTATGCTAAAAATATGGAAGTGGATAAGAAAAATCATTATTAGTTCTTTTTTGCTTTATGGATACAATCTATTAGTTCAGCCATTAAATTTAATGATTCCTATTAATGTTATAACAGTACTTGCAGTAGCAATATTAGGGGTCCCCGCTTTAATATCACTAATTTTGATATTAATTTATATTTATTAAGTAGGAGGTAAGCATGTTAGATGAATATAAACAAGAACAACCCATCATTTATCAAACTCTTTTAAACGCTATTAAAAAGAATACAGTAACACATGCTTATCTAGTAGAATTAAATGGTTATTCTAAAGGATTGAATTTTGCGTTATCGTTTGCTAAATATTTATTGTGTCCTAATCATTATACGAATATAGAGAAGTGTGATGGGTGCAATCAGTGCAAGATTATTGATGATGGTAATTTTTTAGAAATTAAAATGATTCACCCAGAAGGGCAATGGATTAAAAAAGAACAGTTAGAAGAGTTGCAACAAGAATTTAATAGAAAAGCTTTAGTAGGAAATCAAAAAATCTATATTATTGATGGTGCAGATAAGCTCAATACCGCATCTGCAAATTCTATTTTAAAATTTTTAGAGGAACCTGTTCCTGGCATTACAGCAATTCTACTTGTAGATAATACATATCAAGTAATGAGTACGATTGTTTCACGTTGTCAAGTATTATCCTTGAAAAAAGAAAACAAATTAAAAGAAAAAGACTTAGATACGAAAACATTAATTGCCTATTATTCTTTTCATAATCAAGAAGATATAGAGAATTTCTTAAATAACGACGATACAGAAGAGAAAATCGTGTCTATGGTGGGTTATATCAATTTTCTAGAAAAAAACGGTTATCAGGCGATTATATATAAAAATAAGTCGTTTTTAGAGAAGTTTAATGATAAAAAAATGTTATATCTTGTTTTTCAGTGGTTTATACTGTATTATAAGGATGTTTTGAATGAATTATTAGGAAAACATTTAGAATTCTTTGAAGAATATAGAGAAGATATACAGAAAATAACTAGTACCAATACAACACTTTCTATCTGTAAGAAATTAGAAAAATTGTTAGAATTAAGTGAAAAAATAAAATTTAATGTAAATGCAACTATGTTAATGGACAAGCTAGTAATAGATTTAATGGAGGTGAAAAAATGATTCGTGTAATAGGTGTTAATTATAAAGAGAATGGAAAAGTATATCATTTTTCTCCAGATAATGAAGAATATACCCTAAAAGAGCCAGTTGTTGTAGAAACAGAAAGAGGAGAACAACTAGGATTTATTGCGACAGATCCTTATGAGATGGAAGATGAAAAGTTGAAATCATCGCTTTCTAGAATTATTAGAAAAGCAACAGAAAAAGATTTAAAGAAAAATGATAAGAATAAAGAGGATGCTAAAAAGGCATTAAAGAAATGTAGAGATTTAATTGATAAATATAAATTGAAAATGTATATTATTGATGCAAGTTATACATTAGATAGATCTCAGTTATTCTTTAGATTCATGGCAGATGAAAGAGTAGATTTTCGCTCTTTGGCTAAGGATTTAGCAACCATTTATAAGACAAGAATAGAGTTAAGACAAGTAGGTGTTCGTGATAAGGCTAAAGAAGTTGGTGGATATGGTAGTTGTGGAAGACCACTTTGTTGCGCTAAATACTTATCTGATTTTGATTCTGTTTCTATTAACATGGCAAAAAATCAAAATATTGCTTTAAATCCAACAAAGATTAATGGTGTATGCGGAAGACTTTTATGTTGTTTGAAGTATGAGGATGAATGTTATAAAGACTTACGTCAAGGTTTACCTAAAGTAGGAAAGAAAGTACAAACAGAACAAGGTGAAGGAAAAGTTATCAGTATTGATATATTAAGGGGGACTTATCGTGTAAATATTCCAGATGTTGGAATTATAGAATTGGAAAAAGATAAGAATGAAGGTTAAGAATTACTTATTAGGTTATAAAGATTTATATATATATCAAGATACAAGTATGTTTCATTTTTCGTTAGATTCGGTATTATTGCCGAATTTTATCACAATTTCTAAAAAGGCTAAAAAAATATTAGATATAGGATGTGGAAATGCCCCAATCCCTCTTATTTTATCTACGAAAACCGATGCTTCTATTATTGGAGTAGAATTACAGAAAGAAGTAGTAGAATTAGCTCGTGATTCAATAACTTGTAATTCTTTAAATGGTAGGATAGAGATTATTGAAGGGGATATTAACGAAGTATCAAAAGAGTTGGTAGAAGAGTCTTTTGATATCATTACTTGTAATCCGCCTTATTTTAAATACAAAGAAGATTCCAATGTTAATGAAAGTACATATAAAACAATAGCTAGGCATGAAGTATATTTAAATTTAGAACAACTAATACAGATTAGCAGTAAATTACTTAATTTTAATGGTGTATTAGGAATCGTTCATAGACCAGAGCGTTTAGTGGAAATTATAGAGTTAATGAGGAAGTATCAGATTGAGCCCAAACGAATTCAATTTGTTTATCCACATCCAGATGAAGAAGCGAACATTTTATTAGTGGAAGGAAGAAAACTAGGGAAGCCTGGTCTAAAAGTATTAAATCCTTTATATACCCATACTTCAGAGGGGGAATATACAGAGGAAGTAAAAAAATTTTTTAAAGAGAATTAGAGGTGCTAAAATGTCTCAAAAAAGTTATGATGGAAGTCCGACACTTTATTTAATACCTACTCCTATAGGGAATATGGATGATGTTACTTATAGAACAGTAAAGATATTAGAAGAAGTGGATGTAATTTTTTGTGAAGATACAAGAGAAACAGGACTATTCTTAAACTATTTAGGAATAAAAAAGAAGTTAATTGCCAATCATGAACATAATGAAGTCCATAACCATGAAAAGATATTAGAATATTTAAAAGAAGGTAAAACAGTGGGTCTTGTGAGCGATCGAGGCACACCTGTTATTAGTGATCCTGGTTATGAACTTGCTAGGTTTGTAATAGAGGAAGGTTATAATGTAGTTGCTTTACCAGGCGCTACAGCTTTAATTCCAGCTTTAATTACATCAGGATTAGCACCAATGCCATTTTTATTTTATGGTTTTTTAAATAGTAAAGCTTCTAAGAGGGAAAAAGAATTAGAAGAGTTAAAGAATGAAAAAGCAACCATGATTTTTTATGAGGCACCACACCGTTTACAGGATACAATATTAAGTCTTCAAAAAGTTTTGGGAAATACCAGAAAAATGACTATTTCCCGGGAAATAACAAAAAAATATGAAGAAATTTATCGAGGAACAATTTCCACTTTTTCAGCCTTAGACCTTGAAATAAAAGGTGAAATCGTACTCGTTGTTGAAGGAAATAAGGAAAAAACTGATTTTTCGAATTTGTCACTTGCAGAACATGTTAACTTATATTTAGAGGATGGAATGAGTAAAATGGATGCCATGAAACAGGTTGCTAAAGAGAGAAACATGAAAAAAAGCGAAGTGTATAATGAATATTTGAAAGTGGAGGGTACTAAATGAAATTAATCGTAGGTTTAGGAAATCCTGGTAGAGAATATGAAAATACAAGGCATAATGTTGGTTTTATGGCAATAGATCGTATTGCAAAATTTTTAAATATTGATTTTCAAAAAGAAAAGTTCAAAGGAATTTATGCAGAAGGAACCTATGAAGGAGAAAAGTATATCCTATTAAAACCTCAAAAATATATGAATTTATCAGGAGAAGTAATACGAGATTATGTCCAATTCTTTAAAATACCAATATCTGACATTCTAATCATTTATGATGATTTGGATACCTCTGTTGGAAGCATGAGACTTAGATATCAAGGTAGTAGTGGTGGACATAATGGTATTAAAAATATTGAGCAACACTTACAGACAAAAGAATATAAACGCATTAAATTTGGAATATCTAATAATAAAAAATTAGATACGAAAGATTATGTATTAGGTCATTTCTCTGGTGAAGAAAAAGCTATTATGGATAAAACACTAGATCAAATTGTCAATATATTTAAAGATTATCCAAAAATGTCGTTTGAAAATTTAATGAATAAATATAATGGTAAATGATAAATTTATCATTTTTGGCGTTTAAAGGAGGAATTTTATGAGCAGATTTTCAGTATTCAGTGAAGAAGAAGTAATAAAAGAGAAAGATGGTGTTGTAGGACTTACCCCAGAATTAAAAGTACAATATTTAGTAAAACAGTTTGAAAGTAAAGACCAATCTGTTCTTTTTGTATGCTCCTCTTTATATGAGGCCAATCTTTATTATCAAAAATGTCTAAATTACACAAAGTCTGTATATTTCTTTCCAATGGATGATTTTTTAACAAGTGAGGCTTTAGCAATCTCACCAGAGTTGAAAATAACTCGTTTAGAGACCTTAAAAAAGATAACAGAAGAAAAATGTATTATTGTAACAAACTTAATGGGATATTTAAGATATTTACCACCCAAAGAAATTTATAAAGATAGTTATATTACTTTAAAAGTAAATAATGATTATTCTATAAAAGAACTTGTTGAAAAGTTATTTTCCATAGGATATACAAGAGAAACTTTAGTTAATAAAACAGGAGAAATAGCGGTTCGTGGATATGTTATAGATATCTTTCCAATAGCAGCAGATAATCCAATTCGTATAGAATATTGGGGAGATACGATTGAAAGCATTCGTGAGTTTAATGTGGAAACTCAGTTAACAATAGAACCTAAAAAAGAGGTATCCATCTCTCCTAATACAGAATTTTTAACAGGTAAGTCATTAGAAAAAGAAGAGAAACAACGAAATTTGCCAAATTATTTAACGCCCTCACATTTATATGAATACGCAGATAATTTATTAGTTGTATTGAATGATTATCAAACAATAGAAGCAAGTGCAACCATTTTATTTGAGGAAGTAGAAGAATATGGAGAGAATAATGGAGAACCAGAATCTACAACTTATATGTTTCCATTTACGATACCAAAAAATGTTCTTTATTTTATTAATTTTGATAACGAGGTAAAAACTGCTAAAAAAATAGAAAAATATGAATCGTTTCCTATAGAGAATTTTCAAGGAAACGCAACAGAAATTAATAAACGCTTAAATCAATATATAAAAGAAAAGAATACGGTTATTATTTGTTTAGGAAGTAGATATTTAGCAAATAAATTAATGGATTATTTAGAAAATGATAAGATTGTTTTAACAAATGAAAAAGAAATATTTCCAGGCAAAATTAACATTATTTTAGTAAAAATATCAGAAGGATATATTTACAATAAATATGTAGTAATCAGTGAAAAGGAGATATTTAACCAAAAAGAATCTAATAATGTTTATAAAACAAACTTTAAAATGGGTAGTAAGGTTCGTGATATCAATAAATTAGAGATAGGGGACTATATTGTTCACAATGTTCACGGTATTGGAAAATATTGTGGCATTAAAACACTAGTAAAAAACGGTTTAAAAAAAGATTATTTAATGCTTGAGTATAAAGCAGGTGATAAACTTTATATTCCTGTAGAAAAATTAGAGTTAATTAGTAAATATTCTGCTTCAGATGGAGTCGCTCCTAGATTAAACAAATTAGGTGGTGTAGAATGGCAAAAGACGAAGTTGAGGGTAAAAAATAAGATAGAAAGTATTGCCGCGGATTTATTACAATTGTATGCATTAAGAGAAAGTACTGTAGGGTTTGCTTTTAAAACAGATGAAGAAGAACAAATTCAATTTGAAAAAGAATTTATTTATGATGAAACTACAGATCAATTACGTGTTATTGATGAAATAAAAAAGGATATGGAAAGTAGTCATCCAATGGATCGTCTTTTATGTGGTGATGTAGGATATGGAAAGACAGAGGTAGCATTTCGCGCGATATTTAAGGCTATTCTATCTGGAAAACAAGTAGCATTTCTTTGCCCCACAACGATTTTATCTAGTCAACACTATCATAATGCAGTAGATAGATTTAAGAACTTTCCCGTTGAAATAGAATTATTAAATCGTTTTGTAACTCCAAAAAAACAGAAACAGGTTTTAGAAAGATTAAAAGAAGGAAAAGTAGATTTATTGATTGGAACTCATCGGATTTTAAGTGATGATATTCAGTTTAAAAATTTGGGGCTTTTAGTTATTGATGAAGAGCAAAGGTTTGGCGTGAAACATAAGGAAAAGATTAAACAATATAAGACAAATATTGATGTTTTGACTTTATCTGCAACGCCAATTCCAAGAACTTTGCAAATGTCTATGACAGGCGTTAGAAGTTTATCCTTGATTGAAACTCCACCAACAAATAGATATCCTGTTCAAACTTATGTATTAGAAGAGAATAGACAAATTATAAAAGACGCTATTTATAAAGAAATGGCTCGAAATGGTCAAATATTTATTCTTTATAATCATATTGAGGATATGGAAGCAAAGGCTAGAGATATTGCGTCTTTAGTACCAGAAGCAAAAATTGTGTGTGCACATGGACAGATGGATAAAAAAGAATTAGAGGATGTCATGATTCATTTTATGGAAAGAGAATATGATATTTTACTTTGTACAACAATTATAGAGACTGGTATTGATATTCCAAGCGTTAATACATTGATTATTATAGATGCTGATAGATTTGGTTTATCCCAGCTATATCAAATTCGTGGTAGAGTAGGAAGAAGTAATAAAATTGCTTATTGTTATCTCATGTATAATAAAGGAAAAGTCTTATCGGATATAGCGGTGAAACGTTTAAGTGTTATCAAAGAATTTACAGAATTAGGTAGTGGTTTTAGTATTGCCATGAGGGATTTATCAATTCGTGGAGCAGGGGATATATTAGGCAGTGAGCAAGCAGGATTTGTTGATTCTGTTGGTGTAGAACTATTTATCCGAATGCTTAATGATGAGGTTAGTAAATTAAAGGGAAAAAAGGTAGGAGAAGAGGAAGCAGTGGTTGAACAGCCATTGCTTGAAGTAGCAACTTCTATTGATGATGACTATGTTAAAGAAGAAGATTTAAAAATAGAAATTCATAAGATGATTAACCAAATTCAAACAGAAGAAGACTTTGAGAGAATTAAGCAAGAATTAGAAGATAGATTTGGATCTTTGAGTGAAGATATTTTAATTTATATGCGTGAAGAATTGTTTGAAAATAAAGCAAAGGAATTAAAAATTAATAGAATTGTTCAAACTAAAAACTTCATAGAAGTTCATATACCAAAAGAATTGACAGAAAATATTAATGGTGATGAATTATTCTTACAGGTTTGTTCTTTAACTCGTAAGTTTAGGTTTGGTATGAAAAATAAGGAATTGATAATTACACTAGATACTGTTAATTTAGATAAACATTATATATATTATTTGATGGATTTACTTAGGACTATTAAGGAATCTTTAAAAGGGTAGCAAAAAAGTGATATTCAGTATTTTGAGTATCACTTTTTTGCTATTAAATTTTCTTTCTTATATTGATAGTGTAAATTATTATTTTTAGTGATAATGGACTCACCCAAACTCCTTTCAATATCACCTCTAGCAACTTTAGCTGCATGACCACCCATTTTTGCGACTTCTATATTTTTATATAGTCACTGTGGTTTATGTTTAGAAGCAATCCTTTTTGTTGCTTCTTCAGATAAATCCTTTAATATCACTTCTAAATTATCCATATTATCTCTTAAAGATTCTTTTTGTAATCCTTTAAATTGTTTATATTCTTTAGCAGTCATACCAGACCATTCTTTATAGATTTCATTAGTGGGAATAGCGCATTCATAATCTTTTTTTATTCCATTTTCTTACCATACTTCAGTTAATTCTTTTCTATCTTGAATTCCTTTTATTCTTTTAGCAATCCATTTTTCATCATAACCTTTGGTTCTATATAAATCGATTACTCTTTGTGCTGCAAGTGAAGGATCAAATGTTTCGTCTATTCTTTCACTACCCAATTTGGCTAGCCATTGCTTAATTGGTTCTGCATTTTTACTAGGAATTGATTCAATAATTCTAAACATTCCTTCTATATCAGCGACATCAGTCATACGATATTTTCCCTCTTTAGCTTTAAGTTTCAAACTGTTACAATTTGTAACGTTTTCCCTTCCTTCATCTTTAAGTATCTTTTTTAGTACTCTCCAATACGTTTGTGGATTATTACTTTCTGTAATAACTGCAACAACATCTACAACACTTATAAAATATTTTTCTTTTTCTTTATCCCAAACTGTTCTAATGGATTCATTATTAAAAATTTTATTCATTAAATGCATTTTATCTTGTTCCATATACTCTTCCTTTCAACTATACGATAGTTGAAAGCTGACATTAAAACAAATGTCTAATATTAAAAAAATGGCAGGAAAAATAACGAAAATTAAAATATATTTCCTTCACCATTAAAAAATGTTTATAGAAAAATTTCTTGTAATAAAAAACGATATTTAGTTAAAATACCAAGTATCGTCTTTTAAAGGAATGAATAAGATGAAACAAAAAACAAATATTAAAAAACTTCCTAATAGGAAGTTTTTATTTATCTTCAAATACATTTAATATGGCTGGCATTACTTGTTTTTTACGAGATACTAACTTAGGAATGAAGAATCCTTGATGAATCTCTTCTACTTCAAAGGCGCTTTCCATTAAATCTTTACTAGATTCGTTAAAGTAAATATAAGATCCACCCTTGATAATATCAGTAGCAAGTAATAGTATAGTGTGGTATTTTTCTTCTTCTGTAGTTTCTTCAATAAGTTCACAAAGTTCTTCTTTTTGGTTTTCAATATCCTCTATATTTAGAGTATTGATTTGTGCAACTCCGCATTTTGTATGTTCAAATGCATATGTTTTTAAATCTGCAAATAGAATCTCTTCTGGAGTTTTACCTTCTAAAGAAGAACCACTTTTTAACATTTCTAGTCCATATTTATCCATATCTACTTCAGCTATTTGCGATAAATTAAATGCAATTTCTTTATCCAACTCTGTAGCAGTAGGGGAACGAAACAATAAAGTGTCTGAAATAATGGCAGATAACATAAGCCCTGCAATATCTTTAGGAATATCTATTTTGTTTTCTTTAAATAATAGATAAATGATACTGCAAGTACATCCTACTGTCATATTTCTAAAATTAATTGGTTGTGAGGTACCAATTGTGCCAATTTTATGATGATCAACAATTTCAATGATTTCTGCTTCTTCTAATCCATCTACGCTTTGTTCACGTTCATTATGATCTACTAAAATGACTTTTTTTCTATGTTTATTAACAAGGTCAGATAATTGTATAACACCAAGGCATGTTTTATTTTGATCTAAAACTGGGAATACTTTATAGCGTAGTTTATTAGTCATTTCAGAAAATTCATGAACATAATCTTTTTCTTGCACATAAATAATATTGTTTTCACACATTAATGTCTCTGCATAATTACACATTCCAATTACTTTTACAACATTAAAGGTTCTTAAGAATGTTTTTACAATATTAACATGATTTTTTTTAGCTATTTCAATATGTTCTGGTTTAATATCATTACTTCCTGTAACAATTAGCATTTTTACACCTTTTTCAACAGCGTATTCAATAATGCTATGTCTATCTCCAACAATTAAAATAGAACTATTATCTAGTTCAATATTATTGATAAACGAAGTACTTCTGAAAGAGGCAACCATGACATTTCCTGTAATTTCATCATCAAATCTTAAAACAGGTTCTCCTTCAATGGTTGTTAAAATGTTGTCAAAAGAAGTATTAATAACATCATAGTCCCAACTAATTAATTCATTTGTAATATCTTTCATAGAAAGTAATCCTAAAAAAGTTTTCTTTTCATCTACAATAGGAATAGAACTTAAATGGTTTTTACGCATGTACGAAATTGTATTATAAAGAGGTTCGTGTCTATCACAGTAAACATCTTTTTCATAATCAATATCACCTATTTGTAATTTGACATCATTCAAATATCTTGGTTCTTTTACATTAAAATAATTTAAGACAAATTTTGTTTCCGCATTAATATCTCCAAGAACTCTAGGAGTCGCTTTAATTCCTAGTGAATTTTTCAAGTGAGCAAGTGAAATGGCACTACAAACACTATCAGTATCTGGTTTTTTGTGACCAAAAATATAAGTATCTCTCATAAAAATCACTCCTCTTTTCATGTATTATACGATTATAGCACAATTTCTTTTATTTTCAAAGTATAAAACACTTTAAAAAAATCAAAATAGTATTAGAAGGGAGCTTTTTATGCAAAGAGGAAAAACTACAATTATAAGAAAAATAGATGAATTAGGGAGGTTAGTTTTACCAAAAGATATTAGAAAACAGATGGATATTCATAATGGTGATTTATTAGAACTTTCTTGTACACCTGATTCCTTATCTATCAAAAAATATTCTAGTATTCAGGAAATTGGTTTTTTATCAGAAATTTTATTAAATTCTATTTATGAACATTATCACATAGAAGGATTATTATTAGAAGATTATGAAATTATTCAGTACCCATCAAAGCTTTCTAAAAAGAAATTAGAAAAAAAATTAAATGATGAAGAATGTATCTCTTTACCAGTTTTTATTGAAGATAAAGAAGCTGGCCGTTTAGTCTTTTTTTCAAAGGAGGAAAAAGCAAGAGAACTGCTTACCTTTGTAACTCTATTTTTAAAAAAATATCTTGAAGAAAGCTAGATATTATGTTATAATGTAGCCATTCAAAGGCATTGAAGGAAAGAAAAATAATGGATATTTTACTAGAGAGCTTGGTTAGGTGAAAGCAAGCAAATAAAAGTTATTTCGAATGGGTCTGGAGCTTTTTATAGGAAAGTATAAAACGTGTGCCGCGTTAAGGCTTTGAGTGTATAAATATTTATTTATAAATTAAGGTGGTACCGCGTAAATCACGTCCTTATTCTAGGATGTGATTTTTTTATGATAGGAAGTGAATTATGAGAAAATTTGAAAAGATTACTTATGAACAGTTTAAAAAGGATGTAGCTGATGATAAAAAGTTATATGAGGAATATTCTTTACCAAAAAGAGAAACGAAATATGCAGCGGCTTATGATTTTTTTGCTCTTTTTGATTATACTTTAAAACCAGGGGAAATTAAGAAAATACCTACTGGCGTTAAAGTAGCAATGGAATCAGATGAGGCTTTATTATTACTGGATAGAAGCAGCATGGGTTTTAAATATAATGTACGAATGTGCAACCAAGTTGGGGTAATAGATGCAGATTATTATAATAATAAAAATAATAATGGACATATGTGGATATGTATTCAAAATGAAGGAACAACGGATTATGTCGTTAAAAAGGGAGATGGCATGTGTCAAGGAATGTTCATAAAATATTTCGTAGTAGATAACGAAGAAGAAGATTTTATAGACAGAGAATCAGATTATTAGGAGGAGATATTATGAAAGAAAAATATTATATATCAACAGCAATTGCTTATACATCAGGAAAACCACATATTGGAAATACATATGAAATTATTTTAGCAGACGCAATAGCCCGTTTTAAAAGGGCGCAAGGATATGATGTTTATTTCCAAACAGGAACAGATGAACATGGGGAAAAGATAGAATTAAAAGCAAAAGATGCAGGCGTAACACCTCAGGAATATGTGGATAAAGTGGCTGCCCAAATTCAAGAGATTTGGGATAAAATGAATACTAGTTATGATTATTTTATTAGAACAACAAATAAAGAGCATGAAGCAAAAGTTCAAAAGATATTTAAGAAAATGTATGATAAAGGGGATATTTATAAGGGAGAATATAAAGGGTTATACTGTACTCCTTGTGAATCATTTTGGACAGAGTCTCAATTAGTAGATGGCAAATGCCCAGACTGCGGAAGAGATGTGGAAGAAAAAAGTGAAGAAGCATACTTTTTTAAATTGTCTAAATATCAAGATCGTTTAGTAGAATATATTGAAACTCATCCAGAATTTATTCAACCAGAATCTCGTAAAAATGAGATGCTTAATAACTTTATTAAACCAGGTTTACAAGATTTATGTGTATCTAGAACATCCTTTAGTTGGGGAATTCCAGTAGACTTTGACCCTAAACATGTTGTTTATGTATGGTTAGATGCGTTAACAAACTATATTACAGAAATAGGATATGATACAGAGAATCCAGCTGATAACTTCAATAAATTATGGCCAGCAGATTTGCATTTAATTGGAAAGGATATTATTCGTTTTCATACCATTTATTGGCCTTGTTTCTTATGGTCGTTAGACCTAGATTTACCAAAACAAGTATTTGGTCATCCTTGGTTACTTACAAATAATGATAAGATTGGTAAAAGTAGAGGGAATGCTGTTTATGCAGATGATTTAGCAGATCTTTTTGGTGTAGATGCTGTTCGTTATTATGTATTACATGAGATTCCATTTGCTAATGATGGAAATTTAACTTATGAATTAATGATAGAAAGATATAATTCTGATTTAGCAAATATCTTAGGAAACTTAGTAAATAGAACAATATCAATGGCTAAAAAATATTTTGATGGAATTGTTCCAGAAATTGGTATTGAAGAAGATATTGATATAGATTTAAGAAATACAGTCAAAGAATCTATTCATGCTACAAGCAATGCAATGGAATCTTTAAAAGTGGCAGAAGCGATAGACCATGTCTTTGAAATTTTTAGAAGAAGTAATAAATATATTGATGAAACTTGCCCTTGGACACTTGCAAAAGAAGAAAAAACAGAAAAATTACAAACTGTTATCTATAATTTATTAGAATCAATTAGAGTAGGTGCAGTTTTACTTCATTCATTCTTACCAGAGACATCAGAAAAAATATTTGCTCAATTAAATACTGATAAAGTAGATTTTGATAGTATTAAAGAATTTGGCGGATTAGAAAGTGGCAAAACTTTAAATGAGCCTAGTGCTTTATTTGCTCGTATTGATAAGGACAAATTCTTAGAGGAACTACAGAAGTAGTTCTTTTTTTGCTTTGCTTTATGATATAATTTGAATAGAGGTTGATGATATGAAACTAATTACTAAAAAATGTCCAAATTGTGGGGCTAGTTTATCTTTTGAAGAAACTGATAAAAAGGTAAAATGCGAGTATTGTAAGCAAGATATTATGATAGAAAGAGAAAAGCCGCATACAAATTCTTTGAATCTTGATGAAGAATTTCAGTTAAAAATAATGTTGCAAAAAGGAACACACTCTATTCAAAATAAGATACTAACATTAGCGGTTATCTTTCTTATTTTAATTGCTATAATAGTGGTTTTTGATTTGTTCTTTTTCTCTAAAATATTTGACTTTGCGCGTTCTTTTAATACGCCTTTCTCACTAAGTAACAAGCCAATAACTTCTAATTCAAACTCTAACTCTATTAGTAATGAAAATAATCCTCCTACTAATATTTTTAAAAACACTTATGTAACAGATTTATCACAAATTAATGGGAACTCTCTAAACTCATTAAAGCAAGATAGTTTAGCGATTTTAAATAAATGGACAGTAGATGTTTCACAAGGAACAAAGTCGACAGAGTGGGAGTATGTAGGTCTTTATTTGTTAAAACACAAAAAACTGAATAGTAATGAATTATATGTTGTCTATAAAAAGAAATATACTGTTGGTAAAAAAGTAATAGACGCATATGGTGCAGTTTCTTATAGTGATTTGAAATTAGATAGTGATAATAACGTAACACATTTTCTCGATGGTTATTCTCTAGCGCCTGTAAATTTAGTAGATAATGATATAAGATTACAAATTCATGGCTATAGTAGCAATCAAGATTTTTATAATAAAGTTATTCAACCAAAAACAAATTATTATGAAGTAAAGGCTACTAATGGAATGTATAAAGAACTACAGAAGTAGTTCTTTTTTAAGAAAATCTTAAGACTTTTCTTATAAATATTTAAATGATAAATCTGATTTTTGGTGTATACTTAAAAAAAGAGGTGATATTTTGAATAAAAAGAGAATATCAAAGAGGACTTTATTTACTATTATTGGTTTCACAATATTTATCTTAATGATATGGGAGTCCCTCTATTATAAAAAATATCATCCCAATAGAATATATTTAGGAGAGAATTCCTTTAAATTAGGCTATTCTGGATATTATGATATTGAGGAAAGAGGATTAGAATCTTTAAGGACCATGATAGATAATTCACAAAATAGTACCAAAAATTATAACATAAAAGAATTAGTCCTCATACTAGATAAAAACGGTTGTAATTTATCTGCTTTTACAATGATAGTTACTTTTTTTGATGAGGATGAAAAAGAAATCGGAATAGGAAAATACGAATATACAGCAAAGAAAAATTTAAGATATCAATTTGAAAGTACTAAAGAATCAGGCAGTTATTTAGATTATTATCAATCTATTGATTATATAGAGTCAAATATAAAAAGAATACCTTTTTATAGGCAATTTAATATGTCTTATGAAGAACTGTATATTTTAACTTATAATCCAAACAATAAATTAACAAAGGGAACTTTTATAATAGATGGTATGAATGGAAAAGAAATTGAATCTATTGGTATAACGAACTATCTTGATGGCTTAAGTGGAGTTAGTAGTGGCGGATATTATTGGACAATGAACTTAAAATCTTTATCTGATGAAGAAACTTCTTTCATTTATGTTTTTGAGGATAGAAATTATTTGTTGGAAACAGTAGAATAGGTGGTTAAAGATGCGAAGGGGATTTTTTTTGTATGTATTTGTCGATAAACATCGTTAGATGTTGTAAAATAACGTAAAATAGATAACTTTGTCGATACTTTTTTCGTTAAAAAGGAGAATCTTTATGTTATACTCTATTTTGTGAGGAGAAAAAAGTATGAAAACAAAAGAAAAAAATTTGGCTAGGGAAACGATTTTATTACTTTCCTTTGTATCAGTTTTAGTATTTTGTAGTTTTGTAGTTAGTAATCATATTACAGACATTTTGTATTTTTTAGTATTAGTTGCGTATATTATTTATTATAAATTAGGAATGAATAAAGAAAGTAAGAATAAGGAGTCTATTCGTATTAGGTAGATTCTTTTTATTTATGTTATAATGTAATAGGTGATTTTATGCTAATAGATACACATTGTCATTTAGAAGAACAGTATTATGAAAATATGGATGAAATAATAAATAGAATGCCTGGTATTATGATTACAGCAGGATGTGATTCTAAATCTAATAAAGAAGTATTAAAACGAATAGAGAATGAATCTGTCTATGGAGTAATTGGAATTCATCCAGAGTTTGTAGATAGCTATACAGAAGATGATTTATCATGGATAGAAGAACATATCAATAATCCTAAAATTGTTGGAATAGGAGAAGTTGGTCTTGATTATCACTATGATGAGACATCTAAAGAAAGACAAAAAGAATTATTTGAGCGTCAAATATTACTTGCTAGAAAATATAAAAAGACAGTTGTGGTACATAGTAGGGATGCTATTATGGATACCTATGATATTATGATAAAATATCCTGATGTAAAATATGTACTTCACTGTTATGGTTCTAGTGTAGAAATGGCTGAAAGATTTTTAACTTTAAATATTCGCTTTGGAATAGGTGGTGTGGTGACATTTAAAAATGGAGCTAAGTTAAAAGAAGTAGTCAAATCTATTCCACTTGCATATTTATTATTAGAGACAGATAGTCCTTATCTATCTCCAGAACCTTTTAGAGGAGAAAAAAATGAACCTAGAAATACCGACATAGTGGCTTCTAAAATAGCCGAAATTAAAGAAATCAGTAAGGAAGAAGTAATTCAGAAGACAGCTTTAAATGCTATTAATCAATTTGACTTGTCTATCTCTTTATGATACAATTTCGTTAGCTTTAGAGCTTTTATGAGGTGACCTTATGGAAATCTATTTACTAAAGTTAATTAGTAACTGGCTATCAGTTTTAGCAGTTTCTCTAGTTTCTTTTCTAGGGCTAGGAGATTACCAAGAACAAATGGTAGATGTCGAAAATACTAGCTATACTAAGACTGTTTCTGTTGTAAATGAGGTTATTCCTTATGAGACAGAATATGTGTATAATTCTTCTAAATCTCAAAATTCAGAGCAAGTAGTTCTAAGAGAAGGTATAGATGGTTTAAGCTATACTTATGAAAATGGAACTAAAAAGATTCTTAGAAATCCTACTAAACAATTAGTAGAGGTAGGTACTGCTAGAGTTGGAGAATATACAGGAAGATTAACGACATATGGGTCTGATTGTGTTGGCTGTAGTAAGACAGGTACAGTAGCCTGTAAAACGGAGTCAGGAAATCGTTTCAGCTTAACCCAAAATGGTATGTATTATACGGATTCTACTTATGGTAAAGTTCGTATAGTAGCGGCCGATTTAGGAGGTTTCCCTTGTGGAACGATGGTTCTTATTGATAATGGTAAGATTGATCCTTTTTATGCTGTAGTATTAGATACAGGTGGTACTATGAGGCAAGCTTATAAACAAGGAGTCATATGGATGGATTTAGCGTTTGTTTATCAGGCTGATTCAAAAGGAACCAATACTGGTAGTAAGAATGTAAAATTTAGTGTACAAAGATGGGGTTGGTAATTCCATCTTTTTTCTTGTATAAAACAGTTATTTATATTACAATAATAATGGTGATTTTATGGAATATTCTCCGAAAAAAATGCAAAATACATTAGAAGAAAATAACTTTAAATTAAAAAAGAAATTTGGTCAAAATTTTATTATTGATGAAAATATTATCAATAACATTGTGGATAAATCTAAAATAGATTCTGACACGTTAGTAATAGAAATAGGGCCAGGAGCTGGTTCTTTGACTTATAAATTAGCGCATTCAGCAAAACAGGTATTATGTTATGAAATAGATACTACCTTGAAAAATGTTTTGAAATCTAATCTGTCAGAGGCAACTAATGTGGATGTTATTTATCAAGATTTTTTAGAGGCAGATGTAAAGAAGGATTTAGAAAAATATTCTTATAACAAAATTTATGTGGTTGCTAATTTGCCATACTATATAACAACTCCTATTATCATGAAAATTATAAGCGATAAGCTCCCAGTTGATAAAATAGTAGTAATGGTACAAAAGGAAGTGGGGGATCGCTTTAAAGCAAAACCAGGCTCTAAAGACTATAATTCTTTAACAGTTTTCTTAAATTGCTATTTTGAAATATCTAAATTGATGGATGTTAGTAGAAATGTATTTTTACCAAAACCAAATGTAGATAGTATTATTGTAGAGTTTAAAAAGAAAGACCAAGAAATTTCTGTAAAGAATAAAGATTTATTTTTTCAATTGGTACGAGATAGTTTTGTTCAGAAAAGAAAAAATTTGCGTAATAATTTAAAACATTATCCACTAGATAAAATAGAAAATGTACTAAGGAGACATAATATGGATTTGAATGTAAGAGCAGAATCTTTAACATTAGATATTTTTATAGAGATTGCAAATGAGATAGGAGATTAGTATGAAAAAAATATGGATTGTTTTATTTACTTTAATGCTAGTAGGCTGTGGGGAGACAAAAACTCCAACTCCTATAACAGATACAGTAGATAAAATTAATGAAAGTAAGGAAGCAACTGCTGTTCTTCAAGTAAATAATTTATTGAAAGAAGCTGAAATGAAGTGGTTAACGGGATTAGATCAAAAATGTATTTCTGTAAGCGAGTTATCTACTTCCTCCACATCAGGTTCTATTTGTTTAGATGACAGTAGTAATATGTATGCAAAAGATGTGATTATTAATGGGTATACTTGTAATGGGTATAAAACAACTTTAAAATGTGTAGGTGGAAGTAATGATTAATAAAAAATGGGATGAAATATTAGATTCAGAAATGAAGAAAGAATACTTTAAAAAGCTAGGAATTTTTGTAAAAAATGAGTATCGTACGAAAACTGTTTTTCCTCCGTATCAAAATATCTTTGATGCATTAAGATTTACAGATTATGATGAAGTAAAAGTTGTTATTTTAGGACAAGATCCTTATCATGGGTTAGGCGAAGCACATGGTTTATCTTTTTCGGTTCATAGTGATGTGAGAAAACCGCCTTCTCTTCAAAATATTTTTAAGGAATTATACGCAGATATTGGAATTAAAAGAGAAGAAAGTGATTTAACGGATTGGGCAAAGCAAGGTGTTCTTCTTTTAAATTCAATTATGACAGTAGAAAAGGATAAGCCTTTATCTCATAAGGATAAAGGATGGGAGAATTTTACCGATTTTATTATCAAGTCTTTAAATGATAGAGAGAAACCTGTAATCTTTGTTTTATGGGGAAGCTTTGCACGAAGTAAAAAAGAACTTATTACAAATAAAAGACATCCAATTATAGAGTCAGTTCATCCTTCTCCATTATCCGCAAATAGAGGTTTTTTTGGCAGTAAACCTTTTAGTAAAATCAATTATTTTTTAGAAAAAAATGCGATAGAAAAGATTAATTGGTAACTTTTTCGTTCGTTGACTTTTGCATACTTCTATGATATTATGTACATAGTAAAAATGGGTGATGGCTATGGGAAAAAATATATTTTATTTTGTTCTTTTTTTCTTGATAACACTAACTGGCGGTTTTATATTCTATATTTATTATCAAGAGACTTATGTAAAATTGCAAACAGATTTGATTTCTGTGTCTGTAGATAATGAATATTGGACATCTGGAGATGTTAAAGTTACTGTTGAGTATCAAAATAAGGATATAAAGATTAAAAGCTATTCTTTTGATGGTGGAAAGAATTGGCAAGATACTAATGAGTACACTGTAACAGAAAATCAAGAATTACAAATTATGCTTAGAACAGATAGTGGAAAAAAATCAAAAATACTTTCTTATCCTATTGAAAATATTGATAAAGATGACCCATCTATAGAAGTGCAGGATATTATTTATGTTGCTAGAGGTAGTGCTTTTTCATTTGATAATAGATATAAAGTGTCAGATATAACTTCTGGCATCAGAGGAAAAGTACAGTTTAATCCAAGTATTATTGATACTAGTGCACTAGGAACTATTCCTGTTCAAGTATCTGTTTATGATAAAGCAATGAATACTAGTAGTAAAAAATTTACAATAGAGATTTTAGAGCCGAATGATCCTCACTTACAAGAATATAATCCAGATGGAACAATTTCAGTTACAGGTCTTACCCTAAGTTCTACAAGAACTAGTTTAGTAAAAGGTACTTCTATGAAAGTGGAAGCCATAGTAAAACCAAATAAAGCAACCAATAAAAATGTTATTTGGACAACTAGTAATGAAACAGTTGCTATTGTAGATCAAACAGGAACAATAACCGCTATCAATAGTGGTTCAGCAACAATTACAGCAACAACAGAGGATGGTCATAAATCTTCTGATATTAGGGTGACAGTAACAAACCAAAAAATAGAAGTTACAAAAATAGAATTAGATAGAACATCTGATGTAGTAACGTCAAACTATGGAACAATTACTTTAACAGCAACTGTAAGTCCTGAAAACGCAACGGATCCAAGTGTAAAATGGAATAGTAGCAATCCAAGTGTAGCGATTGTAACAGATGGCGTTGTTAGAGTACGTGGAGAAGGAACAACATCTATTACTGCAACAACATCAAATGGTAAAGTAGCAACTTATATACTAACAGTAGTAGATAACTACACATTCCAAGTAAAAGAAGTACGTATGGAAACTGGAGAATTAATGGGATATACTATTAAGATTTATCAAAATGGTGTAGATATTACAAAAGATGTTATTGCCATTACTGATCCATTTACTGCTCGTAATGAAAAGAAGGCAGATGAAATTGAAATAACAATGGGAAATTATAGTTTGTTAAAAGAGTCTATTGTCTTCAATTATAAATCGAAGAAATATACAGCAAAGAAATAAAAAAAAGTAAGATTTTGTATCTTACTTTTTCTTGTATAAAATGATAATTTATATTACAATAGCATTGGTGGTTATATGAATGAAGTTTGTTCATTTTTAAAAGAAAATATAAATTTGACAAAGACAAATTATCTAGTAATCGGGGTATCAGGTGGTGCAGATTCTATGGCTTTGCTTCACCTACTTATGAAGTATTGTGAAAATTCTAATTGTCAAATAGTTTGTGTTCATATCCATCATAATCTTCGAAGAGAAAGCGACAGAGAACAACTTTTTGTAAAAAACTATTGTGAAGAAAATCATATCCTTTTTGAAACAACAAAGTTTACATATGAAGAAAAATTTACAGAAAAAATAGGAAGGGAAAAAAGATATCAGTTTTTTGAGAATATTTTAAAGAAATATAGAGCACCGTATTTATTTACTGCCCATCATGGGGATGATTTAATAGAAACTATTTTAATGCGTCTTTCCCGAGGTTCTTCTTTAAAGGGTGTTTGCGGCATTGAGAAAAAAAGTATTCGAGAATTTTATACTATTTTAAGGCCTTTATTATATGTAACCAAAAAGGATATTTATGAATATGCGGAAAAGAATGCCATTCCTTATGTAGAAGATAGTAGTAATCAAGATAGTAATTATACTAGAAATCGTTATAGAAAAGAATTGCTTCCCTTTTTCAAAAGGGAAAATAGCAATGTTCACCTAAAATTTTTAGAGTATAGTGAAGAGTTGAGTGAAATGTTAGAATACATGGATAGATTATCTCAAAGGGAATTTGAAAAGATAGTTCAAAATAATAAATTAAATTATTGTTTATGGAAACAATTAGAAATCGTTTTGCAAAAAGAAGTATTAAGGAAGTATCTATTTTCTGTTTATGGAAAAGAAATTGACAAGATTAGTAAAGTCCATTTTCATATATTAATAGATTTTATCAATGATGGTATTGTAAATAGTTCTATAGATTTTCCAAATAGTTATCAAGTAAAAAAAGATTATCAATTTATTTCTTTTGAAAGAGGAAAGAAATCTGAGGATTATTCCTACGTGTTAGAAGAAGTGTTAGAATTGCCTAATGATCATAAAATAGAGATATTAGAATCTAGTGAAGAGAAAAGTAATTTTGTAACATATTTAGATAGTTCTATGTTAGAACTTCCTCTTATTGTTAGAAACTATCAAATAGGTGATAAAGTAACAGTTAAAAATATGTCTGGTCATAAAAAAGTAGGGGATATTTTTACAAATGAAAAAGTGTCTCTAGATGAAAGAAAAGCTTGGCCAGTAGTTACTGATAGCAAAGGTACAATTATTTGGTTGCCAGGGCTAAAAAAAACGCAATTTGATAGGAAAAAAGATGGAATTTATGATATAATACTAAAGTACTATTAAAGAAGGGAGTTTTTTATGAATAAAAAAGCAGTTAAAAGAAGTGCATTATCATATTTATTTTTATTCATTGTAATTATTGGGGTTATGTATTTTATCAATGTATTAAATACAAAAGTAAATACATTATCCTACAGTGAATTTATACAAGCTATGGAAGAAGGAAAAGTGGAGGAATTAACCATTACTCCAGCTGGAAGTGCCAGTGTATATGAATTAACTGGTAAATTAGAAGGATACAGTAAGAATGAGTCTTATTATGCGAAAGCTCCTTTAACAGATGCTACTATTAAGGAACTTTATGCTGGTAGAGATGAGCATGGGTTTGAAATAAAAACTTCTAAAGATCCAGAATCTAGCTTATTACTTGCTTTACTTGTAAATGTTTTACCACTTGTATTATTAGTAGGAGTAGGCTTCTACTTCATTACAAAGCAAATGGGAAGCGCTAATAAGTCTATGGACTTTGGTAAAAGTAGAGCACGTTTAAATGATGATAGAAAGAAAGTTACATTTAATGATGTAGCTGGATTGTCAGAAGAGAAAGAAGAAGTAGCAGAATTAATTGAGTTCTTAAAAGCACCAAAGAAATTTCAAAAAATGGGGGCTAGAATTCCAAAAGGAGTATTACTTGTTGGTCCTCCAGGAACTGGTAAAACATTACTTGCTCGTGCAGTAGCTGGGGAAGCTAATGTTCCATTCTATTATATTAGTGGTTCTGATTTTGTGGAATTGTTTGTTGGTGTAGGAGCTTCTCGTGTAAGAGATATGTTTAAACAGGCAAAACACAATGCACCTTGTTTAATTTTTATTGATGAAATAGATGCTGTTGGGCGACAAAGAGGTGCTGGTTTAGGTGGCGGTCATGACGAACGTGAACAAACATTGAACCAATTGCTTACTGAGATGGATGGCTTTGGTGAAAATGAAGGAATAATTGTTATAGCAGCTACTAATAGACCTGATGTATTAGACCCAGCTCTATTACGTCCAGGACGTTTTGATAGACAAGTAACAGTTAACTTACCAGATGTAAAAGGAAGAGAAGAAATTTTAGCAGTTCATGCAAAAGGAAAGACATTTGCTAAAGGTGTTAAGTTAGAAAATATTGCAAAACGTACGGTTGGATTTAGTGGTGCTGATCTTGAAAACTTACTAAACGAAGCAGCTTTACTTACTGTAAGAAGAAATAAAAATGCTATTACAATGTCTGAAATTGATGAGGCACATGATCGTGTATTGATGGGGCCTGCTAAGGTTACTAAGAAATATACAGAAAAAGAAAAAAGGGTTGTTGCTTATCATGAAGCAGGGCATGCTGTTGTTGGAATTAAGTTAGAGGGTGCTAATGAAGTACAAAAAATTACTATTATTCCAAGAGGTACTGCTGGAGGCTACAATCTAATGTTGCCAAGGGAAGAAACTTTTCTTTCTACTAAAAATGAATTATTAGAAACTATTAGTGGATTACTTGGTGGACGTGTAGCAGAGGAATTAATTTTTAATGAAGTTACAACAGGAGCACATAATGATTTTGAAAAAGCAACTAAAATAGCACGTGCTATGGTTACAGAATATGGTATGAGTGATTTGGGACCTGTTCAATTTGAACATCAAGAATCAAGCGTATTCTTAGGAAGAGACTACAATAAAAGTAGAAACTTTTCAAGCCAAGTTGCTTTTGAGATTGACCAAGAACAACGTAAGATTATTAATGAATGCTATGAAAAAACAAAGCAAATTATTTCAGATAATAAAGATTTATTAGATTTAATTGCCAATACTTTATTAGAGTATGAAACAATTACAAAAGAACAAATTGAATATTTAGTAGAACATGGATGTATGCCAGATGAAGATAATGAAATAGATAAAAGTGACTTTAAAGAAGCAACACTTGCAGATTTATCATTAGAAGACTTAAGAGAAGTAGCTAAAGATAAAAGAATTAAAGGGTATACAAAAATGGAAAAAGAAGAACTACTAGATGAGTTAAATAAAAAAGAAGAGGATAATGAATAATTATCCTCTTTTTAATATAAAATTGGTTATGGAATTGACAGAATACTCGTATTCTATTATAAATTCTTGTTCTAATTCTGATGCATTAACTTTTTTTGGAAGAAATAGTTTTTGAATTCCTTTTTTTACTAATTCTTCTTTTAATTTAGGAAATAGGACGTTCTCTCTTTCTTTTTCTAAAAGGGAAGAATAGTTTTCATAATCGATATATTGAACACCATTATCATTTAAATATTCAATACTAATGCATTCTAAAATTAAAACGTCACCTACTTCTCCTATTATTTCTTGAATGATATTTCTTTCCTTTTTTTCTACTAAAGTATCTAGGTATGTATATAAATCTAATTGTAGTGTGAAAAAAGAAACATTATTAAACAAAAATAAATCTTTGTTATTTATTTTAAAGTTTTTTAGTTTTTCTCTTTTCCTATCTGTATCTAACTCCACTATTTGAAAATAATTAGGAATTTTTCTTTCTTTTTCTTTTTTCAAAGGAAGATAGGATTCACTATTCTTTTTCACTTTTTTAAATCCTATTTTTAACAGATAAGGATTTTCTTTAGAATAAACTTTTATTTTTTGTGCACTATATTTTCTAGCTGTTATTATCAAATATTTCATAAAGAACGTATAGAGTTCTTCTTCTTCAATAATGGTTTGAATACCAAGAGGAATAGAAAATATATTTTTTCTATTTTCTATTTGTATAAAAATTTTGCAACAGGCAACTAGTTTTCTTTCTTTTGCTACTCCAACATAGAGACAATTTTTATCTTTACTTCTTTTTTGCTTTAGTTTTTTAGCTTGAATAAAGTTTTTATATTGTTCTTCTTTTAAGTCCTCCACGAATTGATACATAGTTATCCCTCACATGTACACTAGTATACAACAAAAAAGGCGTTAAGGGAAGAAACTTGTTTTATTTTCTGTTTAATAGTATAATTGTTACGACAGAAAGGATGAGCCAATGAAAAAAGATAATTTCCTTCGTGGAGCATTTATTGCGACTTTTTGTTTAATCATTACAAAGATTTTAGGGGTTCTCTATGTAATCCCTTTTTATGCAATAATTGGCTCTGAAGGAAGTGTTATCTATGGAGCAGCTTACAATATTTACGCGATATTTTTAAATTTATCGACGATAGGCTTACCGCTTGCTATTAGTAAGATGGTGAGTGAATATCATACATTAGGATATGAATACACAAAACGTAAATCTTATCAGTTAGCAGGAAAGGTGATGATTATATCATCCCTTATTACAACTGCCATCCTTTTATTATTTGCTCCTATTTTAGCAAAATACATTATTAACTTTAATGATTATAGTGCTGTAGCAAAAAGTGTTGGAGCAGAGCTAATTGCATATGGAAATGTATTACATGGACAGTATTTAATTCATGAAATAACATTAGTTATTAGAATTTCGGCATCTGCTATATTCTTTGTTACTCTAATTAGTATGATTAGAGGATATTTGCAAGGAATGAAGTATATTCAAGCGTCCTCCATATCCCAGGTATTAGAGCAATTCGTTCGTGTTATTGTTATTCTAGTGGGTTCTTACTTATGTGTTAAAATATTTCATACTTCTTTAGGAATAGCGGTTGGAATAGCGGTTTTTGGTGCTACTTTAGGTGCTATTGCGGCTTTCTTCTATCTACGAAAGAAAAAGAAGGAAATTCACGAAGGTAAAATTGTAAAGTTGGATGAAGAAAAGAAAATAACAGATAGATTTTTATATAAAAAAATTATTCGTTATACAATACCATTAATTATTATGGAATTGATTGGTACTTCTTTTCAATTAGTAGATATGTTTACAGTTGTTAATACTCTTACGAAAACGGCTGGTTACAGTTTAACTGATGCCTCAATTGTTATGAATATTGTAACAACTTTAGGTACTAAGCTAAATGTAATTGTTATGGCTATTGCAAATGGTATTGTAGTAAGTTTACTTCCAAGTTTAACAAGTGATTATGTAGAAGGAAATATGCCAGAAGTGCGATTAAAAATCAATAAAGCGATTCGTATTATTCTTTATATTACAATACCTATGGCAGTAGGTTTATCCTTGCTTGCAGAACCAGTGTGGAATATCTTCTATGGAGCTTCTTACTATGGTCCGAAAGTTTTTAAAGTAAGTATTTTTGTAGCTGTATTTGGTAGTATATTTACGAATGTAATTGTCACAATGCAGTCTTTAAGTAGATATAAATCGATGTATATAGCTTTATTTAGTGGTTTTCTATTTAATGTAATAATGAACATACCATTTATGATTATATTTCATAAAATAGGTCTTCCTATTTACTATGGAAATTTAGTAGCAACTATGATAGGTTATGGTATTTCTATCTTTATATGTTTAGTAGATTTAAAGAAATTTATTCATATTTCTTACAGAAGAACACTTAGACATTTCCGCTATATTATAGCGTCTTGTATCATTATGTCTTTAGTAATATGGGGATTAAGCTTTATTCTTCCACTTGCTGGTCATGGTAGACTTATGTCCATCATTATTACTATTATTTATGCTGCTATTGGAGCATCTATCTATTTCTTTTGTACCTATGTAACAAATACATTTGATGTTATTATTGGAAAAGAAACATTAGAGGCTATTATTCATCGAAAAAAATAGTATAATAAGATTGAGGTGGAATATGAAAATTGGAATTGCAAATGATCACAATGGAGTGGAAATTAAACAAGAATTGACAATATATTTAGAGTCTTTAGGATATACTGTAGTTAATTATGGCTCAGATACTCTAGAATCTGTAGATTATCCTAATTATGCTTTTAAAGTGGGAGAAGCTGTTTCTAAAAGGGAAGTAGATTTTGGAGTTCTTATTTGTAAAAGTGGTATTGGTATGAGTATTGCTTGTAATAAAGTGCCAGGAGTTAGATGTGCTAAAGTAAATGATACCTGGGAAGCTGAAATGACAAGAATAGATAATGATTCTAATGTAATTGCAATTGGTTATAGATTTCCGATTGAGGATTTAAAAGAAATTTTAAAAGTGTTTTTAGAAACTGCACACCCAGAGGCAGAAAGACATGATAGAAGAATTTCTTTAATAGATAATTATCATGTTTAAAATAGCTTTATATATTGTAACTTTACCAATTGTAATTTGGGCTTTAGAATCCATAAAAATAGAACAAGTATTTAAACAAGGAAGAGTATTGCAAATAAGAGTCGTATTTCTAATGCTAAGTTTTTCATTAGATTATTTAGTAGTAAATTTTCTATATGATTTTGCTCTTCAAATGAAATTAATATAAGTAGTACGTTTCAAGGAGATGATATCCATGAAGAAAGTACTGCTTTTTTCTTTACTATTTCTTGTAATTCCAACACTAACAATCCAATTCTTTTTTAGAGGAGAGGAAAAAGAGTTTAAATTTTCTTCAAATACAACTGTTAGAATATTACGTTCTAAAACAGGCAAAATAGATGTAGTGCCATTAGAAGAGTACATTATTGGAGTAGTAGCAGGAGAGATGCCAGTAAGTTTTTCTAAAGAGGCATTAAAGGCACAAGCTGTAGCCTCTAGAAGTTATGTTATGTATCAAATCCAAGGTAATCAAAAAAAAGAATATGATGTGGTAGACACGGTATTAAATCAAGTATATATTGACAGTAATACCTTAAAAGAAAAGTGGAAAGATAAATATGATGAATATTATGAAAAAGTTGTAAGTTCTGTAGCAGAAACAGCATATCAATATATTGTTTATGATGGAAAAGTTGCTAATGCAATGTTTTTTTCAACAAGTAACGGATATACAGAAAATAGTGAAGATGTGTTTGTTTCAGCTCTTCCATATCTTAGAAGTGTGGAAAGTAAATGGGATAATATATCACCGGTATTTCAATACACTACGAATTATTCATTAAGTGATTTTTTAGGGTTATTAAAACTTCCAAATTCAGATACCCTTCAAGTTCAAGTTTTAGAAAAAACTAAAACAGGTAGAATTAAAAATGTAAAAATTAATGGAAAAAGTTATAATGGAAGAGAAGTTGCCTCTCTTCTCAATTTAAAATCTAGTAGTTTTTCTATTACGCAAAATGGAAATAAAGTCATTATTAATACAAGTGGATATGGTCATGGGGTAGGAATGAGTCAGTATGGTGCAGAGGGAATGGCACAGGATGGATATACTTATGATGAAATATTGAAACATTATTATACAGGTGTTGAAATAAAAAAAATAAAAAATTAGTATAAAAGAAAAAAAACTGCTCACACTTTTAATAGAGGTGAGAAAGTAATGAAGTTTTTAACAAAACCAGTAGTATATTCGCTTTATGGTATCAGTGTTGCTTTTATAGTGATTGGACTAATCGTATTAAGCAAAAGCCCAGAGATTGCAACAACCGTTCCTAATCATGCATATGATATTTTAAATAGGATAGAGCTTCCTGTATCAAAGGAACAGGATACTACTATCGGAAGACCTTATACAGATATGAAAGTTGCTATAGCACAAAGCTATTATGATTACAAAGGAACAGAAGACGAACAGAAAAAGGCATTAATCTATTATCAAGATACTTACATTCAAAGTACCGGAGTTAGTTATCAATTAGAAGGCGGCAGTTTTGATGCAGTTTCTGTATTAGATGGTGAGGTAGTAGAAGTAAAAGAAGATACTTTATTAGGAAATACTGTTACAATTAAGCATTCTTCTAATGTTACAAGTGTATATCAAAGTATTACAGATATTACAGTACAAAAGGGAGATACAGTACAAAAAGGTATGCTAATTGGTAAATCAGGACAATCAAATATTAGTGCAGATTTAGGAAATCATTTATATTTTGAACTTATAATTGATAATATTTCTGTAAATCCAGAAGAGTATTATGATAAATCATTATAATACTCTTTCTTTTTACATATATTGATATTAGAGGTGACATATGAATTCCAAAATAGCACGAAGAGTGATGGAAGAAGCACGACATATCATAGATACAAAAGATACTGTCAGAGCCATTTCTAATATTTTTAATGTTTCTAAAAGTACAGTTCACAAAGATTTGCATGAACGGCTTTTAGAGTTAGACCAATCCCAATACCAACAAGTAGATGAAATTCTAAAATATCATACAGACGTGAGACATATCCGTGGTGGAGAATCTACACGAAAAAAATATGAAAAGTTAGATACAAATTAAGTGAGTTATGATATAATAGAAAACATTGTGGGTGGTTTTATGGTAGAAAGGGCAATTGGCATTGATTTAGGAACAACCAATATACGAATTTATAAACGTAAAAAAGGTATTATTTTAAAAGAACCAAGTGTAGTTGCTATTGACAGAGAAACAAATGAACCTATTGCATTTGGCTTAGAAGCAAAAAGAATGTTTGGAAGAACACCAGATAGAATAGAAATTATAAGACCAATTCAAAAAGGTGTTATTGCTGATTTTGAGATGACAGAACAGTTACTAAGTTATTTTATAAAAAAGGCAAAAGTAAGAAATATTTTCTTTAAATCTAAAATGGTTATAAACTCACCATTAAAAATAACAAAGGTAGAAGAAAATGCAGTGAGAGAAGCAGCAGACAGATTAGGTTCTAGAGATATTTACTTGGTAGATTCTATTAAGGCCTCTGCTTTAGGTGCTGGATTAGATATTTCAAGACCAGATGGAAATATGATTATTGATATGGGCGGTGGAGTAACAGATATCGCGATTATTTCCTTAGGAAGTATTATAAAAGGGGTTTCTATTGGTATAACAGGGGAATTGTTTGATAAAAGAATTGTGTCTTATATAAAAAGTAAATATAAATTATTAATCGGTGAAAAGACAGCAGAAGAAATAAAAATAGAGGCAACATCATTATTTGGCGATGAAATTGAATCAGAAGTAAGAGGAAGAGATTTAATTACAAATTTACCTCATACTATTCAAATTACTTCTAATGATATTACAGATGCTTTGCAACAAGATATATATGAATTAATTGATATTATAAAAGAAATGTTAGAAGATGTTCATCCCGAAATAGCAGCAGATATTGCTTCAAAAGGAATCGTTTTAACAGGGGGAGCTTCCTTATTGAGAGGTCTTGCTGAATTATTAACTTTTGAGCTAGATATTCCTGTAAAAATAGCGAATGACGGTGTAAATGCAACTGCTGAGGGGATAGGAATATTACTAGAAAATACGAAGTCTATTAATAGAAAATAAAGTTATGCTCAAGTGTGTGCAAAAAATACGGATTATTTATCCGTATTTTTTCTTCCATATTTTTCTTCATAATAATCTTTTAATTCTTTAAATCTAGCATAGTGAACAACTTCTCTTTGTCTTAAGAAAGAAAGTGGTCCAAGCAAATCTGGATCATTTGTAATATTCATCAAGTTTTCATAAGTTACTCTAGCACGTTGTTCAGCAGCCATATCACTAACTAAATCTGCTAAGTAATCCCCAGTAGCTTCTATGTAGGCTGAAGTAAAAGGGACTCCCTCATCATCAACTGGAAATAATGCATGATCAAATTGTACGTAATGACTAGTTAACCCAGCAGCTTCTAATTCCTCAACAGAAGCGCCATCCATTAATTGATATACCATAGCAGCTATAATTTCGATATGCGCTAGTTCTTCTGTACCAATGTCGGTAAGTAATGCTTTTCCACGTTCATCTGGCATTGTAAATCTTTGATTTAAATATCTCATAGCAGCAGCGAACTCTCCATTTGGACCGCCATATTGCGCAAGTAGATATTTAGCCATTTTTAAATCTTTTTTTTGAATATTCACTGGATATTCTAATTTTTTAACGTATTTCCACATAGTTTAAGCCTCCCATGGCCATGGATTGCTATCCCAATTCCAAGGCATTGTATTTAGTGCATTACTTCCCATTGTAAGTGCACCATAGTTTTCTTCATACTTTTGCAAAATGCTTTTCTTTTCTTGTAAGAAACTATTATACAGTTCAATCATTTTTTGATTATCTGGATGAACATCTAAGTATAAACCAATATCGATAAGAGCAAAATCAAATATATCAATATAGGTTAATAATTCTGCTTGTTCATTCATTGGCTTAACATCATAAATACGTCCATATTGGTCAAATAAACTTGGAAACATATTACCACGAACAAAACCTTGGTATGGCTCATATAATTCTATTTGTTTATTATACATTCTATACACCTCAATATAGTTTATGAAAAAAGTAAAAAACTGTCATTAATATGTGTATTTCACTTGCTTTTTTTGCATTTTATGGTATAATTTAATATGTACTTTTGTACATGGCGTGATTGGTGAAGTGGTTAACACGGCGGATTGTGGTTCCGTTATGCAAGGGTTCGATCCCCTTATCGCGCCCCACTTAGAAAATAAACAGCCTAGGCTGTTTTTTTATAAAAAGAATAATGAAAATAGTGAAGTATAAAAAAAGGAAGAGTAAAAACTTTTCCTTTTTTTAATATTTATTGAACAACAAACTCAATAGAGGTTCCATCACTCCAAAAATCAGCATCATATTCAACAGTAACCTTTTTTGTATCTTCAGGAACTTCATAAAGTATATATCCAACTGCTTTCTTACCTTTTCCAACGGTAGCTGATAAATCTTTATATTTATCATTTCCACTATAGAATGATTTTACAGCTGTACCATCTGCATATGCATGAAAACTTAAGCTACTAACATATAATTCATCATTTTCTTCATTAATGTTTTCAATTTCAAATTTTAGCATGATAACTTTATTTCCATCCGCTGGACCAAAGTATTCGTTATAATCAGTAAAATTAGTATTTACTTCTGTCATTGTAATCTTTTCATATTTATTTTGAAATGTTTCATTTACTTTAAATGAAGTTTTCCCATTGATATCTTTATAAGAATTTTTTGTATCTTCTATACTTTCATTAACCGCATTAGAACAGCTATTAACACAACCAACTATGCATCCTAATATGATTACTATTAAGGCTTTAGCTCAACCCAGTATTCCTAAATTACTGCCACATTTAGGACATTTTTTTTGCTTTAGCATGGATTTCTTCTCTACATTTTTTGCATATCTTCTTTTTTTCCATCTATAATAATGATGTGAGGTATTATGGTGATGTTAAGATGAATGAAACAATATATGTTTTGAAAAATTATGGAAAAATAGATATTCATTTGAAAAAAATAATTGATGATAGGGGTATTAGTAGAAGCAGATTAGCAACGATGGTCGCTATGAATTACGATTTAATCAATAGATATTATAACAATAAAGTAACAAGAGTAGACTTAGATGTTATAGCAAGGTTTTGCTATGTATTAAATTGTGAATTAGATGAAATTCTATCTTATAAAAAAGAGTATTAAAAATGCATTTCTTGAATAATTGTTAAATACATGTTAAAATAATCACATTTGTGTGTGTAACTTAGAAAGAGGTATTAATATGTTTCAAATGCCAGAAAATATACTGGAGTTTTTCTTTCAAGAAATTCATAAGTATGGAAAATATGAAATTGTAACAGAAGATAGTGTTATTAAAATAAAAACAGATTTAGATCATGAATATTATAAGCCAGTTATCGTTATAACCGATTTAGAAGCTTTAAAAACTGCTTTGATAAATTATGTAAGAGCTTTAAATGAATTTTATTTGAAGCATAATAATTTAGAACATTATCATAATTTATCTTTTTTTATGAATCATTTATTTTTAAATATGACTTATTCAGATGCACAAGATTTAACTTCTTATATTGAAAAAAGAACTACCTTTTTTAGTAATACGCATTTTCAAGAATATCAAAAACCAACTCTTCTTTTAAGAGAAGGGGGTGTTGAATACTATGTGCAGTATGCTATTGATGCACCAGGTTTAGAAGCACCTTTTAAATTACTTTTTAGTATGAAAATAGGGGATGTTTTTTATCCTCTTCCATTAGTGCGATATGCTTTTGATGAGAACAATGTTTGCCATTTATTTTCAGTTCAATTTGGTAGAGGTAGAAAATATGCAGTAGAGGAAGATACTTATAAAAAAACAGTGAATAAAATAAATTCTGGTGTTAATAAATATAGAAATGTTTCTCCTGGGTTTGTTCTTTCTTTTAAATTATTTTTATTTCTATTAGAACAGTATAATGTGTCTAAAATAAAAGTACCAGATTTTTTATTTTGTAGATATAAAAACTATTTTGGTGCTCAAACAACTGTTAAAAGTGATGCTATTCTAACTAGGATTTTAGATGGTTTTTTATTGTTAATACAAAGAATGGAATATCAATTTTCAGGATTTGAAATAACTGCCTATCCTAATGATATAGATAGTTACACCCATATTAAGTTAAATGGAACAGTTAGTGATAGAAAAAAAATAAAACAAAAGCAATTAGAAAAATGAGGAGAAATATAATGACAAATCAAGAATTGTATGAAAAAATGAGACAAGAACTTCCCCACTATCAAATTGGCTTCCATCAAATCAGCTTACAAAAATATCAAGAAGTAGTTAGTATTCACAATATTAGAGCGTTAGATTTTAAAATAAATGGAGAAAATGTTGATGAAAGAGTAATAGCTGAGCGCATTTTACAAAAAGGATTTCAAATCTGGGATACTCAAATGGGTTTATCTAGTACAACTTATTTTCCAACTTCTTTTTTACCAGAGAAATTAAATTACAAATATTATAGTAGAGATAATCAAGTTTGTAATATTATTTTTGCAGTACCATATTTTGTCACTTATGAGAAAAAAGATTATTTTCTTGGTAATTTATGTTTGTCTCTAGATGTAGGAAGTAAGATCATTTTTAATGATAATATTCCTCCAGAATTTGTGTATGGATACTATGAAAAACAAACTCCAGTTATTTATAATCCTTTACGGGAGTTTCATTTTTCTGAAGATTTAGTTTTTTATAAAAATGATAAATTTTGGGAAAATTTAAGTACTGAAGAGCAAAGTCAGGTGCTGAAAAAGATATTTGCTGAAAAAAGAAAAGATAGAGCTCTTCGCTTAGTAAATAATCATAGTCAATTAGGTTTATTAAGTTGTGATAAAATAACTAGAATTGCTATTAAACAATCTCGGAAGCAAAAAAAGATTTATGTAAAGAGTTTGAGGCATTAGGACACTATTGTGTTCTTTTTATTTTTCTCAAAATAAAATCTTTATGTACTCTACAAGCAACTTTTACTAGTATCTTTTTTGTGCTATAATAAAGAAACAAATGATAAAGGAGTATATTTATGGAGTGGTATCAAACAATAATAAAAGAAATTTGTGCAGAATTAGGAATAACCATGCATATAGTATCAAAAAATTGGATTACTATACTTGAAAAAGATGGAAAAACAAGATTTTTAGCAGGACAAAAATTCGATTTGAATCCACATGGGTTAGGAATTATTATGGATGATAAATATGCAATGTATGAAGTATTATCTAAAAAAAATATTCCTGTTATCGAACATCGAATTTTATTTAGTGAGGATAATCAAGATGATTATGCAAAAAACGATAATATTTATTCTATAGTAGAAAATTATTTTAAAGAAAATAGTAATAATATTGTTATTAAACCAAATAATGGACTTTGTGGTTTGGATGTTTATCATATTACAAATGAATCTGATATTCTTCCATGTCTAAATCAAGTATTTATAAAAAATAGCTCTATTAGCATCTGTCCTTTTTATTTTATAAAAGCAGAATATAGATTGATTGCTTTAGAAAATGAATGTGTTCTTATGTATGGAAAGAAAAGACCAATCGTAGCTGGTGATGGGAAAAGAACCATTAGAGAACTTTTATTGGAGCTTAATCCTTATTATTTTAAAGATAAGTTAGAAGATGATTTCTATAATAAAGTATTAGAGATGAATGAATTTTATGAGTATAGTTGGAAGTTTAATCTTTCTAATGGAGCGATTCCTTTTGAAGTAGAAGATGAGAATATGAAAGAAAGATTAATGGAAATGTTTCAGAAAATAACAAAAGAAATTCATCTAAATTTTTGTAGTGTGGATATTATAGAAACGGATGATGGGAATCTTTTGGTTATGGAATTAAATAGCAGTGTTAGTTTTCGAAAATATTGTTATTTTAGAAAAGATGGAAAAGAGCTTGCAAAAAGAATTTATAAAAAAGCTATACAAATTTTATTTCAGTAAAGAATAATATTAGGGTGATAAAATGAAAAAAAATAAAAAACAGTCTATAGCGATAGTAACAACAATTTTTGCTATTATTTTCGTTGTTGCGTTATTTCTTACAATTACTAATAAGAATATATTATCTTCTAATAATAAAAAGAATTCTAATTCATTGATTTCTAATAGTACTTCTTCTCCAAATTTAGAAAGTAATTCTAATGATAGTTCTATTAAGGAAGAAAATAGTGATACTAATTCTAATAGCGATATTAGTATGTCTAATAGTAATCAATCTAGTAATTCTGCTTCTAATAGTACGTCTAATAAAAATACTAATACAAGCACTAATAAAAATAGCAATTCTACTAGCAATAAACAAACCAATTCTAACAAACCAACAAATACGAATAGTAAT
This sequence comes from uncultured Bacilli bacterium, assembly GCA_964018915.1. Taxonomy (GTDB): domain Bacteria; phylum Bacillota_I; class Bacilli_A; order RF39; family UBA660; genus UBA5578. The sequence goes on along the minus strand of CAXHRJ010000002.1, from coordinate 171,174 downwards.
TCCAATGTGTCTAAACCACTAACTGCTAGTGAAACAGTGGATAGACATTTAAAAGAAATGACATTAGATGAAAAAATTGCTCAGATGTTAGTAATTTCAGTTACAGGAACATCTCTTAATAGTACAACAAAAAAAAATTTAACAAAATATAAGCCAGGTGGAGTTATTTTGTTTGCTAACAATCTTGGTAATTATAATACCACTATAAAATTTATTGATGATATGAAAAAGACGAGTAGTATTCCTTTAATTGTTTCTATTGATCAAGAAGGAGGAAAGGTTCAAAGATTAACAAGTATAACGGGAAAACCTGCCACTAATATTCCTCCAATGTATTCTTTAGGACAAATGGACGATACCAATTTAGCTTATAGTGTTGGGACGGTAACTGCTGAAGAATTAAGAGTGTTTGGTATTAATATGGATTTTGCTCCAGTATTAGATGTTCTTACAAGTGAAGATTCTAAAGTGATTGGAACTAGGAGTTTTGGTACAAGCCCAGAATTAGTTTCTAAGATGGGATTATCTTTTGCAAAAGGATTAGAAGCTAAAGGAGTAATCCCAGTATACAAACATTTTCCTGGACATGGCTCTACAGCAACAGATTCCCATTATGATTTACCAGTGCTTACAAAAACAAAAGCAGAATTGTATGATGTGGATTTGATACCTTTTCAAAACGCTATTCAAAATGATGCTAAAGTAATTATGATAGGGCATTTAGCAATCCCAAATATTACAGGGGATAAGACACCAGCATCACTTTCTAAGGTATTAATTACAGACCTTTTAAAAGGAGAAATGGGATATAAGGGATTAGTTGTTACAGATGCTTTAAATATGGGAGCACTTACTAAAAACTATTCTGAAAAAGAAATATATGAAATGGCTATTAATGCAGGTGTTGATATATTATTAATGCCAAAAAGCCCTGAAAGTGCTATTAACTATATAAAAAAAAGTATAAAAGAAGGAAAAATTAAAGAGAGTCAAATTAATGAATCTGTAAGAAAAATATTACTGTTAAAATATACTAGTCTTAAAACAGATAAGTTATCTACTAGTTATCTTGGTAGTCAAGCTCATCAAAATATTGTGAATAAGGTAAATCAATAAAGAAACAATACATTTTGTTTCTTTTTTCAATCTTTCAATGATATAATAAATAAAAGGAAGTGTAAATATGAAAAATAACTATATTCTTGTACATGGGAGTTTTGGAAGCCCATTTAGTAATTGGATTCCATGGTTAAGAAAAGAAATAGAAAAAAGAGAATTAGATGTCTATACGCCTGATTTTCCAACTGGAGTAGGATATCAAAATTACACTAATTGGTCTAATCTATTAGATAGCTATGTAGGTTCTGGAATTTTGAATGAAAATACTATTATTTTTGCTCATTCTATTGCTCCAGTTTTTGTTTGCAAATTTTTAGTGGAAAGAAAAATTAAAATAAAAAAATTAGTATGTGTATGTGGCTTTAATAATTATTTAGGAATTAATAACGAGTACGATACTGTTAATGAGACTATGTATTTTAATACGTTAGTAGATGTTAAAAACTATTGTGAAAAAATTATTTGTTATTATACAGAAAATGATCCTTATGTAAATTTAGAAGCAGAAAAAGAGTTTGCAGAAACGATTGCTACAGATATTGTTGTAATAAAAGATGGTGGTCATTTAAATGCAGAATCAGGTTATCATGAATTTCAGGAATTGTTACAATACATTTAGGAGGAATAGTATGAATATAGATTTTAAAAACAAAGTAGTTTTAGTGACAGGTTCTACCTCTGGGATTGGTAAGCAAATTGCAAAGCAATTATTAGAAAATGGCGCATTCGTAGTCATCCATTATGGTCATAATGATAAACTAGCAGAAGAAACTATGGTAGAATTAGAACTTTATAAAGATAATATTTTATTAGTAAAAGCTGATTTGTCAGATGAAAAATCAGTAGATACTATGTTTCAAAAAATTGCTGATAAATATGAACAATTAGATGGTTTGGTAAATTGTGCAGCTTATGATAAAATTTTATCAATAGAGGATTTAACAGTAGAGGAATATAGACATGAATTAAATGTGAATGTAATTGCACGGTTTCAATGTATTAAGAATGCTATTCCATTGATGAAAAAATCATCTAATCCAAGAGTCATTAATATTGCTTCTAGATTAGGAACTAGACCAATGGAAGAAAGTGTTGCTTATTGTACAGCAGAGGCAGCTACAATTATGTTGACTCAGTGTTGTGCACTTGAATTATCTAAGTATAACATAAGAGTAAATACAGTAAGTCCTTCTCTTACTTTAACACCACTTGCTAGACAAAGTTATACTGATGAAGAAATTGAAGCTACTGCTGCTAAAAATCCTAGTAAACGCTTAGGAACACCAGAAGATACCGCTAATTTAGTATTATTTTTGTTAAGCGATAAAGCTGATTATATCAATGGCGAAAATGTAAATGTAAATGGTGGAATTTTATTAAAATGATAGCAAATGAAGATTATGAAAGTATTATTCCAACTGCTATTGTCACTAGTTATCCAAGGACTTTTACCGATATTGCTTATGAGAAAGAAAGATTTGATAGAATTCGAAAAAAAGATATAGAAAAAGTATTTCTAGATAAAATGTTAGCCCCTGAAATAGAAGCAAGATATAAACTTGCGAATAAATTACTAAATGCTACTGGTATTAAACAGGTATTAGAATTAGCGTCTGGTTATTCTTCGCGTGGTTTATATTATTCTAATAAAGGGTATACTTATGTAGAAATGGATTTACCATCTATGATAGAAGAAAAAGAAAGAGTTTTAAAGGAAATTAGTGAGATACCGGATTCTTTACATTTCATAAGTGGTAATGCTTTACAAAAAGAAGATTATGATTGTGCAATTTCTTGTTTTGATAGGAATAAAGAATTGATAGTATTAAATGAAGGGTTATTACGATATTTAACTTTTGAAGAAAAGGAAGTAGTAGGAAGAAATATTTATCAAACTTTATCTATATTTGGTGGTTATTGGATTACTTGTGATGTAACTCCTAAAAAATTTATAGAACATCAAAATAATAATTTGCCAACATTTAATAAAAATTTAAGTGCAGTAACATCCAGAAACAATTTAAATGATCGTTTTGAAGATATTACTCATGTAAAAGATTTCTTTGGCAATATTGGTTTTAAAGATATTCAAATTTACAAATTTAGTGAGGTTAAAGACGATTTATCTTCTCCTAGCATATTAGGACTACTAGATGGAGAATTTTTGTTGAAAGAGGCTATTGTAGCTGTTATGAGGGTAAATAAGAAAGATGAATAAAAAATATTTTACAATCTCTCTGTTATGTCTAATATTACTATAGTAACAGGTATTTTATCACACGACTTATTTTTAGGTGGAACTAATCTCTTAACCTCCTTATTATGTGCTTATTTTGCTAGTGAAGGAAAAAGAAGCAATTATATATTGGGTCTTATTAATTATGTAATAAATGGTTATATATCTTATCAAAATCAATTATATGACCTATTCTTTTTCTACCTTTTTCTCTTTTCACCATTACAAATACAAGGATTTTTCTCTTGGAAGAAAAATCTAGATGAAGAGGATTCTGTAAAAGTTAGAGAATTTACTTTAAGAAATTCTATTATTATAACGGTATCTTGTGTAGTTGGAAGTTTTCTTTTAGGCTATTTATTAAGTTTAATTCCTGGCCAAAGATTAGCATTTATGGATAGTACTTCTAACTGTATTAATTTATGTGGCGTTATTTTAATGATTATGCGTTTTAAAGAGTCATGGTGGCTTTGGCTAATTAATAATATTATAGATTTAGGAATATGGATTTTAACAGCTATGAATCATGGAGATTATTCAATAATGATGCTACTGGTATCAGTTGGGTATTTTTTGATTAATGTTTATGGAATTATCAAATGGAATATAGAAGCAAAGAAAAATAGATGCTTCATTCATCTATTTTGTTTCTTCTTCTATCCAATCTAAGTAGCACTGAATACCACTCCCTATATCTGTTGAGAATATCCCAGGGACTTCATAAGTGTGTAGCTTTTCTATTTCCGCTTCTATTTCTTTATAAAGAGATTTTTTTGTTTTCATTTGTAATAAAGATTCTTTTCTTTTCTCAATTTTTCCTTTCCACCAATAAGTAGATATTATTTCTCTTTTTTGAACACAACTAACTAGTCTTTTTTCTAACAATTCATTAATAATTTTTTCTGCTACAAACTCATTGTCAATAGCAGTTGTAACAACACAATACTTATTCATAATTCCACACTCCTAAATGACCTTTTGATAGTATTGGCTCGTTCAATACTTCAATATTTTCTAATATCCATGCATATCTTCCAATTTCATATATTCCACAAATATATTCTTGATGATTTTTTTTGATTTTCTCAATAAACTCTGATGTCATATATACACAATCTACCAACTTACATTTACAAATAATATGCCCATAATTTAGTGGGATATTTTTTACTAAATTCATAAGTTCTTTATTCTCTTTCCACTCTTTAGGAATTTTAGTAGAACTAGCATGAATATAAAGTTCTCCACGATAGTTCGTTTTCCAACTTCTTGTTTCTATTAGTTTCTTTTTTTCTTTTATTAAAGTGGCACATGGTTCTGTTAAACTTAATACTTTCATAAAGTCACCTAGTTTTATTATACCATAAAAAAAGATTTAATTCTTGTTTTAAATAAGATATAATAGTACTAGGTGGGATTTATGAAACTATTAAATTTAAATATTTGTATTAAGATGGATAATACGGTAGAAGTAACAAATTTTTTAAAAGATCAAGATGCTTCTATTGTAACTATTCAGGAAGCAATGCATGGTACTGAAGATACTTGTTTTCCAATGTATTGTTCTGAAAATGAACTAGTAAAAATAAAGGAGTATCCAAATCATGTATTTGCTCCTTTATTTATAGCACCTCACATCACTAAAAATGGTGAGGTAACTAGAGATTTTGGTGGCAAAGCAGAACAGGGCACTTTATTATTATCTAAATACGAAATAAAAGAACACATGAATGAATTTTACTATAGAGAATATCGATATGAATATGATGCTACTAACTTTAGAAAAGAAGATTGGTGCCGTTCTATCCAAAATGCAATTTTAAAAATAGATGGAAAGGAATTGCAAATTATCAATGTTCATGGAATTTGGAATGAAGGCAAAGTAGGGGATGAAAGAACAATAGCCCAATCTGAATTTATCCTATCAAAAGTAAGAAGAGATATCCCAGCAATAGTAGTAGGAGATTTTAATTTACTTCCAGAAACAGAAAGTATAGAGATGCTAAATAAAGAGTTGACCAATTTAATTGAGAAATATCATGTGAAATCTACTAGACCGCAGTTTGATGATGGTTTAGATAAGGGAAATTTAGTTTGCGATTACATTTTTGTAAATGAGTTTGTCAAAGTAAGAGATTTTGAAGTATTAGAAAGTAAGGTATCTGACCATTTACCTCTTCTAATAGACTTTGAGATATAATTATGAAAGAATTATTAGAAATAGATAGACTTGTCCATCAATGTGATAAATGCAAAAACTTAGTGGAAAAATTCCCAGAAGATAAAACTGTATTTTTAGGAGAAGATAACGATATTGTATTAATAGGAGAGGCGCCTGCTAATAATGGTTGGCGAAAAAGTCATATGTTATGGAGAGATACTACTGGTAATCTATTACCTAGTGGGGTAGTTCTTCAAAGATTATTCGATATAATTGGTAGGGATATTTTAGAAACTACTTTTTTAGAGGCAGTAAAATGCTATCCATTACAAAGAAAAAATTTAAAAGTATGCTCTCATAATTGTAAACATATTATGTTCCAGCAATTAGCATTATTAAATCCTAAATTAGTTATTACTTTAGGGGAGTTTCCTACTAGAGTCTTATTAGATTTTCCTTTTAAAAAATTTAGCGACGTAGTTGGAACTGTATATGAAATAGGAAATTATAAAATACTTCCAATTTATCATCCAAGTCCAATATCTCCAAAAAGTTATAAAGGAAATTTAACCATTTTTGAAAGATTGAAAGGAATGAAAACATGGAAAAATTAACATCAGAAAAGGCATTAGAATTATTAACAGAAGGAATCATATTAGATGAGAGCGATTATCAAAAAAAAGAAAACCGCTGGATTTTACATTGTATTCATGTTGGAATAGCAGCAGGAAGAATAGCTAGTAAATTGAACTTAGATGTGGATTCTGCTAAAGCTTTAGGATATATTCATGATATTGGTAGAAGAATTAATCACCCTAATCATCCTATGGAAGGGTATAGATATATGAATTCTTTAGGATATGTGGTAGAATCTGGAATTTGTTTAACCCATTCTTTTATCAATAATAATATTTGTATGACAATAGGAGAAGTTCCAAAAGGGGAAATATCTGACTTTTTGTCTCATTACTTATCTACTCATCCTGCTACTACTTATGATAATATTATTCAATTATGTGATTTATTTTGTACAGAAAAAGGATTTACTACTTTAGAACATAGAATATTAGATATTACGAAAAGAAAAGGAACAAGTGAGCATTCAAAGTATCATTTATTATTAGCATTGCAATTACAAAAAAACTTTGAAAGACAAATGGGATGCTCATTAGTGGAATTGTTTCCAGAAGTTCCAGAAGAGGATGTGAAAAGCAGAACCCAAGATTATGAAGAAGTACTTTCTATCATAGAAGAAAAAGCAAAGGTGAAGAAATATAAGGAGTAAAGTATGAAGAAAATATATGTTGCCCATTCGAAACAGTTAGATTATATAGAAAACTTATATAAGCCTATTAGGGAAGATAAAAAATTACAAGAATACGAAATTTTATTACCACATGAAAAAACTGCTGAAAGTGCCAATTCACGGGAATTTTATAAAGGTTTATCTGTCATGATAGCAGAAGTAACATATCCAGCCACAGGATTAGGAATAGAGTTAGGTTGGGCATATGATGATGGCACTCCTATTTATTGTCTTTATCAAAGGGGACATAAAGTGTCTGGTTCATTAAAAGTTATATGCAATCATTTTATAGAATACTCTTCCACAGAAGAATTATTAGAAGTTATTAAAAATATTATAAAGGAAAAAGAAGAAGGTTAAAAATTTTTTCTTTTTTTTATAAAAAAATGACATATAATCAAGTTTTTGTTTACTTGTTCTTTTTAAAAATGTTATAATGATAATAATAGGAGGAAGATAGCAAATGGAACAAGATATTATTTTAAGATCACAAGTAGAGCATCTTTTTGTTGCAGAAGATAAACGTGCTAATGTTAACCAACCTCATGTTTTAGCAGCTATGATAACTGCAGCGTCTGCAATGTCAAGAGAATCTAATGGAATCGCAACTCCAGAAATGACAACAGAAGAATTATTAGATTTATATGGAAAGAAAGAAGACGGTCAAGTAACTAGTTTACTAGGAATGGCATCACCATATATTAGATTAAATACTGGATATAGTGTAGAAGTAGAAAATATGGGAGCTGCCGCAGCAAATTATCGTGCTATGCAAGCAGAATATGATACCGTTTATGGTCAAATAGCAGAACGTGCTAAAAGTCATGAAAAAGAAGCAGGAAGGTCATTATAAAAAGTAGAATTTCTGCTTTTTTTCTTGTATAAATCTGTTATTCATGTTAAAATGGGTACATCTTTTTTAAAGGAGGTGTCACGTGGTTTATCAAATAAAATTAGGATAGTTAGTAGTTTTATTTTTGGATTAAACTTTTGTGAGACTTTTTTATAATAAAATAAGGAAGCTGTTAGGAATAGTAGTTTTTTTGGGAGGTGTGTTATGAAAACAAAAACAAATAATTTTAAACTTATCTTTCACTATTTAAAAGATGATAAGGGGAAACTTTTGCTTTATTTAATTCTTACAATATTAACGTATATACCCGCCTTACTTTCTTCCTTTTTCTGGGGTTATGCAATAGAAGGTTTGATTTCTAATTCTATTAGGACATTTTTATTCTTTTTATTTTTAAGAGAAGGGTTACATATCCTTTTTTATAATTTGTTATCTGTTCCTAGAGACTTGGTATATAATTATTTGGAAATTAAATTTTCTAAAGCAGTTATAAAGGATTTATATCATAAGATGACAGAAATGCCTGTTATTGCGTTTGAGAATATTGGAGTAGGGGAATTTATTAATAGAATGACTACTGATCCAGATAGAGTGATGGACTTGTTAGGAAGATTAATCAAAATGACTTGCCGGGCAATTGTTGTTATATTAGTTCTTATTCTTGCCTTTTCTACTTCTGTTTTCCTTGGTGTAGAAATCATCATTTTTAGTATTATTATGGGTTTTATATCAGCTAAATTTTTCCCTAAAATTAAAAATATACAAGAAAAAATAAAAAGAGATTCTGACTTGCAAATTAAAACAGCCACTGAAAATCTAACAGGTATTCGAGAAATCAAAGCATTGGGAATTAAGAAAAATATTGAAGATAGAATGTATCAAAATATTGATACCCATTTTCATGATCAAAGAAAGATTAGAAAGTATGAAGTGGCTTATTTTAATTTAAATGGTTTTGTTTATTTTGTTTTGCAAGCCATTATTTTAGCAACTGCTGGGTATTTGGTTGTTAAAGGTAAAATGACATATGCTTTATTCATTGTTTTAGAGTCTTATATATGGAAAATAGATGATGTAGTAGAAAGTATTAGTGATTTTGGTATTAATTACAATAAAGTAAAGGTATCCTTAAGAAGGATAAATGAAATTATAAATAATAAATTATATGAGGATGAAAAATTTGGAAATAAAGAACTAGTAAACTCTAAAGGGATAGTTACTTTTAAAGATGTTGTGTTCCGTTATACAGAGGAAGAAGATGATACTTTAAAAGGTTTAAATTTAACGATTGAACCTCATAAAAAGATTGCTATTATAGGGAAAAGTGGTAATGGGAAAAGTACTATTTTTAACTTGCTATTACGTTATTTTGATGCTACTAAGGGAGAAATAAAAATAGACGGAATAGATATTAAAGATTTAACAGAAGAGTCTTTAAGAAAAAATATATCGATTATTAGACAATCCCCATTCTTATTTAACTTAACTATTATAGAGAACTTTCGCTTAGTAAAAACAGATGTTACCTTAGAAGAAGTAAGAGAGGTATGTAAGAAAGCTTATATTGATGAATATATAATGTCTCTACCAAATCAATATGAAACAATTATTGGAGAAGGCGGAGTAAATTTATCTGGAGGTCAAAAACAGAGAATTGCTATTGCTAGAACTCTTCTAATTAATACAAAAATAATTTTATTTGATGAAGCAACTAGTGCTTTGGATAATGAAAGTCAAGAATATATTAAACAGACGATTGATAACTTAATTATTAATCATACTGTTATTATTGTTGCTCATAGATTGTCTACTATTATTGATGCAGATGTAATTCATGTAATTGATAAAGGAAAACTAGTAGCATCAGGAAAACATAGAGAGTTATTGGAAAAATCTAGTGTATATAGAAGTTTATATACTACAGAATCCTCTAGTGGTTTAGAATAGGTGGAATATGAAGATTTTATTTGTATGTTTAGGAAATATTTGCAGATCACCAATGGCAGAAATGATTTTTAAAGAACTCGTAAGAAAACAGGAACTTGAAAAACATTTTACAATAGCATCAGCAGGGATTAGCAATGAGGAAGAAGGGAAGGACATCTATCCACCTGCGAAAAAAATCCTTTTAGAAAAAGGAATTCCTATAGAAAAAATAAGCGCTAGAAAAATAACACAATCAGATATTTCTTATTATGATTATATTATTGTTATGGAAAGCTATCAAAAAGATAGAATCCTTAAAAGTTATGAGGTATTATCTTCTACTAAGATTAGAAGTCTAAACGCAAAAGATGTAGCAGATCCTTGGTATACAGGGAATTTCTATCTTACGTATGAAGAAATTTATAATGGATGTAGTAATTTATTAGAAAAATTAAAAAAAGAGTTATAGACAAGTATGTGTATAACTCTTTTTATTTTAAAACATATTCTTTAACAACTTCTTTTCCTAATTCTGCTATTCCGCATTCTCCACATAAAGTATTATAATTAGAATCTTGTCCAGCAATTTTTTCTCCAGTAAATACAATACTACAATTTTCTGCTCTTAAACTGTCAGTGATAATTGTATCTACCTTTTTAGGATAGTAAAGAACTTGTACTTTTCTAAATTCAGGAGCTTCAGGACTTCTATCTTTCTCTTGAAGTAGAGCATGAAACTTTTCATGACTATCTGCAATTTCTTCAAAGAACTTTTCAATAATAAATATCATTTCACAAAAACTTTCTGTTTCTGATGAAAAGTTTTTAATAGCTCCTTGCCTTGTTAGATGAATAAGCATTCTCTTTGCGATAGCAGCAAGACTTTTACTGCTTCTTTTAAGTTCCGGTGTAACTTTCCATGAATCGCCTTTTTTACAATGCGATAATTGTTTAAAAAAGTTTTCTAACTCAATAAAATGTTTATTTGTTATATAACTATATTCTGCTCTGTTAAGTAGTTGCTTTGCTCTTGAAAAACAATTACATATATAATCGTAACTCATAACTTGTTGATAAGAGTCTCGGATACTATTAGCAAATTTTTCTGCTTCGTCAATAACAATCAAATCCCCATTTTTAGGTCTTTTACCAGTTTGTGTGAGTCTTCTATTCCCAATTAGTGTAGCATGTGTAATAATTATGCATCCGTTTTTGCTTAGAGCACTATAGTCAATTGCATATTTACATCTTTTAAAAAAGCTACAATTAGTTAAAGTACAATTTCTAACTTGTATTTTTCTCCATTCACCTTTTCCCATTGCATTGGGATTACAATTTTTAACAGGCTGTTTCCTTTTTTTATTATATCCCTTTAATTTTTTTAAGCAAAAGTAATTTTTTTCACTTTCTAAAACATGCACAGGAATGTCGACATTAAGTAGTTTTGATAATTCTTTTATTTTTCTTATAATAGTTTCTCTTGTTGCTCTAGAAGATGTTGCAATAATAAATTGTCTAAAGTAAGTGGTATTTTGATAAGCAAGCATTAAAGGAATTAAATAAGCTTCCTCTCTTCCCTTTTTTGCTTCTACTAGAAGAATTTGCTTTTCTTTTAAGGCATCACTTACATCATAAAGTAATAATTCTAATTGTGCATCAAGATTACATTTTTTTATTCCTTGCTCTAATAGACTATCAAAATCAATACCTTCTATTGCTTGCGATTTCAATTCTTCTTCTGATTTTTTAAATACTGATGACATATGAATAGCCTCCTAATAATTTCATTATAACATATTTTGGTAGTGAAAATAAAAAAAGCACAATATCTGTGCTTAAATATATTCATTTCTTTTAAAATATAGTGCTACTGTCGCATTATCTTTTCCATTTTTGGGATTAGAAAATTCCTCGCCTTTGGGAATTCTTTTTGTTTGTTTCCCATAAACAGCCTCTTTAATAATTGTATGCGCTAAATTCTCTTTCTTAGTATGCACTAATTTCTCTATTTTGGAATCTGACAAACAGTCGGTAACTCCATCTGTAAATAATAGGATTCCTTCATAATCGTTATTATCTAATATTGTAATATCTGGCTTTGTTCCATAGTCACTACCAATACATTTGGTAATAAGACTTCGATATTTATGAAAACGTAGTTGTTCCTTTGTGAGTTCACCCTGCTCATAGTAAGACCATACAACAGAATCATCTTTTGTAATTTGTTCTAAGTTATTTTCACTAACGATATAAGCTCTAGAATCCCCTACATTTGCAATTACTGTCTTTTTCTCGTTAATAATTGCGCAAGTAAGTGTGGTTGCACAACCAGTGCGGTAAGATTTTATAACGTAAAGACAATTATTAATACAAGTGATAATATTTGTTAAATATTTAGATAATTTTTTAGTATTGTTAATAGTATCTATAGGTAAATTTAGAAACCATTTTTCTAATGTCAAAATAGCAAAATTAGATGCTACTTCGCCTCTTTCTCTACCTCCGACTCCATCTGCTACTGCCAATAGCTTTAAATTCGTATCTTCTGGATGTGTAATTGTGATAACACTATCCTCATTATTGTTTCTAATAAGCCCAGCATCACTTAAAGAATCTAGTATATCTCCACTTGCTGAAATGTTTTTTATTCTTTCGTTGTATTTTTTCTTTGTTTGATGAAATAAAGCAAACATCTCCATACCCTCCTATAAAAAACACGATTACTATCGTACCATTTTTCGCAAATTTTGTCAAACAAAAAAATTGAAAGAAAATAAAATCAAATATTGTTTTATTTGCAAGAAATTGATATACTATTATATAGAATAAAGAGAATAGATAGGGGAATTATTATGGAACAGGCCTTAGCCAATATTTTAGAACAAGTACAAAAATTGTATCAAGTTAAATCCGTATACCATGATCATGTTCAAGAGGAGTTAGCTATTAGAAGAACAGCTACTGCAGTAGCTCATCAAGATGATGTGTCAAAAATTGCGAAAATGGATAAGGAGCAATTGAAGAAATTTTTAGAGGCTGCCTCAACAGATTCTGATATGTCAGCTGATAATGTTATGATTGCTAGTTCTGTTATCAATATGGCAACCCATCCAGCTGTAAAATCAGGAACAAGATATTTAGAAGCAGTAGCTACTATTGATAAAGCAAGACAAGTAGCAGCATCTTATGAAGATTTAAAAAGCGGATTACTTGATGAGAATGCAAAAGTAGAAGATGAATTGAAATTAATGAGTAATCTATCTAGTTCTATTATTGATGGAAGATTAGTGGATATGGATATTTATATTCCGTTTTTTAGAAAATATCTATATGAGAATGCATCAGACTGCTTAGTAGCAGTAACAGCTATTGTTAGAAAAAATGCCGAATTATTAGAGGAGGGACAAATAGAAGAAGATGCTCCTTATCGTCTATTCCCAGAGCAAGCTCAAAAGGTAGAACAGTATGATTTTTCTATTAAGGAATACGGATTAAAATATGATGATAAAAAATTTGATATTAGTACACGCCATTCTCTAGAAAATGTACAAGGATTATTAGAAAAAGATAAAATATCTTTAGCAGAGGCTAAAAAAATGTTAGAAGAGTATGAAGGCGCTTACGAGTATTTATTGTGGCTTTCTATGAATGCTTTAATTAAGAGAGCTAAAAGGAGTACTGCTTTATTTGCTCTTTTAGAGATTTTAGAAAAAATAGAGCAATATGATAAAGCTTATCAAGATATTACGAATACAGAGAAGTCTAAGAAAGCTTTAACGGACAGCTTAAAGAACTCTAAAGTATTACTTTATAATGCTTGGGTAGATCCTAGAGTTCCAACCTTTGCATATCAAAATATAAATTCAGAGTTATTAAGTCTTTTAAATCAACTTCGTGAAGGTAAAGATACACCAGACTATGAGAATGTTACTTTATATGAAGGCGGAGTAGGTTATATTAAGGGAAAAGAAAACTTCGTCTTATTTAGAACCTTCCCTAAAAATAATACATTTATCGTTACAAGTAATAGTCTAGATAACTTCTCAAAAATTGTAACAAATGAATTATTAGTATTAATATCTAAATCTTATTCAGAAATGAATAATTGGATTTTAACAGATAGTAGTGAATATTCAAGTATGCTTGCTATTACAAAGCAAGTAGAAGATTATTGGGAGAGTAATGTAGGAGGTGATAAATAATGATGGAAGAAGAAGTAAAAAGAGATTTGTTAGCAATGTTTGATAAAAAAGCAATTGAAGAAAAAAATCTTAGAGAGAAAGCCAGTATTAAAACTGATCAATTAAGTCTTCTATCAGGTTTTATCGCATCTTTAGAAGAATCTTCAGATAATTTAAAGAAATATTCTAGAACATGGATGGAAAAATTATTAAATCAATATTATGCGAAGGATGATTTATCAGATTTGTTGGATAAATTAGAAATTCCAACACTTGCCATTCTTATGAGATCACAAGGGATTGATATCGATTTTAACGAAGAAGAAGCTAATATTATTACTAGTTTTAAATCAGACTTACATACTTTATATGATCATGAAGCTAAAAAGTTTAGTGAAGAAGTAGTAGGTGGAGTAAAAGCTGTGGATAAAAGAATTTCGGATTTGAATACCCTTTATGCAAAATTGAATGCAGGAGGAACAGGAAAAGATATTGTTCGTAAATCAGAAATTGATTATGTGTTGCAGTTGACGACACAAGAAGATGCAAGTATGGATACACAAATTGAAATATTAGGAATGATTAATCGTATTAATCTCCAAATACATAAGAACAAAATACATGAATAATCCCAGTATATGGGATTTTTTCTTTTCTTATAATAAAAATTATGGTACAATAAAAATGATAGTAAAATCTAGAAGGGAGTAGAAAATGAAGAGATTAAATAGATTATTTACTTTATTATTAGTTGTGTTTCTAGTAACTGGGTGTGTGAAATATAATACTCAGATGGGAATTAGTGAACAAGGAGAGGTAGACCTTAATATTACTGTTGGCTTTGCTAATTATCTATTGGATATGGTAGAAGAGGAAGAATCTTCTACTGGTATGATGACTGATTCAGATAAAGAAGAATTAGAAAAACTTGGATTTAAAGTAGAAGATTATAAAGATAATGACTGGACAGGAGTTAAACTTAGTAAAGCTTATCAAATAGAAAATGTAAGTTCTACAAACTCTGTAACAGTGCCACTTGATAGTATTTTAGAAGGAGAAGATACAGTATTATTCCAAAGCCTTGGAAACGATACTTATAAAGGTCATTTTACAATTGATGGTAATTCTTTAAATGCAAGTGACTTAAATTCAGGAGAAATGAGTCCTGAAGATATGGAGATGCTTAAAGCTAGTATGGATATTTCTTATTCTGTAACATTACCAAGTGCACCAATTTCTCATAATGCTGATAAAGTAGAAGGAAATACATTAACTTGGAATGTTAAGTTTGAAGGAGTAACAGATATTCAATATGAATTCTCTTTAAAAAAAGGATCTTCTAATGGAAACAGTTCTTCAAATGGAGAATCAAACTCAAACTCTAATGTTCCTACAACAGACGAAAAGAAAGATAATTCTACTTTATGGATTATTGTTGGAATAGTTGGAATAGCAGCAGTTGCTATTATTGTAGTAGTAATTTTAGTAGCTAGTAAAAAGAAGAAAAACGCTAATACTATGATGAATATGAATGTGAATCCTAATATGAATCAAAATATGGGGATGTCACCAGTGCAACCTACAATGACAGTACCAATGGCTCCACAATCTGCTATACCTCAAGCTCCAGTTGTTCCACAACAACCTGTTGCACCAGTACAACAACCAGTGGCAGAACCAACTCCAGTAGCAACACCAGTGGTTGAACAACCAGCAATGCCAACGGAACCAGTACAACAACCAGTGATGGAACCAACTTCAGTAGTTGGACAGCCACAACAAGTTGTTACAGAAGCTCCAGTAGCTGAAGTTCCAGCAGATACAACAACAGATGAAAATCAACCAACAAATATGCAATAAATCCCATTTATGGGATTTTTTCTTTTCTTATAATAGAAATTATGATAAAATGAATTTGATAATAGAATTTAGAGAGGAGTAGAAAATGAAGAGATTCCGTAAAGTTATTATGCTGTTTTGTTTTCTTTTATTAGTAACTGGTTGCGTGAAACATAATATGCATATGACTATTAGTGAAAAGGGGAATGTAGAAGTTTCCTCTATTATAGCTTATGCATCTAGCTCTGGAAAATCAGTAACAGAGGAAGAAAAAGCGAAGTATAAAGCAAATGGATTTAAAGTAGAAGATTATGTAGAAAGTGATTATAAGGGTGTGAAACTTACTAAAGTGTATAAACTTTCAGAAGTAAGTTCTGATAAAGTGGAAACATTCTTGCTTAATGATTTGTACGAAGTAGAAAAACCAAAGATTTTTCAGAAGATAGGAAAGAATACGTATAAAGCGAACTTAATATTAGATACAAGAACAACGGATGGTCAAACAAGTACTGGAGTGGATATTTCTTATTCTGTAACATTACCAAGCGAACCAATTTCTCATAATGCTGATAAAGAAAATGAAAAGACCTTAACTTGGACTGTTAATTTAGGAGAAGTAAAAACTATTAATTATGAATTTACAATTAGTGGCAATTCTACCTTATGGATTGTTCTTGGAATAGCGGGAATAGCAGTTATTGCTATTGTGTTTATTGTTTATAACTATAATAAGAAAAAGAGAAAAGCCAATGAAATGACTGGTATAGAAGAATTGCAGTTAATAAATCCTAATGTGGGTCAAATTCCATCAGTAGAAAATACTGTTTTAGAAAATGTAGAGGATAATAATATGGTTTCAACCCCAATTGTGGAAGAACCAATTGTTATGCCAGAAATATCAGAAGATGTGTTAACTAATGAAGGTGAAGAAAAAACATCTACAGATTAAAAAGTTGCTAACGAATTTTGTTAGCAACTTTTTTATGATTTTTTATAATTTAAATAAGCTTTTTCATTTTTCCAATAATTTCCAAATTCATCTATAAACATAGATGTTAGTGTGGATAGACCTTTTCTTTTTGCTGTTTTTTCTAATTCTTGTTTTTTCAAATAATCTTCTAATTGCTCTAATATTGAGATTATTTTTTCTCCTTTTTTAAATCGATTATCAAAACATAAGTAATCTGCTTGCCATAAATATTTTCCTACATCAGAGTATTCTTTTAGAATAATGTGGTTTTGCTCTTCAAACTCTTTTTGAAAAAGCTCCCAATTGTCATAGAATTCTCCTTTCTGTCTAAATATTCTTTCACTATATTCATGTACGCAAGAAAAACATGCTAAGTCAAAAATACTTTGAGTAGATTCATCAGGTTTATTTTTTTGAAATGCTTGAAAATATTCTTGAATAGAGGCATATACATCCTTTGATACTTCAATAGTAGCAATTCGAAAATTATTAGTACCAAGATACATTCTAAGAAGGATAATATCAAATCCAACTTCTTTTTTTATATATTGAAATTCATAGGGGATAATCGCTAGAGAGTCAGAGAAATGGTTAGTCATTTCCATTGCATATAATTTAATATTAAAATTAACTTCATTTTCTTCAGATGATAATTCTAATGGGGTAAAAAAGAATTTATTTAGAAACCAATCTCTACTTTTCCAGTTTCTAGAATACTCAATTATTTTTTTATATTCTTTAGGGCGCATAAAAGAGTTTAGTGGTGAAAGTTCATTAAGCATTTCATCCACTAATGAAGATACTAATAACTGCCTATTAGCTTCTAAAAGCATCTAATCACCCCATTCTATTCATAAACAGTATATAGATAATATGATTTCCTGTCAATGAAAATTATTATAAAGCTGTTTGTGTACATGTAAAGGTTATTTAATTAAAATGGATATAGTAGTTAAAAAAGGATATAGATTTGTTCCAAAACAATTAAGTCCAGATAGAATAACGCTACCTGCATCTCCATAAGCATGGATAACTTCTGTACTTGAAATAGCTAGCAGAACATGTCCTTTTTTATGTAGAATAGCAGGATATTCGATATCTTCTAATATTTCCTTTTTCTCCAATTCTGTCTTTCCTTTAAGGTTTATTTTTTTAGTTCCAATTACCTTTTCCTGATTCTTTGTATCCCTAGGGAAAGAGAAGCCAAATACCTTAAAAAGAGTTTGAATAAATAAAGAACAATCTATACCATTATTTTTTCCACCCCATTCATAGGGTATACCAATACACTGATAGGCAAGGTGTAAAATATTCTCCTTTGTATATGGTAAATATCCAAAAGTACATATATCTTTAGAAATCGATTGAATAGAAATTCCTTTTTCGGTAGGAATAAATATCTCATAGAAAGTATCATGTATTCCTAAAATTGGAAGTTTTGTCCCTAAATCAAGAAGTGTGCTATTAAAGGATACTAAAGGAGATGTGATAGTGATGAACTTTTCTGGAGTTTCAAAAAGGTATCTATCTTGCTCTGATAGTGAAAGTATATCTTTCTTTAATACCCATCCACGATAAAAGGAACTTTGAACATAATACCATTCTTGATCTAGGCTTTGATGAAGGATTAATAGGGGAGTAGCAAAGGGAAGAACCGTTGCAATATTTTCTTCTATAATATTAGAGGAGTAGAATTCTTGTTGAGTAGGTAAATATTTAAGAATGGTTCTTTTTGTAGTAATACCACTCTCTATAGAAATTTCATCAGAAATATTTTTAACATTTCTATTTTCAAAGATTTCTTTCGGTATATATAAATTTGGAGAAGAGTCAGTTCTTAGCATATCTAATAATTTCTTTCGAGTTATTTTTTTAGGATATTGGTTTAGCAGTACTAAGGTATCATCTTCTAATCTCATACGCAAATTTTCATTTTCAATTTCTGTAAGTGTTAAAATTTCATCCATGTTATCCTTCTTTCTATTAAAAAATATGAAATTTTATTGAAAAAATGTTTTTTAGTTTTTAAATCGTGTATAATTGAAGAAAGAGGGTGAATGTATGGAGTTAGAAATCCGACCAGGGGAAATAGAACAAATTTGTGATTTAGCTAATCTTTTATCAGAAATGATACGACAGTTTATAAGAACAAGAGAGGAATTAATGCGTACAACTTTTCAAGTTCAAATAGAACTCTTAACAGGTCGACTTAAAAGATTAAAAGTTTCTATTATGGAAATAAAATCGCAAATAGATGAAGCTTGTATTCCAGAAGAAGTAATGGTTGTGGAGAGTGAATTGGGAAACCGTATTAGGCCTTATGAAGGGGCAGAAATAGAAACTGACAATACCATAAAGGAATTCTCTTGGAAAAATAAAGGAAAGTTAGAACAAGAAAAAGAGGATTTATTGAGTCAGGTTAGTGGTATATTTCATGGTACTATTGAAAGAATATATGGTATCTATGTTACAAGAGCTAATCAACTTTGTGTGATAGAAGAAAAGAGTCGTTTGAAATAACGACTCTTTTTTAAGCGCTGACTTTTACATATATCTTTTCTTTTTGTTTTGGAATAGTAAAGCGAATTTTTCTTGTTTCCAGGTTTACTTCTGCTAAAGTAATGTGTATAAAATCTCCTAAGCGAATTGTTTGATTGGAATTTTCATCTACTAGGGTAACACCTTGTTTTAATTCATATCCCAATTGCAACAACTCTGTAGTTGGAATTGTACCTGTAATAAAATCAGCAGTTCTTACTACTATGTGGTGTTTACTAATGTAAGTAATCATACCAATAAATTTTTCACCAATTTTATTTTCTAGATATTGTGCAAATTGATATCCTGTGATTTCTTTTTCAGTAACTTCTGCAATTTTTTCTGCTTTGGTAGTATGCTTACATATTTTTAGCATTTTTTCATTTAAAGCATCTACATCGACATTGTCCAAATTGCTATTTTGGTATTTATCCATATTATATTGTGTCTGCAAATCGGAATATCTTCTTATTGGAGACGTAGAATGTGTATAATTAAAAAGTGCTAAACCATAATGTCCGATATTTTCAATACTATATTTTGCTTTCGATAGGCCTTGAATTAAATTGTCAGCAATCGCTGGGAAAGCAGGTAAGTTGGATAAACTTCTTAATAATTGCTGAAAATCTTTTGGATCTTGATAATCTTTTTTCTCAACTGGAAAACCGCTATTTCTTAGGTAGTTTATGACATCATTAATTCTTTCTTTATTAGGGCACCCATGAACTCTATAAATATAGGGAAAATGGTTTCCAGATAATTCCATTTTTTCTTGTTCTTTGGCGTTCATTTCATTAGCAAGTAATGCAAAGTTTTCTATTAATTTTTCAGACGCACCTCTTTGAACAAGAATAATTTCTTTAGGCATTCCTTGTTCATCTGTTGTAATAAAGAAATCTTCTTTTCCAAAATCTATATATCCACGTTGTTCTTTTATTTTATCTAGTAGATTTGACAATTGGAACATTGTTTGAAGAGTTGGTATAAATTCTTCATAGTCATTTGCTTCTCTTTTACCGGCAAAAATCTGATTGATGTCTTCATAAATCATTTTTTTTCTAGAGTGAATAATACTTTTATAAATTTTGTATCCAATAATTTCTCCAGTAGGAGAAATTTCTATTTCTGTTGTTCTGGTAAATCTGTCTACATTCGGATTCAAAGAGCATATTCCTTTGGATAATTTTGGTGGGAGCATGTGAATTACTAAAACGCCAAAATAGTAACTAGTAGCTCTAATCTCTGCTTCTTTTTGTATAGCGGAACCTTCTTTTACATAGTAAGCAACATCAGCAATGTGTACACCTAATACATAGTTCCCTCTTTCGTTTATTTCAATACTAGCTGCATCATCAATATCCTTTGTTTTTTTCCCATCAATAGTAAAAATCATTTTATCTCTTAAATCAACACGACCATTTTTTATTTCTGATTCAATTTCTTCACTTGTTACTATTGTGGGAAGTGCTTTTGCCTCTTCTTCTACCTCTTTCGGAAAACCAATACGAATGCCATTAGATGCAGCAATTGTTTTGAGTGTTAAAAGGGGATCATTTTTCTTTCCGATTTTAAATAAAACATCGCCATGAAAAATTCCATTATGGTTAATTGTATCTACATGTACAGCAAATCTCTCTCCAATTTGTAAAGTGGTCCAATCTTTTCCATTGATAGAAACAGGATATTTAAAGGGGCTGTTGTAAGGCCTAACTTTCTTTTTATGTCCATCTTTATAACATTCAAATATTATAAAATGGTTTTTCCGATCTAATATTTTTTCTACGATTGCTAAATTTTCTCCCAATTTAGAGAAGTTATTTCGT
This sequence comes from uncultured Bacilli bacterium, assembly GCA_964018915.1. Lineage (GTDB taxonomy): Bacteria > Bacillota_I > Bacilli_A > RF39 > UBA660 > UBA5578. The sequence continues at coordinate 150,222 of CAXHRJ010000002.1, read as the reverse complement.
CTAATAAGGACCATATCACCTTTAATGGCACCATTTAAATGATTCTCAGGAATAGATACTACGCTTTGCCCTACTAAAATGAAAGGTTTTTGTTGTCGATTAAATCGAACTTCTCCAATTGATAAATTAGTATTTCTAGGAAACGCTATATATTCTTGAGAATCATTTAAATAGATTTCTCCTCCAAGCTCTAATTTTTCTAAAATTAATCTAAGAGTTTCACACTCCTCTACACTTAAGTTTAAATCATAAGCAATCTCTTCAAAAGTAGCTCTGAATCCCTTTTGTTTAAATAATTTTCTAATTGCATTTGTTAGTTGTAACAATTTAACCACACTCCCTATATCCTCATTATACGAAAAATAAAAAGAGAAGTAAATAGATGAATTTGACAGGAAGTTGTTTTTTTTGATACAATACCACTTGTGTCTCAAAGAGAGATTCTATGGCACATTAATGAGTAGTACAGAACAGGAAATGAATATGATATATGTACGAAATCCTGTTCTTTTCGTTTGTAGGAATAAAAGAGAAATAGATTGGGTGAAAATAATGACAATAGGAGGAAAAGAAAGTGCCTCGATTAATACTATATTAGAATTGAAAAATAAAGAAGGAAGGAAAGTTTCTAAGCCAAAGGTAAAAGCATTACTAAAAAGTTCTGATGAAGTAGAGGCTACCAAAGCTGAGGAAAAATTATCTTTAGCTAATAAGCATCTAATGGAAGCAATTAATTTACAAGTTGATATGGAGTTTAATATTCGTCAACATTTAAAAAAAGCAAAAGAACTTTATTCTAATGTACTTTCTTCGCATAAAAGTTTTATAATTCCATATTATGGATTATTTAAAGTTGCTATTTTAGAACAAAATTACTCAGAAGCATTTTTACAACTGCAAGCTTATGATATGGGATTAGCAACAGGATGTAATTTTAACTTAATGTACCAAATGTTAATGATGCTGTCAGGTCAAAAAGAACATTTAAAGGAAGCAAATCCAAATTATATCCAAGATGTTAAAGTAAGCTATGAACCGATTCTGAATAATTATCATTTCGCAGAAAATGCTTTTCATAGAGGAGATTATCAAAGAGTTATAAAACATTTGACAGTATGTTCGGATTTAGCAAGAAAAAAAGGATTTGATATAGAGTTTTCTATTATGTTACAGCTGGCTAATACGATTTTATCGTTAAGTAAAGAAAAGAAGAAAAATTGTTTGCGTACTGCATTTTCTCTTTCAACAGATGTTGGAAAGAGAATGCTGCTTGTTCAAGAATTACTAGAATTAGATGCTACAGACTTTGAGAGTAATTTCTTATATATGGATGCTTATATAGATTTAAAAGCATATAATCCGTTAGTGGAATGTATAGAGCATTTAAAAACATTACCTGCAACAAAAGAGGAACAAGAATTCATTAATTTATATGAGAGATTAGTTTCGGAAATTGTAATAGAAAGTAAGCATTTAAGGGAAATATATGCTACATTAAAAAGAGGAGAGGACTTACAGCAAGAAGCTCTTTATTCGGAAGCAATTACTTGTTATGAGAATACGAATGAGAATGTTCCACTTCCATATTTTCAAATAAAAAAAGCGGAAGCATATTATGCAATGGGAAATTTAGAGGAAGCTATAGAATGTTGTGAAAACTATTTAAAAAGCGGTTATCTTCATTATGTGGAAGCTTCTATTCTACTATATAAGATATATAGGGATAAAGGGGATGTAACAGCTTCTTTTGCGGTTGCTTTCAAATGTTATAGGAAGGCAAGAATGCAGGAAAGAGGTATTTTTCTTCACGATTGGTTGTCTCGTTTGAATAGTGGATATTGTTCAGAATCTAAAGGTCAAACGTCTAAAGAACCAAAACAATATGTATATCAAGGCATTACTAAAAAGTAAAAAGTGAGAAAAAAATCTCACTTTTTTTAGTTCCATATCCAATTTTTTATTTCTGGTAAATCTTCTCCAACATCCCTAATATATTGTCTATGCTCAATAATCTTTTCTTGCATTTCTTGAACAATATAAGCACACTCTCCACTTAAACGTGGGACTCTTCTAACAATATCCATTACTAAATGATAACGGTCAATATGATTTTGAACACGCATATCAAAAGGAGTGGTAATAGTTCCCTCTTCCTTATATCCACGGACATGCAAATCCCTATTATTACGATAGTAAAGTAATTCATGTATTAAAGAAGGATATCCATGATAAGCGAATACAATAGGCTTATTTTTTGTAAATAATTCATCGTACTGTTGGTCACTTAAGCCATGTGGATGTTTTGTTTTAGGTTGTAGTTTCATTAAATCAACGACATTGATAAAACGAATTTTGATGTCTAAGTTCTTCTCTTTTAGAATAGAGATAGCTGCTAAACATTCCAAAGTAGGGGTATCTCCAGCACAAGCAAGAACAACATCAGGATCTTCATTATTATCTGTGCTAGCCCATTTCCATATACTGACTCCTTGTGTACAATGTTTAATTGCTTCTTCCATTGTTAACCATTGAGGTCTAGGATGTTTAGATGCAACAATTACATTGATATAGTCACGACTACGGATACAATGATCAAATACAGATAATAAGCAGTTAGCATCTGGAGGTAAGTAAATACGTGTAATATCTGCTTTTTTAGTAGCCATATGGTCTAGGAAACCAGGATCTTGATGAGTAAAGCCATTATGATCTTGTTGCCATACATTAGAAGATAAGATATAGTTTAAAGAGGCAATACTTTGTCTCCAAGGCAATTCAGAGCAAACTTTTAACCATTTTGCATGTTGACTAGCCATAGAATCGATAATTCTAATGAATGCTTCATAACTTGCAAATACGCCGTGTCTACCAGTCAGTAAATATCCTTCTAACCAACCTTCACACATGTGTTCACTAAGCATAGAATCCATTACTCTACCATCGCTTGCTAAAAACTCATCGTTGGAAAGTGTGTCAGCATTCCATGTTCTATTAGTAGTTTCAAATACTTTAGAAAGTCTATTAGACATTGTCTCATCTGGCCCAAAAAGCCTAAAGTTTCTACTTTCTTTATTCAAAGTAAAAATATCGCGGATATAATTTCCAAGGACGAGCATATCTTGATTTTCAACAGATCCAGGCTTTGGAAAATTGAGAGCATAATCTTTAAAGTTTGGTAATCTTAAATCTTTTAATAGTAGACCACCGTTCGCATGTGGATTAGCGCTCATTCTTCTATTGCCTTTTGGTGCTAGCGCCTGAAGTTCTGGAATTAAAGCCCCATCACTTGTAAATAGTCTTTCTGGATGATAACTTTTTAACCAACTTTCTAGTAAAGGAATGTGCTCTTCTTTTTCCATAGAAAGAGGCACTTGGTGAGCTCTAAAAGTTCCTTCAATTTCCTTTTCATCTACTTCTTTAGGTCCTGTCCATCCTTTTTTAGATTCAAAAATAATCATAGGGTAAAAAGGTCTTCTAGTCGCTTTATTAATTCTTGCATTTCTCCAAATCGTTTGAATTTCTCTTACTACATTGTCTAGTGTGTCAGCCATCTGTTCATGCATATTCATAATTTCATTTTCTGATACAAAGTATGGATGCCACCCACAGCCTTCAAAAAATCTTGTTATTTCTTCCCTAGATATTCTAGAGAAAATAGTAGGGTTACTGATTTTATAACCATTTAAATGTAAAATAGGTAAGACAATACCATCTGTTCTAGGATTTAAGAATTTATTAGAATGCCAAGCGGTAGCCAGTGGTCCAGTTTCTGCTTCTCCATCTCCAACAACACATACAGCAATTAAGTCAGGATTATCAAATACAGCACCAAAAGCATGTGCTAAAGAATATCCTAATTCTCCACCTTCGTTAATAGAACCAGGTGTTTCTGGAGCAACGTGACTAGAAATTCCACCTGGAAAAGAAAATTGCTTAAATAATTTTTTTAATCCATCTTTATCACGACTAATATTTGGATAGATTTCACTATAAGAACCTTCTAAATAAGCGTTAGAAACGAGAGCATTTCCACCATGACCAGGACCTGAAATATAAATCATGTTTAAGTCATATTGATTGATAATTCTATTTAGATGGGCATAGATAAAGTTTTGCCCTGGAACAGTTCCCCAGTGTCCAACAATTTTTCTTTTAATGTGTTCTTTTTGAAGTGGACTATCTAATAATGGATTATCTAATAAATAAAGTTGTCCTAAAGAAAGGTAGTTAGCTGCATTCCAATAATCATTAATTCTTTCTAATTCTCTTGTTTGCATAAAATATCGCCCCTTTATTCTATATAATATTTTACTATAAAAGAGAGTATATATCAATTTTAAAAATGCAAGAATTTTTAAAATTTGAAAACATATAGTAGGATAGGTGATTTTATGAAATATTGCTTGGATAAACCATATCCTCCTATTGAAGTGGAAAGTGAAAATGTAGAATACGCAAAAATATTATTAGAGGATTATGCTGGGAGTGATGGGGAGGATACTGCTATTCATAGATATTTTTATCAAAGTATTGTAGATGACAGAGTTTCCAAAATGTTAGAAGGAATTGCTAGAGTGGAAATGCATCATTTAGAAATACTTGGTAAATTAATCTGGGAGTTAGGATATACTCCAGCGTTTTATACAATAGATAGTAATATAGAATGTGTTATTCCTTGGACTAGTAAATATGTAGATTATTCTTGCTCTTTAGAAACAATTTTATTAGAAGATATAGAAAAAGAAAAACAAGCTATTAAAAGATATCAAAAACATATTACAGAAATAGATGATGTCTATGTAAAGAAAATTCTAGCAAGAATTATAGAGGATGAAAGAATTCACATAGATTGCTTGCAAAATGCTTATTATGAGTATTTTGGGATTTGCCCTTAAAATAATTTTGTGGTAGAATATCTTCTCAGAAAAAAGGGGGGATATTATGGAAGCTTATAAAGCTTATAATAATATAAAACAGCAACATCAAGAGGTGCTTGCCATAGGAGATAGAATAATAGAAAAGTTTCAAAGTAAGTATGGATATTTTTGTTTTCCACCTCAATATGATTCTATTATGAAAATATTTTCTTTGATCGAAAATGGTTTTGGAGATGCTTTATGGCCTATGTTAGAAGAACAAAAATATTGTTTTGAACCAGAATTACAATTTATGTTAGCGAATATGGATATGAGAATTAGATGTAATCAATCTGTTTGCTATTTCTCAGGATGGAAAATGTTTTATTCATTTGAAAATATTTGTAAAATTCAAAATAGTTATATATTAGATACAAAGGCAGGAACACTTGTAACAACCCCTCTTTTAGAGTATTCTGAAGATACAAGGGTACAAGCATATTCATTCTTTAGATCTTATTATGGTTTCTGTCATGATGCTGTGGAACGCTTTGTAAGGTTTAATCCAGAATATCAAGCTGTAACTGGGTTACTACCAGATCAATTTGGAAGACACCAATATCATAGTTATGTAAGACATGATGGTAAAATAATTGATATTTCTCATGGTGCATGTATAGAAGAAGATAACTATAATAAAATGATGAAGCCAATTCCATTAAACACTATCTATGGCTATGAATTAGAAGGAGAAGAGCAAAAATTGGATAGTGATGAAATCGGTCCAGAAAAAAGTTTATTAATCCGATTAGCAGTAGCAAAACAAAGAAAGATGTAAACGTCTTTCTTTTTATGTTATAATGAATTAGGTGATCGTATGGATTTAGAAAAATTATATAAAAAATATGATAAATTACAGAAACAGTATGGAGCTAAAGAATTACATGCTATTTATCATGGCGGATGTTTTTCTAATCCAAAAGTATGCTTTGTATTTATGAATCCAACGGGTAGGAATGTAGCTTCTTTAAATAATTGGTCTGGAATACGTGCACCTTGGATTGGTACTAAGATAGTATGGCAATTATTTTATCAAATTGGCTTATTAGAGGAATCTCTTTATCAGGAGATACAAAATAGAAAATCTAAAGAATGGACACCAGAATTCTCTAAAAAAGTTTATGATGAGGTTGCTTCTAAAGGCTACTTTATTACGAATTTAGGAAAATGTACACAAATAGATGCAAGGCCACTACCAGACAGTGTTTATTTAGAATATTTGCATTTATTAAAAGAAGAAATTAGATATATAGATCCAGACATTATTGTTACCTTTGGTAATCAAGTGAGTAGTATTTTGTTAGATGAAAAGGTATCTGTAACAGAATGGCGAAAAAAGTATAAGTATTTGAAGATAAAAGATAAAGAATACAAAACTTATCCAGTCTTTTACCCAGTAGGAAATGGACGGTTTAATATGCCAAAATCTATAGAGGATTTAGAGTATATATTTCAAGAAAATAATTTATTTAAGGAAAAAGTAAGATAATAAAAAATTATCTTACTTTTTGCATATTTTAAAAATTTCAGGTTCATCCTATAGTTAGAAAGGATGATTATATGAATACAGTACCAGCAATGGTTTCAACAAAAGATTTAGCATATTTAGAAGATATGATGCAATGGAATTATACATTGTCTAAGAAAGCATATCATTATAGTACAGAAGTAACAGATGAGGCGTTAAAAGATGCGTTTCTTTCTTTAGCCAATACTTGTAAAGAGCATTATGAAAAGTTATTGCAAGCACTTAGTATAGGAGGAACTAATGAATAATCAAAATAAAGTTACAAATCCTAAAATAGAAGTACCACAAACTGCAGATATGAATGATGAAAATTATTTAAATGATTTATTGGAAAGTTTAAAAAATATGGTTAATAACTATTCCTATGCTTTAAATGAAGCTAGTAATAGACCATTATATGATATTATTAAAACAATTTTTGATGAAACTTCTAATTTACAACGATTGTTTTTTGATTATGCCTTTGTAAGAGGCTGGTATTGTTTAGAGAGGGCGGAGCAACAAAAAATTGATGAAACAAGTGGAAAATGTAGCCCTAAAGTAAATGAAATGGTATAAAGATATGGTAACATATCTTTTTTTGATAAACAGTTTCGTGTTAATTGACAATTAGACGAGTATATGTTTTTTATTATATAAAATGGGAGGAGTAAAATTTATGAAAGAAAAGGAAAAAAAATTCTAATTTTGGAATGACAGATATAATTGTTGATGTTGTAGTTATAGTAGCTATTGTAGTGGTTGTATTTCTATTAAAAACATCAAGTATTAATAATACAAATTCAAGTAATAGTAATTTACAATCAAGTACAGATAATAAAGAACTAGGCAAAGATAATACAAAGACATTATTAGAGTTAAAGGCAATAGCGCTTGCAAAAGAAAAGTATTGTGCTAATACAGATGATGTTGGAAAAGAAGAAAGTGAAATAACTAACTTTGAATATAAACAGAATTCATTTGTATTAGTAAAAGAAGATAGAAAATGGAAAGTTGATGAATTTACACTTCCAAACTAAGAAAATAAAAAAAGAGTTTATGATATGAACCCCGTTTCTTGGACATAGAAACGGGGTTTTTATATGATTAAAATAAGCTATAAAGAAAGAATACAGTTTAGGTAAATACTAATCCATATTTGGTAAAGTTACATTTTCTAGTAATTGTTCTTTCATGTTATCAGGTTTATACCACTATGAGGAATAGAAACAATAATAGGAATGCTATAATTATTTTCATTCTATATTTCTATCATATGCTTCTCCTCCAATTAGTGGACATTGATACTCTGAAAGTAAAGTATTAACTTCTATTAAATTATATATTTTTTCAGTAATACAAAAACGAATAATTAAATCAGATACATTGTTTTTCGGTAAGGAGTAGGATGCACTTTCCAGTAGTTTTATAAAATCTTCTATATTAAGTTCAAGTGCTAAACCTAGGGCAATTACTGTTTCTTTTTTAGGATGATAAAACTCATTACTTCTGATTTTGGAAAATAAACGTCTATCAATATTAGCTTTATGATAGATGTCAGAATCTTTTAAATGTATTCTATCAATATAAGAAAACAGTAGAGAAGTAAATGTATCTTCTACTTTTTCTTTTTCTACATATTCATTTATAGAACCTATTTTGCAAGATCTTTTGAAACTTCTTTCTTGTTCTATTGGAGCACTCATACAACAGAAATCTTCAAAAAAAGGGTTCTCTAAATTATTTTCAATATACATTTTTAGTTTTTCTAAAGTATTCATAAATGTCCCCTCCAAAGCGACCAAACATATTTTTTTATTTAGTATCATTATAACATGAAACGGAGGAATATTATGAAAAAAACAGAAATTGTCTTTTTGTTAGACAGAAGTGGTTCTATGGCAGGGCTAGAAAGTGACACAATAGGAGGATACAATAGTTTCTTAGAAAAACAAAGAAAATTAAAGGGAGAAGTAAAAATTACAACGGTATTATTTGATTCTAATTGCGAATTTTTACATGATGGTATTGATATAGGAGAGGTAGAAGCTTTAACAGAAAAAGATTATTATGTAGGTAGTACTACAGCCTTAATGGATGCGATAGGGTTTACTATCCAAAAAATAAGCAAAAGAGCAAAGAATAGTAAAGTTATCTTTGTTATTACAACAGATGGCATGGAAAACGCTAGTCATGAATTTACTAGAGATAAAATTAGAAAATTAATTACTTCTAAAAAGGATTGGGAGTTTATCTATTTGGGCGCTAATATAGATGCTTATCAAGAAGGAATGTCTATTGGTATTTCTAAAAAACATATCTCTAATTATAAAGCAAGTAGTAAATGTACTAGAGCTATGTATAGCTGTTTAAGTGATGCAGTTTCTAAGCTTGCTAATGATGAAGAATTAGATGCTTGTTGGAATAATAATTTAGAAAATTAAGTTGTTTTGACAACTTTTTTTCTTATGCTAGAATAGCGCATGAAAAAAGGAAAAAATGGATTTAATTGATTGTCTTGTCTATACGAAAATGTTAGCAAGATATTTACAAGTTTATGGAGGTGAATATTCTGAAAGTAGTTTAGATTGTCTATATGAATTATTTCTTAAATCAATACCAACAGAAAACATTCCAGCTGTTTTAGAAATAGGAGGAGGTTGTTTTCCTGCTTTTTCTAAATATTTTGATGAATTTCAAAGAGAACATAATATGGGAGGAACTATTACCACCTATGATTCTAGACTTATTACAAATAAATTAGGAAATATAAAGTTACATAAAGAAAATCTTTATGAGGATATGTCTGTACAGTCTTATGATTTAATAGTAGGAATTATGCCATGTGATGCGAAAGAATTGATTGTAAAGAAAGCAACGCTAGAACATAAAGAATTTTTTATAGCGATGTGTGGTTGCACTCATTATGATGGATTCTCTATTCCACAAGGAGCATGGTGACCATCGCCAATTACTTATGAAGAATATGTAGAAACAGTATATGACTTAGCTAAAAAACAAAAAGAAGATGGATTTCAGGTAACAAAGGAATCAGCAAAACAATATTCTTTTAAATATCCAGTAATTAGTAGTAGGAGAGTAAAATAGATTTATCTACTTTTTTTCTGCGAATGCTAATAGACTTTAGAAGGATAAATTGTTATAATGTAGTAGATAAAATGAGAGGTGAATTATGGATAGAATCGTTTTAATAACTGGTGCAAGTAAAGGAATAGGGGCTGCAACAGCACACTCTTTTGCCCAAGAACAAGATACCATAATTATTAATTATAATAGTAGTGAAAAAGATGCGTTAGAGTTGAAAACTAAGATAGAGGAAATATATAAAGTTTCAGTAATGGCTATTAAAGCAGATGTATCCAAAGAGGAAGAAGTAAAAAGCATGATTGAAAAAATAATATCTACTTATGGAAGAATAGATGTTTTAGTCAATAATGCGGGAATTGCAATAGATGATGAGTTTTTTGATCATACAACAACCCATTTTAGGACTGTTTTAGATACGAATTTAGTAGGTATGTTTTTTATAAGTCAGTGTGTATCAAAATATATGTTAGAAAAGAAATCAGGAGTTATTATTAATATTGCATCTAATAACGGAATAGATTGTAATTCCCCTTTAAGTTTAGATTATGATGCTTCAAAAGCTGGAGTAATCTCTTTAACTCATAATTTGGCAAGTGCTTTAGCGCCTTATATTCGAGTAAATGCAGTGGCCCCTGGTTGGACAAAAACAGCTTCTGTTTTGGAGATGATGCCAGAATATTTAGAAAAAGAAAAGGAAAAAATTATGCTGAAACGACTAGCAGAACCAGAAGAAATAGCTAGTGTTATTGTTTTTTTGGCAAGTACACAAGCAAGATATATTAATAATGAAGTAATACGTGTAGATGGAGGAATTCTATGAGTTATGAGGAATTAGAAAAGTTAGTAGAGCAAAGCGAGGAAGAACTAAAAGAGGAATTTAAGAAAATAGACAGTTTAGAATTTATAAATAGTAAAAGAGTATTAAAGGCTTTTCAAAAGTATAATTTTTCAGATGCTCATTTTGGAACTACTACAGGGTATGGTTATGATGATTTAGGAAGAGATACTTTAGAAAAAGTCTTTGCTGATGTTTTAGGAGCGGAAGATGCATTAGTTAGAAGCCAATTTATTTCAGGAAGTCATGCTCTTACTGTTGCTTTATTTGCCTTTCTTAGACCAGGTGATTTAATGCTTAGTATAACAGGTACTCCTTATGATACTTTACATGAAGTAATTGGTATTAAAGAAAATGCTAGTTCTTTAAAATCGTTTGGAGTAGATTATGATCAAATAGAACTCAAAAATAACGATTTTGATACGGATGCTATTTTACAGTATCTTAAAAGTCATTCTGTAAAGTTGATAGAAATTCAACGTTCTAAGGGCTATTCTAGTCGTAAAAGTCTAACGATTGATAAGGTAGAGCAGATTATAAAGAATATTAGAACGGTGGATGAAAAAGTAATAATTATGATAGATAACTGTTACTGTGAATTCGTATCGGAAAAGGAGCCTACCATGATAGGAGCAGATGTAATAGTAGGTTCATTAATTAAAAATTTAGGAGGAGGAATTGCTCCTAATGGAGCTTATATTGCTGGTAAAAAGGAATTAGTAGAATTAGCGGCAGAAAGATTAACGTTACCTGGTGAAGGAAGAGAAGTAGGACCAACATTGGGGATTAATAAGTCTCTTGCTCAAGGATTGTTTTTTGCCCCTAGTGTAGTTGCTAGTAGTTTAAAAACAGCTGTTTTAACAAGTAAAATATTAGAAAAATTAGGGTATGAAGTAGAACCTAAATGGAATGAGAAAAGGGCAGATATTGTTCAAAATATTTGTTTCCATAATCCAGAGAAATTAATTAAATATTGTCAAGGTATCCAAAAAGGTTCGCCAATTGATGCTTTTGCTGTTCCTGAACCATGGGATATGCCTGGATATAGCGATAAAGTTATTATGGCAGCAGGTACTTTTACGCAAGGTTCTTCTATAGAATTATCTTGTGATGGGCCAATTCGTGAACCTTATATTGCTTATCAGCAAGGGGGACTTACTTATGAGTACGGAAAACTTGGCGTATTATCTGCTATTTATGAATTAGAAAAGTGTAAAGACAATAAATAATTGTCTTTTTTTGTAATAATCTATGATATAATGAAGATAATAGGACGGGATAGTATGAGTAAGATAGGAAAAAAGTTTCCAAAAAAGATGATATTTGTTGGTAATTTTGCTTTATCAGTTCTTTTAACTGTTGGACTATCTGGCTGTGTAAAAGAAGCAGAGGTAGTGACACCTCCTTCATATGTAGAAAGTTCTCTCCCAACGGAATTAGAAACCTTAATTAATGATTGTAAAGAATTAGAAGAAATGAATAAAAATACCGCAAGTGTGGAGAAACAGATATCTGCTAGAACAATTTTGTTGAAAGAAGAATTGCGCCTTTTTATAGAGCAATCTCTCGATGTACCAGTTACGTTAGATGGACAATTATTAACGTATGAAGAAATCTCTAAAGAAAGAAAAGCAATTGATGAAGAAATAGGAATTACAGATCCGAACTGGGCTAGAGATATTGGTGTGTTTGAAGAAAATGGTTGTTCGTTTTACTATTATACAAAGAGAACGATTTATCAGTTAGATGTTGATGAAGAATGTATGATGACACTTATTCGTTTTGTTAACTCTAAAAAAGCCCCAACAGCTAGTGAAATATTAATAGCAATAGAATGTTATGAACAAGCGAAAAAAATCTCTTATGGTTATCGAACAGCATACTTAACTTGCATTGATGAAAAAGCAGAAGTGGGCAAAAATACAGAGACTACTGTTTATACAGGTACTATTTTCAATAATACAGAATATTCTCTTCGTACCATTGACTTAACAGATAAGATTTTATTAAAGGTAAGAGCAGATTATGTAGTTAGAACAGGAAGCAAAGCAAAACCAGAAGATTATTTACTTACTGCTATTGATGGAAAATGGCTTATTGTTCACAGAGAAACTGGAGCTACAGATTTGCTTGATGAACGTGAAAGTGAACTCTGTATAGCAGTAACCAATGTCCAATTATGTTTAGATCATAAGGGAATGCTAGCAAACAGTAAAGAAGTAGACATTCGAATTGAAACTTTGCAAAATGTGTTAGAAGAATACTTAAAAGGAAATGAGGAAAAACAAAAATAAGTTATGTACAAATGTGTGCATAACTTTTTGACAGGAATAATAAAATATGGTATTATATCTTAATTGCGTTAGAGGTGATTTATGAGATACTTAGAAGATTTTAGTGTTTGGGTAGAAGCAAAAATGGGCTTAGATGGAGAATTATTTTTAACATTTCTTTTGACGTTATTGTCTTTTTTTATATTTAAAATTATTAAGATTTGTTTGAAGAATATATTAATGATTTTTGAACAAAAACGGGCATTTCGCTATTATCAAATATCTAATATTATTTTGACAATTGTAAATATTGTTATCATTTTTATACTATGGGATAAGTATCTAGATAATATTATTACGATTATTAGTTTTATTTCAGCTGCTTTAACTCTTGCCCTTAGAGAATTAATATTTAACTTTTTTGCAGGTATTTACATAAAAGTTAAAAAACCATTTGTAATAGAGGATAGAATTGAAGTAAATGGCATTAAAGGGGATGTTATTAATATTAGTTCTCTTAACTTTGAAATATTAGAAGTAAACAATAATGAGAATGGTTCACAAAGTACAGGTATTTCTATTACTATGCCTAATTCTTTTGCACTTACTACTGCTATTAAAAATGAAGATAAGAATTTTAAGTATATTTGGGCAGAAATTATTGTTAAAACAACATTAGACATAGAGGTATCAGAAACAAAGAAAAAATTCCTTGAAATTATTAATCAAAATGAAGTAGTAAAAAGAATCCCAAAGAAAATGCAAAATGAAATGGAAGAAATTAGTTTAGATTATCGAATTTACTATAATAAATTAGATCCTATTGTCTATATGAAAGTAGTGGATAATCATATGGAATTTTCTATTCGCTATTTAGTGCATCCAAAGAAAAATAGATATGTAGAAGATGATGTATGGACAAAAATATTAGAACTTCATAAGAATCATGAAATTACACTTTATACGGAGTAGATTATGGAAGAAATAGATTTTGAAAAAAGATTTTTAAAGGAAAGAAACCATGGAATATGGTTATCTGATGAGGAAGTGCGTATTTTAGAAAGATATGAGATTCCTTATCAAAGTTGCATGAAATTAACAGAAATTTTGTACTATATTGATAGAATTTTAGAAGAGGAAGAAATAGAAGAATTAGAAAATTTATCTATTCAGATCTCTGAACGTAATTATTATCAAAATACAAATAAGTAGAGGTAATATGTATACAGGAAAATTATATGAATATGAGGGAGAACTATTATCTGTAAAATCTATTGCAGGTAAAGTGGAACTCGCTCCTTCTACATTATATAAATATTTGAATCAAGGATTTAGTTTGTATGATGCGATAGAAGAGGGAAAGAAAAAGTCAAAAATAGTATTTAAAAATAAACAAAAAACGAATAATAGGGTAGCTAAGAAGTATCCATACAAAGATGGTATGTATACGGTAAGAGAAATATCGAAAATGGCTGAAGTCTCTGAAGAGGCTTTATATCGTAGACTTAAAAGCGGTATGACTCCAGAAGAAGCTGTAGAAGCAATTCAAAAGAATATTTCAAAAAAATATCCTTTTAGAGGCGGATTTTATAGTATATATAAAATTTCTTTGGTAACAGGTGTTCCCAAAAACTTTTTATTAGAAAAACTAGATTCTGATAAGGAATATGAAGAAAAGGAAATAGAAAAAATTGTATCTTCTTATACAAGAAATGTTTTAATGGTTGGAGATGTTACTTTATTTCAATATTGTTTACAAAATCAATATAACTATAGTGCCATTTTTCATGCTATTAAAGAAAAATGTTATACTCCAGAAGAAGCTATTTCTCATTACTTAGACCATAAAAAGAATTTTATTATGGTAGGGGATATAACTTTATCGGAATTTTGCTTACAAAATCAGTTTAATTATGATTCTATTTATTATGCTATGAAACAGAAAGGATACTCGTTAGAAGAAGCGGTGAAACATTATATAGAGGAAGGTCAAGGAAATGTTAATTCCTACAGTTTTATTACTGGAGATATCTTGTTATCACATTTTTGTATAAAAGAAAGGCTAAATGTTAAATATATTTTAGATAGAATTAGAAAAAAAGACAGTACAGAAGATGCTATAACTGCTTGCATTTTTTTATCGAGGGAAGATTATGCAACAAGAGATATTAGAAATAGACTTTATGATGGCTATAAACAAATAGGGTATGAAGGCATGATGCAACAAGATCTATTAGAGGAACATAAGGCTTATCTTACACAAAAACATAGTAGAACTTTGGATATATTAAAAAAATATCATTTATATCAAGCTTTTTCCCTCTTAACTTCTGGTCTATCAGAAAAAGATAGAGCGTTAGTACTTGCAAAATTTTCCTTGACAGAAGAAGATTTGTGGAATTGTGAAGAAGATTTGTTTGATGGATTTGAGGAAAGATCAATCGCTATTAATAGTTTCAATTCTATTTCTTATGTTTGGGATGTTGCAAGTAAAAAAGCCAAATATTAAAAGAATTTATAAGTATATGAAAAAATAATAAAACTGCTACTTAGAAATTAGTTTTATAAAGAAGATAGTAATCTATCTTTTTTTGTTTCTTAAAAAGCTTAAACACCTACTAGAACTATTCTTTTTTTGTTTTATTTTTGATATAATGGGATTAGAAAAAATAGATGGAGGAATGCTATGAAAGAATACAGAAAGAATTATAAGAAAAACATGAAAACATTATCTTCCTATTATGCGTATTTGACACAATTAACGAAGAATCATTGTTATATTGGAACAACAAATGAGTGGATTATTGATAACTATTATTTAATCGTGGAAAGAAAAAAAAGTGCACGTGAATTTTTAAGTGATAGAAAAGCATATAAATCAGCTTTTAATGGCAAAGTAAATTTATATGATATTATGCGTAGAATTTTAAAACGAAATAAGTATAAAGTTGATGTTTCTACTTTAATTAAAGACTTGAATAGGTATCAAGATAATTTTGATTATAAATTTACCTATGATGAAATAAATTCAATAGGAATTGTTGCCTACTTAGTTTTAATTGATGAATTAGTAGAACTATGTAAGAGAGAAGAGAGAAAATTACAAGACTCTTTTGAAGTAAAAGCGCTTATTGAAGCAATTGAAAACGATGTTAATAAATATCATGAAGTGAATTTGCAGAATTATATTACATTAACCGATGATATTATTAGTAGACCAGTTTATATAGAAAGATTAAATGCTGGTTTAAAGGAATTAGGTCAGATATCAAATGATGTGTTTAAACAATTAAATGAAGTTTTAGATAGAAAAAGTATTAAATTAAATCAAATTATAGAAGAAGTCTATAAGGACTCTGCTAATGAAAATATGTTAGTAGCTAATATTTTTAATAGCATTGTTAAAATTAATCGAATGAAGATAGAAGCGTTATATCGCAAAGTTAGTAAAACAGAATATGTTTTATTAATTGACTCTTACTATGGAAGAATGACGACAGAAACTAAGCAAATGTATCGTGGTGCGGTTATTAAGAATGCTAAGAAAAAGAAACAAAGTGAATATGAATATGCAAAAAGTATTATAGCGCTTGCTACGAAAGAGAATAAACACATTGGTGAATATCTACAAAAAAAGGAGCCATTACAATTAAGGGCAAGAGTTTATGTATCTTTAGTAGTACTATTTACAACTGTAATAGCATTCTTCCTTTCTAAATACTTTATTGCATTTAGGTTAGTTGGATTTTTACTCTTACTAGTACCTATTAGTGAGGTTGTTATTCAAATTGCTAGTAGATTGTATTTAAAAGTTTATGGACCAGAGCCAATTCCTAAACTAGATTTTAGTGATGGAATTCCTAAGAGTTCTGCTACTATGACAGTAATTGTAACGATTTTAAAAAATACTGAAAAAGTAGAAACAATGTTTGATTCCTTAGAGTCTTATTATTTAGCAAATAAAAGTGATAATTTATATTTTACATTGCTTGGAGATTGTTCTTCTAGTGATAAACAAATAGAACCATACGATGATGAAATTTTAGAGGCTGGTTTAAAACGTGCTGAAAAATTAAATAAGAAGTATGGAAAAGAAATTTTTTATTTCGCTTATCGTAAAAGAGTCTATAATGAATCAGAAGAAGAATGGTTAGGTTATGAAAGAAAACGTGGAGCACTAGAGCATTTTAATCAACTATTACTTGGTAAATTATCTCTTGAGGAGCAACAAAAATATTATACGGGACACAGTTTTTCTGAATTTAACAAAAAAATTAAATATGTTATTACTTTAGATCAAGATACACAATTAGTATTAGGGTCAGCTTTTCAATTAGTTGGAGCTATGGCACATCCATTAAATAAACCAATTTTTAATGAAGCACATACAAAGATTATTAAAGGTTATGGAATTATGCAACCAAAAGTTAGTGTAGATGTTGAATCTACTAATCAATCCTTCTTTACTCAAATTTATGCTGGAATTGGTGGATATGATGTTTATAGTAAAGTAATTGCTAATTTCTATCAAGACGTTTTTAAAGAAGGAAGCTTTTGGGGAAAAGGAATCTATGACTTAGCTGTTTTTGATGAAACATTAACTGGTTTATTTCCTAAAAATAAAATATTAAGTCACGATTTATTAGAAGGAAATTATATTCGATGTGGATTTGTATCTGATGTTGAAGTAATAGATGACTTTCCATCTACCTTTTTAGCAGATGCCTCAAGAAGACATAGATGGGCTAGAGGAGATATGCAAGTAATTTCTTGGTTAAATCCTAAAAAGTCTCCTCTAAATTTAATAGAACGCTTTAAAATATTTGATAATATTCGAAGAGGATTAGTAGATTTATTCTTACTACTTATCTTATTCTTTGCTTTATTAGCGGGTATTAACCACCCTGTATGGTGGATTATATTTGTTACAGTAGTTCTATTGTTACCTATTATTTTTTATATCAATGATAAATTGAAAATCCAAAAGGAAAGAACATTAAAGATTAAACATTATAAGAATATTGCATATGGATTTGAAGCTGTATTTATTAGAACTTTATCTACTTTTAGTGCTCTTCCTTACAATGCTAAATTGTATATAGATGCGTTTATTAGAGCAATTTATCGCTTACGTATAAGCCATAAACATTTACTTGCATGGGTAACAGCAGATGAAGCAGTTAAGAAAACGAAAAATACATTTTTTTCTTATTTAAATAACTTTAAAGTAAACTATTTCGTTTCTCTTATTCTTTTAGTACTTGTATATTTTATACAGAGAAAATATTTTTCAATTGCTTTAGGAATTAGTTTAGTGTTCTTTGTTAGTAACATTGTTTTTTACTTAATTAGTAAAGATATTAATAAAGGAAATAATAAATTATCAAAAAAAGAAACCGAAAATCTTTATACTTTAGCGCAAGATACATGGAAGTTTTATGACCAATTCCTAAAAGAAGAAAACAATTATTTAATTATCGATAATTATCAATTAAATAGAGAAACAAAGGAAGATATTAAAACATCTCCAACCAATATTGGTTTTTCTTTAATGGCTTTGATTAGTGCGGCAGAATTAAAGTTTACAAGTTATCAAGATGCTTTATATCGTATAGAAAAAGTAATTGAAACAGTTGAACAATTAGAAAAATGGCATGGACATTTATATAATTGGTACAATATTAAGACATTAGAAAGAATGCATCCTCCAACTATTTCAACAGTAGATAGTGGTAACTTTGTAGCTGCTTTAATGGTAACTAAATCTTTTGTTAAAAAACATGGAAGTAAAAATTTAAAGAACCGTATAGAAAATTTAATTAGACAGACGAATTTCAAGTATCTATTTAACAAAGATGAAATGGTGTTTAGTTGTGGATATGATGCCTATAATGAACAATTAATTCCATTTAATTACAATAAATTTGCTAGTGAAGCAAGACTTACAAGCTTTATTGCGATTGCTAAAGGAGATATCAAGAATCAACATTGGTTCCTATTAGATAAAACACTCACAACTTATCAAGGAAGAAAAGGACTACTTTCTTGGTCAGGAACTTCTTTTGAATACTATATGCCACTTATTTGGATGAGGGATTATTCAAATACTTTAATAGATGAAAGTTATTATTTTGCGCACTACTGCCAAAAAGAGTATATGCATAGTATCGATAGTGAAATGCCATGGGGAATTAGTGAAACAGCTTACAATTTATTAGATGATTCTCAAAACTATAAATATAAAGCATTCGGAACTCCATACTTAAAGTTTAGAGATAATTCGGAAGAAAGAATTGTTCTTTCTCCTTATAGTTCTGCTTTAGCGCTTACCAAGTTTCCAAAAGATGTTTATAATAATTTGCAGAAATTTAAAAAGTTAAAGATGTATGGAAATTATGGTTTCTTTGAATCTTATGATTATGAAGATAGAACCCCAATCTTCTCTTATTTCGCACATCATCAAGGAATGATTTTATGTTCTCTTGCTAATTATTTATGCGATAACACGATTCAAAATTATTTCTATGATGATATTCGTGTACAATCTTTTGATGTACTAAATAAAGAAAAAGTTCAAATTGAACCAATGATTGACTTAAAAATTGTTAAATATAAAGAATACGATTATGAGAAAGAATCATTTGAGAATGATATTCGTGAATATTCTTATATTTCCCTTAGACCAGAAGTATCTGTACTTTCTAACTCTAGGTATTGTGTTCTTTTAAATGATAGAGGTTCTGGATTTAGTAGATATAAGACAATTCAATTAAATAGATATCGTAAAATTACAGAGCAAGAATATGGAAATTTTTTGTATATAAGAGATTTAGAAACAAATAAAGTATGGAGTAACACCTATGCTCCAACAAATGTAAAACCAGATCGATACAATGTTGTATTCTCATTAGATCGTATCAGATATATGCGTGTGGATAATGATATTGTAACGAATTCAGAAATTATTGTTACGAAAAGCCACAATGCTGAAATTAGAAAAATTACTCTTAAAAATGTATCATCAAAAGCAAAAAGATTGGAATTAACAACTTATACTGAACCAATTTTGTGTGAGAGAGATGCAGATATTGGACATAGAGTGTTTAATAGTATGTTTATTAAGTCTAACTATCATGAAGAAACAAACTCTCTTATTTTGAATAGAAGAATTCGTGGTAGTAAAGATAAATATTATATGGTTAGTAAATTATTAGTTGAAAATCCATTAGATGTTTATAGTTATGAAACAGAGAGAAGCCATTTTATTGCTCGTGGAACAAACTATCATGCACCAAGTGGTTTGCATACAAAATTGACAAATTATGTAGGAGAAAATTTAGATCCTATTAGTAGTATTCGAAATCGTATTGAAATACCAGCGGGTGAAGAGACTACTGTTTATATGATTAATGGATTTGGTAAGTCTGAAGAGCAAGTTCTTTCTATCGTAAATTCTTACTGTGATGAAGATTCTATTGATGAAGCATTTGAATTAGCAACTATGATGGTAAATTCTGCTACTAAAAAGTTAGGCGTATTAGGTTCAGATGTTCATTTATACAACATGATGCTTAACTATTTATATCAGACTAGTCGTATTAATATCAATGAAAATAGAAAGCAAATGCTTTCTGGTAATACACTAGGGCAAGATACACTTTGGAGTTTTGGTGTTAGTGGGGATAGACCAATTATATTAGTAGAAATTAACGATATTAGTTCTGTTAGCTTAGTACAGGAGTTGTTGAAAACATTTGAATATTACAAGAGTAAATGTATCTTTGTAGATTTAGTGATTATCAACAGTTCTGATGAAAAAAATGCTAGAACTATCTCTAAAGTAGTTAATGACGAACTATACCGTATGTATGCAGTTAATAGTTTTTCTAATACACCAGGACGTGTTATCTTATTAGATAGAAATAAGATGAATGAAGAACAAATTAATTTATTTAGAAGTATTGCTAGATTGACATTTAATACGGTATATAACAATTCCTTAAGAGAACAAATCGATAGATTACAAAAGGAAAATAAAATTAATGATTATGTTGAGCAACAGTCTTTAATTAGTGATAATACTAATGAGGAAGAAGAACTAGTATTTGCAAATGAATATGGTGGATTTACAAATGATGGTAGAGAATATCATATTACGAATCCAAATACACCAATGCCATGGTCCAATGTTTTAACAAATGGTACTTTTGGTACTGTTATTACAAATAATGATAATGGATTTACTTATTCTGATAACAGTAGGGAGTATAAACTTACATCTTGGACAAATGATACGATTGTAGATGATAAATCAGAAGGTATTTGTATCAATAATCAACTCATTAATTGGCATGATTGTATTCATGGTATGGGTTATAGTAAATTCAAATTTAAGAATAAAGACTATAAATTAGAAGTTACATACTTTGTACCTCCAGATGATAATATGAAGGTAGCGTTATTTACTCTTAAAAATGTATCTTCAAAAGACTTAGATTTAGATATTCGTTATTGGATTAATCCAGTACTTGGGGTATCAGAAGAAAAAACGGTAAGGCATCTAGTATGTAATTATTATGAACTAAATAATTTTTTAACTATTCAAAATAAATATGCTATGGATTTTAAAAATAACATTGCTTATATGAGTAGTACAGAAAAGATATCCCAAGTAGAAATAGATGCAGTCATTTCTAAAAGTATTCATATTCATAAAGATTTAGGACAGAAGGATACCATCGCATTTGCATTCTTGCTTGGATGTGAAAAAGATAAAGATAGTATCCAAAAGAAAGTAAAACGATATGAAAAACTTTCTTATGTTGAAAATAAATTGACAGAAACAATAGAATGGTGGCAGAAAAAACTAGGAACTATTCAGGTAAAAACAGAAGATCAATCATTTGACTTTATTGTTAATAATTGGTACTTATATCAAACCTTTGCATCTAGAATTATGGCAAAATCAGGCTTTTATCAAGTAGGTGGAGCTTTTGGATTCCGCGATCAATTGCAAGATTCAATGAATGTGTGCATTGTTGATAGTGAGGCTTGCCGTAAACAAATATTGATATGTGCGAAACATCAATTTAAAGAAGGAGATGTTCTTCATTGGTGGCATGTAGAAAATCATTTTGGATTAAGATCCCGTTATAAAGATGATTATTTATGGTTAGTATATGCAACATTAGAATACATAAGAATTACAGGAGATTCTGCTATTTTAGATGAACTTGTACCATTTGTAGAAGGTGACTTACTATTTCCAGATGAGGAAGAACGCGGAATGTCATTCACTTATAGTGAAGAGAAAGTTACTTTATATGATCATTTAGTTCTAGTAATGGAAAAGCTATTCCATGAAATGGGAGAAAATGGCATACCGCTTATGGGTGGTGGCGATTGGAACGATGGAATGAATCATGTTGGTATTAAGGGAAAAGGTACTAGTATATGGTTAGGTTTTTTTGCGTATGAAGTGGTAAATCGTTTTATGGAAATCGCTTCTACTTATAAAAAAGAAGATGTTTCAAAATACGAAGAGTTTAATGAAAAATTAAAACAATCTCTAATAGAAAATGCTTGGGATGGAGAATATTATTTACGTGCATATTTTGATAATGGGGATAAATTAGGTAGTAAAGAAAATGATGAATGTAAAATTGACTTAATTTCTCAAAGTTGGTCAATTTTAACAGATGTTGCTTTAGAGAGTCAAATAAAATCTATTGTAAAATCTGTAGAAGATAATCTAGTAAATGAAGAGCATGGATTTATTCAATTACTTACTCCAGCTTTCTCAAATTCTAAGAACAATCCAGGATATATCAAAGATTACTCTGTAGGAATTCGCGAAAACGGAGGACAATATACCCATTCTGTATCATGGTGGATCATGGCATTATTGAAATTAGGTCTTAATGATTATGCCTATAAAAGCTATCAGATGGTTAATCCAATTCATCATTCTATGAATAAAGAACAAGTAGATGAATATCAAGTAGAACCTTATGTAATAGCAGCTGATATCTACAGTAATCCACAATTTATTGGCCATGGTGGGTGGACTTGGTATACTGGTTCTAGTGGATGGTTCTATCGTGTAGCAATTACCAGCATCCTAGGGTTTAATAAAGTAGGAAATAAATTATATATTTTACCAGCTATCCCAAGTAAATGGGAAAGTTATAAGATTACTTATCAGTATGAAAATGCTATCTACATTATTAATGTAAATAATAATAGAGATAATGATGAAATACGTCTAGATGGGAAAGTAGTAAAAGAAATTGAACTAATAAATGATGGAAAGACACATAATATTAATGTAAATATTAGAAAAAGAGGTGTCAAATGATTAATTTTGACTTTAAAAAATATCAATACAAAAAGTTAGAAGACTATGAATTAAAAGAAATAAAAGAAAGATTTTTAAAAGATAATAACATGAGTGGATGGTATGATCTTGACAAGTCTTGTATAGAGTCTATTGAATCAACTGCTAGCTATATTCGCAATAATTGTGATGTATTTTTAGTAATAGGAATAGGTGGTTCTTATATGGGCGCTAAGGCAGTTATCGATGCCTTATCCCCATATTATGGAACTCCAGAAACAGAAGTCTTATTTGCAGGATATCAATTATCAAGTGATTATATGGCAGATTTAATTGATTATTTACAGGATAAAGAAGTAATGGTTAATGTTATTTCTAAAAGCGGAACAACATTAGAACCAGCCATTGCCTTTGATATGATATTAGAATTTATGGAAGAAAAATATGGCGAAGATGAGTGCGCTAAACGTGTCTTTGTTACAACTGATGAAAATACAGGAGAATTGCTTCCTTTAGCCAATCAAAAAGGGTTTCAAAGATTTGTTGTACCAGATAATATTGGTGGAAGATTCTCTGTTTTGACACCAGTAGGATTACTTCCTATTGCTGTAGCTAATTTCTCTATTAAAGAATTATTTAAAGGCGCAGAAGAAGCGAAAGAAGATTTAGATGATTGTTACTATTATACTTCTTTGCGGCATGAACTTTATAACATGAATAAAACAGTAGAATCATTTGATATTTATGAGCCAAAGCTTGCTTCTTTTGTAGAGTGGCTAAAACAATTATTTGGAGAGTCACAAGGAAAAGAGGGAAAAGGGATATTTCCAGTATCTACTGTTAATACTAGAGACTTACATTCTTTGGGACAATATTATCAAGATGGAATAGATATGCTATTTTCAACGATTATATTTGTTCATTCTGATGAAGAAATCTATTTAGAGAAATACAATAAAACATTAGATACAGTTAATAAATTAGCAATGGAAAGCGTAGCGCAAGCACATTATGAAGGGCATGTTCCTAGTTCCATTATTACAATGGATACCATTTCTGAGGAGAATTTAGGATATCTTATTTTCTTCTTTGAAATGAGTGCTATGCTTGGAAGCTATCTTTTAAAAATTAATTATTATGACCAGCCAGGTGTTAATGGTTATAAGGATATTTTACATAGACGTATTAAAGAAGATGAATAATCATCTTCTTTTTTATGTTATAATGGATATGGTGATAATATGTACCCTATAGAACTAGAAACAAATGAAATGATTGAAATAGTTGACGAACATGCGAAACTATTAGAAGATGGGAAAGAAAAGGAAATCTGTGTAGTGATAACCAATAAGCGTTTTGTGTTATGCGAAGATGGTAATAAAAAAATGGATAGTAAAGAAGTGCTAAGAATCATTAAAGCAGCCTCTTATCTACCAAATTATGAGAAGTTATTAGAAGTAGAATTATCTTTTATAGATAGAATAGAAGATAATAAATATATTTTAAAGAATGGAAATTATTTTTACTTAAATAGTGAGATTATTTATAGTTTTTTAAAGGAGAAATAAAATGGAATTAGTAAATGCAATAGAATCAAGAAGAAGCATTAGAAAGTATCAAGATAAAGATGTATCAGATGAACAGTTATTAGAACTTATTAGATGTGCCACTTTAGCGCCCTCAGGGCACAATAGACAGCCTTGGAAATTTGAAATCATTCGTGGAGAACTAAAAAATAAAATAGCTGATACGCTCTATCAAAAAACAATCCATATAGATAACTCTACTGCCCCTCATACTGCGAGTATTATTAAGGAAGCTCCTGTTTTAATAGTGGTTTATTTAACAGAATACAATGCTGAAAATTACTTATATGATATTTTATCTATAGGGGGATCCGTTGAGAATATATTATTGCGTGCTACAGATATGAATTTAGGTAGTTTATGGATTGGAAATACTAGTTTAATAGAAGAAGAATTAAAAGAGATATTAAGTACAGATTTAAGAGTTATCTCTACTGTTGCAATTGGTTATAAGGATCAAGATCCGCATGCAAGACCTAGAAAATTATTAGAAGAAGTATTAGTAAAAAGATGAAACAATTGTAGTGCTATTTTCAGATAATATTACTTTTCTGTATTGTAATGAGTGTGTATATGTAAAGAAGTGTAAACTAGATTTGACATGGCTAAAGTGAATATGGTACGATAAATTTGCTTTCCAGAAAAACGGAATAGAATGAGGTGGATTTATAGTGAAAGCAAGCCAGAAAACGATATTACTTGTTGTTTTAGCAGTAATAGATTGTATCGTTGGAGGGGGGATTATGATTAGGAACTCTTTAACAGTTAAAACTAAAGTAGAAAAGGATTATAGTGAGATGTTAGAGTTCGGACAAGTACTACATATAGATGACGAAGATTTGCTTGCCTATACAGAAGTGATAGAGTCACAAAAAGAGGCAGAGAAAATAGTTTATGACAATATGACTATGGAGCAATTAAGTGAGAAATTAGACCGTTCTTTAAATGATGATTTAAAAGGAAAGGGAAACTTGATCGCTTCCTATTCTATTGAAAAAGGAGTAGACCCTTATCTTGCAACTGCTATTATGTTGCAGGAAACAGGATGTGCATGGACATGTAGTAGCATTGTTAAATCATGTAATAACGTAGGAGGACAGAAGGGTAAAGGGTGCGGTTCCTATAGTGCTTACCAAACTTTAGATAAAGGAATAATGGCTTTTATTGATGGTTTATCCAAGAATTATTTTTCAAAAGGATTAACTACTGCAAAAGAGATTAATCCAAAATATGCAGCCGATAAAACTTGGTATCAAAAAGTGGATTCTTATGTGTCTAAAATAAAGAATAAATAGAATATAGTGAGAAATGATAATTGATGTCATTTCTTTTTTTTGTTATAATGATTATGGTGATAATATGGGTTGGTTTACAAGCAAAAAAGAAATGAATTCTAAAATGATGACAGCAGTAGTATATGAATCTGTTCGTATTAGAAATTCAGAAATAGAACCTATTTTAGATAGAAGTGGTGCAATTTATGATGTAGTAGAAAATCAATTGATTATAATGGCTATTAATTTTGAAATAATGAATTGGTCCTTAAAAAAAGGAAATTCTAATGAAATAGTAAATTCTATCATAGAAGCTAGTTATCAAAAATTTTTTTATACTTTGCGAGTAGATGAGAATACAAAACAGGAATATCAAAAAATTATGAATATGGCCAAAGAAAAAGCAGATGAAATATTGTTTTCTAGATTTAAGCAAAGGGTACCTAAATATGTATTGATCTATCTTTTAATATTAGAATTAGAAGGGATTAAAGAGGCAATTATAGAACCATCTATTCGAAAAGAACTAGAAATGCTTGTAAATGGCTGGTTTCAAGTAGCTGAAGCTATTAATAATGAATACAAAATAGTTGATAAACAGGAGGATTTAGAAAAAAATAAGCCAATTGATTTTGATTTTTAAAAAAAGGGGTTTATTCCATGAAAAATTATGCTATAATGTAGGTACAATGGAGGTTAATCATGACAGATGAAAAATTAAAAAATGTAGATTTTGAAATCTTATGGGAAGGGAAACCATCTGGATTGTGGCAGAGATTTTTAACCTCTATCCATATGAACTTTACGACTTATCAAATTACAAAGGATGAATTAATAGTAACAACTGGCTTTTTTCATAAAAGAACGAATTCAGTAGAGTTATATATGTTAAAGGATCCAGATACAACAGAGAGTTTATATCAAAGGATGTTAAAGATAGGAACAATTTCAGTAGTAATCGATTCTCATGGTACTTCTGATAGAGTAGGAACTAAAGTGTGGTTGAAAAATATTGAAAACCCTGCTCAAGTAAGAAAATTGTTACGTGATGCAATAGAAGTAGACGTCATGGAGAGAAAAATAACATATTTTGATAAAATATAAGATAGTTGGTGATAATAATGAATAGGAAGGCAGAAGCAGTAGATTTAATAAATAAAAAATTAGCTGGGAACAGTTTTTTGTCTTACCAAGAAATCGCTACTATTACAGGTTATCATCCAAAATATATATTAAAATTAAAAAAAGAGATATTAAATAATGAAATTAGATTAGAACACGGAAATAAGAATAGAAAACCAATAAATACGATTTCAGAAAAAGAAAAAAAATATATTATTGATTTATATAGAAGATCTAATGTAAGCATTAGAAAGTTTTGTAAATTTTATGGAAAAAGAAGTTATTCTTGTATTTATAATGTATTAAAAGAAGCAGATTTGATTAACAAAAATAAAGACTGATAGAGGAATTATAAAGGGACAACCTAGGTTGTCCTTTTTTGTAGGATAAAAATAGAAAACAATTATTCTATGCCTGAATATATTCTTGTAGGAGGGCATTCTATGAAGAAGGAAATTGGTTTAACAGAAGAAGAAGTAGAAAAAAGCAGACAACAATATGGAACTAATGAATTAGGAAATTATAAGAAAAATAGTTTCCTTCATTTAGTATTACAGTCATTAGGAGATCCAATCATTCGAATTCTTTTAATTGCACTAGCAATAAAAACAATATTTTTAATGAAAAACTTTGATTGGTATGAAACTTTAGGTATTCTTTTAGCAATCTTTATGGCATCTTTTATATCTAGTGTTTCAGAATATGGTAGTGATAAAGCCTTTTCTAAATTAATAGAAGAAGCTTCTAGGATAAAATGTCGAGTAAAAAGAAATAATAAAAAAATGGAAATACCAGTAGGGGATGTGGTAGTGGAAGATGTTGTGTATTTAGAAAGTGGAGATAAAGTACCTGCAGATGGAAAGATTATTGAGGGAATGATTAGTGTAGATGAATCTAGTTTAAATGGGGAAAGCAAAGAGGCAAGAAAGAATATTGCTAGTTCCATTTTAAGAGGGAGTGTTGTGGTATCTGGGGAAGCTCTTATGCAAGTAGAAAAGGTTGGAAGTGATACTTTCTATGGCAAAATGGCAGAAGAATTAAAAATGGAGCAACCTACTAGTCCTTTGAAATTAAGACTTGCAGGACTAGCAAATTTAATCAGTAAAATAGGATATGTAAGTGCTTTTATTATTTTTTTATCTTATATATTTTTAAATGGATTTACTTTTTCTAATATTCTTTATGCACTTACTTTATCAGTTACTATTATTATTGTTTGTGTACCTGAGGGACTTCCTATGATGGTGACTCTTGTATTATCTTCTAATATGAAGAAAATGCTAAAGGATAATGTATTGGTTAGAAAATTAGTGGGTATTGAAACAGCAGGTAGCTTAAATATATTATTTACAGATAAGACTGGAACTTTAACAAAGGGAGAATTAGAAGTAACAAAATACGTTGCTGGAAATTTAAAAGAATATTCTTATCAGGAACTTATTCAAACAAAATTATCTAAAATAGTAAAAATCTCTTGTACAGTCAACAATGCTAGTAGCTTTGATGGAGATAACGTTATTGGAGGTAATATTACAGATAAAGCTATATTAAAATTTGTTAAAAAAAGTAATATTTCTTATTCAAAAGAAAAAGTAATTCCATTTACTAGTCAAAATAAATATGCTATTACAACCATCCATGATGAAGAGCGAATTCATCTAATTAAAGGAGCTCCAGAAAAGATTCTTCCTTTTTGTAAATACTATTATAATGAGTTTGGGAAAAAAGAGTATTTGAATAAAGACAAAGTAAATTCTTATATTCAGGAAAAAGCAAAAGAAGGAATTCGCATCTTGATGCTTGCTACAAGTACACAAAAAGAGCCAGTTCCCTTTCATAGTTTAAATCTAGTTGGTTTATTACTTATTAAAGATGATATTAGAGCAAATGTAATAGAAGGTATTGAGTTAGTGAAATCAGCTCATATTAATACTGTTATGCTAACAGGAGATAATAAAGAAACAGCTTGTGCTATTGCGAAAGAACTTCACCTACTAGAGCCTGATTCTGTTATTTTAACTAGTGATGA
Organism: uncultured Bacilli bacterium; assembly: GCA_964018915.1. Taxonomy (GTDB): domain Bacteria; phylum Bacillota_I; class Bacilli_A; order RF39; family UBA660; genus UBA5578. Next base: position 121,236 of record CAXHRJ010000002.1, on the reverse strand, counting down.
TTTAAATAAATTAAGCGATGCAGAATTAAAGAAAATAATTTCTAAATTAAAAGTTGTTGCTCGGATGCTTCCTCACGATAAAAGCAGATTAATTCGTGTTTGCCAAGAATTAGATTTGGTAGTAGGAATGACTGGGGATGGTGTAAATGATGCTCCAGCACTAAAAAGAGCGGATGTAGGATTTAGTATGGGGAGTGGTACAGAAGTAGCAAAAGAAGCAAGTGATATTGTCATTTTAGATAATAATTTTTTATCTATTAGTAAAGCAATTCTATATGGACGAACCATTTTTAAAAGTATTCGCAAATTTATTATTCTTCAACTGACAATTAATTTGTGTGCATTAAGTTTAAGTATATTAGGACCATTTGTAGGAATAGATACACCAGTAACAGTTATTCAAATGCTATGGATTAATATGGTAATGGATACTTTAGCAGGATTAGCGTTTGCCTTTGAACCACCGCTTTTAGAATATATGAAAGAACATCCTAAAAAGAAAAATGAACCAATTATGAATAAGTATATGTATAGTCAGATATTATGGACAGGATTATTATCCTCTTTCTTATGTTTCTTTTTTCTAAAATCATCTTTGATAAAAAACTTTTATAAAAGTGAAGAAGCACTGTTATCAGCTTTCTTTGGATTATTTATATTTATTGATATTTTTAATAGCTTTAATGCTAGGACTAATCGATTAAATTTATTTGCCAATATTAAACAAAATAAAGTATTTATTGTAATTATTAGCTTTATTGTAATTGTACAACTTTTATTAATCTATTTTGGTGGAAGTGTATTTCGTACTATTGGACTTAGCTTCCATGAATTAGAACTTATGATATTTTTTGCATTTTTAGTAATTCCAATTGATTTTATGAGAAAATATTATTTAAAATTAAAAAATAAGAACCATGGTGTATAAAATAAAAAAATATGATCCAAACTAGTAATAGGGAGGAAAAATATGAAAAAGTGGTTTATGGCTTTCCTATGTGTCTTTTTATTAGCTGGTTGTTCTATTGGAAAAGATATGACAAATACACCAACTAAAAAAGTAGAAGCATATATGGATGGTTATCAAAAACTAGATGATAATGTCTTAAATGATATAGATACTTTACTGCATGATACAGAATATACAGTGGAACAAAAATCTCGTTATAAAGAACTAATGAAAAAACATTATAAAGACATTGATTATGAGATTAAAGAAGAAAAAATCAATGGAGATAAAGCTACTGTAGAAGTGGAAGTAGAAGTAAGAGATTATAGTAAAATATTATCATCTGACGTTATTCCTGATGAAATAAAAGATGAAGAAGGTAACTATAGCGATGAAGCTTATTATGATTATCAATTAGGATTAATGGAAAAATCAGAAGAAAAGGTTAAATATACTGTAACATTTTATTTAACAAAAGTTTCTGATGAATGGAAAATAGATGATTTAAATGAATCAACAATGCAAAAAATACACGGTATTTACATATACTAACGTGTATTTTTTCTTTTTACCTAAAAAAATGCTATAATGATATTAATAATAGGAGAGTACAATATGGAATGTGAATTAGGCAAGATTACTTTTTTTGATAATCATTATGGGAAAATAGTTTCTGAAAATAGAGAATAATAGAGATATTAGTACACAAAGTCAATTACAAATAGGAGACTTAGTTACTTTTCGTGGAGAATTAAGGCACAATCAAAGACGTGCTTATTTTGTAAAAAAGGCAAATGAAAATTTGTTAGGAAAAGAAAAAAAGAAAGTGTTAGAGAATAATTAGTATGGAATATAGGGCAGTGAAATCTGCAGATATTGATTTTGAAAGTGTTTGTGCTCGTTGTGAGAAGGAGATTGTACTAGAGAATTTAGTTAGTAATGGTGGAACTCTTCACTTTCAATTTTTAACTTATCAAGCAGATTGTATTGTACTTGTGGAAGAAGATACTTACCAATATTAAAAGGACTAAACTAGTCCTTTTTTTCATATAGTAAAATAGGTGATTGTATGAAGAAATGGTTGTTTAGTATGTTTGTATTTTTAATGATACCCTATCAAGTATTAGCAATTGATACCAGTGCTCGTAATGCTATTTTAATGGATATGGATTCTAAACGTATATTGTACGCAAAAAACATTCATGAAACGAAAAGTGTTGCTAGTATTTCTAAAATTATGACGGCAGTACTAGCAGTAGAATCTGGAAAATTAGATGATATTGTTACAATAGGCGAGGAAATAGATAAGAGTTATGGCTCTGGTATTTATATTCAAAAAGGGGAGCAAATGACACTACGAGACTTAGTATATGGGTTAATGCTTAGAAGTGGTAATGATGCTTCTTATGCTATAGCAGAATATGTAGGTGGAGAACACTTCGTAGAAATGATGAATGAAAAAGCAAAAGAAATTGGAATGATAGAAACCACATTTCATAATCCAAATGGATTAGATGAAGAAGAAGGAAATTACTCTAGTGCCTATGATATGGCAATATTAACAAGTTACGCTATGCAATTAGAGGAGTATAAGAAGATTGTAAGTACCAAAACGCATAGTGTAAAAACAAATAAAAATTCTTATTATTGGATTAATAAACATAAATTATTATTTCAATATGAATATACGACAGGAGGAAAAACGGGATTTACCCAAAAAGCTAGAAGAACTTTAGTTTCAACTGCTAGTAGAGATAATTTAAATTTAGTAATAGTTACTTTAAATGATGGAAATGATTTTTTAGATCATATGAACCTTTTTGATTATGGTTTTTCAAATTATCAAAGTATTCCGATTTTAAAAAAGGGAAATTTATCTATTTATGATGATTTGTATTATGGAAACTATAATTTATCTATAGAAAAAAGTTTTTCTTATCCTATTGCAGAGGAGGAAGACTTGATGATTAAATTTGAACTATCAAAAGAGCCTAAGGAAGGAAGTGTAGGGTATGCAAAAGTATACTTGGATGAGGAAGAAGTTTATCGGGAAATAATTTATTCACAGGAAATTAAGGAATATCATAAGAGTTTATTAGGATGGTTTAAGAATTTATGGTAAATAAAATTTGGGGATATTTCATTATTATTGGAGTAGTATTTGCTTTGTTATCTGGCAATGTTATTAAAGTGAATGAAACTATATTGAAGAGTACTACAACTAGTTTAGAGCTTTTATTACAAATATTTCCCGTAATTGCTTTGTGGCTAGGAATTGCCAATATTGCTACTGCTAGTGGTTTACTAGATAAATTGGCGAAAAAGTTAACTAAAGTATTAGGGCCTTTTTTCCCAGAAATACCAAAAAATCATATTTCCCTAAGTTACATTGCTAGTAATATTATTGCTAATTTGTTTGGATTGGGAAATGCAGCTACCCCATTTGGATTAAAGGCAATGAGTAGTTTGCAAGAAATTAATAAAGATAAGAAAAAGGCAAGCCGTAGTATGATTACTTTTACAACGATTAATACCAGTGGAGTTACCATTGTTCCTACAACCATTATAGCTTTAAGGATTCTTTATGGAAGTAAAGATCCAACGGTAACTGTTGTTTCTACTTTAATTGCCACTTCTTTAGCAACTATAGCTGGCCTTATTTTTGATTCTTTATTTGCAAGGAGGTATCATGAGTAATTATATACTTCCTTTAATGGTATTAATTATTGTTGTTTATGGTATTCGAAAAAAAGTAGATTTATACGATGTCTTTCTAGATGGGAGTAAAGAGAGCTTTAAAATGGCTTATACAATATTTCCCAACTTACTGGCTATGATAGTAAGTGTCAATATATTAGTAGATAGTGGGATATTAGAATTTATTATTAATCTTTTAATTAGTTCTTTAAAAGTACCAATAGAAATTATTTCCCTAGCTATCATGAGACCAATTAGTGGAAATGCAACATTAGCCCTTTTAAATACTATTTATACAAAATATGGAGTAGATAATTTTTATAGTTTACTTGGTTCTACTATCCAAGGATGTACAGATACAACGTTATATGTAATTGCCCTTTATTATGGAAGCATTGGTATAAAAAATACAAGATATGCATTAAAAGTTAGCTTATTGGCTGATGTAGTAGGAATAACAGCTAGTATCATTGTTTGCTACTTCCTGTTTAGTTGAATTTTTAATGGATGTTTGCTATAATGAGGCGAGGAGGTCTATATGAAGAAAGTTAGTATAATGATGATTTTTGCTATTTTATTTTTAACTGGATGTAAGAATGACAGACTTGTATGTACTAATTTGTCAGAATCAGATGATTTTAGTTTAGAGTCTAAATATGTATTCACTTTTTCTGGTAAAGATGTAAAAAAGGCAACTATGAAATCAACAGGAACATTACTTGGGGAATTTAATAACGATACGACAATAGCAGAATATAAAAGTGCAGCAGAAAGTTCTGCTGAAGAATATAATGAAGTGGAAGGTATTAAGGCGCAAGTTTCTAGTAGTAAAAATAAAGTAACTCTTACTGTGGATATTACTGCGGCTAGTTTAAGTGAGGAAGATAAAATAAAATACGGGCTTAATTCTAGTAGAGATGAGTTGAAAAAGGCATTAGAAGAAAATGAATATACTTGTAAGTAACATTATTTTCTTATGAAAAAAGGTGAATTATGGAAAGATTACAAAAAGTAATAGCACAATCAGGATATTGTTCTAGAAGAAAAGCAGAAGAATTAATAGTAAGTGGAAAGGTAAAAGTAAATGGAAAAATAATTACCGAATTAGGAACAAAAGTAGATTACAATGATTCTGTTATAGTAAATGGAAAACCATTAAGTAATAAAGAAGAAAAAGTCTATTATCTTTTAAATAAACCACGTGGAGTGGTTACTACTGTTAAGGATGAAAAAGATAGAAAAACAGTATTAGACTTAATACCAAATGATAAAAGAGTTTATCCTGTTGGAAGATTAGATTACGATACAACAGGCGTTCTTTTACTCACGAATGATGGAGAATTAACAAATTTATTAATTCACCCAAGAAATCATGTAGAGAAAACTTATATTGCAAAAGTAGAAGGGCTTGTTATGAAACAAGATATTGAAAAACTATGCAATGGTGTTGTAATTGATGGTAAAAAAACTAGTAAGGCGAAGGCTAGAATTAAAAAAATGGATAAAAAAACGAATCATACTTTAGTAGAATTAGTTATTTATGAAGGTAGAAACCATCAAGTAAAAAAAATGTTTGAAGCAATTGGATATAATGTTTTAAAGTTAAAAAGAGAAAAGTTTTGCTTTTTAAGTACGAATGGTTTAAAATCTGGAGAATATAGACAACTAAGCATTAAAGAAGTGAAAAAATTATATAGCGAAACTCAAAAATAATAGTAAAGATTTGCACATATATGTGCAAATCTTTTTTTATAAAAAAAACAATATCTTTTGATATTGTTTAAGCTGCCATTTCTTCTACTTCTTTATCAGGCTCATAAATGGCATTTACTGGACATCCTTCTTTAGCGTCAGCAGCATCTTCTACTAGCTCATCTTTTACATCTTCAGTAATTTCTTGAGCAACACCATCATCATTAATTTCAAATACATCTGGAGCGATTGCTTGACAAGCTCCACATCCAATACAAACATCTGGATTTACTTTCACTTTCATAATTAATACCTCCAATAAAAATTATAAAGAAAAGTACTGAAAAATGCAACCAAAATATTCAAAAAAGTGCTTTTTATGATATAATGAATAGTAGGTGATAGGCTATGGCGAGCAGAATGGAACGTTATCATAATCATGGTGATAGAAGCACACGTAATAAAGATTTGTATAAAAATATAGAAGATTTAGATAGTTATACTAATATAGAGAGTGTAATAGCAATAGATAAAACAAATGAAATTGATATTACACGAGTAAAAGAAATGATTCAAAGTCGTGAAGGATATCAAAAACAAAAGCAGTATCGCCAAATAGCACCAGAAGAAGAGGAAGAGCCAAAAGAACTAGTTTCTGAAAAAGAAGAGGATAGAACCTACGATATTAGAGATGTCTTAGTACGGGCAAAAGAAAAAAGAGTGGAACCTGATGATAAGTATCGTAAATTAAAAAATGTTAACTACGATGTAATTAAGAAGATTAATTTAAAGGCCACTCCAGAGGAACAAGAAGTTTTAAAAGAGTTAGTAGATACAGCTTCCATTCAATCAAAAACGAAGTATAATCCAACAGATGATTTAGGATTATTAGATGACCTAAAAGCTGATACGATGGTAGGGGATTCTGGATCTATAAAAAAGATAATTGAAGAGGCAAAGGAAGAAGCACGCCAAGAGGAAGAGACATCAAAAGATGAAGTTAGTGTTAGCTTAGAAAATTTAGATAAATCTTTCTATACATCTAGTTTAGGATTTACGGAAAGTGATTTTGAAGATTTATTGAGCTTAGGTGAAGACATCAAGAAACACAATGGATTATTAAAAGTATTAATTATTATCTTAATTATCGTGGGTATTATTGTTTTAGCATTTGTAGGCTATCAGTTTTTGAAATAGGGGGGTTACTCCTTTTTTTGTGGAAAATTTTAATACATAGCAATAAAATAATAATTGTAAAAAAGATTGGTATTAAGTACCATAAGTATCTTGTAATTAATGTATTTGCAATTGTAGTATCTTTAAATAAATGAGAAAATATTAGTAACATACCAATAGGTAAAATTGGCATTTTCCATCCTTTCTCTAAATTTAATAGTTGGTTACATCCTTTTAGACTTACTGTACAATAAATAAAAATGTCAAAAATCCATTGTGTAGCTAAGACGTTTTCTAATCTATAAGATAGGATTCCTTGGTAGGCCCTTTTTAAAATGTGAAATTCAGGATACTGATAAATAGTAGCAAGTTCTACTCCTAAAACACCAATAATTAATATTACATTTATGAAAAGAATAAGAGTAGATAGTATATATCCTTTTTTTAGGCTATTTTGAATTTCTGTATTTGGAAAAAATAACAATAAAAAGATGGGAAATACTTGAAAATCAATATAGGAGATAATTGGTTTTACAGGATAATTTAGAAGGGATGGTGCAAAATTAGAAAAGTCAAATTGAAAGACTAGTCCTATAAAACTTAGGATAAAAAGTGTGATACTTAAGTAGAAAAGAACGGTAGAAACTCTTGGAATTATTTTTTCTTCTTTACTAAGTAAAAGTAGAATAGGGATGATAAAAGATAAGCCAACAACGAATTTTGGTGTTTTATTAAGAAATTGACTAGTAATCAAATTGCATAAATTCCAAAAAGAAAGGCAACTAAGGAGAAAAATAACTATTACAGTAATAAGAATCAATATTTTATATGTGTTGGGAAATAACTCTTCAAATTTTTCTTTTAATGATTTTTCTGGCTTAAAGGAGGCAATATAATGAATTAATAAGACAGGAATAAAACCAATAATAAAAGCGAGTATTACAGATAACCAAGCATCTTGTTTTGCTTCTTTTATTAAAATAGAAAATGTTATTCCGATAAAGAAAGTACGACATAAAAAGTAACAAATGGTTGTATAAGCTAGTTTTTTATTCATTTTTCCTCTCTTTCTAAGCTCTGTTCTAAAGAACCTTTTCTAGTGTATTCAAATTTTGTTTCTACTTCAATAGGTAAAGTGACGAAGAAATTGTTCCAATCCTTAATCTTGGCGTATGTTCGAGGATATTTTTTATAGTATTTAGAGCCAAATCCAAAGACATCTGTTTTATTGTTTTTAGCCAGTTGAATAGCATCTACTATATATTTTCTCATTTCTTCCGCTGCAGCTTCTTCAAGCTTTTTAATATCTGCTTCATCTTCTAGATTAATTTTGCAATCTACTTCACGTAAAGTTCCTTCTGCTGTAGCGCTTACTTTAATTTTATCTTTTTCAATTTGATATTTCACTTCATAGTCGTTAGATACAGTAACTGCAAAACTATTCTCACAAGGAACATTAAAATATAAAGTTTCAATTTCTCCTAAAATTAAATCTATTCCAATACTTTGCTCTTGAGTTGCCCAGGTTACAAATTTATCTTGTTTAAAGATTGCTAGAGAGTCTAATTTGGTATAGGCATCTTGTTTTGTTTTGTCTTGGCTATCAGCTGACTGGCCCTCTTTAATATTTCCTATAATTGTGATGCTGTTGATAATAGGCTCAAATCCTGTACTCAAGTATTTACTCATAAATAGATTAAAACTAGCATCACTAATTTTTCCCTGTAATTTGGATGTATTTGAAATGTTAGCAGCTATGTTTTGAGAAGGATAATCAGACAGAGGTGATAAAATAGATAAGATATCAGCAGCATTTACATCTTTAGATACTAATAAATAGAAGTTTTGATGGGATTGAGGTTCTCTTAATAAATAATCTAAGAGATTAGATATCCCTTCGCTAGCCACTTCTTCAGAAATAATAACAACAGATAAGTGACTAACATATAGCTCTTTAGGACTTGCTAAACTAATATCTTTAATAGCATTATAGATAGTTTCACCTTCACCAGATAATAAACTAGTTTTTGCTTGTTCCTGCTCTGTTTTATTTCCATTTGCTATTAAAAAAGAGACTTGATATTTACCATCTTTAATATCTACTGCCATACCTGTTACAATGGCATACTCGTTTAATTCTTGATAGTTCCAACAACCAGTTAGTAAAAGAAATAAACAAAATATTAATATTTTTTTCATATATTATTTCCTCTTTTCGTATTTTTTGTAAGATAGTTTGGACGTCTAAATCTTTTATTGGTTGGAAATAAAAGAATATTATCTTTCATGCCTGATAAGTTAAATGGACTAAATGGCATCAAGTATGGCGTATTTAGAGGCTCTAAACTAGCAAGTTTAATAATTAATATGAGCCCTGCTACTACTACCCCAATAATTCCTGTAAAAACGGTGGAGAAAATAAAAAGTAATCTCCAATGTCTAATTGCATTAATGAAGTCCATATCTGTAAACACTAGTTCACAAATGGAGGTAATCGCAACAACGATAATTACAAATGGAGAAACAATGCTAGCAGATACAGCTGCATCCCCTAAAATTAGGGCTCCTACAATACTCATACTAGCGCCACTTGCACTGGGGGATTTTATATCTGCTTCTCTTAAAATTTCAAAAATGATAACGAAAATAATGACCTCCATGAAGGTTGGAAAAGGTACTTGACTTCTTTGCGTAGCAAGAGAAATAATTAATTGATCAGGGATCATCTCTTGATTAAATGTCATTAATGCTATATATAAGGCTGGTGTTAAGATGGTGATAAAAAAGGCAATAAACTTAATTACTCTACTAAATGTACTACTAGTGAATTTTAAATAGTAATCTTCTGGATTCTTAAAGAAATCAGTAAGAATGGCGGGAGTTACTAATGCATAAGGACTATTTTCGACCATAATAGCAATTTTCCCATTTAAAATTCCTTGGCAACATAAATCAGGACGTTCCGTGCTAATCATCTTGGGAAATAAAGATTTTTCATGGGTTTCTAAATAATCTCTAATATAACCAGTATCTAATACTGCATCAATATCAATTTTGTTTAAAGAGTCTTTAATCGTATCTACATTCTTTTTAATTGCAATATCGTCTATGTAAATAATAGAGACTTTAGAGTTTGTTCTTCTTCCTAATTTTAACTCATCAATTCTTAATTTCGGGTCTTTAATACGCTTTCTAATAAGTCCTAGATTAGTAGCATTATTTTCTGTAAAACTATCTTTAGGTCCACGTATTAAGGGTTCTGAAGTAGACTCAGCTACACTTCTATCTAAACTAGCCTTTGTTTCAATAGCAATATAATTTTTTTCGCCATCAATGAATAAACAAGTATAACCACAGGCAAGATAGTAATAGACCTCATTAAATTCTTTTACTTCAATGATATGGCTATTATAGATATTACTTTTTAATTCTTTAAATAAGTCTTCTACGTTTTCATAATGTACGATACTCTTCAAAAGAAAGTTGCTGATTTTATCATCGCTACTGACACTTTCTAAATAGACGTAGGTTAATTTCTTACTTATTTCTCTTTCTATAATATCAGAACTATTTCCCATTTGTTCTTTAATAATTTTTATCCTTTTTTTATTTTGCATATACATCACCATTTTTAGTATTTCAGAAACAGTAATTTTTATGCAAAAGAGTGTAAATTGCAATTCTAAAAATATATGTTATAATATTTCGGTCGGAGGATACTATGAAATTAAATAAAAAAGGGCGAGAAGAATTACGTGCATTAGTAGAAAAAGAATTAAGGAATGTTCCTAATGGAGAAAAAGTAAAATTAGATCATGCGTTATTAGATACTTCGTTATTTGAAACAGTTATTTATAAAAGAAATCCAAAAAGAATAGTAAAATTACCTGTATGATCTGGTGATTTTTTGCAGAAATTAGATTTGAGTCAAGTTTCTTTTGAAAATGTATCGTGGTCTTTATTATCAGCAGGTAAAGAATCAGATTTAGGTAAGCGATTTTTTGATGAGGATTGTTGGAACGCTTTTCTTGCTAACTATGGAAATCCTAAAAATAGCAGAGTGAATTATAGTGGCACCAACATCATAGTAAACTTTAACTCTTCTTGGTAAATGTTAGCTGCTAAAGAGGAAAATGTAGAGAGTAGTGTTAAGATTTTTGGTTGTGACTTTTCTCATGTTGATCTATCTAAAACAGATACTTCAAATTTTAGAGAAGTTAGAAATAGTAATTTTTCTGATACCAATTTAGTGATTTCTAAAACTTTAGGGAAATTTGAAATCCCTGTTTTCCTCTATACAGATTTATCAGGTATTGACTTGAGTAAATTTTTAATTAATTTGTTAGACATTATAACGGTAGGTGGGCCTTTAATAGGAATTGGCTGCAATTTATCAAATACAGGCTTAAGTATTTCATTAGATTCAAAAAGTTTATGTGATACTACAGCGAAAAAGAATTTTAGAACGATATTAATGTCAGGTGATTTAAATGGTTGCTTTCTAAATGGAAAAAGAGTTATTTCTATTGAAGAAAAAAGAGAAAGAGCTTCTCAAAAATTAATTGAATATGAACAGTATAAGGAAAAAACACTCAGTGATGTCAGTGCGTCTATTCAAAAGCAAATAGGTAGTATTTTTTAGTAAGAAAATAAAGTTGCTTATTTTCTTTTTTCATTGACTTATCTATTTCATATGTGCTACTATATATCACTAAAGAATGGCGATAGGGGTGCGAAAGAAGGTATATTGTGAAAAAAAGTAGCTGTTCACTGGAGAATATTAATATAAATTTATTTGGAAAAATAAAAGAAAAAATTACACTCCAATTCTTTTTTGGAGAGTCCTATAATGTAGATGATATTTATGGTCTGTTTTCAGATGATTACACATTTCAGTTTGCAAGAGAATCTTCTTTACCATTTGAAGAATGGAAAGAAGTACAAGATAAATGTCCTTTTACGTATTATGAACTTGTTCATAATAAACAGTTTCAACTTTTTCATTTAGAAAGTGGTAGCTTTTTAACAGATCCGTTTGTAGATGTTATTCCATGGCATAATGGAGAATCAGTAAATGTCAATGGTCATAATATGATTCCAGTGAGTGCTAGAAAATTTATCCCTAAAAGTTTTATTAGATATAATAGAATAACAAAAACTGATTTAGAACGTTTTACAAATTTTGTTTCTAGAATATTAATAACGAATCCATCGTTGTTGGAGGATTATTTCCCAAAAATATCTGAAATGCAAAAGGCAATATAATGGCAAATAAAGAAATTTATTTGTCATTTTTAGTGGTTCTTCTTTTCGTGCCTTTTTTAGAAGAAGATGATATAATGATATTAGGTGATAGTATGACAAAGAAGAATAGCGCAAGTTATTATTTTGAACAAATCTTAGATGTTCCAAGACCTTCTGGAAAAGAAGATAAAATAGCGGGATTTTTAGTTCATTTTGCACAGCAACATGGATTAGAATATGAAGTGGATGACTTCTCTAATGTAATTATTAAAAAGAAGGGAACTTTACCTTTTAAATGTAATCCTATTATTTTACAGGCTCATACAGATATGGTTTGTACAAGCAATGAATTTTATGACTTTGATAATCAGGGAATTGAATGGTATGAGGAAGAGGGATTTTATAAAGCAAAGAGAAGTAGTTTAGGTGCTGATGATGGTGCAGGTGTTGCAATTATTTTGGCATTATTAAGCGACAAATCTTTAGAGCATCCTCCAATAGAGGCCGTGTTTACAACACAGGAAGAAACAACGATGAATGGAGCAAAGAACTTAAATTATAAATCTTTAAAAGGAAAAAGACTAATTAGTTTAGATGGAACAGAAGAAGATAAAATAGAAGTTTCTTGTGCAGGTATGGCTAGTATTAAAGTAAGTACATCGTATGAATTATCACCAAGTGCTAAGAGTACCTATCAGTTAACGATTAGTGGATTATTAGGTGGGCATTCTGGTGTAGATATAGATTTAAAACGTGGAAATGCTATTAAGATTTTAGCTAATATTTTAAAAGATATTGATGATATAGAAATTGTTTCCATAGAGGCAGGATCTAAGGAGAATGTAATTCCAAGTTCTGCTAAATGTATTTTTAACACAAATCATGACTTGAGTGCCAATGTTCAATTTTTTAAAGAGTTTTATCATGTAGAGTATGAGAATATTAAAATAGATTTTAGAAGAATGAAAGCAAGAACAGAATCAATTGACAGTAGCAAAAGCTTAAATATTATAGGATTTCTAAATAAAATAGAAGATGGAGTTTTAAAAAGAAATGATGTTAATTTTCCCCTTACTTCTAGCAATCTGGGAGTTATTACCCAAGATAGAGGGAAGGTTTTAATAGAATTAAGTATTCGAAGTAGCATTGTAGGATTTGAAGACTTCTATGTAAGTAGGGCAGAACGGGTAGCTAAAAAATATCATTTAAAATATTTTTTAGAAGATAAGAAACCATTTTTTACATTTCGAGAAGATTCTCCTTTACGACAACTACTAGTAGATACTTATCAAAGTATGTTTTCTAAAAACATTACCTTAGAAGACGTACATGCTGGACTAGAAGGTGGGATATTTGCTCAAGCTATCAAAGACCTTGACATCTGTGTATTAGGCGCCAATTTATATGATATTCATTCTGTTCATGAACGAGTTGAAAAAGAGTCTATGGAAAGAATTTTATCCTGGTTAAAAGAAACATTACGAAATATGGAATAAAAAACCTTTTTAGGTTTTTTTAATTTGTGCTCTTTGACATTTTATGTTAAAATATAACGATATTTTTAAGGGGGATTTTTATGGAGAGTGAATTATTGGCTGAAATAGAAGATTTCGATTATTATGTTAGAGATAATTTGTCAGAATTTATTACTATTATGAAATCGTATCCTAAAGCAACTGATGCTTCTAATATGGAATTATTACGTAAATATAAACAAGGAGATAAAGGAGCTAGGGATTTATTAATCAAGACAAATTTGCGATTAATTGTATCGCAAGCTAGAAGCTATGTTACTCATAGTTACGAACTTTTAGATGTTATTAATGAAGGTGTTATTGGTTTTATGGACGCCATAGATGCCTATGATGAGACAAGGGGAGTTGCTAAATTTTCTACTTTTGCAACTGTTGTTGTCAGAAATGCTATAAATTCAGCATTATCAAAATATGACCATGATATTAGAAGACCTAAAGGTTTTATTACAAAAGTTAGAGAATATTATAGAATGAAGCAAGCTTTTATGGAAGCAGGTCAAGAACTTCCTAATGATGAAGAGTTTCAAAAATTACTGAATGTTACAGTAGAAAGATTTAAATTGATTAAGACAAATTTTCAATTAAATCCAAGTAGTTTAAATGAAAAAATTGGTGATGAAGAAGATTCTGAATTATCCGATTTTATTGCTTATGAAGAAACAGGATTTGATCAAATATTAAATACTATAGAAGATAAAAGAATATTACTTTCTATTAAATTACTATTACCTCCTTTTTATTACTATGTATTTTATAATAGAGTTTTTAATCAGTCAGAAGAAACAAGAGAAGAAATTGCTAAGCGATTATCCCTTTCTGCTGGATATGTAGGAAAAATAGAAAGACTTTGTGTCCAGGAGTTACGAAACGCCATTTTAAAACATGGTAGCACTTATAATTTAGAATTACCTTCAGATTTGGAAAAGAATTTTGAAGATGCTAATGTTGAACCTATGAATCTAGATTTAATTATACAATATTTATTTTTTAGAGATACTCTATCAGGGGAAGAACGTGCTATTTTTAAGTTATTAATAAAAAGCGTTTATTCCCCACAAGATAGTCGCTTTATAGCCAAGTTAGGCATGGACACTGAAACTTATAAGGCATCCTATCAATCTTTAATGGAAAAAATTACTATGCAAGATTCTACGATAAAATCATTGTATGGAGAATTCAGAAAAAATGTTATTAACCAGTATGGTGCTAAATTATTTAGTATGAATTTGGATGAGAAACTGGAAAATGTAACTACTAGTGCTGATTGTGTTGCTAACATGTGGAATCATTTTACATATGGCGAAGTTATAGAAATCATAAAAGAAAATAATATTTTATTAACGCCACGTATGGAAAAATTATTGTTAGGTTATTTTGATGGTGACCGAGAAAAATTTACTTCGAATACTGTATCTAAAAGAACAGCAGAAAGAGAGGTAAATGCACTGTTATTTGGATTCCATAAAAGAAATGAAATAACAATTACTGGCTTATATGATTCTCTTGTTAATAATCAACATAGATTTACTCTTAATCAATATGATTATTTAATGTCCCGTAAATTTCATCAAGATAATTTACTTGATAGAGGAATTACTAAAGTAAGTGGGCTAGGAAGTTTAAGAGAATTATCTAGAAGATTAGAAAAGATTCATTATGGAATTTTTCGTTATAGAGAATTAAATTTTACAAAAGAAAAATATGAATCTGTTAGAGATAAATGTTTGAAGAATCTTTCAAAAGATAAAATTTCTATTTTAGATAGCTATTATGGTGTTGAATCTCCGAAATATTCTATTCAACAAATTGCTGATGAAAGAAAAATCTCCTATGAAGAAGCACGTTCTAAGTTACAAGAGGCTAAGAGGAGTGCATTAAGAATATATTTAGGAAGAAATAATAAAAAAGTAATAGATGAAAGTCTTTATATTCCTTATATTTTAGATGAATCTATTGATTTAGCAGATGAAACAAGAACGATGTTAAAAGAGTTTTTAATAGAAAAAAAGAGTTATGAAGAAATAGAAAGATTACATGGCATTGATAAAAAGAAAAAAAATCAGCAACGAAGGGTTCCTACTGTTATTGCCAGTGGACTTTTAAAAATTGATTGCTATCGTTTTGGAATATATAAGTTAAATGCTAAATATAACACTTTAGAATGTAGAGAATTATTTAAATCTTTATCCTTAACTAGTGAGGAAAGAAATGTTATTCAAATGAAACTAGATGGAAATACAAAAGAGGCAATCATGCAAGCAACTGGTTTAACCTTTATAAGAGTTTCTTATATATTAAACAAGTTTTATAGAGCGTGCGATGAACACAAAGTTGCATCTGTAAAAATAGATGAATTAGACATACGGAGAGAGGTAGAAGCACATGTCTCAGAGATGGTTTTAAATGAAAAGGAACGTTTAATTTTGGCGAAATTATATGGTATTTCTTGCGAGGTTAATCCAGATGGAATTAGATATACAGAAGAACAATTTAGAAAAGAACATCCAAATATGTCTAAGCAATATAAAAAGATATTAAGAAATGCGTTAGACACTGTTCGTTCCAAAAAGGCTGGTTTTACTAGAGCTAGCTTGGCTTATATGTCTAGAAATGATTTAAAGCTAAGCTTAAAAGACCCTAGAATTCCTATTAGTCAACAAGACCGAGAATTGTTATATTATTCATTCGAGTTAGAGGGATATCCTTATAAATCATTAAAAGACTTAGAGGAAATTTTTGGCGAAAAAGCGACAAGTTTAAAAAATAGGATAGAAAGAATTTTTGTGACAATTTATAGATATGAAAATGATGAGATTGTGTCCTCTGTTTCTTATGAATATGATGTGGAACCTTATTTAAAGTATTTTTCGAAATCAGATCAAGAAGTATTGAAGGATTTTTATGCTAATAAATTAACATTTGAAGAAATTGGAGCAAAGAATGAATTAACGAAAAGTCAAGTGGAAACTCTAACACTTAGTTTGGACTCTTATTTGAGATCTTTAATCGATGAAGAAATACCAGGGTATGACTTTGATTATTTTTGGTCAGTTGTAAATAATTCCAAAATTCCTTTTTATGGAGATAAAGAAAAAGTACAAAAGGTGTTTTATTTATATTATGAAAAAAGAATGTCAGTAGAAGAGATTCTTAGCTATTTACAATTAGATTGTACAAGAAGTGTTGTGTTAAGGGCAATGTCAGATTTAATGATTGCGGTTTCTAAGTATAGAGAGGGAATTAAAAAGGTAAAAATACCTAAACAAGTTGAAATAAAAGATTATTATGAAAGAAATAATGAAGGAATGAGTTTAGAACATAGACAAATGTACCAACAGTATTTTGAACGTATGGAAAGTGAAAGAAAAAAGACTACCTTAAATGCATTTTCTCAACCTAATGTTCCAGCTGGCATCCTTTTAGATTTAATTAGTGAGCAACATGAAAATATATTTTCATTTGATAAAACTAGTAGGGAAGAAGCAATTGCAATTGTTAAGAAACATAAAGGACTAACGAATTCAACAATTTATACAATTTTAAGAACATACCATATTAGTCAGCGAGAACTAATGAGTGGAAACGATAAAATGAAAGTATTAAGATTTTTATCAGAATTAAATGTTAGAAGAAAAAATTTAGCAATTAAAAGAATCGCATAAAAAAGGAGATATCTTATCTCCTTTTAAAATAGCCCAGTAATAATATTATTTTGATCAATATCCATAAGTTTATAGGCTGGATTTTTAGATAATCCTGGCATAGTCATAATATTTCCCATATAAACTACAATAAATCCAGCTCCAGAACATAATTTTAAGTCTCTAACAGTAACAGAGAAATCTTTTGGATGACCTAACTTTTTAGGATCGTCAGAAAGAGAATATTGGGTTTTAGCAATACAAATTGGTATATTTTTATTCGCAATTTTTTCAATTCTTTTTAAAGCTTCTAAAGCTTCTTCTGTGTAAATGATATCACTAGCACGGTAGATTTCAGTAGCCACTTTCTTTATTTTTTCTTGAATAGAATCTGTTAATTTATAAATTGGTTGGAATGTTGCTTTTTCATCGCATAATTTTATAATTTCTTTTGCTAGTTCTAAAGAACCCTTTCCCCCTTTTTCAAAAGCGTATGAAGGATAAAATGGAACGCCTAATTCTTCTACTCTCTTTTTAATATAATCTATTTCTTCTTTGGAATCTTTATAAAAGTGATTTAGACATACTATAACATGGTTAGATATTTTTTTCATGTTCTCAATATGTACTAGTAGATTTTCAATACCTTTCTCTAAATATTCTATATTAGGAGTATTCAGTTCTTCTTTTGGGCAGATTCCATTATATTTTATACTACGAGTAGTAGCATTTACAACAATAACATCAGGTTGTAGGGTTCCTAATTGGCATTTTAAATCTAGAAATTTTTCGGCTCCTAAATCACTACCAAATCCAGCTTCGGTAACGACATAATCAGCAAGTGATAATGATAATTTTGTAGCTATTAAAGAATTGCAACCATGTGCAATATTAGCAAATGGTCCTCCATGAATAATGGCAGGGTTTCCCTCTAAGGTTTGTACTAAATTGGGTTTGATAGCATCTTTTAGTAAAAGCGTCATAGCGCCCTCTATTTTTAAATCTTTTGCATAGATAGGCTCTCCTTTTTTATTAAAAGCAATTAAAATATTTCCCAAACGTTTTTTTAAGTCCATTAAATCTTTAGAAAGACAAAAAATTGCCATAATTTCTGATGCTACTGTAATAACAAAAGAATCATTTCTTTCAAAATTTGTTTTTCCTTTTCCAATAGTAATACTTCTTAGAGATCTATCATTCATATCCATAGCTCTAGGAAAGCAAATTGTTTCTTCGTCAATATTTAGTTCATTCCCTTGAAATAGATGATTATCAATAGCCGCACATAATAGATTGTTACATGTGGTAATAGCATGAATATCTCCAGTAAAATGAAGATTAATATCTTCCATAGGAACGACTTGGGCATAACCACCTCCAGTGGCTCCACCTTTCATTCCAAATACAGGACCTAAAGAAGGCTCCCGTAGGGTAACTAATGCTTTCTTTTTTAATTTCCAAAGTGCATCTGCAATACCAATACTCATTGTAGTTTTTCCTTCTCCATAAGGAGTAGGATTTGTGGAAGTTACAAGTATTAGTTTTGCTTTAGGATTTTGTTCTCCTTTTATTTCAATTTTTGCTTTATACTTTCCATGCATTTCTAAACTATCTTTTGAAATGCCTATCTTTTTAGCAATCTTTTCAATTGGAATTAGTTCTTTTTCTCTTGCAATCTCAATATCTGTTTTCATATCCTCACCTCTATTTAGATTATATCATATCTTCTTCCTTAATTTTTACTTTTTAGAAGGAAAATTTCCTTTACTTTTTTTATTTATATTATTATAATAGTAGTCTGTGTGGTGAAGAAAATGGGGAAAATTGTCGAAATCCAAAATTTAACACTATCCTATGGTGAACATGTAATTTTTGACGAATTGTCATTACAAATCCCAGAAAATTCGTTTTATACGGTTTTAGGGAAAACAGGAAGTGGTAAAAGTACACTTGCTCGTGTTCTAATGGGATTAGAAGAAATACATACTTATGTTAAAGTTCATGGTTTATATTTGAATCCTAAAAATATGGGAAAGATTAGAAGTCAATCGCAAATTTTATTTGAGAATCCAGAACCTGAATTTATTACTAATAATGTTTTAGAAGAAATTGCTTTCCCATTACAAAGTTTAGAATATGCAAATGAGACGATTGAAAAAGAAATAGATGTAGTTTCAAAAGAGTGCCATATTAAACATTTATTATCTAGAGATCCACATCAATTGAGTGCTGGTGAAAAGCAATTAGTAGCGTTAGCAGCTGCATTAGTTACTAAACCAAAATTGTTAATATTAGATGAAGCTTTATCTATGATTGATAGAGAGACTAAAAAAAGTATTTGGCAAGTACTAAAAAAATATCAGAAAGAAAATAATATGACTATTTTACATTTTACAGATTATTCAGAAGATATTTTAGAAGGTACAGATGTCTTAATTTTATCGGAGGGTAAAATAGTTTATCAGGGAAATGTTGAAGTTGCTTTACAATCTGAAAAGATATTTACAGAAAATCAGTTAGAATTACCATTTTTAGCTAATCTTTCGAATAAATTACGTTATTATGGTACAATTTCTTCTGTTGAAATAAATTTAGAAAAATTGGTGGATGCATTATGGAAATAGTATTTGAAAAAGTAAACTATGCTTACAGTAAACAGAACATAAAAGCGTTAGAAGAAATTAATTTGCAAATTGCATCAGGAAAAATCATAGGTGTTATGGGACCAACTGGTTCTGGAAAAACCACTCTTTTAGAGCTTATTAGTGGAGTAAAGATTCCAACTAGTGGCAATGTAAAGGTGGGGGAAAATACGGTTTGTAAGCAAGGTATATTAGGTGATTTAGATACATTTCATTCTAATATTGGGTTCTTAACACAGTTTCCGGAGAATAAGTTTATGTATGATACAGTTCAAAAAGAAATTAGTTATGCCTTAGAAAAGTTTAATTATAAGCCAACAAAAAGAAAAAAACACATTGAACAAGCACTTACTATGGTAGGTCTAGACTTTGGTTATCTTTCTAGATATCCATTTTCATTAAGTAGTGGAGAAATTCGTAAAGTTTCTTTAGCAACAATATTGGCATGCAATCCTAAAGTTTTACTTTTAGATGAACCTATTATAGGTATGGATAGCATAGATAAAAAAAATTTAATTACTCTTTTATCTACTATTAAAGCTAGATATCAAAAGACAGTTGTCATCGTTACTAATGATATTGATTTTTTAAATAAAATAGCTGATGAAATCGTAGTATTAAAGGATGGAAAAGTATTGTTATCAGGAAATAAAAAAGAAATATTTAAAAATATAAAAGTTTTTAAAGAAGAAAATTTATCACTTCCAATGGTAACAGAATTTGAAAATGAAGTGTTAGAGAAAAAGAATGTTCATTTAGGACATCGATCAGAAATAAATGATTTGATAAAAGATATTTTGAGAAGTTTACAATAAGAATAGGGGGATTAAAATGAGATATTTTATCGTGTTTTCCTATGATGGCTCTAAGTATAAAGGGTATCAAAAGCAACCTAGAACAAAAACTGTTCAAGGAGAAATAGAAAAAGCATTAAAGAAAATTAATAGTGATCAAGAAGTTTCTATACATGCATCTGGTAGAACTGATGCAGGAGTTCATGCTTATAATCAAAAGGCTCATTTTGATTTAAGTAAAAAAATAGATTTATTTAAGCTGCAAGGTAGCTTAAATAGTTTAATTCCAGATGATATTTATGTAAAAAAGGTAGAAATTGTTGATGGGGATTTTCATGCTAGATTTTCTGTTACTGGAAAAGAATATATTTATAAGATTAATATGGGAACCTATAATCCAATCGAAAAGGATTATGTATATCAATATAATAAACCATTAAAAATAGCAGAAATGGAAAGAGCTTTACATTATCTTGAAGGGACACATAATTTTAAATCTTTTACTAAAACAGATGAAGAGAAAAGTGAATCGGAAACATATGAAAGAACTATTATAAAAGCTCAAATCATTCGTGATAAAAAGGATTTAGATAAGATTACGGTTTCCTTAGTAGGGACAGGATTTATGCGTTATATGGTTAGAAATATCGTGGGAGTATTATTAGAAATTGGTGAAGGAAAGCGCAAGAGCGAAGATATTTTAAGAATATTAAAAGAAGAGGATAGAACGAAAGCGGGAATAACTGCACCTGCTTGTGGGTTATATCTAAATGATGTTTTTTATTAAAAGTAAGCATAGCTTACTTTTTTTTGTATAGAATAAAGTATGAAGAATGCCATCCGATATTATTATCATTTAGAAGTAGGTAATATAGAATATAGAGATTATCATTATTATTTTGATTCTTATGCTTTAGTAGAGATAGAAAAACAAGTAGATTTCTCTATTTACCAATTTTTATTGGACAATCATTATCCTGTCTACACCATTATTAGAAATAAAGATGGGGAGTATATTACAAATATTGATAGTAAAAATTATTTACTTTTATATGTTTCTCTACAAGACAAAATTAGTTTTGAACTATTAGAAAACTTTCAAATACCTGTTTATCAAAAAGAAATTTTACCATGGCATGAACTTTGGATGAATAAAGTAGACTTTTATGAAAAGCATGTACAAACCGTTACTTCAAAAAAAATTAAGGATAGCTTTTTTTACTATATAGGTATGGCAGAAAATGCCATTGCCTTTTATCAAATTATAAAAAAAGAGCATCCTCTTTACCTTTCTCATGGTAGAATGAGTAAAGATTTTGATTTTTGGAATCCTACTAATTTGGTGGTTGACTATAAAGTTAGAGATATAGCAAGTTATGTAAAGAAACTTTTTTTTGAAGATAATTTTCAAATATCTGACTTATACTTATTCTTTTATAAGACTCAATTTCAGGAGCAAGATTACTTGTTATTCTATGCTAGAATGTTGTATCCCTCTTATTATTTTGACTGCTATGACAAAATTGTAAAGGGAGAAGGGGAGGATTGCTTAGATCCTTATTTAGAAAGGGTGGAGGAATATGAAGCCTTTTTGAGGGATTTATATTATTCTTTTAGTAGAGTTGTATTTTTACCAAAGATAGATTGGATTGTAGGTAAATAAAAAAATGCCATTAGGCATTTTACATATCATCCATATCTAAATCGTAAGAACCGATATTTACAACTTCTAATACTTCTGGAATTTCTTCTTGAATAGCCGCCTCAATACCGTCTTTTAAAGTGAAATCAATCATTTGACAATTGACGCAAGCTCCCATCATGCGAATATAGACGATGTGGTCTTCATATTTCACAAATTCAATATCTCCACCATCGCTTATTAAAAAAGGTCTAAGTTTATCAAGTATTTCTTTTATCTTTTCTTCCTCTTTCATTGTATCACCGATAGTTATTATAATGGAAGACAGTAGGAAAGTAAAGGCTTTTTTTATTTTTAAAGTTATGATATAATGACGGTGGTGGTTCGATGACTAAATATAAGAAAGGAAAAATTATTCGCGGAACAGTAACAGGAATAGAATCCTATGGAGTATTTGTTTCTTGTGATGAATACTATAGTGGATTAATTCATATTTCTGAAATTTCTCACGGTTTTGTGAAGAATATATCTGATTACGTAAATATTGGCGATGTCATCAATGTAGAAATTTTAGATGTAGATGAAAGTTTAGGTCAGTTAAAACTGAGTATTAAGAACATAGATTATAAAAAAAGTAATGTGTCTAGACGTAAAAAAATCATGGAAACTAGCTTGGGTTTTTCCACATTGGCCTATCATTTACCATTTTGGATTGAAGAGAACGCTAAAAAATTAAAAAATCCTTCGAATACTATTGACAAATAAGCGTTCTAGTGATATATTTTATATTGTCAATGTTTTTTTCCGGGCGATTAGCTCAGTTGGTTAGAGCACCTGCCTTACAAGCAGGGGGTCATAGGTTCGAGTCCTATATCGCCCACCATTTATTTTGTGCCGGAATAGCTCAATTGGTAGAGCAACTGACTTGTAATCAGTAGGTTGTGGGTTCAAGTCCTATTTCCGGCACCATTTTTATGGAGGGATAGCGAAGTGGTCAAACGCGGCAGACTGTAAATCTGTTCCTTCGGGTTCGATGGTTCAAATCCATCTCCCTCCACCACTTTAAGTTATTGCCTCGTAGCCAAGCGGTAAGGCACCACACTTTGACTGTGGCATGCGCTAGTTCGAATCTAGCCGAGGCAGCCATCTTATTTATTTTATTGTTCCGCTAGCTCAGTCGGTAGAGCATTTGACTTTTAATCAAAGGGTCTGGAGTTCGAATCTCCAGCGGGACACCATGTTGTGCCTGAGTGGCGAAATTGGTAGACGCACAGGACTTAAAATCCTGCGGGAGTCAAATCCCGTGCCGGTTCAAGTCCGGCCTTAGGCACCATTTGATTATTACTCGAACTTCTAGTTCGAGTTTTAATTTGCTTAAATAGAAAAAATGTAAAAAAAATAAAAATTTTTGAAACTTTTTTAGAAAAAATACGACTATAATGTTGAGGTGAACAAAATGATCGATCAGGAAACCTTAAAAGTATTTGATGAACTATATAGTGATACTTATCAAAATACTTTGAAATATGTAATTTGTAACTGTTCTAATATCGATGATGTAAAAGATATTGTTCAAAATGTTTATTTGGATGTTCTAAATAAATTAAAAGAGAATAACTCTTTTGTAATGAGCAAGTCTTATATTATTGGTATTGCACGTAATAAAGTAAAAGACTATTATAGGTTTCATTATAAAACAAAACTAATATCTTTGTTTTCCTCTGTGGATAGTTGTGAGGATGTTTCGTTAGTAGAAACAATCTCTTCTGATGTAGATATTGGAAAAGAAGTGGTGACAAAAGAAGATTTAAAAATGGTATGGAATTTTCTAAAAAAGAAAAAGGTTATCATTAGTAAAATTTTCTATTTGTACTACTACACAGATTCCAGTATTAAAGAAATATCTGAGGTATTAAATATTAGTGAATCAAATATAAAAAATTATTTATATAGAACGTTAAAAGAATTGAATGTTTTTATGAATAATAGGGGGTGAATAAAATGTCTATAAAGCAAGTAATAAAGGAAACTTTTGAGGAAGAATTTAATAAAGAAAAAATGAAAGAAGATATTCTTGTGAAAGCAGAAAGTAAAAGACAGATATCATTAAATATTTTATTTAAGATTGCTATTCCAATCTGTGCTTTTACTTTTATAGTTTTGGCATTTTCAAATAGTCATTATAAAACGTTAGATAAAGTATACATAAATGAGTTACAAAATAGAAATGATGTTTCTAGAATGTCTAATGTGATAGAAGAAAGTAATACAGAGGTAACAGATTTTAAACTGTTAGATCAAAAGGTGTTGCCATCAGATTTTAAAGAAGAGAGATATAATAAAATTTATACAGGAAATACGGATATGCAGTATGTATTTACTTCTTTTGGTAATAATGATAGATATTTAGAAATTTCTTTTGGAGAAAAAGATTTGTCTAAAAAGGATTTGTATACCGTGGATATTAAGAAGTCTAAAATAAATGGTATTGAGATGGTTCTTTTTCAGTATGATACTTCTTATATTGGTACTTATTTTTATCAAGGGTATTATTTTGATGTTCAAGCTTATAATATGACAAAAGTAGAATTTATTGATTTGTTAAAATCGATTACGAAATAATCAAATTCGTTTAAGTAATAGGAGGAATGATTGATAATGAAAAAAGGTTTATATGTATTTTGTACATTAATGGTTTGTTTTCTATTAGTAGGATGTGGAGAATCTGATAAAAAGAAGGAACAACCTAAGAATGAAAATATTGAAGGTAAGCTTACTGATATTATGGATAAACTTTATGAAGGTATATCAGAAGATGAAATGCCTATGATGGTAGAAAGTATGGAGCTTACTAGTGAGAATTTCCAATACTATGCCTTTGCTGACATAAAGTATAAAGAGGCAATTGCTAGTGAAAGTATGACTGGTTCTACAGCACATTCAGTAGTTCTTATTAGATTAGAAAATGCTGCAGATGCAGAAACTGCAGTAAAAGAAATTGAAAAAAATGCCAATCCAAGAAAATGGATATGCGTAGAAGCTGAAAATACTTATGTTTTATCTAAGGGAGATTTAGTAGTTTTGATTATGTCTAATGATTTAGCACCAAAGATAAAAGAAAACTTTGAAAATTTAAAGTAGGGGAAATTTATGGTATTTTCTAGTATAAGTTTTCTCTTCTTTTTTTTACCATTATTATTTTTATGTTACTTCATAATTCCTAAAAAATGGAGAAACTATTGTTTACTACTATTTAGTCTTATCTTTTATTACTTTGGAGAAAAGTGGTATGTGCTCTTGTTATTATTTTCGTGTTTTATAAATTATATATGTGGACTATTTATTGGCAAAAATCATAAGAAAAGATATTTGGTAATAGGATTAATCCTAAATATTGGTTTACTTTTTTATTATAAGTACACAAACTTCTTTTTTAGTACTTTTTCAAACTTATTTCATTTTCATGCTCATACACTTAAAATTATATTACCATTGGGGATTAGTTTCTTTACTTTTCAAAATATTAGTTATTTAGTTGATGTATATAGAAAAGATGTAGACAGTCAAAAAAATTTCTTTACATATTGTATGTATATAGCGTTATTTCCACAATTAGTAGCAGGGCCTATTGTTAGATATAAAGATGTATGTGAACAATTAGAAAATAGAAAGGAAAGCTTCTCATTGTTTAGTGAGGGAGTTATTAGATTCATAATAGGGCTTGGTAAGAAAGTTTTAATTGCAGACACTTTTTACCATTTGTATTCTTATATTATGGGAACTAATATGACTTTCTTATCCTATTGGATAGTGGCACTTTCTTTTACTTTTCAAATTTATTATGACTTTTCAGGATACTCTGATATGGCTATTGGACTCGGAAAAATGTTTGGGTTTGAGTTTAAGGAAAACTTTAACTATCCTCTAATAGCTGCTTCTATTACCGATTTTTGGAGAAGATGGCACATGTCCCTTTCTAGCTTTTTTAGGGACTACGTCTATATACCCTTAGGAGGAAATCGGTGCTCTATTACTAAAAATATTAGAAATATATTTATTGTTTGGTTGCTTACAGGATTATGGCATGGAGCTGATTGGAACTTTATTTTTTGGGGACTTTACTTTTTTATCTTTTTAATAGTGGAGAAGTTCTTCTTAAAA
This sequence comes from uncultured Bacilli bacterium, assembly GCA_964018915.1. GTDB lineage: Bacteria > Bacillota_I > Bacilli_A > RF39 > UBA660 > UBA5578. The sequence continues at coordinate 95,063 of CAXHRJ010000002.1, read as the reverse complement.
AAATATTTAAAAGGTGGGATTTTTTCACATATATATACTTTTATAATAGTTATATTTAGTTTTGTAATATTTACAATTACAGATTTAAATAATCTTTTAGACTTTATAAAAGGTTTAATGGGACTAAATACCACTCTTTGCAATAGGGAAAGCATTTATCTAGTTAGAAATAATTTTGTAATATTTCTATTTGCAATTATAGGTATGAGTCCATATATAAAAAATAGAATAAATATTTTAAAGAAAGGAAAGTTACATAAAGTGATTGATTTTGGGGAAGTAGTATATTTCTTTGTTGTTTTCTTTTTATCAGTTGCAACAATTATCTCAAGTACCTTTAATCCGTTTATATACTTTAGGTTTTAATGATGAAGGAAAAAATAATTTCAATTTCTTTTGTTGGAATATTATTTAGTTTTCTAATATTGAACTTTTTAATGAAGGACAAAGCGATTTCTTCCTATGAAAGAAGAAAATTAATGACAAGTGACAAACTAAAAGAAAATTTTGTAGCTAATCTAGATACATATTTAACAGACCAGTTTCCATTTCGAGATAAATTTATTTCTCTACATACTGTTTTTGAAAGATATGGGTTATGTAATGCAGACAGTAATGATGTATATATCAAAAATGGGTATGTAATAGAAAAAAATTATCCTTTAGATGAAACTAGTATAAATGGTTTTATAAACAAATTAAATTATATAAAGGAAATATATTTGCAAAATAATAAAGTGTTTTACACAATTATTCCAGATAAAGCTTATTTCTTAGATCAGAAACAGTATTTGACATTAGATTATAGTAAACTACTACAAACTCTTCAGAGTAATATAAAAATAGATTATATAGATATTATTGATTTATTAAATTTAGAGGATTATTATAAAACAGATATCCATATAAAGCAGCCATCTTATCAAAAAATTGTAAATAGATTTAGCGATTATCTAACTTTTGACTACAATAAAGAAAGCTATGAAGAGAATGTTTACAATATGTTTTATGGAGCCTCTTATTCTAAAGTTCCATCTTTTACCAAACCAGATGAACTTGTTTATTTGTCAAATAATAGTATTCATAAAGCCCGTGTATGGCATTTAGAGTATGGTGAAAAAAATGTTTATGATGATGAGAAGTTAACTGGTGTTGACTCTTATGATGTCTTTTTAAGTGGACCAAGTGCATTAATAGAAATAGAAAATAAGACAGATGATGTAGAAGGGGAATTAATTATTTTTAGAGATTCTTTTGGAAGTAGTTTTGCTCCTTTACTAATTCCATATTATAAAAAGATAACATTGATAGATTTAAGATATATAGATTTCTCTTTGTTAGATCAGTATGTATCTTTTGATAATCAAGATGTTTTATTTGCTTATAGCACATTGCTTGTAAATAATAGCCAACTTTTAAAAGTAAGAACACGTTAAAAAATGTGTTATAATAGTCTTTGAGGTGGAAAAATGAAAATTAACAATGAATGTGCTAGAAGAGTGCTAATAGAGATAGAAAAGATTCCCTATGGAGAAACGTTAGCTGTTTGGAAATTGCAGGAGGTAATGCCAGAGTTTTCTATGGAAGATGTTTTAGGAATAGTTACTATTTTTAATAGAGAACATTATTTAACTGTAATTGATAAGCTTAGTTATGATGATAATGATGTATTTAGAGACCATAAGATTAAATGTTTAACAGAAAAAGGCTATAGAACGTTGGATTTAATTAGAGATGACGATTTATGGCAACAGATGAATTCAAAATTAGAAAATTCTAAAGATTTGTCTATTTATACTTTGCTTGATTTAGCAAATAGAATAAATATAGCAAAACAAAATAAAATATTTGATTTACCAGAAACTCTAACTAGCAATAACGGAAGGTGGTAGTATTTGACTACAAAAAAAATAGTGATTTCACTATTTTTTTTAAGCAACCAATTGTTTTACTTTAGGATTTACTTCTACTATATTATTTGAAATTGTTGTTAAAGAAGTAGTAGCTTGACCCTTTAATAAATTAGTTAATTTTTCGATTAGTTGTTTTTCTTCTAAATAACAAGCTTCATTCATACAAGATTGTTTTAAATTTGGCTCCTTCCATATCTGTTCTTGGAAAGATTTAGGAAGAAAGCTTGTTTTTGTACGAATTAAAGATGTAAAATTATCTTTTAAACTATTTTGTTCACTTTCTAAAACACGAATTTTGTTTAAAATTACTTGTTTAGAAATGTTAATATGATTTCTTCTTGCTACAATCTGGTTTCTTCTGATACGACATCTTTTTTGAACTTGAGTAGTAAATTCTACTAACTCTTCATCACTTTTGTAGAATAAATCATTAGAAACGATATCTAAATCCGCTGCAACAGAACTATTGTCATAATAAGCTACAAGAGAATCCATAAATTCTTTTTCCCTTTTTCTTCTTCTATTTGGTAAAAATTTGTCCATCCATCCAAACCATCTTTTTCTTGATAAGCGTTTTACAACTTTTTTCATATCTGGATTTTCTTTAACAACTTTTTCGCTATGTTTTTGAATGAATTCAATAGGCAATCTCTTGTTAGAATTTGCTATTAATTCTGAAATTTCTCTTAAATCCTGTAAGTTGAAATCGTTATCTGCTTGTCCTATTAGAGTATTGGTGTTTTCCTCATCTAAATTTAGTTTTCTTTCCTCATGAGATAATTTCAAATATGACATTTCTTTATTCAAGCCGACACCATATAATTTTTCTCTTTGACCTATTATCTCTAAGTTTCTTTGTTGCATAGATAAGAAATCTGCTAAAGCATCAAAATCCCCAATAAAAGCATCTTTGATATGACTCATTGTTACAATCTTTGGTTGTTCTATAAAGCTTTGTAAATTTTTTAACCCAAACGCATGAATTAAGTAAGATGCATCTTGATCTTCTGGAATCTTTTTGTCTCTACGTAATTCTTCTACTTGTTCTTCTGTTAGATTAGAAATTAATATCAATGTAGGTAAATTTACTAATCTACTTAAGTAAGCAATTTTTTTAGTAATAAAATCTTCTTCTAATTGATATCTTTCAATAGTTTTTGTATGTGTAGAATTCTCTTTCTTTTTTTGTACGCTTTTAAGTTCCTCTTGCAATTCTACGATCCTATCTGATACAAGAGAAAAGTACTTTTCTGTATTTTCCATAAAAACCCCCTTCAATTTGAGTAGTTATTATACATAAATTTTTGAAAATTGCAAATTCACATAAATAATGGAATTTTTAAAAGAATTTAGTTTTGTAAAAAAATCATATATTATTGTTGACTTTCATAAAATAATTGTGATATAATCAATTCGTATCTGAAAAACGGAGAAATACCCAAGTCTGGTTGAAGGGACCGGTCTTGAAAACCGGGAGGTCGGCGACGGCGCGGGGGTTCGAATCCCTCTTTCTCCGCCATTTTGATTTTTATATCGCGGGGTGGAGCAGCTTGGTAGCTCGTCGGGCTCATAACCCGAAGGTCGTAGGTTCAAATCCTTCCTCCGCAACCAATGGTTCCGTGGTGTAGCGGTTATCACGTCTGCCTGTCACGCAGAAGATCGCGAGTTCGATTCTCGTCGGAACCGCCATTTGGTTTCATAGCTCAGTCGGTAGAGCAGAGGACTGAAAATCCTCGTGTCGGTGGTTCGATTCCACCTGAAACCACCAGGTTACAAATAAAACGACTTTATTAAGTCGTTTTTTCGTGTATAAATCCATTTTTCCCATCTACTACTATAATATCTCCTGTATGGAAAAGTTTGGTGATATCTTTACAGCCTACTAAGCATGGCTTATTGTACTCTCTAGACCAAATAGATGCATGACTTAAATATCCACCATATTCTACTAAAATACATCTACTATCAATTAGTTTAAAAGTATCCTGTGCAGTCAAAACGGAACAAACTACAATTTTGTTGAAAATTTCTTCCTGATGAAAATCTCTGTTATTTTTTAAAACAATGCATTCTCCCTCAAGGATTCCAAAAGGAAAGGTGGATTTTCCTTGCGTATATTTTTCATCACTTTTTAAATTTTGATTGTTTTGTTCTAATATTTCTTTAACATCATTTGTAATCGTCTTATCTGTTACAACCTTATTTTGATATTCTTGATTTCTAAAGTTAATGAGTAAAAAGCCATTTTTCCCTCTTTCTTTTATTTTTTCAACAACTGTGTGTATATCTTTTTTTCCGTCTAAAATATCTAACAATTCTTGAAAATGAATATATTGTTTGAATAATGATAGAGGAATATCTATCTTATAATATTTCATCAAGTTTTCAAATATTTTATTATAAATCCATGGTTCTTTATTGTCTGGATTATTTTTCCATATTTTAAAATTAGAATAGACCTTGTGATTTTCTGTTATATTACTTTTATTAGAAAAATTACTAATTAAGTATTCATAAGAATAAATTTCTGCTTCTAGTTCTATTACTTTTTTAATTTCATTTGTTTTGAAAAATATATTTTGGGAGTCAATATTTTTAGAAACGATTTCTATTTGCTTTCTAATTTTATTATAATTTTCAATGAATTGATTTAAATCTTCTAATTTTATTTTTTGTAAAGACTCTTGATTAATAGGTGGTTGATTTCCATTAAAGGCATGAATTTGATTGCTGTTGTTAGGATAATAGATTGTAATTGTTTCTGTTATTTCATTTTCAATTATTTTTGGCTTATATTTCCTAATTCCATAATTATAGATACTTCTGTAGAATAACGATCTATTATTATTTTTAAAGTCACGCCAACAATTTTCTTTTATGTAGTTTGTTATTGTCATAAACGTTTCCTTTCTAATTTTTTTATTTTTTCTTGAATACTGGTTATTAAATTTACTTCTGTATTGGAATAGTATATCGTTGGTATTCCAATATTTTTAGCACTTTCAATGTTTCTTTCATCATCATCTACAAATAATACTTGTTGAGGTAATGCTTGTATTTGCCTTAAAGCTGAGATATAAAATTTCCTATCTGGTTTATTAATACCATTAGGCATATTACAAGAATTACAAATGTATTTTGGAGATATATAATTGGTTATTCCAACGCTATTTAGCCATTTGTTAATAGCTGTTCTGTTATTTGTCCAAAGGGAAGATTGATAGCCCAATTGTCTTATTACCTCTAAATATTCTATGGATTTTTCCATTAAGACATATAACTTAGAATAGATATCCTCTATTTTTTCTTCTATTTCTATTACCAATTCTTGAGTATTTTTTTGTAGTCTCAAATTTGAATAGTTTTTATCTAAGTAAATTTTTAGTAATAATCTTTCATGCTTACTTAATTTACTGTAATCTTGATAAGCAAGAACTCCCCCTAAATCAAGAGCAATAATTTTTATCATAATTTCCCTCCTTATGGATTATTGTAATAAGAGTTCCTATTTTTTATCAAATGAGTTAAAAATATTTGCTAAAATGTTACTATGTGGTATAGTATAGATATGGAAAAATTAAGTAAAAAAGAAGTATTTAAATTACTAAAAAATAAAGGAACAAAAACTTTTAAAGAGTTATCATCTATTACTGGCTATCATGAAAAGTCGTTAAATAGAATTGCAACAGAAATAAAAAATGGTCGCTATCATGAAATGCATGGAAATTGTGGTAGAAAACCATATAATAAAATCTCTGAAAAAGAAAAAGAATCTCTACGTTCTCTTTATTATAAGAATACGTATTTGACTAAAAAAGAGTTTCATCAATTTCTATGTTTAAAAGGATATCACTATAGTTATGCCTTTGTTGCCAAATTAATTGTTAAAGAAAAAAAGAAAAAAACAAGAAAACAGGTTATAGATATTTTACATGTTTCACGTAAAATGATTTTGGAGAATACTCTTCAATATCGTAATAAGAGATACTTAGTAAAAACAGAATCACCCATTCCTCATCATGAATGTGTAGTACTTTTTGTTAAACGAGAAACATTTGAACCCCTTTATATAGAATATAAGAAAAAGAGATATCAATTACTATATCAAAAACAAGTTTATTCTAAATGCGGTAATACCAAATATTAAAGATGCTATGAATTTTTTTCTACATTTTTTTTATTTGCATACATTTAAAATGGGTGAAAATAATAGTTTATTAAAAATTATTAAAGCTAATTGACAATATTATTATCTAGAGTATAATGGTTAATGTTCGATAGTTTCCATAGAAACTATTCGATGGTGGGAGGACTATATGAATGAGGAATCAGTGGGGAAAATTTTATATATTGCTTCTAAAGGAAGAGAACGATATTATAAGACGCTAGAAGAGTGCTCAAAAGAGAAAGGTATATCTAAACAAGAAATTGATATCTTATTATTCTTAGAGGCCAATTCTTCTAATTGTGCATGTGATGTTGTAAATGAGAGAGGATTATCGAAAGCATATGTTTCTAAAGCAATATCTGAATTACAAAAAGATAAATTAATTACCGTTAAACCAGATTCTAATGATAGACGATATCAGCATATTGTCATTGAAGAAAAAGCGAAAGATATTCTTGATTTTATGAAAGCGAAGCAGAAAAAGATGATAGCAGATTTAACAAAAAATATTCCTGAAGAAGATTTAGCTGTATTTTTAAATGTTACTACCCAAATGATTTCCAATTTAAAAATAAAGGAGAGTGAAAAGAATGTTTAAATTGTTTAGAAAATTAGACAAAAAAGATGCCTTTTATATATTGATTTGTTTTGCGCTTATCTTTTTTCAAGTATGGCTTGACTTGAAATTACCAGATTATATGAGTGCAATTACAAGACTTGTACAAACAACAGGTAGCGATATGGGGGATATTTTATTACAAGGTGGATATATGCTACTATGTGCTTTAGGGAGTTTAGCATCCGCTATTGTAGTAGGATATTTTGCCTCTAAAATAAGTTCTTCTTTTTCAAGAAAGTTAAGAAAAGAAATATTTGAAAAAGTAGAATACTTTGGTATGGAAGAGATTAAAAAGTTCTCGACTAGTAGTTTAATTACTAGAACAACCAATGATGTTACACAGGTAGAAATGCTTATAGGTATGGGGTTACAAATGCTTATAAAAGCACCTATTATGGCAGTATGGGCAATTTCTAAAATTGTTAATAAAAGTATTGAGTGGAGTGCCGTTACAGGGGTGGGGGTACTAGTTTTACTTACAACAGTAATTGGATTGATGTTAGTAGTATTACCACGATTTAAAAAAGTACAAAAGTTAATTGATAAAGTAAATAGTGTAACCCGTGAAAATTTAACAGGTATTCGAGTTATTCGTGCTTTTAATGCAGAAGATTATCAAAAAGGAAGATTTGAAAATGTTAATAATACATTAACAAATACTCAATTATTTAATCAGAAATGTTTTGCCCTTTTACAACCAGTAATGTATTTAGTAATGCATTTCTTAACATTGGGGATTTATTTTATTGGGGCTAGTTTAATTTCTAATGCAGGTATGGTAGAAAAAATATCTTTATTTGGAAATATGGTAGTATTTTCAAGTTATGCTATGCAGGTAATTATGTCTTTCTTAATGTTAGCAATGATATTTATGATATGGCCAAGAGCCCAAGTATCTGCGCAAAGAATTAATGAAGTTTTAGATGAAAAAGCTAGTGTTGTTGATGGAAACATCACAGAAGGAAAAAAGAATTTAATCGGTACTGTAGAATTTAAAAATGTATCTTTTAAATATCCAGATGCTGATGAGTATTTATTACGTGATATCTCCTTTAAAGTAAAAAGGGGAGAAACAATTGCTTTTATTGGTTCAACAGGAAGTGGTAAGAGTACATTAATTAATTTAGTACCAAGGTTCTATGATGTTACAGATGGTGAGATTTTAGTAGATGGGGTAGATGTTAGAGACTATACACAAGAGGCTCTTCATAATAAAATTGGGTATGTTCCACAAAAAGCATTTATGTTTACAGGAAGTGTAAAAGAAAATGTAGCATATGGTGAAAATGGAAGAGAAAAACCAAATGATACTAAAATAAAAGAAGCAATTGAAGTAGCACAAGGAACAGACTTTGTTACAAAGATGGAAAACACTTATGATGCTCATATTGCTCGTGGAGGAACTAACGTTTCAGGAGGACAAAAGCAAAGACTTGCTATTGCACGTGCGATTGCTAGAGACCCAGAAATTTATATTTTTGATGATTCTTTTAGTGCGTTAGATTATAAAACAGATTCTACTCTTCGCAAGGAATTAAAGAAATATACAAAAGATGCAACTAGTATGATAGTAGCACAAAGAATTGGTACAATTTTAAATGCAGATAAGATTATTGTATTAGATAAAGGAAAATGTGTGGGGATGGGAACTCATAAAGACCTTCTTAAAAATTGTGAAGTTTATAAAGAGATTGCCCTATCACAATTATCAAAGGAGGAGTTAGAAGATGCCTAGACCAGGATCAAAAAAATTTGAAAAATCTAAAAATTTTAAAGGCTCTATAAAAAGACTTTTATCAACATTAAAACCTTGGCGAGTATTATTGGTAGTTTCTTTAACTCTTGCTATGGTTAGTGCACTATTGTCTTTAGTAGCACCTAATAAACTATCTAGCTTAACAGATACGATTACAGAAGGATTAAGCCCAAGGTTAAATGAAGAAGTTATTGTGGAAATTATGTCTAACCCAGACATTTCTATAGAAGATAAAAAGCAACTTCAAATAGTATTAGATAAGGCTGACAAAGACTCTAATGAAGAATTTTTAGTAGAATTAGATTCTTTACCAAAGTCAGTTTATGAAAAAATTAAACCAGTAATGGACTTAGACAAAGTAAAGAAAATAGCTTTATTATTAACTACTCTTTATTTAATAAGCGCTTTATTTCAATATATTGAATCTTTAATTATGACTCATGTTTCTAATAATTTAGCTCGTAGTTTACGTTCTAGAATTAGTAATAAAATTAATAAATTGCCACTTCGTTATTTTGATCAAAACGAAACAGGGGATGTACTTTCTCGTGTTACAAACGATGTAGATACAATTGCTCAGAGCTTAGATCAGAGTTTATCAACTTTAGTTACTAGTAGTACATTATTTATCGGATCTATTATTATGATGTTTGTTACTAATTGGATTATGGCTATAACAGCAATTCTTTCTAGTTTAATAGGGTTTTGTTTTATGGCATTAATTCTTACAAAATCTCAAAAGTACTTTATTCAAAGACAAGAAGAATTAGGAGATTTAAACGGACATATTGAAGAAATCTATTCTGGGCATAATGTTGTAAAAGCTTATAATGGTGAAAAAAAGGCTAGTGAAGATTTTGATAAATTAAATGATAAACTTTATAATTGTAATAGAAAAAGTCAATTTCTATCAGGACTTATGCAACCAATTATGGGATTTATAGGAAACTTTGGATATGTTGCTGTTTGTGTAGTCGGAGCTCTTTTAACGATGAATGATGTTATTTCATTTGGTGTTATTGTCGCATTTATGATTTATGTAAGATTATTTACAAATCCACTTTCTCAAATTGCTCAAGCAATGACTAGTTTGCAATCAACAGCAGCAGCAGGAGAGAGAGTATTTGAGTTATTTGATGAAGAAGAATTATCTGATGAAAGTGCTTTAACTGAAACATTAGATAAATCAAAGGTAAAGGGTCAAATTGAGTTTAAACATGTTAAATTTAGTTATGATGGAAAAAGAACGATTATTAAAGATTTTAATGCTGCTGTAAATCCAGGTGAGAAAATTGCCATAGTAGGACCAACAGGTGCTGGAAAAACAACTATGGTAAATTTACTTATGAAGTTCTATGATATCGTAGATGGAGAAATTTTGATTGATGGAGTTTCTACTAAAAATTTAACGAGGGAAAATATTCATGAATTATTCGTTATGGTATTACAAGATACTTGGTTGTTTGATGGAACAGTAAGAGAAAACTTGAAATTCAATAAAACTGAAGTAACAGATGAGGAAATAAAGAAAGCATGTGAAACAGTTGGGGTAGACCATTTCATCAAAACTTTGCCAGGTGGTTTAGATGCTAATCTAAGCGATAATGATTCTATTAGTCAAGGTCAAAAACAATTAATGACTATAGCTCGTGGTATGCTTGAGGATGCTCCATTCTTAATTTTAGATGAAGCAACTTCTAATGTAGATACTAGAACTGAAGAGTTGGTTCAAAAAGCGATGGATAGATTAACAGAAGGCAAAACTTCATTTATCATTGCTCATAGACTTTCTACTATTAAAAATGCGGATTTAATTTTAGTGATGCAGGAAGGAAATATAGTAGAACAAGGAAACCATGAAGAATTATTAGCGAAAAATGGCTTTTATGCGGAATTATATAACTCTCAATTCGAGAAGTTTAGTGAATAAGATATGCACAATTATGTGCATATTTTTTTGAGATAAAGTCTATTAAAATAAAAAAAATTATGATATGATTATTATTGAATAAGATAGGAGGAATAAAAAGTGAATAATTGTCCTAAATGTGGTTATCCTATAGCACCAGAAGAAACTGCATGTACAAATTGTGGAGAACCAGTACAAAATACAAATGAATCAAATGTTTCCCCTGAAAATATAGAAATGATAGCAGAAGATTCTAATATAGAAAATACTGAGATACCATCAGAAACTTTAGGAGTTGAGACAGTAGAAACTCTAGAACTTAATCCAGAGCCAGTAGATGATATAATAGAGGACTCAGAGTCAGTAGCACCAGATATGCCAGTGGCAGCGCCAAGTACAGTAGAAATGCCACCAGTAGTGGATATTCCAGTAGCGCCAATACCAATGGCACCCGATATGTCAGTGGCAGCGCCAAGTACAGTAGAAATGCCACCAGTAGTGGATGTTCCAGTAGCGCCAACACCAATGGCACCAGATATGTCAATGGCAGCTCCAAGTACAGTGGAAGTGCCACCAATAGCAGATGTTCCAGTAGCGCCAACACCAATGGCACCAGATATGTCAATGGCAGCTCCAAGTACAGTAGAAGTGCCACCAGTAGTAGATATTCCAGTGGCGCCAACACCAATGGCACCAGATATGTCAATGGCAGCTCCAAGTACAGTAGAGATGCCAGCAATAGTGGATATGGCAGTACTACCATCTGCACCATCTTCAAATATGATGGAAAATGCAGATGTAGCACAAACATTTAATATGGCAGAAGTCGCAATTCCTCAACCTGTAGCAGAGGAATCAGCAACTGTTAATTTATCAGAAAAAAATCCTAAAAAATCTATGGGTGCAGGATTTAATAAAATCATTTTTTTACTAGTTTTTTTACTTTCTGTAGTCGCACTAGCCTTATTAGCGTTTTTCATGATTAAGTTATTTTCTACCGAGAACCTTGTGCAAGGAAATAAAATTCCTGATGCAGCAAGAGAGTATCATTATGAAGGATTTAATTTATATATAGAAGAAAAAGATGAAAATAAAAACGATATTCATGCAGAAGTCTATGAAGGAGATTTTTATATTGGAACGCAAACATGGTCTGCTGTTATGACTTTACAAACAGGAACTTATAATACTTTAGTTAGCAATAAGAGCCAACTAGTAGATTATTTTAAAGATATGGGATATGAAGCAACAGAACCAGTTGAAAAGGAAATTGGGGGAACTTCTTTTGTTAAAATGGAAGTAATGATGGGTAGTAAAAATGTATTGGTTGCTTATGCAAAAGCAAATGGTACAAAATTATTTGGAATAGTACTAGAAAATGAAACTGGTGAATATACAGATGAAGATTTAAGAGTACTTGGAAAACTTTTATCAACAACTAAGTATGTTGGACCAGAATATTCATTGCCAGAAGGATTTCAATTAGATTTATTTAAAGAAACATTTATGGTCGCAGAGTAGACAATTTTAAAAAAGTGTATGAATAAAATAAAAGAGTAGAAAATACTCTTTTATTTTGTTATATAATATCGATGGAGGTAGTATGCGATATTATATTTGTTATTTTTTTATCTATGCTTTTTTAGGGTGGATTATGGAAGTTTTATATGCTTTGTATGATGATAAGCAACTTGTTAATAGAGGTTTTCTCATAGGGCCTTATTGTCCTATTTATGGATGGGGAAGTGTCTTTATCATTTATTTTCTTCAACAGGATTTATCAGATCCTATTGCAGTTTATTTAAAAGCAATATTAATAGCTGCAATTTTGGAATATTTAACTAGTTTTGTGATGGAAAAATTATTTCATGCTAGATGGTGGGATTATAGTGATAATAAATTTAATATAAATGGGAGAATCTGTTTAGAGACATTATTACCTTTTGGTGTTTTAGCAATTTTTATTGTCTATATTATAAATCCTTTGATTTATAAATATTTAATTTTAATTAGTTTACCGATATTAGACACTTTTTTAATAGTATTGTGTATACTATTAGTAGTTGATACGATTATCTCTTTTAAGACTATATTTGGTATACGTGGTATTATTATGCAAACGACTGCTGATAGTACAATAAGTATTAAAAATTATTTGAGAGAAAAGAAGAATATTAGAAAAAAAGAAATTATAGAAAGCCTTGATAAATTAATATGTGATAGATTTTCTCGTAATTCTGCTTTAAGAGAAAGAATTGTAAAAGCATTCCCTAATATTCATGTTGATTTTGAAAAGGTGAGAAATAGAATAGAGAAAAAGAGTTATAAAAGGAAGAAAAATTAAAATAAATTCTTCTTCCTTTGAAAAAACTCTTGAAATTTTAATAAAAGCATGCTATAATCAATTACGTATTTGAGTTAATGACGCGCTCATAGCTCAATTGGATAGAGCATTTGACTACGGATCAAAAGGTTAGGGGTTCAACTCCTCTTGGGCGCACCACTTATTATTTTTCGGGAAATGGCTCAACTTGGTAGAGCACTTGGTTTGGGACCAAGGGGTTGCAGGTTCAAATCCTGTTTTCCCGACCATTTAGATTATAAAACCTTGCTATGCAAGGTTTTTTCGTAATAAAGGGGAATTTTTATGAATAACCACGATCTAGAAATATTTAAAAGTCATATCCATCAAGTTCAGTTTTTTGCAAGCAAAGTCCAAGGTATTTCTATCGTGATAGAAAAGCCAGATCCTAATTATGTTTATTTCATACATACTACTTCATTAGATTCTTCTGATATTGATGATGTTTATAGAAATGGTATATCGTATTCTGAAAATGATTTATGGAGAGTTTTTCATAATTTAAGTAAAGGTTGGGTGGGGAGTAATCCATTTAGGGAAAAAGCAGATAAAACTAGCATGGAGCAAGTAGTGGTAGAGTCATGCAAAAAGATGTCTTTTCAATGCTTTGTTTATAAAATACCGTTATGTTTTTTTGAAAATACAGGAAATCATTACTATTCGATTTCTATATGGATGTTAGATAGAAATGAAAACTATTCTACAAATTTTGTAAATTCTAATGGTATTTATGATAAACAGCAGTTATTTTTTCTAAAAGACGATAAAAGATATTCCAGTTTTTGGCAATATAATCAGTTCATTTTAGAAGGCGTAATTAGTCCCTATACACCATTGATTGATGAGATTACAAGAAACTATCAGATGCTCTTCTTGGAAAATGTTCATAAATAAAAAAATAACTACGTACCTAGTTATTTTTTTTTATTTATGATATAATGAACTATAAGAATAAAAGTACAGGAGAATGGTTATGAGTGATAATTTAATTAGTAGAAAAGAGTTAAAGGGCATATTAGCACCATCAGAAAATTTTAAAAGATTATTAGAAGATGAACAATTATATATTATTTATGAGAAACTTCAATCATTAGAAGATCTATATCTAGAAGAGAAAGATTTGTTTTGCCATGACAGTTATTTAATAAGTCCTAGACAAGTAGTTGTATTAGATAACATGATGGATCAATCTAATTGTGAAGATTATATCGATGCTTACTATTCTCTATTAACTTTTTTGGAGGATGATGGAGAAGACCATAATGATAGAGTATATCTTCAAGAACTAGATGAATTGTACTTAGAATTAAAAAAATTAATATTATTGATAGAACAAAGTTTAGATTTTGAGGAAACTTTTTCTAAATTAGTAGAAGATTTCTCCATTGATTCTATGATTCAATTTTCATTCTCTGATGATACTGTTGCTTTTAATGATAGTGAGAAACGCATTTCTTTGAATGGTGATTTATTGAGTCTTACTTGGCAAAAGGAAGAATATGACATTTCTAATAAGGACGCTATTCATCAAATAAAAGAAGTTATTATTCAGTATCGAAAAGAATTATATGATTTTTCTAAAAGGCAAGAAAAAGAAGCTGATGGTTTTTCTTCTAAGCAATTTCTTAGTAATATGCCAACGGATGAATGTGTTGGAGCAATAGATGGAATTATGTTTTCTGTTTCTAATCAATATGAGCAGGAAGAACTAAATGATTTTTATTCAAATTTTAAAATTAGTTTATATCATGTAGTGGATGAAATCACTAATAAAAAAGAAGACGTATCCATGGAAATAAATAAAGAGGAAGAACAATCATTATCCCCAATGGTAGAAGAGTCTACTGAAACTGTTGTGGTAGAAGAAGAACCATATGATGATAAAAAACAAAAGAAAATAATTGCTGAAATGCTAGATATTTCATTAGAAGAGGCTTATCAAAACAGTCAAAGATTTAATGAAATGGATGCTGTCTATTATTGGAATCCAGAAGGTTCCTCTGTCATTATTGATGCTAACTTAGATTATTTGCTTACTAATTATCATGTAGATAAAGTAGAAAATTTACTATCTGCTTATAGAGAACTAAAAAAAGAATCTTTTCCAAAAGATTCTATCCCAATGAGTAATGAAAATAGTGATGCGGATATTAATGATTTAACAAAGAATATGATTGATGAAATTAATAGTGACTATCAGAAGGATAGAAGTATTGATAATGTCTTTGATTTTTCAGATAGCTTGATTACAGAAAATGATTTAGATGTTTTTTGGAAACGAGTATCAGCTGATACATTAGGATATATCATAGTAAGAGAATTAGAAGAAAATAATTATCTAGATATGGAAAAACTAAAATATGAGATAAGGTCTTTTTCAAATTTTGTCTCTATTTGTGTAGATACAGAATTACAGTCTAAAAACAAACAGATTGTTAATATTTCTACTATGACAAAACAAGCTCCAGAGAAGACATTGCAAACAATTTATAATATTATTTGTAGTAGTTTAGACATTTCAGTAGTGGAAGAAGTACAAGAAGAACAGATAGAAGCTGTTCGTGAAGAGGTTATGGAGTATACAATTTCTTCAGATATTTATTTTGATTTTGTAATTACGTTACCAGCAAGATTTGAAACTGTTACTAAGAACAGTGAATCAAGTTTTAAAATCGGTGAAGTAAACGTTATGATAGCGAAATGTGCCTCTTTAGAAAAATTAGAGGAAAGATCAAATCAGTGGCTTGAAAATAGTGCTACAACCAATTCTCAAACAATGTTAAGAGAATTAGATCGTGAGTATTATATTGGAGATAGAAATTTAATTGTATTAGAGAAACAATTAGAAAAAAATAATAAACGTAGAGTTTATAAATTTGTTTATTATAATGGGGCAATGCTTATTTTTGCATATAGTGCTCAAAATGAAGGCTTATCTGATATTATTGATACTGCTATTGAAAGTATTCAAGTTTTAGAGAGAACAAAAGTAGAAGAGCCTCTGGTAGAAGAAACAATTGCTCAAGAAGGTGTTAGAAAGTTAAGAGTAGAGCACATTCCATTTCATGCAACCTACGGAAAGACAGAAGATTTAAAAAATCTAGATCCTATCATACAAGAGTATTTTTTAGATGAAGATTTAGAACTTAATTTTGAAGGCTTTAGAATAAGAGTTTTAGAAGTAACAGATGACTATGTTAAGGTTAGAATTTATGATAATCAAGGGGTTATGATTGCTAATAGCGATATTGATTTTAAAGTCGATTATCAAATTGGAGATTGCGTTGGAAATGTAAGATACCATGAGCCTATTCAATTGTATAGAAATGTAATGGATGCAGGAGAGTCTTGGAATTTAATATTTGAGTAAAAAGCTTTGACAAAGTGTCAATAATCCTGTATATTTTAAATAGACAAGGGAGTAGTTAGCACATATTTGTGCAGTAAAGTCAACATACCCGATATTTTATCTGGCTTTACTTTAATAGACGAGACTTATCTGCAAGTTTTTTTGCAGTATAAGCCTCGTTTTTTTATGAAAGGAGCATATTATGATACAGGCAGTAATATTAATTATCATTGGTTTTATATTTTTAATAAAGGGTGCAGATTTTTTAGTAGATGGTTCTAGTAACATTGCTAAAAAGTTCCACATACCAGAAATTATTATAGGATTAACAATTGTGTCTATAGGAACTTCTATGCCAGAGCTTTTTGTTAGTACAACCTCTGCTATAGATGGACATACAGATATGGCTATGGGAAATATTATAGGTAGTAATGTTTGTAATCTACTTTTAATATTAGGATTATCTAGTATGATAAAACCAGTACAATTTCAAAAAGAAACAAGGTTAATTGAAATTCCGATGTGTTTAATCCTTACCGTTTTATTTGCTGTTTTATGTAATATTGGTACAGGTATCTCTAGAGTAGATGCTAGTATATTACTTATTTTGTTTATTCTATTTATAGGATATACCATTTATATGGGGAAAAAGGGACAAGAATTTGATGAAATAAAAGAGTCTAAAAAAGAGAAAAAGGAACTTGCACAGATACCTATTTTAAAGAATGGTATTTATGTTATAGTAGGAGTTATTTTATTGAAAATAGGTGGAGACTTCACTGTAGATAATGCTATTATAGTGGCTAAGCAATTTGGATTAAGTGAAAAATTTATTAGTTTAACAATTCTTGCAGTAGGAACAAGTTTACCAGAATTGGTAACAAGTGTAACAGCTGCTATTAAGGGAAATAGTGATATTGCAATTGGAAATATAATTGGTTCTAATCTATTTAATATGTTATTGATTATTGGAGTATCTGCTTTCATTCATCCAATTGTTTATAATGCTAGTTATAATATAGATTTATCTATTTTAATAGGAGCTTTAATTGTATTATCTTTGTTCCCACTTATTCCTCCAAAAAATGAAATGGGGAGATCTAATGGACTTATTTATTTTATTGCTTATGTAGGCTATATAATATTATTATTTAATATATAGAAAGGTGGAAATTTATGAAATTTTATAATATGGAAAGTGAAAAAGTTTTAGAGAATTTAAATACAACAAGTAGTGGATTAACAGAAACAACAGCTAAAGAATTATTAGCGAAAAATGGCCCTAATAAATTAAAAGAACCAGAAAAAGAAGGAATTGTTAAAAGATTTTTGAAATCATTAATGGATCCTATGATTATTATGTTATTAGCTGCTGCTTTTATTTCTGGAGTAACTGCTGTTATTAATGGTGATTCCTTCACAGATGTATTTATTATTCTTTTTGTAGTTATCATTAATACAATATTGGGACTTATTCAAGAAAATAAAGCAGAAAATGCTATTGAGTCACTCATGGAAATGACAAAAGCGACTTCAAAAGTAATTCGTGATGGTATTATAAAAAATGTAAAAAGTGAAGAGTTAGTAGTGGGGGATGTTATCGTATTAGAGGCTGGAGATGCAGTTCCTGCAGATTGTAGAATTTTAGAATCATTTAGTATGAAAGCAGAAGAGGCCGCCTTAACAGGTGAAAGTGTACCTGTTACTAAAATAGTTGATTTAATTAATTTAAAAGAAAATAGTTTAGATATTCCATTAGGGGATAGAACAAATATGCTTTATAGTGGTAGTACTGTGGTATATGGAAGAGGAAAAGCAGTTGTAGTAGCAACTGCTATGGATACTGAGATGGGAAAAATTGCTCAGGCATTACAAGTTTCTAATGAAGAGAAAACACCACTTCAAAAGAAAATGTCAGAAATCTCAAAAGTACTAACAAAATTAGTAATTGGTATTAGTATCTTTGTATTCTTATTTGGTATTATTAAAACAGGCGATTTTACTGCTAATCATATACTAGATACATTCTTGATTGCTGTAGCGCTTGCAGTTGCTGCCATTCCAGAAGGATTGCCAGCAGTAGTAACGATTATGCTCTCTATGGGAGTAACTTCTATGTCTAAAAAACAAGCTCTTATTAGAAAGTTAAATGCGGTTGAAACATTAGGTTGTACTCAAATTATTTGTACAGATAAGACAGGAACTTTAACTCAAAATAAAATGACAGTAGTAGAGTATCAAACAGTGAATAAGCATTTATTAGCAGAAGCAATGGCACTATGTTCTGACGCAGAAATTATGGAAGGTAACCAAGAAGCAACAGGTGAGCCAACTGAAGCTGCTTTGGTAAACTTTGCTAATAAACTTGGCTTACCAAAATATCAATTGGAAAAAGAATCTCCTAGAGTTGGTGAGGCACCATTTGATTCTATGAGAAAGATGATGTCCACAGTACATAAAAAAGAAAATCAAGTTGTTCAATATACTAAGGGAGCTTGTGAAATTTTATTGGACAGATGTCAAAGTGTATTAGGCGAAAATAATGAAGTAATTCCTTTAACAGAAGATATTAAAATTCAAATAAAAGAAGAAAATAAAAAGTATGCAGATAAGGCATTAAGAGTTTTAGGTGCATGCTACAAAGAGTATGACGCGATTCCTGAAACATTCGCTCCTGATGTATTAGAACAAAATCTAATATTTATAGGTTTTGTTGGAATGATAGACCCATGTAGAGAAGAAGTATATGAAGCCATAGAAAATTGTAGAAAAGCTGGAATAAGGCCTATTATGATAACTGGAGATCATATTGATACTGCAACTGCTATTGGAGAGAACTTAAAAATTATTAGTACTCGTGAAGAAGCTATTGCGGGATCTGAATTAGATAGTTTAAGTGAAGAAGAATTAATTAAAGTTGTAAATGCTTGTTCCGTTTTTGCTCGTGTTCAACCAGAGCACAAGACAAAAATTGTAAGAGCATTAAAGTCTCAAGATTATGTTGTTGCTATGACAGGTGATGGTGTAAATGATGCCCCATCTATCAAAGCAGCTGATATAGGGATTGCCATGGGAATAACTGGTACAGATGTTACTAAGGGTGCATCAGATATGGTTTTAGCTGATGATAACTTTGCTACTATTGTAAATGCAGTAGAAGAAGGAAGAACAATTTATGATAATATTAGGAAAGTATTACAATTCCAATTATCTACTAATGCAGCGGAAGTTATTTATGTATTTTTAGCCTCTGCTTTTGGAATCACTATAGTAACCCCTGCCCAACTATTATGGATTAACATGGTAACAGATAGTACTCCAGGTTTAGCCCTTGGAATGGAAAAAGCAGAAGGAGATTTAATGAACAGAAAACCTCGTCAGTCTGATGAAAGTGTTTTCTCAGATGGAACAGGAGTATCTACTATTCTACATGGTATTTTGATGGCAATTATTGTTTTAGCATCTTTCTTCATTGGTCAACATATAGAACTTGGAGAATGTGGAATTTTTGAATCACAGGATGGAATGACTATGGCCTTTTTAACTGCTAATTTAGTAGAAATGTTTTATGCTATTTGTATGCGTACTCAAAAAGGCTCTATTTTTACAATGAAAACAAGAAATAAATGGTTAATAGGTTCTTTCTTATTATCATTAGTATTTACATTAGCTGTAATTTATGTTCCTGTGTTGTCTAATTTATTTGGTTTAGCGCCAGTTAGTTTAGTGGAATTTGGAGTTGCTTTGGGACTTGCCTTTTTGGTAATTCCAATTGTTGAATTTGCAAAGCTTATTCAAAGAAATTGCAGTAAAGCATAAAAACAAATCTTAGGATTTGTTTTTTTATAGATATGATATAATAGAAATGTGATGTTATGAAGAAAATAGTAGAACCATTATTAAATTGGTATTTAGAAAACAAAAGAGAATTACCATGGAGAAGAGATAAAAATCCCTATCATGTATGGATATCAGAGATTATGCTTCAACAGACTAGGATAGAGGCTGTAAAAGGCTATTATGGTAGATTTATGAAAATACTTCCTACTATAGAATCTTTAAGTAAAGTACAGGAAGAAGAATTATTAAAATTATGGGAAGGCTTAGGATATTATAATCGTGCAAGAAATCTGAAAAAAGCCGCCATAGAGATTATGCAAGAGTATAATGGTGTTTTTCCTAGTGAATATGAAAACATTTTAAAATTGCCTGGTATAGGGGAATATACCGCTGGAGCTATTAGTTCTATTTCTTTTAATAAGAAAGAAGTAGCAATTGATGGAAATGTAATGAGAGTTTATGCTAGAGTAATGAATGAAGATATTGATGTATCTAATTTAAAAGTAAAAAAAGAAATAGGAAGCAAAATAAAGGAAATTCTACCACCTCAATCTGGAGATTTTAATGAAGGAATTATGGAGTTAGGAGAGACTATTTGTCTTCCAAATGCTATTCCAAAGTGTGAGATTTGTCCTTTATCAAAATATTGTTTGGCACATCAATATCATACAGAAAGTTCTATTCCTAGAAAAGTCTTGAAAAAAGAAAAAGTAGAAGAGCAATATACTGTGTTATTAATGACTTGTAACAATAAGATAGCGATTCATAAAAGAGGAGAAGGTCTTTTAAAAAACATGTGGGAGTTTCCTAATGTAGAAGGAAGTCTAACAAAAAAGGAAGTTTTAAAGATGGATTATTCTATTCTTAAGATAGAAAAGGGAATAGAGAATATTCATATTTTTACGCATAAAAAGTGGAAGATGAAAAGTTATTTATTAGAACTTAATGAAGAAAATTCAGAATATGTATGGGTGACGTTAGAGGAAATAAAAAAAGAATATGCAATACCAACCGCCTTTATGCCATTTTTAGAATATTTGGAGGATAGAATAATATGAAGTTAGTTTCGTGGAACGTTGCAGGATATCGTGCCTGTTTAAAGAAAGGATTTCAATCATTTTTTGAAGAGGTTAATGCAGATGTTTTCTGCTTACAAGAAGTAAAAGCAACAGAATCAGAAATAGATTATCATCCTGAAGGCTATGAATGTTATCGTAATATTGCTGAAAAAAAGGGATATTCTGGAACCATTGTTTATACAAAAGTAAAACCCATTTCTGTTACCTATGGAATGAATATAGAAGAACATGACCATGAAGGAAGAATAATTACCTTAGAATTTCCTAATTTTTATTTGATTAATAGTTATGTACCTAATGTAAAAAGAACACTTGAAAGATTGGATTACCGAATGAAGTGGGAAGATGACTTTAGAAAATATGTAACATCTCTTAGAAAGAAAAAAGCAGTAATTGTATGTGGGGACTTTAATGTTGCTCATACAGAAATAGATATTAAAAATGCGAAGGCGAATCGAGGAAACGCTGGATTTACAGATGAGGAAAGAGAAAAGTTTCAGGAATTATTAGATAGTGGTTTTATTGATAGTTTTCGTTATCAACATCCAAATGAATTAGATTGGTATACTTGGTGGAGTTATATGAAAGGTGTTAGAGAACGTAACATTGGTTGGCGAATTGATTATTTTATTATTTCGGAAGAGGGAAAAGAAAAAATCAAAGACACCTTTATTTACCGAGAGATATTGGGAAGTGATCATTGCCCAATAGGTTTAGAAATTAACGATGAAGAATAAAACAGAATTTAATGATTCTGTTTTATCAATTGTCTTTGTAATTGGTTTTTTCATACAAATGGGATAAACATTTTTTAAAAGATATGACACTTTAAAACAAATATGATACAATAAAAATGTCATATGTTCACGTAGCTCAGTTGGATAGAGTGTTGCCCTCCGAAGGCAAAGGTCGCGAGTTCGACTCTCGCCGTGGACACCATTTATAAATGTATTTAACTTATGATAGCCTAACAGGAAGGAAGATGAAAGATGGCTTATAATGCTCGTACTACAGATGTTGTATTAAAAGAAAAATATGAAGAAAAAGGCTGGCATCAAGGAGATGAAATAGAGGAAACAATGGAAAGGGAACCAGTTGAAAAACTACCTCTTTCAGAAGAAGAATATCAAACGATTTCTAGATTACTTGCTAAATTAGCTTTACAAGAACACGATAAAAAAGTAATTGATATGTATTTTGAATTGCAGAGACGTGCTGCTTGGGGAAATGGATATGCTAGCATTAGTGGCATGGAAGAAGCAGAAAAAGTAATGTGGAATTTAGGAACTGGTGAAGATGTAGAATTAACAGAGAAACAAAAGTAAAAGATTACTAGTGATAGTAATCTTTTATTTCTTTATGTTTGTTCCAATAATGTCTACAAATTCATTGTGAATGTTCCCATTTGTCCCTAAAATAATTTGTTTATCATGTCTCACATAATCTAGTGGTTTATTATTTTCTGCACTAACTGTTCCTCCAGCTTCTTCAATTAGTAGAGATCCCACACAAATATCCCATAGATAACAGTACAATTCCATATGTGCCTCTGTTTTTCCTGCTGCTACATAACAAAGAGAAATAACTGTTGAAAATAGCTTCTCAACATTATACATTTTCTCCATTGCTGTTTTGTGTATTTCAGAAAACCAAGTAGTCATTTCTGGATAGCGATTGTTAAACCCGATTGTAGTTAAGCTTTTTTCTAATTTGGATATGGAAGAAATTTGTAACTTTTTATTATTGCAGTAGGCTCCTTTGCCACGTTCACATACAAAAAGTTCATTATTAGTTGGAATGTATATAGCGCCTCCCTCAGGTTTGTTATTTTTCATATACCCAATACTAACACAATAAAGTGGAATTCCTCTAGAAAAGTTTGAAGTTCCATCAAGAGGATCTATCACCCAAGTATATTCTGTATCCCCTTTTTGGCAGATGCCACTTTCTTCTGCAATAATAGAATCATTAGGAAAAGCTTTTTTTAATCCCTTTGTAATGATTTCTTCACTTTTGGTATCTGCAATTGTTACAACATCTTTAGTCCCTTTTTCTTTTGTATCTAAGTTATTAGTTTGAGCAATTTTTAAGATTTCTTCTCCCGCTTTTCTTGCTAAAGTAATTGCTAAATTCGTTCTATCGTTAAAGTTATTATTCATATGTCCTCCTTTTATTTAGAGTATAATATTTTTTATAGTCTTTTACAATGATAATTTAAAAATATTTGAAACTTTGCTATAATAAAGACATGATGATGAATTAAGGAAATGAGATTATGAGAGAGATAGAAGTAAAATTTAAAGTAGAGAATATAGATAGTTTAATAGAGCGTTTAGAAGAAATGGATTGTGTAGTAGGGGAAAATATGAATCAAAATGATACTATTTATGTTAGTAATCTAAATCAGGTAGAAAGTGTAGAAGGTTCTATTTGGCTTAGAGTAAGGAAAGAAAATGGGAAAGTAGAATTAAACTTAAAAAAGCAAAGTTCTAAAATTCAAGAGTCAAAGGAAATTGAATTTGAAGTAAGTTCTTATGAAAAAGCCAATCAATTACTAGAAACATTAGGGTATCAAAAATGGGTTGTTGTAAATAAGAGACGTAGATATTCCAAATATTTAGAGTATAATTTATGTATTGATGAAGTGGAGAGATTGGGAACTTTTTTAGAAATAGAGTTGCTAGTAGAGGAAGAAGATAAGAATGATTATATTCCAAAACTTTTAGAAGTAGCGAAATTATTTCAATTGGCTGAGAAGGATATTATAAATAGCCATTATGATACCATGATTTCTCAATTAGATGAGTAGGTGAAATATGGAACAATTAACTGTAAAAATAGTAGATTTTCATAATGCCTTAGAGGCAATAGAAACGCAAAGAAAAATATTTCCAGAAGATGGATTATTAAATATCTTAGCTAGTTTAGATAGGGAGTTATTCCAAAAAGAAAGTGGTATTCTGTATCCTGATGATCATATTAGATATTATCTAGCTTACATAGCAGAAAAGCCAATAGGCATAACTGGTCTTTATTATCAGCCAGGTGATACAGAAGAAATGTGGCTAGCTTGGTTTGGTGTATTATCCGAATATAGAAATAAAGGTTATGGGACAGCTATTCTAAATTGGACGATGGAAGAAGTTTTAAGGCAAGGCAGAAAAGTATTACGTTTATATACAGATATGATAGAGTGCGGAGATGCTATTACATTATATGAAAAATTAGGCTTTCATGGAGAAAAATATTCTGCAGAAGAATTATCGTATGATTGTTATATTTATTCTAAAAGTTTAATGAATAAGGAAATAAGTACTTGGAATAATAAATTTTTAGGGTTAGCGCAGCAATCTTCTTATGAGCAAAAAGATGATTTCTTTAAAGAGAAAATATTTCAAAAATATAAAGATGTTTATTTTGAGTAAAAAACATTTGACAATGGGTTATCATAAATAGAATATAATTTTGAATAATGTTACTTATTTGTATGATAAACAACGCGCGATATAAATGTAAAGAAAATGGTAACGAGAAAGGAAAAAAATTAGAAAGAAAATTAAAAATAATAAAACACAATTTGTAAAGCGAATCCGTAACAAAAGAAGATTTGCTTTTTTTATTTTTTGAAACTTTTTTTAGAAAATAGGGATTATTATATTGTAGGTGATAAATATGGCTAGTCAATTAAACCTATATAAATTTAATGATATATATGATAAAACACACTTGGATTTATTGAAATATGTAGTTATTAAATGTCATAATATTGGTGATACAAATGACATTATTCAAGAAACATATTTAGAGTTATGGAAAATTTTAAATAAAAGAGAAGTATCAGATATTAATATTAAAAGTTATCTTATAGGTATTGCAAATAATAAAATTAAGAAACATTATACACTATTGCAAAGATTAAAAACAGTATCTTTATTTGAAACAAATGATAAAGATATAGAATTAATCGATACAATAAAAGATAATGTAAGTATTAATGATATTATTATCAAAGAGGATAATTGGAATACAATTTGGAAATATATGAAAAGTAAAAAAATCAGGATATTCCGAAAGTGTTTTATCTACACTATAAGTTAGAATTAAGTATCAAAGAGATTTCTAAACTTTTAAATTCAAGTGAATCATATATAAAGAATTTAATTTATAGAACATTGAAAGAATTACAAGATAATTTTGGAAATGGGAGGAGTTATAATGACAAATAAAGAAAAATTAAATAAAGCAATAGAACAAGATATTAATCCAAAAGATTATTATAAAGAAATAATGAGCAAGATAGAAAGAGGAGAAAGAATGAAGGAAAAAAATAATAATTTATGGAGGTGGTCTTTTGTACCAATTTGTTTAGTAGCAATTATAAGCAGCGTTTTGCTGATTAATAATGACAAAGAATTAAAGCCTAATATACATATACCAAACATAGAAACAAAAGATAATGTCAACTTATATATTAATGATGTGAGTAAAATGACTCAAGGCGTATTAAGGTTAGATGCAGATGTTAAAGTAACTAATATTGAAAATATTCCATATTTTAAAGAAATAGCTGATATCGAAATTCCAAGCGATTTTGATAGCAAAGAAGCATATGAAATATATGTTAGACCTGATAGGAATAGTCAAGAATATAACATATTGCAAAGTTATGTGGTTAATTATTCAGATACAGAGAATGATAGAAATATAAGCGTTTCATTTTCTAAAGATAATAAACCTATTAGAGATTATTATTTTCCAGAAGAAGGAAGCAAAATTTCTAAAATAAATGATATTGAATTAAAAATATTTAAATACGATGAATTATATTTTACGGAGTTTAATTATGAAGGTATCAATTTTGACATTGAAACCTCTAAAATAACAGAGCAAGAACTATTAACATTCTTATTATCAATTTTAAAATAAATTTATGTAGTAGAAATTCAAACTATAATTTAACGAACAGATTATATTTATGATTTGCTCGTTTTTTGATATAATAAGCTCATATACAAATAGTAATTTGTTGAACAGATAGGAGTGGTAAATATGTCAAAATGGTTTAAAGAGCATAAAAAAACAATAGGATGGATAATAATCCTAATAGGTATAGTTGTTGCTTGTGCAATAAATTTATTGTGGTAAATTACAATTTATCTAACTCGCACTTTCTGTCCTGTATATTTTAATTAAAATAATGTAGAATTTTTTTCGAAAAGAGGGGTAATAATGAATCAAGATAAAATTGGCAAATTTATTGAAGAACGAAGAAAAGAAAAAAATATGACACAAGAACAACTTGCAGAAAAAATGGGAGTTACTGATAAAACAATAAGCAGATGGGAAAATGGAAAAACAATGCCAGATTATTCTTTATTAAAAGATTTATGTAATGAATTAGATATTAGTGTTAATGAATTTTTAAGTGGTGAAAAAATAGAAAATGGAAAATATATAAATTGTGCAGAAGAAAATTTGATAATTTTAACTAAACAAATTGAGAAAAGAAAAAAGATACTTAAAATTATTCAAAGAATACTTTTAATTTCTGTTTGCGTATTATTTGTTTTTAATATTATTTTCAATTCAATATATGGTGATAATTGGGATAAAAGTAATATGCTTTATATGACTTATATTATAATGAGTACAAATTTTGTAATAGCAGTAATAATGTCATTTTTAAATTTTGATAATAAACATTGATAGTAAATATTGGTTATATAAGTAATTACTAAATTATAATTTGAAAGTGAGATGTTATATGAGAATACTTTTAATATATAAATCAAAAACAGGATTTACAGAGAAATATGCTAATTGGATTATTGAAGAATTAAAATGTGATATTGAAAAAATAGCAAATATTAAAAAGATAGATTTTAATAATTACGATTTAATAATGTTTGGTAGTAGAATACACGCAGGAAGAATTGACGGATTAAATAAAATCAAAAAATTAAATTTAGGTAAAAAACTAATTATATTTGCAACTGGAGCAACTCCAAAAGAAACTAATTCTATAATGGAAGTATGGAATAGCAATTTAACAGCAGAAGAACTAAAAAATATTAAACATTTTTATATTCCAGCAGGTTTGAATTACGAAAAAATGGGATTTTTAGATAAAACTATGATGAAAATGGCTTCTAAAATGTTAGAAAAAAAGAGCAATAAAAGTAAAGAAGATATAGGTATGCAAAATACTATTAAGAGATCCTACGATATATCTAGCAAAGAAAGAATAAAACCTTTAATAGAATATATTAAATCTTTATAGAAGCATTACAAATTACAATTTACAGAGGAGGAATTTATATATGAATAAAACAGCATGGATATTTTCATATAAATTAAAAAAAGGAGTAAGTGAAGAAAAATTTGTGGAATTAACTCAAAAATTACACGATGAAATTATTTCTAAAGCAAAGGGATTTATTTCTTGGGAGCATTACTTACAGGGAGAGATATGGACTGACTTTGTTCTTTGGGAAACTGAAGAAGATGCAAATAATGCTACAACAATTGGGAAAGGTAAAGAAGTAACTAATAATTTTTATGCTTGTATTCAAATGAATACTTGTAGAGCTCTTATTTCAAAACTAATAAGAAAGTATTAGAATTATAACTTACAATTTTGCGATTGTTATGAAAAGTACAAAAGAAGTTTATAATAGTGTATTTAGTTAAAATAAAATTTATAATACAATCTTTGTAAGAAAGGAGTTGTATATATAACTTTAATGAAAAAATCAAAGCGATTAGAAAAGGGTAAAATTTAACACAAGATCAGTTTACAGAAAAAATATTTGTTTCAAGAAACGCTGTTGCAAAAAGGGAAAGTAATAGAGGGTACCAGATATACAAAACCTAATAACGATAAGTGAAGTATGTGGGATCAGTTTAGATAATTTAATAAAAAATGACTTAAATTTAAAAAATAAAATTATATTAGATAGTGCATCAAAGAAATGACATACATTAGTAATTGTATATTTTATTGCAATTATTATTTATATTGGATACTTTCATTTTGCTCATAAAATCTTAATGATTGGTTTTCTAATATCAACACTATTTCTGTTAGGATTTGGGTTAAGAATTTTTATAAAGGAAAAAATATGGAAAAACAAATCGTAACACAAAATTACGAGTTTTGGAGATGACAAGATATGAAAAATAATGATAAAAAACAAAAAAATGGTAAAGAGACCAAAAACTATATGGCAGAGGGCTTATCGTTGGGAATGTGTTTAGGTGTAGCACTCGGAACAATAATTGGAAATATGGTTGATAATGTCCTAATATGTATGTGTTTCGGGTTAAGTATAGGAATGTGCTTAGGAGTCGGTATAGGCTCATTAATAAAAAAAGATAAATAACAAAATTACAATATGGACAGAAGATAATAAAGGTTATAACTTTGATGTTGAAATAGCTAAAAAAGGAATTACTAACTCTTTTATTATTTATATGAAAAGTTTTTTGAAGCAAACTGGTAATCAGATTTGCTTTTTTCATAGTAAAAAAGTAGATTACAAATTTTGTATCTACTTATGGTTCTAAATATTTCTTACTTTTTATTGGTTTAAATAATCGCTTATTTTTTCTTCTAGCTCTTTCCAACTGTGTACTCTTTCAATCGTGTCACTATTGATATTTTCATTCATTTTCGTGGTCATTAGAAATGTTTTGATTCCATTTTTTTCTAATTCTTTACAAGTATCAAAACTATCTTCTATGAAAATATCAATTTCATTTTCCACGCAGAATTTTAATTTATCAGATGCATTTATAATTAATTTGTCATAGGGAATATTATATTTTTCTAAAGAATTCTTTGTAATCTTTTCTGTATCACAATTTTTAATATTTAGTAATCTAGCCGTAATAAAGAAAATCTCATTTCCTTTCTTTTTAAGATTATTAATAACAGGAACTGCATTTTCCATAGGGTAGCTTTCTTCTAAAATATTTTTATAGTAAGTATCGAAAAATTGAAATTTTGTTTTATCATCCCATCCATATAATGCTTTTAAATAATATCGATTGGTAATAAGGCCTAAATTCCCATTTGTACCTTTTCCTCCAACTATTTCTGTATCATAGATATCTCCATATTTTAACATTGCTTCTACTGTTACGTAGGTTGTATCATCTATATCTATACCAATCCTCATACCATCACCTATAGACATTATGGAATAAATTTTTTAAAATAGCAATAGTTTCTAGTAATTTTTAAAAGAAAGGTTTATAATAAAATAAATGAAAAAAGATTGTAAAATGATTTTTTGATAAGTTTACTATTAGGAGGGTAAATACAATATGAAATATTTAATAGCGTCTGATTTACATGGTTCTAGTTACTATGTTTCTAAATTAGAGAAAATAATTGAAAAAGAAAAGCCAAATAAAATTATCTTACTTGGTGATTTACTTTATCATGGACCTAGAAATTCTTTGCCAGAGGAATATGATACAATGAGGGTAATTGAAACTTTAAATAAATACAAGGATATCATAATTGCAGTAAGAGGAAACTGTGATGCAGAAGTTGATCAAATGGTGTTAGAATTTCCAATTATGGATGATTACAAATGTATTGAGGTAGATGGACTAAAGCTCTATTTAACACATGGTCATGTGAATGATAGAGTACCCTATCAAGATGGCATTTTAATACATGGTCATACACATGTGTATGAGTTAAGTTCTACCTATATTAATCCTGGTTCTATATCTATTCCTAAAGTACATGAGGAACATACTTATATAATTTATGAAAATAAGTGTTTTCGTTTATATGATGTAGAAGGAAATATAATTAAAGAATTAAGCTTTTAATAGTGTTTTGTTTGACTTTTTTCTAATTTGTGGTATTATATAAAGCGCCAAAAAGGGGGCTTTTTATATGGTGTATAATATTCATTTGAATATGAGAAAAATTACTAAAATTGTAAATCCATTAAAAATGAGCCAACCTAGTGTTTTAACATATGTAGATATAGATCCAAATCTATTAAGAGAAAAGGATTCTTGGTATTTAGTGGATTCAAAGGTTTCTTTCTTTAAAATAAGGAAGGATGCTAGACTAGCAGGAGAATGTATTTCGAAAGCATATGCTGAAGCATTAGGCAATGAAACTGCTAATTATTCTGTGGTTGAACTAAATGAGAAATTAGGTCTTTTAAGTGAAAATTTTCAGGATAGGAGTAGGTATGCTTATTTCGACTTTTGTCAGTTACATCAGTTGTTTTCATCTTTGCCACAACGTTATAATTACTTTACTTTAAAAGAAATATTAAATACGTTTGGATATCATTATGATGAAGAGACTACTTATCAGTTGCAAAAGTCATTAATTGAAAGATATGTTTTTGAGTGGTTTACACATCAATTAGATGGAAATCCACGTAATACAAATTTTAGGTTAGATAAAAAAAATAATAGTTTAGAGTTAGGACCTGTATTTGATAAAGAACAAGCATTTGGTGTAAATGAAAATGGTTTATTTGATGAGGGTAAGTTAGATATTTGGATGCCTTCCATTCCATATGATGATTTATCTTTTAGAGATAAGCCTTATCAAGTAGATGGGTTAGATGCTAATATTTTATCTTTAATTATGGATTATCCTGATATGACATTAGA
Source organism: uncultured Bacilli bacterium (assembly GCA_964018915.1). Taxonomy (GTDB): domain Bacteria; phylum Bacillota_I; class Bacilli_A; order RF39; family UBA660; genus UBA5578. The sequence goes on along the minus strand of CAXHRJ010000002.1, from coordinate 64,414 downwards.
AGTTTTAGAAAAAATATTTGCTATAGATTATAAAGGAATTTTAAAAAGGTTTACAAGTGGAGAAAATTCATTTAGTTTGCCACAAGATACGCTGGAATATTTACAAGGGGTTGTAGATAGAAAGAACGAAGAAAAAGAAAAAATATTACAATTAATATAGTGAGGAAAAAAATATGGTTTACAATTTAGGAATACATAAAGAAAGCATAAAAAAGATAACAAACCCCGTAAGATTAACAAAAAATCAAGTAATGAGAGCTGTTCAAATAGATAGGGAGCATTTAGATGAAAAGAATAATTGGTATGTTGTTGCTAATGTTCTTAGTTATTTTAAAGCAAGAAAAGATTGCCGATTGTTAGGTGAATTATTAAATAAAGAAATCTATGGAAGATTTGATAGACCAACAGCAGATTATCAATTAGTACGTTTTGTATTAGGTAAAAAAGAAACAGTAGAAAAGGTTGGACTACTATCATCTAATATTCAAAAACCAGATTGTGAATATTATGATGTGTCTAATCTGCATCGTTTATATCCAGAAATGACTAGAAAATATGGACAATATACTATAAAAAAACTATTAGAGGTTTTAGAAACTAATCAGGCTCCAGGATATCAAGACTTAATAAGAGAAATTATCACTACTTACATATTAGATTGGTTTAGCCATCAATTGGATAGAAATCCAAAGAACTTATTGTTTGAACGTTCTGAAGATGGACAACTTTCATTATCCCCTTTGATCGACAATGAGTCTTCTTTTGGAATCAATGGACATGGTAAATTAGATACTAGTTATTCTAAGTTATGGATTCCTTCTATTCCATATGAAAATGAAGGGTTCTCTCAAGAACCAAGTGATTTTGATGGACATGATTATAATATAGTTAGCTTATTAATTGATTACTCAGAAATAGTAATTCCAGTTTTAAAACGATTAACAGATGATAATTTTGATACTATTATCGATCAATATAAAAATACACTCAATAGCTCAATTTATCTTTCAGATGAGGGAGTTGAATATTTAAAGAAATTTATTTACACAAAACAGCAAGAAAGTGACAAGATATTGAGTTTATAAGAGGACATAAGTCCTTTTTTCTTGCTAAGATATAAATTTTTGATATAATAAGAATAGAGTAGTATAGTTGTCATTTAAAGAGCGAGGTGATGAAATGAATTGGCTAATCTTATCTAGTATTTGGTCAGCTTATTGTATTGCCATAGCAATACTTTCTTTCTTCGGAGTCATTTCATTATCTTTCTTTGTCTTTCTCTTATTATTACCATTTATAGTATCTATTGCTATAAAAGTAGTAATAGAATATAAAGTGTATGGAAAAGAAAAAGTTTTTTGTTTTTCTCAAAAAGGGACTCCAGCAGATAGAAGAGATATCTTTTTAAAAAGCTTGCAAGATCAAATGGACAGTCAAGTTTTCATAACCGATAGAAATCCAAAGATGATAGTGATTTTAAATCGCAATGGTACCTATCTTTATTCTTTCGAGCAGGAAGAAGGAATTTTATTTGAGAAAGATAATAGCTGGTATGTAAAGAAAGGAAAAGAAATAACCGAATATTTAAATCCTATTGAAGAATTAGAAAAGGAAAAACAACTTATAGAAAGTAGGATAGGCGTTAATATCTATGATTGCTTAGTACTAGATTCTCGTACCATTTTTCAAAGAGGAGGAAAAAAACATAAAATACTTAATATTGGTAATGCACCATTTTATCTATGTAGAACAGATTTATTAAAACAGCAAAGTGAAGAGGAAATACAAAAAATAATAGAAATTCTTACAACGAAATTATATTATAAAAATGCTTTTCAGAAGGAAGAAGGGGATATTGTATGTTGAGTTCAAATGTTGGTTATAGTATTGCAATGGATGCTTATAAATCTGGAGAAGAGACTGCAAGAAAAACATTAGATAATATGTTTAATCCTAGAATAGGTTTCTTATACGCAAATTATCAAGATATTGATAAAGTTTTAGAAGGAGCAAAAAGTATTCTTGATGAGACTCCAATTATAGGCTCTACTGTTAAGGATTCTATTATGGTTCAAGATGGAATTGTTAGTTGTGAGAGTGGATTTTCTGGGATGATGATAATAGATGATGAAAATATGCAAGTAGCTGTAGCAGGAAGTGAACGTGGAAAAAATCCTAGAGAAATTGGCCGAAGAGTGGCTCTTGAAGCTATTAGAAATTCAGGATTAAAAATAAAACCAAGTTATATGTATATGGTTGCTTTTTCTCGGGAGGAGGAATTATATTTAAAAGGAATTCAAGATGTTGTTGGAAGAGTTCCAATTTTTGGAGGAAGTGTAATAGAAGATAAAAATAGTAGAATATTTTGTAATGATAAGATTTTAAAAAGTGGTTGTGCAGTGGCATTCTTTTACACCATTAACCCTATTGCGACAGAGTATGCAAGCTATTATCAAGAAACTACTAATATGGGAGTAATTACTAAAGTAGATAGGTATAGAACGATTGTAAAAATCGATAATGTTTTAGCACTTAAAAAGTATATGGAGTGGCGAAATATGAAGCCAAAAGATTTAAAAGAAGAGTTTAGTTATACATTATCACCTTTAGCTATTAAGGATGTATTAGGAGATGTTACTGTTTTACGTAATCTAGTAGATAGTAGTAACAATGCTATGAAAATGAGTAATGATGTAAAAGAAGGAACTGCTGTTATTCGTATGGAAACTACAGTAGAAGAATTAATAAATTCTCCTAAAAAAGCAATAGATCATTTAAACCGTTTAATAGATGAGGAAGTTGGAGCGTATTTTTTAGTTCATAATATGGATAGGAAATTAGCAATTGGAAGTGATTTAGATAAGGTATATACAAAAGTTAAAAAAGCGGTAGGCGAGATACCTTTCCTTATGATATTTACATCTAGTGAGTATGGGTATAGCAATTGTAGTGCTAATACATGTGGAAGTCTTATGTTATCATTTACTGCATTTAGCAAATAAAAACTGTTAGGAATCTAACAGTCTTTTTAATTTTATTAAACTTTTTCTTTGACCTGGCAATATCACTTTAATCGCTTCTTCTATAGGAAACCACTTGTATTCATCCATTTCAGGAAATTCTTTTATAATTCCACTACCTTTTGGATATTCTTTCCGAAATGTGTTGCTAAAGCATTTTGAGGTATCAATATCCGTTTCTCCTGCAAAGAAAATAACAATTTTTTTACTTTTTTGTTTTTCAGTATGTAAATAAAGGATATTTTTAAAATTTGTTTTTTGTCCACACTCTTCTTCAAATTCACGAATAGCAGTTTTAATTATTTTTTCATTTCGATTATGTTCTCCTTTTAAAATAGACCAGGTATTAATGCCTTCCCAATATGGGCCCCCCATATGTGCTAAAAAAATATAAATACTATTGTTCTCTATTTTATAAGCAACTATTCCAGCACTCTTTTTCATATGTCACTATCCTTTTTTTCAGTATAATAAAAAATAAAAGAAAAGTAAAGTTACTTTTCTTTAGTTCTCAATTAATCCTTGAAGTGTTTCTTTATAGCGATTTAATTCTTTTTCCATCTCAGTATATTTCAATTTTAAATCTTCTAATTCTGTTATTTTTTTAGTAAGTTCTTCTTTTATATTTTCATAGGATGGATTATTGTTAATTTGATTCCACAAATCTTCTTTTTCTTGTTGGCAAATAGCAAGTTCATTATTATTTTCAATTGTTATGATCTCCTCATAGTTCTTTTTGATTAAATTAAGACTCTTTTCATTTCCATATACTGTGACTTTCATATTGTATAATAAATCGTAGTTGTGGAATTCTTTATTTCGTAAATCATTTAGGATAATGTTTCGTATGTTTCCTAAGCGTTCAGAAGGGTGGACTACAATTCTATTATCTCCTGTGAAATAAATCACTGGTTTTTGAAAGCTATCTATATAGCTTACTTCAATGCGAATAGAATCTGCTAGTGTATTATCCTCTATGTAAGTAATGTCATAGTTATAGTAAGAATCGACAAATAGACCATCTTGATAAGAAAATGTTTCACTCATAACAGTTTCTTTTACTCCACTAGGGAGTGTATTCTCGAACTTACTTTCAGCTATTTCAAAAATACACATTCCAATAGAAATACCGATACCTGCGATAGAAATAATTACTAGGCGAAACATATTAGAAAGGTTAGTCTTTCTTGAAAATAGAACTTCCATTAAAAATTTAATAATTGTAAATACTAGTAAAATAATAAAAATAGTAGCTACTAAAAAACCAATATAAGTAATTCTACTAAATAAGCAATAAATCATAAGAATAAGTGCTATGAATAGAAAAATAAAGAAGATAAAAAATGGAATGGATACAAAAAAGATTATTGTTTTAAACATATATGTGCATAATTTTCCAAATAATTGAAAGATAGAAGATGTTGGGACGTCTCTATAGATAATTTGAACTTTTGGCTTTGTGTCTTCTGTTTCTACTGTTTCACAATTATCTAGAATATCGTAATTATCTAAATATTGTGTTTTAAATGTATAAAAGAAAATAGTAATAGAGAGTACTGCATAAGAAATAACAAGCAAAAATAACCATATCGCTGAAAGAATGGCCCCTATTCCATGGCCCATTGTGTAGAAAATACCACTGCCTAATAAATATAGTCCATATACTGGAACATATAAAGCAGCAAGAAAGATAAACACTAGAAGCATTCTTATAATCATAGACATAGTATTTTTAAAACTCATAATTTTAAACATATGAATCGTTTTATTTAAATATTCTAAAATAATATTTAGCCAATTTTTTTTCTTTTTTTCTTCCTTATCTTCTACAGTAATATCGGATATATCATCATTAGTAAGTTCATCTAGTGTGCATTTAAATATTTTACACAATATTAATAATTTATCCATTTCTGGATAAGTAGTTCCAGATTCCCATTTTGAAACTGCTTGTCTAGATACATCAAGTAAATCAGCAAGTTGTTCTTGTGACATTTTCTTGTCTTTTCTTAGTTTTTGTAATTTTTCATTGAATTTCATTTCTTTCACCTCACCATAATCATACAACGGAAACTAGGTAGCGGACTACCAACTATCGGTTGTTTTTTGTCAAATTTAGGTTGCATATTATTATATTATAATAAAAAGTAAAAAAATGGTATAATGATAATGGTGATAGTATGGATAAGATAGAAGAGATTCTAATACAGGTTTCTGATTTAGGGAATTTACTAGAGATAGGTATTAGTACTAAAATAAATAGAGTAATTGTGAATAAAAATGTTTATGAGATTTTGCCATCTATGATAGAAAGATTTTATTCCATTATTCGTACATGGGAGGAGAACTATAGTGGTTCTATTTTAGAAAATTCGGAAATGTTTAGAATATTACTAAAAGAAGAAAATAAAATACATACAATAGAAGGAATAGGCCTATATCCAAAAAATTATTCTGAATTTAAAGAATGGGTAGGTGAAGTTTGTGTTAGAGACTTATTATAAAATGCTCCATCCAACAGAAACAATACAAAGTGCGCTTCCTGCAATTACAGATGCTTTTGTTCTGTTTTATGGAGAGGAAAATAGGGAATTTATTGAACAAAAATTTAAAGATATGTTAGTAATTGGTTATTCTTCCCCACAAAACGTAAAAAGTATTTTAATGAATATGAAGAAATTAAAGTCTACAGAATTAATGCAAGAATTTGCAGATTCTATAGGAATAGATTTTTCAAGTCGAAAGTTTAAAACATATATAGAGACAACCTCCTTAGAGAATACTTATTCGATTCCTATACATCTATATTCTGAGTTTTTAAAGGGGAGTTTACCTAATTATCAAGTTTCACGACTGGTAGATTTTTTAAAAAACTTCTATCCAGAAGTAACAACTGAAAATGTACAAGAATTGGAAAGTCAAGGACGCTTTATTGCTATGAAAGAGAAGGCTCAAAAATATGATAGCATAAAAGATAAGTACAAATCGTTTTTAGAGACAATTAAAGAATATGATGATTACGTAGTAGAATCAGAAAATAATTTAAGAAATTTAGAAAATGAATATTACTGGAAATTTATAGAAGAATTTAAAGAGTTTATTTCACAAGAGGATTTAAAAAAGTTTGAAAAAGCAGGTGGAATTGTTAAGAATGCTCTTTATTCAGCAGAAACTCTTTCTACTCTTGTCGGATGGAATCTAAATTCTAAATCTTTAATCGATTCTTTTGATGAAGAAAGTGAAGAAATATTAAGAAGTGATCAACAATGGAAAGTAGATAGTGTAAAAGGAGACAGAATAAAATATTTTCAAAAATGTGGAATAGATCATGGTGATAACTATGATGAATACAGTAATGATCCTGAGTGTAAAAAATTAATTCCTAATTTAAGTTTTATAAAAAGAGTGAGGGAAAAAAGAGAATCTCTTTATACAGAATTGATGAATGAATATTACTTATCAACAGAAGATTATAAAAAAAATAGAAGACGTATTGAAGAAGCAGGTTGCCTTGTAGAAGAAGATTGGTTTAATGCCAATTCTTATGCAAATAATACAACATTTATTAGTGATAATTTAGTTATGCAAGATGGAAAATATAAACTATTTCCCCTTTTATGTATTAATATGGGAGGTTGTGTAGAACATTTGGATGCTAATATTATTCATGAGTTAAATCACATAATTGAACTTGCTTTGTTAGAAATAAATGGTAATGTTTATAGTACAACGTGCGGTTGGGATTCCTCTGTAAGTTCAATTAAGAAATCAGAAAAGAGTGTAGTCTCTTTGGAGAATAGAAAAGAAAAAAGAGGATATGAACTATTTAATGAAATCACTAATGAACTTATTGCACAAGAGATAGCTACTATTCTTCAAAATAGTGGTCATACTATTTTTAATGCACCAGGAACTGGAAAAATAAAAGGTAGAACAGGTTATGAATCTACACGTTACCTTATTCAAGATTTTTTTGATGAATATCGGGATGATATTATTGCTAGTAGAAGAAATGGGAATACTATTAGAATTAAACAAGCAGTAGGGGAAAATAATTTTGAAAATCTAAATACTTTATTTCATGAACATAATGAAAAATTTCAAGGGTTTGAAATTTATCGGATGTATGATGATTTTGAAGCAAAAAAGGATACTCCTAGAACACAGGCTTTTCACTCATTGGTATCAAAGAGAAATGAAGTTTTAAAATCTATGCAGGATTATCATACTCAGTTACTAGTATCTCAAGCTATTTTATAAGAAAAGATAAATTACTATCTTTTTTTATTGACAAAATTTATTGAAAAGAATATAATTTAATATGTGAACAATTATTCAAACAATAATAGAGGTGAAACATGGAAGGATTGTTGTGTGAAAATACTACCATTCATAAAGAAGTGGTAGAAAAAGTAAAAAAAGAAATGTTAGAGGATTCAACTATTTTTGATATGGCAGAATTATATAAAGTATTTGGAGACTCTACTAGGATGAAGATAATTTGTGCTTTACTAAAATCTGAGTTATGTGTATGTGATATAGCTGCTATTACCAATACTACAGTATCTGCTATTTCTCATCAGTTACGTATCTTGAAAAATGCGAAGTTAGTAAAATTTAGAAAAGTAGGTAAAGTAGTTTACTATGAAATTTCAGATGATCATGTAAGTGAGATATTTAAGAAAGGACTGGAACATATTGAAGAAATATAGATATAGATTAGAGGGGCTTGATTGTGCCAAATGTGCAAGTGAGATAGAAGAAGCTTTAGCTAGTGATTCTAGATTTAAGCATGTTGTTGTTAACTTCTCTACCTTACAACTTAGTTTTGAAAGTGATAAAGATTATTTTGATGACATGAAAAAAATCGTATTAGCAACAGAACCAGAAGTAAAAATTTTAGATATAAATGAAAAAGCATTTGATGATAAAAAGAAATTCTATGCTAATTTAGTGCGATTAGGAATTGGGATTCTCTTGACAGTTATTGGATACTTTGTAAAGTTACCTTGGCATTTTAATACCATTTTATATGGAATTGCTTATATTATTCTGCTTTACAAAACTTTTATACTCGCATTAAAATTACTTATAAAAAGTAGAACTATTAATGAAAGTTTCCTAATTACAGTATCTACTGTTGGAGCATTTTTTATAGGAGAACATCTAGAAGGGTTAATGGTTATTATTCTTTATGAAATAGGAAAAGTATTAGAAGATAGGGCGATTCATTCTACTAGAAAGTCAATCAAGGGACTTATGGATATTAAAGCAGAATATGCTAATAAGAAAGTGGGAGATGAAATTCTTCAGGTAACTCCTGAAGAATTAAAAGTAGGAGAGTGTTTTCTTGTAAAAGTAGGGGAGAAAATACCAGTAGATGGAAAAATAAGAAAAGGGAGTTCTTCCTTAGATACTTCTTCTTTAACAGGGGAAACCAAACTGACACATGTTAGTGAGGGGAATCATGTATTATCTGGAAGTATTAATATTGATGGGCTTTTAGAAGTGGAAGTAGAAAAAGAATATATAGATAGTACAGTAAGTAAAATATTAGAATTGGTGGAAAATGCTACTGATAAAAAAGCGAAGACAGAGACATTTGTAAATAAAGCTGCTAAAATTTATACCCCAATTGTTATTATTATTGGAATTTTAATAGCAACGATTTTACCAATTCTTACAGAAGTCTCTGTTTCAGATAGTATTTATAGAGCACTTACTTTTCTAGTTATTTCTTGCCCATGTGCAATAGCTATTTCTGTACCACTTAGTTATTTCTCTGGAATAGGCGCTTGTTCTAAAGCTGGAATTCTAATAAAAGGAAGTAACTATTTAGATGCTTTAAAAAATATTGATACTATTGTATTTGATAAAACTGGAACATTAACAACAGGGAAATTTAAAGTAGATAAAGTAAAAGTATTAGATGAAAATTATAGGGAAGATGATATTTTAAAATATGCTTCTTTTGGAGAACAATATTCTAACCATCCAATTGCTCTTTCTATTTTAAAAGAAGGAATGTTAGATAAAAATGTTTCTGTTACTAATTACCAAGAAGTTTCTGGAAAGGGAATTACTTTTACTTGTAGTGGAAGCAATTTCAAGGTAGGTAATAGAGAGTTAGTAGAATATAAAGATGCTGTGGAAGGAACTGCTATCTATGTAAAAAAGGATGCAAGTGTAATTGGTATTATTACATTAATAGATGAGATAAAAGAAGGTACTGAAGTAGGGGTGAAAACACTTCAAAAGAATCATATAAATATTTATATGTTTACTGGAGATAATAATTCAGTAGCGTCTAATATTGCATCTAAACTATCCATTGATAAATATAAAGCTGAATTGCTTCCTACTGATAAATACGTAGAATTAGAAAACTTACTTTCAAAAGAAAAGGTAGTAGCGTTTGTAGGGGATGGTATTAATGATGCACCAGTACTTGCTTTATCTGATGTAGGTATTTCTATGGGCGGAGTAGGTTCTGCATCTGCTATTGAAGCATCTGATGTTGTTATTATGAAAGATGATATTAATTCTATTAATAAAGGTATTAAAATTGCAAAATATACAGATAAAGTGATACGTGAAAACCTATTATTTGCCTTTACTGTAAAGATACTTGTTTTAGTTCTTAGTGCATTTGGGATAGCAAGTATGTGGCAAGCTGTATTTGCTGACGTTGGGGTAACTTTGATTACAATCTTAAGTACCCTTCGTATTTTAAAGAGAAAATAAGATTTTCTCTTTTTCTTTTTAACGTTTATTCATGGAATTTCCTCTTCATTTTTGCTATAATAAAGTTAGGTGGTAGTATGCATAAAATATCAAAATTTTTATTTAGTAGAATTGTTATTAATGGAATAATAATTCTATTACAAGCTTTATTACTTTTTGTTTTGTTTATCTATTTAAGTTCTGCTTCATTGATAGTATATATCCTTTTAATGTTTATGGGTGTTTTTATTTCTATGGCATTGTTGAATGATAATTTAAATCCATCTTTTAAAATGCCATGGTTACTTCTTTTGGTAGTATTTCCAATTTTAGGAGTTTTTCTTTATCTATTAAATGGTAAAATATGGATTAGAAAAAAGTATCGAAAAGAACGATTTGAAATTGAAAACTATGAGTCTCAGAGTTCAAAACCATTGGAAGAAATAAAAGAAAAAGAAAAACAGATTTATGGACAAGCAAAGTATATTTATGATAATGTAAATTCACCAGTCTATAAAAATACAGAAGCAACTTATTATTCTATAGGAGAAGATATGTTTGTGGATATGATAAAAGATTTACAGAGTGCAAAAAAATTTATTTTTCTAGAATATTTTATTATAGAAAAAGGAAAAATGTGGGATACAATTTTGGAGATTTTACTAGATAAAAAAGAAGAAGGCGTGGATGTACGTGTTATTTATGATGATATTGGTTGCATTTCTAAACTTCCCAATAATTATTATAAAGAATTAGAAAGAATGGGAATTCCTTGTATTTCGTTTAATCGATTTAAACCAGCCTTATCCATTATTTATAATAATCGTGATCATAGAAAAATCATGGTTATTGATGGAAATATTGGTTATACAGGGGGTATTAACTTAGCAGATGAATATATTAATGAAGTAGTTCGTTTTGGACATTGGAAAGATACTGGTATTCGTTTAAAGGGGAATGCAGTTGCAACATTAACAATGATATTTTTAGATGCATGGAATATATTTAAACGTGATAATACTCCTGTTGATGCTTATTTACCAGAAAAGAAAAAATATATTAGCGATGGTTATTTTGTTCCTTATGGCGATAGTCCATTAAAGAAAGAGACCGCAGGAGAGACAGTCTATTTAAATATGATTAATGCAGCAACAGATTATGTCTATATAACAACTCCATATTTAATACTAACTTATGAACTTATTTTAGCGCTCACAAATGCAGCTAAAAGAGGTGTTGATGTTAAAATTATTACCCCAGCGGTTCCAGATAAATGGGTCGTTCATGCTATTACAGAATCTTATTATCCAGTATTAATGAGAGCTGGAGTAGAAATCTATGAATATACGCCAGGATTTATTCACTCTAAAACATTTGTCTGTGATGACAAAGTGGGAGTAGTAGGTACTATTAATTTAGATTTTAGAAGTTTGTATCATCATTATGAAAATGCTGTGTGGATTTATCAATCAAGTGTATTAGAAGATATCAAAAAAGATTTTATAAATACTCTTGCTAAAAGTAATTTTATGGATGCTGAAAAATATAAAGAAATTCCATGGTATAAGCGATTAATAGGTACAATGGCAAAAATATTTGCCCCATTAATGTAGGAGGAAAAATGCATAGAAATACTTATTTTGAAATTAATTTGAGTAGTATTTATCATAATGTTAGAAAAATAATAGAAAATATTTCTTCATATCAATATTATTTTGGTGTTGTAAAAGCAGATGGTTATGGTCATGGAGTAGAGATTGTAAAGAATCTATTAGATGCTGGAATTAACTATCTTGCTGTAGCTACGTTAGATGAGGCTTTGGATATTAGAAAGAACTTTAAAGATATTCCTATTTTATGTTTAGGATATATTTCTTTTGAATATTTAGATTTATGTGAAGAAAAAGCGATTACTATTACAATTCCAAGTTTAGAATATGCAAGGAAGATGAATAACAAAAAAGTAAAGTGCCATATTAAAATTGACACTGGTATGCATCGTTTGGGCATCTCTTCGCAAGAAGAGTATATGGAAGCTTATCAATTACTGAGAAGTCAAGTAGAGGGTGTTTATACACATATTTATAATGCAGAAAATTTAGTAGATACAGAAAAGCAAGTGGATATTTTTGAATCTATTGTCATGAATGTGGAAGAGGTGCCTATTGTTCATATTTGTGCTAGTGAAGCTTTGCTTAGGCATCGTAAAAGAGACTTTGAAAATGGTTGTAGATTAGGAATTGTCATGTATGGGTTAATAGATACAGATATTTCATTAGAATCTACATGCAAACTTGTTAGTGAGGTTATTCAAATTCATGAGATAAGAGCAGGAGAAACGGTTGGTTATGGTGGTGCTTATGAAGCTGTTAAAGATACCAAGATAGCTGTTATTCCTATTGGTTATGCAGATGGTATCATTCGTAAAAATAGTGGAAGAATGGTTTATATAAGGGATAAGAAATATCCAATTGTTGGACGTATCTGCATGGATATGTTGTTTGTAGAAGTTGATGATTCTATTTCTTTACATGACTGTGTAGAAGTTATAAAAGATAAAAATCATATTATAGAAATTTCTAATTATTTAGAAACAATACCATATGAGGTTATTTGTAGTATTGGAAAAAGGGTTCCAAGAGTATGGAGGGATAATTGTGAATGAAGTTATAGAAAATATGAATAAGCATGATTTAAATCTAAGTGAATTTGCAACAAGAAATAAGGATGCTATCCGTTTAGAAGAAGAACAATCAGATATGAGACCAAGTTTTTTTAGAGATATAGATCGTATTATTTATTGTTTATCCTATACACGTTATATTGATAAAACACAAGTGTTTAGTAATAATGATAATGATAATATCAGTAAACGTATGACACATGTGCAAATGGTTAGTAAAATTGCTAGAACAATTGGTAGAGCACTTAATCTAAACGAAGATTTAGTGGAAGCTATTGCTCTTGGACATGATTTAGGGCATGTACCATTTGGGCATGTTGGAGAAGCAATTTTAAATAGGATTAGTGTGGAAAAAACAGGAAGAATGTTTAATCACAATGTTCATAGTGTAAGAGTTTTAAAAGATATTGAGTCCCATGGAAAAGGTAGCAATATAACACTTCAGGTGTTAGATGGAATACTATGCCATAACGGAGAATTTGTAGAGGACCAATATTATCCAACAGAAAGAACAAAAGAACAGTTTTTAGATTTGTATGAAAAGTGTTATACAGATTCTTCTGTGCAAAAAACATTACGTCCAATGACATTAGAAGGATGTATTGTGAGAATTAGTGATATTATTGCTTATATAGGTAGAGACATAGAAGATGCTATTAGATTGGGCGTTTTAAGCATTGATGATATTCCCAATAATATTATTGAAGTATTAGGATCAACTAATAGAGAAATCATTAATACTATTATATTAGATATTATTGGGCATAGCTTAAATGAACCTTATATTAAAATGAGTAGTGAAGTATATCGAGCTATAAAAGATTTAAAGGCATTTAATTATTCCCATATTTATGAAAAAGCAAATACAGTAGAAACTATTGAAACCTATGAAAAAATGTTTAGATTTTTATTTGACCATTACTTAATGGACATTCACAATAAGAATAATGATAGTGGTATTTATCAAGTATTCTTGGGAGATATGTGTGATAAGTATTTAATTAATACCTCTGATGAGCAAAAGGTAATTGATTTTATAGCAGGTATGACAGATGACTATTTCCAAAATCAGTATAATAAATATAATGTGTAAAAAAGGGATAATTTATATTATCCCTTTTAAATGAAGTATAGTTGCTATTAAGTCAATAAATCCAAGTATGATAAGAATAATTGTTACAGGTGATGGAATACTTTCGACGATTGGATTGATAATCGGTTTTATAACATAAATAAGCAAGATGGAAAGAATTCCCCAAACTAATGATATTTCAAGTGCTATATAATGTCCAATATGAAATGGTAGTTTGCTATAATCCCAAAATACAACTCCAAATAATTTTTCAATGAGTATTCCTCCTACCCATTCTAGCAGAGTTAAAGCAGCAATTAAAATAAAAAATACAATAACAGTTTCTCTCCATCTTGGTAAGTGTAGATTCATAAAAAAGTAATGAGATATTGTTAAAATCAAAATAACACCAATCCCGTAGATAGGTGTTATAGGACCATATAAAATCCCACTATTAAAATTTTGTTTTGTAACAAATGATAAAATGGTTTCAAAAAGGAATCCTAGAAAAGAATATACAAAAAAACAATTAATATAGTACATAGTATCACCATTTTTAGCATGTTTAAAAACTGTATAATTATGTACAATTTTTAATATTTAGTAGAAAATGCATAAAAATTTTTGTATAATGAAAGTAATCAGTATAGTAAGGAGGATGAATAATATGGTAGATGCTGTTATAGAATTACAAGCAGATACAAGAAGAAAATATAAAATTGTGAATGGAATTCCAAAATTAAGTGAAATTAGATATTTTGCTATGCCAAGTCCAATTGCTTGTGGATATATTACCCATACTTCAATTGGTCCAGATAAACCATTAGAAATATTGGTAATTGATTCAGAACCATCTTATCCTGGATGTGTTGTTCCATCTAGAGTAGTAGGGTATCTAGAAATGTATAAAAATGGAGAAGCTGACTTTAGAGTTATTTCTGTTTCTAATCTTAATCCAAGATATAATGAAATACAAAATTTATCTGATCTTTCTACATTTACGTTAAATGAAATTAAACAATACTATGTAAATTATGGAAAACTGCATAATTGTGATATTAATATTGTTAGATATCATGCTAGAGAAGAAGCGTTAGAGTTAATAAAAGAACGCACCATGTCTTATAGTAAAGAAGAAAACAGTTCTCAGTAGAACTGTTTTTTATTTTTTCTCTAATTGATTTATTAAATATAAATATTCATTTTGTAATTTTTGATATTGATATAAATATTCATCATCAATCCCTTCATTACGCATTTCTTTTTCTAGCAGATTTAGATTGATTAAACTACTTAATAAAGCATGCCCCATATTGGCATGTATCAACTTATCATAATAAGCAAATAAATCTTTATCTTGATATTTTTTTTCTTGCATATATTCCCATAAAGCATTTGTATATCCATCTACTTTAATGAATGCATCTAGTGGAGGTAGGGTAGTTGCTATATAAGCAAAGTATTCTACTTTTTCTAGAGGAATATATTGAACGTTTTCTTCTTTTTCAATTTCACTAATAGGAACTAAAGCGATTTCTACTGTTTTCATATTATCACCAGTTTAATCATATCATACTTTTTATAGAAAAACCAAGTGTTTTAGTGTATAATGAAAATAGAGAGGTAGATAATATGGTTAATGCAATTATTGAAATACCAGTTGGTACAAAAAATAAATATGAAGTTGATAAGGAAAGAAGAAAAGTAAGATTAGATAGGGTATTATATTCTGCCATGACATATCCTGCTGAATATGGATATATTGAAGATACTTTAGCAGGAGATGGAGATCCTCTTGATATTTTAGTTATTAGTTCAGAACCAAGTTTTCCAGGTTGTGTAGTCCCAGCTAGAGTTATTGGATATTTAGAAATGTATGATAATGGCAAAGAAGACATGAAGATTATTTCTGTAGTAGATGTAGATCCTAGATATAAAGAAATAGAACAATTAGAAGATTTATCTAGTTTTACTTTACAAGAAATTAAGAATTTTTTTGAGAACTATAAAGTATTGCAGAATATGGAAGTAATTGTAAAAGATTATCATAGTAAAGAGGAAGCTTTACAAAAAATAGAAAAATGTAAAAAAAATTATCTAGATAGTAAAAAAACCAACTAAGTTGGTTTTTATTTGTATTCAAAGTAAATACTTCCTTTTCCTTCTTTGGAAGTAATGTGTGCATATCCGCCATTAATCATTGTCATTCTAGGAGAAATATGTCCAAAATCCATATCATAAATAATAGGAATTTGTAAGTGCTCTAAAGCCGTCTCTAAAGTTTCTTTAAAACTAACATCATAATAACTAGTATCTGTTGCACTTCTTCCTAATAATATTCCTTTGCAATATTGAAACCATCCACAAATATTCAATTTCCAAAAAGTACGAATAAGGTCTTCGTTTGACAATTCACAATTATCAAAGAACCAAATAATTCCTTCTTCTTTATGTTTTTCTAGAAAAGATGAAACATAATCATAGGGAGTACCTGCCAATTCTGTAAGTAAGTCTAAACACCCACCAATCACTCTTCCTTCTATTGAGACTTCCTCCATAAATAGATTTTTCCAAGCTACTTTTGTATCTAAATGGTATGACTCTAGCCCAGTCTCATTAGGAATCTCTTCTTTCTCAAAAAGAGAAAAAGAGTTTTGTGCTAATTCTTCTCCATTTAGAATTTTTATATTATCTTCTAAAGAAGAGTGCCAAGGTTCCATACCAAATGCACAGGCATTGTTAGTATAGATTGTTGCTATATCTAATTTTGTAGTAATAGGAAATAAAATTCCAGTAGGGTCTGAATATCCTTGTATCCATTTTGGGTGGTTAGCAATTTCTTCAAAATTTAAATAGGGTATCATTTCTAAAAGAAAATCTCCACCAGCAGCACATAGAATGCAATCAATATTGTCATCTTTAATAAGTGTCATAAATTCTTCTGCACGTTTAGAAGCACTACTACTTCTTCCAATATTACTAGACCTTACATTCTTTGTTTCTACGATATTAAAACCATGCTCTTTTAATCTTTTATAAGCATTATTTAACCGATTTATTTTTAATGGATTAGTTACTCCATCCGATGGTGCAGTTACACCAATTGTACTATTCTTTTTTAAAAAATTAGGGTATTTCATTTTATCACCAATTTCATTATATCATAATAAAAAGAAAAGGACTATTGTCCTTTTCAAGAGTAGTTAAGTGTTGTAGAATAAGTAAGGTTTGTGTTATGCTATAATTTATCATCTCCTGACAAATTATATAAGTAATACTTAAGAGGAGTAGACTTCAATATTACTTATATATTCATTATATACTTTAATTATTAAATATTCTTATAAATTTTATTAAAAATTATTAAATTAAGCTGGAGTGGCTTCATTTACTAATCTTGAAATTTCTCTTACAGTTAAAACTTTTCCTTCACTCACTAACTGGTTATTAATGATGAGCCCTGGAATATTCTTCACTTGGTAACCTATCCTATCTTTTTCATTATCTAATATTTTTATCTCGATATCACTACAGTCATCTGCAAATTTTGTTACCATCTTTTTTAGTTTAATCCCATTGCTACAATTAGAACCAATTATTTTTATTACCATCCCATCACCTCTCTTTCTATATTTCATTATAGACTTTAAATATTAAAAGATAATATAAAAAAAATTAAAAAAAATTAAGATATTGCTTTTTGAAAATAAAAACAGTGAATTTTCTTTTTCACTGTTTTGCTTTAATAGTAAAGATAATATCTAAACCATTATTTTTATTATTTTTTGCATAAATATATCCGCCATGAGTCTCTACAATTTCTTTGCAAATAGAAAGCCCTAGCCCAGATATTTTTCTAGATGGATCTGATGTGAAAAGAGGTTCAAAGATTTTATTTAAGTCTTTTTCAGGCACACCTTTTCCAGTATCACTAATTTTAAATTCAATATAACAATCCACTTTTTTATATTGAATAGTAATCTTTCCTTTTTTTTCTGTAAATCTTACACTATTAGCAATGATATTATTAAATACTCTTTTTAGTTTGGCAATATCGACATTCATAGTCTCATTATCCATTTTACAATCAATTAGTAATTTAATACTTTTCTCTTCTAGATCATCTTTATAATCATTTTGTATTTGTTTTATGAAATCTTTAACAGTAATTTCTTCTCTTTTTAAGGTATCTTTAATATTACAACTTAAATAATCATCAAATTCTTCAGTAAGCGTTTTTAGCGCTAATGCTTTATTATGAATTCTTTCAATATAGTTTAATTTTTTTTCTTCATCTAAATTGGCTGTTAAAAGTCTATCAGAATATCCCATAATAGACGTAAGTGGTGTTTTAATATCGTGTGAAATAGATGCAATAATTCGATTTTGTTTTTCTTTTTCAGATTCTAAGTCGTCAACTAAATCTACGAAGTTATTTTGAATAATATCTATTTCTGTTTCCCCTTCAGCTCGACTAGGCTTGATTCCAAATTTATAGTTTTTAATAGATTTTTGTAATTTATCAATTGGCGAAATAAACTTTTGATTTGTAGTTCCAAAAATGATTAAAATAATTACTAAAATGACAATGATTTCAAAAATAATAAAATTATTAAGGGCAGGAATATCAGATGCATCTGTTTCTCTATAAATTTTAATTAAATAAATATCATCTTTATATTGAAAAAAAGTAGTTACATAATAAAAGGATCCTTTTGACCATAATTCTGGATTATTATTGTAGATAATTTTTTTATCAATATTTTCAAGATAAATGGAGATATTTCTTTCTTTAACATAAGCCTCAGATGTAGCATATAAATCTTTGCTTTTTTCATAGGAATGAATAATATCAATTAAATCTTGATTTAATTTTTCATTACTTTTTTCAATAGCTAAGGATAATTGAGGAATTAAAAAATATCTAAAATATCCGCCTATTAGAATGAAATTTAACATAAAAATGGAAATGACTAAAGTAATGGTAACTCTTTTCATTTTCATAATTACTCAACCGCCTTGACAAATTTATATCCTAATCCCCAGATGGTTTTTATATATTTTTCTTCTGTATCTAGTTTTGTACGCAAACTTTTAATATGAACTGCAACCGTTCCTATTTCTCCAAAATTACTTCCCCATACTGCATCAAATATTTGATCCTTTGATAGTGCAATACCAGCATTTTCCATAAGATAGGATAATAGTTCGAATTCGCGGGTAGATAATTCTATAGGAGTATCGTTTTTGAATACTTCAAAGCTTTCTTTATTGATACGTATTTCTCCGATAGTAATAATACTTTGGTTTGATTTATTACTCCGATTGCTTCTTCTAATATGAGCCTTTACACGTGCTACCAGTTCTTCTATTGTGAATGGTTTAGTAATGTAATCATCAGCCCCGATTTCAAATCCCACTAGTTTATCTAGCAATTGTGTTTTAGCAGTTACAAAAATAATAGGGCAGTCTACCTTATCCCTTATTTGATTACATACTTCTGTACCATTCATTTTAGGCATCATGATATCTAAAATGATTAAGTCAAACTTTTCTTTTGTGGCAATTTCTACAGCCTCTTCTCCGTTATTTTTTATAGTAGTCTCTAATCCTTCATCTGTTAAAACGTCAGAGATTAATTCTGCTATATCTATCTCATCATCTACAATTAATACTTTAGACATATTATCACTCCATCTATATTGTATCAAATCAGAATATTATAAACAACTTATAAGAATAAATCTTTCAACAAACTCATTATGTCAAATTATTTTTAAACATCGATGTAAAAAATATTAAAAATTATTAAAAAATAACTAATAAGGAGTATATTAGATAGTAATATTTTAGTGAAATAAATAGTCTATACAATGATTTTACAGGAAAGAAAATGTGCGAAACTAATGTCATTTTCATCTAGTTTAAATCGTGTTATAATGAGTTTAGAAAGGGGAATTTATGGATACTGAAGTATTAGAACAACAAGCAATGAACAAAATTTATAATAGTGGAGAGCCTGATGAATTAGTAGAACAGAAAAGTATAGATTTAAAAGAGTCAAATCCGTTTTCTTTAGTGCCAAGTATTTTAAGTAGACATGGGGAAAATCTAGTTTTAGAAAGACCTTTTTATACTAACGATTTTTCTTATTTGGTGGTAAAGGATACCCCATGGCAATGGCACTTTCTTAAGTTTTTTAATGACACTTATGGAATGATATTACCAATTGACTACATTATAGAGTATGCTTCTACTAGTAGAAATTTAAGACTATCTGGACTTCTTAGGTTTAGAAAAGAAAAAGATTATACCTTAGAATATAGACAAGCGACTTTAGATGATTTTTATAGTCAGATGAAAGAGTTAGAAGAAATTTATATTTTGCTAGAAAATTTTGAAACGGAAAATCATCAAATTTTTTATGAATATAAAGAGGATTCTATTTATATGTATCAGGATGGTTATATTTGGAAAGTTAGTGGTTATAGTAGAAACAATATAACAGAGTATTATGATATGTATTTATTATTAATGAGTCTAAGGGCCTTAAATAATGGAAATTATATAGATAATAATAATTTAAAGTTCATTTATTTAGTTTCTAAAAATGCGATTCATTATTTATATAAGGGAATAGATTTAAAGAAAAGAACGGTTGCTTCACTGATAGAAGAATTTCAAAAGACATTAGATGTAGTAACCATTTCATTAGATAATAATCTTTATATGGAAGTAATGGATTTAGATTATTCTATTTCTAGGCGTAGAAGAAGTTATGAAAAAGAAGAAGAATTGCCAATTACTATTACTCATAAAGATAAGTGGTTTTTTGACGGTAATTTATCAATAGGACTTTTTGGTAATTATTTACGAGGAGAATTATTTGAATTTCCATCTATTCTTTCTAGTACAGAGTTATCAGAGCCAGAAAAGAGGGAACTGATTAAAAAGGTAGTGGTAGAAAAAAAACAAGAATGTTTAGAAAAAAGAAATTATTTAGACAATCAGTTTTTATTATTATTTTTTAAGAAGAGAATAGAACGTGCTAGAGAATTATTTGATAAAGAAAAATGGACAGATTTCTTAAAACTAGAAAATATTACTTTAGAAGAATTATCTTGTGAGATGATAAAAGAGTGGTTTCTAGGGAAATTAAAATTTATAGATAGAATTCCCTTAGAAAATATAGAGGATTGTGAAGAGTGGAAAGAGCTATGTTCTTATATTGATTATTCTGCATTAAAAGCAAAAGTCACCCCTTTATATCTTACTATTACACCATTATTTATGGTTTTAGAATATGTTATTTTTGGCCAAAAGGAAAACTTTATTTTAACGGAAGAATACCAAGTAATAGAATGGATTTAATCCGCTTCTTGTCAATTTTTGTACGTTGTGCTATACTATTGTTAGCAGTAGAAAGTACTGTAATTTTTATATATTTTAGAAGGGAAGTTAGAATTTTATGGAATTAAAAGGAACGAAAACTGAGGCGAATTTAATGGCTGCTTTTGCGGGAGAAAGCCAAGCTAGAAACAAGTATACTTACTATGCTTCAAAAGCTAAAAAAGAAGGTTATGAGCAAATTGCTGCTATCTTTGAAGAGACAGCTAATAATGAAAAAGAACATGCTAAAATGTGGTTTAAATTATTACATGATGGAGAAGTGCCAACAACAACTGTTAACTTAGAAGATGCTGCTAATGGTGAAAATTTTGAGTGGACAGATATGTATGCTGAATTTGCTAAAACTGCACGTGAAGAAGGATTTGATCATATCGCATTCTTATTTGAAGGTGTAGCTAAAATTGAAAAAGAGCATGAGGAAAGATATCGCAAGTTACTTAATAATGTGGAGCAAAAAGTTGTATTCTCAAGTGATGGAGATGCTATTTGGGTATGCCGTAATTGTGGACATGTTCATGTTGGAAAAGAAGCTCCAAAAGTTTGCCCAATTTGTGCTCATCCACAAAGTTATTTTGAAAGAAAAGCTGATAACTATTAAAATGAAGAGATTTATAATCTCTTTTTTTATAGTATATTTTTAATGGTTAATAAAAAAGAGTAGATAGAATTAGCTTCTTGTCTGCTCTTTTTTATAATCCTGAATAATTTGAAATGCTACTTGCATCCCATCATTTACTGCTTTTGCTATTTGTTTTGCCCCTTTAGTAGCATCACCACATGCAAATATTTTAGGGATATTTGTTTCCATAGAATGGTTTACACTAATTTCACCATCTATTGTTAAAATACCAACCTTTTTTGCCAAAATGTTACTATCTGGATAATTATTTGCTACAAATATTCCATCTACTTCTAATTGAGTATTATCCTCAAATAGAATTCCTTCTACTTTATTTTTTCCTAGTATTTCTTTAATCGGTTTTTCTATTTTTGTAATAGAATTATCCGCATCTACTACTTTTCCATTTGTAATAAGTACTACTTCACTAACAATATTTTTTAAATATTCTAATTCATGAAGTGCAAAATCTTCACTACCGATTACTGCTACTTTTTTATTTTTAAAGAAGAATCCATCACAGGTTGCACAGTAACTTACTCCATTTCCATCTAAATCTGATAAATTAGGAATATTAGGTGCCTTTTTAGAACTTCCAGTTGCTAGTACAACACTATCAGCAGAATACACATTTTTATTTGTTTCAATAGAAAAATTTTCTTGCCAGACAATATTTAAAACTTCTTCTTCATAAATAGGAACATTTAATTTCTTTAAATCTTCAATTCCTTTATAATAAAGTTCTTCTCCAGATATTTTTCCAGTACCATAATAATTCTCAATTGCTTTTGATTTTAAAAGTGAACTTTTATGATTTGTAAAAACGATTACTGGAATATTGGCACGAGCTATATATAAAGCACAACTTACTCCAGCTGGGCCTGTTCCTATAATTGCTATCATAAGTTAATCATATCCATAATTTCGCCTTTTGAACACAATCCTACCTTTTTAGAAACTTCTTTTCCATCTTTAAAGACTATTAGTGTAGGAATACTCATAACGCCAAATTGTTGAGATGCTTTTTCTGCTTCATCAACGTTTACTTTTACAATTTTAACATTACTTCTTTGAGAACTAATGTCTTCTAGAATTGGTGCTAACATACGACATGGTCCACACCAATCTGCATAAAAATCTACTAAAACTGGTACATCTGTCTGTAATTCATTATGAAATGTTTCATCTTTTGCGTAAATAATTTCCATCTTATCCTCTCCTTACTGTTTCATTATATCGATAAATACTTTGAAATGCAACAAATAAAAATTATTTTTTGTCATATACTAAAAATGGTGATGTTATGGATTTACAACCATTTTATGTGAAATATGAATATCCTATGACAGGAAATATTCAAATAGATAACGAACTACAAATGAATATTGATAGTCTAGTGAATCATTTTTATAAAGAAGTTGAACTGGGGATTCCAAATGATATGGAATATAACTTAGAAATTACTTATGATAAAAAAGAATATCAGGAGTATGCTACCTATATTATCTATAATACATTTTATTTAGGAGGAGCTCATCCTAATACTACCATTGAAACTTTTACTTATAAGAATGATAAACGGGTAGAAATAATGGATATCGTAAATAAAGATAAGCTTTTAGAAGTATCTAAGTATGTTAGAGATGAACTTTTGAAACATCCTGGAAGTGTTAAGGATATGATA
The DNA here is from genome assembly GCA_964018915.1 of uncultured Bacilli bacterium. Classification (GTDB taxonomy): domain Bacteria; phylum Bacillota_I; class Bacilli_A; order RF39; family UBA660; genus UBA5578. Next base: position 41,203 of record CAXHRJ010000002.1, on the reverse strand, counting down.
GAAGAGGGGACTATAGCAGATTATGAAAATTATAGGAATTTTTATTATGATACTAGGGGAGTCGTTTTTATATTTGAACAATATCAGGTAGCTCCTTATAGCTCAGGGATTATTGAGGTAGTTGTTCCTTATTCGATATTAAATTCTTAATTGTTTCCACTTTTGTTAATCTTTCCCATGGTAAGTCTTTTCCAAAATGTCCATAACACGTAGACTTTTGATAAATTGGTTTTGTTAACTCCAACTCTTGAATCATATTTTTAGGAGAGAAATCAAATACTTGCTTAATAATAGTAAGTATTTTTTCTTCCTCTATATGATTTGTTTTATTGGTGTTAATAGAAATAGATACTGGCTTGGAATATCCAATTGCGTATGCTACTTGTATTTCAATTTCATCTGCAAGATTAGCTGCGACTATATTTTTTGCTACATATCTAGCATAGTAAGCACCACTTCTATCTACTTTGGTAGCATCTTTTCCAGAGAATGCGCCACCACCATGTCGACTATAACTACCATAAGTATCTACCATAATCTTTCTTCCAGTTAACCCACTATCTGCAGCAGGACCTCCAAGTACAAATCTACCTGTAGCATTGATATAATATTTACTATTACTATCTAATAATTTATCAGGAATTATTTTAAAGATAATTTCTTTTTTTATATCTTCTTGTACTTGCTTTAAAGAAATATCAGGATTATGTTGAGCAGCAATAACAATGTTATCTATCCTTATTGGCTTGTTATTATTATATTCAACAGTTACTTGTGTTTTTCCGTCTGGTCTAAGATAGGGAAGGATATTATTTTTTCTAACAGTTTCTAGTTGCTTTGCTAAAAGGTGAGCATAATAAATTGGCATAGGCAAGTAACTATCTGTTTCTTTAGTGGCGAATCCAAATACCATGCCTTGATCTCCAGCACCAATATCCTCTTTTTCTATACCCATAGCAATGTCAGAAGATTGGGTATTCATGTGAATAATAATAGGTACATTTCTCCCATTAAATTCTAATTCATCATTATCATATCCAATTTCTAAAATTTTATTTCTAGCAATACTATCAATATCTATTGAACTATTACTAGTAACTTCTCCCACAATGAGAACTCCCTTTTTATGAACACATACTTCACAGGCTACTTTAGCATTTTTATCTTCTTTAAGATAAGCATCTAATATGGCATCACTAATTTGATCACATATTTTATCAGGGTGACCAGAAGTCACAGATTCAGATGTAAATAATTTTTTCATAATATACCTCCTTTGTCCTTATCAAGAAAAAAAGTAGAGAATACCCTCTACTTACAAGACTATTCCTCATCTTCCGACTATAACGTCGCAGGATTTAGCACCTAACTAAATAGGTTGCTGGACTTCATAGGGCCTGTCCCTCAGTCTCTCTTCATAAGGTTTTTTATTTACAAATTCATTTTATCTATTTTTTTATCGTTTGTCAATTGTTTCTTTTTCCTTTTTGAAAATGGAAAAAGGTATGCTAAATAGCCGTTAATGATGATTCCAATAATAAATACAATGAATAAAAATATGATGAAAATGGTATCTATAGTACTCATAAAACCCTTCTTTCTAGATTTTATTTTACTAAAAAATTGTGACTGTTAGATGACTTTAGGAAAATAATGTAAAATAATTGTTAAACTATTATAATATAATAATAGTTAGTAATATAATAACAAGATAATATTGAAAAAATGTAAAATTTACAGTGGCTATTTTGGTCTAAAAAGAATAAAAACTTATACACAACTATGTGTATAAGTTCTTATTCACACTTTTTAAAAAGTTCTTCTTCTTTTACATATCCTTTTTCAATCTTATAAGGTGCATTTGCATTTTCAATTACTCTTTCAATAGCAACTTCTTCATTACAAACTTTTTCTAATATTCTTTTTGCATCACTTTCTTCATAGATATTTCCAGTTAGGTAAAGTTTATCACCACGTTTAAACTTTAAATCTTCATTTAAGTGATTAAGCCCTGCTTCTTTTATAATTTTAGGGTAGTTTAGGAAGGCAATATCTCCATCAACTCGTGTACGAATACCTGCTAATTCTTCATAAGAAGTATGTTGCCACATTCCAGCTTCTCCTTTGTAACGAAAGTCATCACTCCAATCAGCTACCCATTTATCAAATGGTTCTAATTCTTTTGAGTCTAAATTGCTTTTGAACCTATCTAAACTAGCATAGATTCCAACATAATATCCAGCTTTTTCTAATTCGTCGCAATAGTATTTTACAATTTCTACTAAATCTTGTTTTAGTAATGTCATTTGTCTTTTACTTTCAACGTCTAAAAATACTGGATATTCTAGTTTTTTATTACGTATTAAGCGCAAGGTATGTTCTACTTCGCTTCTAGCTTCGTCTAGAGTGGTAGCATAACTGTATAAATATACTCCAAATGGAATATTTAGTCGTTTGCACATTTCCGCATTTCTTTCAAAGTAAATGTCATCTTGACTGCGCAAATCACTACCATATCCACAACGAATAATAGCAAAATCAATATATGGTTTTACACGTGTCCAATCTATTCTTCCTTGATAAGAAGAAACATCAATTCCTTTTCTCATATGAACTCTCCTCAATCTATTTTATTAAAAATAAAAAAATAGATGTTGGTGTTTATCTATGTTGACAAAAATCTTGCAAAATGATACTATAAACTTCGCTTAAAGGGGGATATAAGATGATCTCAGTTAGAACAATAGACGGAGTTATGATGGTATATGATTCAGTCTTTCATTCTTTAGATTATGTTTTAGTAGGGCAAAATAGTGTTAAGAAAGTAGTCACTGCTTCATTATTGTGTGATACGAATAGTAAGATTTTACTTACAGGAGATACAGGAACAGGCAAAACAACACTATCTAATTTCTTAGCTAGTGGTTTTAAAAGTGAAAGAATCTCTGTTACTTCTGATATGATTCCAAGTGATGTACAAGAACAATTGAAATCTAAATCTGATATGCAACTATTACAAGTAGATGAGTTTAATAGAGCTAGTGGTAAAGTACAATCTACTTTTATTGAATTATTTGCTGAAAAGAGGATGAGTGTTAATGGAGCAACTCATCGTTTTAATGATTTTTATGTAATAGCAACGCAAAATAGTAAAGATATTTCTGGAATTTTTAATGTTCCACAGGCTGTATATGACAGATTTGACGTAAATGTTTATTTTTCAAGTCTAAGTGATGAAGAAAAAAGATTACTACTTTTTGGTGGTTTTGAACCATCTACTCAATGTACTATTAATCAAAGGCATTTATCTGCTACAAAAAAAGTAATTGATAATTTTCCAATGGACGAAAAAGATGAAGAAGTTATGCTAAAAGTATTTAATTTAATTGATGGAATGGAACTAGATGGTGAGCCATTATTTGCAGGTTCTAATATTAGGGCTCATAAGTTTGCATTAAGATTAGTAAAATTATTTGCTCTTACGCAGGGAAGAACTACTTTTCTAGCAACAGATATTTTAAATTTTCTAGATTATGTATATATGCATAGAATTAATCAGAATATCGCTAGGATAGGAGATAGTGAAGTAGTCGCTCGATTCAATGATATTAAAAATAAAGTTTACTCTATTAAAAGAAAGCGCTTTTAATGAAAGAGGAATTTATGAATGATGTTGAAAGAGTAAGAAATTGTCTTGATATCATCTTAAAAAAAGGTGATTTATATGATGCAATTGCTGAAAGAGAAGGAGTAAAGTTTCAAAAATACAGTTTTATAAGAGACCATATTTTTCTTTTCTCACGTATTTTATATGCAGGGGTTCTTGTTGGTGAGAAGATAAAGTCGTTTTATTCACCAATCAATGAGGTAAAGAAAGCCCAAGATACGATTAGAAGAGTATTGGGCGTAAATGTTGATTTTGTTAAAACAAAACATCAATTTGATTTTAGTTCAGATGTTACCTTTTCAGCAGATGGATTGTTCGAGTTTGACAAAGTTCGTTTAGCTTATCAACGTACTAAAAAGCCAGAATTATCTATTCTTTATGAGAATTCTAGTATTAGAATTGAAGAGTATGTTGAACATTTAAAGAAGATATTAAACTTTTGTGAACTTTATGATATAGGAGAAGTTTTATTAAGAGAATCAGATATTACAGACTCATTTTTGAGCTTAGATTTGGAAAAATATACTCATATTACCATGAAAGATTTATTAGATTTTCAATATATTCAATTTCCACCAAAAGGTGATAGTGTATTTCAAAGCTCGTATGATTTTGATTCTATTTTTTCATCAGAATTATTGTTATTAAATAAGGAAGAACTCCGTGAACTAATAAAACTATTAGAGATTGTAAAAGTTAGTAAACAAGTAGTAGGAGATTTTGCCAAGCAAATAGAAGATGAAACTGTTAAAAAAGCAATAGTTGAGTTTTTATTTAAAGGGGATTTGGGAAAATTAAAAGCGATAGTAAGTAGTAGATTAGCATTATTACTGAATAGTGATAGTTCTTATAAAGATAGAATTTCTGGAAAAGTATTTCAAAATGTAGTTATTAAAGATGAATATATTAATGTTGTTTCTACTAATCAAAATGGTGAAGTCATTAGTAATGTAGTAACAACTCTATATGATTATCTAGGAATATTAGATTATAAATCGCTTATGAAACAAATAAAAATGCAAGGAGATAATCAGCAAATTCTTGCTATGAGTGCCTTGCAACTTTATTTATGTCAAAGAATCAAAATTAGAGTATTAAATAATAATAGTACTAGTTTTTATGATTATGTATATGAAAATTTTAATATAAAGAAAAAAAGAAAATTAAAAAGAGTTCCTGGATTATATAGTAGAAGTGAAAAAAGAAGAAAAAATCTTTACCATGCAGTTTCTAATGCTATTATAACTTTTTTTCTAGCCTGTGTTGTTATTATTACAGGAGCTTCTATAGATTTTCTTGGGCAAATTGCTTTCAATAGAGAGTCAACGAATATTATAGATAATATTACGGAAACAGTCCTTAACCCTTATTTGAAATCATTGGAATTTGAATGGGGATTAGTAAGTAAAATAGGGGACTTTATGGAAATGTCTACTTTGAAAATTTCTGATTATTTAAGCTCTATAAATGGAGATGTTGATGAGGCTGTAACTCAAAATGATAAAGAATTAGCAGTTATCAATCAATTATCAGAGAGAGACCTGCCTACTTACTTTGCTAGTGGTTATGCAACTAGTGCTACGTATAGTGGTGGGGTATTGAAATATGCAATTGAACAACCTTTAATTGATATTTCAGACTTTAAAGATATTCCAAGTGACTTTGAGGTTAGTATTTTTATAGATGCGGATACTTTAAATGAATTTATAGAAGGTGACGAGTTTCAGTTCCGCAAAATTTTATATCCTCTTGGAAATGAATATAATACAAATAATTATATGTTAACGAAGATCTATATTTATGATGTTTTAAATGAAGCGAATGTGTTGGTTGTAGATGGTAACCGATTATCTTTAACAGGAAATAAGCTTACAGATTATGAAAAGAGCTTTTTACATTCCTTATCTTTGGCAAAACTAGTTTATGTTTATGGAATGGATTATGGTATCAATCCATTTGCAGAAGATTTAGATAAAAATGGTACATATACACAAACTACTCCAGATATTATTAGAGAAAAAATTATAGAGGGGTTAGGATTAGGTAAAACTGCTAGTGATTATGAAATTTATTCTGCTATTTTGGGTAAAGAATATTCTACTACGCCTATAAAAGATGCAGGAGTGTCTTGGCGTATTAAATGGATGAATGAGCAACAATATTTTAAGACAATCGCTTCTATGGATTCTTTAGTTTGTAATTTAGCAGCTACATTAGCAGTAGGAACAAATGAAGACTTAATTTATACGATAGGATATTATAATGCTGATAATGCAATCATAAGTGAAAATGAAGCTCATGCCTGGGCGATGAGTATAGATGGTAAGATTATTGACATTACTCCATCAGGAAGTATAGATCAAGAGGAAGAAGAAAAGGAGTTTATTGCTAAAGCTATTTCATGGGCGATAGAAAATCATATTCCCATAATTGCTTTAATTGCCTATGTAACTTATTTACTTAATAAGTTATTTGGTAAGAAAGTAAAATTTTATTTTAATTTAAAAAAGGTAGAAAAAATACTAACGGATTCTAGTATTGAAGAATCTTATGCAAAATTAAGGGAAGCTTTATATGGGGGAATAAATATTCCTTGTAACAGATCATCACTAGAATTATTAGATGCTATAAGCAGAGATTTTGGTGGATTCTCTGTTTCAGAATTAAAAGAATTAAGAGAAGAATTACTAAAAAGTGATTTTAATAGTGAAAGAGAATTAGAATCTGCTTTACAATTATTGAATAAAGCTGCTTTTTTAAGAGAAAATTCTAATAAAGTAAAACAGAAATTGAAAAAGAGATATCAGAAACAATAGAAAAACTTCAGTTATTTAACTGAAGCTTTTTCATTAAATTTCTTCATTTTTTAGTTGATATTTTCTTTACTATACGTTCATTATCTTTTTAATTTATTACTTTTAAAGAAACGTTTAACATCTTTCTATGATTTTCAAATAAGTTTACACTATCTAGATCTTTTTCATCCACCCATATCCAAGAATGTTCTTTCTTTTCGTTATCTTGAATCCCTATTTGATTTAAAGATGTAAGTTCTACTAGATAAGGATAATAAACAGCTTCTCTATTTTGATTTTTATGTTCTACAAAGAACTTTGAAACATTAATAGCATCTATTGGTGTGATAGAATGAATATCATAATATCCAGTTTCTTCTATTACTTCTCTTTTTACTGCTTCTAATTTATCTTCTCCCTCATCAATTCCACCAGTTACAAGAGAGCCATCGTAAGCAACTTCATTCCATGATAAGAATAGATATTGATTTTGAAATTTGATAATAGCTGCAATGTTATTTCTTCTAACAAAAGGAATTCCAACTTTTGGAGCATAGGCGCCTTTTTCTTCGTAATAAAATGCAATTTTTTCTTCCATAATTTTTCTCCTTCTAAAACATAAGTCTTTTTTTCTATTTTAATTAGTATATAGACATAATTTTTCATTGCAATTAAAGATGTGACATATTATAGTTATGTTATCCTTGACATTTCAAGAAATATTATATCATAAATAACAAAAAAATAACAAAAAACGAAGTGTTTTTTATACGCTTCATTTAACTATTTTATTACTAGTTCTTCATAACCAGTTTCTTTATCAAATTCTCTATTAAATTTTATATTATCGAATTCTAACAAACAAATCTCAGCGGTAGTATTTACAATACAACCATCTTTTAGATGGCCACCTATAGTATTCCCGTTTTCATTAGAAACAGAAATATGAATATGTACGCCATCTTCTGATAAAGTTCCTGTAATACTTACAATTTCAAAATTTCCATCGTTTTCTAAAATAGATTTTCCATCAGCTAAGCGAATTGTCAGTTTACTAAGGCACCCAACACAAGACAAAATGATACCAGAAATATGATTGCGAATTGTGTATTCTTCTATTTCTTTTTTTAAATCCATCCCTTTTTTTAGTCTAAAACAGTGATACATAAAACCTCCTATGAATTAAATATAGTATATCACTTTCAACTTTACATTCCAATACTTTATATTATAATAATTAATACTTAAGTGGATTATTTTTTAGAAAAGTTTACTTCTTCCTCTATTAAAGTTTCAAGATGTTTTAATTTTTGCTGAAGTAATTCTGAATAGATATCTATGTATTTTTTATATAATTTTTTATGTGGATACTTTAATATATTTTTACTATAGTAGCATGCTTGCAATTCTTTAATATTATCTTCAATAGGTTTAATTACGTAAGTTACATACATTTTTGGAGCATTCATTTAGATTTAATCCCTTCTATAGTAGAATAGTAAAAATATTATATCATGAATTATCTATTTTTACTCGTATTTTGTTCGATAATGCATATAAACCTTAATTTAGTGTAAAAATTATCTAAGAGGTTGTTGTTTTTATGGAGAATTTTAGATTAAAAGAAATAAGAGAAGAAAAAGAATTAACAAAAAAGGAATTAGCACATATTTTAAATGTTAGTGATTCTATTTATGCTAGATGGGAAAACGCTAAAGATACAATTCCTACAAGAAGAATTTATCAATTAGCAAATTATTATCAAATAAATATAGATTATTTGCTAGGATTATCCAATGAAAAACTCCATATGATATCTAGTGATAATATTGATATGGAGTTAGTTTCTTCTAGAAACAAAGAGGTAAGAAAAGACTATCAAGAAACATTACGAGTTTTTACCAAAAGGCTAAACACCTCTTCTTCTACTTGGAGCGCATATGAAACAGGTAAAATACTAATATTAGGAACATTTTTAATAGAAGTTTGTAGAGTAGGAAATTATTCTATAGATTGGATGTTAGGTAGAAGTGAAAATAAGTTTCGAAAATAGGGTATTTATTTATCTTTCTCTTTAGATAAAAATAATTTTCGATAGTATTTAATATCTACAATTTCATCATTATCCTCAATATCACTATCAAGATATTGAATTAAGGTAGAGGTTAATTCCTCTATTTTTTTTTCAATATCTTTTGGAAAACGACCATCAAAGTTTTGGTGAATACTGCTTAATACATGATACAATACAAAAACGCTTTCATTAAACTCAGTACTTTTTTCAATCATAATATTTTCTCCTTTATATTGTAAAAAATCTAGTAGCAGGACTACTAGAAAAATATGAATACTACTTAATGGATGCAAATAACTTCTACATCTTTATTTATTATACCATGTATTCTATCATTTAATCAAATACTCGTAATAGATAAGATTTCAATTTGATTAGAAATTAAGTTTTTATTAGAATTTATCTCTTTTGATAAATCTGTTGTTAGGTATTTTTTTAAATCATCTGCAAAAACTGTTACTGTATTTTCTTTATCATTAGAATAAAGAATAGCTGCTAGTAGATTAGCGCCACTAGAAATACCTACACCTAATCCAAAATTTTTCGCTAAAATTCTAGACATGTTAATAGCATCTTCATCATCAATAGAAATGATATAATCTATCCAATTTCTATCTACAATGCTAGGGATAAAGTCATCACCAATACCCTCTATTTTATGGCTTCCAATTGTTTCTCCTTGTGATAGAATTGGTAGTTGTAAGGGTTCTAACGCAATAATTTTTGCCTCTTTATTTTTCTCTTTTATTCTTTTTGTAATCCCCATAAGTGTTCCACCAGTACCAATGCCACTTACAAAATTATCAATATTGGGTATTTTTTCAACAATTTCTAATCCGGTTGTTTGGTAGTGGGCTTCTATATTTTTTCTGTTTTCAAATTGATTGGGGCGAAATCCATTGATAGAAAGAGATAGTTCATCAGCTCTTTTGATAGCCTCTTTGAAACCACCTTCCTCTTTAGATACTAAATGTACATGTGCTCCATATAATTTCATAATATCTATTCTTTCTTTACTTGCCCAATCTGGCATAAATATGTGTACTGGATGACCAAAATAGGCACCAAGGGCTGCAAAAGAGATACCAGTATTACCACTAGTAGCTTCTATAATTGGCATTCCTTGTTTTAAACTTCCATCTTTATAAGATTCTTTTATTATATAATAAGCAATTCTGTCTTTAATGCTTCCTGTGTAATTGTAGTATTCTAATTTTGCATATACATTAATAACTTTTTTAAGATATTTTACTTTAATCTTTATCATAGGTGTATTTCCTATTAATTTTTCTAAATTCATCTGATTTCCTTCTTTCTATTTATTATATGAATAAAAATATTCTAGTTCATAGTATTTGTAGTATATCACTTTTTACTTTTTTTGTTTAGCATGTTATAATAAACCACATTAAAAAGGAGGCATAATATGTCAAGAAAAAAACAATTATGTGGACCATTACATTATGAAATAGAAGAAGAACAAAGATATTATTTTCATCAAAAAAGATTTTATTCAGATTCTAAAAGCTTTCTTTCTTTTGAGTATTTAGCCCCTGGCACAATTGAAAGAATACAAACTATTATTTTATCTATTTTTCCAGAAGAACAATATCCAAAAGGGAGTTTAAAAAGATATCTTGCTGTATTAGAATATTTAAGTTCTAAACATAATAAAGAATTTCATTTATTTGATTATAAAATAGCTTTTTTAATTCAATCAATTGATCCTGATTTATCTATTTATTTTGGATTTCTTTCTAATGGCTATTCTATTCATGATTCAAAGGAAATAAGAGCTAAAAAGGGCCCAGCCTTAATTCATACCATTATAAATACAGTAGGTGCTTTTGATCCCCAGTTCTTAAAATATGAAGAGGTCTATTTTCAAAGAGTTTTAAAATACGATAGAATTCTTTCTTATGTAAATAAGGATTGTAGTAGAAATTTTCTTGAATCGCTACGAGCAGTAAAATCTTTTGATACCATAAATCCTATTGAACTTCAAATTCTTGATAAAAAAGTACAAGAATATTCTAGAGCATGTGCTAATCCACAAAGTATTAATACCCTTTGTTTTAATATGGATAATCCAAATAATAATTTGGAACTTTACCATATCTATAGAAAAGCTATATTTGCAATTTTAGTATTAGATCCAAATCTAAATTGTTTAAGAATTTATTCAGAAGAATCTAATGTTGAAAGTATCAAAGAGAGAATGATACAAGAGATGGGATTCTATCATCCAGACTTTGTTAGAATTGAAAGATTGTACCATCAAAAATTTTGCCCAGAAATGAACATTAGTGGGTGGGCATATTAATAGAAAAAGAAATAGAAAATTTTTCTATTTCTTTTTGCGTAGAATTTTAGCTTTTAATATTTGCATAGCTTCTATTTTTTTATCTGAATAACTAGGAAAATCTACTTTCGTATTTTCTATTATTTTATATTCTTCTGGTCTCATAGTATCAAAACCTCTATTATTTAAAAATAGCCATAATACCACTAAGTCTAACCATCTAAATGCAATGGCTTTTTTTATTTTAGGATGAGCCTCATCATTAATTGCTAGTCTATTTAAACGAGGCTTTTTTGCGATAGACCAGTCATTTCCTTCATCAATATAGTCATATGGGCTTTCAGAATTAGAAAAGAAGGCTAATGTCCAAGAACGAAGCATAATATCATAATCACTTCCAGGAATTAATTTCTCAATAAAATCTGTTTCTAATTCTTCATCACTAGATAATAAAGAAGCAAATACTAAGTTTAATTGTAAGTGTTTATTCTTTTCAATATAATATATTCTTTTTAATAAATTAATATTTGGAGTAGTTGTTATTCTACCAATATAGTAAATTAAACTTTCTCTTAGTAAAAAGATTTCTTGCTCATTGAAATTAGATAAATCTAGATTATTTTCTTCAAAATAAGTTGCTTCTAAAATACGTTCTAGTCTAGTATTGATTACAGCAATCTCATCAGAAGAAAGCATTGCGATTTCTTCTTTTACCTTATCAGTTATTTCATTTCCTCCTGAAAGATTTACTAAGGCTGTTGCTGTTAAAGAATCATCTGTTAACGTACTTTTTATAATATTATCAAAATTATTCATAATCATTTCAACTCCTAATTCTAAAATATTTTTCCTATTATCATAATTTATAGAATAAATTTGAGGATAAGAAATTAATATTTCTTCTACATTGTCGTTTATATACATTATAGCATTCAGCAAGTTGAGTTGCAATCTAAGTTAAATATAAAAAAAGTAAGAGCTTAATTTAAGGTTATTTTTATCACTAATAATTTCGAACATGATTTTAAGTATTTCGAGCACAAGTTGTTGACTTTTATATAGTCTTATGAGATTATAAAAAAAATGAACAGTGGTTAAAATTAATGAAGTAGGATGTGTTATGTATGAAAGAAAAAAAAGTTGGAGAATTCATAGCAAAATGTAGAAAAGAAAAAAATATTACTCAAGAACAATTAGCAGAAGCTGTGGGAGTTACTGGTGCATCTATTTCAAAATGGGAAAATGGAAGAAATTTGCCTGATACAATTTATTTTGATGCATTAAGCAATGAATTGGAAGTTAGTGTATTAGAATTAATGAATGGAGAAAAATTTCCTGAAGATTCAGTTCCTACGTCAAGTTTAAATAAAGTATTAGAAGAGTGCATGTCTGCTTATAAAACAAAAGAGAGAAAAAAAAGATATAAAATAATTTCTATTCTTATTGTAATTCTTTTGATTTTAACGTTATCTATATTTCTGCTGTTTTATATAAATAATTATAATAAATTTCGTATTTATTCTTTAATATCAGAAGATTTAGTTTATAATGCATCAGGAGTATTAAGTATTACGAATGATAAAAATTTATTGATGATTAGTGGATTGAGTTGTAATAGTTGCGATGATATAAAAATATACGATGCTGAAATTCAGTTATATATAGGAGAAAAATTGATTTATAGAAGAGGCGATATTTCAAGTTATGAAAAAGGGGATAAGGAATATTTTAATCTAAATCAATTTCTACATTCAATCGTTATAAACATTCAAGAAGAAAAAAATAGCAATGAATACGCACTAAAAAGTATTGAAAAGGATTCGTTGATATTAATTATTAATTATATTGATAAAGATGAAATGGAATATAATGGGACAGTATTATTTAAATTAGTAAAAAGTTCCTCTAGTTCTAAAATTTTATATTAACTTAAAAGCCTTCGAAACAAAGGGCTTTTTTAGTTTAACTAAAGTTAAAGAGATTTAACTTTTTTACTATAATGATTACTGTATTTTTATGTTATATTGATACTGAAAGGAGGTAAGCTGTGCTAAGAAAGCTTTTATTACTTTTGATGATTGGCGTTGTTTTTAATATATGTGATGTTTCTGCTATGAACATTGGAGAGAGCTGCTATTTAATAAATAATAACCAGTTATGTATTACGAAGATGAATATATTAATCTTGTAAATCTTGGATACTCTGAAATTGAAATTGCTAATCTTTCTATAGAAGAATATGAAGAAAATAGAAATTTAAAAGCAGATTTAGTTTCGAAAAAAGTTTCATATTATTATGGAAATATGGAAGTTGATGAAGAAGCGTATAATGAACTTCAAGATAAAAGTAATATTTCTCCATTTGCATTGATAGAAACACCTGGTAAAAAGATGACAACCACTATTTCATCAGTTAACGGTAAATATCGTTATAAAGTTAGTGTAGAATGGAAAACTATGCCCAAAGTAAGAAGTCATGATATTATAGCAATCGGTTTAGAACCTACTAAAGTACAATATTCAGCCAATAGAACATTTAATATGAATTATTGCGTTTCAAAATCTAATTGCACTAATTCTAATTCGGCTACTTTTAAAAATACTACAACAGGTTTAGGTGCTGTGTTTCAGTTGCCTACAGAATCGCTAGCATCACTTAATATGTATTTGTATTACGATGTTAATAAGACAGTAGATAAAGTAACTTCAATGAATGCATATGGTGACTATTCCCATGCAGTGAAGTCAACTACATCAATATTAGCAAATTGCTATAATGTATCTAACAGAATAATTTTACCTGAATCTATTATTTCCAATTATGATGAAATAAATACATCTACTGCCACTTGGACAGGCGTTTGGTAATTATATCTTATATTGTGAAATAACCAAAAATAAATTGGAAATCGGAGGTGAAAAAATGAAAAAAAAGAAAATGATAATATTTATGGTAATATCAATAGTCGTTGTTGTTGGAATCATTTGTTATTTTGTTTTTAATCAAAAAGATTGGTTTGAACAAAAATTAGACGAGGGCTATGTTCCAATTAGTTATGCTAGATGGAATATATCTAATGATATAGAAGATTTCGATTTGAAACGTGGAGATCTTGTTGATATATATATTTCTGGAGAGGGCATTAGCGAGGAATTTTCAAAAGAACCTTTTTTAAAAAACGCTATAGTGTCTCATGATCAAGATAAGACAACTAATGGAATTAGTATTTTTGTTCCTGAGGATATGCATTCTGCGATAAAATGTTCAGCAACACTTATATCACAGGGCTATACTTTAGAAATAAAAAAGAGTAATCAAAAAGGAAAAAATAAAATTGAAATGAATCAAGATATAAAAACATTTCTTGATGGTGCTTGTGTAGCAGTCCCTATTGACTAATAGAAAGGAAATGAAAAATGAGAAAATTTTTAAAATATTTTAGTTTTGTATTTTTTGTAACAATATTATCTATAAGCACAGTTTGTGCTTTAGAAAATGACACCTATACAAATGAAAATGGCGTAATTATGACAGAAGAACAAATTAGTAATTTAAAAAGCTTGCAGTTCACTGACAAACAAATTGAAAGAATGACTCAAGATGAGTTTGATATGAACAAAGATTTAGTAGGAGAATTACAGAGTGCAGATACAATATATTATAAAACAACTTATATACCAAATCCTGTAAACACTTACTCTTCTATAAAATCTGAGGAAGATAAGTATATTACTATTAATGAAGAAGTAACTGAAGAAGAGTACAATGCAAATTTCGGAATTACTCCATTAGTTAATTGTGGAGAAGGTGATTCTTGCTGGCAAAATGAATATAAAATGTTAAAAACAACAATTACTAAAGTGGGGAATGAATATAGATTCCGTTCAGATTTAGAATGGAATTTGGCTCCAAATTGTCGCTCAATGGATGTATTGGCTATGGTTTTTAATTCAACTAATATTAGCCCAGTAGCAACTTCAAAATATGCTAGACATGATTGGCATTGGTCAAAGTACGATAGAGAAGTTGGTTGGCAAGATCTTTATAATCATTCAATTTATAATGCTAATAGCTCTTTTTGGAGAATCTCTTTAGGTGGGTATTCAGCTGTATTCCCTTTAAAAGCAGATCAAATTAGTTCAGATGGAGAACATATTGATAGAGTATGGGATCAATCTATGTATATGTATTTTAATGTAAAAAAATCTACTAATGTTGTATTATATGTTTTAGATGTATATGGATCATATCAACATGCTCAAGAAAAAGTAGATTTAGCAAAGCTTGCCGATATTGTTTTAGATCCAAGTGCTTATAACATTATTAATTTTAAGGATGCAAGTACTACTAAAAAGTATGATAATATGAGAAAGACTCACGCTCAATTATCTGGAATTTCTTGGTAAAAAAATTTAAATATTAAAATTGGTATAGATATGAAAACAAAAATTTTTTATATAATATCGGCGCTTATAATTGTTTATGCATTATGGATATTAGATGATTGGGGAATTTTATTTAAAGAGCCTACAACAGATTTTGGTTATATAATAAAAATTTTCCTTCCAATTTTATCCTTATCCTCAGCCACTATTATTTATGGAATAGGGTGTTTATTAAAGGATAATGATAGTAAAAAATAATAAAAAATACAAGTTTGCTACAAAACTTGTATTTTTTATTCTAATTCAATTTTTTCTTTTTCTAATGTTTGTATTTCTTTTGTTAAATTTTTAATTTCATTACTTTGTTTTTTGTTCTTTTCATCTAAACTTATTGTACTAAATGCCATTCCAACACAAATAATGATAACTATTAATAAAAAAATAATTTTAGGTAAATTTTTTTTTCATTTTTTTCCTCCATTCTAATATTTTTATTTGAAAATATGCACCTCCTAAAGAATTACAATTAATACTGACAACAGTATAATGTAAGTTATAATTTCGCAATTATAAATGCATTTATTCTTTGCTAAATCCAATGTACCATATATATAGAAATAAATCATTAGAAAAAAAGTTAAGTTCCTTAACTTTAATTAAATTATTCTTATGAAATGTTACTTTAAATAAAAAAGCAAATTTATGATAAATATTGCTTTAAATAATTCGAATCATAGATTAAGTCTTTTAAATTTTACTTTAAATCTATATTTTTTCGTTTAATTTTTTTTCAAAGTATTTTGCTAATGATTCCACATATTCCATATCATTAAATTTTGCAAAAAAAGAATCTAGTAAAATATACTAGATTCTATATATAAATCGCTTAAAAGCGAGCAATTGCACTGGCAGGGGTGGAGAGAATCGAACTCCCAACAGCGGTTTTGGAGACCGTTATTATACCATTTAACTACACCCCTATGTGTATAAATTGGCTGACATGATTAATTATAACACAAAGAATTAAAATATTCAAGAAAAAATCATATAATATAATGGTGATAGAATGGTTATAAAATATACAAACTCGGAAAGAGACTTGCTTGCTCGTTTAATGAGGGCAGAAGCAGTGGGAGAAGGAGCATTAGGAATGCTTATGGTAGGTAATGTAACTGTAAATAGAGTTTTAGCGGATTGTTATACATTTAAAGATATTAATACATTGTCAAAAGCGATTAATCAAAATCCAGGGGGATTTAGTGGAACTTCTAGTTCTTTATTTTATGGAGCTCCTACAACTAAAGAAAGAGAATTAGCAAATAGGGTAATAAAGGGCGAGTATTATCATCCAGCTACCAATGCTTTATGGTTTTATGCACCTGGTAATAAAGCTTGCTTATCTACTTGGTATGATCAGCCGTTATCAGGACAATATAAAAACCATTGTTTTTATGAGCCTATTAGTGGTGTTTGCAATACGATTCATTAATTGACTTTGTAGGTGTTTGATGATAGAATAAGCCAGTCGGAGGATTTATATGACATATGGGTGGCAGATTGGAGAAATAAAGTCAAAAGTAAAAAGAAATTCTAATAGCCAAATAGAAGCAATAGAAAAAGATGTTTACCAGGAAATGATTTTAGACTATTCTCATAAAAATTTAAATAAAAGCAGGGTAAATAAAGCACAATTTAAAAGAGCTGTTACACGGTTTGAATTTTCTAATTATCAAGAAGAATTAAGCTTAATTCTTTATTTTGGAGAGTGCCTATTTCATTTAGACATAGATATTCCTAATCTTAATCTAGAACGCTATCCAGAAAAGGATGTTATTAATTTGGGAAAAATCTATATGCGTAGAAAAGAACCAAATGACTATCCGTATTTTAGGAAAATTACAAATTGCCCAGAAAAAATTCAATTTTGCTATACAGCCCCTAAAAACACCTTTTTAGGAAAAAGTTATTTCTTAGATAGAGATAACTATTATATTTTAATTAATAGTGTAAATGGTATACAAGATACTGTTACATTGTTACATGAATCAAGTCATGTAGAAACTTATATGAAATATGGTATTAATTTATCAAGATATTATGCAGAACTTTCACCGATTACAAGAGAACATTATTGCTTTGATATGTTAAAAAATTACGATGAAAGTAGTGAAGTTGAAAAACAGAGAACGATTTCTTTAAATCATTACTTAATGAGAATTATGAAACTTTGTAATGCCATTCATATTATTTTATCATTGAAGAAAAATCCAAGTAGTTTGAAAGAATGGCTTTCAGATTTTGATACTATTTCAACTTATATAGATATATCTTATTTATATAAGTTATTAACAAATTCTTTAGAGAGTGAAATTGGTTATGCTTTATCTTTTATAGCGAGCTTAGACATCTATTCAAATTGTACTCCACAAGAGGCTAATTTATTTATTACAACTTATCAAATAGGGACTAGAAAGGTATCTATAAAATCAATAGATAGGACAGTATCTTATTTATTAGAAACTTTAAGACCTTATCAGAAAGTAAAAATCGTATAAAAATAACGTTTTATGTATTGACAAGCAAAATGATTTTAGATATAATTAAGCAGTAGTCGAAATTATTGGCTTGTTTTGGGGAATTAGCTCAGCTGGCTAGAGCACCTGCCCTGCACGCAGGGGGTCAAGGGTTCGAATCCCTTATTCTCCACCATTATGTATTTAACCGTTGATAAGCAACGGTTTTTATTTTATATTTAAGTTTGGTGATATCTTCCTTATTTTGACAAAAGAGGTGAAATTTGCTAAAATACATGCCGAATAAAAAGAGGGATTAGTATGGACTTATTGGGTATTTTAAAACAAGAAATTGCTGAATTAAAATTAACTGATAAACTTAAAATAGCACAGTATATTTATAAGAGAACAGGGGAATTGTTTGAATACGATCCTCTTTGGATATTTTCAACAGTAGAAGAAAGAGAACAGTTAAGAAATAAAAGATTAGATATTAGAAATGTAAATGATTTTGATATTACTTGTTTTTCTTGGGCAAATTTATATAATGAGTTATTACATGCCTTCAATATAGTTTCAAGAGTAAAATATATTGAGGAGGATGTTTCTGATAGTAAAAGCAAAACTATGGTGAAAAAACCAGTGCATGCTTATGTAGAAGTATTTTTTAATGGTAGAATTTATATGGCTGATTTAACCGCATCTTATAAAGATATGATAGGTATCAAGTATGGATTGGATACTTATTATAATTGCCAGTTATCTAGAAAATCTTATGATAAAAAATATGAATTTGAATATGTGGGAGAAGATGTTTATCAAAAGAATATCAATGTAGAAGAACTAATTGCTAATTTAAAGAGTGGATTATCGGAACTAGAAAAGAATAGTAATTCTAGGGAAGAGTATATATATCAGGTATATAAAAGAGTAGGGGAAATAATTAGTGTTATTAAAGCTAATACGGGATATGTAATTGGTGTAAAATATGTACAGGCATTACTGAAAATGTTTCTTGGAGAAAATCATTTAATGCAGAATATTTATTTTTATAACAAAGATAAAAGTATTTATATAGCAGTACATCAGGTAATAGTTGGAAGAACTACTCATTATTTTGCATATGAGAAGACATCAGATAACACATATGAAATGCATGAAATATCTCCTTCTCAAGTAGATGCTTATTTTGAAATCTATTCTTATAAGCTTTCAAAAGATTTAAAAAGTGTTTGCATGAATAATGTTTCAAGACTAAAATAATAAATTAATAGATTGGGGTGAATGTATGCTTAAATATACAAGAGAGATGCATGGTGGAGAGTTATGGGCAAAAATAGAAGTTCTTGAAAATGCTTTATCTCCTTTGTTTTAAAAATGAAATGAAGGAGAGAATATATATGAATTATGAAGATAAAAAAATAGTTGGAATTATAGCTACAAATGTAGAAGCATCTGTGGCACTTAATGTAATAGGACATTTATCAGTTGCAATTGGTAAGTATTCTGATAGAGAAATTATGGGGCAATCAGTTCTTTTAGATAAGTCAAATGTAGAGCATTTAGGAATTAGTAAGTTTCCTTTTATAATTACGAAGGTGAAAGCTGGAAAATTAAAAGAAGCAATTGAGAAGGCAAAGAGTAAGCCTAATTTATTAGTAGCTGATTATCCTAGAGAAATGTTAGAAACAAGAACAGATGAAGAATTGGTTTCGGCAGTAGCATCTAAAGAAAATGAACAGTTAGAATACTTAGGTGCAGTTATTTATGGTAATACAAAAGATGTAGATGAGATAACAGGCAGATTTCAATTATGGAAAATAGAATAAAGGTGAATGTATGAATGAAAATTTGATAGGAAATTCAAAGGAGATGACTGATTTTTTAGGAAATCATTATCAGTATAATTGCTTAGGATGCGAACTTTCTAGTAAGAAAATTGTTCCTCCAGGTGGGATTATTTATGAGGATGATACATTTATATTGGCAAGTGATCCAGAGATTCCCTTAAATGGATTTCTAATTGTAAATGTAAAGAGGCATATTCATTCTATAATAGAATTAAGTTTAGATGAGCAACATAGATTAATAGAAATTATTAGTAAAAGTATTTCTATTTTAAAGGACTTAAAAATTACAGAAGAAGTTACTATTATACAAGAGGAAAGATCAAGGCATTTTCATGTTTGGCTTTTTCCAAATCAAGATTGGATGACTGAAAAGTTTGGAAAAGGTGTTTCTTATGTAAGAGACATCTGCGAATATCTACGTAATAATGCTACTTCTGAAGAAAAGAAAGAAGTATTAGAGACTATTGACAAAATAAAAGAAAGATATCATTAAAGGGTTTGAATATTCAAACCCTTTTAGTTGGAAAAAGATAGTGGTATAATAGTTTTAAGAAAAGGTGAGTTATGGAAGCTTATACAATACTAGATAAAGAAGATTTTTTAAGAACTAAATCTAAGATAGTAGACTTAAAAACAGATGACTGTAAAAAGGATATTAAAATATTAGAAAAATTCTGTTTAGAACATGAAGTCTTTGCTATGGCAGCAGTACAAGTAGGCATTTTAAAAAGAATTATTTATTTGAAAAATACAGATTTAGATTGTTTAGAGGGTACAAATAAAAATGAAAGAAGAATATTAATTAATCCAATTATTATAAATAGAACTGGTTTAACCCAATATTGGGAAGCTTGTGCTAGTTGTTTAACAAATACTGGAAGAGTTTTAAGACCCTATAAAATTGAATTAGAATATATGGACGAATTTGGTAAAGTGTGTAGGGATGTATTTGAAGGTTTTGAAGCAACTGTATTATCTCATGAATATGATCATTTAGATGGTATTTTGCATATCGATATAGCAGAAGAAGTTCTTCAAATGGATAAAGAGGAAAGAAAAGAATTTAGAAAGATTCATGGCTATGAGATATTTTCAAAAACAGGAGATTATGATACTTTATTAGTAGAACGATTAAATAGGAAAGGGAAATAAAACTTTTTTCTTTTCGACAACTTTCTACTTGGAATATGGTATACTAAATGTGGATGGTGATACTATGAAAGAAAATTTTGCAAAATATGCTGATTTATTATTAATACGTTGTTTAAATTTAAAAGAAAGGGTAAGACCATTACTTATTTCTGTCCCTATTAAAGCAATTGATTTTATTCAAGTTTTAACTCATAGAGCATATGAACTAGGTATTACAGATATTTATTTTGACTGGGAAGATAATGTATTAAAAAGAGAGCAGTTACTTCATTTAGGAAAAGAAGATTTATTAGAAAGCTCTTTTTGGAATAAGAAAATATTTGATGAATATGCAAAAAAGGATGCAGCTTTTTTAATGTTATATTCAGATGCGCCAGAAATGATGAAAGATATCTCAAGTGAGAAGATATCTTGGACATCTAATCAATTTCGTGCCTCTCGGCCCTATTATAAAAAACGTCAAAGCACAGATGATGTACCTTGGTGTATCGCTATAGTAGCAACAGAAGAGTATGCGAAACAAGTGTTTCCAGATAAAGAAAATGCTTTAGAACTCACTTGGGATGCTATATTTAAATGTTGTTTAGTTTATGAAGAAAAACCTATAGAAGCATGGAATAGAAAAGTAGAACTTAGTAGAAGAAAAAGCGAATTATTAAATAAATATAGATTCCGTTATCTGCATTATCAAAATAACTTAGGGACAGATTTAGTAATAGAGTTACCTAAGAAACATATTTGGTGTGGGGCAGGAGATGGCCCATTAATTGTAAATATGCCAACAGAAGAGGTGTTTACAACTCCGCTTAGAACTGGGATAAATGGAACTGTTTATAGTGCAAGACCTCTTGTATATGGAGGGGCTTTAATTGAAAACTTTTCATTTCGCTTAGAAAACGGAAAGATTGTTGATATAAATGCAGAAAAAGGAAAAGAAATATTAGAGAATATGGTAGAAACAGATGATAATTCTTGTTACTTAGGAGAAGTAGCTCTTGTGGATTATGATTCTCCTATTTCCAATATGAATATTGTCTTTTATGAAACTTTATATGATGAAAATGCTTCTTGTCATTTAGCAATCGGAGCTGGATTTCCTAAGTGCTATGAAAATGGGGAAAACATGCCACGAGAAGAATTAATGGAAGTTGGAGTTAATCATTCTGTGGTACATACAGATTTTATGGTAGGAACTTCTGATTTAAAGATTACAGGAACTACTTGGGATGGGGAAGAATATACTGTTTTTGAAAATGGAAATTTTGTTTTAAAAGAAAGCTAATACTAGCTTTTTTTAATTGCAATCTCTTTTATTATCTTGTATACTGATAATAGGTGAGGATATGTATAGAGTTAGAAAAAATGAATGTATTGGAGAAGGTATTTATCTATTGAAAGTAGAAGCACCATTGGTAGTAAAGAAGTGTTTACCAGGACAGTTTGTTATTGTCATGGCTAATGAAAAATCAGAAAGAATTCCTCTTACTATTTATGATTATGATCGGGAAAGTGGAATTTTAAGTTTAATTTATCAAGTAATTGGTGCTTCTACAATGGAATTGACAAGATCGGAAGAAGAATTATTTTCTATAGTAGGTCCATTAGGAAATCCGTCTATTTTAATGGAAAATGATGATATTTTAGATAAGAAGATTTTATTTGTAGCTGGTGGTGTTGGAATTGCACCTGTATATCCACAAGCAAAATATTTAAAAAATCGTGGAGTAGATGTGGATATTGTTTATGGAGCTAGAACAAAGAATATTATTGTTATTGAAGAGGAAGCTAAGAAAGTATGTAATAATCTTTATATTACAACAGATGATGGAAGTTACGGTAACCATGGAAATGTAACAGATATGATGAAGAATTTAGATAAAAAATATGATTATTGTGTAGCAATTGGCCCTGTTGTCATGATGAAATTTGTTTCTTTATATACAAAGGAAATAGGGCTAGAAACCATTGTTAGCATGAGTCCTATTATGGTAGATGGTACAGGCATGTGTGGAGCTTGTAGATTAATTGTTGATGGTGAGGTAAAATTTGCTTGTGTAGACGGTCCTGAATTTGATGGGCATAAAGTAGATTTTGATAATGCTATCAAAAGAATGAGTATTTATAAAACAGAAGAAGGTAGAAAAAAGCTTCTGCTGGAAGAAGGAAGTACTCATCATGGTGGTTGTGGAAATTGTGGTGATAAATAATGGAGAAAGTACATATGCGTATTGTGGATGCTAATTCCCGCATTCATAATTTTGATGAAGTAGCGTTAGGTTACAATGAAGAAGAAGCAAAAAAAGAAGCAAGTCGTTGTTTAAATTGTGCTAATCCTAGATGTGTGAAGGGATGCCCAGTTAATATTCGTATACCTGAGTTTATTCAAGCGATAAAAGAAAATGATATGCAAAAAGCTTATGAAGTAATTCAAGCATCTTCTAGTTTGCCTGCTGTATGTGGTAGAGTTTGTCCACAAGAAAAACAATGTGAAGCAATGTGCATCAAAGGATTTAAGGGAGATGCTATTTCTATTGGTGCCCTTGAAAGATATGTAGCGGATTATGCTCGCGAAAATAAATTATCTTTAATAAAAGAAATTTCTCCAAAAGATAAAAAGATAGCTGTTATTGGAGCAGGCCCAAGTGGTTTATCTTGTGCAGGAGAATTAGCTAAGAATGGATATTCTGTTACTATTTTTGAAGCC
This sequence comes from uncultured Bacilli bacterium, assembly GCA_964018915.1. Lineage (GTDB taxonomy): Bacteria > Bacillota_I > Bacilli_A > RF39 > UBA660 > UBA5578. The sequence continues at coordinate 17,760 of CAXHRJ010000002.1, read as the reverse complement.
TTACATAAAGCAGGTGGGGTATTAACCTATGGTATTCCAGAATTTCGATTACCTAAAAAAATAGTAGAAGAAGAGATTGATTCGTTGGAAAAATTAGGAGTAACTGTTGAGTTAAATGCTGTTATTGGGAAAAGTTTAAGTTTAGAAGATTTACAAGAACAGTATGATGCTATTTATATTGCAACAGGTGCAGGACTACCTAAATTTATGGGAATAGAAAATGAGAATGCGAATGAGGTATTTTCTGCTAATGAAGTACTAACCCGTATTAATTTGATGAATGCGTATCAAAAGGATGCAATGACACCTATTAAAGATTCTAAAGTAGCAATTGTAGTAGGTGGTGGAAACGTTGCTATGGATGCTGCACGTAGTCTTAGAAGATTAGGTATTGAGGTACATATTGTTTATAGAAGAGATATGGATGAAATGCCTGCCCGTAAAGAAGAGGTAGAACATGCTATTGAAGAAGGTATCATATTTGATACTTTAAAGAATCCTACTCGTATTCTTAAGGACGAAAATAATCATGTAACAGGTGTTGAACTAATTTCGATGGAATATGATGGTGAGTCTGATGGTAGAAAGTCTGTAAAAGAAATACATGGAAGCAATGCTATTATGAATTGTGATACCATTGTAATGGCTCTAGGAACTTCTGCTAATACTTTAGTTACCACTAATTCAACAGTAAAAAGAAATGAAAGAAACCTAATTGTGGTAGAAGGTACAAAAACTAGTGAAGCAGGTATATTTGCGGGAGGAGATGCGGTAACAGGCGCAGCTACCGTAATACTTGCTATGGAAGCAGGTAAAAAGGCTGCTTTAGAAATTATGGAATATTTCAATGAACAAAAATAAATAGGGATGAGTGGATTATTTCCATCTCTCTCTTTTTTTTGTTATAATGATAAAGGTGGTGGTTTCATGTTAGATGAAGTAAAAGCGAAAATAATGAATGATTCAGAGTATCTTATATGGATGGAACAAATATCAAAAATAGAAAGGGAATTTACTAATTCCTCTTCTTTTAACAATCAAGTAGCGTTAGATCATGGAAAAAAGCATATGGATAGAGTAGCGTATACTACTTATAACCTATTAAAAGAATACGGAGAAGATGAGAATACTTGTTTCCTAGGTTATGTAACTGGTTTGATTCATGATATTGGAATGATTCATGGAAAGAAAAACCATGCTGAAAATGGTAGTAAATTAGCTTTTGATTTTTTACAAAGATTAGATTTTTTAACGGAAGCGGAAGTTGAGACTATATGTAGTGCGATATCTACACATGGGAGTGGTGAGAATGCTACTAATATTATTGGCTCCCTTTTAGCTATATCCGATAAAATAGATATGTGTGAAGAGAGAACCCTAGGTACTGTTTCCCCAATTAAATTTATCAAAGACTATCAGGTATGGATTAAAGATAAAACGTTATATATTGATTATAGCGTGGTTTCAGATGAAGGAAAGACTGGATTATATATTATTCCAAAGTCAATTGATATTCCTGTTAAAATAGGAAAAAAACTAGGATTAAAGGTAGAATTTTATATAAATCATAGATTAGAAATGTTTGAGGATAGAAAAGAATATTCTGGACAAGTTTATATTAGAGATATTAATAATAAGATATAGGTGTTGGGGGAAATATGATAGAAGTAGAGTTAAAGTATAAATTAAAGAAATTCCCAAAAGTAGATTTCCCTTTAGTAGAAGAAAGAAAAGAAGAAGATATTTATTACGATACTTCAAATTATGATTTATTAAGAAATGGTAATTTTTTACGTATTAGAAATCAAGAAAAGATTGATTTTAAACTAAGTACAAATGACTTGACCCATCTTTACTGTAAGGAAACTAGGTTTTCTTTTAAGCCTTTTCCATCAGCAGAAATAACAGAAGTTTTTAGTAGTCTAAATCTTCCTATTTCTTGTGATAATTATGAAAAATTTACCAAGAATCTTATTGTTTTGGCTCCAATTATTAAGAAACGTAAAACTTATAAAATAGATGATAATATTACAATGGTGTTAGATGAGATTGACAATTTGGGTTATTTTTTAGAAATTGAATATGATTTAGAACAAGATAGTATTAGTGAAGAAGAGGGGAAAATGTATAAAGAGATTCTTACTAAAGTATTAACGGATAATCTTTTATTAGAAGAAACGGATGAAAGGATATCTATTGGTTATGTAGAGTTATATTTAAAGAAATATAATATAGAGGCATATCGACTAGGTCTTTATCAATAAAAAGGAATTAAAATTCCTTTTTTTATTTACCTATAATGAGACATTTTTTTAATGATTTTATAGATATATGACATATAAAAATGTAATTGAAATGTCAAAGTTCTACAAAAATGTTGTAAACATAATCTGTTCTTTTTATAATAATGGGAAAGGATAAGGATAAGTATTTCAACCAATTTGTGAAAGTCAGTGTTAGAAAGGATAAAAGAATTAGAATCTTTCTTGTATAAAAAAGTTAGTAAAATTGACATTTAGTTTTTGATTGGTTTATATAAATTTTCTTTTTTTGACATAATCTATCTAGTTGTTTTACATATGGAAAATGTCATCTTTCAAGAATTTATTACTTTGCTAGTAATAGGGAATAAAAAGATACTCATGATTTTAAAAGGCAATTAAACAATAATTGAGTGCAGAAATGAGTGATAAATTATGTAATAAAAATGTCAAGATGTTAAAAGAGATGTGTTCAATAGAAGAGGAACTTGCTACTTAAAAAAATTTTATCTAAATTAGAAAATAATGACGGAATGATTATTTAAAAGAAGTGTGAAAAGAGAATTTTTTGTAGATTTTTCAAGAGTAATTTTGATGAATTTCTTTTTTCTTAAAATTCTTTTTAGCATTTGGAAAATAGTAAGTCTTGTGTTATAATAGGTTATGCTAGTAATTAGTTACGGAGGGATAATATGATTGTTGATTTAGCCAGAAAAATCATAGATATTTTGCTAGTTTGGCTAGTACTTTATTATGTATTAAAGAGTTTAAGAAAAAATGTAAAAATGATACTTCTATTTAAAGGAATTATCTTTATAGTAGTATTGGTAATAGTAAGTAAGATTTTTAATTTAGTAACAATAGGATATTTACTAGATTATGTTTTGGAATGGGGAATTTTAGCAATTATTGTTATCTTCCAACCAGAAATTAGAAATGTCTTAGAACAATTGGGTCGTAGTCAATTACTTGGTCGTCATAAGGTTCTTACTGTTGATGAACGTGAGAAAGTGGTATATGAAATTGTAACAGCCATGGAAGCTATGAAAAAGACAAGAACTGGAGCACTTATTATTATTGAAAGAGATAATAGTTTAAATGATTATATTGAAAAATCAAAGAAGATATATGCTGATATTTCTAGTGAATTATTAGTGACCCTTTTCTTCCCAAATAACCCACTACATGATGGAGGCGTTATTATTCAGGGAGATAAAATTACAAGTGCGAGAGCTGTCTTCCCAACAAGTGATAATTTAAAAATTAGTAAACGTTTAGGAACAAGACATAGAGCCGCTTTAGGAATCTCTGAACTTACGGATTGTATCGCTCTTATCGTATCTGAAGAAACTGGTAGATTATCAGTAGCAATCGCTGGGGAGCTACACTATAATTTATCAAGTGATGAAGTGAAACTTCTATTATTAGAGGGATTAAGACCAAAACAGAATATGATAATTGATGAGGAAGAAGAGGAGGAAGAACATGCTGAATAAATTAGGTAGTATGGGTCAAAGAATTGCTAAATTTTTTGACAAACATGTTGTTGTTCCTATTACAAAAGTAGTTTTAAAGGTCACAAATGGGTTTGATAAATCAAGTCATAAATTAGAAAGCTTTTTAGCAAAACAGTCTACTTTATTATTTTTATCTTTGTTTTTAGCAATCATTTTATTCATTGTAGTAGATCAAAAAATATTGACGCTTACAACTAGTAGTGCCAAAGTATTTAAAAACCAAAAGGCAGAAGTTCTATATAATGAAGAAAGATTTGTTATTACAGGAATACCAGAATCTTTTGATATTACATTAATAGGAAGTAAGGCAGATTTATATATTGCTGAGCAATCTTCTAACCACAATGTAAAATTAGATTTAACAAATATAAAAGAGGCTGGTACTTATAAAGTGGATGTAGAATATGATTCTAATGGATTATCTTCTATCGAGTATAGTGTAAATCCATCTCAAGTAACGATTGTTGTTTATGATAAAGAATCTAGAAATCAGACATTATCTTATAATGTTATTAATCAAGATAAATTAGATACTTTAGAGGTTAGTAGTGTAGAACTGAATCTAGATCAAGTAGTTATTAGTGGTGCTAATTTCCAATTAGAAAAAGTTGCTACTGTGCAAGCTTTAATAGACATAGATCTCTTAACAAAATTAGAAGCTGGTACACAAACTTTAGATAATTTACCACTTCGTGCTTATGACAAAGAGGGAAATGTAGTAGATGTAGAGATTAATAAAAGAGAAAATGTAACTGCGAAAGTAACTCTTACATCTTCTTCTAGAGAAGTAACTCTTAACTTTGTTCCAGAAAATGAAGTGCCATTTGGAAATGCTATTAGTTCTTACTCATTTAGTCAAGAAACAATTACTGTATATGGTTCTGCTGATGTATTAGACCAATTAGAACAAAATGGAATTGATATTAAAGTAGATGTAAGTAAATTAACTTCTAATTATACTGCTGATGTGGAAATCACAAAACCAGTAGGAGTTAAAAAGATGTCTGTAAATAAGGTTACTGTTAATGTTACAGTGACACAAAGCAGTGACCCAGTAACAAAAACTCTTAAGGTAGATGCATTAAATATACCAAGTGAGTTTAATGCGGGAGCAGCTAGTGAAGATGACGCAACAGTATTAGTTGATATTACAGGTGCTTATAATATTATTCATGAGTTAAAAGATAATGAAGTACAAGCTTATGTAGATTTAAGTGGATATACAAAAGAAGGAACTTATGATGTTCCAATTCAAATTCGACCAACTTCATCTAATGCTCGTTTAGCAACGTTTGTACCAAAGAAAGCAACCGTTAAGATTGTATTAACAAGAAAAAGTTAAGAGAAAAAACTCTTAACTTTTTCATATTCTAGTAGCTATTCCATATACTTAAGTGAAAAGTGAGGTAAATATGAAGAGAATAATATTTATAATTTTGTGTTGTTTTCTTGTAGTGGGTTGTGGAAAGTATAATGAAAAGGATGCTTACAAAGAATTAGATGAAAAAATTAATGCGCTAACATCTTATCATTTAACAGGGGAATTACTAATTTATAGAGGGGAAGATTCTTATACATATGATGTAGATGTCGCTTATCAGGAAGAAGATTATTATCGTGTAAGTCTTACGAACAAGGTAAATAATCATGAACAAATTATATTAAGAAATCAAGATGGAGTATTTGTCTTGACACCATCCTTGAATAAAAGCTTTAAATTTCAAAGTGATTGGCCATATAATAATTCTCAAATCTATTTATTAGAAAGAATCTTAACAGATTTAAAGAAAGATGATAATAGAATTCTTGAAAAAGCTGATAAGGGGTATGTATTTACAAGTAAAGTAAATTATTCTAATAATGCAGATTTGGTGACTCAAAAGGTCTATGTTGATGAAAATTTAAAAATTCAGAAAGTAGAAATATTGAATAATGATAACTCTATTGAAATGAGTATGACTTTTACAAATATCGATGAGAAAAAAGAATTCGACAAGGATTATTTCGCTTTGGAGAAAAATATGGATGGAAAAGAAACAACAAAAACGACAATGAGTAGTTTAGATGCTGTTGTTTATCCAATGTATATGCCAAGTAATACTTATTTAACAAGTCAAGATAAGGTAAAACTAGATAGTGGCGAACGTATTATTTTAACTTTTGATGGGGATAGTCCATTTATGTTAGTAGAGGAAACTGCTACAGTATCTAAAGAATTAGAAACAAGTATTGTCTATGGAGAACCATATCATGTTAGTGATACTATAGGAGCAGTTACAGACTATTCTATTTCTTGGATTAGTAATGGCGTAGAATATTCGTTAGTGTCTGAATCCTTGAAATTAGAGGAGATGATGAATGTAGCAGAATCAATTAGTGTAGCAGCAATTGCAAAATAATGTTGTAAGTAGTTTCAATATTTGTTATAATATCTTTGGTGATTAGCAGTGAAGAAAGCAAAATTAAAAGAAATAAAACAAAATAATTCAAAAAAGAATATAGTAGAAGAACAAGAAACATTTAGTATAAAAAAAGTTGTTGTTACTTTTGTTATTATTTTTGTAACATTTGGAGCATTTTATTTTTTAACAGACTTTTTAATTTCAAAAAGAACAAGTCTCGAAACATCTAATAGTAATACCAATACAAATACGAATACAAATGAAATATCTTTCTTAGATATTCTAGAACAATCTGATAAAGAATACTATGTATTTGCACTTACAGATACGAAGGACGAAACTATTTATAAAAGATATGCAAGTTTTAATGATAAAAAGTATTATATCGTAGATATGAATGATACTATGAATAAGTCACACGTTAGTGATAAAACGTCTGTTAGCAATTCTGTAAAGGATATCACAATTAAAGAAACAACTTTATTTGTAGTAAAAGATGGAAAAATAAGTGATCATTTTACTGGAACAGAAGATATTATAAAGTATTTACAAAAAAATATAGTTCCAAATTCTAATATTAAAAAATAAAGGAAGTAAAAAAATCTATAGTAATATAGATTTTTTTTGTGTATAATAAAAATAAGGAGTAAAAGATATGGAACTATTATTTTTATGTATTAGAATTTTTTTAGTAAGAATTATGGATGTTTCTTTAGGAACAATTCGAACAGTAATGACTGTTAGAGGTAAGAATACCATTGCTGCTTTAATTGGTTTTGTAGAAGTAACAATTTGGTTTTTAGTTGTAAAGGATGCCCTGAATAGTGCTTCTAATAGTTTATGGATTGCTGTTTCTTATGCAGGCGGATTTGCAACAGGTACTTTTATTGGTGGTTTTATTTCTAAGACTTTTATTAAAAGTAAGTTAGGTGTGCAAATTGTAATTCATGAAGAAAATAGAAAATTAGTAGATATTTTAAGAGAACATGGGTATGCTCTTTCTACAGTTAGAGCTCAAGGACTTGAGGGAAACAATAAATTGATGCTTTTCTTAGAGATTGATAATCATCATTTATCAGAGCTAGAAGAACTTGTAAAACAGTATGATGAAAAGGCGTTTATTGTTGTGAATGAAACGAAGTATGTTCAAAATGGATATTTCCGTGGTGTAGCAAAATAACTGAAAAGTTATTTTTTCTTTTGCATTTGAATACAATGTCTTAGGTGAATTTATGAAATTATTTTTCATTGGTTGTATTATTGGCATTGGAAAAGTACTTCCTGGGATAAGTGGTAGTTTATTAGCTATCCGTTTAGGTGTTTATGAAAAAGTAATGGATTCTGTTCTTCATTTTATGAAAAAACCAAAAGAAAATTTAGTATTCTTAGGAATATTAGGGTTTGGATTTTTATTTGCAACTATTTTTGGAAGTAAAGTTTTACTACAATTATTTTTGAAATATGGATCTATTTTAAAGGTTTTATTTGTTCTTTTTATTGTTACTGGTATTCCAGAATTATATAAAAAAAGTAATTCTTTTCTAATTACTTTTCTAGCCTTTCTAATTACTTCTGGAATATTTTTATTACCACAAGGACATTGGACTATTCAACCAATTTTTTCTTATTTTTTAATGGGTCTAATTGAAGCTTTTTCTACTATTATTCCAGGAATTAGTGGCACTGCTATTTTCTTATCTTTAGGGTGGTATGAGGAAGTATTAACTTTATTTAGTGAACTTTATTTACTTCCAATTACTAAAATTCTTCCTTTTCTAGTAGGAATAGGGATAGGAGGCTATTTTCTTCTAAAGCTGATGAATTATTTATTTTCTAAATATCCAGACTATACTTATAGTGCCATATTAGGATTTCTTCTTTCTAGTTTGTTTTTTGTATTTTAAAAGGTGACTATTTGTCACCTCTATTAATATAAGCTAAAAAAGTAATTCCAATAATGATTGTGCCAATTCCACCAAAGATAAATGCTACATCATGCTCTAAAATAATGCCAATTAAAATAGCAATTAGGATTAGTATTGAACCGAGAAAAATCCCAATTTTTAATTTATCTTTCATTATTAGAACTCACTTCCAATCAATTTTTTTTACTTTCCCCATTTAAATTTAAATGAGCCGTATGTTTAGGATTTCTTTTATGAACAGGTAAGGTTTCTACCCATTTTTTGCCATCCCACTTTTTCAAACAATTAGGACCATACCATTGTTTTAATATCTTTTCAATATTATTATAAGAATAATATTTTCTTCCTTCAAATTCATATAGTTTGAAAGGCAATATATCCTCTTTTTTGAAGACTGGTTCTTTTAAGAACTTTTCCCATGGAACACTAACTGGTTGAGACATTAAAGAACTTTTTTCGTGTTTTCTAGCATATCTATTAGAATGCCACATTACAAATCTTTTAAGAGGTGTATGTGGAATATGCAAATTATCTAATAGTACTAGGAAAGGCATCATTACTTTAACGACTGTTCTTGCCCCTTCATCTTTCCATTTAGATTCTGCTATGTTGTCATAAATAACAACGTCTACAAAAATTCCATTTCCTGATTTACAGCGATTTTTTAATAGCCAATTTACTTCTTCTATATAAGTATTTCTTTTTCTTATTTTCATTTGAGGACCATTAATAACATTAAATAGTTTATCTTTTTCAAAACATTGAAAGTAGAAGTTCTTGTCTAAGTCTTTATCAAGTGCTTCTAAGAATCTGTTCCAATCCTTCCTTAATACACAAATATCAATGTCATCATCCCATGGAATAAATCCTTTGTAATTAACGATTCCTAGGGCAGAGCCAGCAATTAATCCATATTCAATTTTATTTTTTACACATATACGATGAATTTCATCCATAATATCTAGAATTTCTAGTTGTAATTCACGAACTGTTATATGGGTTCCATCTTGATTTTCTTGAATGATATATTCATCTCTTTCTTCTATACAGTCTTTCACTATTTACAACCTCATCTCTAAGTTCATTTTACTAGAAAATACTAAAATAATCAATACTAACACATATGGACTAAAAAAAGAACATTTTTCTAATATGCTCTTTTATCAATAGAAAATTAGGTTATTTATTCACACTCTTTTAACATTTGAGAATATGCTATAGCAGAAGGGGTGGATTATATATGTGTAATAATACAGATACAGAATCTTGTAGATGTATTGCTGAAATCTTAGCTATCATAAATGTTTTACAACAAAATGCTAGTCAAGCTGAAACATGTTTAGATACTTGTGATAGGGGATTTTTAGGATGTGGAACAAATTCTTTAAACTGCAATACAAGACCAGTTATGCTATATCTATGTAATGGTACACCACTTAGTATGCCAACAACAAAGGATAATACTGTATGTGGTGTAGAAGGAGCAACTTGTTCTAATGTATTTCGTGTAGAAAAATTAGATGGCTGCTGCTGTACATTACGTGTTTTAGCACCTAACACAGATACAACAAGTGAATTTCCATATGTTTCAACAAATTCTTTTTTCACAATGAATTTGAATTGTGTATGTTGCTTAAGATGTTTGTCTGATACTTATGTAGAGTGTTTATAATACTTCTATATTTTCTATGTCAGTGATAGCAATAATCTCATTATCAAAAGTAATGAGATTATTTTGCGTTCTACCAATAATTTTTTTCTCTATTACTTTATCTTTTGTTTTAATTCTTACATTGGTTCGATATACTTGATTCATTTGAAATAGTTCTTCAACGGTTGTTTCTTTTCCTCTCATATCTTCTTTCCCATAGAACACATTAGCGTTGTTCTTGATAGGTTTTGAAATTGTATTTTGAAATACTTTAGGTAATTCTTTTTTCATTCAATCTTCCTTTCACAATATTGTATGCGAAAACATATAATAAAATGAGGTGAAGTATGTATAAAACATATCAAGTATTACAAAATGATACATGGGAGGATATTGCAAATAAATTTCATACACGAATAGATGCTTTGCAACAGTTAAATGGAATGTCTATGCTTGTACCAGGTTCTATTATAGTAGTTCCTAAAATAGTAGAAGATGACTATTTTACAACGTACATTATTAAAAAAGGGGATAACCTATATGAGATAGCTCGTAGATATAATTCTAGCGTAGATGTTCTTTTAAGTGCGAATGGATTAGAAAAGGATGATTACTTATACCCAGGTCAAGAGCTTCTAATTCCTAAAGAAGGAATAGAAATGTATATTACCAAAGATGGGGAGACATTGTCTGATGTTTCTAAAAAGTTAGGAACTACTCAAAATTCATTAGTACAAGACAATGAAAATATTTATCTTTTACCAGAACAATTGATTATTTATAAAAAATAGGAAAATTTACAAAAGTACTTTCCTTTTTTTTTACCCTATTATATAATGAAAATAGGTGATAATATGGAAAATAATATGCAAGAGATGCAAGGACAAACAGGTTCTTTATATGATTATACAGGCTTAAGTATCTTGAAAATGTATGGAGAAGATTTAACTGCGAAACAGTATATTACAAATCCAGCGATAGCTCGTGATGAAGAAATTAGCAAAGCTACTATGATTCTACTTACACCTGAAAAATCTGCTCTTTTAGTTGGTAAAGCAGGTATTGGTAAAACTTCTATTGTAGAGGGAATCGCTTATCGTATTATCCGTGGTGAAGTACCTGAACGTTTGAAAGGGTATCGAGTTATTAAAGTAAATTCTGCAGCCTTAGTGGGGAAAGTACAGTACCAAGGAAAAGAAGAGATGATTATTTCACTTTTGGTGGAAGAATTAAAAAATTCTGATAAAATGATTTTGTTTATTGATGAGATTCATACGTTAATTGGAAGCAAAGATGGTGGACCTATGGATTTAGCAAATATTTTAAAACCTGCTATTGATAGAGGAATGATTAAGATTATTGGTGCCACTACAGATATTGAGTACAATACTTATGTTGTAAGAGATAGAGCCTTTTTAAGACGTTTTGATCGTGTTGATGTAAGGGAACAAGATATTCCAACTACGGTAGAAGTATTGATGCGTTCTTTACCTAAAATTGAATATCAAACTGGTATTAAATTTAAATACAATGAATATGTCACACGATTGCTTGTAGAATCTATAGTAGAGGCAACAAGCGAGTTTAAACGTGTATATGGATTAGGAGCAATGTATCCAGATATCTCATTTTCCGTTTTAACAGCGGCATTTTCACAAGCCTTATATCAAAATAAGCCAGAGGTAACTTTAATTGATGTTTATAATGCCATTAAAAATAGTAAAAGAATTTATCCAGACTCTCGTGTAAAAGAGTTGGCAGCTTTTCGTGAAAAGTTTAGTGATTTAGCACGTGAAGAACAAGTAATTCTTCCAAATGTAGAAGTAGAAGAGATTCAAGACATCCAAGAGTTTTAAAAGAAATGATTTTCAAAATGACGATTTTATAGTATAATGATGATGAGGTGGGAAAATGAGAAAAATTCCATTAAAAAATTATTTCATTCTTATAGCTTTAGTAGCAGTAACTATATTTCTGACTTACTATTGTTGTAATTTATATAATGCTCATCATGAGAAAAAACACACGTCTTTGATGCTTTCTTTTCTAACAGAAATTAAGGAAGATGATATAGAAAATTATGTAATAGATAATCCTACGGTAGTTCTTTATATTAGTGATAAAACAGATAGTAGTTTAGCGGATTTAGAAAAAGAATTTAAAAAATATTTAGCAGAAAAAAATATCTATTCTTATTTTACCTATATAGATATTTCTAAAGATAAGGAAAATGTTTTAAAGAAATTTCAAGAAAACCATGATATAACACTTGATTATCAAACTCTACCAATTTTAATTACATTCCAAGATGGAGAATTTTCTGAAGTTTATAATAGAAGTTGGAATATTTCGCAAGTTACAGAGTTTTTAAGACGAAACGAGGTTGTTGATTGTGATTAATATTGTCTTATTTGAGCCAGAGATTCCACAGAATACAGGTAATATTATGCGCACATGCGCAGGAACTTATGCCAAGCTTCATTTAATAAAACCGCTTGGTTTTTCTTTGGATGAGAAGAGTATTAAACGATGTGGTGTCAATTATATTGAACATTGTGATTATCAAGTATATGAAAATTGGCAAGATTTTTTAAGTAAAAATGACGGATCTTTTTACTTTTTGACAAGGTATGGAAAAAGACCGCATACAGAATGTGATTTTAGTAATAGGGATGAAAATATTTATTTAATTTTTGGTAAAGAGAGTACAGGCGTTCCTAAAGAAATATTGAAGGAACATTTATCAAAATGTTTTCGCATTCCAACAAACGACTATATTCGCTCTTTAAATTTATCAAATTGTGTTGCTTTAGTACTTTTTGAAGTATTACGTCAACAGGATTATCCTAATTTGCTTAGAACAGAGCCCTTTAAGGGAGAGGATTATCTTTCTGAATAGATTCCTTTTTAAATAGGAATCTTTTTTATGAATTAAGAGATTGTAAAATTTATAGTTTAGTGATAAAATAACACTATAGAATAGGGAGTGGAGAAATGGATATAGCACAATTCATTACTGAAAATACAGTATGGTTAATTGTATTTGGCGTATTAATTTTAATGGCTATGATAGGGTACATGGCTGAAAAAAATGGAAAAAAAGAGAAGAAAGAGAAGGTTCCTTCAACAGAGAAAGAAAAAGAGCAATTAGAGATTAAGGAGACAGAAGAACCTGCGATAAAAGAGGAATTAGAGGCAGCTAAACCAATTAGTACAGATGTAGTAAATGATATTATGAATCTAAATATGGAGGAACCCAGTGTCCAACAATCATCATCTATAGTAGAGAATAGTTCTGAGGATATTGTTCCAGAGACTGTGACAGCTACAGGCGAAGATTTAACAGTGCCATTAGAAAGTTCTGTTTCCTCAAATCCTGAGTTTGAAGATTTAGAGGGGGTATTACCACCAGATATAGAAGCGGAAATTTCTGCTTTAACAGCAGCTACAGAATCTACAAGTGTAAGTGAGTTAACATCTACAGAGTCTACAAGTACAAACGAATCAGCATTTGCCACAAATGATTTTGCCGTTAATGATATTTCAAGTTTATTTGGAGAAACAAAAAAAGAAGAATCAGATAATTCTTCAGATGTTTGGAAGTTTTAAAACTTCCTTTTTTCTTGAAAAAAAGTATTCTTTATATTATAATATAATTATTGTAGGAGAGTGATTTTATGGATAATCGTGGGTTTACGTTAGTAGAATTATTAGCTGTTATTATAGTAATAGGATTAATAGCTAGTTTTGCTCTTCCACAAGTTTTAAATCAATTTAGTAATAATGCTACTGAATTATCAAAACAGCAAGAGGAATTAGTATTAGAAAGCGCATACTCCTATATATTAGAAAATGAAGCAAACTATTCTGGTCATGGTGGATGTATAACAATAAAAGAATTGGTAAGTGCAGATGCTTTAGATAGCAAATTTGCAGAACAAGTTTATTCTAACTATCTTACTAGCAAAAACGGTGTTAAATACTGGTATACAAATGAAATCTTAAATGTAGAATTAGGTACTTGTCAATAAAAAAGCATAGAAATATGCTTTTATTTTTTGCTTGAAACTTCAATTACTATATTCATATCATCATCACTTGCTAAAATGTTTTTATGCTTTTCTCCACATTTTTCACACTGGTAGACAATTTTATAGGTATCTTTAAATTTCTCAATATCGATAGGTTTTAATAATCCTTGGCAAGTGTTAGCTCGATCTCCAGGGTTGATGTCTACATGTTTAGAATATAGACAATATGGACAGTGGTCACGTGCCGTATAACTTAATTTTTCAACATTTTTATGACAATTTTCACAAATGAATTTTTCATCAATCATATGAAATTTTTTCATACTATCACCAAATTCATTATATCATGGACTAAATTGTGGTACAATAAAAATGGTGATAATATGCAAAGGAAGTATGATGTAATTATTATAGGAGCAGGTCCAGCGGGGCTTTTTAGTGCCTATGAATTAGTGACAAAGAATAAAAAGTTAAAAATAGCAGTATTGGATAAAGGGTTTAAAGTTGCAAAAAGAGTTTGTCCAATGAATAAAAAAGGGATTCCATGTCAAAACTGCAATCCATGTGCTATTTTGGCGGGCTATGGTGGAGCTGGTACTTTTTCAGATGGTAAATTGAATTTTATTCCTACTCTTGGGAAAAGTGATTTAAAGAAATATATGAGTGAAAGTGAAGCTTATCAATTGATTGATGAAACAGAGAAAATTTTTAATAAGTTTGGTATGGATGCTGAAGTATATCCAAGTAATATGGAGGAAGCCATTGCCATTAGAAAGAAAGTAGCTATTGCTGGGGCACGTTTGCTTTTAATAAAACAAAAACATTTAGGGAGTGATCATTTGCCAGAATATATAGATGGTATCTGTGATTATTTAGAAGCACAAGGCGTAACTTTGATTGATAAAGCGAATGTAATAGATATTCAGACACTTGATAAAGAAAATCATGAGGTTACTTATGAAGAAGGTAAAAAGAAAATAACAATTGAAGGAACGAATATCATCGTTGCTCCTGGAAGGACAGGCGCAAAATGGGTTCAAGAACTTGCCGATAAGTATAAAATTCCATATTTGTCACAAAGTATTGAAATAGGTGTACGTGTTGAGGTTAGAAAGGATATTATGGAAGAAATTACAAATGTAATTTATGACCCAACGATTTTCATTAAAACGAAAACATATGGAGATGAAATTAGAACTTTCTGTACGAATCCAGGTGGATTTGTGGCGAAAGAAAATTATTATGGATATATATGTGTAAATGGTCATGCTTTAAAAGATATAAAAAGTAATAATACCAATTTTGCTTTTATTTCAAAAGTTCATTTGACACAACCTGTTACTAATACTAGACTTTATGGGGAATCTATTGCTCGTATTGCAAATGTATTAGGAGATGGAAAACCAATTATTCAGTCTTTAAAAGATTTGAAGAGTGCCCGCAGAAGTGAATGGCATAGAATTAATAAAGGCTTTATTGAACCAACTTTAAAAGACTGTGTGGCTGGAGATTTAGCATTGGTTTTACCACATCGTATTATTATGAATATTATAGAGGGGTTAGAAACTCTAGATAAAATTATTCCAGGTGTTAGTAATGATGATACTTTATTATATGGGCCAGAAATAAAATTCTTTAGTAATGAAATAGAAACTGATAATCACTTTAAATTAAAGACAGATAATATCTATTTTGTAGGAGATGGCGCTGGTAAAGCAGGCAACATTGTAACTGCAGCAGCCACTGGGCTAGTAGCAGCTAGAGACATCTTGAATCCAAAAAAATAGAATTCTTTCAATAGACATTTTTGTAGTAGTATGCTATGATTTAATAGGGGACGATACAAATGAATGAAAACGAAAAAAAAGAATTGGGACAATTTTTAAATAATAGAAATAAAGATTTTAAAGTGCAAGAGGTAGTGATTTTGGTTATTATTACTTGTATTTTTAGTTTTTTTGCGGGGATATCTTTTACAAGAATGAAAGAAAGTCCTAGAGCATTAAACTATGATAGTATTCAAATCAGTTCTGAAATGCAAGATTTTTTATTGGAATATCAAAATATTAAAGAGAATTATTACGGAGAGTTAGATGAAGAGAAATTGTTGTCAGCAGCTTTGAAAGGTGTTTTAAATGAGTTAGGTGATGATTATTCTGTTTATATGGAAGACGATGAATATAACAATTTAAACTTAAATTTAGAAGGAAGTTATAGCGGTATAGGTATCTCTATTTATAAAGATCCAGCTACTAATGATATTGTTATTGCTTCTGTATTTGAAAATTCAGCGGCAGAAAAGGCAGGGTTAAAAGTAAAGGATATCATTCTTTCGGTTGATGGCAAAGATGGAAAAGAGTTATCAACAAGTGATTTTAGCCAGCTAGTTTTAAAAGGTGATCAGACAGATTTTGCTTTAAAGATATCTAGGGATGGTAAAGAAATGGATATCAATGTTAAAAAGTCAGGTGTTGTAATTCCTTCAGTAGAGTCTAAAACTTTTGAAAAGAATGAAAAAAAAATAGGTTATATCTATGTTTCTATATTTGCTAATAATACATATAAACAATTTAAAGATTGTTTAAGCGATTTAGAAAAACAAAAAATAGATTCTCTTATTATAGATGTTCGAAATAACACAGGGGGACATTTAACAACCGTATCAAAGATGATTGGGCTTTTTATGGACTCTTCTTATGTTGCTTATCAGCTAGAACAAAATGGTAGCAAAAAGAAAGTTCGCTCTACAGGAGAGGAAACAAAAAAATATCCAATTGTTTTATTATCTAATTCTTATAGTGCTTCTGCCTCAGAAGTATTAATTGCTAGTTTAAAGGAAAATTTAGGAGCAAAGTCAATAGGGGAAAAGACTTATGGAAAGGGTACTGTGCAACAGTTATCTACATTAACTAGTGGAGATAAATATAAAATTACAACCCAAAAGTGGCTTACACCAAAAGGAAATTGGGTAAATGATACGAAGGGAATAGAGCCAGATATAGAAGTTCATTTATCAGAAAAATATGCGAATAACCCAACTGATGAAAATGATGATCAATTGCAGAAAGCTCTAGAAGAACTTTCTAAAGAATAGTATAGATAAGTTAAACTATGGTATAATGGTGCTAGGTGATGAAATGAAACAAATTTGTGTAGGAGATTGTTATCAAATTCAATGTTATAAGCATAATGGTAAAATTCATCGTGCTTGGGATGAAGCTGTTGTATTAGATATAAAAAAAGATTACATTGTATTTGGTAATAACAAAACAAAAGTAATAGAGTCGGAAGGGACTACTTGGCGAACAAAAGAACCAGCGATTATTTATTTTTTTAAAAACAAGTGGTTTAATATTATCTCTCAAATGAAAAAAGATGGAATTTATTATTATTGTAATATAGCTACCCCTTATATAATAGAGGAAGGGACTATCAAGTATATTGATTATGATTTGGATTTAAGGATTTTTCCTAAAGGAGAATATAAAATATTAGATAAATTGGAATATCAATATCATAAAAAGAAGATGGAATATTCAGATGATTTAGATTTGGTTATTAATCATGCTATGAAAGAATTGATAGAAGAATATTTAAACCATGCTCCTATGTTTGAAAAAAAACAAAATGAGGAGTATTTAAAATTGTATTTAGAATTAAAAAAAGAAGCTGAAAATGACAATTTTAGTTCTTAAAAAAACACAAAATTAAAAAAAGTGTTTTTTTTTACAAAAAATGATTGACAGAGTTATTGGAAGATGTTATATTAGTGTCATTGCTTTTGAGAAAAGCTGCAAATAATGTAAACAATTGAAAAAAAGAAAAAAAAGCAAAAAAACGATTGACTTCTTTTAATCAATTTGTTATATTAAAGGAGCTTTACCAAAAAGCATTAAAATTTGCTTTCCTGAAAAGGAAAGAGAATGATCTTTGAAAACTGAGCAAAATGTCAATTCACTATTAGTTAGGATTA
>CAXHRJ010000001.1:223939-678537 GCA_964018915.1 uncultured Bacilli bacterium | reverse complement strand
ACAGTTCGGTCCCTATCCGTCGTGGGCGTAGGAAAATTGAGGAGAGCTGTTCCTAGTACGAGAGGACCGGAATGGACATACCTCTGGTGTATCTGTTGTCACGCCAGTGGCAGTGCAGAGTAGCTATGTATGGAATGGATAACCGCTGAAAGCATCTAAGCGGGAAGCCAACTTCAAGATGAGTTTTCCCATACTTTAAGTAGTAAGATCCCAGAAAGACTAACTGGTTGATAGGCTAGAGGTGGAAGCATGGCAACATGTTGAGCTGACTAGTACTAATAGATCGAGGATTTAATCCTATAGTTATTTATATAAATTTGAAAGGGTCCACATTATCATGTTTTCAGGGAATTATTTCCCAAATAAATTTGTAACGATAGCAAAGAGGATACACCTGTTCCCATCTCGAACACAGAAGTTAAGCTCTTTCACGCCGACGATAGTGTAAGCGAAAATAGGAAGTTGCAAATTTTTTTTTGTTATTTAAGAAAGTATAACCTTTCTTTTTTTTTATTACCTTTTTTGACAATCCTATGTCGATTTTTTGTCATAATTTTAAAATGTCTCCATATACTTTTATATAGAAATGAATTGTTAAATTATTATTTTATAAAATTTAAAAAAACGCTTGACACAAAAAAAATATTTTGATATATTAGAAAACGTTGAGCGAAAAGAAGCCAACAAAATGTCAAATCTGAAAAAAGTCAAAAAAACACTTGACAATACTGGTCAGGTTTGATATACTGAATTTGCTTTCCTGAAAAGGAAAGAGAATGATCTTTGAAAACTGAGCAAAATGTCAATTCACTATTAGTTAGGATTAAAACATTCAAACACAAAAAATAAAATATTTTTTTGGAGAGTTTGATCCTGGCTCAGGATGAACGCTGGCGGCATGCCTAAGACATGCAAGTCGAACGAGGTGGCCTTTTGAAAACGGAGTACTTGTACAAAGTTGGATAGAGAATTTCCACCTAGTGGCAGACGGGTGAGTAACACGTAAGTAATCTACCGTAGAGATTGGGATAACGTTTGGAAACGGACGCTAATACCGAATAATTCATATTTAGATAACTAGATATGCTGAAAGGAGCTTCGGCTTCACTTTACGATGAGCTTGCGGCGTATTAACTAGTTGGTGGGGTAATGGCCTACCAAGGTGACGATGCGTAGCCGAACTGAGAGGTTGATCGGCCACATTGGGACTGAGACACGGCCCAAACTCCTACGGGAGGCAGCAGTTAGGAATATTCGTCAATGGAGGAAACTCTGAACGAGCAATGCCGCGTGAGTGATGACGGTCTTTATGATTGTAAAACTCTGTTGTTGGGGACGAACCCCTACCATAGGTAATGATGGTAGGCTGACGGTACCCTTCCAGAAAGCCCCGGCTAACTACGTGCCAGCAGCCGCGGTAATACGTAGGGGGCGAGCGTTATCCGGATTTATTGGGCGTAAAGCGTGTGTAGGCGGTTTGTTAAGTCTGAGATTAAAGCCCGAGGCTCAACCTCGGTTCGTTTCAGAAACTGGCAGACTTGAGTGTGGTAGAGGCAAGTGGAATTTCTAGTGTAGCGGTTAAATGCGTAGATATTAGAAGGAACACCAGTGGCGAAGGCGGCTTGCTGGGCCATTACTGACGCTGAGACACGAAAGCGTGGGGAGCAAATAGGATTAGATACCCTAGTAGTCCACGCCGTAAACGATGAGTACTAAGTGTCGGGAAACCGGTGCTGAAGTTAACACATTAAGTACTCCGCCTGAGTAGTACGGTCGCAAGGCTGAAACTCAAAGGAATTGACGGGCACCCGCACAAGCGGTGGAGCATGCTGTTTAATTCGAAGATACGCGAAGAACCTTACCTAGACTTGACATCCCTGGCAAAGCTATAGAGATATAGTGGAGGTTATCCAGGTGACAGGTGGTGCATGGTTGTCGTCAGCTCGTGTCGTGAGATGTTCGGTTAAGTCCGATAACGAGCGCAACCCTCGTCATTAGTTACTAACAGTTCGGCTGAGGACTCTAATGATACTGCCGGTGGTAAACCGGAGGAAGGCGGGGATGACGTCAAATCATCATGCCCCTTACGTCTAGGGCTACAGGCGTGCTACAATGGCCGATACAAAGAGATGCAATATCGTGAGATGGAGCTAATCTCCAAAGTCGGTCTCAGTTCGGATTGAAGTCTGCAACTCGACTTCATGAAGCTGGAATCGCTAGTAATCCTGAATCAGAATGTCAGGGTGAATACGTTCCCGGGTGTTGTACACACCGCCCGTCACGCCATGGGAGTTGGTAATGCCCGAAGTTGGTAGCCTAACCTTTTAGGAGGGGGCCAGCGAAGGCAGGATCAGCGACTGGGGTGAAGTCGTAACAAGGTATCCCTACGGGAACGTGGGGATGGATCACCTCCTTTCTATGGAGAAAGATTAAAACTTATACGTATCTTAACTAATAACAAAACATTTTGCTTAGTTTTGAGAGATTATTCTCTCAGAAATAGTTCTTTGAAAACTTGATAATGTGGTAGTTCAATGCTTGCGAGGGCATTGGACATTAAAATATCTCATCAAATTAGGAAAAAATAACAAAAAATGGTGATTAAATTGCTAAGGGCACATGGCGAATGCCTTGGCACTAGAAGCTGATGAAGGACGTGACGAACAACGAAATGCTTCGGGGAGTTGTAAGTAAACTTTGATCCGGAGATGTCCGAATGTGGGAACACACTTATGGTAATGCGTAAGTATTGCATAATGAATACATAGTTATGTAAGAGCAACCCTGTGAACTGAAACATCTTAGTAGCAGGAGGAAGAGAAAGAAAACAATCGATTTCCTTAGTAGTGGCGAGCGAAAAGGAAAGAGCCCAAACCAACTTTCGAGTTGGGGTTGTAGGACCTTACATTAAGAGTTACAAATTCATAATATAGTTGAACAAGTTGGGAAGCTTGACCGTAGTAGGTGATAGTCCTGTAAACGAAATATTATGAACTCTGTAGGGTATCCTGAGTACGACGGAACACGTGAAATTTTGTCGGAATCCACGGGGACCATCCCGTAAGGCTAAATACTCTCTAGTGACCGATAGTGAACAAGTACCGAGAGGGAAAGGTGAAAAGAACCCCGGGAGGGGAGTGAAATAGAATACTGAAACCATGTGCTTACAAGAAGTCAGAGCCCGTTAATGGGTGATGGCGTGCCTTTTGCAGAATGAACCGGCGAGTTATTGTATCATGCGAGGTTAAGTTGAAGAGACGGAGCCGAAGCGAAAGCGAGTCTGAATAGGGCGTTTAGTATGATGTAATAGACCCGAAACCGAGTGATCTAGCCATGAGCAGGTTGAAGGTTCGGTAACACGAACTGGAGGACCGAACCGACTTACTAGGAAACGTGAGCGGATGACTTGTGGCTAGCGGTGAAATTCCAAACGAACTCGGAGATAGCTGGTTCTCCCCGAAATAGGTTTAGGCCTAGCCTTGAGATGAGCGCCTTGGAGGTAGAGCACTGAATATATGATGGCGGCGTCTAGCTGTACTGAGTGTAATCAAACTCCGAATGCCAAGGTTAGCATACTCAGGAGTCAGTGTGCGGGTGATAACGTCCGTACGCAAAAGGAAAAGAATCCAGATCGCCAACTAAGGTCCCAAAATATATGCTAAGTGGGAAAGGATGTGGAGTTGTCAAAACAGCTGGGAGGTTGGCTCAGAAGCAGCCATCCTTTAAAGAGTGCGTAATAGCTCACCAGTCGAGTGACACTGCGCCGAAGATGTACCGGGGCTAAGCATATTACCGAAGTTGCGAATTCATGTTATACATGAGTGGTAGGGGAGCGTTCTAATCAGCGGCGAAGGTTGACCGTGAGGACAGCTGGAGCGTTTAGAAGTGAGAATGCCGGTATGAGTAGCGCAAGATGGGTGAGAATCCCATCCACCGTTTGACTAAGGGTTCCTGGGCAAGGCTCGTCCTCCCAGGGTAAGTCAGGACCTAAGGCGAGGCCGAAAGGCGTAGTCGATGGACAACAGGTTTATATTCCTGTACTACCTATATAACTGATGGAATGACGGAGAAAGATAGGAAGAGCCAATTATTGGATTTTGGTCTAAGCACAAAGGCTTGTATGCTGGAAAATCCGTAATACTATACGGCTGAAGTGTGATGGTGAAGTTAACTTGTTAACGAAATCTTCTGACTCTATGCTTCCAAGAAAAGTTTCTAGGGTTAATTATATAGGTACCTGTACCGAGAACCGACACAGGTGGTCAAGGAGAGTATCCTAAGGTGAGCGAGAGAACTATGGTTAAGGAACTCGGCAAAATGACCCCGTAACTTCGGGATAAGGGGTGGCCAAGCGATTGGCCCGCAGTGAATAGGCCCAGGCAACTGTTTACCAAAAACACAGGTCTCTGCTAAGTCGTAAGACGATGTATAGGGGCTGACGCCTGCCCAGTGCTGGAAGGTTAAGAGGAGTGCTTAGCTTGACGTAAGTCGATACGCGAAGGTACGAATTGAAGCCCCAGTGAACGGCGGCCGTAACTATAACGGTCCTAAGGTAGCGAAATTCCTTGTCGGGTAAATTCCGACCCGCACGAAAGGTGTAATGATCTGGGCGCTGTCTCGACCATAGACTCGGTGAAATTTTAATACCTGTGAAAATGCAGGTTACCCGCGACAGGACGGAAAGACCCCGTGGAGCTTTACTGTAGCTTGATATTGGGATTCGGTTTGGTATGTAGAGTATAGGTGGGAGACTATGAAGCTAGGACGCCAGTTCTAGTGGAGTCACCGTTGGAATACCACCCTTAACAAATTGGATTTCTAACCTGGTACCATGAATCTGGTATAGGGACAGTGTCTGGTGGGCAGTTTGACTGGGGCGGTCGCCTCCTAAAGAGTAACGGAGGCGCTCAAAGGTTCCCTCAGAATGGTTGGAAATCATTCGAAGAGTGTAAAGGTATAAGGGAGCTTGACTGCGAGACCTACAAGTCAAGCAGGTGCGAAAGCAGGACTTAGTGATCAGGCGATTCAGAATGGAATGGTCGTCGCTTAACGGATAAAAGTTACCCCGGGGATAACAGGCTGATACCACCCAATAGTTCACATAGACGGTGGTGTTTGGCACCTCGATGTCGGCTCGTCACATCCTGGAGGTGAAGTCGCTTCCAAGGGTTGGGCTGTTCGCCCATTAAAGTGGCACGCGAGCTGGGTTCAGAACGTCGTGAGACAGTTCGGTCCCTATCCGTCGTGGGCGTAGGAAAATTGAGGAGAGCTGTTCCTAGTACGAGAGGACCGGAATGGACATACCTCTGGTGTATCTGTTGTCACGCCAGTGGCAGTGCAGAGTAGCTATGTATGGAATGGATAACCGCTGAAAGCATCTAAGCGGGAAGCCAACTTCAAGATGAGTTTTCCCATACTTTAAGTAGTAAGATCCCAGAAAGACTAACTGGTTGATAGGCTAGAGGTGGAAGCATGGCAACATGTTGAGCTGACTAGTACTAATAGATCGAGGATTTAATCCTATAGTTATTTATATAAATTTGAAAGGGTCCACATTATCATGTTTTCAGGGAATTATTTCCCAAATAAATTTGTAACGATAGCAAAGAGGATACACCTGTTCCCATCTCGAACACAGAAGTTAAGCTCTTTCACGCCGACGATAGTGTAAGCGAAAATAGGAAGTTGCAAATTTTTTTTTGTTATTTAAGAAAGTATAACCTTTCTTTTTTTTTATTTGTATTTTCTTTTTTATGATGGTAAGATAGATTTATATATGGTAGGTGTAATATGAGTATAGTAAAAAATATTCAAAAGCTATTTGAAGAGAAAATAAGAAAAAGGGAGAAGTTAAAATTATCTTTGGATAATAAGTCTAGTGAATATGTAACTGTGGGAATAAAGAATCTTAACTTTCCCTCTGGAGAAGTTTCGTTTGAATCTGATGATATAACAACTTTTACTGATTGCGAAGTTTTGGATACAACGGATCCCCTTAATATTGCAAAGTATAAAAATAATTTAAAATTGTTGGTTGAATTTGCGAGGCAGGATGGAAGAATCAATAAATTTGCACTAATTAGAAATGATGACTTTTTTCCTAGCGATTGGAAATGGTATGTCTCTTGTAGTGATACTGCAATGGAATTGGAAGGTTCCATATTAACATATGAATTAAGAAGATGTATTGCTATGCAGAATACTGGAATGCCAACTGGTTTAGATGTTGATAATTTCATTTTTAATGATTTATTAATACCAGATGAAAAGATAAAAGAGCAATTAGACCTTTTAGATAAAAGTTTGGGTAGGATATTGAGACCCACTCACTTTCGTTCTACGAAACATTTTACTGTTAATACTCCATTATCTTATACTGGGGAATATAATTTTGTAGATTCTGATAGAACGTTTACAGTAATAGATGACATGACTAATTTTTTAAATTCAAAATATGGCTATTCTGCTTCCTATAGAGATGCTTATTTAGATGTGACTCATGAACCTCTTGCTATATCTGAGAATGCTATTGTATTAATAGAAGAGGAAAAATATAAGCGTTTATTAGAAAATGAAGAGATGGTAAGAGAATTAGGAGATAGAAAAGTTATTGTTTATAGAGGGGATAGTGCTGTTGCAATTAATATGATTTTAACTGAAAAGGGAATATTACCATCACGACCAGGAAATCGTTATACCGTTTATGATGATGATGTATTGAAATTATTAGAAAGTAGTATGCAGGAATTATGTGCTTCTAATAATCTTACATATAATCAAGGGCATGGAAATCTAGATGGAAAAGGAGGTCATTTTACAGACAATTATGATTCTTTAAATCACGAGCATGAATGTTATAAAGACGAGTTTTTAAATTTCTTAAAATCTAGATTGCCTGATTGTAGAGATGTTTTATCTCCTATTATTTTTAAGGATTCTGTGGCTGCTATTAAAGCGATTGAGGTAATAGGAACAGATAGACTTCTAAGTGCTATTGATGAATATAACAAAACAGTAACTGCACAATTTAAGAAACAATACAAAAGTTATAAAGAAAATCGTATGACCGTTACTCCAGAAATTAGCTCTATTTTTAAAACTACAGTTAGAGCAATTGATCTTTATTATCAGGAAAATGATGGAAGTTTAATTTCTGAAAGTGATAAAAATTTGATTCAGATGTTTTATCATTCTAGAAATGTGGAGAATCAATTACTCGCAGCGACAACACTTTGTCAAAAATGGGGCATAACATTACTTCCTAATTTGCAAGAAAGTGACCAAAAAGCTAAAAATATATAAAAAAACTGCTATTAATAAATTTATTGGCAACATTTATGAAATGTTAAATTTATTGCAATAATAGTTTTTTTTTTGTTATAATATAAATAGGTGATTAAAAATGGAGTATAGAATTACAACAAATAGTGAATTTGAAACAATTGAAGTAGCACAGAATTTTGAATCAGAGAAATTTCCAAATATGATTATCTGTTTAAATGGAGTATTAGGGAGTGGAAAGACTATGTTTGCGAAGGGGATTGCAAATGCTCTAGGCATACAAGAGACGATTACCTCTCCAACATTTAATATTATAAAAGAATATGATGGAGAATTACCTCTTTATCATTTGGATGTATATCGTTTAGATGGTAAAACTGACGGTGTTGGTATTGAGGAATATTTTACTAAGGGTGGTGTGGTTGTAATAGAGTGGGCTGACACTATAAAACCAATATTACCATCAGAAAGATTAGATATAAAATTTAAAGTTGCTGGTGAGAATAAACGTGTTTTAGTAATAACACCACATGGGCAACAGTATGAAGAGTTATGTGAGGCGGTATTGTGAGAAGTTTATTTATAGATACGTCTTCATTTTTTATGTTTGTATCTATTTTGGAAGGTGACAAGATTTTATATTCTTTTAAAGAAGGGATAAAAAATGATATGGCTTCTAAAATGCTCCCTACTATTGAGAATGCATTTCAGAATGTTTCGTTTTCTGTACAAGATATTGATAGAATTTATGTAGTAAATGGGCCAGGTTCTTTTACTGGGGTTAGGGTTGGTGTAACGACTGCTAAAACCATTGCCTGGGCTTTGAAAAAGGAAATTGTGGAGTTATCTAGCTTACAGTTTTTAGCAACTACTCCAGTTTCTACGGAGTATAGAGTAGCTGCTATAGATGCAAGAAGAGGATATGTATATGGTGGAGTATATGATTCTAATTTAAATGTAGTTTTAGAAGACCAATATCTTCCTTTTGAAGAATTAAAAAAATATTTAGAAAAAGGAACTTTAATTAGTCGAGATGAACTTTCAGGAAAAGTAGTTCCAGAGGAAAATGTACTTACAATTGTAAAAAAACATCAAGAAGATGTTGGAGTCAATCCACATGAAGTAAAACCGAATTATTTAAAATTGACAGAAGCAGAAGAGAAAAAATTAGCAGGTGAATAAAATGATAAGAAAAGCTATTCATTCTGATTTTCCAACTTTGTGTCAGTATTATAAAGAGTTTGATGATAATGGTGTTGATTTATTTAATAAGGGACCCTTTTCTTTGTTAATGGTCTATGAATTAGATGGAGTAATAGTAGGTTTTATAAACTATAATATTATTTATGATAGGGCTGAATTAGATTATATTTATGTTGACGAAAAATATAGGCGAAAAAGTATAGCCTCAGAATTATTACAATTTTGTTTAGATGATGTTAGAACAAGTGGATGTTCTAATATCACGTTAGAAGTAAATGAACATAATAGTAGTGGAATTAATCTCTATAAAAAATTTGGTTTTGAACAAGTTGCTACAAGACCTAGGTACTATCATGGAGAAGATGCTTTGTTGATGATAAAAGAGTTGAAACAAGGGGAATGATATACATTATTGGGAATGACTAAAGTTCTTTTATCACCATTAATGTATACAGAATAAATCAATTGGAAGAGTAAGGAGGAAGAAGTATGAAATGTATTCTTCTATGTGCTGGATATTCTATGGATGAAAATTTAAAATTAAAAGAAACGGCAAGTTCTCTAATAGAAATTCATGGAAAACCTTTGATAAACTATACCATTCATGAATTAGAAGAGATTGATGAAATAGATGAAATATTAGTTATTACTAATGGTGTTTATTATTCTAAATTTATAGAATGGCAGAATAAATATAGTTTTCAGAAAAAGATTAAAGTAATTAATGATAATACAACTTCTAGTGAGGCCAAACTAGGTGCTATAGGGGATATTCGTTATACGATTAATTCAGAAAACATTAATGAAGATATCATCGTTTTAGCAGGGGATATTTATTTTGACTTTTCTCTAAAACATTTTGTAAAAAAATATCATGATAATGGTGCGACTACAATTGCAGGCTTTGTTTCGTTAAATTCAACTGATTTAAGCAAGTATGGAGTTATTGAAACTGAGAATGGTCTAGTGATTGGAATGCAAGAGAAACCCCAAAATCCAAAAGGAAATATCATTTCTTTAGCTGCTTATATTTATCCAAGAGAAGTTCTTAGAGACTTTGAATACTATTTAAGCGAAGGCAATAAAACTACATATCCAGGTTATTTTGTTGAGTATCTTTACAATATAAAGCCAGTATATGTTTATGAAATAGTTGGAAACTATTATGATGTAAAAAGTTTACAATCTATTCAAACATTGGAACAGAGACTTGACGCATTAGTTTGACAATAAAGAGCAAGTATGCTATCATAAATTTTAGAAAAGAGGGAGTTTTATGGCAGATAATAATGCAAACCAAAATGCACAAAATGGTGCACAAAACAATCAAAGTACTGGCGAATTTACAGAAGGTGTTGTTGGTTTATTCCACACAATAAGTGGTACAAAAACAAAAATAGTATATACAAATTTATTTACGGGAAAGATTCATGTAAAATCTGGTGGTTTCTTTTTTAATTTTCCATGGAGAAAAAAAGCTGTAAAGATATCTTTAGATCAACAAAAAGTAGATACTGTTTGTAGAAGAACTACAACTGTAGGAACTGGTGGAACTAATATTGGTCCAGAAGTAGACTATGATACTGATTATTTTATTAAAATAGTAGATCCAGAGAAATTTATGGATGTTGCTTATTCTACTTCTCCTGCACAAATTAGGAGAAATATTGGTGATATATTAGACCAAAAAGTTCAAGATTATATTAGAAGTCAACCATATGATGCACTTATTCGCCATAGTTCAGTAAACTTTCTTTCAGAAATCGGTGATAGAGTAAATGGAGTTTTTCCACCAGGAAGTTTGAACCAAGAATTATTAGAAAATTATGGTTTAGAAGTTACTAAAATTACATTTAAAGTAAAACCTCCACAAGAGTTAATTGCAGAAGCGACAAGAACAAAACAAGCAGAGCAAGCTACAAGAACAGCAGAACAAGAAAGTAGAAGAAGAGAAATAGAGGCTCAAGGTCAAGCACAAGTAACTAGAATTAATGCCGAAGCTGAAGCTGAAAAAGAAAGACTAAAAGGTGCCGCTTTGGCTCAAAATATTTCGGGTTGGATTGCAGCTGGTATGACAAATGAGCAAATTGCTCAAAAGCTTGCTAATCAAGAATTAGTAAATGGAGTTAATCCAAATACGATTGTTATGGCTACTTCAGCTGTACAACAACAAGGCTTTTTACCTGGACAAAATGCTGGCTTTGATATGGCTGCTATGTTACAATTATTTTCTAAAATAATGCAACAAAATCAATCGCAACAGACACCACAAGCACCAGCACAAGAGCAACAAACTCAACCAGAGTCTCAACGACAAGCACAAACTCAAGCTCAACAACAACCTGCTCAAGTTGATTGGTCTACATTACCAGATGATGAATATTTAAGTGCTGAAGATAGTGTAAGACTTGCTAATGAGAGAGGGGATAATTTATTACCTGGTGCAAGATATCATATTTCATATTTAACGGATGAAGAAAAGCAGAGATATCAAGTGGCAGCGCAAGCAGGAAGAACAAGATAGGAACAATCGTTCCTTTTTTTGTGCTTTCACGGATTTCAGTTGTTTGAATATACTATTCTTTGAAGGGGGAGAAGTATGAAAAAAATAATCATTCCAGTTATTTGTATTATTCTTTTAGCAGCACTCTTTTTCTTAGAAATATTTGCTAGAAAAGAAAAAGGTACAAAATTGGAAAAGGTGAAAGTAGCAGAAGTTACTCATAGTATTTTTTATACACCACTTTATGTAGCAGATGCCTTAGGGTATTTTGAAGATGAAGGATTAGATGTAGAAATTATTTTAACAAGTGGAGCGAACAATGTAGCGGCTGCTGTTATGAGTAAAGATGTACAAATTGGTTTTTGTGGAAGTGAACAGACACTTTATATTTATAATGAGGGTGCTAAGGATTATTTAATTAATTTTGCTGGTATGACAAAACGTGATGGAAGCTTTTTAGTTTCTAGAAAGCCAGTAGAAGATTTTGATTTAGCTAAATTAGAAGGTGTTATCTTAGGAGGTAGACAGGGGGGAATGCCTGCTATGACTTTAAATTATACACTTCATGAAAGAGGCGTAGAGTCTTTAAAAGTGGATACAAGTGTTGATTTTGCATCTTTATCAGGCGCCTTTATAGGTGGTCAAGGGGATTTTGTAACTCTTTTTGAGCCAAACGCTTTGAAATTAGAACAAGAAGGTTTCGGATATGTAGTAGCATCTATAGGAGAACTTGGAGGCGAAGTTCCTTATACTGCTTTTAATGCTTTGAAAAGTTATATAGATGAAAATCCAGAAACTATTGAAAAATTTACAAGGGCACTTCAAAGAGGTATAGATTACACTTTTGAACATTCATCAAATGATTTATCTAAAATATTAGTAGACTATTTTCCAGATACTACTTTAAATGATATCGAAGAAACAGTAGAACGTTATAAAAAAGCGGATTCTTGGTATGAAACAACATATATAACTGAAAGTGGATATAATCATATGCAAGAGATAGTAGAGTATAATGGGTTCTTAACTAAAAAAGTAGATTATTCTATTTTGGTAGATAATACTTACAATCATGAAAAATAAAATATTAAAAATAGATAATTTAAGAAAGACTTATTATACTTTAACCAAGGAAACAATGGCAGTAGATAATTTTTCTATGCAATTGCAAGATGAAGAATTTATTGCTATAGTAGGACCATCTGGTTGTGGTAAATCTACTATTCTTTCTATTCTTTGTGGATTAGAAGAAAAGACGGATGGAGAAATTTACTATGGAGAAAAACAAATCGGATATATGTTGCAAACAGATGCTTTATTTGATTGGTTAACAATATTAGATAACTGTTTATTAGGTTTAAAAATAAAAAAAGAATTGACAGAGGAAAAAAAATCATATGTAGTTTCTTTGTTAAAAAAATATGGATTAGAAGAATTCATGAATAGTTATCCAAAACATTTATCAGGTGGTATGAGGCAAAGAGTAGCACTTATTCGTACTTTAGCTACTAAACCAGATATCTTATTAATGGATGAACCGTTTAGTGCATTAGATTATCAGTCTAGGCTAGCCATTTCTGATGATGTTTTTAAAATTTTAAAGGAAGAAAAGAAAAGTTTAATTATAGTGACGCACGATATTGCTGAAGCTATTTCTATGTGTGATAGAGTAATTGTATTATCAGAAAGACCGTGCTATGTAAAAAAAATATTTTCTATAGAATTAACTGATAAAAGTACTCCTATAGAAAATAGAAAAGCAAAAGAATTTTCTGATTATTATGAGAAAATATGGAAGGAAATAGATCATGAGTGAGGAACATAAATTATATTTAAAAAAAGTAAAAAAAAGAAGCTTTATTATTCATTTACTTCAAATATCATTACTTATTTTTCTTTTAGGTTTATGGCAAATAGCTGCTGATAAAGGATTCATTAATGCATTTATCTCTTCCAGTCCATCAAGAGTAGTAAAAACAATTATGTCTTTGCATAATCAAGGAACTTTATATCATCATATTTGGGTAACTGCTTCTGAAACAATTATCAGTTTTATAATAGGTACTTTAATCGGATTAATAATTGCTACAATTCTTTGGTGGTTTGAAATATTAGCAAAAGTGCTAGACCCATATCTTACAGTATTAAATAGTTTACCAAAGGTAGCATTAGGACCAATTATTCTTATTTGGTGTGGTGCGAATATGTCATCTATTATTTTTATGGCTATGTTAGTATCTGTCGTAGTGGCAATATTAAATATTTATCAAGGTTTTTGTAATATGGATACACAGAAACTAAAACTGATGAATTCATTTGGTGCAAGTAAATGGCAGATTTGCTTCTATTTAATTTTTCCAGGTAGTTTTAAAACTATTATTAGTACCTTGAAATTAAATATTAGTATGTGCTTGATAGGTGTCATTATGGGAGAGTTTTTAGTATCTAAAGAGGGTATAGGTTATCTTATTATGTATGGTTCACAAGTATTTAATTTAAACTTGGTAATTAGTGGCATTGTTTTATTAGCAATACTGGCTACTTTATTTTATTCTATTATTACAATGATAGAGAAAAAGTATATTGCTAAAAATTCATAAAAAAAGGATAAATTTATCCTTTTTTTTGAGCACTAGTAAAATCAACAGTAATAATATTTTTTTGAAATGGTATACTTTCTGCTATGTATTCATCATCTTCTATATAAGTACCATTTAAAATATTAGTCACTAATTGTTTTATAGCGTGGTAATGAATTCTATCTTGAAGACTCATTTCACTTTTATTAATGGAACTACCAGTAGCATCTACATCCCATAATCCATCATACTTTTGTATTTTATCTAAAACGCCAAGTTCATATCCAATGGTATATAATAAATCATCTTCTAAAAAAGCACATTCTGGATGGACTTTCATATATCTATCTACTTTTTCAAACAGGAGATTATAAAGGTCTCTTTCTTTTTTTTCCATAAATTTCTCCCAATTGCTAATAGTATATTGGATAGCTTCTTTTAAACTATCTAGAATTTCTAGATGAGCTTTTGCGTAATTAGCTAAAGCGATATCATAACATAGAAGAAAATTTATGAGAAAAGTATTTATTTTCACTTGCTCTAAATCTTCTTTTCTAGAAAAACGCTTGTGCAATAAATCTTCAAAATTAATTTCATGATAAGCCAAAATGTGCTCTATAAACTTTTTGGCAAAATATTCTACCATAATTTGACTATTACTATCATCTTCTGTAATAAAAATAAATCCCATTCCTACTTTATTACTAGGGGAACTATATTGCTGTTGGCATTCTTTTACAAACTCTAGTTCCCATAAAAAGGCAAGAGATGCGATTATATGGTATTTCATATAATCTTCCTTTTTCCCCTTTATTAATTGGCACATGATAATAGCAATCTCATATCTATCTTCTTCATGCTCCTTATCGATTCCTTCTAAAAATTTATCAGCAATTGCACATGTAAATTCTAAATCGTAAGAAAACTTATAAAGAATAAATTTAATAAATTCAAAGTCATTTTGAATTCTTTCAGAACACATAGAAACCATATTTTTATCGTTTGTATAGTTGATAACATTTTTCATAAAATCCATGTCATCTTCTAATTCTTCTAGTGTAAATTCCTCTATGTCATTACCAGAAATATAATCCATAATTGTTTTTACTGTATATTTTTTCATAATTCAATTCCTTTATATAGTTTTATTCTAGCGTAGCAGCTATTCTTTGTCAAATTTTTAAAAAAGATAGAAAGAATGAAAAAAATAGAATTCTTTATGTTATAATGATTAAAGGAAGTAGGTGAACATATGCTTGAGAATTTGAATGAACAACAAAAAGAAGCGATTATGACAACGGAGGGACCACTTTTAGTAATAGCTGGTGCAGGAAGTGGGAAAACAAGAGTACTAACGACTAGAATTGCTTATTTAATAGAAGAGATGGGAATATCACCAAATAATATTTTAGCGATCACTTTTACGAATAAGGCGGCGAAAGAAATGCGCGATAGAGTATCTTCTATGTTAGGCCCTGTAGCTTACCAAATTCAGATATCGACATTTCACTCTTTTGGACTTACCATAGTAAAGGAAAATTATGCTTTATTAGGTTATAAAAAGGAGTTTACCATTTTAGATAGTGATGACTCTTTATCAATTATTAAGAAAATTCTAAAGGATATGAATTTGGATCCTAAAACTTATAATCCAAGACTTATTAGAAATAGAATAAGTAGTGCCAAAAATGAGCGTATGAATCCTGAAGAATTGTCTCGGTTTAATGCTTGTGATTTAGATGAAAAAGTGGTAGAAGTTTATGAGGCTTATCAAATAAAATTAAAGACAAATAACTCTTTAGATTTTGATGACTTATTATTAAAGCCAATTGAGTTATTTACAGAGTACCCTGAGGTATTAAAACAGTATCAAGAAAGATTTACGTATATTTTAATTGATGAGTATCAGGATACTAATGAAGTACAATATTTATTAACGAAGATGTTATCTGCTAAAAGTAAAAATATTTGTGCAGTTGGAGATGAATCACAGTCTATCTATGCATTTAGAGGTTCTAATTATCGCAATATTTTAAATTTTGAGAAGGATTATAAGAATAGCAAAATTATCCTTTTAGAGCAAAATTATAGAAGTACTCAAATGATTTTAAATGCTGCTAACGATATTATTAAAAATAATAAGCAGAGAAAAGATAAGAAACTTTGGACAGATAATAAAGAAGGCGATAAAATTATTTATAAACGTTGCTTTGATGAAAAGGAAGAAGCTTCTTATGTGACTTCTATGATTCAAAGTTTACTGGTATCTGGTGTATCTTTGGAGGATATTGTTGTTCTTTACAGAACCAATGCCCAATCTCGTACAATAGAGGAAGCAATGCTTCAAGATAATATTCCTTATAAGGTTGTTGGAAGTTTCTACTTCTATAATCGAAAAGAGATTAAAGATTTAATTGCGTATTTAAGACTTTTATACAATAGTGATGATGATGTAAGTTTAACTAGAATTATCAATTCTCCAAAACGTGGAATTGGTGAAAAAACGCTTTCTTCTTTAGCGAATAAAGCAACTATTTTAAATCAAAGTATGTATAATACGATTGATTCTGGAAAAGAATTAAAATTTAAAGAATTAATGGAATCTATGAAAGTTGCAAGCGAAAATTTATCTTTAACAGAATTGGTAGATATGGTATTAGAAAAAAGTGGTTTGAAAAAGGAATTAGAAGACGAGAAGTCAATAGAAGCTGAAGCAAAAATAGAGAACTTGGAAGAGTTTAAATCAATTACTAAAAATTTTGAAGAAAGATATGGTATAATATCATTAGAAAGATTCCTAGAAGAGATTAGTTTAGTAGCAGATATTGAGGAGCATAAAGATAATCCACATGTTGTAACTCTTATGACAATTCACTCTGCAAAGGGCTTAGAGTTTCCATATGTTTTTGTAGTAGGAATGGAAGAAGGAATTTTTCCACATAGTAGATCTTTATATGCAACAGATGAATTAGAGGAAGAAAGAAGACTTTGTTATGTAGCAATTACTCGTGCAAAAGAAAAATTATGGTTATTGGGCGCTAAAAGACGTACATTATATGGAATGGATAGTGTAAACCCTATTAGTAGATTTGTAAAAGAGATTGAAGATGACCATATTGATAGAGGAGATACGTTTGAAGAAAAAGCTACTTCTTCTATGTTTCAAAAAGGAACTATTGATGATAGTATTGAGTATGCTTGCGGGGAAAAGGTTATTCATAATGAGTTTGGAGAAGGCGTTATTGTTAGTGTAGATAAAACGATTTTAACAATTGCGTTCCCACATCCATATGGAATCAAAAAAATAATGAAAGGACATAAAAGTATAAGAAAGGTGTAGATAGTATGCAAATATTAAATATTTGGGACAAATTACAAGAATGGTCAGACAGTTTTCAAGCTTGGCTTTTTGAACATTACAATAATCCATTATTATGGGTAGGAATTATTGTAGTGGGATTTATCATTTTTAGATCTGTTTATTCTACTTTAAATAAAGACTAGTTATTACTAGTCTTTTTTGATATAATAAGTCATTAGAAAGTGGTGGAATATGAAAGAATTATTAGGTTCACATGTATCTTTTTCTAAAGATAAGCAAATGTTAGGAAGCGTATTAGAGGCATTAAGTTATCATGCTAACACATTTATGTTTTATACAGGTGCTCCACAAAATACAACAAGACTTCCAATTGATGAAGAATTAACTTCTTTAGCACATAATTTAATGGATAAAGAGAATATTAATATTGAAAATGTTGTTATTCATGCACCTTATATTGTCAATTTAGCAAACCCTAAAAACTTTGATTTTAATGTATCTTTTTTAAAGGAAGAAATTAAAAGAGCAGAAACTTTAGGAGTTTCTAAACTAGTCCTTCATCCAGGTAGTCATGTAGGATTAGGAATGGAAGAAGGTATTAAAAATATTATACAGTCTTTAAATGAGATTATCAGTCCTAATCAAAAAGTAATTATCTGTTTAGAGACAATGGCAGGTAAAGGTAGTGAAGTTGGCTCTAAATTAGAAGAGTTAAAAGAAATCATAGATAGTATAAAAGAGAAGGATAAAGTAGCTGTATGTATTGATACT
Source organism: uncultured Bacilli bacterium (assembly GCA_964018915.1). GTDB lineage: Bacteria > Bacillota_I > Bacilli_A > RF39 > UBA660 > UBA5578. Next base: position 660,878 of record CAXHRJ010000001.1, on the reverse strand, counting down.
TGTCATTTGCACGATGCAGGATACGAGTTAGAAGATTTTGATAGTTTTCTAAATCAATTTGATAGTATTATTGGATTATCAAAATTGTTAGTGGTTCATGTAAATGATAGTAAAAATGATAAGTCATCCCATAAAGATAGACATGAAAATATTGGTTATGGTATGATAGGATACAATAAACTTTTAGAGGTTGTCCATCATCCTTTATTAAAGAATGTCTCTAAAATTTTAGAGACACCTTATATAGGTGATGGAAAAGAAAAGAATCCACCATATCTTTTTGAAATTGAAATGCTACAGAACAATAAATTTAATGAAAGTTTGATAGAAGATGTAACTTCTTACTATATAGATCATAAAAGTAAATGATATTTTGATAAGTAGAAGGAGAAACTTGAGATTTGATTTTGTTAAAAATAGGATTAGGATCGTTTAATAGTTGTCTCCAATTATTCTTTATTTCTATATAGATAATATTTACTTCCGCTTCTGTTAATAGAATATTATTTTGGTTTGCGAATCTTATAATATCCTCTTTCGTTAATTTATTGACGTAGGAATGAATTATTTTTTCTATCATACTATAGGATATGTAAAAATAATAAAAATGTGCATAGTAAGGAGGAATTTTGTGAAAAAGAGAAAAATTAATCATTACAATTATTATAAACGTAAAAAAGTAGATACAATACCTACTATTCATAGGCGTTATAAAATATTAATTTTTATTGTAATAGCTTGTTTTACGGTCCTTACCATGAAATTATATCAAGTACAAATATTAGATAATAAAAAACACTTAGAAACCGTTATAGAATTAAGTAATAATATAATAGAAGGACCTACTGCTCCACGTGGTAGAATCTATGATAGAAATGGTGTCTTATTAGTAGATAATGTTCCTGTAAAAACAATTGCTTATAAAAAAGTAGCAGGTGTAACAACCCCTAGGGAAATTGAAATGGCCTATAAAGTAGCTTCTATGATTGCTGTAGATTATACGGATTTAGAAGAAAAAGAATTAAAGAATTTTTGGATATTAAACCATTCGGATCAAGCCAATTCTAAAATAACAGAAGAAGAGTGGCAGCTATTAAAAGAACGTAAATTAACTACTTCAGATATTTTAAAAAAGAAATTAGAAAGAGTAACCAAAGAGGATTTAAGTGATTATGACAAAATAGATTATGAGGCTGCTTATATTTACTATTTAATGAATAAAGGATATTCTTTTTCAGAAAAAGCAATTAAGAAAAAAGATGTAACTGATGAAGAATATGCTATTATTGCTGAAAACTTAAAGGATTTAGAAGGTTTTAGTACTCATTTAGATTGGGAAAGATACTATCCAGAAGGAGATACTTTTAAATCCATTTTAGGAAGTGTCTCTAGTAGTGAAAGTGGTGTACCAGTAGAATTGAAAGATGCTTATTTAGCACTTGGATATTCCCTTACAGATAGAATTGGAACTAGTTATTTAGAAAATCAATATGAACCTATTTTAAGGGGAACTAAAACAAAGTATAAAGTAGGTGCTGATGGTAGTTATGAAGTAATAGAGGAAGGTACTCGTGGTAATGATATTGTTTTAACAATAGATATTAGGCTACAAAAGGAAGTAGAAAAGATAATAGAAGAAGAATTGTTATCTACTAAGAAAAATGATAAATATATAGAATATTTAGATCGGGGATTTGTTGTTATTCAAGATCCAAATACTGGTGAAATTTTAGCAATGGCAGGAAAGCAACTCGTAAAAAAAGATGGAAAATATGTAGTTCAAGATTATAGCCCAGGGGTTATTAATTCTATTGTTACTCCAGGTTCTTCTGTAAAAGCGGCTTCTCATATGGTAGGCTATGTAACAGGTAATCTAAAAATAGGGGAAGTTAGAAATGATGCTTGTATTAAACTTGCTGCTACTCCGAAAAAATGTTCTTATACAACTTATGGAAATATTAACGATTTACAAGCTTTAAAGTATTCTTCTAATACTTATCAGTTTCATACTGCTATGAAAGTAGGAAAAGGAACATATCGCTATAATTATCCATTAAAAATAAATACAAAAGCATTTGATACGTATAGAAAAATATTTGGGGAGTTTGGTCTTGGTGTTAAAACAGAAATAGATTTGCCAAATGAGTTTGAAGGTTATAAAGGAACTAGAAGAGATGCAGGATTGTTATTAGATTTTGCTATTGGACAGTATGATAATTATACACCAATTCAGTTATCACAATATATTAGTACAGTGGCAAATGGTGGCGATAGAATGAAGCCATATTTATTAAAAGCAGTTTATGAACCAACCAAAGAAAAATTGACGAATGTAATTTTTAAAAATAATCCTACTGTTTTAAATGAGGTGGATGCTCCATCTATCTATTTTGACAGAATTCATGAAGGTTTACAAATGGTATTTGACTATGGTGGAACAGGATCAGGTTTTATCAATCATGATTATCATCCAGCTGGAAAAACTGGAACTAGTCAAAGCTTTGTAGATACTAATGGAGATGGGGAAATTGATACAGAAACTCTGTCTACTGTATTAGTTGCTTATGCTCCTTATGAAAATCCAACTGTAACATTTACAGTAGTTACTCCTAATGTAGGTACAGGAAATATCAGTTATGCGCAAATGTCTAAGATAAATAACCGTATAAGTCAAAAAGTTTCCAAAAAATACTTTGAAATTTATAAATAATTTGCTATAATAATTGTGCGTAACAAGAAGGAGGGAAAGAGTATGGCAAAAAAAGGAGAGGCAAGACAAAGAATCACTCTTAAATGTACTATTTGTGGCGAAGAAAATTATCGTACACAAAAGAATAAAAGAAATACAACTGACCGTTTAGAATTAAATAAATTTTGTGCTAAATGTAGAAAAGTAACACCACATAAAGAGGAGAAATAATAAATGCTTCATAACTTTATTACAGGAATTAATTATGAAAAATTAATTCAGATGCAAGCAAATCAAGAATCTTTCGCTCCACATGCTATTAGTAGAAAAGCTCAATTAAAAATAGAGAATAAAAAAGTAATGGCGAAAGTAAATAAAAGTAAAGAACATGGCTTTACGAAAGAAACGAAACATAAAAAGAAACCTAAAGTAAAAGTTCTTACAAGAGAGAATAAGCAAGGACTTTTATGGAATGTAGGAGGGGGAGTAAAAAATGTTTAATGTTAATGATATTAAAAACGGTATGACAATTCTTTTTGAAGATAATATTTATACTGTACTTGAATTTTCACATGTTAAACCAGGTAAAGGTGCAGCATTCGTTCAAGTAAAGATTAAAAATCTTCGTACAGGATCAATTGTTGAGAAAAGATTTAATTCAGGTGTGAAACTTGAAAAAGCTATGATTGAAAAGAAGAACATGCAATATTTATATGCAAATGGTGATTCTTATGCATTTATGGATAATGAATCTTATGAGCAAATTGAAATTCCTGGGGATCATTTAGGAAATGATAAGTATTATCTAAAAGAAGGATTAGATGTAATTGTTTCTATTTATCAAGGAGAAATTCTTGGTGTAATTCTACCAGATAAAGTAGAATTAGTAGTAACAGAAACAGAACCAGCTGTAAAAGGTAACACTACAAACAATGCACAAAAGAATGCAACATTAGAAACTGGATTAACAGTAAGAGTACCATTATTTATTGAGCAAGGAGAAACAATTGTAATTGCTACAAAAGATGGTTCTTATGCATCACGTGCATAAATAGGAATGTAAAATAGAAAAGATTTTAATAAAATATTAAAGTCTTTTTTTATTTTACTGTTATAACAATCATTGTATAAATAAGAAAAATATAGTAAAATAAATATAGTTGTAATAGTGGGAGGAATTATGAAAAAAACAATAAGGGATTATGATTTAAATGGAAAAAAAGTAATTATACGTGTTGATTTTAATGTACCTATGAAAAATGGGGAAATACAAGATGATAATCGTATTGTAGAAAGTTTACCAACTATTCAGTATGCAATAGAGAATAATGCTAAAGTTATCTTGCTTTCTCATTTAGGAAGAGTAAAAAGTGATGAAGATTTAGCTAAAAATAATTTAGCGCCAGTAGCAGTTAGACTTGGGGAATTACTTTCTAAGAATGTAATTTTTGTAGATAAAACAAGAGGAGAAGAATTAGAAACTGCTGTTAATAATCTTCAAAATGGCGATGTATTATTAATGCAAAATACTCGTTATGAAGATTTAGATGGTAAAAAAGAAAGTAGTAATGATGAAGAGTTAGGAAAATACTGGGCGTCTTTAGGAGACATCTATATCAATGATGCGTTTGGTACTGCTCATAGAGCACATGCATCTAATGTGGGAATTGCTAGTAATTTACCTAATGGTATAGGTTTTTTAATTGAAAAAGAATTAGAACATTTAGAAAAAGCTATTAAAAATCCAGTTAGACCATTTACTGTTATTTTAGGTGGTGCTAAGGTTAGTGATAAAATAGGTGTTATTGAGAATTTAGTAAATGTTGCTGACTACATTTTAATTGGTGGTGGAATGATGTTTACTTTCTTGAAAGCACAAGGTTATGAAATAGGTAAATCTTTATTAGACGAAGAAAGTCTTGATTTCTGCAAAAAGATGTTAGAAGAATATCCAAACAAGATTATTTTACCAGTAGATTGTGTATGTGGTAAGGAATTAAGTGAAGATTCTCCAATGAGAGCAGCATTAGTTAGTGATATTCATGAAGATGAAATGGGATTAGATGTAAGCTTACGTACTTTTGATTTATTTTCAAGTTATGTTAAAGAAAGTAAAACTGTTATTTGGAATGGGCCATTAGGTGCGTTTGAAATAGAAAAATTTGCTATAGGAACAAAAGTATTATGTGAAGAGTTAGCAAAAGCAGAGGCTACAGTTATTTTAGGTGGAGGAGATACTGCAGCAGCAGCTATTCAGTATGGATACAAGGATAAATTTTCTCATATCTCAACAGGTGGTGGAGCATCATTAGAACTATTAGAAGGAAAGGATTTGCCAGGTATTTCTATTATCTCTGAAAAGTAATATGACAAAAAATAAAAAGAATATTATAAATTTTTTAGTGCTAGTAGGAATTACTTTATTAGTACTCTATTTTGCTCTAAAAGACGATTTTGATAGTATTATGAATCAGCTTAAGAATATTAATATCTGTTGGTTAATAGTAGCTTTTTTGATAGTAATCATTTATTGGTTACTTCGAAGTAAAGCAATCAATATATTTACTAGGAAGTTCATGCCTAAAACGAAATATAGAAGTTCTTTGCAATTAATGATACGTACCCAGTTTTTTAATGCAGTAACGCCGTTCGCTACTGGTGGACAACCTTATCAAATTTACCATTTAGTAAAAGATGGGGTAAGAATGACAACTGCTACTAGTATTATTATGCAAAACTTTATTGTTTATCAAATAGCTATTGTAGTATTAGGTGGAATTGCAGTAATTGCTAATCATGCTTTTTCAATGTTTGCTAAAAATGTAATACTTGGTAGATTGGTAACACTTGGATTTATTATTAATACATCCATTATAGTAGTAATGTTTATAGTAGCTTTTAGTGAAAAATTAAATAGAAAATTAGTTCGCTTGGGAATCAACGTTTTAACAAAGTTAAGAATTGTGAAAAATAAAGAAAAAAAATTACTAGAGTGGGACGAATATATTGTTAAATTTCATAAAAGTGCAAACATGTTATTAGAAAATAAGAAAGATTTCTTCTTTTGTATATTCTTAAACTTTTTAGCGCTTTCTCTTCTTTATTCCATTCCTCTTGTGCTTCTTTATGCAACAGGGGATTATGAGAGTTTTCATGTATTTCAAGCGATTATTACAAGTGCTTATGTTATGCTGATTGGTTCTTTTGTACCAATTCCTGGTGGAAGTGGTGGATTAGAATATGGATTTATAGCTTTCTATAGTAGCTTCATTGGTGGTTCTAAATTAACGGCTATGATGTTATTATGGAGATTCGTTACTTATTATTTTGGAATGATTGTAGGGGCTGTTAGTTTGAATATGAAGAAGGTGAAATCATGAGAATAGGAATATTTACAGATACATATCCACCATTCATTAATGGCGTTTCTACTAGTATTGCCATGCTTGAAACGGCATTGATGAAAATGGGACATGAAGTATTTATTGTTACTGTAAATCCAGAGGATATGCATTATAGCTTTGAAAAGAATGATAGAATTATTAGATTGCCAGGTATTCCAATTGGAATTTATGATTATCGTTTAACAGGTGTTTATCCCATTAAAGCGATTAGTAAAATTAAAGAATGGAATCTAGATATTATTCATTCCCATACAGAGTTTGGTGTAGGAACTTTTGCTCGTATTATGGCACGTCAGTTAGATATTCCAATTGTTCATACGTATCATACGATGTATGAAGATTATGTTCATTATATTACGAAAGGATACTTTGATGCTCCAAGTAAAAAGATAGTGGAACATTTAACAAAATTCTATTGCGACAAAACAGTAACAGAATTAATTGTACCTACGAAAAAAACGTATGATTTGTTTAAAGAAAAATATGAGTATACTAGAAATATCCATATTGTTCCAACGGGTGTAGAGGTAGAAAGATTCTATCAAGAGGAAAATGATCCAAAAGAAACTGATAGAATTCGTAAGAGTTTAGGTCTTAAAAAAAGTGATTTTGTTCTTTTATTCGTAGGACGCCTAGCTGCTGAAAAGAATGTAACATTTTTGATAGATAATCAAGCGGATTTAGTGCAAAAAAATCCAAATTGTAAACTTCTAATCATTGGTGATGGGCCAGATATAGATAGTTTTAAGAAACAAGCTAAGAAGTTAAAGATAGAAGAGAATGTAATATTTACTGGAAAAATTCCATGGGATGAAATTCATAAATATTATCAAATTCCTCAAATATTTGTAACTGCGTCCCATACAGAAACGCAAGGTCTTACTTTGCTAGAGGCTATGGCTGCCTCTGTTCCTGTAATTGGCTTTGATGATGAAGCGTTTCGCGATGTAGTTGTTCCAGATTTAAATGGTTATTTGTTTAAAGAAAATAAAGATTATCTAGAATATGTAGAAAAAATAATGAAAGATAAAAAGCTATTAGAACGTTTAAGTAGGCAAGCTAGAATTAATGCAGAGTCCCATTCTGCCAAATATTATGGGGAAAAAGTATTAGACGTTTATTATACAGCTTTAGGTGGTAAGCCATCTGATAGTGGTGAGAAAAGAACATTCGTATCAACGATGAAGAGTGTAGTAAGGAAGGGTTTTCATGGCAAATAAGAGAATTGTAGTAGGAAATATGAAAATGAATTTAACAACTACTGAGATTAACAAATATATAAAGGCATTAGATAAAAAAGAATTCAATAACCAAGTAATCATTTGCCCAAGCAGTTTATATTTACCATACTTTCTTGGAAAAGGTTATGGCGTAGGAATTCAAAATATAGCTGCTTATGAAATGGGGGCGTATACAGGTGAGATTTCTGCTTCTCAAGCAAAAAGTATGCGTTTAGATTGCGCTATTATTGGTCATAGTGAAAGAAGAGAATATTTTAAAGAAACAGATGAAATTGTTCATCAAAAAATAGAACTTTCTCTACAAGCGAATTTAAAAGTGATTTTATGTATTGGCGAGACAGAAGAAGAAAGGGATTCCTTAAAGACTTATAAAGTATTAAAAAAACAAATTGTAAGTGCTTTAAAAGGTTTAGATGAAAAAGAGTTAAAGAAAATCATTATTGCTTATGAACCAATATGGGCAATAGGAACTAGTAAGACTCCATCTAATGATGAAATAAGAGATACAGTATCCTTTATTAAAGATATTGTAAAGGGCACATTTAATGTTAATATGTCTGTTCTCTATGGTGGAAGTGTTAATGAAAAAAATATTGCTTCATTAAATCAAATTGAGAATATTAATGGTTATTTGGTTGGTGGGGCAAGTACGAAAGCAGATAAATTTATGAAGATAATAGAAGTTGTTGTAAATCAATAACTTTTTTTATATTTTCGACATAATGTGCTAAATGTTGTAGTAGAGGTGATGTAGAATAAAGTAGTATTGTAAGGAGGAAAATATATGGAAAAAATTAAATTATTAATGATAGATGACAATATAGAACTAATAGGGGCAGTAAAAGAATATTTAAAGGATAGCGAAGAAATAGAACTAGTTTATGAAGCACATAATGGGGAAGAAGGAATTTCATTAATTGAAAAAGAGAAAGATCATTTTGATTTCATTATTTTAGATTTGATTATGCCGATAAAAGATGGTTTATATGTTTTAGATGAAATGAAAAATAGAGGAATTGTAAAAGATGTTATTGTGGCAACTAGTTATAATGCTATGGATACGATTCGCCAAGTGTCGGAATATGGCGTTAATTATTATGTTTTAAAACCTTTTGACTTAGAAGATTTAGAAAAGAAGATATTAAATCTTTCAAATAAAAAGTATGAAAATAAAACTTTGGATTTGGCTAAGAATAATTTACAAGTATCGATTACAAAGATATTACATGAATTAGGAATTCCATCTCATATAAAAGGATATCAATATATAAGGGAAGGAATTGGCATTTTGTATGAAAGACCAGAAACTATTGGAGGAATTACAAAGGAACTTTATCCAGAATTGGCTACTAAATTTGATACTACAGTATCAAGAGTAGAAAGGGCAATTAGGCATGCGATAGAAGTAAGTTGGAATCGTGGTAATTGGGATCTAATGGAAGATATATTTGGACATAGTGTAGATATTGATAAAGCAAAGCCTACTAATTCAGAATTTATTGTAACCATAGCTGATAAATTACGATTAGATTATCATAAAGTGCATTAAAAAACATATAGGCTAAACTATATGTTTTTCATTTGTATAGGGTTTAAAAGAAAAATCTTGGTAGCTAAAAATTTCTAAAGAATCTCTTGCAACATCTTGGGATAATATTTCATTTTTCCCATTTAAAATTCTTCTAAGTAAGAATTGAGTTTGTGTTTCATTAGGAAATTTATCAGGAATAGTAGGAGAAATTCCTAGCTTTTCTTTTGTAGATATTGCTATATAAGGGAAATCTTCTGAAGCAAAAATATTCCAATATTTTTGAAAGAAAATCAATACTGTTTTTTTCTCAGTAGGATCTAATCCAATACATAGGTTTTCAATACTTTCTACAGCTTTTTTATAATCTCTATTTAAAAACACATTGAAATATTTAGGATTATTTTCAATAAATTTCCGAAAGAAAGTGGGAGAAGAAAGCCCATAATAAGATGCAGATAATAAGCTTTCTGCAAAAAATACAGAAGTCTTTTCTTTTGCCTTAAAAAGTCCAAATATATTTTTTTTATCTCTTTTCCAAAAAATTTGTCTAATCTGTTCTATTTCTTCTAAATTCCATGGTTTTTCCTTTGATGATAGGCCTTTTTCATGAATTGTAGAGAAAAAGGAAGAATTAAAGCTGTGGAAAAGGAACCCTTGGTTAATAAACTGTTCAGCTTTATTAAGATTTCCATTTTTCTCTTCCGTTTCCAGAAAACTAGAAAGGCAATCTTTAAATAGGGATCCACTTTGATGCTTTTCAATGCTTTCTCTATATGTTTTAATGTGATTACAAATGGTTGTTATTGCTTCTAACGTATTTGGCTTAGTCGTAATAACATAATAATAAATCATTAAGTTTATCAAATTTAGATATTCTTCTCTTGATAAAGAATATTTTTTTGCCATTTCTGTTATAATAAGTTGATTTTCACTACTATTAAATTCTTCTAACCAATCTGCTATCATATCATCACCTCTTTCAGTATAACATAAAAGAATGGTGAAAACCATTCTATTCATTAACAATTCTATATAAATTAAAGGATGGTCTATTGAAAAATCTAAATTTAATAGTAGATGTTCCAACTCCACTTGAAATAAATAATTCTGTATCTGATAGAGTATAGTGATTATCATAATACTTTTTAGCATGCGGTGGTAGTATAATTGCTCCTATAAATGGTAATCTTACTTGTCCATTGTGGGAATGACCTGCAAGCACTAGTTGAAATTTAGAATAATCAATTTCATCAATATAATCAGGTTCATGCATTATTAAAATATTATATTTACTATCAATTTCTTCAATCTTTTTAAGAGACTTTTCTACTTTTTCAGATGCAAATAAATCACTATATTCTCCAGTGGATATACCAGCAATTAAAATAGGATTATTATCTCCATTATAGAGGACTTGGTAACTATCATCTAAATTTGTAAAATTAATATTAGAAATAACCGTATGGTAGTCTTCTTGAGTATTATCATGATTTCCCATAATAATATATTTTCCAAGGTTAGCTTCTAGTTTGTTTAATTGTTCTTCTAGATAGTTTAACTCTTCTTGTGTATATTGAGTATCACGATTTAGTAAATCTCCTGTAATAACAATGATATCTGGCTTTGTTTCATTTACTCTTTTTACAAGATATTCAATTTCTTTTTGTTTTGTAGTTTCCATGTAATGGACATCGCTAATATGGGCTATTTTAAGTCCATAGAAACTTTCTGGAAGATTTTCATTTTTCACTAGGTATTCTTTTGTTATTAATCCTGAAGTGGAAATAAATCTAGCATATAAAAGTGTTCCAGATATTAAAATAACTAGGACACAAACAACTTTAATCCATAATCTTATTTTTCTTTTAGGAGCTTTTTCTTCCATCCTAATCACCTATAATAATTTTAACATACCTAACCATCAAATACAATGTGAAATAATATTATTTTGTTTGTAATATTTTCTTATTTATGTTATACTTTTCTAAGTAAGATAAGAGAGTGTGTAAATATGAAAAAATTAAATGATAGAGGGTTTGCCATATCTGCAATTCTATATACAATGCTTGTATTAACAGTTCTTTTAATGTTTCTGATAGTAGGTCTTTTAGCGAATAGAAGAGCTACTTTAAATAAAATGTCAAGTGAAGTGCGTAAACAAATAGAAGATAGAAAAATTTTATTGTATGATGTATTAAAACGCGGTAGTAGTGGAACACTTAGTAATCTTTCAGATTTAACACCAGGTATTTATGAAGGGGAAGAAGATGGTGATAAGATTTATTATTATCGTGGAGCTGTTAACAATAATTATGTAATATTTGCTGATTCCTGTTGGCGAATAATGAGGACTACACCTGATGAAGGTGTTAAATTGATTTATAGTGGTATTATCGGTCAAAATAATAGTTGTAATAACCAATCTACTATTGCAATGAATATTCAAACATACGGTTCTAACGCTATTTATAATGGACCTATAGCTTATGATGTTTTAAGTTGGTATCAAAATCAAACTCGTTTAAGCCTTTATGTAGAACAATTAGAGAAAACTGAATTTTGTAATGATACTACCTCTATTTCTTGGAAATCTTTAAACACTGCTACTAATTTTACTTGTCCTAGTGGTGGCATTCGTTATGAAAATTATATAGGTATTCCTACTGTAATGGAAGTTGTTTTTGCTGGCGGAAGTGCTAGTACAAGTAGTGATTATTATTTACATACATCAAGAGATTTTGTTACAATGTCTCAAGGATCTACATCAACTAATATAGCGTATGTTGATGCAAATGGGTTAATTACGGAAAAAGCAACAAGTAATCAATTTAGTGTAAGACCAGTAATTGCTTTAAAAAAAGGGACTACTTATTCATCAGGAACTGGTACAATAGAAAATCCTTATATCATTGAAAAATAACTATTGCTTTTTTTCTAAAATCATTTTATAATAAAATGTATAAATGCAAAGAACAAGAGGAGTATATTAATTAGTACTTATTAGAGAGGAAAAGTCATCGGGTGAAAGCTTTTCTTAAGGAAACTTAGTAGAAGGTAGCTTGGGAGCAGATTATTTGAATTTAGTAGAATAATACGTTTACTGCGTTAAAGTATTAAGATAATCATAGATTATGAAAAAAGGTGGTACCACGGCTCTTCGTCCTTTATGGCGAAAGTCGTGTTTTTTTGTATAGGAGGGGAATTTTATGCTAACACAAGCGTTTGATGAATATGTGAGTCATTATGATAGAACAGATGAAAATATAGATTTAAAATATAGACATTCTTACCGAGTTATGGAATTGAATGAAAAGTATGCTAGAGAATTAGGATTTAGTGAAGATGATATAGAGCTTGCTCGTATTATAGGGTTACTTCATGATTTAGGCAGATTTGAACAATTACGAGTTTATCATACGTATAATGATGCGCAAAGTGTAGATCATGCTGACTATAGTGTTGTTCAATTATTCGATAAAGGTGAAATAAAAAAGTTCACAGATAGAGAAGAAGATTATGAAATTATTAAATTTGCTATTCAAAATCATAATAAGTTTCAAATTCCAAAATGTAATGATGAAAGAATGCTAATGCATGCAAAGTTAATAAGAGATTCTGATAAAGTAGACATTATGTATTTGCTAGGATATTTAGGAGAATTAAATTATAAAGCAATAGATGCACCAATTACAAAAGAGATTATGGATTCTATTAAGAGCCATGAAGAAATTTCTAGAAAATATGTTCAAAATAAAAATGATCATATGGCTTTACAATTTGCTTTTGTATTTGACATTAATAATGATATTTGTCTACCAGATATGAAAACGAATTTAGAATATTTTTATAATCGAATAGAAGTAGGGGATACTTTTAAAGAAATATATGAGGAAATTAAAAAGTATATAGAAGAAAGGATGAAGAAACATGCTAGAGACGAAATATAATCATAAAAGTGTAGAAGAGGGAAAATATGAAAATTGGAAAGAGAAGGGATATTTTGAAAGTGGAGATTTATCAAAGAAACCATACTGTATTGTAATACCCCCTCCAAATGTAACAGGTAAGCTTCATTTAGGTCATGCTTGGGACACTACTTTACAAGATATTATTATTCGTTATAAAAGAATGGATGGATATGATACCTTATGGTTACCAGGGATGGATCATGCAGCCATTGCAACAGAGGCTAAAGTTGTTCAAAGATTAAAGAATAATGGCATTAATAAATATGAATTAGGAAGAGAAAAATTTCTTGACGCTTGTTGGGATTGGACTCGTGAATATTCTGGCAATATACGTGAACAATGGGCTAAATTAGGATTAAGTTTAGATTACCGAAAAGAGGCTTTTACTTTAGATGAAAATTTAACAAAGGCTGTTAAACATGTATTTGTTACTTTATATGAAGAAGGATTAATTTATAGGGGAGAAAGAATTATCAACTGGGATCCAGTAGCAAAAACAGCCCTTTCTAATGAGGAAGTTATTTATAAAGATGATGAAGGTGCCTTCTATCATTTAAAATATTTTATTGAAGGAACTGATGACTATCTTGATGTTGCTACTACTCGTCCTGAAACGATGTTTGGGGATACTGCAGTTGCAGTAAATCCAGAAGATGAACGATATAAACATCTCATTGGAAAAAATGTAATTTTACCAGTTGTTAATAAATTGATTCCAATAGTTGGTGATGAGCATGCTGATCCAGAATTTGGAACAGGGGTAGTAAAAATTACTCCTGCCCACGATCCTAACGATTTTGAAGTAGGGAATCGTCATAATTTAGAGCGTGTAGTTGTTATGAATGAAGATGCTACTATGAATGAAAATGCAGGAAAATATTGTGGTCTTAGCCGTGAAGAATGTAGAGAACAATTAGTAAACGATTTACGTGATTCTGGTACATTAATTAGTATTGAGAAGATGGTTCATAGTGTAGGACATAGTGAAAGAACAGACGCTGTTGTAGAACCATATTTATCAAAACAATGGTTTGTTAAAATGCGTCCACTTGCTGATAGAGTATTAGAAAATCAAAAGAATAAAGATTCTAAAGTAAACTTTGTACCAAATAGATATGAGAAAACGATGAATCACTGGATGGAAATTACATATGATTGGTGTATTTCTCGTCAATTGTGGTGGGGACACCGTATTCCAGCATGGTATAAAGGGGATGAAGTTTATGTTGGTATGGAAGCTCCAGTTGGCGATGGATGGGAACAAGATAATGATGTATTAGATACTTGGTTCTCTAGTGCATTATGGCCTTTTGCAACGCTAGGATGGCCAAATGAAACTGCGGATTTAGAAAGATATTATCCAAATGATGTATTAGTAACAGGATATGATATTATACCATTCTGGGTAAATAGAATGACTTTCCAAGGATTAAAATTTACAGATAAGCGTCCATTTAGAGATTGTTTAATTCATGGTTTAATTCGTGATAAAGAAGGACGTAAGATGAGCAAATCTTTAGGAAATGGAGTAGACCCTATGGATGTTATAGAAGAGTATGGCTGTGATGCTTTACGTTTCTTCTTAACAACGAATTCCGCTCCTGGTTCTGATTTAAGATATGATGAAGAAAAAGTAAAAAGTACTTGGAATTTTATTAATAAATTATGGAATGCTTCTAGATTTGTGCTTATGAATTTAGAAGGATTTGAAGAGAAAGATTATACTTTAGAAAATCTATCTGTAAAGGATAAATGGATGTTAACAAAAATGCAAAAAACAATCAAAGAAGTAAGAAAGAATATGGAGACATATGATTTCCATAATGTTGGTAATACTTTATATGCTTTCATTTGGAACGATTTCTGTGATTGGTATATTGAATTATCTAAAAGTGATATGTCTAATACTAATAAGAGTGTATTGATAAAAGTATTAACTAGTATTTTAAAAATGCTACACCCATCTATGCCTTATGTAACAGAAGAGATTTATAGTATGTTACCAATTAAGGATGCAGAGTCTATTATGATTAGTAGCTATCCAAAAGTAGAGGAAGAATATCTATTTGAAAGTGAAACAGAAGAAGTAGAAAAAGTATTAGAAGATATAGTTGCCATTAGAAATTTAAAAGCTACTAGTGGCATTACCAAAAATGCCAAAGTAAAATATGAAGCATCAGATACTTATCAATCTATTTATGAAACACAATTAAAATTAGATAAGCATGAACAAGTAGAAAACGATGATACGAATCCAGTGAACTATTCTTCTAAATTTATAACAATTTCTTTCTATGAAGAAATAGAAGAAGATAGTTCTAAGAAAGAAGAAGAAATTAAAAAGTTAGAAGCATCAATTGAAAGACGTGAGAAACTATTAAGTAATGAAAATTACGTTTCTAAAGCACCAGCTAATATTGTTGATGCTGATCGAAAGAAATTATCGGAGGAAAAAGAAAAATTAGAATTACTAAAGAAGAATTAAAAGAATAGAGAAATCTATTCTTTTATAGTATAATAGTATAGGAGGTAATGTTTATGATATTTGCAACAAATAATCAAAATAAATTGAAGGAAATGAAAAAAATATTATCTGAGTTTGATATATATGGATTAAGAGAATGTGATATAGATATAGAAGTAGCAGAAGATCAAGAAACCTTTTATGGGAATGCTTTCAAAAAGGCCAAAGAAATCTATGAATTTACTAAGAAACCTGTTATTGCAGATGATTCTGGCCTTTGTATTCCTATTTTAAATGATTGGCCTGGAGTTTTGACCCATCGCTTTTTAGGAGAAGAAGCAACTGAACTGGATAGAAATAATGCTATTTTAGAAAAGATGAAACAGTATGAAGATGCTGATAGAATCGCAAATTTTGTTTGTACTTTAGTTTACTATGATGGAGAAAATACGTTAGTAGGTGAAGGTGTTGTAAAGGGTATGATTGCTTTAGAAAGACGTGGAGAAAATCTATTTGGATTTGATGAGATATTCGAATTAGAAGATGGTAGAACATTTGCTGAATTATCCTTGGAAGAAAAAAATGAAGTAAGTGCACGTTCTTTAGCGGCTATTCGCTTAAAAGAGAAATTAGATAATTTACATATTTCCTAAAGTATGTTATACTTTTATATAGGATAAAGAGTGAGGAGTGAATTTATGTTTTGTAAAAAATGTGGAGCAGAACTACAATCTGGCGTAAAATTTTGTGCGAATTGTGGATCTGCTGTTGAAGAAGAAGTGAATACAGTAAATAGTAATGAAGAACAAGTTAATAATGAAGCGGTAGAAGTTCAATCAACTGTAGAAAGTAATGTTGCCACAGCTGAGCCTACTAGTAGTGTGGATACATCTAGTCCAACTGCTGTTCCTACTAATGCTGCTCCAATGCAACAACCAGTACAACCTGTTTATCAGGTACCAATGCAACCTGCTAATAAAAAGAAGGACTATATATTTATAATCGCTATTGTAGTGATTGGTTTAGCCCTTATAGCAATCCCAATTCTATTAAGTGTTGGTAAGGAAGATAAGAAAACTACTTCCAATACCAATAGTAATATTTTGAGTAATAGTAATAGTGGCTATAATACAAACACAAATACTAACAGTGGATATAATACCAATACGAATACAAATAGTGGAAGTAATTCTAATACAAATTCAAATAGTGGTTTCAATAATGTTTCTGGACAACAAGTTACTTTAAGTGGATATACATTTACATTACCAGCTAATGCAGAAGTAGAAGTTGACGATGGAGATGTTACATTTGACCATTTAAGAAGTGCGACTGATTTTGGTTATATTACAGTTCAAGATGGAAATTATGATGAAATTAAAACTTCTAAAGAAATATTACAACAATATCTTCAGGCTACTACTGATGAATTTGTAGTTGGAAGTATGACTGTTTCTACTTACAATGGTGTAGAATTTATTGTTTTACCATTATCTCAAGAAAATTTAACAATGATTTGTGGATTTACTAAATTATCTAATACAGAATTTGCTATGGTAATGGTTATGAATATGAGCTATAAAGCAGATTACACTTTATTAAATGAGATGGCAACAATTATTAAAAATGTAAAAAAAGCAGGAGCTTCAGGAATGTAAAAGAAATTCAATAGAATTTCTTTTTTTTTAAATCTAGAACATGATATAATATATTTATGGTGATAATATGATTGAAAAGAGAATAGATGAATTAATAAAAATATTAAATAAAGCAAGCTATGAATATCATACATTAGATATGCCTACTATATCTGATCAAGAGTATGATGATTATTATGCAGAGCTAGTAAAGTTAGAAACAGAACATCCCCATTTGGTTAGAGAAGACTCTCCAACTGTTAGGGTTGGATCAGTTGTAATAGATGGATTTGAAAAAGTTACACACGAAAGACCAATGATGTCATTAGGGGATATTTTTAATGAAGAAGAAATTCGTGATTTTGATAATAAGATTAGAAAAGTAATACCTAATCCTAGTTATGTATGCGAATTAAAAATAGATGGATTATCCGTTTCTTTATTATATGAAAAAGGAAAATTAGTTAGAGGTGCTACACGTGGAGATGGAACAGTAGGAGAGAATATTACACATAATGTAAAAACGATTAAGTCAGTACCTCTTTCTTTACCAGAAGATATTGATATTGAAGTTCGTGGAGAAATCTATATGCCTAAAGCTTCTTTTGAGTCTTTAAATAAAGAAAGAAGAGAAAGAGGCGAAAAAGAGTTTGCAAATCCAAGAAATGCTGCAGCTGGTTCTGTTAGACAGTTAGATTCTAAAATAGCTGCTTCAAGAAATTTAAGTACATTTTTATATCATATTCCAAATGCAATAGACTATGATATTCATAGTCAAAAAGATTGTTTAGACTATATGAAGGAATTAACATTCACAGTAAATCCAAATATTACTCATGCTAAAAATATTGAAGAAGTAATTGAATATATTTCCTACTGGCAAGCACATAGACCTAAACTTCCCTATGAAATTGATGGAGTAGTTATAAAAGTAGATAATCTACAAGATCAAAATAGATTAGGTTTTACTGCTCGTGTTCCCAAATGGGCCATTGCTTATAAATTTCCTGCTGAAGAAGTACTTACACAATTAAAAAATATTGAATTCTGTGTTGGAAGAACTGGGAAAATTACACCACGTGCCGATTTAATGCCTGTACATTTGGCTGGTTCTGTTATTAGTAGTGTGACTCTCCATAATGAAGATTATATTAAAGAAAAAGATATTAAAATAGGCGATATTATTTCTATCCATAAAGCGGGAGATGTTATTCCAGAAGTAGTAGAAGTAAAAAAGGAAAGGAGAACAGGAGAGGAAATTGATTTTAAAATGGTCACTCACTGTCCAATCTGTGGAACTGAGTTAGTTAGAAAAGAAAGCGAAGCTGCCTATTTCTGTTTGAATCCTAATTGTGATGCTAGAAAAATAGAAGGATTAATTCACTTTGCAAGTCGTGATGCGATGAATTTAGATGGCTTTGGAGAGAATATTATAGAAGATTTTTATAATATGAAATATTTACATAGAATTGATGATTACTATACACTTACTATCCATAAAGAATCTTTGCAAGAATTAGAAGGATTTGGTGAAAAGAGTATTAATAATCTTCTAGAGTCTATTGAAAATAGTAAACAGAATTCTTTAGAAAAGCTTTTATTTGGTTTAGGAATTCGTCATGTTGGTAAAAAAAATGCTGTTATTTTGGCGGAACATTACAATACTTTAGACAGGTTGATGGAAGCTAGTTTAGAAGAATTGATTGCTATTCCAGATATTGGAGAGACGATAGCGAAGTCGGTTGTCAACTACTTTACAGTAGGCGAAAATAAAAGATGTATAGAGAAATTGAAAGAGTATGGTGTTAATTTTTCTTACATTGGAAAGGAAAAAGAAGAGTCTGCTGAGTTTAGTGGAAAAATTTTTGTTTTGACAGGTACCTTATCTATTCCTCGTGATGAGGCGAAGGAACTTATTGAATTTAGAGGTGGAAAGGTAACTGGCAGTGTGACAAGTAAAACAAGTGTTGTAGTTGTTGGAGAGAATCCTGGTAGTAAATATGAGAAGGCAAGAGAACTTGGAATTGCGATTTGGGAGGAAGAAGAATTCCTTCAAAAAGTAGATTATAAAAAATAGAACATAGATACTGTTTTGCTTTTCTGAAAAAAATGTTATAATAAGGTGGGTAACACTAATTCAGAGGTGAACAAAATGGAAGAATGGAATGGATTCCAAGGCGAAAAATGGAGAAAAAAAGTCGATGTAGAAGACTTTATTATAAATAATTATAAAGAATATAAAGAAGATGAATCTTTCTTACAAAAGAGTTCAAAGAAAACAAGTAAAGTGTGGAGCAGATGTCAAAAATTACTCGAGAAAGAATTTCTAACAAAAGTACTAGATGTAGAAACAATGGCTGTTTCTGGCATAGATAATTTTGATGCAGGGTATATTGACAAAAAAAATGAAGTAATTTTTGGTTTACAGACTGATGAACCACTAAAGAGAATTATGAATCTTGATGGAAGTGTAGATTCTGTAAAGCAAGCTCTTAGCTCTTATGGATATCAAATGGATCATGAAATAGAAGAGAAGTTTAGTGAGTATCGTAAAAATTATCAAGATGGGATACTAGGAACTTATACAAATTCTATTTTAAAATATCGTGATGCCAAAATATTTGGCTCTTTTCCAGAAGATTTTAGTAGAGGTAAAATATTAGGGGATTATAGGCGTTTAGCATTATATGGAGCAGATTATTTAATTCTTAGAAAAAAACATGATTTAACAAGATTAAATTCTAATATGAATTTTGCTCTTATTCGTACAAGAGAAGAAGTGCAAGAACAAATCAAAGCATTAGAAGATATAAAAGAGATGGCATCACGTTATGATATAGATATTTCAAGACCAGCTGGAAATGCAAAGGATGCTTTCCAATGGCTATATTTTGCTTATTTGGCGACTATTAAACAGAGTAATGGAGCAATCAATTCCTTTGGTAGAAATACTGCTTTTTTAGATATTTATATTGAAAGAGATTTAGAAAATGGAACATTAACAGAAGAAGGGGCACAAGAACTAGTTGATCAATTAATTATTAAACTTCGATTAGTAAGACATTTACGTCGAAATGAATATAGGGAAAGTTTTATTGGAGACCCATCTTGGATAACAGAATCTATTGGTGGTATGTATAAAGATGATATATCGTTTGTTACCAAAACGTCTTATCGTTTTCTAAATACTCTATCCAATTTATCTTCTTCTCCAGAACCTAATTTTGTTGTCCTTTGGTCAGAGAAATTACCAGATTTCTTTAAACGATACGTTTCTAAATTGGCACTTGAAACTCATGTTATTCAATTTGTCAATGATGATGTAATTAGATCTGTATATGGAACAAATTATGCGATAACAGGAAGTTCTTCTGTAGTAAAATTAGGAAGTCAAATGATTTATTTTGGCGGTAGTTGTAATTTACCAAAGGCCTTATTATATGCTATTAATAATGGAAAAGATGAAGTAACAAAAGAAGTGATGGTAGAAGGTTTAGAACCATTAACAGGTACTACTTTAGATTTCCAAAAAGTATTAAAGAATTTTGTATTGGTAGTAAATCAATTTATTCATAATTATGTAGAGGCTCAAAATATTATTCATTACATGCAAGATAAATATGCATACGAATCAGCTTCAATGGCCTTTTTAGATACCATTACAGAGAGAAAGATGTCATTTGGATTTACGGGGCTTACTACTGTTGCAGATTCTTTTTCGGCAATCCGTTATGGAAAATTAAAAGTGACTCGTGACGAAGACGGTTTTGTTAGTAATTTTCAAACAGATGCAGAATTTCCACGTTTTGGGAATAGTGATATTAAAGTAGATAAAATGGCATACGATATCATTAAGATAATAGCAAAAGAAATCAAAAAACAGTCTCTATATCGTAATGCAATAGGGACAGTGTCTCTTCAAACGATTGCTGATCATGTTTACTATGGAGAAGCAACTGGTGCTACTCCAGATGGTAGATTGGCTTTTACACCATTTTCACCAGGGGCAAATCCTGTAGATGGAAAAGATACGAAAGGAGCTCGTGCTTCTTTAAAGAGTGTAGCAAAGATCCCTTATTTAGGAGTTTGTGATGATGGGATTACGAATAATATATCGATTTCTCCAACTTCTTTAGGAGAGACAGATAGTGATAGAGTAGATAATTTTGTAACTCTTATTCAAGAATATTTTAATGATGGTGGAGAACACTTAAATATTAATGTCATGTCTAAAAATGAACTTTTAAATATGGATAAGACAAGTGAAAAATATATTAAATTAATTGTAAGATATGCAGAATGTGGTGTTAGACTAAATGCTTTAACAAAGAATCAACAAGAAGAGTTTTTAAGTAGAACATTCCACGATGAATTATAAAAAGATAATGAAAAGTTATCTTTTCATTTTGGTTCTATGGTATAATGATAGTGGTTATAAAATAATGAATATGCACAATTATGTGCATAACTTTAGGAAGGTGAAATATGAAAAAAATAATAACAGTTGATGGAAATGAAGCATGTAGCTATACTTCCTATATGTTTACAGAAGTTGCAGGTATTTATCCTATTACTCCATCTAGTCCAATGGCAGAACATTTAGATGAGTGGAGTAAAGATAGAATAAATTTATTTGGCGACCCTGTTAAAGTAGTAGAGATGCAAAGCGAGGCTGGAGCTGCGGGATTTATTCATGGATCTTTGCGTGCAGGATGTCTAACTACTACTTTTACAGCAAGTCAAGGATTACTTTTAATGATTCCAAATATGTATAAAATGGCAGGAGAAATGTTACCAGGCGTTATGCATGTAGCAGCACGTTCTTTATCCACTCATGCGTTATCTATTTTTGGTGATCATCAAGATATCTATGCTTGTAGAGCAACTGGTTTTGCAATGCTTGCTTCTTCTTCTGTACAAGATGCTGCTTATTTAAGTGCTGTTGCTCATTTATCTGCAATAAAAGGTAGTATTCCTTTTATGCATTTCTTCGATGGATTTAGAACGAGTCATGAGATACAAAAGATAGAGGTATTACAAGCGACTGATTATGCAGAAATGATAGATAGAGAAGCATTAGATAAATTCCGTAAAAAAGCATTAAATATTGATAATCCATCTATTTATGGAACTGCTCAAAATGATGATATTTATTTTCAAGCAACAGAAGCACGTAACCCCTATTATAATGAACTTCCAGATATTGTAGCTTCTTATATGGAGAAGATTAATGAGAAAGCGGGAACAAAATATCTTCCATTTAATTATTACGGTAATCCTCAAGCAAAAAGGGTAATCGTTGCTATGGGATCGGTCTGTGATACGATTAAGGAAACCATAGATGCTTTAAATGAGGATATCGGTTTAGTAGAAGTTCATCTTTATAGACCATTTAGTACCAAATATTTTTTACAAGCAATCCCTAAAACAGTAGAGACAGTAGCTGTTTTAGATAGAACGAAAGAACCTGGTAGTAATGGTGAACCATTATACTTAGACGTATCTGCTATTTTATCTAAAAAAGGTGTAAAAGTTGTTGGAGGAAGATATGGTTTATCTAGTAAGAATACAACTCCTAGCCAAATTTATGCTGTATATGAAATGATGAGAAATCCTAAAAATAATTTTACTATTGGTATTGAAGATGATGTTACTAATCTTAGTTTAGAACCAATTGAGATTCATACGAATAAAGCAAATGAATGGTTATTTTATGGATATGGAAGCGACGGTATGGTAAGTGCTTCTAAATCTATTATCAAGATTATTGGAGAGAATACCGATAACTATGTACAAGGATATTTTCAATATGATTCTAAGAAAAGTGGTGGAGTTACTTGTAGTCATTTAAGATTTAGTGAATCTCCAATACGTTCTCCATATTATGTAGAAAAACCAAGTGTATTAGTTATTACCAAAGAAAGTTATTTAAAAGACTATGATTTAGTAAACAAATTGAATGAAAAGGCAACCGTTATTATCAATAGTAGTCATACTGATTCAGAAATACTATCTATTATGAGTGATTCTTTAAAAGCAAAAATCAAAGAAGCTCATGCTACTGTATATGTAATTAATGCTTATGAATTAGCAACTAAAGTAGGTCTAAAAGGAAAAATTAGTACCATTATGGAAAGCGCTATTTTAGGTGCTAGTGAGATTATTCCATTTAGTGAAGCTTTAGATGCTATGACTAAGAATATAGTCGCAAAGTTTTCTAAAAAAGGAGATGCCATTGTAGAAGCTAATAAAAAAGCTATTCTGGATGCGAAAGAGCATCTGCATGTATTAGAAATACCAGATAATAATTATAATGATTCCTCTAAGAAATATGATTCCATCTTTGAAGCCATGCATTATAGAAAAGGAGATTCTTTAAAGACATCTGATTTTGTTAATCGTGCTGACGGAATCTTTGAATGTGGAACAAGTGATTTAGAAAAACGATATGTAAGTGATATGGCACCAGATTGGATTAGTATGAATTGTATTAACTGTAATCAATGTTCCTTTGTTTGTCCACATGGTGTAATTCGTCCTTTCTTATTAAGTGAGGAAGAGTATCAAGCATCTCCAGTAGAAATTCAAAATAGGGCAGTAAAAGCAATTGGTATGGATAATTATTACTACATTATTAGTGCCTCAGTTGCTGATTGTACTGGTTGTGGATTATGCGTAAAAACATGTCCTGGTAAAAAGGGTGAAAAAGCTCTTACTATGGATAAGCTTGATAAAAAAGAACAAGAGATATTTGATTATTTAGTATCTCATGTGGAAGAAAAAAAGGAATTTAATTCTTATACTGTTAAAGGTAGCCAATTTAAAGAGCCTAAATTTAGATTTAGTGGTGCTTGTGCTGGATGTGGAGAAACTGCCTATATTAAATTATTAACACAATTATTTGGAAATCATTTAATTATTAGTAATGCAACAGGATGTTCTTCTATCTATGGAGCTAGTGCTCCTTCTATGCCTTATACGTTACCTTGGGCTAGTAGCTTATTTGAAGATAATGCTGAGTATGGATACGGTATGTTAATAGCTAATACTACTTTACGTCATCGTATTTCTTCTGTCATGACTAAGAATATGGATAATGAGAATAGTGAACTATTTAAAAAGTGGTTAGAGAATAGTGAAAGTTATGAAAATACAAAAGAAGTATATGACAATCTAACTGAAAATTTACCAGAAGAATTAGTAGACTTAAAAGATTATATTGTTGCTCGTAATATATGGTGTATTGGTGGCGATGGATGGGCTTATGATATTGGATTTAGTGGTATTGATCATGTTCTATCTACACAAGATAATATTAAGATTTTAGTACTTGATAGTCAAGTATATTCTAATACAGGAGGACAATCTTCTAAAGCGAGCCCAAAAGGTGCTATTGCCTCTTTTGCAGCTGCTGGAAAGGTAAATAATCAAAAGGATTTAGCACGTATTGCCATGAGTTATTCACATGCTTATGTCGCACAGGTATCCCTTGGTGCTAATCCACAACAATTAATTAAAGCATTTAAAGAAGCTAATGAATATAATGGACCTGCTATTATCATTGCTTATACTCCATGTATTTCCCATGGAATTAAAGGTGGTATGGAAAATAGTGTAGAGATGGAAAAACTGGCTACACTTTGTGGTTTCTTTCCAATCTTTAGATATCATCCAGAAAATGGATTTACATTAGATAGTAAGCAAGTAGATTTTGATAAATATGAAGAATTCTTAAATAGTCAAACAAGATTTAATATGCTAAAAGTAATAAATCCAGAGAAAGCAAATAGTTTACTAGAAGCTAATAAGGATTATTCAATTAAAACATTTAACTATTATGAAGAGTTAGCAAAGAAAGAAGATTAATCTTCTTTTTTTGTTAGAAAGTTATTTACTGTAAAGAATATGTTAATAAAATCTTAAAATCTTCTTAAGAATATTGATTTTTTTGAAAACTTTGTAAGAAAATTTTCTTTTTTTGTTAGTTTTTGGTATAATAATTAATAGGTGTAGGTATGAAAAATTTATATGGAATTACAATCAAAGAATTAGAACGATATTTTATAGATAAAGGTGAAGGAAAATTTAAGGCTACACAAGTATTTGAATGGTTATATAAGAAGCGTGTAAAATCTTTTTCTGAAATGAAAAATATTAGTAAAAAGACAATAGAAGATTTAACTAATGATTTTACAATTTCAGAGTTAGAAATTGTAGATAAAAGGTGTGGGAAAGATGTTTACAAATACTTATTTAAACTAGAAGACGGAAATACCATTGAAGCTGTTTTAATGTTACATGATTACGGGAATAGTCTATGTATCTCTACCCAAGTGGGTTGTAATATGGGGTGTCATTTTTGTGAAAGTGGTAGACTAAAAAAAGTTCGTAACCTACAATCTAGTGAAATGGTAAGACAAGTTCTACGTGTAGAAGAAGATTTAAAATTAAGAATTACACATATTGTCTTAATGGGAATAGGAGAACCTTTTGATAATTATGAAGAAGTAATTAAATTCATTGATATTGTAAATACACCAAAAGGAATTGATATTGGAAGTAGACATATAACAGTATCTACTAGTGGTATTATTCCTAAAATTAAAGAGTTCGCTCTTTATCCAAAACAAGTGAATTTAGCAATCTCTCTACATGCTCCTAATAATGAAATTAGAAGTAGTATTATGGATATTAATAAAGCTTATCCAATAGGGAAATTGATAGAAGCAGTAAAATATTATATTGAACAAACTAATAGAAGAGTAACTTTTGAATATATTCTTTTAAAAGGAGTAAATGACTCTAGAGTTTGTGCGAAAGAATTAGCACAACTTTTAAAAGGAATGAATGCTTATGTAAATTTAATTCCTTATAATGAAACGAGCCATATTGAATATAGGAAGAGTGATTCAGATACTATTTTATCATTCTATGATGAACTTAAAAAAAATGGTATTAGTGTAACAATAAGAAGAGAATTTGGTGGAAATGTAAGTGCTGCCTGTGGACAACTTAGATCCAATTACAAGGAGGAATAATATGAAATATGGTTATTTAACAGATCCAGGAATGGTAAGAGAAAGAAATGAAGATAGTGTTATCATTGTAGAAAATGAAGCTGGTGAAATATTATTATGTGTAGCAGATGGCATGGGCGGTCATAAAGACGGTGAAGTTGCCTCTAGTATCGCAATTACACATATTGGAAAAAGATTTCGTTCTATCAGTAGTGTAGGAAATAAAGAAGATGCTATTAATTGGATGCAAAGTACAGTTAGTGAAGCCAATGTAGAAATATTTAAATATGTGGCATCTCATCCAGAGAGTGAAGGAATGGGAACAACTGTTGTAATTGCCATTTTAACTCCAGCATTCTTACTATTTGGAAACATTGGAGATTCTTCAGGATATGTTGTTAAAAATAAGAAGCTTCATAAAATTACGATTGATCATACATTAGTAAATTTGCTTGTAAAAAGTGGCGAATTAACAGAAGAGGAAGCAAAGGAGCATCCAAGAAAGAATGTTCTTATGAAGGCGTTAGGGGCTAATACAAACGTAGAGATGGACATTTTTAATGTAGAACTTAATATAGATGGAATCATGTTATGTAGTGATGGACTTACAAACATGTTAGATGATACACAAATTGTAAAAGTATTAACAGGTGAAGGAAATATCGAAGATAAATTACATAAATTGATATTTAAATGTAATAATCGTGGAGGTAGTGACAATATTTCAGTTGCTTACCTAAGCAAGGAGGAAGGCTAATTATGATAATAAAGGGTCAAAAAATAGATGGAAGATATCAAATCATTCGTACTATTGGCGAAGGTGGTATGGCAAATGTTTATCTTGCCTATGATACAATTTTAGATAGAGAAGTAGCAGTAAAGGTTTTGCGTGGAGATCTTGCTAGTGATGAGAAGTTCGTAAAAAGATTTCAAAGAGAGGCAAAAGCTGCTAGCTCTTTAAATCATCCAAACATTGTAGAGATGTATGATGTGGGAGAAGATAATGGAAATTACTTTATTGTAATGGAATATATCGATGGAAAAACATTAAAAAGCTTAATAAAAAAACGTGGAGGACTTTCTTTAGCAGAAACAGTAGATATTATGATGCAATTGACAAGTGCTATTGCTTGTGCTCATGATAGTTTCTTAATTCATAGAGATATCAAACCACAAAATGTCTTAATTTTAGAAGATGGTAGAGTAAAGATTACTGATTTTGGTATTGCTATTGCTATGAATAGTGCAGAGTTAACACAGACCAATTCGGTTATGGGGTCAGTTCATTACTTACCACCAGAACAAGCAAATGGTTCAGGAGCTACTATTAAAAGTGATATCTATTCTTTAGGTATTCTAATGTATGAATGTTTAATTGGAAAATTACCATTTAAAGGTGAGAATGCAGTAGAAATAGCAATTAAGCAAATGAAAGAGAAAATTCCAAGCATGTGTTCTCAGAACGAATTAATACCACAAAGTGTTGAAAATGTTGTTTTAAAAGCATGTGCTAAGAATCCAAGAAACCGTTATGAATCTGTTTCAGAAATGCATGAAGATTTAAAAACAGCTTTATCAGATGAGAGAAAAGATGAGAAACGTTTGGTATATAAATATCCTGAAAATGATTTAGAAGAAACAAAGGCTTTGCCAACTTTAGATAAGATGAAAACTAAGGAGACAAGAGAAACTAGAAATGAGGATGTCGCCGAGGAGGAAGAAGAAGTGAAAACAAAGAAAAAAGGTGGAAAAAAATTAAAAGTTGCTGTAATAGTAGGTATTATTACTTGTATAGTAGTTTTAATTGGTGTTTTACTTACAGCCTACTTCATGGTAACAAATAGTAGAAATGCAACAGTAGCGCTTCCTTCTATTAAAGGAAAGAGTAAAGAAAATGTAGAACAGAAATTAACTAGTATGGGTCTTGTAATTGATTATGAAGAGCAAACAAGCGATGATTATGCAGAAGGATTTGTTATCGATTATAAAGATTACGATGTGAATAGTAAAGTTAAGAAAGGTTCCACTGTAACAGTTATTATTTCTTCAGGTTTAACAGGAATTGTATTAGAAGATTATAAGGGAAGACACCTTACAACTGTTCAATTAGAATTAGAACAAGCTGGAATTAAAGTAGTAGCAATTCCTAAAAAGGTATCTACTGATCAAGAAGATTTTGAAAATGCATTTGAGGGAATGATTTTAGGACAAAATAAAGATCCACAAACACGATTAAATGAAGGTGGAGTTCTTGAATTAACATATGCTACTTTAATTACTATTTATCCAGATTTTACAGATGGAACTTGGGATAGAAAAAAAGCTCAACAATTCTGTGATGATAATAAAATTACTTGTAAATTCGAAGAAAAAGAAGATAGTACACATAAAGAGAATACGATTATAGAGCAAGGAAGAGCAGAAGGTGGAGAAGTAAAAGAGGGTGTTACTTTAACACTTACTATTGCTAAAAAGCCTGTAGTCGTAGAACCAGATCCAATTATTCCAACACCAGATCAAACTCCAAATGATGGTGAAAATGAATAAAACTGGACGTATTGTAAAACAATTAAGTAATGATTATTTTGTAGAAGTAGAAAAGGAAATAATTGTTTGTAAAGCAAGAGGAAAGTTTAGACAATTAGGAATTACCCCATTAGTAGGGGATTTCGTTACGATAGATTATGAAAATCATTATATACTAGAAATAGAAAAAAGAAAGAATGAGTTAATAAGACCAAGTATTGCTAATGTGACACAAGCTCTTATTGTAAATAGTGTAGAAATTCCAGAATTTTCTTCTAACTTACTTGATAAGTTACTAGTAACGATAGAACACAATCATATAAAACCAATTATTTGTTTTACTAAATTAGATTTAGTATCTGATGATGTAAAAGAAGAGATAAAAAAGTATCAAGAGTATTATAGAAAGATTGGTTACTCCGTATATAATAATGATGATTCTAAGTTAAAGGATATATTAAAAGATAATGTAACCGTTTTTGCCGGACAAAGTGGAGCCGGGAAAAGTACATTATTAAATATGTTAGATGCCAATTTAAATCTTCAAACTGGTGAAGTATCCCAAGCTTTAGGTCGTGGAAAGCATACGACAAGACATGTAGAATTAATTCCTCTATTTGGCGGATTAGTAGCGGATACTCCAGGATTTAGTGCTCTTGACTTTAAAGATTATGAAGATAGTGATATTAGGGATGGTTTTATAGAATTTGCTTATTATAATGAGAATTGTAGATATCGAGATTGTATGCATCGTAATGAAGAAGACTGTGGAGTAAAAGAGGCTTTAAAAAAAGGTGAAATTTTACCTAGTCGTTATGAAAATTATAAGAAATTTATAGAGAAAAGATAGAAGAAATTCTATCTTTTGTTTGCTATTTATAATTTATTTCTGTATACTATTTGATAGAAGTAGAAGGATAATTCATACTAATCAGAATAAAAAAATAAGAGAAAAGGAGTGAAGATATGATTTCAATAACTTTATTAAATATAAAAGATGAGGAAGAAAAAATAAGGGAAGTATATACCTTAAATCCTGATTATATTCATGTAGATGTAATGGATGGAGAATTTGTAAGTAATAAGGTAGATTTTTTAGAATTACCAGAAACATCTATTCCTAAAGATGTTCATCTAATGGTTTATGATATAAAAAAATATGTAGACTTTTATGCAAAGTATAAACCAGAGTATATTACTTTTCATTTAGAAGCTACCGATAAAGTAGAAGAAATGATTACGTATATCAGAGAACGCTCTATAAAAGTAGGAATTTCTATTAATCCAGATACTCCTGTAGAAAGCTTACTACCATATCTAGATAAAATAGATTTAGTACTCGTTATGAGTGTAGTTCCAGGTCGTGGTGGGCAACCATTTATTAGTAGTACTAGTTCTAAAATAACAGAGTTAGAGGAATTGCGTAAAAGGAATCATTATCACTATGTAATAGAAGTAGATGGTGGTGTAAACAAGGAAACGAAAAGTATGTGTGAAGGGGCAGATATATTAGTAGTTGGAAGTTATTTAACGATGAGTGATAATTACCAAGAAAAATATGAAAACATGTTAAAATAAAGTGTGTAAATGCTTTAAAAATATTGCTTAAAATAGGATTTTATTATATACTATATGTATTGCGGAGGGATAATTATGGAAAACAAAAATGAAAAGAAAATTACAATAAAAATAGATGGTGAAGAGTGGTCAAAATTAGTAGATGACGCTTTTCAAAAAGCAAATAAAAAAGCAAAAATTGCAGGGTTTAGACCTGGTAAGGCTCCAAAGGATATTTTCGTTAAACATTATGGAATGGAATCTTTATATTATGAGGCTTCTAATAAAGCAGTAGAAGTTGCTTATGAGAAAATGTTAGATGAGAATAGTGATTTGGATATTGTTACTCAACCAGTAGTAGATATTCATAATATTGGAGAAGATGGAGTTGAATTTGAATTTACTTTAACTTTAAAACCAGAAGTAAAATTAGGAACTTATAAAGGATTGAAAGCTAAAAAAGAAAAAGTAAAAGTAACAAAAGAGGAAATTGAAGAATCTATCAATCATATGCGTGAGCACTATAAAGAAAATGTATTAAAAGAAGGTGCTATTGCAAATGGAGATATTGCTGTTATCGATTTTGAAGGATTCAAAGATGGAAAAGCATTTGATGGTGGAAAGGGAGAAAACTATTCACTAGAAATTGGAAGTAATACATTTATTCCTGGATTTGAAGAACAATTAATTGGTAAGAAAGCAGGAGAAGAAACAGAAGTTCATGTTACTTTCCCAGAAGAGTATCATTCTGAAGATTTAAAAGGGGCAGAAGCTACATTCAAAGTAAAAGTTCATGAAGTAAAAGAAGTAAAAGTTCCAGAATTAGATGAAGATTTCTTTAATGATTTAGGTATGGAAGGAATCAACTCTAAAGAGTCTTTAGAGAATCAAGTAAAAGAAAATATTACTGCTCAAAAAGAAAGACAAGCAGATGATGAATGGTTAGATGCTTTATTAGAAGAAGCAGCATCTACTATGGAAGTAGATATTCCAGAAGTGATGATTACAGATGAAACATCTAGAATGATTCAAGAATTTTCCCAAAATGTACAAATGCAAGGAATTTCATTAGAACAATTCTTCCAATTTTCTGGTATGACAGAAGATAAATTAAGAGAAGAATATAAAGAACAAGCTACTAAGAGAGTTACTTATAGATTGATGATTGAAGCAATTATTAAAGCAGAAAATATTGATGTAACAGAAGAAGAATTGAATAAAGAAGCAGAAGAAATGGCTTCTAAATATCAAATGAGTAAAGAAGATTTCTTTGAACGTTTTGGAGAAGAAATGATTCGTTATGATTTAAAAGTACACAAAGTCTTTGATTTATTAAAAGGAGAGAAATAATTCTCTTCTTTTTTTTGAAATATAGATAAAATTTCATAAAAAAAGAATGATATTCTCATTCTTTATCATTTAATATAGATAATAAATAGGAAAATAATTCTTTTTCTATACGATAATCTGCTTCACATTGAAAGTTAGAGACAGAGAGTAGTTTTTCTTCTGGAATTCTATTAGGGACTGTTACTAAAATAGTAGTACCACCATTATGAAATACAAAATCCATAGCGTAATAATCTGTTAATCCATCTCCAATATAGATTAAGTTAGAACAATCATTTTCTGTTTTACCATTTAAGGTATTAATCTTCTTTATATAATCAACTTTACCTTTATCGCTAATTAATTTTTCGATGCTTTTTAATTTTCCTTTTTCATGGATGAAAGATACACCAAATATTTGTGTAATATATTTGGCAATAGAAGTGGCATAAAGAAATTCTTGTACGCCTGATGTTACAATATAATGGGAAATAGTGGCATCACTATTTTTATTTAAGTTATCAAACCAAGTTTCTACACCAGGGCAAAAGATAATATCATCTGCTCCTTTTGTTACATCATGATATACTAATTCACTTTCTTGAACGAAAGATAGTATTGCTTGAAACCAACTCTCATAGACATCTGTAATTCGACTATTTTTTAGTTCTTCAATTTTATTATAAAAATCAGATTCTTGTATCCCACATTCTTTTAAAATAGGGAGGAATGGTACAGGATTTGGCGTTAAAGTTCCATCAAAATCATAAACAATTTGTACTTCTTTCATCTAATCACCATAATTATTATATCACGAAAATAATCTATTTTTCTTATTTTCATTAGCAATATTTAAAAGAATTCCTAGCATTAACATATAACTAAGTAAACTAGAACCTCCATAACTAATAAAAGGTAATGTAATTCCTGTGATAGGGATTACTCCATAGGTCATTCCAATATTTTGGAATTGTTGATAAATTAGCATAGCAACAATTCCACTGATGATATATTTAGCGGTTTTATCTTTACTTTTTAAAGCAAGGATAATTAGTCTAATATCAAAGTATAGTAATAGTCCAAATAATAAAATAGATCCTAAGAAACCAAAATTAGATGAGAATATTGCAAAGATAAAGTCTGTTTGTGGTTCTGGAAAATAGATAGGGGTTTTATTATATCCCATTCCAAGTAGTCCGCCAGAACCAATAGCAGACATTCCTCTTTCTAACTGATATCCACTTTTGCTAGACCAATCTAATAATCGATCAACTCGTAAGAAAAAGCTTGTCCCAAAGACCTCTATAAATAAATCTGTATTGAAAAAGTAAAGTCCTAAGATAGTAGCTAAAACGAGACCACATATCATAAATAGAATAATAAACCAGCGATAGCGAATACCAGATATAAAAAGCATAATAAGCGTGATTAATAAATAGATTAATACTACTCCTGTATCTGGTTGTAAAAAGGTAAGAATAGATGGTATAAATACTACAATACATACTTTTATTAAAAAGATAAATTCTTCCTTTATATTAGGAGCTGGATACTTTTTTTGAAAAGTATCAATCATATTACTTAATGTTAATATTAATATAATTTTCATAAATTCGCTTGGTTGAAATACACCTATTTTAGGAATTACAAACCAACATCTAGAATTATGTATCGGTTCTCCAAAAAATAGTAGTAATAGTAAAAGCAAGACAAAGAAAGCATATAGATACCATGAATACTTCATGATTCTTTTATTTCCAACAATCACTACAAATATTATTCCAATAGTTCCAATAATGTACCAAATTATTTGTTTGAAAGCATAGTGATTTTGCTCTAATAGTAAGCTTTCAGCACTATAGATAGAAGTAATTCCTATAATAGCAAATAAAACAATAGGTAAAAGGATTGAAAAATCTATTTGAAATCTTTTTTTTGCCATAAAATCACCTTTTCAATATATTACACTAATTGTTTTTATTATACAATGAAAAAGGCGATATTTTGTCGAAAAATAAGGGGAAAACGATAAGTATTTCTTTTTTCTTTTTTTTATAGTATAATGATTAGTAGGTGATTAACATGAATTCTTATATTTGGCAATATGTCATTATTATATGTATCTTATTAGTAGTAGCAGTAGCTATTATTAAATCAAAGAAAAGAAACTTTAAATTTGAAGCTAATAAGTTAGTAGAATTATTAGGTGGTATCGATAATATTAAAAACTATGATTTTAATAAGTCTAGATTTATAGTAGATTTAAAAGATGTATCGAAAGCGAATAAGGAGGGTATTCAAAAAATGGGTGCCCAAGGTATTGTCGAAATAGATAATCAACTTAAGATTATTTTAGGAGAAGATGCCAAACAAATTAAAAAGTATATTAATGAATTAAAGTGATTTTTCACTTTTTTTTTGCAAATTTCGACAGTATTCGACAAAATGCTACGTTATAGTATATTTGGTGATAATATGAATATATTTGAAATGTTAATATTAAATATGATTTTAATTTCGTATCCTTTATTAGTTTACATTATTTATATAGTAGCGAATAAAAATATTAGTAAATCAGAAAAAGATATTTTCTTTGATTTTATATTAATTTCCTCTTCCTTTTTAGTGACTAGGTATGGAAGTTATTTTGAAAATACACTTTTGACGTTCTTTTTAGGAAGTGTTGTCTTTTTATCACTCATTAAAAAGAGATATGCAGTGGCTATTATTTTAGAAGGAATTGTATTAAGTTCTTTTTACCCTAATTTATCTTCTATGTTATACTTTCTATTTGTTTATGCTATGATTGATTTTCTTGTATTTTTGTATAATAAATATGAACAACTTAAAATATCTTTCTTACATGCTTATCTTATCTTTTATAGTAGTAGTTTCTTTCTATGGTTTTTCTTTTTAGAATCTAAAAAGGTACATTATTCCATTCTTTTAATTATTGTGTACATAATTATGATAAAAGTATTAGTAATGCTAGTGACACAAGGGGAAGAAATTATGAAGACACATGTAGAGTTTAAAGAATTACAAAAGGAACAAAAAATTAGATTATCACTTTTTAAAATTACTCATGAAATTAAGAATCCAGTTGCAGTATGTAAAGCTTATTTAGATATGTTTGATGTGGAAAATGTAGAACACGCTAAAAAGTATGTTCCAATTATTAGAAATGAAATTGAAAGGTTGCTTTTACTATTACAAGATTTTTTATTAGTAAATAAATCCAATATGAGATATGAAATTATGGATATAAATATGCTATTAGAAGATGTGACTAAAAATATCCAACCTTTAATGGATAAAAATTCCATTACTTTTAAAGTAGATACAATCGATGATGAACTATTTATTAATGGTGATTATAATCGTTTAAGTCAAGTAATGGTGAATATCTTAAAAAATAGTATAGAAGCTCATGCAAAAGATATTGTGTTAAGAACCCATTTAACAAATCAACAATTAGAAGTTTATGTAGAAGATAATGGGCAAGGAATGGATAATGAAATCGTTTCTAAAATTTATGAACCTTTTTATACAACAAAACCACGAGGGAGTGGTTTAGGCGTATCTTTATCAAACGAAATAATTTTAGCTCATCAGGGAACATTACAATATGCTTCAAAATGTGGACAAGGGACTAGTGTGAAAATTACATTACCACTTTACCTTTTCTAGTATTTTTTTCTTGAATGTGATAAAATGATAGGGGTGATGATATGAAACCAGTAGTACTTTGTATTATGGATGGTGTAGGAGAAAGAGAAGAGCTTCATGGGAATGCTGTGAAGAAAGCGAATACACCAAATTTAGATATGTTAAAAGAAAAATATGGGTTTTCAAGGTTAGAGGCTAGCGGCTCTAAAGTAGGACTTCCTAATGGACAGATGGGAAATAGTGAAGTAGGGCACATGAATATTGGAGCAGGAAGAGTGATTTACCAACCACTAGAACTTATTAATCATGATATAGAAGAGGGAACGTATTTTCAAAATCAAGAGATATTAAAAGTGATGAATCATGTTCAAACGAATCATTCTAAATTACATATTATGGGGCTTTTAAGTGATGGTGGAGTACATTCGCATATAAATCATTTATTAGCGCTTTTAGATATGTGTAGACAAAATGGAATGGAGAAAGTATACTTACATTTATGTACAGATGGAAGAGATGTAGATCCACGAAGTGCTTATTCTTATATTTCTAAAGTAGAAGATAAATTAAGAGAAATTGGTATTGGAAGTATTGCTACTATTGGTGGACGTTATTATACAATGGATAGAGATAATAACTATGATAGATTGAAAAAAGGATACGATGTTATTGTAAATGGAGTTGGTCCAAAAAGTTCTTCTATTAAAGAATTTATAGAGGAAAGTTATAGTCAAGATATTACAGATGAATTTTTTGTACCTACTATTTTTGATGGAAATGGTAAAGTAGAAGAAAATGATGGATTTATTACTTTCAATTATCGTAAAGATAGATTAAGAGAATTATTGACAGCTTTGACAAATCCTAATTTCAATGATATGGAAGTAGTTCGTTTCCAAAATTTAGCAGTATTAACAATGTTACCTGTAGTAGAATCTGTAATCGCACCACATGCATTTAATGATCCAGAACCTACGAATATATTAGGAGAATGCTTAGAACAAAATGGTTTATCGCAACTTAGAATTGCGGAAACAGAAAAGTATGCTCATGTTACTTTCTTCTTTGATGGAGGAAAGGAAAAAGACTATAGAAATGAAAAGAAAATATTAATTCCATCTCCTAAAG
Source organism: uncultured Bacilli bacterium (assembly GCA_964018915.1). GTDB lineage: Bacteria > Bacillota_I > Bacilli_A > RF39 > UBA660 > UBA5578. Next base: position 624,718 of record CAXHRJ010000001.1, on the reverse strand, counting down.
TGGCTACTTATGATTTAAAGCCAGAAATGAGTGCTTATGAAGTAACTGATAATTTACTTTCTGTAATAGAGGAATTTGATGTTGTTATTATTAATTATGCAAATGGAGATATGGTAGGGCATACTGGCGTATTTGATGCAGCAGTAAAAGCTGTTGAAGTAGTAGATGAATGTATTGGCAGAGTTTATCAAAAGGTAGAAGAATTAGGTGGAGTAATGCTTATTACAGCAGATCATGGAAATAGTGATTATATGTTAGATGATAACGATAATGTTATTACTAGCCATTCTACTAGTTTAGTTCCTTTTATTGTAACAAAAGAAGGAATAAAAGTAGAAAATGGAAAGTTAGCAGATATAGCTCCAACTATTTTAAGTTTATTAGGTGTAGAAATTCCAAAAGAAATGACAGGTAATGTATTAGTACATGTATGATGTTCCGTATACTTTAACAGAGGCATTAGAAAATTATCAACAAATGATTTCTGATTACTCTGTTTTTCTTTCTATTTTTCTTGCGATTAGTGTATTTGGAATTTTGCTTTGGATTAACCGAAAAACAAAAACTGGATTTTATTTTACTTTAGGCTCCTTTCTTTTATTAACAACAATGACATTTTACTTTAGGAAACTAGAGATGTTCCAGTATGTAACAACACTATTTCATGGTAACTTTTATAAGAATCTTTATTTCTTTCATTGGAATATGATATTTTGCTTCTTATTTATGCATATCCAAATTTCTTCTCAAAAAATAACGGAATTAACAAGAGCGATTATCATAGTATTCTTTGTAGTTCTTGCAACTAATGTATCCTTTCAGTTATATATGAGTGACTTTGTTGGGAATTCTAGAATTATGATATTGGGGAATACAGGTTCTATGATAGTAGTTGGAAATCTTCTTTCGTTTATCCTTTATCTATATTTGATAGTATTTTATGTTGTATCTTATGTAAAGAAAAGAAAAAGCTAATTTTGACATTCTGTAAAGAAAGTGTTATAATTAACGCGTTTTTATAAAAAGGAGTGACAAATCTTGAAAATTAACAGCGTAAATCTAGTGATTAGTGCGGTTAGAAGAAGCCAGTATCCAACAGATGAAAAGCCAGAGTATTTACTAGTTGGTAGATCAAATGTTGGAAAAAGTAGTTTTATTAATACTTTAATCAATCGAAAAAATTACGCTAGGACTTCAGCTACCCCAGGAAAAACTCAAACCATCAATTTTTATTTAATAAACGATGATTTTTATTTAGTAGATGCTCCAGGATACGGTTTTGCAGCACTTAGCAGAGCGAAACAAAAGAAATTTGGTTTAATGATGGAAGATTATTTACAAAATCGTCCTAATTTAAAACAAGTATTTATGTTAGTAGATTTTCGTCGTAGACCTACAGAAGATGATTTAATGATGTATAACTTTTTAAAACATCATAAAATCCCAGTTACAATAGTGGCTACCAAAACAGACAAAGTAGGAATTACGATGCATCAAAAACAACGCAATACCATTTTAGCGGATTTAGATTTAGTAGTAGGTGATGACTTTACTATGTTTTCTAATGTTACAAAATTAGGGAAAAATGAAATTTATCAGAAGATAGAGAGAACTATGTAGTTCCCATCTATCTTTTTTTTCATAAACTACTATAGGTGATAGGGTGAAAGTAGAGATAGATGATGAGGAGATAACTCTATTTTTGAAAAAGAAAGAAATAGAGGATTTTCACTTTGAAAATATCGAAGAAATAGAAGATTATTTTAGGGCATTATTTTTGAAGTTAGAAGAATATTACCATATTGAAATAGAAGGATTTTATAATATCCAAGTATTTTTAGATAAAAATGAAGGAATGGTTTTAAAATTAGAGAAAGAAGATATGGACTATTATCCTTTCCATCAAGTGGAGATGCGAATAGTAAAAGAAGATACTGTATTTTTATACAAGGTTGATGATATATTAGATTTTTTGCCACTTAATGTAGAAATCTATTCCTATAAAAATGAGTTTTATATAAAGAATAATAAGAAAAAACAAGTATATAATCTCTATGAAGTTGGAAAACTAATATATGAGAATACAGATATTATTTTAAAAAAAGGAATCTTGTTTACAAAAGAGTAAAGAAAATTTGGTATTTTTCTTTATTTTTTTCCTTTTTAAGGAAAAATTTGGTATAATAATTATGAATGATAGAAGAATGGGGATAGGGATATGGATACAAGAAGATCAATTTTATTACTAATGAATGGATTTGGATTAGAAGTTCCAAAGACTTTTAATGTTTATTCAGAAGCAATTATGCCTTCTTTAGCAAAGCTATCTAACTATTATCCTTTTGCGTCTTTATTTGCCAGTGGTGCAGAAATAGGACTTAATAAAGGTCAATTATCAAGTTTTAGAGAAGGATATTCTGTATTTAGTACAAATGGAAAGTCAAATGATAAATCGGCAATTGTTCAAACTAGTTTAAATGATAATACTTTTATGAGCAATCCAGTAATAGTTGCTTCTATTAATCATGCTGTACATAATCAATCTAGAGTTCATATCTTATTTAGTATTGGAGAAAAAACAGATGATAATAAATTAAATCAATTAAAATATTATGCACAATTATGTGCAAGATGTGGTTTGAAAGAAGTATATGTACATTTATTTTTAGGGGATAACAGTATTGAGGGATTAAAAGTATCAAATGCATGGATTAAAAATTTAAAATATCATGTTATGAACTTTGTCCCACAAATGAAAATAGTATCTATAGCAGGAAGAAAATATTTGACGAAAGCAACGAAAGATGAAAAAATAGCTTACTATCGTATGATTGTAAGTGGTGTTGGTGAAGTTTGGTCTAACTATGAAGAAACGATAGAAAAAAAATATAAAGGAAATTTTACAGATGATAACATGGGAGGGTTCTTAACAGTTAGAGAAAATTTAATTCGGGCAAATGACAGTGTTATTAGCTTTAATTATGATAATACTGTAGGAGCAGAATATTTAGATATTATTCAAAATCCAAATGATTTCTTTCCAGCAGGTAAAATACCTTTAAATGTAGCTGTAAATTCTTTATTTGAAGTAACTGGCAATCCCAATGTACCATATGCATTTGAAAGTGATTTACCAGAACACTATTTCTTTGAAAATATACCAGATGATAAAAGAGTTCTTATTTTAGCAGATAGAGATAGAATTCAATATATTAGTAAATGTTTAAATGGATTTAGAGAGCAATTTAAGCCAAATATTAATGTATGGCCAATAGATGATAAAAAACAAAGATTTGAATTAATGGCACAGTATTTAAATGCCTATATTAATCAAAATGTATATGATTTAATTATTGCTGACTGTGATTTATTTAGTGATCAAACAGATCAAGTAACAGTAGATCAATTAAAGAAAAATATGTCTGCTTTAGATAAAGTATTAAACATTGCCTATACAAGAGGAATGGAAAAAGGGTATACTTTGTATGCTACTTCGTTTTATGGAATTAAGAAAAAATTCTTCCTTACCAAAACATATGAGGAAGTTGATTTCTCACAAAAAACACCATTATTAATAGCTGGTAATGATATAGGAAGAAATAATACTTCTATTCAAATTGATGGTAACTTTACGCAAGTAGCGCAAGTTATTCAAAAGAATATGGGAGCAAATGTAGAAGCAAAATTAATTACACCAAAAGCATCTAATAGAAAAAAACAAAAGATGAAATTATTCATCATTGTGGGAGCTGCAATAGCAGTACTATTAGTTTTATACTATTTATATTTTAATGGATATATTTAAGATTCTTTATAGAATCTTTTTTTAGTAAATAATTAATAAAAAAGGGCATTTTAAATGCCTTTTTTTAATGTAGCTTAATATGTCACCTAAGTAGCGCATTGGGTGGTGTGATTTAGAAATTTATAATTATAGAGTAATTCCCAATGAATTTGGGAGTACTCGCTATGATTGAAAATTGCAGGAGTCCACCAGTCTAACAAATAAAAAATTGTTAGATTGGAGGAATTATGGAAACAGTAAAAAGAAGAAAAAATAAATATAATCCTTATACATTAGAAGTAAATCATATTGTAACTTTTATTGATAGCACAGGAAAAAAACAAAGTGTTATATTGAATGATGAATTATATAACGAATTTAATTTATTTGAACTACAAGATTTAAAAGAAATGAATGAATATGATAGACATATTGAACACTTAGAATTAACAGAAGAATCTTTATATCATAATACAAAAAATAAATATACTTCTTTAGAAGATATTGCCTTAAAAAAGATTATTTATGAAAGATTACATCAGGAAATAAATAAATTATCAAAAATACAAAAAAGAAGATTAAAGATGTATTATTTTAAGGATATGACATTAAAGGAAATAGCTTTAAAAGAGAATTGTTCTATACATTCTGTTTATGTTAGTATAGAGCAAGCGAAAGAAAAATTAAAAAATTTATTAAAACAGATGTAAAAAAATGTATTTAAGTGAGGAATATAGTGAGAGGGTAACTCTCTATATTCCTTTTTTATTGGAATATACTGTTCTTTGACAATTGAATAACATAATTAAATACGTTCCTACTATTCTAGCACGTTCATTAGTACGCTTGCGATAATTACTAGATGATAAATAGAAAGTTGCTCTTTCTAATGCGATGACAAATAGTAGGTATAATGATACTTCTAGAAATAGTCTTGTGAAATTCAAGAAGGTGAGATTCCTATGAACTGATTCGCAGTCAGTTATTTAATTATGGTAGAAAACTTTTTAAATTCAAGAAAAGGGAGGAATGATAAAATGAATTTAGAAAATCAAAGATATGCAGTAAGTGGTGGTGCTTCCTCATTAGATTATGAATTAGCGCCTACTTATATTGCTAATGCCTTTACAAAAACAGAAGATAAGGTAAATTTAGAGGTAGATAATGCAAGTATTAATTGTTTAACTTCTAAAAAGAATAAGTTTAGTTTAGATGAAGATGGAAACTTAGTAGTTAATTCTCTAACTTGTAATAATACGAACAGTGGAAGTTCTATGAATTTATTAGATGTATATCCTATTGGTAGTATTTATCTATCAGTAAATGATATTAATCCTAATACCTTATTTGGTGGAACTTGGGAAGCATGGGGAGCAGGAAGATGCCCTATAGGAATGGATACAACCCAAACAGAATTTGATACAGTAGAAAAAATGGGAGGAGAAAAAGATCATACCTTAACAATAGAAGAGATGCCAGCTCATACTCATACCATTGGAAGCTCTGGAGCGCATACTCATACTTATACAGGATTTTTACAAGTATCGGCAGTTTCTAGTGCTACTTATCAAGCAGTAGCTCATAAAAGATATACTGCAGATGGCGCGAAAGTACCACCTTCAATGAACTCATCAGGAGGACATACCCATACTCCAACGAATACTGGAGGAGGACAAGCTCATAACAATTTACAACCATATATTACTTGTTATATGTGGAAAAGAGTTGCTTAGAGGTGTTTTATGGATGGCATTGAATTAAAAGAATTGAGAAAAAAACGTGAAAAACACTTTCTACAAGAAAATGGAGATATTATCGCACAAGTTTATAATGAAGATATCCATTATTTAAAAGATGGAGAATATAAAGAAATTGATAATACTCTAGTTAGAGAGAACAATTATTATAAAAATAAAGAAAATGATTATCAAGCCTATTTCAAAGATAGAAGTTCTAATGAATTTATGAAACTTGTATTAGAAGATAGTTATTTTAACTTAGTTTTAGAGGATAGTAATAATGTTTTACCTATTATAGATAATACCAGCATTAAATATTTAAATATTAAAGATGGCATTGATTTTGAATATCTTTTATTACCAAATAAAGTAAAAGAAAATATTATTATTCAAAATAAAGAATCAGCTATGCAAAAAATTTCATTTGATATTAAAACCAATTTAATATTAAAAATTGTAAATAATGAAATTCATGCTTTAAAAGATGAAAAAACAATCTTTACAATAGAGAATCCTTTTGCGATTGATTCAAATAATAATAGAAATAATGATGTTTATTATCATTTAGTAAAAAAAGAATTAGGATATCAATTAGAATTAGTATTAGATAAAGAATGGTTTGAAACAGCATCTTACCCAGTAGTAATAGACCCTACTATTAATACCACTGATGAAAAGAAAGATGTTTATGATACTTACATTTATCCAGGAGATACTAACGTAGATAGAAATAGCCAAGATATTTTAAAAGTAGGAGTAGAAAAAGTAAATGGTAAAGAAGTAGTAAATAGAGCCCTTATTAAGTTTGATTTACCAACAATAGGAACAGGTAGTCAGGTAATAGGTGCTTTGCTAAACTTAATTGGCTATGGCTATGTTGTTCCGTCTCAGCACGAAATTATCAATGTTCATGAAGTAACTGCGAATTGGAGTGAAACTTCAGCTAATTGGAATACGATGAATGATAAATATAATGAAAGAGTGGAGGCTTCTTTTGAAAGTTATAGAAGTAATATGACTCCACAGGATGATGGAAGCTATAAACTCTATGCAACTATAAATACAGCAGATATCACAACTCTAGTAAAAAAGTGGTATGAAGATAAATCTAATTATGGAATTATGTTAAAGGCAAATAAGGAAATTTATAGAGGAGAAGAAGTACCAGCATTTTTCTCAAAAAATAATACAGTATCTGGAGACAGTCCAAAACCAGTTTTAGTTATTCAATATCGTAATCAAAATGGTTTAGAGAGTTATATGAATTATCAAAGTCAAGGTTTCACAGAAGGAAGTACTCACTTTAATACCTATAATGGAAACTTAACAGGTGTATTTCAGATAGGATCAACTATTGGAGGAAAATTCCCAGCAAGTTTATCATTAGTTTATAACACTAATGATGTAGTTCTTGAAAAAAATATTGGAATAGGACTAGGTAATCAGTTTAATCTAAGTCAAACGATTAAAGAGACTTTAATTGGTGTCATTAACTATTTAGAATATGTAGATGGCGATGGAACTATTCATTATTTTTATGAAGTAAAAGATGAAAATGAAACTATCTTACACTATCAAGATGAAGATGGACTTAACCTTACTATTGATAAAACAGAGGAAGAATATGTTTTAACTGATAAAAATGGAAATAGATTAAAATTTAAAATTGATAATGGAATAGGATACCTAAATGAAATTATAGATATTAGTGAAAATAAAAATATTATTCATTATGATAGTAATCATAGAATTATTAAAGTTGAAGATGCTAATAATAGTGAGATTAATCTTACTTATGAAGAAAATAAGATAACTGTTGTTAGCCCTAATGAAACTGTTGTTTTAAATTACAGTAATAATAAGTTAATCAGCATTATTTCTAAATTAGGAACAACATTATTTTCTTATAATTCTAATAACCTTATAGAAACTATTACAGATATTAATGGTCAGAAAATGAAATATGAGTACTATGAACAATCTCCATTTAGAATTAAGATGATATCACAATATGGCTTGAATGATACACTAGGTCAATATTTTTCTGTTACTTATGGATTTAATTCTACTACTCTTATAGATAATAAAAATAGATCAACTATTATGACTTACAATAATCTTGGAAACTTAATATCTACAAGTAATCTAAAGGTTAAGAATGATTTAAAAAGTGCTTATGGTATGACTCAAGAATATAGCAATGAAGAATCAAACGAATATAATTCTACCAAGAATAAATTATTATCTAGTGGTATACCAGTTAAGTATGTAAAAAATTATTTGTCTAATTCTAGTTTTGAAGAAGAAGATTTGGGCTTTGTAACTGATTGTACAGATGAAACAGTATTTCGTATTTCTAAATCTCTTGAATATCCAGTAAGTGGTAAGTATTGTTTGAAAGCTGTTGGTGGTATGTATGGTGGGAGTTGTTATAGAGAAGTTTCTGTACCAAAAGGCCATTATTATACGTTAAGTGCCTATTGCTGTGGCGTAGGTAGTTCTTCTATGAATGTTAGTTTTGATACTGTTAGTGGTACTGATTGTGCTTCAGTAGTAATTGATAATAAAGAAGCTGAACCATTTAGATACGAACTTACTTTTTATTATTCAGAAGAAGCTACAAGCGATTTAACAATTTTCTTTGATTTTGGATATGGTACTTATTATATTGACGATATTCAATTAGAAGAGGGTGAAGTAGCAAACAAATACAATATGCTGGATAATTCTGATTTTTCATCTGGATTAGATGGATGGTCTGTTTCTGCATATGATAGAGAAACTATCACTGAAAATGGAGATTTTGCAGAAATCAACAAGGATCAAGTATTTGAGATTGTTGATATTAATGATTTAGGTGATAAAGCTTTAAAAATAAAGATGAATCCAGCTCAGGGGTCTAATTTTTCTAAGACATACCAGATTAATGGCAAAAAAGGAGAAACTTATTGTATTAATTTTTGGTATAAAGATGAAGGCTTTAAATCAGTAGGAGCGATGGATGATGTAAGAAATTTTGTAATGATTTCATATGATTATGTGGATGATGGTATAGGGGATGGTCATTGTACACTTTTACCTCCACCTTTTAATCCTAATGATAATGATTGGCAATATTATTCAACATGTTTTGTTGCTGAAAAAGATTTTACATCTTTAACTTTATCATTTAATCAAGAAAATGATGCTAATGCTTTTTATATTACAAATTTATATTTATATAAAGATGTAAGAGAGAATTATTTTGATTATGATGAAAATGGTAATTTAAAAGCTTTTTACGGATTAGATAATGAAAAAATAGATTATAATTATGATACTAATAATCAACTCATTCAAACAGTTAATCCTAATGGTGATAAATTTAGTTATGAATATGATAATGAGATTACAGATAGGGTAATTGGTGGTATTTCAGAAAGTGGGTTATCTAATCGTATTAAATATGATTCCTTTGGAAATCCTATTGTAAATAGAATTACAAGTGTTGGAAACTCTCTTGTTGAGAACACTTTATACTTAATAAGGGCAAAGGGAACTTCTAATTATATAAGATGTATTAGTAAATCAATTTCCTTAAATGCTGATGATTGTGGACATGATAAATGGTCATTAGAAAAAGTAGATGAAAGGTACTATCGAATAAAATATCCAATTTTAGGAAATCAGTACTTGAAGGTAGTTAGTAATACATTAAGTATTGCGAATGTAGCAGAAACAGCAGATTTATTTAAAATTATTAAGAGAGAAAATGGAAGTTACTATATTCAAGTAAGAGGAAAAAACTATCAAGATAAATTATCTAGAAATGAAATTGAAGAAAAATATCATGAGGCTATGTTAAGAAATTTTACTTTGTCTGAGTTTTTAAATAGCTTTGTAGAACAAGATTTTGTTTCTTCTACAAGATTAGATGAATATACAAAAAGGGCAATTAAAGTAGGTATTTTTGCAGAGAATATGTTATTGCTAACTTTAGCTGATTGGATTGTAGAAGAAAATACGCAAGACTTAAAAGGTGAAAAGAAAATTAGTAAAGAAGAAATTGTAGATTTTGTATTCGATCTTATTAATGATGAAGAAAATCCATTATATGTTAAAAATAATGGAGCTATTGTTACTTTAGAAAATTTAATAGAAGATGATGCTTCTTTTGAATTTTATTTTGAAGAGACTGATAGTGAACTATTTTTAGAAAGTAGTTCTACTTATACAGAAGACGGTAAGTTTATTACTAGTACAACAGATACAAATTTTAATACAATTTGCTATGATATTGATACAAAGACTGGTTTAGTAAATTCTGTTACAGATGCAAAAGGTAATACAACTTCAACAACTTATGATAGTAAGGAAAGGCCAGTAGCAATAACTAATGGTAAAAAAGAGATTCATTATAGTTATAATGAACAAAATCAATTATCTAAAATATCAGAAGAAAATAAAGAATATAATTTTATTTATGATGAATTTGGTAATAGAAAACAGGTTAAAATAGGAGATAATATTACTTTAGTTACAAATGCTTATGAAGAAAATAATGGTAATTTAAAAAAGATAACTTATGGAAACAATGATGAAATAAGCTATACCTATGATGACTTTGATAGAATAAAGACAGTAACAAAGGAAGATACTACTTACCACTATAAGTATGATAGTAATGGCTCTTTAGTGAAAATTCTATCAGATAATGATAATATTCTTTATACTTATGATTTATCCAGAAAACTGAGTGATTATCAATTTAATGACTTTAAGACACATTATACATATGATAAAAATAATAATTTAATTAATAAAACATTAAATTTAGGTGGTTATAAAAAAGAAATTATCAATACCTACAACGAAGAAGATATGTTAACGAAGACTACATTTGACAATAATGAGGTAAATTACAATTACGATGAATTAGGTAGATTAAAAAATCGTAATATAGATAATCAATTCCAAACAAATTATGAGTATGTAACTCATGGTAATAGAACATCTATGTTAATAAAGAGTATCGACAATAATAATGATAAATACTCATCTAAGTATGATGAATTAGGAAATATTACTGAAGTTTATCATAATGGAATATTAGAAAAGAAATATAGTTATGATAACTATAATGAATTATTAGAAGAAAAAGATTATGTAAGTAATAAAAAAATTAGTTATACTTATGACATTTCAGGAAATCTTTTGAATAAAAAATATTATAATCTTACTACTGATGACTTAATATCACAAGATAAATACCAATATAATAATTTAGATTGGGAAGATCAGTTAAGTAGCTTTAATGATATAAATATTACTTATGATGAGATAGGTAATCCTATTACTATTGGAAATAATACTTTAGAATGGATAAATGGTAGACAATTAAAGAAATATAATGACATTCAGTATAAATATAATGTTAATGGTATTAGAACTTCTAAAACAGTAAATGACATAGAAACGAAATATTATCTAGAAGGAACTAAAATAATATTTGAACAAAAGGGTAATAATGTGATATACTATATTCGTAATAGTATAGATAATCTAATTGGTTTTTATTATAATAACAATAAGTACTACTATATCAAAAATAATTTAGATGATATTATAGGAATACTAGATAGTAATTATAATGTAGTGGCAAAATATACCTACGATTCATGGGGAACTATTTTATCTATCACAGATTCTAATGGATTAGATATTAGCAATGATGTTAGTCATATAGCAAATATCAATCCATTTAGGTATAGAAGTTACTATTATGATACAGAAACAACCCTATATTATTTAAATAGTAGATATTATAACCCACAGTGGGGAAGGTTCTTGAATGCTGATGGTATTATAGGAGCAAATAGGGACTTATTGGGTAATAATTTGTATGCATATTGTAGTAATAATCCAATTGTTAATACAGATGTTTCGGGTCAAGGTTTTTTTAGTGATTTAGGAAAAAAAGCAGTTGATTTTGGAAAGGGCGTAGTAAAAACAGCAAAAAAAGTTGGAAAAGCTGTTGTAGATTTTGGAAAAAATGTAGTCAAAACTGCTGGAGACATATGGAATGGTGTAAAGAATGCTTTTGTTTTAGAAGTGAGTGGTGGTTATGGCTTTGATGTTAATATAAATGTAGCAACAGTTGGTGGTAAAGCTGGATATTCAAAAGATTCTACTATTAAAGTGGAAAATGGAAAAATATCTAGGGGTGGCACAACAACTTATGGCATTGATATTGATATTTTAGGAAAAAAAGCAGGTCTTTCAAAATCTTATTATCATGAAAACCATTTTGTTTCGGGAGATATTGACAAATCTATAATTCATAATTATGACTATGCTTCTATTAGTAGTATTGCTGATTGTGAACATACTATAGAAACAACTACATTTATTTTTTCTACTGAAATAAAAAAGAATATAGATTCTGGGGTGGAAGCAGATGATTCATCTATTTTTCTTGGAATTAATATTGGCGCCCATTTAGGAATTGGAGGAAATTTTAAAATAGGATTCAATATTCCGTGGTAATTTCATTGGTTTAAGGAGATGGTAAAATGCGACAATTGAAAATAAAAAAAATTCTCGCTTGGTTAGTCGACTTTTTTGTACATTTTTATGGGGTATTGCTTTTTTTCACAATATTTGACACCATTGTTTTAAAATTATCAATTAGTATACAAATAATATTTGTAATTATTTTGTTTATTACAATATATTTATCGTATAGCAAAAAGGATATTCTATTTGGAGGAAGAAGTTTAGGAAAAAGAATTTTTTCCTTGGCAATCTATAGCGAGTTAGGAGTTGCAGTGGACTATGATGTAAAGAAAAAAAGGGGAACTATAGAGATGTTCACATTTCCACTTGATTTTTGGTTCTTATTGTTCTTGGGCAGACAGGTAGCAGATTATGTTTGTAAGACCAATGTTATGGATTATAAAGAAGATAGGGAATTGCTGAAACAATAGAATAATTAGAGAAACAGTGTATTTTAAACCTTTAGATAGAAAGATGTTTATATTTTATGAAAAGATTTATTATGCTAATTTTATTAATATTGTTGTTTGCAACTGGTTGTAATGTAACCGTAAAAAAAGCAAAAGTTTTAAGCTGTAAGAGTGAAAATGTTCAAAATGACTATGTCGCTAATGACATACGAACTTTTTATTTTAATATAGATAATGATAGTTTAGAAGCATATGCGCAAAAAATGACAGTTGATTATGGTTCGAATTTTTCACTTGCCTCTGAAAAATATCAAGATGCTTTAAATTTATGTGATGAATGGCGTAGTTTATCAGGAGTTAGCTGTAAGGCAGAGAAAAGTGATGATAATGCTAGTGTAGTAATTGAAATTGGCGTATTATTATCTGAATTGGATAATGATTCTATATTTGGAGAAAATTTAAAAGATAAATATATTTCTTATGATGCACTTAAAGAAAAAATGTTAACTTCTGAAACTTCTTGGAATTGCGAAGATCGATAAATATTGGGCAAGACCAATGAAACCAGTAACTGTCGTTACAGGAAGATATGCCCAAAAGAAAATGTTGCAAGGTGGAACAGATGCCTTGATAAATTCATCTTATGCGACTATTGATTATAATATAAAAAATTCTACACGGAAAAAATTATCAACTACTCCATCAACATCAAATCTGGAGACGACATTTAATGAGACATTAGGCGTTTTTTCATTAGCTGTAGCCGGTTTTTTCAAATAATAAATTAAGTAATATAGTATATTTTGGAAAGGTAAAAATATATCTTATTATTATATTAAGAATAAGATGGAAAACTCTGAACCAGCACTGACTTGTGAAGAACAGTAATATAAACCTATAGGAGGAAAAATGATAGGAATAAAGTTTTGTATACCAACTGCTTGGAATAACTATTTATTTCAAATTTTAAGAGGAATTGAATCAGAAGATTATCTGTGGAAAATTTATCGCTCCAAGACATTAGTAAAAGCAATGGTAATATAACTTTTAGTGTTGATAATAATTTTGTGAAAAGCGCTCAAATTTTTTCTAATAGATGAACAAGGATGAGAAAATTCGGGATATCATGTTTTGTATAAAGAGAAATTAATTGAAAACTGGTATTATATAGAAGCAAATTAGCATATAAAAGAATTGTAAAAAAATATATGTTGAGGAGTTTATTATAATTATAGAAAACAATTATTAGTAAAATAAGTTAAACTATGAAAGAGACATTTAAAAAATGTCTCTTTTTTATGGAGGTGATTGTATGATTGAGTTTATATTAAAGTATTGGTTAGAAATATTATTTACAGCTGTAACGTCTGGGGTTATTTATATGTTAAAGGAATATATTGGTGTGAAAAGTGGAGTGAAAGCATTACTTAGAAATGAAATAGTGCGAATTTATGAGACTTATTCTAAATTAGGATATTGTCCTAGTTATATGAAAGAGAATGCTAACCAGATTTATTCTAATTATCATAAATTAGGTGGTAATGGATATGCTACTAATTTAATGAATGAAATATATAGGCTTCCAGATGAGTTAAAGGAAGGTGATATCATTGAAAAAAGTCTTGAACGACAACTTAGTTGGTAAAGTATTAAAAACATTTATAGAAGGATTTTTGGCTTCTTTACTAGTTACATTACCAACTATTAATAGCTTTGGAGATTTAGATCTTTTTAAGAATATGTTTATAGGAGCTATTGCAATGGGTATTAGTGCAGTATTAAATTTACTTCAGGAGTATATGCATGGAAAAAGTATTCGGGATTGATATTAGTAAATATCAAAAAGGAATTGATTTTTCTCTCATAAAAAAAGAAGGAGTAAAATTCATTATGATAAGGGCTGGCTATACTGGTTCTTCTAATGGATTATCTAAATATAAAGATGAATGTTTTGAAACTTTTTATAAGCAAGCTAAAAAGTTTGATATCCATGTAGGTGCTTATTGGTATAGTTGCGCCACTACATATGAAAATGGCAAAAAAGAAGCTGAATATCTATATAATAATTGTTTAAAAGGGAAACAGTTTGAATATCCCATTGCAATGGATGTAGAAGATAATAACTATCAAAGAAAAGCTGGTAAAAAGGTTGTTACAGAAGCTATTAAAGGATTTTGTGAATACATAGAATCAAAAGGATATTATGTAATTATTTATGCGAATAGTAATTGGTTTAAAAACTATATAGATATGGCTAGTCTAACCAGATATGATATTTGGTTAGCAAGTTGGTCTTCTTCTAAACCTGAAACCCCAATAGCGGGAATGTGGCAATTTGGTGGAGAGATAAATAAAATACGTAGTAATAAAATAGCAGGAATCACTTGTGATCAAAATTATGCTTATAAAGATTATCCTAGTATTATGATGCAGAAAGGTTTAAATGGATATCAAATATCTAATATATTAGATACACCTATAGAAAATAAAAACGAAAGTATAATTTTAGAAGAAAAGACACAAATGTTTCTCTATATTTTTAAAAAAATTAAAACTCTTTTTTTTAAGTTAATAAAGTAGAAAAACACAGTTGATACTGTGTTTTTTTTGTGAGTATGATATGATATACTTATATATAGATAATCTAATTGCTTTTTTATTATAATAACGATAAATACTACTATATCAAAATAATTTAGATGAGAATGAAGCCGATTTGAGAGGATGTAGAATATAAAATGGGAGCATGGGGAATTAAATTATATCAAAATGATATAGCAGAGGATGTTAAGGATGAATATGTTACTAAATTACGTTTTGGATATTCAAATGAAGAAATAACAGAAAATATGATAAAAAAATATAATTATGGCAAATATGACGAAGATACAGTTGTATTTTATTTGGCTCTTGCAGATATGCAGTGGCAATATGGAATGTTACTAGAAAAAGTAAAAGAAAGGGCAATCTTTTATATAGATAATGAAGTAGATTTGGAATCTTGGCGTGAAGATGCTAAAATGTTAGAAAAAATAAGAAAAGTTTTAAATAATCTTAAAGAAAAATTAAATACAGAAAATTCGAAACCTAAACATCCTTCTAAAATTTCCCCAACAGTGGCTCCATATAATGTAGGTGACTTGCTTTTATATCAGATAAAACTGGATAGTTTAAACGATAATAAATGGTATAAACAATATGTTTTGTTTAGAGTAATAGGAAAATCTAGGTCTTATTTAGCTTATTTGCCAAAAGATAAAATGTATTATGAAGGTAATGTTTTGGCTATATATAATTGGGTAGGAACTAAATACAATGGTGAAATATTAGAAAAGCTATCATTTATAAAAATGCCAAATCAATATAAAATTTTAGATGAGCGTTTTGATAAAATTGACAAAATGGATAAAAAAATGGGATTTGAAAAAATAGATTCGGATAATACTTTTATTGAAAAAAAGATTATTAATAAAAAGATTGTTCCTGAATTACCAGAAGATTTGTCTAAGGAAAGTGAATTATGGTGGAATCAACTAGGTATTGAATGGTCATTAGGACAACTTTCTTTTGAATATAAAGTTATAGAGTTTTTAGAGGAAGCAGAAAAAGAAGGATTTTTAATAGAAGAAAAATGATGAAATATTAGCTTAAATTACTTTACAAAGGTAGGTGTAATATGAATGATTATATGGAAAAGCAAAGAGAGGTACGAAAAAATACTGTCCTAAAAGCCAATAGATTACTAAAGGATATTAGAATCTTTTTTGATGGAGAAAGTAGTAATACTTTGTTTTTTCCTTATGATATAATTTATGCCAATCTTTTCCGAAATTTATTTCAAAATAAAGAATTAAAATGCCCAAGATATGATCATATTTATATAAATATTTCAGACACCAAAAAGAAATCATTAGAAAGTGCTTTAAGTAATTATCAAATACCATGGTTTGAAGTAGGAATAGCTACTCTAAATATAAAAAAATATTTAAAGGTTGATGAAAAAGAAAAACAGGAAATGCTATTTCAGAGCATTTGTGAAGGTATGTATGATATTTTTTCTATAGATAAACTAGATCATAAAATATTAGAAGAAACAATTACCCAAATAAGAGAAAAGGGAATTTTTCAAGAGTTGGTTCATAAAAAAGTAAAGAATACGGGACTAAATTTTAGCATTACTTATAGAATGAATATCAATAATGAGAAACTTTATTATGATGTATATTTTCATCTTTTTAAAGATGATGAAATGAAAAGTATTTATTTTGGTAAGTTGAATATGATTGATAAAATTTATTATTTGTTTAAAAAAATAAAATTTGTTGAAGATAATATAGTAATTTGGCCTTCTGATAGTACTGGCTCGGTATTAACATTAAAAGAAAACTATTGTTGTTTAATAATTCCTTTTTCTTATTTTTCTAAAATAGATAGTTCAAAACCACTAATAAATAGTAAATATTTTAAGAAGATTAAATTTCCTGTATATATAGATACGAATGAATTGAAAAATAAAAATAAACTTCATAAATTATGGAAAAAATATTTAGATTTTTTATCTAAATAGGAATTTAAAAAAATGAAAGAGTGGAGAAGAAATAGACATATGAAAAAAATAAGATGATAGAAAGAAATTTTGAAATATAAAAACTAGAGACATTTAAAAAATGTCTCTTTTTTATGGAGGTGATTGTATGATGGTGTATTTGCTAGATATCGTTCTTTCTGTAATATAATAAATTGCTTTTCTAATATATTGGGACTTTTCTGCTTTACTGTAATCTTCTTTGTGAATATTATTATTATTTATGATAATAAACAAGATATTGCTATTATGAGGAGTGTAGGGTATTCAAATTTGAAAATATCTCTTCTTATGAGTTTTTACTACTATTATTCTCTTTTGTTCCAGGTATAATTATTTCTATTCTAATATCTGCCATTTTTAAAGATTTAATAATATTACAAATTTCTATGGTAACAAACTTTCTAATGACTTGTCTTATAGTATTATTAGTAGCCATTCTTCTTTTATCTTTTATAATCAGGAAGATAAATATTATTAAATTATTATATGAGGACTAACATGAGTTAGTTCTTTTTTTCATATCTCTTTTTTTATCGCATATAGTTAAGTGAAAGAAAGTAGGGAATATATGGAAAAAATTGATATTGTAAAAAGTATAACTGATCGTACAGGAGGAGAATTATATTTAGGTGTAGTAGGTGCAGTAAGAACTGGTAAAAGTACATTTATAAAGAAGTTTATTGAGAATTTAGTTGTTCCTAATATAGAAGATGAATATGAAAGAAAACGTTGTTTAGATGAGATACCACAATCTGCTCAGGGAAAAACGATTATGACAACGGAGCCTAAGTTTGTTCCTAGTAATGCAGCAAGTATTAAAATAGATGATTTTAGTGCCAGTGTAAGACTTGTTGATTGCGTTGGTTATGTAGTTGAGGGTGCAAAAGGTTATGAAGATGAGAATGGTCCTAGAATGGTTAGAACTCCTTGGTATGATGAAGAGATACCATTTGTAGAAGCTGCTGAAATAGGAACAGAGAAAGTTATTCGTGATCACTCTAGTATTGGTATTGTAGTAACTACAGATGCTTCCTTTGGGGAGATTAGTAGAAGTAGTTATATAGAAGCGGAAGAAAGAGTAATAGGGGAATTAAAGAGTATTGGAAAACCATTTATAGTACTTTTAAATTCAGCTCATCCTATGCTTCCTGAAACAGAGAATATCGCTAATAAAATGAGAGAAGAATATGAAGTTCCTGTACTTCCTATTAGTATAGAAAATTTAAATGAGAAAGATGTATATCAAATATTGAAAGAAGCTTTATTTGAATTCCCAGTATTAGAAGTAGAAATAAATATGCCAGATTGGATAGCTTGTCTAGAACCTACCAATTGGCTTAAGAAAATCTATATGGATAAGATAAGAGAAAGTGTAGTAGAGGTAGATAAGTTAAGGGATATTGATACTATTATTAATCATTTTGAATCTTGTGAATATATTTCAAAATCTTATATTTCTAATGTGGATACATCTACGGGTATTGTAACGATTAATTTACATGCTCCTGATGAATTATATAATCAAATATTAAAAGAAATAGTAGGAATTGAAGTAAATAGTAGGGCAGATATTATTTCTTTATTCCAGGAGTATAATGAAGCTAAAGTAGAATATGATCATATTAAGAATGCTTTAGCAATGGTGAAAACGACTGGATATGGTGTTGCTAGTCCAACCTTAGCAGATATGAAACTAGAGACTCCAGAAGTGATAAAACAGGGAAGTAGATATGGTATTAAACTAAAAGCAGTTGCACCTTCTATTCATATGATACGTGTGGATGTAGAGTCAACATTTGAACCAATTATAGGATCAGAATTACAGAGTAAAGAATTGATTGATTATTTAATGAGAGATCAAGAGAATGTATGGAAAAGTGAAATATTTGGTAGAAGTTTAGATGTTATTGTAAAAGAGGGAATTCAGGCTAAGATTTCTCTTATGCCAGAGGGAGCTAGATATAAGTTACAGCAAACTCTTTGTAAGTTAGTGAATAAAGGTTCTGGTAATTTATTTACATTAGTAATTTAAAAAGAAGGAATTAAATTTCCTTCTTTTCACGTTTTATTAATTTTGCATGTAAGACTACTTTGGTATGATCATCATAACAAGTAGATAAAGTTAATATTTTATCATTTTCATTTAACAATACCTGATAATCATAAACGCTTCTGTTTTTTATCATATTTAAGAATTCTATATATTCTTCCTCACTATCAAAGGTATTTTGAATGTAGTCATTTGTTGTTTTGATGCGATAAGTACTAAATACTTGCCATAAGGTATTCTCTGTTTCTGTAGATAGTTTTACGATATGATTATTTTTATCTTGATACCAACTTTTCTTAATGATACTTCTAAGAGAACCAAACATAGTATTATTAATTCTACCGTGTGCATAAATAATAGTATTGTTATCTAACTCTTGTATATTATTTCGATAATCCATAAATACCCATCCTGCGGTATTTTTCTTTTTGTCCAATTGATGATTTAAATAGTAGGAATTATCTTTTGTCTGAACAAAAGGA
The DNA here is from genome assembly GCA_964018915.1 of uncultured Bacilli bacterium. Lineage (GTDB taxonomy): Bacteria > Bacillota_I > Bacilli_A > RF39 > UBA660 > UBA5578. Next base: position 605,131 of record CAXHRJ010000001.1, on the reverse strand, counting down.
TAGTTGACATTAGTGCCATTTACTTGAATCCATCCAACAACTTCATTGTTAATATTTTTTAAATCAGTAAAATCAACATCAATTAAATTTGTTTTAATGTAATCCCAATAGGGGTCTTCTTTTGTTTTTGGAGGATTTATTATCTCTGTTTTTTCATTATCTACTATTTCTTTTATTTCTGTAACTTCTTCTATCTCTTTTATTTGGGTATCAATTTTTTCATTATCTTTTTGCCAAGATAAAATTTTGTAAACAGATAGTAATAAAGTACTTACTAGAAAAAATAGTATGAAATAAATTAGTAAGTTATTTTTTTTCTTTTTCATAATTAACTTCTTTCATAAAAGGAGTTGTTAAACAACTCCTATGGTTCATTTGGATTGGTATTTGTGTTAGTATTGGAATCATCAGGATTCTCTATAGGTGGTTGATATCCTCCACTAATAGTAACATTTACACTTTTACCATCACTCATATTTGTTTTGAAATTAGAGTAGCAAGTTTTTACTACAAGTGTTACATTTCCATTTTGTCCTGTAACTGTATATGTTGGTTTGTCTGTCCATCCAAGCAGGGTAAGTCCATTTTCTGTTTGAACATAAACATTATATCCAACAGTTCCAAGAACACTTTTATTCTTGGAAATTAGAGAGTTAACATATTTTTCTAATTCATCATTTTTACTATAAGCGCTTTTATTTAAATTTGTTAAATATTCTTTGTTGAAAGCATCTGGTGTAGCGATTGGTTCCCAAGAAAGGATAGCTTGCCCACCACTTACAGTAGCAGATAAGTTAGAAACATCAGATAACTTAGCAAATCTATTGGATACAGTAGTAGGTTCAGTACCAGCTACAAATAGTTCTTCTGTAATATATTCTTTCGGTGTGAATTCACTAGGTAACATTAAGGTAGCAGAATCTTTTTCAATTTTTACCTTTTTAACAGTAGAAGGCATTGTGAAATTGGCTTTGTTTGTAAAGATTCCTTTTGCTACCGCTTGGAATAATCTAGTATGTTGTTTACTTCCTAACTTATTATAACCATCGTTGTTAGAATCATATCCATACCAAACTGCAATAGAGTATTCAGTATTGTATCCAACTGCCCAATAGTCTTTAACCGCATTAGAAGGGAATTTAAACTCTTTTTTCGTCTTATCATCAAAGTTTGTAGTACCTGTTTTACCAGCATATTTTACCCCATTGATATTTCCATAAGAACCTGAGTCAATACCATAAGCTGCTGCATCTTGAAGAATACTAGTAATCATATAGGCAGTAGAAGAACTCATTACTTGATTTGTACTCTTAGAAATAATTTTTGTTTCTCCAGTATCTGCAAATACGATTTTAGAAACAACATATGGTTCTGTATAATAACCACCATTAGCGAACGCTGCATAAGCAGATGCCATATATAGTGGGTTTTCTCCATTGTAACCACCAATAGAATGCGCTTCATGTAAGTGTGATTCTGGATGTAGTCCTAAACTCTTAACAAAATTGTTAATTTTAGTTTTATCTACTTGTTGGAAAGTTTTAAGAGCTGGAATGTTTCTTGATAGTTTTAATTGTGTACGAATACTATTGAATCCATTCCATTTTCCATCCCAGTTATTAATAGAAGTACCATCACTATAAGTAATTTTTTCATCAGCAATAACAGTACCAGTACTCCAGTTTAAGTATTCGATAGCTGGTGCATAATCATATAATGGTTTTGCTGTAGAACCAATTTGATACTTAATTCTAGAGTCAGTAGCATGGTTATAGGCGCCATTCTTTTTATTTTCTCTGTTACCTCCAACAGCCGCAATCGTACCATCTTTTACATTTACAACGGCAATACCTGCTTGTACTTTACCATTTTCCCATTTGTAAGAATCACCAGTCATAATACTACCAACATGTTTTTGAATTTTAGGATCAATTGTAGTATAGATATTCATAGAAGTATGTCTAGGATCTTGATCAGTAGTATCTTTTACTTCTTGAACAATCGTATCAATAGCAGAACGATAAACATCTTCGATATCATCAGCACTAGAAGTATCAGAATCATCTGTTGCTTTTACGATCTTTTCAACAGTCATTTTAGCTGCTATATCATATTCTTCATCAGTAATATATCCATGTCTATGCATATAGTATAAAACAAGTTTTCTTCTCTCTTCTGCTTCTTTTGGATGATATAGTGGGTTAAGGGCAGAAGGCGCTTGGAACATACCAGCTAATAGGGCAGCTTCTGCAACATTCATATCTTTCGCACTTTTTTGGAAGTACAATTGAGATGCCGCTTCTACACCGTATCTACTACCAATTTGATTTGTATTAACGTAGAACTCAATAATTTGTTCTTTTGTATAAGTAGGTTCAATTTGGAATACAGCAATATATACGTCTTGGAATTTACGAATGATTCCTTTCATACCTTTAGCTTCTGTAGATGTATAAGTATTTTTAGAAAGTTGCATTGTAAGAGTAGATGCTCCACCAGCACCAGGTAAACTTAATACTTGTTTTACAGAAGCTACAAAGAATCTTCCTAAGTCAATTCCATTATGTTGGAAGAATTGGGAATCTTCTGTTGCTACTAAAGCATTAATAAATACTTCTGGAAGTTCACTATAAGTAATAATCTCTCTGTTTTCTGTTCCAAGAGTAGCAATTAATTCTCCATTTCTACCATAAACTTTTGATGGTTCACTAGAGTATAGTGCTTCAGGCTTAAACTCTGGAGCTGTTTTTACAATGTAAGAGCAGAAGGCAACTGCTGCAATGACACCAGCAATGAAACACAAACAACAGAATAGTAAGAACCATTGGAAAATTTTCCATCCAAGCTTCTTTTTCTTCTTTTCTTTTTTCTCTTTTGGCTTTTTCGTTTTCTCTTTTTTCTTTTTCATACTATCATCTCCTGTAGAGATAATCTCATCTCCAACTTTATATTCATAAATAGCTTTTTCTTCACTTTTTATTTTGATATTTTCTTTTTTTGATGTTTTCTTCTCTTTTTTCTTTTTTTCAGTAGATGATTTCTTTTTTTTAGATTGAATGAGTTTTATAATAGAATCTTTAAAGTAGACGACATCTATTATTCCAACTACAATAAAACTGATAAATACATTAAGTGCAATTGCTCCTAAAATAAAGCATAAGACACTAACACCAATTACAATTGCTGTAGTTGGGTTTTCTAAAATTCTATTTTTAGATTTCATAATTCACCTCAATTAATTTTAAATAATCTAATCTAGGCCGAAGACCAATAGGAATTAATTTTCCATGTTCTTGAAAGTAAGTTCTAGGAATAGATTTTCTATTTTCTTTTTCTAAAAAGTCAAAGAATTTTTTGTTTTCTAGAAGATAGGTTTCTCCATAAAGAGTGAACCGTACTATTAAAAATCCAATTCCGCCATGTTCCATAATTTTTCTTAGATGTTCAATCTGGTGGTTGTGGATATTGGCTAGGGGAAAACTTGTTTTTTGATTGGTTTCTTTTGCTTCAAAATCAATATATTTCCCTTTGTAAATTCCATTATAGTCTGTTGTTGAGGGAATCTTAAATCTAGCTTCCCTAATAACGGCTTCTTTTCTAGATGGATAATCCACTCTATCAATAGTAATAGGAGTAGGCTTTTTATAGATAATTGCAATATTGGCATCTCTATAATATTCATTGGTTATATTTAGGTCTTCCTCTAAAGTCATTCCTCTATTACCATAAGTGGTTATACTGTGATATTCTTTTTGAATTCCATTTGGATACCTCATAACATCACCTAGAAAATATTATACTATAAATTTGATTTTAATGCTACTTCCCATTTATAATTCGACAAATATTACCAAGTCAATAGAATATGATGGTTTTGAGGTGATGAATATGGAGCGTAAGAAGCATGTAGAAGAAATGTTAAATACCATGATAAATGATGTAAATTATATTAAACTAAGTACTTATCAAATAAAGGGTGGAGAAAAAAGGAGCAACGTTTGACAAATAAGCATTTTTTTGAGATAATAGCGTTGAATTAAAGAGAGGTGGATAGTATGTATCAAGATAGAGTAGTGCTTACTAGTAAGGAAATCTTAGAAAAAGATTTTAAGATTGATACAAGAGGTTACAGACCACAAGAGGTAGATCGCTTCTTAGACTTAATTATCAAAGACTATGATGAAATGATGTCTATGATTCATGAATTAGAGGAAGATAAGAAAGATTTACTAGAGGATAACATTAGATTGAAAAAAGAAGTAAGGAACCTTCGTAGTAAACTAGATGTCATTACAGAAAGTGATCCACAAGGTGCTAGCGGGGCTAATGCCGATTTACTTCGTAGATTATCAAATCTAGAAAAAATAATATATGGAAAAGAATAATACTTTGGGCAAACGCTATATATTGTATATATAGAGGAAAGTCCATGCTCGCACAGTCTGAAATGATTGTAGTGTTCGTGTAGGGGGAAAAAATAACCCCTAGTAGTTTTTAACTAACGGCTCCAAGGAAGCCTAAGTCTTAAGATATGGCTTTAGTAGGTGTAAAAGTGCCAAAGTGACGAAAAATTCAGAAATGAAGGAAGTGGAACGCGGTAAACCCCACGAGCGAGAAACCCAAATTTTGGTAGGGGAGCTTTAACAAAGGAACGAAACGGAGTTAGGGACCAAGAAATTGGTAGATAGATGTTTGCCACCCAAGTGGTACAGAACATGGCTTATGAAGTGTTATTGTTTTAGAATTGAGGTTTTCATATGAAAGAAATAGGGGAGAAATTAAAAGAAACCAGAGAAAGTATGGGAATATCAATTGAAGAAGCAGCAGAAGATTTAAAATTAAAACCATCTCAGTTAGAGAATATTGAGGATGGTAATAGAGATGCTTTCGATGATATTTTTTATTTAAAGTACTTTATTAGAGATTATTCAAAATATTTGGGATTAGATTATGAAGAAATGGTTGAAGAATTCAATGAGTTTGTTTTTGATTATACTTCTAAAATTTCATTAGAAGATATTAGAAAAGCAAGTAAAAAAAGTGAAAAGAATGAAAAAAAACAACCAAAGAAAATAGCTTCTCCTTATACAGTTGAAGAAGGAAAAAGAAGTTCTACTCCTTTATTAGTAGGAGTTGCTCTTGTTGTCATTGTATTAGCCTTATTGATATTTGGAATTCTTACATTCTTATCAAATGAAGAGGATGATAATACAACAAACGGAATAAACTCTAAGAGAGATATTTCTTATGCATTGGTGGGATAATAGTGAAGAAATTAAAAGCAAAAAATTCCATTTGGAATTTACCAAATAAAATTACATTACTAAGGATTATTTTATCTTTTGTAGTTGTAATTATTTTGATTTTACCTTTTGATATGATTGGTATTCCTATGCCAAAATTATTTATAAATGAAAGAATTGTAGTAGATGTAAAATATATGATAGCTGGTGGCTTATTTATTATTGCATCTCTTACTGATTTCTTGGATGGATATATTGCTAGAAGTAGAAATCTAGTTACTGATTTTGGAAAGATGATAGATGCCATAGCAGATAAAATGTTAGTAAATTCTGTTTTAATAATATTAGCTGCATCAGGATTTATTCATCCAATTATTCCAGTTATTATTGTTATGAGGGATAGTGTTGTAAACACTATTAAAATGATAGCTGGAAGTAAAGGAAAGGTAGTAGCTGCTATTAAGTCAGGAAAGTTAAAAACGGCTTGTCTTATGTCAGGTATTGCTTTGACATTATTCTATAATTTGCCATTTGAATTAATTAATATAAGAGTTGCTGATTTCTTGTTATTTATAGCGGCTATACTATCCTTAATTTCATGTGGGCAGTATTATTTAATGAATAAAGATTTGTTATTTGAATAAGGGAATAATCCCTTTTTTTGTGCATATTTATTAATAGGTGATGATATGCACTTATTTTCTTTTTTGTATCGAACTCTTTTAACAATCGCCATTACACTTTTTCTTTTAATTGGAATTAAGTCTAATGCTGATTTTAAAGAGAATTTTTATCATAAAGTATACGAAGAACATTTTCCCTTTATAGAAGTAAATAAGTTGTATCAAAATCTCTTTGGAACAACATTTCCATTTCAAAAATATTTAGATACCAAACCTGTATTTAAGGAAAATTTATCGTACTCTAAAAAAGAATCTTATTTAGATGGTGTAAAGTTAACAGTAGAAGATACTTATCCAGTACCGATTATTCAAACTGGCTTAGTAGTTTTTGTAGGAGAAAAAGAAGGATATGGAAATGTAGTAATTGTAGAACAATTAGATGGTATTGACTGTTGGTATGGAAATTTGTCAACTACTAATGTAAAGCTTTATGATTATGTAGAATCTGGTTCTTTATTAGGTGTTGTTGATAAAGAATTGTACTTAGTATATAAAGAAGAGGGAAATATCATTCCATATGAGAAGTATTTATCATAAAATACGTATTCATCCACTTCTTTATTTTTTTGCAGTAGTAGCAATTCTAACTGCTCATTTTCAAGACTTTTACACATTTATGTTGATAATTTTTGTCCATGAATGTGGACACTTGACATTTGCTTGGCTATTTCATTGGAAAATAGAAAGTGTCCTCTTTTTACCTTTTGGTGGTATGATTAAGTTTCATGAAAAATTGAATAAGCCAATTTATCAGGAGTTTTTAATTTTAGTAGGAGGTCCAATTTTTCAAATTCTTCTTTACCAGATATATCCAACGATTTATCACTATCCCTTACTGATTTTTAACTTACTTCCTATTTATCCTTTGGATGGTTCTAAATTTTTATTTTTATTCTGTAATTTAACAATTAGTTATTATCAAAGTTATTGGGTAGTATTCTTTTTTTCCTATCTTATTGTAATTTTAATGATTATCTATTATCCATCTTTATATATGGTTATGTTAGGTAGTTATCTATTATTTCAAAATATAAAATTATTAAAAGAATTACCTGATATATTTTTAACGTTTCTATTTGAACGATATCAATATCGCTATTCATACTATAGAAAGAATTTGATTAGAGGAAAAAATCTAAAGAAAATGAAAAGAAGTGTTAAATCTATCTTTTTTTATAAGAATAGATTTTATTCAGAAGAGGAATTTTTAAAAGGTTATTTTGCTATTATTAAAAAGTGATTGCTACTAACAATCACTTATGAATCCAATAAATATTTCTTTTGATTATTATTTGTTTCTTCCTTTGGGGAAATTTCTATTCCTAGACGAATACCTTTTTCTATATTTTCAGAGCTCATGATAGCTCTTCCTCTAACATTGATAAGTGTAGTTTCTTTTTCTTCATCAATGGTATACCTTGTAAATTCTCTTCTAAGGATAGCTAAGTATTCTTCAAAAGAACAAGTAATCATTTCTCTAGCTGCTATGAGATATAAATTATCTAATAAGGAATCTATGATTATCTCTTTGGCATCCCAATCTTTTGGCAATATGAAATCTCCGCCACTTAATCTATATTTGCCAATTCCCATTTGGTTCTTATGATCATATAAATTTACTAATTTAGCAATCATACAAATACATATCATATCATCAATTCCATCTTGGAAACATTCAAATTTATACAATGGTTCTGGAATATACATTCCCCAATATCCACCATATCCAGCGATGCATCTTGCTTGATATAGGTAGGGAGTGGTGTGCAATTCTTGGTCTCCAATTTGATAATATTCTATTGGATCTACCACATGTTCATCTCTCTTTTTTAGTTCTGTTAAATTTTGTGTTTCTTTTTCTACTGTTCCCATTCTAACTCCTGTTTTTTTATTAGTACCATTTCACAGATATCATTTCCATTTTTTAATACGTAAACTAATTCTGTTCTACCATAATTGATAAAGTGAAAATCTAATCTTTCTATGTTTAGATTATGATTTTTAGCATAATGCTTTTTATAGTATTCTAAGGCTCTCATCACTTTAGCGTATTCATAGTCTTTATCTTGGATTTCATTTGTTTGGATATAGAAAGGCGCTACAAAATTAAGACCCAAATTATCAAAACCAGTATTATTAACAAACCATTCTTCTTGTGGATTTGTCTTTTGAAAGTTTGTCTCCATTATTTTTCCTCCCATTAAATTGCTCTCATAATATCACAAAATAAAAAAACAATAAAATATATTTGCTAAGAGTAATTAAATTTTGGTAATAAATTTTAATATATGTTATGATTTTATGGGAGGAGTCTTATGGAATGGCTAGAAACGTATTCTAATTTATTAGAGAAATATCCTTGTGATTGTCTTGGTAATGGTGTAGAAGATAGAAGATTAAATCATGTTTTATCAAGTATTATGCAAAAGTATTATGTTTATGTATATGGTATAGAGAGAAAAGAGAAAAGTTTTAAATTTTATCCAGTTACAATAACAGAAGAAGAGATAAAAAGAATTTATGATAGGGAGTTTAAAAAAATGGTATTAGAATCTATCAAAAGTAAGATTCCTATTGAACTATTGTTATCTGATAAAATTAAAGAATATACAACTAAATTTGAAGAATGTAAGGCTTATACGCTTGCTACTCCGATGGAACCTTACTATGGAAATCCTACTTTTTTAGTGAATAGAATAAGGTACATTTTAGAATGTATTCAAAAACTTCCAACAGAAGTTCCTAACTTAGATGAGGTTTCCAATCAAATTCTTTCTTTTATGGAGAAATATGGTAATCAAAAAAATAATTTTGGAAAAGAGATTTTTTCTTTTTATACAGAAGAATATAAAAGAGATTATCAAGAACTTGAAAAATTGTATTGTGGCATATTAGAGATTGAAAAGAGATTTTCTAAAGTAGTAGAAAAAGCTTGGAAAAGTGTATTGACAGATCCAAAGCATCATGATGATCATGCTTTTAAATATATTATTCATACTTTCTCAGGAGAAATGATTCCCCCAGATGAAATAGGAAAAGTTTGTTGTAGTTTAGCAACCAATCGACTTCTAACACCTCCATTTGGTAATACTGGAATCATTTGTGATTTCGATATAGATGCGATAGAGACAATTTGTTTTTCTGATGCTGGAAGTTGGATGGTTACCAAGGATGAATTTGTAAGACACTTATTTCCCGATAGTTGGCAAGTAACGAATCCTGAGAAACGATGTGTATGGTTTGAAAATTCCAAAATATCTAGAACTCTTTTACCTAAAGACTTAGAAATAGGAGCAAATGCACATAATATAGCAGTTAATGGTGAAGTGTTAAATTATTCTAAAAGTAAATGTTATTCAGAAATATTCTTTAACCATAAAGTGAAAGTAATAGGGGCGTTTTATACGGATGATTGTAAAGATACTAGTGCAATAGAAGCATATGCAGCAAAGTATAATTTACCTCTGGTGCATTTATCTTTAACGAAATTAAGGCGAAATGTCGGTTTATTACCATTAGGTACAAAAAAAGAGGAAGAATCTTCCTACCACTATTAGAAAAAACAATAAAAAAGCTTGTATTTGTTGACAAAAAAAGGATTGTGTGTTAAAATTTAATACTGTGTAGAGCCTCATTCTACAACCGCACGGATAGGTAGATTATGAGAAGGACCTTAATGGCGAGTCTTAGATTAATAAAAGGAGGATAATATGAAAGCAGTTATTGAAACTGGTGGAAAACAATATTATGTTGAAGAAGGTACTGTTCTTTACGTTGAAAAGTTAGATGAAGAAGCAGGTAAAACTGTTACTTTTGATAAAGTTTTAATGGTAGATAACAAGGTAGGACAACCTTACTTAACAGATGCTGTTGTAACAGGTGAAATTGTAAAACATGGTAAAACTAAGAAGATTATTGTTTACAAATATAATCAAAAGAAAAATTACCGTAGAAAACAAGGACATCGTCAACCATATACAAAAGTAGAAATTAAAAGTATTAAAGTAAAATAGTATGATTACAATTACGGTAAAACAAAAAGAGGAAAAAAATCATTATATTAAGATAGAGGGACATGCAGGATATGCGGAAGACGGTTTTGACATTGTATGTGCGTCTGTATCTTGTATTTGTATTACGAGCATAAATGCTTTAATCAGCATTGATGAGGAATGTATCGTTTATACAGAAGATGATGGCTTTCTAGAAGTGGGAATCATGAAGCATGATAGAGTGATTGATATATTAATAGAGAATATGTTAAATTTACTTGAAGGACTTGCTAATGATTATCCAGAGTATATAAAAATATTAAGATAGGGAGGTGCCATCTATGAAATTGATGACATTAAATATCCAATTATTTGCTCATAAAAAAGGTCAAGGTTCCACAAAGAATGGACGTGATTCAATCTCTAAGAGATTAGGTGCAAAAGCAGCTGATGGAGAATATGTATCAGGAGGTTCAATCCTTTATCGTCAAAGAGGAACTAAAATTTATCCAGGTACTAATGTAGGTATTGGATCAGATGATACTGTTTATGCTAAGATTAGTGGATATGTAAAATTTGAACGTGTTGGAAAAGATAAAAAACAAGTAAGTGTTTATCCAGAAATTTAATAGGCTTTATGCCTATTTTTTTTGATTTCTAGGATTTTGCCAAATTCTTTCTTGAGTAGTACTTCCTCCATGACGAAAGATTATAGAAAGAATATTGGTATCTTTAACGTGTATTGCTTTTTGCAAAATCTCTTCTTCTGAAAATATTTCATTATTATAAATCAAAATAAATAAAAATTTAACGGTTAAGTTTACAGATAATGGTTGACTTTGATGTATAATTTGTTATATAATGTAATAATTTTGTGTAGGAGGTTGAAATATGGAAAAAGAAGTAAAATTAAATTCATCTAATTTTTGTTACAAGACAGAAGAAGCATCTGTTTATCATGTAGGAAATTCTAAAATTCGTATCTTTTCTTCCTTAGAAGGTTTTATAACAGAGGAAACTTGTTTTAAACTTTCTAAAGTAGAAACAAAAAGAATTTTATTACCTAAACCATTTTATCAAGAAGGGGAATATGTAGGAATTATAACAAATTGGAGAGAAAGGGACTGGATTCATTCTTTTTATGATTCAGGAACATCCTTAAAAAGAAATCTTGCAGAATTGAAAGAGGAACTAATGTATCTTTCAGAATTAGGTTTTGATATAGGAGAAATGCCATTTTATTGTTCTTATTATGATAAAAATCATCTTTCTTTTGATGGTACATTAAAAATATCAGAAAGTAATTTATCACAAAAAGAATTAAATCAAAAGAATAACGCTACTTATCAAGATTATCTTAGAGGATTAGTGTATTCTGGTATGAGTGAATTTGAAACAGATGGACCAGCAGTTGCTAGTTATTTGTATTCTCCATCAGAATCCCCAGAAAAACGTTTAGAAAAAGCATTACATGGAAGAAAATCAGCAGGGTATTTAATTCAAGAAGATATAGCAAAACATAGAAATAAATAGAGGTGTAGTATGCCAGAGTTACCAGAAGTGGAAACAGTAAAGAGAACATTAGAAAGATATTTAGTGGGAAGAAAGATTATAGACATTCATGTGTATTATTCTAAAATACTTGCTAATACATCTGTGGATGATTTTAAAGAAAAAGTAAAAAATCAAATGATTATTGGTATGGATAGACGAGGAAAATGGCTAATTTTTAAATTGGAAGATTATGATTTAGTAAGTCATTTACGAATGGAAGGAAAATATTTTCTAAAGCATCCTAATGAAGAAATAACGAAACATGAACATGTAACTTTTACTTTAGATAATAATCAGCAATTACGTTATCAAGATACAAGGAAGTTTGGAAGAATGTATGTATTTAAGAAAGATACCCTTTATCAAGAACTTCCACTTTCAGAAATAGGGAAAGAACCTTGGGATACTTCTTTAACGGAAGATTATTTGAAAGAAAAATTGCAAGATAAAAGAATTCCTATTAAAACATCTTTATTAGATCAGACAATAATTGCTGGTATTGGGAATATCTATGCAGATGAAATATTATTTTTATCTGGTATTCATCCCTTAAAATGTTCTTGCAAATTAACTAAAAAAAATAGATTAGATATTATAGAATCAACTAGAAAGATACTAGAGGACGCTATTATTATGGGTGGAACTACTATTAGAAGTTATGAATCTGAAAAAGGAGTTCATGGTCGATTTCAGCAGAATCTATTGGTACATACAGTAGCAGTTTGTAGTAAGTGTAATACAGAAATTGAAAAAATTGTAGTAGGTGGAAGAGGTACCTACTTTTGTAAAAATTGTCAAAAAAGAAGATAAGAATATTCCTAGAAAAATGGATATTCTTATTTTTTGTTATAAAGGTATTATTAAAAACGTTTGTTTGGGCTTATTTTTGAACAAAAAATAGTAAAAAGAGAAAAATAAAAAAGTGGAAAAATGAAAAAAAGATTTTTTTGAAAAATGAAAAAAATAAAAAAATAGAAAAAATAGTTATCAACAAAAATGTGTATAACTTTTAGTAAATGTATTGAAAAATAAAGAAAAATGTGCTTTCATGCGTCAAAAATACACCACAAAATAAAATACAAAAAAATTAAAAAATAGAAAATGTAAATTTTTTGAAAATGAATTTTTTATAAATAAAAGGTAAAAGGGAATATATTTCAAAAACCACTCAAAAAGTGTTAAAAAGGTATTGCAAAATGACATCTTATGAGCGTATAATTTCATGTAGAGGGTAGGAGGAATTACGATGTCAGATGCATATACAAAGATTACATTAGATGTTATAAAACGTAATGGAAAAAAGGTAGGTTTTGATGCTAGTAAAATAGCACTTGCCATAAAAAAAGGTTTTGATAATTTAGTAGTTACATCTAATGATACAGAAGAAGAAAAGAAAATTTATACAGAAAAAGATGTAAATAAGGTTTATTTAGGAGTAATCAAAGCAATTGAAAAAAAATATAAAGATGAAACAAAAATTAAAATCGAAGAGATTCAAGATTTAATTGAAGCTGAACTTGAAAAACAAGGATATCAAGATGTAAAGGATTCTTTTTCAGAATATAGAGAAATGAGAACTCGTTCTAGAGAGCTATTCTCTGAAGATAAACATTTACATAAATTTTTAAAAACATTAGAGGGATTGGGATTAAAATCTGCTAATGAAGATGATACGAAAAGAGAAAATGCCAATATTGATGGTGATAGTGCAATGGGTACTATGCTTCAATATGGTAGTACAGTATCAAAAGAATTTGCTAAAACATATTTAATGAAAAAGAAGTTTTCACAAGCTCATGATGAGGGAGATATTCATGTTCATGATATGGATTTCTTAGCAATGGGTACTACAACATGTATGCAAATAGAATTAGATAGATTATTTAAGCATGGTTTTTCAACAGGTCATGGACATTTAAGAACACCAGCATCTATTGGTTCTTATAGTGCACTTGCAGCAATTGCTATTCAATCTAATCAAAATGACCAACATGGTGGTCAATCTATTCCAGCATTTGACTATTATATGGCTCCTGGTGTATTAAAGACATTTAAAAAAGGATTAAAACAACAAATCTATGATTTATTAGATTATGAAGATTTACTATCATTTATCAACATGGATAGAATCGCAAAAGAAATTGATAAGTTAACAAGCATTGAGTTTCCAATGGAAAAATTTGAGTTTGCTTATGGCGAATCAGGTAAGATTAAGAGATTATTTGAAAAATGCTATGATAGAGCATTAGTAAAAACAAATCGTCAAACTTATCAAGCTATGGAAGCTTTTGTACATAACTTAAATACTATGCATTCTCGTGCTGGAGCACAAGTACCATTTAGTTCTGTTAACTTTGGTACAGATATTACTCCAGAAGGAAGAATGGTTATTAAAAATTTCTTAGAGGCAACAGAAGCAGGACTTGGAAAAGGAGAAACTCCAATATTCCCAGTATCTATATTTAAAGTAAAAGAGGGCGTTAATTATAACCCAGAAGACCCTAACTACGATTTATTTAAATTAGCATGTAGGGTGTCTGCTAAAAGATTATTCCCTAACTTCTCATTCTTAGATGCTCCATTCAATTTAGAATATTATAAAGAAGGAGATTATAGGACAGAAGTTGGATATATGGGTTGTAGAACTCGTGTTATGGCTGATGTTACAGATTTAAATAATCAAACGACAGGTGGTCGCGGTAACTTATCATTTACTTCTATCAATTTACCAAGACTTGGTATTAAACATGGTATCTGTTTAAAAGAAAGAGAAAAAGCAGATATGGAAGGTTTCTATCAAGATTTAGGAGAAATGATGGATTTGGTAAGAGATCAATTATTAGAAAGATTTGAAATTCAATGTAATAAAAGAGTTTATAACTTCCCATTCTTACTTGCATCAGGTGTTTGGACAGATGGAGAGAAGTTAAAAACAACAGATCGTCTAAGAAAACTATTAAAACATGGAACTTTGACATTAGGATTTATTGGTTTAGCTGAGACTTTAAAGGCTTTAATTGGTAAACATCATGGGGAAAGTGAAGAAGCTCAAAAATTAGGAATTGAGATTATTACATTTATGAGAAATAGATGTAATGAATATTGTGAAAAGTATAATTTGAACTTTACTTTAATTGCAACTCCAGCAGAAGGTTTATCAGGAAGATTTATTGGTATTGATAAAGCAATTTATGGAAGAATTAAGGGTGTAACAGATAGAGCATACTATACAAATTCATTCCATATCCCAGTTTATTATAATATTAGTATTAAAGAGAAAATATCAAAAGAGGCTCCCTACCATGCTCTTACAAATGGAGGACATATTTCTTACATAGAGTTAGATGGAGATACTGTTCAAAATGTAGAAGCATTTGAGAAAGTTATTCGTTTAATGAAGGAGACAGGAATTGGTTATGGTGCAATTAACCATCCAGTAGATAGAGACCCTGTTTGTGGATATGTAGGCGTTATCGGGGATTGTTGTCCAGGATGTGGACGTAAAGAGTTCGATAGTGTACCACTTGAGACAATAAAGTCACTAAGTTGTGATTGTTAATATAAATAATAATAGAAAGAAGGAGAAAATAATATGGAAAAATTAGTTGGTGAAGGTGTAGGATTCGAAAGAATTAGAAGGGTAACAGGATACCTTTCAGGAGATGTTAAGAGATTTAATAACGGTAAACGTGCAGAAGAAAAAGATAGAGTAAAACACACTGGTATTAAAGATATTAAATGTTCATTAAAAGAAACAGAAGAAAAAGCAGCATAATGAAAATACGTTTAGCGAGTGATTTACAATTAGATAGTGTAGTAGATGGAACAGGTATTAGGACAGTTTTATGGACACAAGGATGTGGGCATAATTGTCCTGGATGCCATAATCCAGGGACTCATGATTTTAATGGTGGATTCGAAGAAGAAGTAGAAGAAATTGTAGAAGAGATTGGTTATTTAGAGGCTCAAACTGGAGTAACATTTAGCGGAGGGGATCCTTTCTATCAACCAGAAGCTTGTGCAATTATCGCAAAAAGTGTTCATGAAAATAATATGGATGTTTGGTGTTATACAGGGTTTACTTTTGAACAATTGATGATTATGAGTAAAAAAAAGAAATCTATTATGGATTTTTTAAAGCAAATTGATATCTTAGTAGATGGTAAATTTATTATGTCTAGACATAGTTATAGCTTAAAATTTAGAGGTTCTAGTAATCAAAGAATTATAGATGTAAAGAAAAGTTTAGAACAAAATACAGTAGTTCTTGCTGATTTTGATGAAGTAGAAGAACTAACTACTTATGGAAGATGTCATGCAGAAGGTTTATACGTATAAAGAAATGGTTATTCATTTCTTTTTTTGTGTTTGAAATGGTTAAAACTGTGTCTGAAATCGTCTTTCTACCATTTCGAACACGATTTTGGACATTTCGAACATATCTCATTGACTTATATACCCTATATATTATAATGAAAGGGAAAGTAGAGGAGTATGTTATGAGAAGTATTTTTAAGCATGGACTCATTTATATATGGATTATTTCCATTTTAATAAATGCTTGTCCAGTAGTAGCTTTTGCTTTTTTTTTAGAAAAAGAAGGACAGAAAAGTAAACTGGAATTAAAAACAGAATTGAATGATACTGAAAAAGAAGTATCAGTAGTAGGAGAAATTCTAGAAAAAAGAACAATTAATGAAAAGCATTATTTATTAGAGGATGGCTCTATTAAAGCTGTTATTTATCCAGAAGCAGTTCATTATGAGGAAGATGGAAAACTAGTAGATATTGATAATACCTTAGTATCTACTTCTTCAGGATTTAAAACGAAAAGAAGCAATATAGTATCTGAATTTTCAAAAGAAGAAAGTTTATTAACTATAAATTATAAAGAACATGAAATTTCATGGAAAATGAAAAATATAGAAAAAGCAAATGGAACTATAGAAAAAGATTTTTTAACTAGTTCAGGACTTTATTCTATTCCTTCTTTAGAATCAAAAATAGAGTATTCTGAAGTTTTAAAGGATATTGATTTAGAGTATGAATTAGTTTCTGATAGAATAGAAGAAAATATTATTATAGGGAATAAAGAATCTATAAAAGATACTTTTGTTTATTCTTTAACTACAAAAGATTTAGTGGTAAAACAGTTAACAAAAAATGAATTAGTATTTTTAGATAAAGAGGGGAAAGAAGTATTTTATGTAAGTGCTCCAGTAATGTATGATTCTAATTTAGAATTTAGTTCAGATATTACCTTAACTCCAAAAAAGGTAGAAGAGGGATATGAGATTACATTACAGGCAGACTCTAATTGGTTAAATTCTAAAGAGAGAATATTTCCAATTACCATTGATCCTATTATAGCTACAAGTCCTAATAGGGATGATATAGTAGATACGTATATTTATCCTAATGATGCATCGAATACAGGAAAAGGAAATGCCCATATTTTGAGGGTAGGAAGTACTTCCTATAGTGATATTAATACCAATAAGAATCCCTTTAGAAGTTTAATTAAATTTAAACTACCAACCCTTACTAGTGGTGATCAAGTAATCGCAGCTGAACTACATATCTTTAATTATCAAAATACGAATGATTGGACACCACCTAGTGGAAATATTCAAATTGATATTCATGCAGTTACAAAAGATTGGAATGAATCTAATGCTTATTGGAATAATATGAAAGATTCTTACAATTCTCAAATTGTAGATTATATAAAATATTCTTATGATTCTAATAATCAAAATAAAGAGAATACTGCTGATATTACTAGTTTAGTAAAAGATTGGTATGTAAGTGGAAATAATTATGGGTTATTATTAAAAGAGCATGTAGAAAAGAAAGTAAGTGGTAGAAATGATGTATCCTTTATTTCTAGTGATACATCAAGTGCTTATACTTATAAAAGACCGTATATTATTATTCAATATAGAAATCAAACAGGCTTAGAAAATTATTTAACTACACATACCCAAAGTATTGGTAGAACTACAACTATGACAAATGATTACAATGGAAATTTAACACTTATTCATAGGGATGCATCAACTCCTGGTAGTAGATTACCAGTTAGTATTAATCATGTTTATAATACCAATGATAAAGAGACTAACATAGGATATGGAAATGGTTTTCGATTAAATCTTAATCAAACAATAGAAGCAAAAACGATATCAGGTATCAATTACTTATTATATATTGATGAAGATGCTACTAGACATTATTTCTATCAAGAATCTGGTACATGGAAAGATGAAGATGGCTTAGATTTAACAATTACAACTAGTGGTACTAATTATATTATGAAAGATAAAGGTGGCAATGTTTCTACTTTTATAAAAAATAATGGTAAGTGGTATTTAAAAGAAATAAAAGATACTAATGATAATAAGATTACTATTAATTATGGATCTAATTATAATCTTATTACAAGTGTGGAGGATGCAGTAGGAGATACCTTAACACTTACTTATACTAATAATTTATTAACAAGTATAACGGATGTAGATAATAGAGTTTATAAGTATGGATATAACTCTAATAATCTAACTAGTATTACCTATCCAGATAGTTTAAAAACAGAATATCAATATACTAATAAATTATTATCAAAAGTAATAAATGTAGATGGTAGTTCTGTTTCTTACACTTATCATTCTAAGTCTCCTTATCGAGTAAAATCAGTAACTGAATATGGAAATAAAGGAACTGTAGGAAATTCCATTACTATGAAATATGGAAGTAATACTACTAGTTTTAAAGATAATAAAGGAAATTTAGAAAATTATACTTTTAATAATTTAGGACAGACATTAAGCATTAATAGTTTAGATAAGAATAATTCTTTGAAGAATGCATACGGCGTGTCATATCAATATGGTACTAGTGGTTCTACTAAAAATAAACTATTATTAGAAACGCAAATGGTGAAATCTACTAATAATGAGATTTTAAATAGTTCTGCCGAGAAGAATTTAAATTATTGGAATGTTTCTAATTGGGGAGTTAATAATGGAAATGTAAGTGTTATAAAAGATGGATATATTGGTAGTAACAGTTTTAAAATAGAATCAATAGTAGAAAACAGTAATCCTATTTTATGGCAATCAGTTCCTATGAATGCAGGAGGAACTTATACTTTATCTGCTTATATAAAAGGAAATATAGATGCTTATTACTTTTATGAATATAAGGATTCTAGTGGGACTTATCATCATGAATTTTTAGGACCTATCAAAATAAATGCTAACTATGATAGATATAGTAAAACATTTACAATTCCAACTGATTCTGTTAGTAATACAAAAGTAGGAATTGCAATCTTTGATGTGGGTAGTATTTTAGTAGATAACATTCAATTGGAAGAAGGAAATGTTACCAATCCTTATAATTTAGTAGATAATGGCAATTTTTCTAATGGAGCTTCTGATTGGGAAAGACAAGCTAATCTTGGAAGTAATGATAAAGTAGTTACTATTCGTGGAATTAATGCTTTTCAAATGTATGGAGAAATGGAAAAATGGAAACATCTGTATAAAATAATTCCAATAAGTGGTAAAAAAGGAGATTCGTTTAATGTTAGTTTTTGGGCAAAGAATAATGGTTCTCCGATAGGTAATTCTAAGGCTGATAAATTAGTTTTTCAGTACTTAGATGGAAGTGGTAATATTTTATATTCAGAAGTAATTAGTGTGTTAAGTGATACAAGTGAATGGCAATATTTGAGTGATAACTTTGTTGCTAAACAGGATTATGAAAGTCTTAAAGTGATTTTAGCGTATAACTATAATACCTCATATTCTTATTTTTCTAATATAGGTGTATATAAAGATGAAAAGGGAAGTAGTTATACCTATGATGAAAATGGTAATGTTATCAGTACATCCGATTTAGCAAACCAAAATAGTAGGTATTATTATAGTAAGAAAAATGAACTAATAGGGGCATTGAATCCAAAAGGCAGAATGTTTTATTATGAGTATGACTATAATCATACCAATAGATTATTGCAAGCATTTAATCAAAATGGATTAACATCTAGTTATGAGTATGATGATTATGGTAATGTTACTAGTAATAAGATAACAGAACCATCTATGATTAGATCTACTGATGACATAGAAGAAAATACTTATTATTATATAAAGCCAGTAGCAACCAATTTAGTAGTGGGAGATAAAGACTCAAATGTAGAATTAATTGATGGAAAAAAGACATGGAAATTTATAAAAACTGGAGAAGATTATTTCATAGTAGATGAAAATGAAAAAGCTTTAACAGTAAAAGATTCTAATACTGCTAATAGTATCAGTATCTTGTTATCTAATAAGAGTAATAGTAATAGTCAAAAATATAAATTATCTAATAATAATGATGGAACATTTTATTTTCAAACTAAAATAACAGATTATAAAAGTTGTATAGATATTCATGGAGCTATATATGAAAAAGGTAGAAATATCCAACAGTATCAATGTAATCTAACAGATGCCCAAAAATTTATGATTTATCCAGTGGATGGACAAAATAAATATATCGAAACAAAAGCAGAATATACAGAAAATGGAAATTATCAAAACAAAGTAATTGATCAAAGAGGGTATGAAGTAACTACTACTTATAATGAGAATAGAGGAACTGTTTCAGAAGTAGTAGATGCAAAAAGAATTGCAACAGAATATACTTATGATATTAATGATAATATAACCCAAATAAAAAGTGGTAATACTACCAATTCTTATACTTATGATAAAGATTACTTAACTAAAATAACCCATAATAATTTTGATTATGATTTTGTACGTGATGAGTATGGAAATACTACTTCTATTAAAGTAGCAGGTAGTCCACTAATAACTCATCAATATGAAGCAAATAATGGATATTTACTAAAAAGTATCTATGGAAATAATGATACAATAAATTATGAATATGATACTTTTGGTAGAATTAGTAAAAAAACAAATACAACAGGAACTGCAACTTATGCTTATAACAATAGAGGATATTTATCTCATTTAAACTATTTAAATAATGATATCTATTATACTTATGATTTAAGTGGTAGAATAACTAGCATTAAAGAAAATAATTTTAAGAAACAATATCAGTATGATCAATATAACAACTTAGATAAAGTAAAATATAACTATAATTCTAAAGAAAAAGAAGTATCTTATACCTATGATGCAGATGATAAATTAGTAACTATTACTTATCCTGATTATAGTGTTCATTATACTTATGATAAATTAGATAGATTAATAAAAAAAGAAATCATAAGAGATGATAAAACCTATACAACAACTTATGAATACTATGATGTAGATGAATATAAAACAACTACACTATTAAAAAGGATTACTAATGGTACTACGAAATTAGAGTATACTTATGATGCGAATGGAAATATTTTGACAATTAAAAAAAATGGTAACTACCAAAAAAGATATTCTTACGATTCTTTAAACCAATTAAAAAGAGAGTATTCTGGAAAGTTTTATAGTTATATAGGGTATTCTTATGATTCAGGTGGTAATTTAATACAAAAGTATCAAAATAATTATACAATGGATGCGTTAGCTTTTTCTCCAATGCTTAAAGTACCTCCTACTGATTTTATCGTAGATGCACAAACACCATCTTCTACCAATATATTAGGTGAATATCAATATGATAATAATTGGAAAGATCAATTAACTCAATTTAATGAAAAACCAATAACTTATGATTCTATAGGAAATATGACAAGTTATAATGGATATAATTATACATGGACAAATGGAAACGAATTAAAAACTATTAGTCAAGATAATAATCAATATGAGTATGAATACAACGTAGAAGGAATAAGAACAAAGAAAGTAATAAATGGCAAAACAACGAATTACTATTTAGAAGGAAATAATATTATCTATGAAGATAGAAATGGAGAAATAATAGAATATCTATATGATGAAAGTGGAGTATCTGGATTAATAGTAAATAATCAGACATATTACTTTGTAAAAAACATACAAGGTGATATAATAGAGATATTAGATTGTGAATTTAATGCTGTAGCAAACTATACATATAACACATGGGGAGTAGTAACAGTAAATAATCTAACAGAAGATAATATAGGAGATATAAACCCATATAGATATAGAGGATACTACTATGATACAGAAACTAATCTATATTATTTAAATAGTAGATACTATAATCCAACTTTAGGAAGATTTATAAGTGCTGATAGTATATTAGGAGCAAATGGAGATATCTTAGAATATAACCTATATGCGTATTGTAGTAATAATCCTATTATGTTTAGTGATCCTAGTGGAGAGTTTGCTATTCCTTTAGAATTAGTACCATTAATTCCTTTGACTATTCCATTTGTTGTAGAAGGTGTGAAGGCACTAGGAAGAGGGATATCGACTATTGCCAGTGGAGTAAGGGAAGCTGACATTGCAATTAAATCGTCAGTATCTAGAGATCGTAAACAGAGAAAAGATGAAGGTCCAAAAGCCTATTATGTTTATCTATTAACGGATAGTAACGATAAAGTTCAATACGTTGGTAGAACTAAAGATTTAGCAGAAACGAAAAGAAGACATAGAAGGAATCCTTACCGAAAACATTTAGAGATGAGAGCATTAAATATTTATGGACCAATGACTTTAAATGCTGCGAGGGGATTAGAGGAAACTAAAATAATAGAATATAGAACTTTAAACGAATTTAATAAGGCAAATAATCAAATTCATGGGATTTCATTAAAAAATCCAAAGAGAGATATTTATCTGGATGCAGCGAACAATTGGTGGGATTTAGAACATGAAACGTATGTAGGAGGATAATATATGGGATCATGGGGAGTAAAGTTATACCAAGATGATGTAGCATGTGATGTAAAAACTGAATATGTAGAAGCATTAAAAAAAGGTATAAGTAATGAAGAAATAACTGAAAAACTAATAAATGAGTATACGGGAGATATAGATGATGAACCAATCTTTTGGTTTGCACTTGCAGATACGCAGTGGAATTATGGTAGATTATTACAAGAGGTGAAAAGTAATGCCATTAAATTTATAGATAGCGAAGTGGATTTAGAAAGATGGGATGAAAATCCTAAACTATATGGGAAGAGAAAAAAAGTATTGGAAGAATTAAAAGAAAAGTTAAATACTCCACAACCTTCAGAAAAGAAAGTAAGAAGTTATGGAAAACCATATAAATGTGAATGGAAAATAGGCGATGTATTTGCCTATCCATTAAAAAGTGAAGAAGCAAAAGAAGCTGGTTTTGAAGGACAATACTTAATACTTATAAAAACAGGAGAAACAAAATGGTATCCAGAACATATTATTCCAGTAGTAAAAATAAAAATAACAAAAAATAGAAAAATTCCAACAGCAGTAGAAGAAATAAATGAGCTAGAATATATCCAAAGTAATGTTTATTTGGCTGATTTTAGTGTAAGGAAAAGTGCTCAAAAATTACCAAAGGATGAGTATGGTTTTACCCCGGAATATGAATTTAGTATAATTACTACTTCAAATAGAGTCATTCCTAAAAGTTTACAATTTATAGGAAATTTTAATAATCAGATAAAAAAACCTAAAATAGAATATATGGTTAATATGAAAGATTTTGCCGAGAACGTGTTGGATTGGAAAGAAATTGAAACTAAAGTAATTAATAATTATAAGTTTTATAATTTAAGGAAAGGTAGTATATATGCTCCAAATTTTTGGGAAGAAAGAAAGAAATATTTAGAGGAGTGCAGATTACGTGGAGAGAAAATTATGGAAGAAATAAAAAAATCTAAAAATATTATTTAATTATTTGGTTAAAGATCTAGTATAAAATTAGATGACTTTTATGAGGATAAAACCCACGGAAATGGTATTCCAGGATATTATCGTCATCTTCATGTTAATGGAATCCCAAATCATCCTCATATATGGTATAAATGGAGGTAAAATAGTGGATGTAGATGTTTCTAATATGACATTTGAAATTTATAAAAATTTAATAAGATACGCTATTCAAAAATGCAATATTGTATCATTTTTTAGGAGATATGGTCAAAATAGAAAATTCCATGAGAAGATAAGAAGTGTAATATTTCCTGAAAGAAATTTAAATATCAATTTTTCTTATGAAGAAATAGAGAATATTGCTAAAAAATATAGTGATAATATTGAAATAAAAAAATATTGTCTTTCCGAAATTTTAGAATTTGGCCCAAATAGTTCATTTCCAATTGATTTTTTCTATATTAACAGTAATCTTTTATTTTCAATTAAATATACATTAGAATGGCTTTATTATGATTATAATATTGAAAGGTTTATTGAAAGAAATCATTCTCACTTTTTAAAAAAAATAGATTCTTTTTTTGAAGAAAGAATGTTAGAACAAAAACACATTAGTGATTGTAGAACTTTGCCTCTTTATGGAACAGAATATATATTTTGTTTGGATGATACTATGTACGATGAACTAGTATCTATGAAAGATTCTATATATGATTGGGATTTTCCAAAAGGTATAATGGATATATGTTTTTATAAAGATGATAAATGCTGGTTATGCTCTGAGGCACATGAAAAAGTTTGTTGGATAGAATGTGAAAATAGAGAAGAATATGAATATTTAAAATCTATTGGAATTGAATTTAATAGTTTCTTTTCTACAGAAATTCCAATAACAATAGATGATTTATCAAAGTTATAAAAAAGGTATTAATATTTTATTTTGCAAAAGAGCTTGATTTTATTCAGTTCTTTTCTTTATATTAATAAATGCATGATATAATAAACACATATGGAGGATAATATGAGAGCATGGGGAGTAAAATTATATCCAGATTATGTAGCAAGTGATGTAAAAGAAGAATATGTTATTAAATTAAGAGCAGGATTTAGTAAGGATGAGATTACTGAAAGGGCACAAAGGAACACTTGTTCTTCAAACTCTGGTTTAGTAAGGAAGTGTTAAAATGATGGATATAAATACGATGTTTAATCATTTTTTATTAAAACAAAATAAAAAGGATTGGGATAAGTATGCTAGAATTATATCTACAAAAAACGATGAAGAGTTGATATCTTTTTTGCCAGTAATGTTTGACTGGATTGAAAATATAGATACTCCAGGAGCTCTTATAATCTATTATAGATTAAAAAGTTTTTCTAAAAAAATAATAAATGAAAAATTAGAAATAAAAATAGAAGAAACTTTAATTAATAAAAAATACATATGGACCTTATGGTTAATAGATTTATTGGAAGAATCAGAAAAAAAGAAAGAAATATTAGAGAAAGTTGAAGCTGCTGATAATAGATTTTTGATATTGAAGATGTTAGATTATGAAAATGACGTTGAACTTCAAAATGATGGAATAGAAATAGGAAAGAAACTAGCAAACTTTGAAATATTTATTCAACCATATGTTCCTCAATACGAACAGAGGGTATGGGAAAATTGCTCAAAAATTGTATGTAGTAAATCTGATAAGGAATTGGAAAAATTTTTGCCTAAAATAATGATGTGGTTACAAGATTTAAATTGGTATGGGTCTTCTCAGATTTTATCAAGACTTAAGAAAATTTCAAAAATAATCTTGGAAGATTCTTTAAAACAAAGTATTAATATAGCTATAGAAAATAAAGATAGCAATTGGTTATATAATTTAGAGCAATTAGTGCAAGATGTCAATGAAAAAGGTAGAGTAGATTTAATTCGTATAGATCTTGAAATCGAAGGAGAAGAAAGACTATATTTGAAGGGAAGAAATATTGAATCAAGCAGCAAATATAGAAATTTATATTTACAAGATTTAGATACTCCATATTTAAGGGTAGGTGCTTTATCCGTATTATCAAAGTTTTTTGATGATACTATGTTAGACATTTTTATTTCATTGAAAGATGATCCTGATGATTATATAAGAAGAATAGTTGAAAAAACATTGGAGGATAATATATGGGAGCATGGGGAGTAAAATTATATCAAGATGATGTAGCATGTGATGTAAAAGAAGAGTATATTATTAAATTAAGAGCAGGTCTTAGTAATGATGAAGTTACTGAATCTATGATTAAAGAGTATGAATTATCTGATGATGAACCAATTTTTTGGCTTGCATTAGCAGATATTCAATGGAGATATGGAAGACTTTTAGATAAAGTAAAGGAAAATGCAATTACTTATATAGATAGTGGAAAAGATTTGGAAAAATGGGTTGATGATTTAAATCTATTAGATGCAAGAAAAAAGTGTTGATAGATTTAAAAAAGAAATTGCAGAAACCACAGCCATTTATTAAAAAGGTTTCTAAATTAGTTTCTTATTTATCCCCTTTTAAAAAAGGAGACTTATTACTATATCAAATTAAAGATGAAAAGTTTAAGAATCATAAATGGTATCATAAATTTGTATTATTTAGAGTAATTGCAATTAAGGAGGAATATTATTATAATATTCCTAAAGATAAATTTTGTAATGAAAGTCCTGTGATAAGTCTATATAATTTTATTGGTGATGAAAGAAATATTCCTAATATTGATGAATTAAAATTTGTAAATTCTAGTTTAAAAAATGATGATAGATTTGCAGTAATATGCTTTAATAATCAGGATTTTAAAAAAGCAGGTTTTCTTGTTTTATCAAATGATATTAGTATGTTAGAATATGATGTTAATACAAAATATCCACAAGGTTTAGAAATTGGGGTAGCAATGTTAAATATTTATAATTTTGAAGATTATCTTATTTCAGAAATGGAAAGAAAAAAAGATGATTTAATTCAAAAATAGAGTTTGAAACTTTTGAATTAAAGGTGAGAAAATGAAAAATAAAGAAAACGAACAAATCTTAAAAAATTAGATTTATTAAATGATGGATTAGAAGATTTTAATTATGATTACAGAAGACGAACAATAGAAATATCTGTAACAAATTTAGAATGAGTTAAAGAAAAAAAGATAAAAGTTAGGTTTAATCATGTGATCTATTTAAATATTCAATCTTGTGATTTTTTTGGCCCAGTTCAGCACATATACTTTGTAGAGGTATTAGATGCTAAATCAAAAATTGAAGAGCTTTATAATCATTTTTGTAAAGAAAATCATATTGTTCATCAAGCAAAATTAAAAGAAGAGAGTGGAAAAATAGAAGTATTGGTAACTTTAAAGTCTGGAAATGAAATTAATGTTATTTGTGAGGAAATAGAGTATAACGATGGAGAATAAATCAATTAATTTTGATTATATTTAGAACTGAAAATAATTCAGTTCTTTTCTTTTTATAAATAAAGTTATGATATAATAAACATATATGGAGGATAATATGGGATCATGGGGAGTAAAATTATACCAAGATGATGTAGCATACGATGTAAAAGAAGAATATATAGAAGCATTGAGAAAAGGTATAAGTAATGAAGAAATAACAGAAAAGTTAATAGAAGAATATACAAGTCATAAGGATGAGGAGGAAGAATCAATCTTTTGGCTTGCATTGTCAGATATTCAATGGAAATATGGAAGGCTTTTAGATAAAGTAAAGGAAAATGCAATTAAAGTAATAGATAGCGAAATAGATTTAAAAAGATGGGAAGAAAATTCTAAGTTATTAGAACAACGAAAAAGGGTATTATTAGAATTAAAAGAAAAGTTAAATACTCCACAATCTTCAGAAAAGAAAGTAAAAAGTTATGGAAAACCATATAAATGTGAATGGCAAATAGGGGATGTATTTGCATATCCATTAAAAAGTGAAGAAGCGAAGAAAGTAGGACTAGATAGTCAATATTTGATTTTAATTGTGGTAAGAATGTCCAATTGCTATTTGGAAAGTATAATGCCAGTGGTAAAAATAAAAGTAACCAAAAAAGGAAAGATACCAACAACAGTAGAAGAAATAAATGAATTAGAATATATTCAAAGTGGTCTATATACATATATGTACAAGTATATAGTAGATGTTACTGTAGACGATCTGAGACAGCCAAAAGATGAAAATAAACTCACACCTTTCTATGAATTTCAAATACTTACATCGTCAAAAAGGGTAATTCCAAAAGAATTACAATATATAGGAAATTTTGATAACAAAATAGTTTTTCCAAAAATTGAATATAATGTTTCTAATAAAGGAAGTTTTACGACAACAAGTCTTGAAAAGAATGTTTTGTGGAAGTCTTTAGAATATTCGGTAATTGAATCATACAAAAATTATAACTTAAAACAGGCTGAAATTTATCAATTAGATTATTGGGAAAAAAGAGGAATTAACAGAGAAGAGAAAGATAAAAGAATAGAGGAATTCTTAAAAAAAAGAGGTTTATTATAGAAGTTTGAAAGAAACTGGATTGCAACAGTTTCTTTTTATTATTAGTAGAAGCATATTACTTTGTAAAAAACATACAAGGTGATATAATAGAAATATTAGATTGTGAATTTAATGCTGTAGCAAACTATACATATAACACATGGGGAGTAGTAACAGTAAATAATCTAACAGAAGATAATATAGGAGATATAAACCCATATAGATATAGAGGATACTACTATGATACAGAAACTAATCTATATTATTTAAATAGTAGATACTATAGTCCAACTTTAGGCAGATTTATAAGTGCTGATAGTATATTAGGAGCAAATGGAGATATCTTAGAATATAACCAATATGCATATTGTAGTAACAATCCTATTATGTTTAGTGATTCTTCTGGAAATTCTTTTCTAGATGATTTAGTAGAAGGAGCTAAGAAATTTGGAAAAGATGCTGTAAAATTTAGTCATGGTTTATTAGTAGGAATAGGCGATTGTACTATTGATACAGTTACATTTCCATTTAAATTTGCATATGAAGCAGTGACTGACCCCGTAGGAACATTTGATTCTTCAATTTCATATATTACAAGTGGAAATTGGCTTCCACATAAAGTAATTGGAAATATATATAATAATGTTTCTGGTGCAATAAAAAGTGGTAATTGGTACAACATTGGTTATAGTTTAGGAAATGATATTGCAGGGCCTATATTATTAAGTAGTGTAGTGGTTGATACATCAGTAAAATCAGGAAAATTTCCTAAAATCAATAATGGTAATGGGTATAAAATAAAAAATGTAGAATTTCTTTATAGAAATCCTAGTTTTGAATTAAAATATAATAGACCTGGGTTAACATTTATAAACATCTCAGGCTATAAAAAAAGTGGAAACTATGGTAGTATCTTTCGATTTGAGTGGGATCCTAAAGATGGCTATCATCATCATTATAAACCATGATAGGAGGTAATTATATGTTTCTTAGACATACAAAAGTTAATGTTGTTGAAGTGGGAGAATTAGTATTCTTTAAAAGCATTGAATGCTTAAGAAAATCAAAATTAAAAAATAAATTTGTAAGTCAAGAAAAAAAGTTCAAAGAAATAACATTAGGATATATTATTGGAACTTCAACTTTGCATGTTTCACCACAAAAGCGTATTGATTACTTGGAATGTATTTTGAATGATACTTTGAGTTTTTTATCAGACGATACATTAGATAGTATAAAAAGTTGCATTAATGATATAATGAAACTTATGTCAGTTAATTTAAACTTTAATATGGGAATTAGAGAATATATAGATATATTAACTAAAAAATATTTATCAGATTTAGATAAAGTTGAGTATGACGAAACTTGTTATAATATGGCTTATGATGATTTGCAATTATATTATGTTACTATAGACAAACTTTTTGATAGTTTATCTATAGATTATGATATTTAATAAAATTAAGTAAAACTCCATAAAAAATGAAGAAAGAATTGAATAAAAAGATCAATTCTTTTTCTTTATAATAACATATATTACTTTGTAAAAAACATACAAGGTGATATAATAGAGATATTAGATTTTGAATTTAATGCTGTAGCAAACTATACATATAACACATGGGGAGTAGTAACAGTAAATAATCTAACAGAAGATAATATAGGAGATATAAACCCATATAGATATAGAGGATACTACTATGATACAGAAACTAATCTATATTATTTAAATAGTAGATACTATAATCCAACTTTAGGAAGATTTATAAGTGCTGATAGTATATTAGGAGCAAATGGAGATATCTTAGAATATAACCTATATGTGTATTGTAGTAACAATCCTATTATGTTTAGTGATCCTAGTGGTATGATAGCAATAGCGGATGATATTGCTATTGGAATAGCTATTGTTATTGGAACAACTGCAACTGTTTTATACACTCCTTTAAAAAAGAATATGGATTTAAAAAAATGGTTCTCGTTGTGATATATATTTAAATAAGGATGATGGCTACATATGGATTTTTCCTAGAGGCGCACAACATGGGGGAATCAATACATATATAAAGATAAAATGAGGTGCATGAATGGAAGAATGGAAATCTTTAGTAAAAGCAGAGTTTTGTATAGAAGGAAAAAATATTAATACGGATATTATTACTCAATTGTTAGAAATAACACCAGATGAATCATTTAATAGAAATGATAAAAGTGTATCTTTTCCAATATCAAAAAAAGTTGGCAGATGGGAGATATCAACTAAATATGAATTCTCTCCAGACTCTTGTAAACCATTAAGGAAGTTAATTAGGAAGTTATTGCCTAAAACAAAAGAACTTCAACAAATAAAGCAAAAATGGAATTGTGATTTTGTTTTTTCTTTAGTTATTGAAATATATGGAAGTCAGTGTCCATCAGTATATTTGAATCCAAAAGATATAGATTTTTTTCATCAAATAGGCGCATTTTACGATGTAGACATTTATTATATGGGTGGATATGAAGAAGAGGATACCTATAGAGGTTAATGGCTAATATATGTATGTAAAATTTTATATAAAAAATAGAATGAAAAAGATATGAAAATTAGTAAGTTTTCATATCTTTATTGTTTTTATCTAATAGATTTGGTCTTTTAGTAAGGATATTTTTCATTTCTTCAAAGGTAGTATTAGGGGGAATAGTAGGATATTCTACTAAAAAAAGCTTATTTCTGTTTTTTATATTATGAGATTTCATGAAACTTTTTAGGGCATGTTCTAAAGCTTCTTCCTCTGTTAGAAAGTGATTAATTCCTCTATTTTTATAGGAAGAGTATTCAAAGTAAGTGTATACTCCATTTTTTTCTAATAGTAAGAAAGAATGGAAGATGATGGAGGATATAATAGCGAATGATTTTGTATGATAGTAAGGGGAAAGTAATAGCCTTTCAAGTTCTACATCATCAATACAAATTCCATATCTAGTAGTTAATAGTTCATTAGGACTCTGTGTTCGATAGAATTTTTGGATTCCTTTAATTGTGTTTGTTCTAATTTTGTTATCTGTTCCAATCCACCCGTAGTCAATGTTTCCCATAAATTCCATAACTTTTTCAGGGGTATTTAAATCTTTTAGATTCATAAAATCACCTAGATTATTATAACAAATAATAAAGAAAAAATCTTAAAATTATGCAAATATCTATTCATTATATGATAGAATATAAGTATAAAATTATAAGGAGAAAGAAAAAATGCAGAAAGATAAAAATACAATTTTAGAAGGAATTCTTGTAAAAAAAAGAAAAATCTTATTACCTAACAGTTGGAAAGAAAGTTATAATAGAGGTTGGATGGGTGTTAGAAATCTACATCTTTCTAGTGGGATTTTATTAGATGGAACTACGTCTACCGCAACAGGATATAAATTATATGGAACAGATATACCAGTTGTTTTTTGTTATCCACATTGGAAGGAAATGGTAGATCCTCCTTTAGAAGTTTGCATTGGTGTAGAAGCAAGACAGTGGCCTATTTCTAGACATATGGTGCAAAATTATCCAAATGGGGAGTTTCATTATAAGGGTAAAGTTTTAACGGATGAGGATGTTATTGCTTGGTTAGAAAATGAAGAGAATATTGATAGTATGAGAAAAGTAAGAGAATGGGCCTTAGAATATGGAGAAAAGTGTAAAAAGCTAGAAGAACAAGAGAGAACTTGTTATTCGGAGCATGTAGTAGAGCCTTCTTTTGCAAGAGAAGAAGGTTTATTAGAGAAAAATAAAGTTTTAGTAGCAAAATATAATTCTTAAAAGTTTGGTAAAAAGTATAAAAACATATTATAATGGATATGGTGATAGTATGAATAAAGAGATTCGAGTAGTATTTATGGGAACTCCAGATTTTAGTGTTCCTGTACTTAGAATGTTAATAGAAAATTATAAGGTAGTTGGAATAGTATCTCAGCCAGATAAACCAATTGGTAGAAGTGGTAAGATGAGTACTTCTCCTGTGAAAGAAGTAGCTTTAGAAACTAATATTCCTTTATTTCAACCTATAAAGGTAAGAAAAGAATATAGTGATATATTAGAACTTCAACCAGATATGATTGTAACATGTGCTTATGGACAGATTATACCAAAAGAGATGTTAGATTATCCTAAGTATGGTTGTATCAATGTACATGCTTCTTTATTACCAAGACATCGTGGAGGAGCTCCTATTCATAGAGCGATTATAGAAGGAGATCCTACAAGTGGTGTTACTATTATGAAGATGGGAATTGGTATGGATGATGGAGATATTATTAGACAGAGGGAAATACCAATAGACGAATTAGATACAGCAGAAACTTTATTTGATAAATTAAGTGTTCTTGGTAGTGATTTATTAAAAGAGACTATGCCAGATATTATTAGTGGCAATGTAGAATATGTGAAACAAAAGGAAGAGGAGGCAACTTTCTCTTATAATATTAAGCCAGAAGATGAGAGAATTGATTTTTCAAATACGAGAAGAGAAGTGTATAATCAAATTCGCGGATTAAATAGCTTTCCAGTCGCATACACTATGTTAGATGGAAAACGTATGAAAGTATGGTTTTCTAGGATAGGAATAGAAAAGAAATATTCTGATTACGGAAAAATAGTAGCACTAGAAAAAGATGGCATTTGTGTTTCAACAGGTGATGGAGAAATCATTTTAACAGTTATACAACCAGAGGGAAAGAAAAAAATGTTGGTACGAGATTATTTAAATGGTTATCCTAATAAAGAAGACTTGATTGGTAAAAAGTTTGAATAGGTGTTCTATGATAAAAAAGATGAAAACGCTAATAAAAAAGATAAAGGAAATGTCAAAAAATCCTAGGAAGAAGGCTTTGCTTCAATTAGGTGCTTGGATGCTTTTCTTTTTTATCTCCTATATTATAATCATTTTAATACCACATCCAACACCAAGTTCCCATACTTCTAACAATTCTAATGAAGTAGATTCTGTTGAAACTTATTCTAGTATGAAAAGTTTTGAATATACCTATACGTTCTCTTATCAAGGAAAGACAGAGGAAATAATAGGTACTTATTTTGATAATCATTATTATTTCAATTATTTGGGAGAGGAGTATTATTCTTCTTTGAAAAATGTTTATAAAGTAGATTCTATTTTAAAAGAATTGAAGCTTTCTAATGATTTTATAGTTACTTTATCCATAAAAGAATTAAATAAAGAATCTTTGAAAACTATGATAAATTCTTCTAAATTAGTGGAAGAAAAGGAATACAAAGATGGTAAAAAGATTTCTAGTTATGAATATGTAGAAAATGATAAATCTATTCTTTTAGAGATTATAGAAAGTGATAAGATGATTGTAGAAATAGTGATAAACTATCAAGATTATTATCCTTTATATGGGGATTTACAAGTGAAATTGGAATACCGTGAAATTAATAATTTAGTTTCCTATAATAAGAATTACTTAGATTATCAAGTAGTAGAGGGGGCGTAATATGTTTACTATCAAGACAGATTCTAGAAAAGTAAAAAAGGGAGATACTTTTGTGGCTTTGAGAGGAATCGCTACAGATGGACATGATTATATAGAAAAAGCAATAGAAAATGGCGCAACAAAGGTAGTAGCAGAAAAAGGGGAATACTCTGTAGAAACGATAATTGTGGAAGATACTCGCAAATATTTAGAAGAGTTATTATACAATTCTTATCACACTTATTTAGAAGAGATGGTGATAGTAGGTCTTACTGGTACAAATGGAAAAACTACTACTGCTTATTTACTTTATGAAGCATTAAATAAATTGAAAAAGAATGCAGCTTATATAGGAACTGTTGGTTTTTATAAAAAAGAAAAAGTTTGTGATTTGCCAAATACTTCACCTGATCTTTGTGATATGTATGAAATGTTAGTGGAGTGCTATGAAACGGGTTACAAACATGTTGTTATGGAAGTAAGTAGCCAAGGATTATCTTATGGTAGAATGAATAAAATTCCTTTTGATTATGCAATATTTACGAATTTAACACAAGATCATTTAGATTATCATAAGACAATGGAAAACTATGCGAAAGCAAAACAACAGTTATTTTATCAGTTGAAGGAAAGTGGAAATTCTATTGTCAATTTAGATGATAGTTATCATAGCTATTATGAAATCAAAAATGTAAAGACATATGGCTTTGCAGAGAGTGATTATCAAATAAAAGATTTAGAATTGCATAGTTACGGTAGTAATTTTTCAGTAAATAATTTACATATTCATACATCTTTAATTGGTAAATATAATGTCTACAATGTATTATGTGCAACTATTGTGCTAGATTTAATGGGAATATCTAAGGAAGAAATAGAAAGAGTAGTACCATCGTTGATGCCACCTCCTGGTAGAATGGAAATGGTGACATTCCATAAAAATACAGTTATTATCGATTATGCCCATACGCCAGATGCGATGGAAAACATTTTTAAAACGATAGAGGAATTGCCACATAGAAATACTTATATTGTATTTGGTTGTACAGGAAGTAGAGATGCTAAAAAAAGACCTATTATGATGCAACTTGCACTTCATAGTGCAAACTATGTAGTAGTAACTAGTGATGATTTACATGAGGAAGAGTTTGATGATATTGTAAAAGATATGTTAGAAGGTAATGAATTACGTCACTATAAAGTAGAAAAGAATAGAATGGAAGCTATCAGGTATGCGGTATCTTTATTAAAAGAAAATGATTTATTATTAATTTTAGGAAAAGGACATGAAGAATTTATTATTGTAAAAGATGAAAAAATTCCATTTAATGATAGAAAAGCTGTGGAACAAATTTTAAAGGAAGAAAAAATTAAAATAGAGAGTTGAGTAATTCGACTCTCTTTTTTGCACATAAGAGTAATTTCCCCATAGACTATATTGAGGTGTTCTTATGCTAAAATGTGATTCTAGAAAAGTACGAGAGGGAGATACTTTTCTAGCGATAAAAGGAACAACTTATGATGGACATGATTATATAAAAGAAGCAATAGAAAATGGTGCAAAAAAGATTATTGCAGAAAGAGGAGATTATTCGGTTGAGACTGAGATTGTTTCTTCTACAAAGGAGTATTTAACTACTTATTTAAAAAAAAGAGAACTACCAATTCAAGTGATTGGAGTAACTGGTACAAATGGAAAAACTACTACTTGTTTTTTAATATGGCAAATTTTTAAGATGTTAGATATCCCTTGTAGTTATATAGGTACATTAGGTTTTTATATAGACGATAAAGTTCGTGATTTAAAAAATACGACACCAGGTTCTATTGAATTATATAAGTTATTAAAGAAGAGTGTAGAAGCTGGATGTAAGTATGCGGTTATGGAAGTAAGTAGTCAAGCGTTAGATCAGGGAAGAGTAGATTTTTTAGAATATGATTATGCAATATTTACGAATTTAACGCAAGATCATTTAGATTACCATAAATCAATGGAAAATTATTTAAAAGCGAAACAACAATTATTTTATAAAGTAAAAGAAAATGGCATTTCTATTATCAATAGAGATGATCCATGTGCAAGTTATTTTGAAATAGGAAATTATGTTACTTATGGATATTCTAATACAGATTATCAAATGGTAGGAGAAACTTCTTTCTTTAAATTGAATGAAGAAGAGTATCAAATGTCTCTTTTAGGAAAATATAATATATATAATATGACGTCTGCTATCTGTCTTTTTTATCAATTAGGATATAATTATCAAGAATTAAAAGGAATCGTGAGTCAATGTTATTCTCCAGAAGGAAGAATGGATAGTATTGATTATAATACCAATAAAATTATTATTGACTATGCCCATACACCAGATGCTTTAGAAAATATTTTAGATAGTGTAGGAGAATTAGAGCATAAAAAGATTATTACAGTTGTTGGTTGTGGTGGAGATAGAGATGCTAAAAAAAGGCCAATAATGGGTGAAATAGCAACTAGAAAATCTGATTATGTTATTTTTACAAGTGACAATCCTAGAAATGAAAATCCTATTAGAATTTTAAAAGACATTGTAAAAAATCTTGATTGTGTAAATTATGAAATTGAAGTAAATAGAGAAGAAGCTATTAAAAGGGGTATACAATTTCTAACAAAAGATGATATACTATTAGTGCTTGGAAAAGGGCACGAAAAATATCAAATTATTGGAACTGAAAAAATATTTTTTGATGATAAGAAAATAGTTTTAGATAATATATAGGGGATGATGCAATGCTTGTACTAACTAAAGCAATGTTAGCAATGATGATAGGATTTATAATTGCTGTTATATTTGGGTTAATAGCGATACCACTGCTTAGAAGAATAGCGAAACAGAAAGTTAGCACGTATTTAGAAAAGAAACATCATGATAAAGATGGTACTCCAACAATGGGGGGAATTATTTTTATCATACCAACAATAGTTGCTACCATTATTTTATTATTTATGGGGAAAATTGAGTTTTCTCCCAATTTGCTAATTGTTCTGTTTGTATTTTTAGCTTATGCAGCTTTAGGATTTATAGATGATTTCTTGATTATTAAAAGAAAAAACAATATAGGATTAACAGAGTTTCAAAAATTAGCAGGGCAACTGATTATTGCCCTTATCTTCTTTGCTATCTATATGCATGGAGGAGCAGAACCTGTACTAGATGCTTATACTTTAGGGTTTAAGATAGATATGGGATGGTTCTATGGAATATTCTTGTTATTTGTGTTAGTAGCAAGTAGTAATGCTGTGAATATTACGGATGGATTAGATGGTTTAGCTGGTGGTTTATCAGTAATGGCTTTTTTAGCATTTGCTTTGATTAGTTGGAATAGTGGAGCGATTGCTGGGACAGAAGATATTGCGATATTTTGCTTTGTATTAGTGGGATCTTTACTTGGTTTCTTAGTTTACAATACGCATCCAGCTAAAGTATTTATGGGAGATACTGGTTCCTTATCTTTAGGAGCAACCTTAGCTTCAGTAGCTATTATTTCTAAACATGAAATTACATTTATTGTAGTAGCTGGAGTATTTATTTTAGAAACAGTTGTCTGTTTAATTCAAATTATTAGTATGGTATATTTCCATAAAAAAGTATTTTTAATGACTCCTTTGCATCATCATTTAGAAAAATTAGGCTGGGATGAAAGAGATATTGTTAAGCTATTTTGGGTTGTAGGATTACTACTTAGTATGTCAGCTATTATCTTTGGAGTATGGATTTAAATACACTGAATAAGTGTATTTTTTGTTGCTCTAGAACATATATTATGTTATACTGAAAAAGGATAGGAGTGTGTTTCAAAGTGAATGAAGCTGTTTTAGAATTACTAAATGTAACAAAAACATATGGCAATATAGTAGCTTTAAATTGTGTAAACTTATCACTAAAAAAAGGAAGTATTGTGGGACTTTTAGGACCAAATGGTAGTGGTAAGACAACGATGTTAAAACTTTTTATGAGAATTATTCGTCCGCAAATGGGAAATATTAAAATTTGTGGTGCAGATATTGGTTATGAGACAAGAAAGTATATTTCTTTTATGCCTGATAGGGAATACTTATATAGTACGATGAAGGTAAGCGATGCTATTGCATATTATCAAGATATGTTCCAAGATTTTGATGTGAATAGAGCTTATACATTATGTCAAAGATTAGGGCTTCCGGTAGAAATGGATATTCCAAAATTATCAAAAGGAAATAAAGAAAAAGTAGTTCTTATGTTAACTCTTTCTAGAAATGTTCCAATCTATTTGTTGGATGAGCCTTTAGGAAGTTTAGATCCTCTCATTAAGCATGAGATGCTTACGGTTATAAAAGAGGCTTCCACACCAGAAAATATTATATTGATTTCGACTCATTTGATAAAAGATACAGAAGAGATATTAGATGATGTTGTATTTTTGAAAAATGGAAATATAATTCTTTATGATGATAAGAAGAATTTAACAAGGGATGGAAAGAGCTTAGAAGAGCATTATATTGAGGTGTTTAGTCATGTCTAGTTATATGAAATGGGAATTTAAGTCTATATTTAAAGGAAATAAGGTTTGGTTTTCTGCCATTGCCATTATCTTCCTTTTAGAGTTTATTTTTATTAAAATGGATATGCTTGATAATACGATTGGCGGATTATTAACAATAGCGTATACTATTATTTTATCAATATCCTTTTTTGCAGCTTTCTTTTATGGAACGAAAAGGACAATAGAGACGTTTAAAAAGCCAACCTTTTTATTAGAGAGTATGATTCCAATATCAGCATCTAAATTATTAATGGCTAAGTATATCATTGCTATTGCGATGAATGTTATTTATGCTTTTATATTTGTTTTTGGTCTTTTTATAGTAATAGCAGCAGTCGAAGAAAGTCTTTTAATTGATATGTTAGGAGAGATGGGAGAATTCATTTTAGAACATCCAATCTATTTATTACGTGTTTTCCTTTTTATGATTTTTTACTCTACCGCATTTTCTTCTATTGTTACAACTATCTTTTGTTTCTTTAAAAGTCAATTTCCAAATGGAAAAGCGATTGGGATTCTTTCCTTTATTCTTGGATACTTTGTTTTTGGAATTTTAGTTGGTCTTTTTGGAGAAATGATGATGGGGGTAAATGTGGAAGAGTATATGGATTTTGTAATAGATGGATTTATGCTTTTATTAATTGTATTAGGATTCATAAGTACTGTTCATTTAGTAGAAAATAAATTAGAAATTTATAGTTAAAAAGATTAGTAGAGAAATCTACTAATTTTCTTTTTTTAGTGGGAACTTTCCTTGTAAATTTTTATTATTATGATATAATTGATAATAGGTGAATAGTATGTTAAATAAGACTAAGGTTGTTGTCACAATAGGGCCGGCTACTATGGAAAAAGAACAGATTAAAAGATTGATGGTAGGAGGAATGGATGTTGCTCGTTTAAATATGAGTCATGCCAACTATAATTTCTGTAAGGATATTATAGAAAAAATACAAGAATTAAATGAGGAGTTACACTTAAGTATTGCAACGATGATAGATTTAATGGGCCCAGAAGTTCGTACTGGCAAATTTGTAAATGGGGAAGCTTATTTCCGTAAGGGCGATAAGATTCGTATTTACATGGATGATATTGCTGGAGATAGTACGAAATTTTCGGTTAATTATAGTGGCTTAATTAAAGATGTAAATTATAATGATATTATTAAAGTAAAAGATGGGATGATGTCTTTTCTCGTAATTGATAAGAAAGATGACTGCATTATCTGTGAAGTTTTAACAGACGGTACTATTGAAAATACTCAAACGGTTGCAGTAGAAGGAGTAAAACTAAATTTACCAAAGATGAATACGAAAGATGAGACCGATATTGTATTTGCCCATAAAATGAATGTTGACTTTTTAGCGCTTTCTTATGTGGCAACACAAGAGGATGTCCTTGCTGTAAGCGATATACTAATTCGTTTAAAGAATGATCATATTGGATTAATTTCTAAAATCGAAACAGAAGAAGCTGTTAATAATTTAGATGAAATCATTCGTGTAAGTGATGGTATTATGGTAGCTAGAGGAGACTTAGGGGTAGATATTCCTGTTGAAAGAGTTCCAGGTGTACAAAAGAAAATTATTGATAAATGCCATAAAGCAGGAATTGTTAGTATTGTAGCAACCGAATTATTATCTTCTATGGAAAGAACTATTCGTCCAACACGTGCAGAAGTATCAGATGTTGCCAATGCGGTGTTAGACGGAGCAGATGCTGTTATGTTAAGTAATGAAACTACGGTTGGTAAATTTCCAATTGAGACACTTACTATGATGGAAAAAATTATTAATTCTGCTGAAAAAGATATTGATTATTTAGATTTTATAAAGAATAAAGAAGAACAAGAAATGGATATTACTAGTATGATTTCTCATAGTGTTGTAGGATGTGCTAGCAAATTAAAATGTTGTGCGATTATAGCGCCAACTATGAGTGGATATACAGCAAGGAAGATGAGTAACTGTAGACCAAGTTGCCCAGTTATCGCTGTAAGTCCAAATGAATCTACTGTAAAATCACTACAATTACATTTTGCTGTTAATCCAGTATTAATAGATGACTTAAAAGATTTTGATAAAATTATTCAAGTTTCTAAAAAGGTAACCTTTGATTTGATATCTACACAACCAGGAGATCGCATTATTATTACAGGAGGATATCCTTTTAAAGAAGTAAAAAATACAAACTTTATGAAGATAGAAGAATTATAGAAAAAGGGTGAGAATATGTATGATTTAGGAGATCAATTTGCATTAGATTTAAGTAAGTCAAGAGCAAATCCTTCTAGTGTATTAGTAGGAGAAAAATTTCGTATTACCATTTTAACAGAGAGACTTGTTCGTTTAGAATATAATGAAAATGGTATTTTTGAAGATAGACCTACAGAGTTAGTACTATGTAGAAATTTTCCTCAAACTGATTTCCAAGTAGCAGATAATGGAAGTTCTATTATTGTCACTACTAAATATTTTAAATTAACTTATGCAAAGAATGCACCATTTAAAGGAACAAATGTGAATAAGTCTGTTAATTTGAGAGTGGAATTAAATAATACAGATCGTGTGTGGTACTATGGACATCCAGAAGCTAAAAACTTTATGGCTCCTGTATTACAAGTAACAGATAGTAAAGAAGAAGATAATCGTTATAACATGAAAGGATTATATTCAGTTGATGGTTTTGCTACTATTGATGATTCTAATACAAAAGTGTTCAATGCTCGTGGAAATTGTTTACAAAGAGAAAATCCTGGTATAGATATTTATCTGTTTATGTATTTTCAAGATTTTACTTTAGCACTAAAAGATTATTTCATGTTGACAGGGTATCCAGCACTTATTCCAAGATATGCATTAGGTAACTGGTGGAGTAGAAATGATAGTTATACAGAAGAAGGGTTAGAAGAATTAGTTAAGAATTTTGATACCAATGAAATTCCAATGTCTATAATTATGTTAGATAAGGATTGGCATATCCGCTTGAAAGAAGGAGAAAATCATTTAAAAACGGGATTTACTTTTAATGGAGAATATATTCAAAATCCTACGAGATTAGTAGATTTAATGCACTCTAAAGGAATCCGTATCGGGTTAAATATTAATCCAGTAGAAGGTTTTTATCCAATTGATGCGTATTATGAAGAAGCTAAAAAGTATTTACAACCTTTACCAAATGGTGTTATTCCATTTAATGTGTATGATGCTAAAACAGTGGATGTATATTTAAAAGTATTTATCCATCCATTAGATAAATTTGGAGTAGACTTTTTCTGGGTAGATTGGTATGATCAAAACCAATTAGAAGCATTAACTCTTTTAAAACATTATCACTTCTATGATATGATGAGAGATTATAAGCGTAGACCAATGGTATATGGATATAATGGTACTATAGCAGCTCATCGTTATCCTGTATTATATGCTGGAAAATCCACTGTTAGTTGGAATACTTTAAAGGCTATTCCATTCTTTAATGGTAAAGCTACTAATTTGGGGATTAGTTGGTGGAGTCATGATATTGGTGGATTCTTCTTTGGAACAGAAGATAGTGAACTTTATACTCGTTATATTCAATTAGGAACTTTTTCACCTATTTTAAAATTAAGTGCAGATGTAGGAAGATTCTATAAGAGAGAGCCATGGCGTTGGGATATGAGAACGTATGCAATTGCAAAAGATT
Organism: uncultured Bacilli bacterium; assembly: GCA_964018915.1. Classification (GTDB taxonomy): domain Bacteria; phylum Bacillota_I; class Bacilli_A; order RF39; family UBA660; genus UBA5578. Next base: position 563,605 of record CAXHRJ010000001.1, on the reverse strand, counting down.
ATTTACAATTACGTCATCGTTTGATTCCATATCTTTATTCAGAAGCTTATAAGTATTATAAGTATGGAATTCCACTAATTCAACCAATTTATTATCGTTATCCAGAACTATATGATGATGGCTTATATCGTAATGAATATTATTTTGGTAGTCAATTCTTTGTTTGTCCGATTACCAAGAAAAAAGAGTTAGTCATGAATCGTGTTATTCAAAAGTTCTTCTTACCAGAAGGAACTTGGTATGATTTTGTAACAGGAAAGAAATTCCCAGGTGGAAAAAAATATGTTTCCTTCTTTAGGGATCAAGATTATCCTGTATTTGCAAAAGCTGGTGCTATTATTCCAATGTCTAATAATCCAGATTTAAATGATACAACTCCACCAAAAGATTTAGAAATTCAAATATTCCCTGGGCAAAGTAATAACTATCGTATGTATGAAGACGATGGAACTACTGACTTATATTTAAAGGGATATTATTTACTAAGTTTAATTGATTATAATTATTTACCAAATAATTATACTGTTATCATTAGACCAATTGAAGGTAAGACAGGAATTATTCCGGATGAAAGAAATTATAAAATTCGTTTCAGGAATACAAAGAAATCAGAAGATGTTACTGCTTTTGTAAGGGATGTTAAAATAGACTGTGTGACTTATACAGAAGGTCCAGATTTCATTGTAGAAGTTAGTAATGCACCAACTACTCAACAGTTAACGATTAACTGTAAGGGTAAAGATATTGAGATAGATGCGGTGCGCATTGTTATGGAAGAGATTGAGTCTATTATTAGTGATATTCCAATCCCTACAAAACAAAAAGAGCAAATTTATGATTTATTTATGAGTGAAGAACCAGTTAATAAGAAAAGAATCGCAATGCGTAAGCTTGGTCAAGGAAGAACTGGTTTAGAAACAAAATATGTTCAATTATTTATAAAATTACTTGAATATATCGCACAGTTGTAATATAATATTAGTCATAAAGCGAAGAAAAAGAGTAGTAGTAGTCTAATATCTATAGAGAGAAAGTGGTTGGTGAAAACTTTTGATGGATGGCTATGAACTTGCTTTGGAGCTTCTCTAAGGAGACGTTATCTGCGTTAAAGATTGAAGTGCATAATAGAAGTATTATGAAGAAGGGTGGTACCGCGATAAATCGTCCCTTCATCATGATACTTTTTTTTGTTTATAGGAGGGAAGATGTTAGAATTATTATTATGGTTAGGGATGTTTGTCCTGATTTATTTATTCTATGAACTGTTCGTAATTAGAAAAGAGAAAGTTCTAGAAAACATGAAAGATGGAAAAGAATTATCTTTACTATCTAAAAAATATAAGTTAGATTATAGTAAAATTAATATGAAATCATTGGTACGAGTAATAGCGCTATCGAATGCTTTTATTCTATCAACGGTAGTGACAGTAGTATGTTTATTACAAAATATCATTCCAAACTTTCTGCTTTGGATGGTATCTGTACTGGTAGTAGGAATTGTTTTATTAGTACCATTCATATTAATTATTTATAGTAAAATAGGTCGTTATTATCAAAAGAAACAAGGAGGAGAAAAATAATGCATTATGATTTTAAGAAAATAGAAGAGAAATGGCAAAAATATTGGGAAGATAACAAGATTTTTGAAGCAAAAAATGGAAGTGAGAAAGAACCATACTATGTATTAGTAGAGTTCCCTTATCCATCAGGTTCAGGATTACATGTTGGACATGTAAGAAGTTATACCGCACAAGATGCAATTGCACGTATGAAAAGAATGCAAGGAATGAATGTTTTATATCCAATGGGGTGGGATGCTTTTGGTGCACCAGCAGAACAATATGCGATCAAAAATCATATTCATCCAAAAGAAGCAGTACGTGAAAATATCAAAACATTTAAAGGGCAAATGCAAAAACTAGGTTTTTCATTTGATTGGACAAGAGAATTTTCAACTACAGATCCAGAATATTATAAATGGACACAGTGGCAATTCCTACAATTTTATAAACATGGAATGGCTTATAAAGATACAATTCCAGTAAATTGGTGTCCAACTTGTAAATCTGTACTTTCTAATGAAGATGCAGCAGGGGGAGTATGTGAAAGATGTGGTTCCCCAGTTGTTCAAAAGGAAAAATCACAGTGGATGTTACGTATGGGAGATTATGCTGAAGATTTATTACAAGGATTAGAAGATACGAACTTTGCTGAGAAAGTAAAATTAGGACAAATCAATTGGATTGGTAAATCGGTAGGAGCTAATGTTAATTTTAAAGTAGATGGACATGATAAAGAATTTACTGTATTTACAACAAGAAGTGATACGTTATATGGAGCAACTTATTGTGTATTAGCACCAGAACATGCTTATGTAGATGAGATTACTACACCTGATAAAAAGGCTGAAGTAGAAGAGTATAAAAAAGCCTGTGCTTTAAAAAATGACATGGAAAGAACAGAATTAAATAAAGAGAAGACTGGTGTATTCACTGGTGCTTATGCAATTAACCCTGTAAATGGAGTGAAAATTCCAATCTATATTAGTGACTATGTTTTATCAAGTTATGGAACAGGTGCGATAATGGCAGTTCCTTCTCATGATGAAAGGGATTATGATTTCGCTAAGAAATTTAATTTACCTATTATTCAAGTAATAGCAAAGAACTTTGTAGGTACTGGTGATTCTGCTATTCGTCCTGATAAACCAATGACAGATAGAAAAGTTGTTAATGTGGTAATAAAACATCCAACAGAGGATAAATACTTATGTGTACATAATAAGAAGTTTAATTGGATTAACTTTGTAATGGGTGGTATTGAAGGAGAAGAAACTCCTATTGAAGCAGGTATTCGTGAAGTAGTAGAGGAAACTGGTTATACAGATATTACAATTGATTCTGAAATGGAATTTATCTACTTTGATAATTTCTATGCAGCTCATAAAGATGTTAATCGTCATATTGAGTGTCATACGATTGTTGGTAAATTAAACAGTTTAAAACAAGAAGATAGAGCCCAAGAAGAAATTGATTTAGCTGATGTAATGTGGATTGATAAAGATAAATTGATTGATACTTTAACAAGTAATGCCCATAAATATGATGCTACTCGTGCTTTATTTGGGGAAGGTGCCATGACAGATGATGGTGTTCATGTTAATTCAGAACAATTAAATGGTTTAAATAAACAAGAGGCAATTGATAAAATGATTGCTTGGTTAGAAGAGAAAAAGGTAGGAGAAAAGAAAGTAAACTACAAGATGAGAGATTGGATTTTCTCAAGACAAAGATTCTGGGGAGAACCAATTCCAATGATAGATTGTCCAAAATGTGGATGGGTTCCAATGAAAGAAGATGAGTTACCACTATTATTACCTGATGTAGCAGAATATGAACCAACAGAAAATGGAGAAAGCCCACTTGCTAATATTACAGATTGGGTAAATACTACTTGTCCATGTTGTGGTGGTACTGCTAGACGTGAAACAGATACGATGCCTAACTGGGCTGGATCTAGTTGGTATTTCTTAAGATTTATGGATTCTCATAATAATGAAGCATTTACTGGTATGGATGCTATGAAATATTGGAAAAAAGTAGATTGGTATAATGGTGGTATGGAACATACTGCAAGACATTTACTATATGCTAGATTCTGGGTACAATTCTTATATAATATTGGTCTTGTTCCTAGCAAAGAAATGATATGGACTCGTGTTAGTCATGGTATGATTCTAGGATCTAATGGCGAGAAAATGAGTAAATCAAAAGGAAACGTTATTAATCCAGATGATATTGTAGAGGAAATGGGGGCAGATGCTCTACGTACTTATGAAATGTTTATTGGTGACTATGAACATGAAGCATCTTGGTCTACAAATGGACTTAAGGGATGTAAAAAGTTTTTAGATCGTATTTGGAGATTACAAGAGAAATTAAATGATAAGTCAGGATATACAAAAGAAACTTTAGTACATCAAACCATTAAAAAAGTTACGAATGATTTAACTAATTTAAAATATAATACTGCTGTATCAGCACTTATGATTTTCTTAAATGAAATTGAAAAAGAAGAGTCTATAACAAAAGATGATTTACGTGTTTTAATTCACTTATTAAATCCAATTGCTCCACATATTACAGAGGAAATTAATGAAAACTGTCAATTGGGAGATATGTTATCAATCTCACCATGGCCAACTTATGAAGAAGAAAAGACAGTAGAAGATAGCTATGAAATGGTTGTCCAAGTAAATGGAAAAGTAAGAGGAAAAATCACAGTAAGTATAAGTGCAACAGAAGAAGAGATGAAAGAACTTGCGCAATCTATTGAAAACGTTAAAACTTATTTAGATGGACATGAAGTTGTTAAGATGATTGTTATTCCTAAAAAATTAGTAAATATTGTAATTAAGTAAAATTCGATTTAAAATGATAAAAAGGGAGTAGAAAAAATGAAAAATTATTTGCTTACCAATTATAATAGTTACTTTATTATGTGTAACAGTTTGTGGTAGTAAAAAATTAGTTTGTACTACGTCAGAGATAGATGAAACAGTTGAGTCTACCATTAAATTCAAAGATAATAAAATAAGTACAGCAATTTTTAAAATGACTTTTAAGGCCAATCCTAAAGATGATGCTGAAGAAGGAAAATTAGGTCTTGATACATTTATGGGGCCTACCTATTCAGAAATGTCTGGAGTAACTTATGATTCAAAATTAAAATTGAGAAAAGTGGTTATAGTTGCAAATAACATTATAATAAAGAAAAAGCTACTTGAAATAGAAAATATCATGTAGCTTTTTTATGTTATTTTTTCCTTTTATGATTACTTTTTGAAAAAAGTATGATAAACTAATGATAGGTGATAGTATGAGTAAGGATAACGAAAAAGAGATTAAGGAAAAAAATATACCAGAGAAAAAGGAAACTGGTAAAGAAAAAGTAGTTGAAAAGAAGGAAAAAGATATTAAAGCGGAAAAAAAGGAAGTCAAAAAAGAAGAAGCTTCTAAGAAAGAATCTCCAAAAAAGGAAACTTTAAAAGAGGAGAAAAAAGTAGAGAAGAAAGAGACGAAGAAAGCCACTAAAAAGGAAGAAATAGAAGTAGTAACAAAGGATAGTCAAATTCGTGAGAAAGTAATGATTCTTGGTAGTTATCTATTAGATAAGTTAAAAGACTATAAATATGTAATCGTTTTAGATATTATTGTATATTTATTATTATTCTTTTTGGTTCCAAAAGTTGTTTTTGATGTAAAACCAGTGATTTGGATGGCAGCATTTGTAATTTTTACTATTTTACCAACGATTGGTATTTATGGTATGAATAAATTTAGAGAAAAACAAATTATGTTTGGATTTTTCTTTATTTATATTTTAATTCTTCTATTTATTAATAGATTTACGATTATTGAATTATATGGAATTACATCCCAAGGAAGTTTAGATCATACACCTGCTTGGTTAGATGCAGTATTTATTACTTGTATTATTGTATTTTTCCAATATATTGGTATCTTAATTGTAAATGTAGTAAGAAAACTTAAAAGTAATAAAAAAGAGAAAAAAAGTAAAAAATAAAAAGGAAATGAAAGATAAATCAATAACAATCATAGTAGAGGAGGAATTGCTATGAAAAAATTATTGTTTATCTTTTTATTTCTTTTTTTGATGGAAAACGTTTATGCGAAGGATGATGTACAGTTTTATTATACAGAAGAAAAAGTAGAGGAGATGTGGATTACTAGGATAGAGGGAGATACTGTAAAATCAAGTAACCCGTATGTTCTTAGACGGAAAAGTGATAATTCTTTTGTATATTGTTTGCAACCATTTGTATTATTAAATCAAAAAGATGATTATACAGCTTATTACACAAATCAGAAAATATTAAATATTAGTGATAGCGATTGGGAGAGAATCTCCACTTTAGCATATTTTGGATATCAATATCCAGGTCATGAAGATAAAAAATGGTATGGCATTACTCAATATTTAATATGGAAAACTGTTGCTAAAGATGCGAATATCTATTTTGCAGATGGAAAAAATGGTAAAAAAATAAATGCTTATCAATCAGAAACACAAGAAATAGAAAATTTAATTCAAGATTATAAGAATTTGAAAAAAGTAAATGCAGGAAAATTAGTATTTAAAAACTTAGAGGAATGGAATAATTGGAAAAGTAAAAGCATGATTTTAAAGAATTCTATTATGCCATTAGATGATACTTTTACCTTTGAGTTACCTACAAATGAGGGCGTTTTTGGAGTAGATATTTTTTATTATCATAATAACGGACAAAATGTTTATCATCCAGGATTACTTTCTCAAATGAACATGTCTTTTGAAATTGAATTTCTAAAAGGAAGAATAAATTTAAAGAAAAAGAATCTAGAAGATACTTTTATATCTAGTGAAAATAGCTTAAAAGGTGCAAAGTATGGAATTTACAAAGATGGAATATTAGTAGAGACTATCGAGACAGATGAGAATGGAAACGCTAGTAGTTCTTTATTAGAGTATGGCGTTTATACAATTAAAGAATTATTAGCTAGTCCAGGCTATTTAATCGATGCAAATAGTTATACATTCTCTGTTGATAAGGAAGAAATTCCAATAGAAGTATATGAAGAACAAGCCTATAAAGCGATTACTATCCAAAAGTGGTATGGAAGTGGAACTTATAAATTAGAGGAAGATGCTATCTTTGAGATTTATCAAGATGATGTTTTAGTACTAACAGTAACAACCGATACAAATGGTCTAGCACAGTTTCATCTTCCTTATGGAACTTATAGAATTCATCAGTTAAAGGGAAAAGAAGGGTATCAAAATATCAAAGATTTTACTTTTCAAGTAAATGATGAATTTGAAGGAGAATTAAAACTATACAATAAAGAGATTATAGAAGATGTTCCTGATACAGGATTGTTTTCTCCATTATCATGGTTTTATAGTTTTGCAAGAATTAGGAGATTATTCTATGTTATTTAAAATAATAGTGGTATTAACTTCTATTTGGCATACGATTCTAGGATTTACTCCTAGTACTTCTATGCTATTCCCAAAATTAGATATCCATTTTCCTTTTATAGAAAAGGATAGTATTGCTACATTAGAAATCCCTGCTATTTCATTAAAACAAGATTTATATGATAAAAATGATGAGAGAAGTAACTTAGATGAAAAACTAATATTTTTAAAGTCTAGTTCAACTCCAGAAGAAGAAAGCGGAAATGTTATTATAGCAGGGCATAGTGGTTTTGGAGAGGTAGCTTACTTTAAAAATCTTTACAAATTAAAACTAGGGGATACGATTCTTTTTACTTATTATAATAAGAATTATAGTTATCAAATAGTAGATATGTATAAAGTCCCTAAGACAGGACAAGTAGAAGTAATTAGAGATTCTAATAAAAAGACGATTACATTAATTACTTGCTTTGGAAATAATGAACAACTAGTGGTTATAGGGGAACAAAAAAAGTAACATATGATGTTACTTTTTTATGTCCATAATTACAGGTAAAATAATTGGATTTCTTCCTGTTTTTTCATAGATATATGTTGATAATTGATTTGTAATTTCACTTTTTATTTCACTATAGTTAACATGTTTATCAATTTTAGAATGAATTGCTTTTGTGCTTATTACTTCAAGCTCTTTAATTAAATCTAAATTTTCTTGAATTAGAACAAATCCTCTCGTTGTAATATTAGGATTACCAAGTAATTTATTTTTATTAGTATCGATATTAGCAATTACTACAACAATACCATCACTAGACATGATTTTTCTATCTTTCATAACTGCAGAACCGATTTCGCCAATTCTATTTCCATCAATGTATACATCTCCAGCAGGAACAGTACCATCTCTTGTAATCTTTCCTTTATACATAGAAAGAACATCGCCATTACTTAGGACAAATGTATTTTCTTTTGGAATATCACATTCAATAGCTAAGTCAGCATGCGTTTTAAGCATTCGATATTCACCATGAAAAGGCATGAAATATTTTGGCATAAATAGTCGTAGCATTAATTTTAATTCTTCTTGATTACCATGCCCAGAAGTATGAACTTCACTTAATGAAGTATTGGTACATACTTTAACACCTTGAAGATATAATTTGTTAATTGTCTTAGAAATACTTAAAGCATTTCCTGGAATAGCTGAAGAACTAAGTACTACTAAATCATCTGGTTGCAATTTAATTTGTCTATGACTTCCATTAGCAATTCTTGATAGAGCAGCAAGTGGTTCTCCTTGTGTACCTGTACAAAGTAAACATACTTTGTTAGGCTCTAATTGATTAGCCTCTTCTGGGGTAACAAATATCTCACGATGTTTGATATATCCTTCCTTTAGAGAAATCTCAATATTGTTTTCCATACTGCGCCCGAATATAGCAATTTTTCTATTGTTTCTTTTACATGTATCTACAATATGTTTTAAACGATAAATATTAGAAGCAAAAGTAGCAATAATAATTCTACCATGATGTTCTAAGAATATCTCAGATAATGCTTCATCTACTTTTGATTCGCTTACACTAAATCCCTCATGTAAGGCATTGGTACTATCGCTTAGTAATAATGTAACACCTTTTTCTCCAATGCTAGCCATCTTTTGTAAGTTTGCCATTGGACCTATTGGTGTTAAGTCAAATTTGAAATCTCCAGTTGTAACAATAGTTCCATTAGGAGTATTAACGACAATACCATGTGAATCTGGAATAGAGTGAGTAGTCCTAAAGAACTCAACGCTCATACTCTTAAATTTTATTTTAGTTTTCTCTGTATATACATATACACGATCATATTTAATTTCTCTATCTTCTAATTTTTTTCGAATAAGTCCAGCTGCCTGATTAGGTGCGTAGATTGCTGGAATTTCTAATGATTGAAGTAAATAGGGAATACCTCCTATATGATCTTCATGCCCGTGTGTAATAAAAAGTGCTTTTATCTTTTTTTCATTTTTCTTTAAAAATGTAAAATCTGGAATAATATAATCTATTCCAGGTAACTCGTTAGAAGGGAATGTAATTCCTACATCTGTAACAATAATTTCATTACCTGTCATGATGCAGTACATGTTTTTTCCGACTTCTCCAAGTCCACCTAGTGCGAATATTTTTGTATCTCCGCCATCAAAAAATTTCAAAACTTTCTCTCCTTTCTTTTTTTCTCAAATTCAACTATATCATTATACCGTTTTTTATTTCATTTGTCTAGTTTGACTTGACTTATATTCAAAAATATACTATTATAAAATCGCTACTAAAGGAGGTAAATATGAAAGATAGACATTCCCGTTTCTTTCAAATGGATGATACTTTAAGACTTATTTTTGCCTTCTATTCTTGTATGTCTAATAATCCTAACTGGATTATAGAAAGTGAATTTACTAAACATAATAGAGAGATTGCGAAAGAACTCTTATCTATTGAGGATATGGCAGATTATTATTTTTTATTACAGGGGCGTTTTTATGGATTTACAGTAGATAAGCAAGATGAAGAAACAATCGGTTGTAAAATGGAAGAATACGATACTTTCTATGATATGGCAGATACACATTTAGCTATAAATTTTTCTTATCATATTCCAAGTAAAATGATAATAGAATTAGGGGAAGTAACAAAAGTAGAAGATAAAGAAAAGCAGAAGAAAAAAGTTGCTTAATAGTGGAAAAGAAAAGTGGAAATATCTTTTCTTTTTTTACTTATTTATGATAAAATGGTAATGGAACATTATAAGGAGGAATCAGCATGGGATTATTTGATAAATTTAAAAATATTTTTAGTACTAATAAACAAGAAAAAGAAGAAATAGAAGTTTATGATAAAGGACTAGAGAAAACAAGAAAAGAATTTGTTTCCAAAATTAGTCTTTTGAATTCTAAATATAAAAAGGTAAGCCCTGAATATTTTGAAGAATTAGAAGAAATATTAATTATGGCAGATATTGGTGTTAATACTGTAATGGAATTTATTGACAGACTAAAGAAGAGAGTTAAAAAAGAAAACATTGAAAACAGCGAAGATTTAAGAGAAATCATTGTTGATGAAATGTTTATTATCTATGTAGATAATTCTATTATGGTAAGTAAAATTAATTATGCGGAAGAGGACCCAACGGTTGTTTTATTTGTTGGCGTAAATGGTGTTGGGAAAACAACTACTATTGGAAAAATTGCTCATAGGTTAAAAGAAGAAGGCAAAAGAGTATTACTGGTTGCAGGAGATACTTTCAGAGCAGGTGCAGTAGAGCAAATTATTGAATGGGGAGAAAGAACAGAATGCCCTGTTATTTACAAAGAAAATGCGGACCCTGCTAGTGTAATTTATGATGGTGTAACAAAGGCAAAAAATGAAAATTACGATGTTGTATTAATTGATACAGCTGGGCGTCTTCAAAATAAAGCTAATCTTATGAATGAATTAGAAAAGATGAATAAAGTAATTGGTAAAATTATACCAGAAGCCCCTCATGAAACTTTGCTTGTTGTGGATGCTACAACTGGTCAAAATGGAATTAGTCAAGCAAAAGAATTTCAAAAAATTACGAATATTACAGGGATCGTTCTTACAAAGCTAGATGGAACTGCTAAAGGTGGAATTGTACTTGCTATTAAAGAATCGTTAGGGATACCTGTTAAATTTGTAGGAATGGGAGAACAGGCAAAAGACTTAAGAACATTTGATATTGAAAAATATATCTATGGTCTATTTAAAGATATGTGAGGTAGTTATGAATAGTGTAGAAGTTATTGAATTAAAACCAAAGAAGCAACCGATTAGTATTACATTACAAATTGTTTTTGTAATCGGTGTTTTAATATCAGGGGTAGTAACTCTATTTGTAAAAGAATTAATGCCTCTTTTATATGCAATGCTATCTCTTACTTTATTTACGATGGCATGGAATCATTATAAAATAACAAATAAGAAGAAACTAGCAATTCTATATGTAGTTTTTGGAATGATTACATTAGTTTCTACTATTTGGGAGTTATTATGATTGATGAGACTATTTATTTAAATACATTATATGATTACTATGGAGAATTGCTTACAGAGAAGCAGCAAAGTTTATTTGAATCTTACTATTTTGAGAATTTAACTTTGCAAGAAATTGCAGATTTAAATGGTATTAGTAAGAATGCAGTTCATAAAACATTAGTAGCAATAGAAGAAAAATTGAAATATTATGAAGAGAAGTTAGCATTTTATAAAAAAACAGAAAAAATAAAAGAATGTGTAAAAGATGAAGCAATATTAAAACAAATATTGGAAATATTATAAGAAGGGTGAGGATTTATGTTTGGAAAAATAGTGTATATTAGTGATAATGTAGCACATGTATCAATACCAAAAGAAGCACCAGTCATTATGAATTTAATGAATATGCATGTGGTTTTTGAAGATGAAGAAAAGAAAATACTTGGGGAAGTAGAAGATGTATCTAATGAAATTATTAAGATTCGCTTTTTAGGAGAACTTGCAGATGGTAAATTCATCGGAGGTGTTTTAAGAAAGCCTAATTTAACAGCTACTACTAGAATTATTGAACCAGATGAATTAAAAATTATTATGGGTGAAAAAGGTGAAGGTTCTTTATTACTAGGAATGAGTCCTCTTTATGAAGATATGCCTGTAATGGTAGATATTAATGATTTATGTAGTAATCATATGGCAATTTTTGGTAATACTGGTAGTGGTAAATCTTATGGAGTTGCCAGATTTATTCAAAGTATTTTTTATAATCCAGAGTTTGTACCATATAAATCTAATTTTATGATTTTTGATGCTTATGGAGAATATCATAATGCTTTTAGAAATATCAATCAAATTAACCCAAACTATAATTTTAAATTCTATACAACTAATAAAGCTCAATTAAATGAAGATGGAGAGATGCTTCGAATTCCTTTATGGCTTTTGAATCTAGATGACTTTGCGTTGCTTTTGAATGCAGAAAGACATTCTCAATTACCAATTATTGAAAGAATGTTGAAATTGGTACGTGTATTTGCAACAGATGGAGATATTAGTACCCGTTATAAGAATCATTTAATAGCTAAAGCTATTATGGATATTATGTATACGAACCAAACATCGGCTAGTAAAAGAAATGATATTTTCTCTATTTTAGCAAGTTGTTCAACAGATCAATTCAACTTAGAAGCTCCTGTTCAGGGAATCGGTTATGTAAGAAAGTTTAGAGAATGTTTCTTAATTGATACCTCAGGACAATTTACAGAAAGCGTTTTAATTACACAGTATATTACTTCATTTATTGATGAAAATCTTGAAAAATATGAGCCAACCGCTGATCATTTCTTTACCTTAGATGATATGGAAAAGGCTTTACAATTTACTCTTATTTCTGAAGGATTACTTAGAAATGAAAGATTATATAATGAAGCTATTACTTTAAAAGTTAGACTTCACTCTTTAGCAATCGGAGAAGCAAAAGAATTTTTCTCTTATCCACAATATATTAATATGGAAAATTATGTTGCATCTTTAGTTACTAAAAATGGTAGAAAAGCCCAGTTAGTTAACTTCAATTTGGAGGATGCTGATGATAGGGTAGCTAAAACCATTGTTAAGATTTATTCTAAATTATTATTTGATTTTACTAAGAGATTAAATGAGAGAGCTTCTATTCCATTTCATATTGTATTAGAAGAGTCGCATCGTTATGTACAAAATGATAATGATAATTTCTTACTTGGATATAATATTTTTGAAAGAATTGCAAAAGAGGGACGTAAGTTCGGTTTGCTTTTGATTCTAATTTCACAAAGACCAGTAGAATTATCTGAAACCGTTATCTCTCAGTTAACGAATTTCTTGATATTTAAGATGACCCACCCAAAAGACTTAGAGTATATTAGACAGATGCTTCCAAATATGAGCGCTGAAATTATGGAGAAACAGAAGAGCTTACAACCTGGTACTTGTGTAGCATTCGGACGAGCACTTAAAATACCAATGATTGTAAGAATGCCACTTCCAAATCCAGAACCATATAGTAGTAATGCTGATGTAGTTGGTAGATGGACACATTAAAAAAAGATAGAAATATCTTTTTTTTCATATACTTTAACTGGTGATAGTATGAAATTTATTGCGCATCGTGGCAATGATAATCATGAATTTAAGGAGAACACAAAGGAAGCTTTACTTTGGTGTTTAAAACAAGATTATATAGATGGGGTAGAGTTAGATATTAGACTTACGAAAGATAAAAAGTTTATTATTTATCATAATTCATCTATTGTTGAATTAGGCTTTAATAGAAAATTTATTGCATCTGAAACATTAGAAGATTTGCAAAAAATAAATTTTGGCACTAAAGATAAACCTTATTATTTATCTTCTTTAACAGAATTTTTAGATAGTGTCGAAAGTAATAAAATAATACTATTGGATATAAAGAAAGAATTTGGTGACTACCATGATGAAGTAGATGTTTTAAAGAAAATGTGTATAACTTATCAAAATTTAAACATTTATTTATGTAGTTTTTGTTATGAATTGGTAAAGTTATCGACAAATATGTGCAAATTTCCAGTTGGTTTACTAATAAGTGACATTATTAATAAGAATAAGGATTATTCTAAGTTTGAATTTTTATCTGTTTCGAAAGGTGCATTTTCTGATATTACAAGTATAAAAAAGAAAATGGTATGGACTGTTAATAAAAAAAACGATTTAAAATCACTTTACACTAATATGTATATCATTACAGATAATGCTTATAAATTTGTATCAGAATAAGCGTTATCTACAATGATAATAGCTTTCCTATCAATCCGTTTAATGAAATGCATTAATTTTCTTTTCTTTTTTCTAGAAGTAGGAATTAGTAGTATATTTTTCTCATCATTATTATCTTTTCCTTCTAGTTCAATAACAGAGTAGGATAGCTCTCTAATTTTCTTTGCAATAGATTCTTTATCTTTAGTTGTTATGCTGATAATCATATTACTACCTAGTGCTAATTTTTCTTCAATGATAGAGCCTATATACGATCCAACAAAAGTACCTAGGCAAAACGCTAAAACATTTAGAAAACTTTCTTGAATGTTTTTAAGAACCAAAGAAGTAGAGAAAATCCAAGTGAGGGCCATTAAAAAGTTTAGAGTAGCTCCTAATCCTTTTTTTCCATTGGCAATTACAATGATTCTAAGAGTTGCTAAAGCATTTTCTACAATTTTTAAAATAAATATGAGTAAGCAAATAATAGTATCACCCTAGTATTATTGTGGGAAAATAGTGGAAAAACTATACAAATTCATGATATAATATTGACTGGTGATGAAAAATGTTTGAAAGCTTAGGAGATCGATTACAAAATGCTGTAAATAAGATTAAAGGATATGGCAAAATCTCAGAAGATAATATTAGTGAAGTAACAAGAGAAATCCGTTTAGCTTTGTTAGAAGCAGATGTTAACTATAAAGTAGTAAAAGAGTTTATTAATAATGTAAAAGAAAAAGCATTAGGAGAAGAAGTTACAAAATCTTTGAAGCCTGGAGAAATGTTTGTAAAAATATTAAAAGATGAATTAGTAGAATTACTAGGTGGAGAGAAGGCTGATATTTGTACAACTGGAAATCCAACAGTATTAATGCTTGTAGGTTTACAAGGTAGTGGTAAGACAACTACTATTGGTAAACTTGCTCGTATGTTACGTAAAAAGTATAAGAAGAATCCTTTGCTAGTTGCTTGTGATGTTTATAGACCAGCCGCAATTGATCAGTTGAAGCAAATTGGTAAAGAATTAAATATAGATGTTTATTCAGAGGGAAAAGGAAATCCAGTAGAAATTTCTAAGAATGCAATCGCATATGCGAAAGAAAACCATTATAATTATGTTTTAATCGATACAGCAGGACGATTACATATTGATGAACAATTAATGGAAGAATTAGATAATATTCAAAGGGAAGTAAATCCTCATGAAGTAATGCTTGTTGTAGATAGTATGACAGGACAAGATGCCATTAATGTTATTGAAGGATTTAATGAAAGATTATCTTTAACAGGTGCTGTTTTAACAAAGTTAGATGGAGACACTCGTGGTGGAGTAGCTCTATCAATTAGACATTTAACAAATGTTCCAATTAAATTTATTGGTATTAGTGAAAAAATGGATGGATTAGATGAATTCTATCCAGATAGAATGGCAACTCGTATTCTAGGCATGGGAGATTTGATGACCATGATAGAAAAAGCAGAGGAAGTTATTGATCAAGATGAGGCAATGAAATCTGCTAAGAGAATGCAAGAAGGAAAATTCGATTTAGAGGATTTCTTAAGTACTATGAAACAAATTAAAAAATTAGGGCCTTTAGAAAATTTAATTAAAATGATTCCAGGACTACCAAAAGAAGCAAGAGGTGTAAAAATAGACCCTAAGGATATGGCTCATATTGAAGCAATTGTTCTTTCCATGACGCCATATGAAAGAAGACATCCAGATTGTTTAAAAGCTACTCGTAAACAAAGAATAGCAAGTGGTTCTGGTAGAACAGTAGAAGAAGTAAATAGATTATTAAAACAGTTTGACCAAATGAAAGTAATGATGAAACAATTAAAAAACGGAAAAATGCCTTTTTAGGTATTTTTTTAATTCCTAGGAAATTGTTTATTCCTTTTTTTAGTTTCCACATAAGATAGATTAGACAAGGGGGAAAATAATATGTTTAATCAAAATTGTTGCAACAGAAACATGAATATGAACATGTCTGGACGTAACTGTTGCCAAAGACAAATGTCTGAACAAGTAGTAGAACCAGTTATCAATAAATGCGTAGAAAAAATGTATTATCATGAAGTACCACATATCTGTCCAATTCATACTCATGTAGTAAACAAACATGTATACAATCATACTTATACACCAAGATATACTTGCTCAGAAGAAAATCAAATTATCAACAATGATTGTGGAAAATGTTCAGGATTTATGAACTAAGTAAAAAAGCACATTGTGCTTTTTATTTTATGTTATAATGGAAGTAGTGGAATGTAAAAATATAGTTGGGGGGATAAATGGATAGATACTTAGAAGAAATAGAAAAAGAAGAGCATAAGATTCAACTGCTAGAAGAAAAAAGAAAAGAAATAGAGGACACTAATACGAAAAGAAGAAAAAAAGATCAACAATATGAAAAAGAAGGTCAGTCTCTTCATTACAAAAGAAAAAAATATCAAAGAATAAAATACTATTTAGATAATGAAAAAAGTTTTAGAAGACAATTTTTAAGAAAAGCTATTTCGTTTGGTTTAAAATGTGGACTAGGATTTATAGGCATTACTTTAGTCCTTTCTTCTTTATGTATAGAGCCTTCCACATTTCCAATTTTAAAAGTTTTGTTAAGCTTTCCAGCTATAAGTACTATGCTTGGTTTAGTAGAGTATAGAAATGTAAGCAGAGAATTTAGAAAATTATTAGGAAATTATAGTGGAAATATCAATCATGATTTGTTAGAAATTGAAATGAATACTACGCAATTACAGAATAAAAAAAATAAAAACCAAGAAGCTATGCAAGCTAATCAAGCATTATTATCTGAAATTGATGAAGCAATCATTCAATTAAAAGAAAATGTAAATTTTTATAGGAGAAGTAGAAATGATTTGATAGAATCATTAATTGAGAATTTAAATTCTTATATTGGAGATTTTGAACCTAAAGAAATAGATGTTCATAAAGTAATAGAAAAGAAGATTCAATAGAATCTTCTTTATTTTATAAAGTATTCATAATACTCTTCATACGTAATATCATGTTCATAAATATATTTTGCTACTTCTTCCCCAACATAGCGATAATGCCATGGTTCGTAAATATAACCAGTAATATATTCTTTGCCTTTAGGATATCTTAGAATAAAACCGTATTTATGAGCATTTTCTTTGACCCATTCAAATTCTTTTGAATTTTCAAAATCGCCAATATCATTATTAGAGGCAGTCCCAAGATCCATTGCTAATCCTGTTTGATGTTCTGAATATCCTGGTCTAGCAGAGTAAGTATCTGCATTTTTTATACCATCTGCATTTACATAGTTGGTATAAAGTGTATTTTGTCTGTTGTAGGAACGGTATGGTGAAGATATATATGGATATAATCCTTTTTTAGCAGCATCATTGTACATTTTAATAAATGCATTATAAGCTTCTTCTTTAATTTCACCTCTACCATATACAGAAGAGATAGTTACTAAATTATCAGGGACATAATCTTTATCTAAATAATAAAATTTATTAACAATTAAGAGATTTTCTTTTTCTAAATCAGTAGGGGTTATATCTTGATAGAAGGTTTTATCAAGATTGCTATTTACTCTTGTAATAACTTCATCAATTTCTAACTCTTGGTGTTCATTATAATAAGATTTGTAACGATCTAAATTTCTTGCTAGGGCATATTCTTTTTCCATAAAAAGGAAAATAGTATCATCCACAAAAATATTCTCCTTATCTAAATTTTGATTAACAGCTACTACTACGAAATCTCCTTTTATTTCGTATTCCTGATAATAACTAAGATATCTATCTAGATTATCCTCTTTAAAATTTTTTGATGCTAAGATATCATGGATATCAGGATTATAGGTAATATCGTCTTTTCCATGATTGACTAAGAAGACAACGTCATAAGAATCTGCTGTTTTATATTGGAAGAAAAAGTCTAAGTATTTTTTTAAATTCTTTTCTCTAAATTCTTCCTCTTTAAGTATATGCAGAACATTTTCATGATAACTATAATTTAGAAGTATTTTTAAATTTTTCTCATTTAAAATGGTTTTAATTTCAAAAATTTCGTTTGTAGAATATCCTTTCTTTTTTAGTTTATCCTGTGTATTTTGTGATAAAAGAAGGATAGATCCAATTATTATCCATAATAATATAAAACCAGCGAAGAAAAGGATAACACTCTTTTTTCTTTTTTCTTTTCCTTTTTTCATTTATTTATTCACCCTCTATAAAGTATGCATAGTATTCATCAAAAGTAATATTTCGATTGTGAATTTCAGTAGCAGCTTCAACTCCAACATAGCGATAGTGCCATGATTCATAATTATAACCAGTAATATATTCTTTTCCTTTTGGATACCTTAAAATATATCCATATTCATGGGCGTGTTCTTGTAACCAAACAAATTCTTCTGTTGTATCGAAGGTATCATTATTAGCTCCATAAGTAGTAACATCAACGGTTAGGCCAGTTTGATGTTCTGAGAATCCAGGCCTTGCAGCAATTGCATCTGTATCTTTTTGACCCATAGAATTTAAATATTCATTATATAAATTTTCTTGATATTTATAACTGCGATAAGAAGAATTGATAATAATATCTTGATTATCTTTTTTAGCAGCATTATACATACCGATAAATTGCTGATAGGCTTCTCTTCTAAGTTTAGGTTCATTTCCATAAGCATACCAATTCTTAACATCTTCTAAATCTTCAGGATCATATTCTTCTCCTAATCGATGAAACTTATTTGTTAACATTAGATAATCTTTTTCAACGTCTGTATTTACAAATTCACTATACCATTCTTTATCAGCACCTACATTAATAATAGCAACAACATCTGTTAGGGATTTATCAGGATTTGCTTCACTATAAGTTAAGTATTTATCATGATTTCTCTTTAGATAATAAGTTTCTTTCATAAGTTTAGGTAAATTTTCATTAGCGGTTTCAGCTTCTAGAATTTTATCAAGTTCTGTTTCTGATAATTTCCCGATTAAATAGTTTGTATCCTCCTCAGAGTAGCCTTGCTTTTGGAGTTTGTATTCATATGTTTTTTGATGATCTAATTGCTTTTTCCATTTAAATATTCCAATACCTGCAACAATAAAAACAACAACACATCCAACTGCAATGATGACATTTCTTGTCTTCAATTTTACTTTTGTCATAAGTTCCTCCTATTTCTATAGTTATTCTACCACAAAATGGGAATTTTTAAAACAGGAAGATGTTCTTTCTAATTTTCTTTTTTAGTTTTATTTAAAAGAAAATTACATACATTGTACTAGAGGTGTTGAATGAAAAAAATATTATGTTTAATAGTTGTTTTTTTAGTAGTAATAACTCCTGTTAGAGGGGAAGAAGAAAATTTACTAGCGCCAAGTGCAAAAAGTGCGATTTTAATAGAGGTATCAACAGGGGAAGTGTTATATGAATTTAATTCCCATGAGAAATTAGCACCTGCTTCTATGACTAAAATGATGAGTTTATTATTAATAATGGAAGCTCTAGAAAATGGTTCTTTAAAATATACAGATATGATTACTGCTAGTAAAAATGCATCTGATATGGGTGGCTCTCAAATTCTTTTAGAAGAGGGAGAAAAAATGTCTGTGGATGATTTATTAAAGGGTATTACAATAGCGAGTGGAAATGATGCGGTAGTAGCTATGGCAGAGGCTATTGGTGGTAGTGAGGCAAACTTTGTAAATATGATGAATCAAAAGGCAAATGAATTGGGGCTAAAGGATACACATTTTCAAAACAGTCATGGGTTAGATGATGAAAATCATTATTCTAGTGCTTATGATATGGCTATGATAGCAAAAGAATTAGTTCGACATGAAAAAATATTGGAATATTCATCCATTTATGAGACGTATCTTAGAACTGGAACAGATAGACAAACATGGCTGGTAAACACGAATAAATTAGTTCGTTTTAAAGAAGGGGTAGATGGTTTAAAAACTGGCTATACAGGAGATTCTGGCTACTGTCTTACTGCAACTATGAAAAAAGATAATATGAGAGTAATCGCTGTTGCTATGGGAGAACCTAGTAGTACTACTAGAAATTCAGAAGTCAGTAGTCTGTTAGATTATGCTTTTGCCCAATATGGGATACAAAAATTATTATCTCAAGATAGTGTAGTAGATAAAATATCTCTTGATAAATCTAAACAAGATAGCGTTGAAATTGTACCAAAAGAGGAAGTAAGCATTCTTTATAAAAAAATGGATGCCAAAATAGTTCCTACTTATGAAATTAGTTATAATAAGATAAATTCTACTATTGAAAAAGGAGACGTAGTAGGAAAATTAATAATAAAGAATGATTCTGAAATTTTAAGAACAGTAGATTTAACAGTAAAAGAATCAGTAAAGAAAGCTAATATTTTAGATTTATTCTTAAAATATGGAAAAGATATTATTACTGGAAATATTAGTTTTGGATAGAAGCAAGCAATTTGCTTCTTTTTTGTGATATAATGAAAGTATTTAAGGAGAGGATTTTATGGAACAAGAGATACTAGTAAATTACGAAATTATATCACCAGAAGAAGAGAAAAATAAAAAAGGAAAATTAGATTTTTATTATACTGAAGAAAGTACTTTTGGAGATTTAAAAAAAGAATTGGGATTAACTAATTTAGTGATAATTTCTAAATCTCCATCAGGAAAAGAAGTATTTAACTATGATACTTTTGATTATATTTTTGGGAGTGATAAAGTATATTGGAATATTCCAATATTAGAAACTAGAATTGTAGATTATTTATTTACTTTCGGTTGTTTTGAACTATTTGTTCAACAGGTTGAAGGAGTTGGTGCTTTTCCTTTTGAAACTTTAGAATATGTATTAGAAAATATTGGCGATGTAATACTTTTTCTTTGGGGGACTCTTGGTATTATAGGAAATTTGCAAACAGCTAAGGAGCTTGTAAACTATTGTAGGAACTATATAAAAAAGGAAAATGATACTAATGATAATTTAGTTGCTAGTAATAGTTTTTTCTATTCTATTTTATGTAGGGAAGATTGGAATATATTGGATTTTTCAAAAAAATATGACATGGAGAAGGAACAATCAGAAGCTTTGTTAAGAGTGTTAGGTTATATTTATGATAAGGAGAAAAAATGTTACCATATAACGAAGAATAAAAAAAATCAGATATTAGATGATATAGAAAGAATATCTAAGAATAATTTAAAAAAAATACTAGGCATTGAAATGGATGATTAAAGATATGAGTAAAAGAAAGAAAAAATCAAAGATTCGTTATAACAGAATTGCAATTCTAATAGTTCTTTTGATTTTATTAATTGGGGGAACTATTTATTTCTTTAAAGGAAATGACAAGAAGATAGCTAAGAAGCAGGAAGAAAAGAAAAATTATATAGAATTAATTTTGAAACATGATAACTCTGATATGGATGAAAAATTTTTAAATTGGGTTACTGATAATTATGGAAATGAAATTTTAGAATCTTTATATAATTCTCTAGAGAAAAATACATATGATAAAAAAATATGGCATGAATTAACGGGTAATTCTTACTTAGTATTACAAGATTTCTATCAAGATAAGTATAAAAATAATTCTGATGTAACAGTAATAGAGGGCAAGAAAGATTCTGTAACTATTAGTTTTGCTGGAGATATTTCATTGGCTGACAATTGGGAAATTATGCCTTATTATAAGAGCCGCAATAAGGGTGTTTATGGAATTTTATCAGAAGATATTGTGAAATATATGAATGATACTGATTTAATGATTGTAAATAGCGAGTTTAGTTTTAGTAATAGAGGAACTCCAACTCCTAATAAGACATATACATTTAGAGCAAATCCTAAAAATGTAAGTATCTATAAAGAAATGGGGGTTGATTTAGTAACGCTTGCTAATAACCATGTATATGATTATGGCAAAGAGTCTTTTTTAGATACTTTGTCTACTTTAGATGATGCTGGGATTCCAAGAATAGGAGCAGGGAAAGATATTGATGAGGCGAAAAAGGCATTTTATTTTGTAATTAATGGGTACAAGGTTGCTTTTGTGAATGCAAGCCGTGCTGAAAAGTATCGATTAACGCCAGGTGCAACTAGTACTAGCCCAGGTATCTTTTTAGCGTATGATCCAAATCCATTTGCCGAAGAAATAAAAAAAGCTAAAGAAGAAAGTGATTATGTTATTGCCCTAATCCATTGGGGAACGGAAGATTCTCATGAATTACAAGAGGTTCAAAAAGAAACTGGTAAACTTTATATTGATAGTGGGGCAGATATGGTAGTTGGAACTCATGCACATGCTTTACAAGGTGTTGAATTTTATAATGGTAAATTTATTGCCTACAATTTGGGAGATTTTATTTTTAGTCATGGGAAACAAGATACTGGTATTCTTACTTGGATATTAAATTTTGATGGTACTAGTAAATATCAATTTCTACCAGCTGTACAAGATGATTTTAAAACGTCTATTGTTTATGACAATGAAGCTTTAGATTTATATCAAAAAATGACGGATTGGTCTATTAATGGTAAATTTTTAAATAATGGAGATATTGTCGAGAAAACTTAAATAGTTTCTCTTTTTTTTCTTGAAATAATTGCTAAATATAAATAGGTATGATAAAATAACTATAGTGTATAGGAGGGTGCTTATGGAGAGATATGTTCCAGATATTTATCAAAAAAGTATACATGTTATCAACTATGACTCTTTACTATCTCGTGGAATTAAGTGTCTACTCTTTGATTTAGACAACACAATAGCGCCTATAGATTCCAAATTACCAAGTAATGATGTAAAGGAATTGTTTAAAGAATTAAAACAAAAAGGATTTAAAATTGTGCTTTTTTCGAATAGTCCAAAAGTAAGAGTAAAACCATTTTCAGATGCTTTACAGATTGAAAGTTGTTCCAATGCTGGGAAACCTTCTCCTAAAAAGTTTTTATCAGTTATTAAAATTTTAGGATATAACTTTAGTGAAGTAGCTATTATTGGTGATTCTATGATTGATGATATAGCAGGTGGAAATGGAGTTGGAATTACAACTATTCTTGTAAACAGACTTTCTAAAAAAGAATTTCCATTTGCTTGGTTAAAAAGAAAATATGAAAGAAGAATCGTAAAAAAGTTAAGAAACAAAGATTTATTTACTAGGGGCAGATACTATGAATAGTTGCCGTGGTTGTGGAGCTATTTTACAAACAACAAATAGCGAGCAAGAAGGTTTTGCGAAAAGTTTAGAAAATCGTTTTTGTGAAAGATGCTTTCGTATTAAAAATTATAATGAATATAAAAAGTTAGAAAAAGATGGAGAAACTTTCTTTTCTATCGTAAAAGAAATTGGAAATCAAAAAAGATTAGTGGTACTAGTGATTGATTTATTTCAAATTCCAAAGGACTTAGGAGAAATGTTAAAGGTACTTACTAATCCTATTTTATTAGTTTTAACTAAGAGGGATCTTCTTCCAGTTTCTCTTTATGAAGAAAGATTGAAGGATTATTTTCATGATTTATCTGATAGGATAGTGGATACTATCGTTATTAGTTCTAATAAGAATTATCATTTTGATGAATTAATGGAAAGTATTTATCAATATAAAATTGATAAAGAAGTTTACGTTATAGGATATACTAATGCTGGTAAATCTTCTATGATAAATAAAATATTAGAAGATTATACAGATGAAATACCAGATATTACAACAAGCATGTTACCAAGTACGACTATTCAAAAAATAGAAATACGAATAGATGATGATTTAACTCTTATTGATACACCAGGTTTATTAGAAGAAGGAAGTTTACAAAATATGGTGTCTGGCGAGGAGTTAAAAAGAATAAATCCTAAAAAAACAATTAGACCAATTACTTATCAAATTAAAGATAGACAAAATATATTTGTTGATGATTATGTAAGAATAGAATGTAGAAATGAAAATAATATTACGCTTTATTTTTCTAATTCTTTAAATATAGATAGGAATTTTAAAGAAAATAATAAACTTACTAATCTAGAAAAGAAAGAAATTTTGGTTTCTGCTAAAGAGGATGTAGTAATTAAAGGATTAGGATTCTTTAAAGTAACAAATGATGATAGATTAACAATCTACGTAATCTCTGGTGTAGATGTCTATACGAGAAAATCATTGATATAGGAGGAAACTATGGAAGAAAAGAATAAAAAAGAGTCTGTTAATGAAACAGAAGAGGAACTAAGAAAAAAATTAAAAGCGGAATTAATGGCTGAAATTTTAGAGGAGTTAGAGGAAGAGAAAAAAACTAAAAAAGAATTAAAAGAAGAAAAGATAGAAAATACTCCTTTAAAACATCCAGTAAACTCTCCTGGCTCTAAAGTACATTTTGATAGTTATAATAGTAATGAAGTAGAAACTATCAATGATATGAATAGAAAAGATAGAAACTTAAATAAAAAAGAATCTGTGAAAGAAAAGTTAGAATTAAATGAGTCTAAAAGAGAGAACAAGAAAGAAGAAGAGGAACCAAAGGCACAAGGTTCTGTTGTTGTGATGTTAGTTGCATTATCAATTATAGCTATTACTATTTTTCTATTTCCTCATGCTTATCGTTATTTTTCAAAAGCTAGTACAAAACCAGATAAGATAGATTCTTCTAGTAATAGTTCTAGCAATGAAGAGCCAGTTTATGAAGAAATTACTGTAAATAGTAAGGAACTAACGACATTTACTTACCCAATTATGCGTAATAGTCAATATGAGAAAGCTAGTTATTATCAAAGAGAAAGTCTTACTATGTCTGATTTTTCTAATAATGATATTTTATATAATGCTTTTATTCATGTTTATAGTGGTTCTATTGGACCTTATAATGGTGCTTATAATGGGAATTATTGTGGAACTGCTTCTACTAGAAAAACAGTAAATTCTAAATATTTAGAAGCTCGTATTGAAAATTTATTTTCAAGAAATACAAAATATGAACATGCTTCTTTTAAAGTTCCAAGCACAAATAAAGATACTCCATATGTAGGTACTTGGATATATAATCCAGAAACGAAGATGTATATTTATTATGGGGATTGTGAAGGTGTTACTCCAAGTAATATTCTTTACTACGATTTGAAACGTGCATATGATGCGAAAGGTTCTTCAAATAATACTGTAATTGAAGTTAACTATTATATGGGATTTGCAGAAGTTAATAATACCACTAAAGAATATACTATCTATAGTGATGCAGAAATGACAGAAGTTTTAACAACTGGTATGTTAACAACAAATAATTATAGTCAAGAACTTGATGAGGTATTTGGAAAATATCTAGAGGGTAGTAAATCTGCTAAATCTTATAAATATACGTTCTCATCTAATAATTGTTCTTTTCAAGATTACTGCTTTGAAAAAGGAGAATGGTTAAAATGAAAGAAGACCATTGGGATACTAGACAAGACTATATTAAGCAAGGAAATGAGTTAGCTGCTTTAGAAGCAAAACAAGAGCAAGAAAAAAAAGAGCAAGAGAAAGCTTTAAAAGAAATGCAAGAAAGAATGTCCTCTGTTACTTATCAAGCAAACAATTCTGCTAGTTCTAGTGGTGGTGAGTTGAATCCTGTTTTTGTCCCACAAAGACATGAGGAAAGGGAAACGCCAACCTTAGAGACTAGTCCAACATTGATGCCGCAGCAAAATCTGGTAAGGACAGAGCAAAAATCAGAAGAATTAGGAAACATGAGGACGTTAGAAAATAGGGGCAGAATGGGTTTTCAAAATAATACTCAAACAGCTACATTGCAAAGACCTTTTGGTCAGAATAGCAACCCTTTTCAAAATAATAATGGTCGCTTTTAACATTTGTGTTTTCACAAATGTTTTTTTATAAAAGTATTGACGAACAAATGTATTTGCTGTATACTAATAAACAGTGAAATGTGATAAATGGAGTGAAAGAAATGGATAAAATTGTTGTAAAGGGTGCACGGGAAAATAATTTAAAAAATGTGAATATTGAATTACCTAAGAATAAACTAATAGTTATGACAGGTGTATCAGGAAGTGGAAAAAGTAGTTTAGCTTTTGATACGATTTATGCAGAAGGACAAAGAAGATATGTAGAGTCTTTAAGTGCTTATGCTAGACAATTCCTTGGTGGAACAGAGAAACCTGATGTAGATTTAATTGAAGGTCTTAGTCCAGCTATTAGTATAGATCAAAAGACAACTAATAAAAACCCAAGAAGTACAGTTGGAACTGTTACAGAGATTTATGATTATTTGAGACTTTTATATGCAAGAATAGGAATTCCATATTGTCCAACTCATGGCAAACCTATCACTAGTCAGAGTATTGAAGAGATGACTAATCAAGTTTTAAGATTACCACTAGGAACAAAAATTAGGATTTTGAGTCCAATTGTTTATGGGGAAAAAGGAACTCAAAAAGACTTGTTAGATACCCTCCGAAAAGATGGTTATGCTAGGGTAAGAATAGATGGGGAAGAGTATGATTTATCTGAAGAAATTTCGTTAGATAAGAATAAGAAACATTCTGTTGAAATCATTGTTGATCGTCTTATTATGAAAGAAGAAATTCGCAGTAGATTATATGAGGCAATTGAAACTGCTAGCAAGGAAGCAAAAGGGAAAGTTGTAATTGATGTAGTAGGAAAAGAAGAAATTCTGATGAGTGAACAATATGCTTGTCCAGAATGTGATTTTTCTATTCCAGAATTAGAACCTAGAATGTTTTCCTTTAATGCACCTTATGGTGCTTGTAAAGATTGCAATGGTCTTGGTATTAAGTTAAAAATAGATTTAGATTTAGTAATACCAGATCGTACAAAAAGTATTTTAGAGGGAGGAATCGTTCCCTACAATTTAGATGCTTCTATTAATAACACTCAACTACTTACAGTTGCGAAGCATTACAATATTGATTTGACTAAACCAATTGAGAAGTTAACAAAACAGGAACTAGATATTATTCTTTATGGTAGTAGTGAACTATTAGAATTTAATTATGTTTCTAATAATGGAAATACTAGAAAAACGACAGATTATTTTGAAGGTGTTATAACAAATTTAGAGAGACGTTATATGGAAACGAAAAGTGGTTGGATTCGTGATTGGATAGAACAATATATGACAGAATTAGAGTGTTCTACTTGTCATGGTTCAAGATTAGACGCTTTCGTATTATCTGTAAAAGTAGGAAAAAAGGATATTTATGAGTTAACACAAATGAGTATTCGAGATATGTATGATTTTTTCTTAAAATTAAAATTAACAAAAGAACAAGAGGAAATTTCAAGATTAATTATCAAAGAAATAAAGGACAGATTAAATTTCTTAATTAATGTTGGTATTGAGTATTTAACATTAAGTAGAAGTGCTGGAACATTAAGTGGAGGAGAGGCACAAAGAATTCGCCTTGCTACCCAAATAGGGTCCCATTTAACAGGTGTTCTTTATGTATTAGATGAGCCAAGTATTGGATTACATCAAAGGGATAATGAGAAGTTAATTCATTCATTGTTAGAGATGCGAGATTTAGGAAATACGTTAGTGGTAGTAGAACATGATACAGATACTATGCTAGCTAGTGACTACTTAGTGGATATTGGCCCAGGAGCAGGTCTTCATGGTGGAGAGGTTGTTGCTTGTGGTACGCCAGAAGAGGTTATGAAGAATCCAAATAGTTTGACTGGTAGGTATTTATCTGGCAAAGAGCAGATAGAAGTTCCTACTAAACGAAGAAAAGGAAATGGAAAATTTATTGAGATTAAAGGAGCAAAAGAAAATAATCTTAAAAATATTAATGTGAAATTTCCATTAGGAACTTTTACTTGTGTAACTGGTGTATCAGGAAGTGGAAAAAGTACTTTAGTAAATCAAATTTTATATAGATTGTTATTTAATAAAATTTATCGTGGTAAAGAAAAGCCTGGAATGCATAAAAGTGTAAAAGGGTTAGAACATGTTGATAAGGTAGTGGATATTAGTCAAACTCCAATTGGAAGAACTCCACGTAGTAATCCAGCTACGTATACAGGTGTATTTGATGATATTCGTGATGTTTTTACACAAACAAAAGAAGCTAAAATGCGTGGCTATGATAAAAGTAGGTTCTCTTTTAATGTAAAAGGAGGGCGTTGTGAAGCTTGCTGGGGAGATGGTGTTAAAAAAATAGAAATGCATTTTCTTCCAGATGTATATGTTCCTTGTGAAGTTTGTGGAGGAACTCGCTATAATAGTGAAACATTGCAAATTAAATACAAAGGAAAAAGTATTTATGATGTTTTAGAAATGCGTGTAGAAGAAGCTTTAGAATTTTTTGAAAATATTCCAAAGATAAAAGCGAAATTGCAAATGTTATGCGATGTAGGTCTTTCTTATGTAAAACTTGGTCAAAGTGCACCAACATTAAGTGGAGGAGAAGCGGGAAGAGTAAAGCTTGCTAAAGAACTTCAGAAAAAACCAACTGGGAAAAGTGTATTTATTTTAGATGAACCAACTACAGGATTACATACAGATGATATAAAGAAATTATTAGTAATTTTACAAAGAATAGTAGACAATGGGGATACTGTAATTGTTATTGAACACAATTTGGATGTTATTAAAGTAGCAGATCACATAATTGATTTAGGTCCAGAAGGTGGAGACTTAGGTGGAACAATTGTGGGAGCTGGTACTCCAGAACAATTAACAAAAATAAAAGAAAGTTATACTGGAAAATTTTTACAGCCAATTTTAAAGAAGTGAGTAAAATCACTTCCTTTTTATTGACAAAATAAAAAATGATGGATAAAATGAAAATAGAGGATGGTAGTATGAAACTAGATTGTAGTTGGACACGTGATGATTTGAAACAGTATCTAAAGAAAAAAAGAAGAATTCCAAATATTGTCTTTTTGATGTTAGGGACTTATTTTTTCTTTTCATGGACAAAATATGGTTTTTTAGATATAAATACTGATAAAAGAATACTATGGTTAGGTTTTATTATCTTTTTCTTCTTTATGATTTTTCTTTTATGGGCTATTACAAAGTTGTATATTTATTTAAAACTTCGTAGAAATGATAGAAAGACTAGTAAAGCTTATGGTACCTATCATATTGAAGCAGACAAGAAGAAAATATCTTCTATGATTGGGGAAGAAAAGTTTTGTTATCAATGGAAGGATATATCTTCTTGTAAGATTAGAAAGAATTATTTTTTGTTAAGAACGAAAAATGATAGAATTGGGCTTTGTTTTCGTAAAGAAATTTTAAAAGAAGATTACGATAAATTATTGTCTTATGTAAAAGAACAACTTGCTTCCTAGTTTGAGTATTTTGTACCCTTATTGACATTCTAATTTCTTTTCTATATAATATATTAATATTGTGAGAGAAGAGGTTAATGTATGAATATTGAAGCCTTAGTAAGCATATTTACTATAGTAGATGGAAAATTTAAAATTTTATTATTTCGAAAGAAAAAAGATCCTTACAAAGGTTACTGGATTTTGCCTAGTGAATTGTTAGGAAAAGAAAACACATTAGAAGAAGTAGTAGAGGATTGTGTATCTTCTAAAGTTGGATTATCACACTTAGAGTACTATCAAGTGAAAGTTTTTAGTGCACTTGATAGAAATCCTTCTAAGAGAATGATTGGGGCGTCTTTTATTAGTGTAGTAGATTCTACAATATTAGAGTTGAATAATATTACAACAGATGAAGGTATGGAATGGTTTAATATTGATAATCTTCCAAAAATTGGATATGATCATCAAGAAATTATTGAAGCATCTGTTAATGTATTAAAGCAAAGAATTAATCATAGTTTAGAATTGAAGAAACTTTTTCCAAGTGATTTTACATTACCTGAAATTCAAAAAGTTTATGAACAATTGCTAGGAATCGAATTAGATCGTCGAAATTTTAGAAAAAAGTTTATTAAGGCAGATTTAATTGAAGAAACAGGGGACAAAGTTACAGGTATGAATGGTAGACCAGCTACTTTATACCGTTTTAGGGAGGACATTGAAGATAAACTGCTATTTTAGGAGTGATTTGTATGAAATGGCCGTCAATGACTAGATACTTTGTTATGTTACTAATAGCCTTTTTGATTTCTGCATATATGATTTATGATTTCCAAAATAAATATCATATTTCATTTGATTTTGATACAGAAAGGTCTGATTTTTAGTTCGCAGTTATAGCAACTAAATAAAGTTTTAAAAAGGGCATATGGGGATGCTCTTTTTATGAAAAATAGTTTGTTTTATTATAATGGAATAGAATGTTGTCAAATACATTAGAAAAAATATAGAAAAACGATTGACAAACAAAAGCTCTCGTGTTATATTATTTATGCATTTTAATTGGGATTTGCTTCGGCAAATCTTTAATTAGGGTAAAAATGAAACACCTGGGAGTGTGTAAAGAAAGGAGATATTTATGCCAACTATAAATCAATTAGTTAGAAAAAACAGAACTAAGAAAACAAGAAAGAGTAAATCACCAGTTTTAAATATTGGATTTAACAGCAAAGACAAAAAACAAACAAATCAATGTTCTCCACAAAAACGTGGTGTATGTACTCGTGTTGGTACTATGACACCAAAGAAGCCAAACTCAGCGTTACGTAAGTATGCGCGTGTTAGACTAAGTAACGGAATGGAAGTAACTGCTTATATTCCTGGTGAAGGACATAACTTACAAGAGCACAGTGTAGTTATGATTCGTGGTGGACGTGTTAAGGACCTTATCGGTGTACGTTATCACATCATTCGTGGTACTTTAGATACAGCTGGTGTTGAGAACCGCCGTCAAGGACGTTCTAAATACGGTACTAAAAAACCAAAAGCAAGTAAATAACAAAAAAATAAGTAAAGGAGGAAAAGATTATGCGTAAAAGACGTGCTGTTAAAAGAGACGTGTTACCAGATCCAATATACAATTCTAAATTAGTTACTAAATTAGTAAATAGTTTAATGTATGATGGTAAAAAAGGTGTAGCACAAAAAATCTTATATGAAGCTTTTGAAACGGTTAAAGAAAAAACTAGCCAAGATCCAATGGAAGTTTTTGAAAAAGCAATGGAAAATATTAAACCAGCTCTAGAAGTTAAATCTAGACGTGTTGGTGGTGCTAACTACCAAGTTCCAATTGAAGTAAAAGCAGACAGAAGTCAAGCTTTAGCACTTCGTTGGTTAACTCAATATGCAAGATTACGTGGAGGTCATTCAATGGCTGAAAACCTTGCAAATGAAATCATTGATGCTTCTAATGGTGTAGGAGCAGCTGTTAAAAAACGTGAAGATACTCACAGAATGGCAGAAGCTAATAAAGCATTTGCTCATTACCGTTGGTAATCATACATATATAAATAGGAAAGGAAACAAAGTATGGCTCGTGAATATAGTTTAGAAAATACCCGTAACCTTGGTATCATGGCCCACATCGATGCAGGAAAGACAACTTTCACTGAACGTGTGTTATTCCATACTGGAAAAATCCACAAAATTGGAGAAACTCATGATGGAGCTTCTCAAATGGACTGGATGGAGCAAGAACAAGAACGTGGTATTACCATTACTTCAGCAGCAACAACTGCTTACTGGGCTGGACATCGTCTAAACATTATCGATACTCCAGGTCACGTAGACTTTACTGTTGAAGTATCAAGATCACTTCGTGTACTAGATGGAGCAATCGCTCTACTTGACTCACAAGCAGGAGTAGAACCACAAACTGAAACTGTTTGGCGTCAAGCTACTGAATTCAAAGTTCCAAGAATGTTCTTCTGTAATAAGATGGACAAAATGGGCGCAAATTTTGAATACAGTTTATCAACAATTGATAGTCGTTTAGGTGTTAATGCAAAACCTATCCAATGGCCAATTGGTGCTGAAAGTGAATTTAATGGAATTATTGATTTAGTTACTCGTACTGCTTACCATTATGATGGTGCGCAAGCAGAGGAACCAACTGTTATTGATATTCCAGATGACTTAAAAGATATCGTTGAAACTAAGAGAACAGAATTAATTGAAGCTGTTGCTGAATTCGATGATGAATTAATGGAGAAATACTTAGAAGGAGAAGAAGTAAGTGTAGATTTAATCAAACGTGCAATTCGTAAAGGTACACTTGCTGTTGAATTCTTCCCAGTATTATGTGGTACTGCATTAGGTAACACAGGTGTTAAGTTAGCGCTTGATGCTGTTGTTGATTACCTACCAAGTCCAATTGATATTGAATCTATTAAAGGTGTAGACTTAAATGGAAATGAAATTGAAAGACATCCAAAAGATAGTGAACCATTTAGTGCCTTAGCATTCAAAATCATGACAGATCCATTTGTTGGACGTTTAACTTTCTTCAGAGTTTACTCTGGACACTTAAGTAGTGGTTCTTATGTATTAAATGCTACTAAGAATTCAAAAGAAAGAATTGGTCGTATCTTATTGATGCACGCTAATAACCGTTCAGAAATTGCTGAAGTATGGACAGGAGATATCGCTGCTGCAGTAGGTTTAAAAAATACTACTACAGGAGATACTCTATGTGAAGAAAAGAGTGCTTGTATTTTGGAATCTATGGAATTCCCAGAACCAGTTATCGAGTTAGCTGTTGAACCAAAATCAAAGGCTGACCAAGATAAGATGGCTTTAGCACTTCAAAAATTATCAGAAGAAGATCCAACATTTAGAGCTTCTACTAACCATGAAACTGGTCAAACTATCATTGCTGGTATGGGTGAGTTACACTTAGATATCATCGTAGATAGAATGAAAAGAGAGTTCAATGTAGAAGCAAATATTGGTCAACCACAAGTTTCTTACCGTGAAACAATCACTCAAGCTGCTGAATGTGAAGGAAAATACATTAAGCAATCAGGTGGACGTGGACAATATGGACATGTATGGATTAAATTTGAGCCAAATCCAGATAAAGGATATGAATTCGTTGATGCTGTTGTAGGTGGTGTCGTTCCTCGTGAATACATTCCAGTAACAGATAAGGGATTACAAGATGCTTTAAAAACTGGTGTACTTGCTGGATACCCAATGGTAGATGTTAAAGCTACATTATTTGATGGTTCTTACCATGATGTAGACTCATCTGAAATGGCATTTAAAGTAGCTGCTTCCTTAGCACTTAAAGAAGCAAAAAATAAATGTAAACCAGTATTACTTGAGCCAATTATGAAGGTACAAGTAATTGTTCCAGATGAATATTTAGGAAACGTAATGGGCGATATTACTTCTCGTCGTGGACGTCCAATGGGACAAGAATCTCGTGGAAATGCCCTTGCAATTGATGCAATGGTACCACTTTCAGAAATGTTTGGATATGCAACAAGCTTACGTTCTAATACACAAGGACGTGGAAACTTCACAATGGTATTTGATCATTATGAGGAAGTTCCAAAGAACATTGCTGATGAAATTATTAAGAAAAATGGAGGAAACTAGGAATCTAGTTTCCCCATAAAATTCAAAAAACTATTGCTATTTTAAAAGTAATTAGATATAATTATATTGTATGTAAATTAAGGAGGAAATAAATATGGCAAAAGCAAAATATGATCGTTCAAAACCACATGTTAACATTGGTACAATTGGACACGTAGACCATGGTAAAACAACTTTAACAGCTGCTATTACCAATGTATTATCAAAAAAAGGATATGCTGACTTCGTAGATTATGCAAACATCGATAAAGCACCAGAAGAAAGAGAACGTGGTATTACAATTAATACTGCACACGTTGAATATCAAACAGATAATAGACACTATGCACACGTTGACTGCCCAGGACATGCTGACTATGTTAAAAACATGATTACTGGTGCTGCTCAAATGGATGGAGCTATCTTAGTTATTGCTGCTACAGATGGACCTATGGCACAAACTCGTGAGCACATCTTATTATCACGTCAAGTTGGAGTACCTCGTATGGTTGTATTCATGAACAAATGTGATATGGTTGATGATGCAGAGTTATTAGATTTAGTAGAAATGGAAATCCGTGAATTATTAAGCGAGTATGGATTCGATGGAGATAATACTCCAATTATTCGTGGATCTGCATTAAAAGCTCTTGAAGGAGATGCTTCTTACGAACAAAAAATCTTAGATTTAATGGATGCTGTAGATACATGGATCGAAACTCCAGCAAGAGATACAGACAAACCATTCTTAATGCCAATCGAAGATGTTTTCACAATCACTGGTCGTGGAACTGTTGTTACAGGACGTGTTGAACGTGGACAATTAAAACTTAATGATGAAGTTGAAATCGTTGGTTTAAAGGATACTAAGAAGACAGTTGTTACAGGAATTGAAATGTTCCGTAAACAATTAGACTATGCTGAATCAGGAGATAACGCTGGTGTATTATTACGTGGTATTTCTCGTGAAGAAGTTGAACGTGGTCAAGTACTTGCTAAACCAGGAAGTGTTACACCTCATACTAAGTTTAAAGCACAAGTTTATGTTTTAAGCAAAGACGAGGGTGGACGTCATACACCATTCTTCTCAAATTATCGTCCTCAATTCTATTTCAGAACTACAGACGTTACTGGTGTTATTGAATTACCAGAAGGTGTTGAGATGGTTATGCCTGGAGATAATGTTGAAATGACAGTTGAATTAATTGCTCCAATCGCTATCGAAAATGGAACTAAGTTCTCAATTCGTGAAGGTGGTAGAACAGTTGGTTCTGGTAACATTTCAGAAATTATTAAATAATTATTAATAAAATTAAAAGAAAATCTTTGGATTTTCTTTTTTTTTACAAGAAGTATAAAGTTATAGTGTTAGTTAATACATTGATAAATAAAATAAAAAATGTTATTATTAAATTGTAAAGATAGGAGTGGAGGAAGATGAAAAAAAACTTTTTTCAATATTATTAATTATTTTTTCTTTATGGTTATTTAACTTTAATGAAGAGAATGTAATTGCTACTTCATTAGATAATAGGACTGCTTATTCAGTTGGCACAGATTATAAAAAGATTTTCAGCGATAAATACAACAGAATATGCAGAATATGCATATTCAACATACAGTATTATGGGCTGGAAATCTAGGATAAATACACAACCTTCTATGACGACTTTAAATGGAAAACATTCAAATGGTTATTATGTTATGGAAAGTTCAATTTTATTTTTTAGTGGACATGGAAGTGCTAACTTGATGGGATGGAATTATAAGCAAAAAGGAGTATAACAACAGGAACTGGTTTTTATAAATATGATGATGGTTCATTTGGAATTGGTTTAGGCAGATATGATAATTCTCAAAATAATTTAGTTATTTTTGCAGGGTGTCAAACCGCTAAAGGTAACGATAATATAGCAAAGTATATTGTCAATCAGGGTGCAGAAACTTCAATTGGGTGGAGAGTTTCAATCGCATCTAGTTCTCATACTAACTGGTTGAAAAGATTTAATGATAAATTAAAAACAAACGAAAGTACAGTTGAAGAAGTTGCTATTTATGCTAGTGGATATAATTATGTAGATAATGGTGTTAAAGATTATGTTATATATGGGAATAAATATCAAGTACCATTATATAATTTTTTAATAGCAAAATCAAATAAAATAGATTTATCTTTTGTACCAAATAAATGAAAACGTTTCAAATTTACAAATAGAGGAGAGAATAAATCAAATAATAAAGAAAGAAATATCTTCAAAATTTGATCCTATAGATTATAAAATTGAAATAAATGGTGTAAATAAACAAGTTTATGATTATGTTTTATATATATATGGAGTAAGAACTGATTTAGGTTATTCCATTATTATGGAAAATAATAAAATATTAAGTGTTTATGATAATACAAGAG
The DNA here is from genome assembly GCA_964018915.1 of uncultured Bacilli bacterium. Classification (GTDB taxonomy): domain Bacteria; phylum Bacillota_I; class Bacilli_A; order RF39; family UBA660; genus UBA5578. Next base: position 527,958 of record CAXHRJ010000001.1, on the reverse strand, counting down.
GATTGAATATCGAAAAACTCAAAACAAAACTTGTAGCGAGATTAGAAAACAAAATTTTAACAGCAAAAGACGTTAGTAATTATACCAATAGAGCACTTAGTGAAACTAAGAGAATGTATCATGATTCAAAGTTAAGAATTAAAGATGAAATAACATATTTTAATACGGAAGAGGAAAAATTATATCAAGTAACTTTAATTGAAGTTGAAAATTCGTATGGTTTACTTTCAGTAGTAGAACATTATGAGGAAATTAATTGATGAAAAAAGTATATAAGTTATTATTGTTTATTTAATACTATGGGTAGCTTTTTTTACTACAGATTATATGTTATATAAGTTTGATAAAAGACCTATTTTTCAATTCCTCTTGTAGTATATAAAGATGGAGGACCTGTTGAATATTATGGATTAAGTTATAAAGTAATAAAATATAATAGGATAGGTAATCTAACAAATGGTGAAATTGGCAGAAAAGATATGGAATTTGGTTTATGGACGTTAAAATATAGTGAAAAAATAAACTCTTGGTAAAGTTTATTTTTTCTTTATATTACGTAATGGAGCCATATTCCTATAAGCCATATATAATGGTCTACTAGTGATTAATTCTAAGTCACCGATATATTCAATAATATTAGAACCAAATCCTAATCTAAAGTCATTTAGGCCTTTATATTTTTCTGGTTCTGTAGGATCTACAATTCCACCTAAATTGAATAATTCATATCCTTCTTTCGCGTATTTTTCCATTAATTTCCAAATTAGTAAATGTTTTGCGTTCATTTTCTTATAAGCTGGTTCATATCCATCCATTAATAGGTAAGCTTCATTTTTATATCGAATTACCATTGCACAAGCAATAATAATTCCTTCTGGCTTTCTATGTAACAAGTTAGTAGCAGATACTAATTGATTTTTAAGGTCAGCTAATTTATTATCTTCTTTAATTTTTCTAGTAATCAACGTATTGTTTGCATTTCCTTGTCTTTTAAATATTTCTTCTGTTATTTTTTCACATTTTAGAGTTTGTTCTCGAAGTTGTTTTTGAACACTTATTAAATATGCTTTTGTATCTAATAGAGAAAAATAGATATCTACCATATTTCTTTTACTGTAATGTTCGTATACGTCTTGAAAGTATTTCAAATCTCTAGGATATTTATCTTTTGTCATTCTGTAGAAGAAAGATAAATTTTGATTAGATCCTTTATAGATGCGAACTCCATTTCTATCACTCATACGAATTTTAGTACGAAATTCTTTTCTAACTTTTTGAAACATCATAGAAGTGTTTGTATCAAGTGGAATGATAGCTTCAAATCTTGGTTTTATTGCTTCAAAGAAACGATTATAACCTAAATGATAAAATCCGATTTTCTTTAGAAATTTAAATTTTTCATCATAGTTAGGTAAATTAATTACTTCTGTTCCATCATTTTTTATAATTGTTTTTCTAATAATAGGTGCGATTTTAATTGCCATAATACTTTTCTTTTTTAAGAATTTCTTTACTTGTTTAGAAAATGTTTTGACTAAATTTTCATTTTGATAATCAATTAAGTATCCTCTAGGAGCGTAAGCATATTGAAATTTACCAAGTAATTCTACAAGAATTAATGAAGCAGCTACTATATTGTCGTTATCATCAACCATCCCTAGATAAAAGGTATCATAATTCTGTTTATTCATTACCATTGCATATTCTGGAGTTTGAAAAACAGAAGAGATAGGGTATTGATTGGCAAACATTTGAAATTCTTCATTTGTTAATTCCTTTAATTTCATAGTCTTCCTCCTTTTTTCATTAGTATTAAATTATATCATAAAAATGAATATTTGTCACATTTTGCTTATTTTAAGTTATTTTGTGAAAAAGAAAAGAAATGAATAATCATTTCTTATTTTTTTCTTTGCTTATAGCTATTGCACATAGTTGATTCTTTATCTTCACTATGTCCGCAGTTACATACTTTAATTTCTTTTAGATTACATACACAGTCGTCACAGTTACAGTGTTTACAATCAAAAACGTTGCACTCAATTTTTTGAGATTTATGTTCCATATTATCACCCATTTTTATTGTTGACATATATTTAGAATTTATACATATAGTATAGTGGTGATAAAATGGACAAGGTAAGAGTCGGAATACCAAGAGGAATACATTATTATTATTATGGAATATTTTGGAAATATTTTTTTAAAAAATGCAATATCGATGTAATTTATAGTCCTAAAACAACAAAAGAAATACTTGAGAATGGCAAATCTTTAGTGCCCGATGAAATGTGTCTTAGTATGAAAATTTATTTAGGACATATTTCTTATTTAGAAGGAAAATGTGATTATCTTTTAATTCCTAGAATAGATAGGTTTGATAATTACAATCAAACATGTACCAATTTTTTGGCTATTTATGATTTAGCGCATCATTATTTTAAGACTCCTATATTAAATTATAATATAGATAATAAGAATCATTTGTTAGATGGTTTAATAGAAATAGGTAATCGTTTAAATCTTTCTAAGATAAAAATTATAGAAGCTTATGAATATGCTTTAAGAAAAGAAAAAGAATGGAGAAAAAGCAAATCAGAGGAGCAGATGAAAATATTGAAAAGTAGAGATAAAAAAGTATTAGTAGTTTCACATGCATATAACGTTCATGATGAATTTGTTGGTGCTTCTATTTCTAAATTATTAGAACAGAATAAAATTAAAATAGTTTATAGTGATTATTTCTTGCCAGAAGAGACTTCTTCTTTAGCTAGTAAATTATCTAAAAATCTATATTGGAAATATAGTAAAGAAAGTATAGGAGCTATTCCTTTATGCGATAAAGTGAATGGAATTATTTTTCTTTCTACGTTCCCTTGTGGGTTAGATTCTTTAGTACATGAGTTAGTAATCCGAAAAATGGATAAACCATATTTAAATCTTGTTATAGATGATTTATCTTCTATGACAGGACTAGAAACTAGAATAGAAAGTTTTGTGGATTTACTTGAACAAAATTAGTTATCCACAAATGGGAAGTTATGGAGTACCAATTTATTATTTATTAACTCATATATTAAAGAATGAAATTATTAGACCAAGAGATATTAGTACACATACTTTAGAACTTGGTAGTAAGTATAGTCCTGATTTTGTATGTACACCCTTTAAATATACATTAGGAACAATGATAGAGTCCTTGGAAGATGGCGCCGATATTTTAATCCAATTAGGTGGTGGATGTAGATATGGATATTATCATGAACTTCAAGAACAAATTTTAAAAGATTTAGGTTATCACTTTACAATGATTAATTTAATTAGTGGGGGAAATAGAATATCTATTAAGAAACTGTTAAAAGAATATCCATTAGAAGTGAAGAAAAAACAAATATTAAAAAGTATTTTTGTTACAAAGAAAATGCTTATTTATATGGATAAGATAGATATCTATATAAGAAAGAATAGATGTTATGAAAAAGAAAAAGGAACATTTAATAAGTTAAGGGAAAAAATGTTGCGAGAGTTTTTAAAATGTAGAGGTTATTTTCATTTGCGAAAAATTTATAAAAAATATTTGAATCTAATGAAACAAGTTCCACGAAAAAAGGTAGATAAAAAAATAAAAGTAGGTATTATTGGAGAGCTTTATACCCTTATGGAACCTCGTGCAAATGAGCAAATAGAAGAATTGTTAAATTCTCGAGGAATAGAATTAAAACGTTATACGAATGTAACTTATTTATTATTTCAAAAAAAGAAATCTGTAAAAAGATATTTGAAAAACTTTTTCATTAAATATAGAATGGGTGCAGATGCATTAGATAATATCCATCATACTAAAGAATTATGTGAAGAAGGATATGACGGAATTATTCATATGAAATCTTCTTTTTGTACTCCAGAGATAGGCGCTATGCCAATTATTGAAAGTGTTGCTCAAGAGTATAATGTACCAGTACTGTTTTTTAGTATGGATATGAATTCATCAGAAACTGGCTTTTTAACCAGAATAGAAGCTTTTTGTGATATGTTAGAAATGAGGAAATCATGAAAGAATGTTATTTAGGAGTAGATATCGGTTCTATTTCAACAAAAGCAGTCATATTAGATTCTAAGTATCATGTACTTAGTTCCTGTTATATAGAAACTGAGGGTAATCCAATAGAAGCTGTAAAAAAAGCTCTTACATTGGTTAAGATTCCATCTAATTATGAATTAAGAGGAATTGGAACTACTGGAAGTGCTAGAAAATTAATAGGATTATTATTAAATGCGAATGTTATAAAAAATGAAATAACTGCCCATGCAATTGGAACATTAACTTATCATCCTGATATTAAAACGATTTTAGAAATAGGAGGCCAAGATTCTAAAGTTATTTTAATTCGTAATGGAATGATTAGTGATTATGCGATGAATACATTATGTGCCGCAGGAACAGGCGCTTTTTTATCTAGTCAAGCCAAAAGACTAGGGATAGATGTTAAAGAGTTTGGAAATATAGCTTTAGAAAGTGATAATCCTACTACTATAGCAGCGCGTTGTACAGTATTTGCAGAGTCAGACTTAGTACATAAAGCACAAGTAGGATATCCAAAAAAAGATATAATTGCAGGTCTTTGTAAGTCTGTTGTGTTAAACTATTTAAATAATGTTTGTAAAGGAAAGCGAATAGAGGGACCAATTATCTTTCAAGGCGGAGTCTCTAAAAATAAGGGAGTAGTGAAGTATTTTGAAGAAGAATTAAAGCAAAAGGTATTAGTGGATGAAAATGGTCATTTAATGGGAGCTATAGGAGTAGCTATTTTATCCTCTAAGTCTGAGAATCAAAAACATTATGATTTAAATGTTGAAAATATTTCTTTTAAAACTGTTGGAAATGAGTGTAAAGATTGTTCTAATAGATGTGAACTATTAAGAATTTATAAGGATGAGAAATTATTAGATACATGGGGTAGTAAATGTGGTAAATATTAAAAAGGAAATCATTTTATTATCAGGATTTTAAAAATAAAAGTTTATATTTTAAAAGTAGAAAAATAGATGATAAGAAAGTGTAAAATATCATTTGACAAAAGGAATTTTATAGTGTATAAAATATAGTTAGACAAAAGGAAGTGGATTATGCCTAAAAACTTAGTAATTGTGGAGTCCCCAAGTAAGACAAAACCAATTGAGAAATATTTAGGAGGAGACTATAAAGTTTTATCATCTAAAGGACATGTCAGAGACCTTTCAACAAAAGGAAAATATGGATTTGGTGTAGATATTGAAAATGATTTTAAGCCAGATTATGTCCCAATGAAAGGTAAAACGCCAGTTATTAATGAATTAAAAAAAGAAGCTAAAAAAGCAGATAGAGTATATCTTGCTACCGACCCTGATCGTGAGGGAGAAGCTATTTCATGGCATCTTTTTGATACTTTAGGATTGAAAGAAGATAACTATGATAGAGTAGTATTTAATGAAATTACACATGATGCGGTAGTAGAAGCATTTAAAAATACTCGTAAAATAGATAAAGATTTAGTAAATAGCCAAGAGACTAGAAGAATACTAGATCGTATTATTGGATTTCGTCTTAGTAAACTAATTCAATCTAAAACAGATGGAAGCAGTGCTGGTCGTGTTCAATCTGTAGCTCTTAAATTGATTGTTGATAGAGAAAGAGAAATTGAAGCATTTAAGGCAGAAGAATACTGGACTATTACAGGAATTTTTCCTTCTTTTGAAGCAGAAATGTTTCAATATAACCATAAAGATATTGAAGTAAAAACAGAGGCAGAAGCAAATGAAATCTTAGATAAATTATCAAATACTTTTAAAATTGAAAGTGTTGATAAAAAGGTTAAGCAGAAACAATCTAAGCTACCATTTATTACTAGTACTTTACAGCAAGATGCTTCTAATAAACTAGGTTTTAATGCGAAAAAAACAATGCAGATTGCGCAAAAGTTATATGAGGGAATAGAATTAGAAGATGAGACAGTAGGGCTTATCAGTTATATGCGTACAGATTCAACAAGACTCTCTCAACAATTTATTGGTAGTGCTTATGCATTTATTGAAAATAAATATGGAAAAGAATATGTAGGAAGTGTAAAAGCATCTAAGAAAAAAGAAAATGTACAGGATGCACATGAGGCAATTAGACCGACTAGTGTAAATCGAACTCCAGAATCAGTAAAACCATTTTTGTCAAATGATGAGTTTAAATTATATCGAATGATTTATTATCGTGCTTTGGCTTCTTTAATGAAGAGTGCTCAAACAGAAAATACAACAGTAATATTCGATAATAATAATTACCAATTTAAGACTACTGGTCAAGTAATTATCTTTGATGGATATTTAAAGGTGTTTAAAGATTATGAAGATATTAAAGATAGTGAATTACCACCATTTGATACCTATCAATCTAATGTTGTAGTATCACAGGCTATTGAAAAGAAGCAACATTTTACAAATCCACCAGCCCGTTATACAGAGGCGAAATTAATTAAAGAAATGGAAGAGCTAGGAATTGGTAGACCTAGTACTTATGCAACAACAATTGATATTTTGAAGAAAAGGAATTATGCTAATTTAGTTGAAAAGAAATTTGTTCCAACAGAAGTTGGATTTGAAATTACAGATAAATTACAACAATGTTTTAGCCACTTGATTAATGTAGAATATACTGCTAATATGGAAAACGATTTGGATAAGATAGCAGAAGGAGATAAGAACTGGGTAGAAACATTACATAACTTTTACGATGAATTTGAACCAGCTGTTAAAAATGCTTTTGATGCAATGCCAAAAAAAGAAGCAGAAAAAACTGGTGAAGATTGTCCAGAATGTGGAAACCCACTTGTTATACGTAAAGGAAAGTATGGAGAATTTGTTGCCTGTAGTAATTTTCCAACTTGCAAGTATATTAAAGCAGAACCAAGAGAAGTTTTAGAAGTATGTGATTGTCCAAATTGTGGTTCTAAAATAGTTGAGAAAAAAAGTAAAAAAGGAAAAGTATTCTACGGTTGTAGCAATTACCCAAAATGTAAAACTGCTTATTGGGATAAACCAATAGGTGATAAATGTCCAGAGTGTGGAGAAATGCTAACAGAGAAGAAAAATGTGATTAAGTGCAGTTCTTGCGATTATAAAAAAGAAGACTAATAAATGACAAATACAATTGTATTTCTAATAATACAGTTGTATTTTCTTTTAGATTATGATAAATTGTAATGGAAGGTGAAGATATGAAAAAGAATAACGGATTTACATTAGTAGAATTAATGGCAGTAATAGCAGTATTAGCAATTATAGCACTTATTGCTTATCCACTTGTTACAAAGACGATTACAAATTCAAAGGAAAAATTATCAGATGAACAAAAAAGAACATTGGAGGAAGCAGCAAAACTTTATGCTATAAAAAATGGTCCAGAAACTTGTGAGTGTATTCCTGTTACATCCTTACAAGCAGGTGGATATTTAGAAGAAGGGGATATTAAAGATCCAAAAGGTGGAACTCTAGATGGTTGTGTTGCTATTAAGTGGAATGAAGCGAGTAACCAGTATAGTTATACATATGGTGGGTCATGTAATTAGAAATAGAAAGTGTTCAAAAACACTTTTTTTCTTTGAAAATAAAAGAAATATTTACAACTTTTTTAATATATGCTACAATGATGATGGAAGGAGAATGGAGAGATATGAAAAAATATCTTTGCGAGTTTTTAGGAACTTGTGTTTTGGTTTTATTTGGGTGTGGAGTTGCCGTAGTATCAAACGGAAATCTAGTTGCCACTGCATTAGCATTTGGATTATCAATTGTAGCAGTTGCTTACACAATTGGAAAAGTATCTGGATGTCATGTTAACCCAGCAGTTACATTTGCTATGTGGGTTGATAAAAGAATTTCAACAAAAGATTTTGTTGGATATGTAATTGCTCAAGTACTTGGCGCAATTGCAGGTAGTGGATTACTTGTTTTAATTATAAATTCAACAAGTATGGATAAATTAGCATTAGGTGCTAATACATTTAGTGAATTATCATCTTCTAGTATTACTATGTTAGGAGCATTAATTGTTGAAATCGTTTTAACATTTGTCTTTGTATTATCTGTATTAGGTGTAACTAGAGATGATAAAAAAGAAAATGTAGCACCATTTGTAATTGGATTAAGCTTAGTATTAGTTCATCTTTTCGGCATTGGATTAACAGGAACTTCTGTAAATCCTGCTAGATCTTTAGCACCAGCAATTTTTATGGGTGGTGAATATTTAGAACAAGTTTGGGTATTCATCGTTGGACCATTAGTAGGTGCAGCATTTGCTTCTTTAGCAATTTTCTTCATTGATTTTGAAGAGGATAATGTTCCAAAAAGTATTAAGTTAGAAAAAGAAATAGTAAGTGTAAAAGAGATTGAAGAATCTAAAGAAGAACCAACAGTAGAAGAGAAAAAAAATGTACCAACTATCAAGAATACTAAAGTTGATACAAAAAAAACTGGAACAAAAAAACCGAAAACTCAAAAGACAAATACAAAAAAAAGAACTAATAACTAGTTCTTTTTATTTTTTTAAAAACTTTCTAATTTTTGGAAAGACTTTACGATATCCAAAGTATAGAATAGGATGAATAACATAATCGAATTGACCAATAAATTCCATATATTCTCCGCCAAATCTTTTTTTAAACAAATGAATTCCATACACAGTATTATCTTTTTCTGGTTCTCCAGTTGTACCAAAGAAATCAACTGTTTGATATCCTTCTTTTACTGCATCTTCAATGATTTGATAGTATAGCCAATAGTTGGCATTTAAATATCTTAAACAAGTTCTATTTCCACCATGAATTGTCCAAACTTTACTTTGATATTTTGCAGTGATAATAGCAGATAAAACCATTTCTTTTTCTGTAATATTTTCAAGTTCTTTTAATTCTGATTCATTTTTTTCTAATTGTTGATTCAATTCTTTTAATTTGATTGCTACTTTCTCTTGATTTTTCTTTTCATCTTTTACACTTGCTAATTTTATTTCTTCATGAATAACTTTAATTTTTTCTTCATAATTTTTTTTCAATTCTTCAATATTTACTTTTACAAGGTAGATATCACTCATATTTTGTTCATGAAGTTTTTCATAAAAATTTTCATAGTATCCAATAGGAGAAAGTACAAGATTTTCTCTTTCTGCAGTTTCAATCATAGTATCGTAAAAGTCTTTTATATCTTCTTTGGTACCTTTATAAATATCTAAGTGATAGATATTTCCTCTATTAATAATTTTTCTAGTAGTAGGGTGCATATTTTTTCTAATGTCTTCTATTCCTTTACTAATATCAAGTCTAAAGGTATAACGTGGTTGATCGTTTTCAAAATTTTTATTAAATCCACTATGTTTAAACCCCATCTTTTTTAAGGTGTCAACTAATTCATAATTTAGTGGTTCTAATATATTTCCATCACTATCTAGTTTTTGAAGTGGAATATCTGGATCAATTCTTAAAAAAAGACCATGCTTTTTTTTGCAGTATTTTTTTAAAAAAGTGGAAAATTCTTTTAAGATTTCTTTGTTTTGATAGTCACATACAAATCCTCTAGGACAGTAGAAAAAGGAATATTTACTAATTAAATGTTTTTCTAATAATAGTGCAGTGGCAATTAATTTTCCGTCTTGTTTCATTCCTAAATAGTGAGGTTTAAAATGTTTAAAACTACTTACATTTCCCCAATAATAGGATTGCATAAAGTGTCCTTTTTTACTTTTATTTACAAATTCTTCAAATTCTTTTTCCTTTAAGTTTTCTATAAATTCCATATTTTACACATCCATTCTTTTTTATTATACCAAAAAAATGCTAAATGGAACATCTTTTTTAGTAGAACATACATTATAAGTAGTAGGTGAAATATGAGTGTATATATGTTAGTTCTTATCTGTACATCAATTACTTTCTTTGCAACTGTACTAGGTTCTTTATTAGTTTTTCTGATAAGAGAAATGAATGAAAATATAGAAAAGATTTGCTTAGGGTTAGCAAGTGGAATCATGATTTCTGCATCTATTTTTTCTTTGTTATTGCCAGCTTTAGAGGATAGTAGTTGTCTATCTGTAATCATCAGCGTTTTGCTAGGTGGATTTTTAATTTTGGTAATGGATAAAATATTTTCTCATAAGGAAAAGTTACCTCAAAAAAAATCAATGTTCTTTTTAGCTGTAACTCTTCATAATATACCAGAAGGAATGGCTGTAGGACTCGCTTGTGCTCTTTCTTACCAAGTAAACTCGGCAGTGACTCTTGCAAGTGCAGTAGCATTAGCAATTGGAATCGCTATACAAAATATACCAGAAGGAACAGCTGTTTCAATTGCTATGTTAGAACAAAAGAAGACAAAATTACAAGCATTTCTTTATGGGGTTATATCTGGTATTGTAGAACCTATTGCAGGTATTTTAATGGCAGTACTATCTCATAAACTAGCAAGCTTTATGCCGTTTTTCTTATCACTTGCAGCAGGAACGATGTTTTATGTTGTAGTTGACGAATTAATACCAAATAGTAAATCTGAAAAGAATAATAGTGGGGTTTTATCTTTTATGATAGGATTTGTAATTATGATGTATTTAGATGTAATGCTAGGATAAACGAAATAACTTTATTTCGTTTTTTTATGGAAAGTGATGAAAATGTGATACAATGAATATGGTGGTAATATGAAGAAAAGAATATTTATTTGCGGTTGGATTTTTTTATTTTCTATATTTTTATTTTTGTGTTACCAAATCACAAATCAAGAAATATTATCCATTGATTCTTTTTTTATAGAACATATTGTTTTAAATGGAAGAAGTGACAATTTAACCGTTTTTTTTAAGATAATTACGTTTTTTTCTAGTGTAATTTTGCTTTTAGTTTTGACAATACTTATATTTGTCCTTTTGAAAAAGAAAGAAGAGAAAATGTATTTTTTAGGTCAATTTTTAGGCGTTGTTGCGATTAGTCAAGGATTAAAGTTTTTCTTTCAAAGGGAAAGACCACTATTATTATATCGGTTAGTGGAGGAGACTGGTTTTAGTTTTCCATCAGGACACTCGATGGTAGGTTCTGCTTTTTATGGATATTTAATCTATTTGCTATCTAAATCTAAACTACCCAAAAGAAAGAGAATTCTTTTTAGTGTTGTATTGACCATATTAATTGTTGGTATTGGATTTAGTAGGATTTATTTAGGGGTACATTATGCAAGTGATGTACTTGCAGGGGTTGTGTTAGGAATTTGTTACACTAGTTTATTCGTAATATATAAGGAGTATAAAGATAAGATGAAAAAGAAAAGTTTATTAAAGAGTTTCTATCATGCAGGTATAGGAATTTATAGTGCTTTTTTATCAGAACGTAATATGAAAATTCATGTTTCTGTGATGTTACTTGTTATTTTAGCTGGGATTTATTTTCAAATATCTTTCCAAGAATGGATGATTTGTATTATTTTATTTGGTGTTGTCATTTCAGCTGAAATAATGAATACAGCAGTTGAAACAGCTGTTGATCTAGCAATGCCTAAACTTCATCCAAAAGCAAAATTGGCCAAAGATTTAGCTGCTGGCGCAGTTTTAGTACTTGCTATTATTGCTGTGGTTATAGGGCTTATGATATTTTTGCCAAAGGTAGGTGGATAGATGATGAAGAAAATCATAATTTTCCTTGTTTCTTTATTTGTTTTTCCAGTTTTAGTATTTGCTACAAAATATACGGTATCTAAAAATCCTGTAGTTATTGATATTCCAGATACTTTTACAGTTTTTATATTAGATAATTATAAAGGAAATAAACAATTAGAAATGTATGACTTAACAGAAAATGATGTAGAAACTGTTTTTGAACTTAATAGAGCTTACATGTATGCTATATGATATAGAATATGGAATCGAAATTTTTGCGATAAAGTATTATTATATTGGAGATTTTAGAAAGAAAAGTAATTCTGAAATAGAGGAAGTAATGAAAGAATATGTTTCTACTAGCGAAGAAAAAAATTTTAAGATAGTAGATAGTTTTATTCAATAAATTAATGGCTTACCTTTTTGTATTGTTGAGTATGATGCTAGTATTGCTAATATTGTGGACTATTTTACTGTTTTAAATAACGCCATATATAATTTTTAAATTTCAATCTGTTAATTCATTTACAGAGGAAGATAGAGAGATATTTAGAAATATTATGGATACGGTATCCATTTCTACAGAGATAATTCGTTATAATTATGTATCTATAATAGGAATAGTTCTTTTGGTAATAGCAGGAATTATTTTTCTAGTAAAAAGAAAAATGGACAAAACAAAATGTCCTTATTGTAAATTAAAAATTAATCCTAGGATGGAATTTTGTCCAAGATGTGGCAATTGTATAAAATAGAACTTTTTGTTCTATTTTTTTTGAATTAAAAAGATTGACTTTCTAGTAAGCTCAATGTATACTACTATCTTGAATAATTCTACTTATATGTGACAAAATACGACTATTAGATTTAGTACAATTTAGTTGGTGATGATATGAAAAAATATTTATTCTCTACTGTAATTGCACTACTAGTAGGATTTTTTCTAGCAAAATCTTTTTTAGAACAATATGATTCTTTTCAAGGAATTAAATTTACTTCTAATAATGGAGATATGCTTTATTTTATTAAATTTAATTCTTATTCTACAGAAGAAGAAATGGAAAAAAATACGTTATCTCTTACCAATTATATTTATAATAAGAATAATGATAATTATGATGTATACATAGGAATAACAGGAGATTCTGAAAATCTTATTAAACTTAATAATTATTTTAGCTCTTTAGGGTATAATACTTTTACAGAGGAATTTTTAGTTACAAATAAGGAATTTATAAAAGAATTAAAAAATTATGATTCTATTTTAAATGGAACAGATGATACTGTTGTAATTGCATCTATTAATAGTCAAATTCTAGAAAAATATGAGGAGTTTACTCATGGTAGTGAAGATTAAGGAATTACCAGAACTAGAAAGGCCTTATGAAAAGTTAGAATGTTATGGAGTAGGGAATTTGTCTAATGAAGAATTATTAGCAATCTTATTAAAATCTGGTTATAAGGATATTTCTTCTAAAGAATTAGCTACTATGCTTCTTTCTAATTTATCATCTTTATCAGAACTAAAGGATGTTACTTATGAGCAACTGATTAAGATGAAAGGAATTGGTAGATCAAAAGCCTGTACGATTCTAGCTTCTATTGAACTATCGAAAAGAATAGAAGCAGATAAAATAGAGATAAAGAATCAAAAGTTAACAAGTTGTGAAATGGTATATCAATACTATAAATTAAAAATAGGAAATAAAAAGCAAGAATATTTTTACGTTGTATATTTAGACAATGCTAAAAATATTATTCGTGATAAACTATTGTTTATTGGAACTATTAATTATAGTGTTGTTCATCCAAGAGAAGTATTTAAAGAGGCGTATTTACTTTCTGCTAGTGCAATTATCTGTGTACATAATCATCCATCAGGAAATATTTTCCCAAGTAGAGAAGATATTGAGATAACTAAAAAATTAGAAGAAGTTGGATTCCTTCTAGGAATCAAAGTATTAGATCATTTAATTATAGGAAATAAATCGTATTATAGTTTTCTAGAAAATAAAGATATGGAAAGAAGTTAGGTGATACTGTGAACCGTAAAAAAGAAAATCGAAAAAAGTATATTATTTTAGTAAGCATAATAGTTGCTATGCTTCTTTTATGGGTAACAGCTTATTCTATTTCTACTGATAGAAAATTAACATTTATAGAAAAGGGAATTAAAGATGTGGTTTTAACAACAGGAGATATTCTTGGAAAACCAGTTCGTTATGTAAAAAATAAATGGGATATTTTAAAAAATAGTGAAAAAATCTATAATCAGTATGAAGAAATTATTAAGGAACATAGTACTTTTGAACAATATGAGGCATCTATACGAGAATTAGAGGAAGAAAATGAAAAGTTGAAAAAGTTATTAGAATTATCTAGTTCATTATCTAGTTATGAAAAAGTACATGCAACTGTAATCAATAGAAATATGAATTATTGGTTAGAATCTTTTACAATTGATAAAGGTTCCTCTTCTGGAATTAAGGCTAATATGGCAGTAGTAGGAAATGGTGGACTTGTTGGATATGTATCACAAGTAAGTAATTATACAAGTACAGTAAAATTACTAACGAATGCTAATTTATCTAGTCCAGTGTCTGTTAAAATTCAAATTTCTAATGACAAGTATGCATATGGATTATTAACTGGCTATGATAGAGAAAGAGAAGCCTATGCAATCGAGGGAATTAGTGATTATGGTCAAATTCCTGTAAGTGCTAAAGTAACCACTACAGGTTTAGGTGATAGATTCCCTAGTGGGCTACTAGTAGGAACTGTTCTAGATATTCAAACAGATGGCTTTGATTTAGCAAAAATAGTATATGTAAAACCATCTACCTCTATTAATGATATTTCATTTGTTTCAGTACTAACTAGAGAAGGGGATACATCTAAATGATAACTTTAGTGATTATTTCTTTTCTTTTAGATGCAGTACTATTTAGTTCTTTAAATCAGAATACCTTATTATGTCCACTATTTTCTCTATTATCTCTTTTAATCATTTATCCACTATTATCAGGAGAGAGAAATAAATTTTTGTTAGTAAGTGGAATTTTGGGGATATTTTATGATATCTGTTATGCGAATACTTTATTTTTAAATGTATTTCTATTTGTTGGTATAGGATATTTTATTGTTACTGTAATGAAAAAATTATCAGTAAACATTTTAAACACTTACTTAATTGGAATGACTATTGTATGCCTTTATAGAATGATTCACTGTTTATTTTTTGTGTTATTAGGATTTTCTAAATGGAGTTTTTCATTACTAATTCAAAGTATTGTATCGTCTATTATTTTAAACAGTTTTTATTTAATTATTTTTTATTTTATAACAAAAAAAATAAGACTAAAATTAAGAAATAAAAAATATAAGTTGTTAAAAGTAAAAAAATCTGAATAAAAGTTATTCAAAATTGGAATACATTTGTTCGATAAAACTATTGACAACTTTTTTTGTGCGTAGTATAATGAGTTCATGAACAATTGAAGGAGGAAATAAATATGGTAAAAACATCTGGTGATAAAACTCTTGATCAAGTAATGGCAGATATTGAAAAACAATTCGGTAAGGGTGCTGTCATGAAATTAGGTGATCATGAACATCAAAAAATTGATACAATTCCTAGCGGATCTATTGCTTTAGATGCAGCTCTTGGAATAGGCGGATACCCAAAAGGTAGAATTATAGAAATTTATGGACCAGAGTCTAGTGGTAAAACAACTTTTGCTTTACATGCAATTGCAGAAGCTCAAAAAAAAGGAGGGAGAGCTGCTTTTATTGATGCTGAGCATGCGCTAGATCCTTTATATGCAGCTAAGATTGGTGTTAATATCGATGAACTATTATTAAGTCAACCAGATAATGGGGAACAAGCTTTAGAAATTTGTGAAGCATTAGTTAGAAGCGGGGCAATTAGTGTTATTGTAATAGATTCTGTAGCGGCTTTAGTACCTCAAGCAGAAATTGAGGGAGAAATGGGTGATTCCCATGTTGGTTTGCAAGCTAGATTAATGAGCCAAGCTTTAAGAAAATTATCAGGAATCATTAATAAAACAAATACAGTTTGTATTTTTATCAATCAATTACGTGAAAAAGTGGGCGTTTTCTATGGAAATCCAGAAACAACTCCAGGAGGAAGAGCACTCAAGTTCTATGCATCTGTTCGCTTAGAAATTAGAAGAGGGGAACAAATTAAAGCTGGAACTGAGATTACGGGAAGCCGTGCTAATATCAAAGTTGTAAAAAATAAAATGGCTCCTCCATTTAAGACTTGCTCTGTAGATATCATGTATGGAGAAGGTGTCTCTATCACTGGTGAGATTGTTGATTTAGGAACAGAGGCCAGAATTTTAGAGAAGAGTGGTTCTTGGTATGCATATCAAGGAGAAAAGGTTGGACAAGGCAAAGAAAATGTTAAGGAATGGTTAAGGAAAAATCCAGATAAAAGTGCAGAAATTGAAGAGCAAGTTAGAAAATACTTTGCTGAGAATGATGCGTTATCTATTGGAAATTCAGAAGAAGAATAGAAGCAAAAGGAATCCTTTTGCTTTTTTACTTGACTTCTTATTCAATCCATTCTAAAATAGTAGTAGAGTGATTGAGAATCACTTCATATTTAGAAATGGAGGAATTTAAATGCCAAGTATTTTAATCTCCATTTTGCTAGTCTTAATTGGACTTGTTGTTGGAATAATTGTAATGTTTATATTTAACTATATCAGAGGAATAAAAACAGCTGAGAGTGTAGAAAATATATTAGGAAATGCCAAATTAGAGGCGGAAAAAATTAAAACGGATTATTTAGCAGAAGCAAAGGAAGAGGCTAATCAGTTATCAAAAAAAGCTGAAGAAGAAATTCGTGAGAAGAAAGAGGAACTAAAAAAGACAGAACAACGCTTGGATTCTCGTGAAGAGAATATTGATAGAAGAGATCAGTCACTACAAAATCGAGAAGCTCTTCTAGAAGAAAAAGAAAATAATCTAATTAATAAACAAAATGATATCCAAGACGAACAGGCAAAAGTGGAAGAAATAAAGAAACAACAATATGATTTACTAGAAAAAATAGCTGGATATACAAAAGATAAAGCTAGAGAAATTGTTATGAAGAAAGTGGAAGAAGAAATGTCATTAGAGATTGCTTCTTATATTAAAGAAAAAGAATCAGAAGCGGCATTAGTAGCTGATAAAAATGCTAAAAATATGCTTGTATCTTCGATGCAAAAATATGCCAGTGATATGGCTTCTGAACAGACTGTAACAGTAGTTGATTTACCAAGTGAAGATATGAAGGGTAGAATCATTGGTAGAGAAGGTAGAAATATTAGAACAATAGAGGCGGTAACAGGTGTTGATTTAATTATTGATGATACCCCAGAAGCTATTGTTTTATCAAGTTTTGATCCATTGCGTCGTGAAATTGCTAGAATTACTATTGACACTTTAATTAAGGATGGAAGAATTCATCCAGCTAGAATTGAAGAAATCTATGATAAAACTTCTAAGGAAATGAAATCTAAGATATTAGAATATGGTGATGCTGCATTATTTGATTTAGGAATTACAAAAATGGATTCTGATCTTATTGAAATAATAGGAAAGTTACATTTTAGAACTAGTTATGGACAAAATGTTCTTACACATTCTATAGAGGTTGCTCATTTGGCAGGAATTATGGCTGCTGAGTTGGGTGAGAATGTAATGCTTGCTAAGCGTGCAGGATTATTACATGATATTGGAAAAGCAATAGACCATGAGATGGAAGGAAGCCATGTAGAGATTGGAGCTTCTTTAGCAAAACGCTATAAAGAGAATCAAACTATTATTAATGCAATAGAGTCTCATCATGGAGATACAGAGCCAACCTCAATTATTTCTGAGTTAGTGGCAATTGCTGATGCTGTATCAGCTAGTAGACCAGGAGCAAGAAATGACTCTTTAGAAAATTATGTACAGAGATTACATGATTTAGAGGGAATTGCTAATGATATTAATGGTGTAGATAAATCTTATGCTATGCAAGCAGGTAGAGAGTTACGTGTAGTTGTAAAACCAGATGAAGTAGATGATGTTACAAGTCATAAGATAGCTCGTGATATTAAAAATAAAATTGAAGAACAACTTCAATATCCAGGTACTATTAAGGTAACTGTTATTAGGGAAACAAGAGCAACAGAAGAAGCTAAGTAAGCTTCTTTTTTGTATAAAAAAAGTTGATATTATCAACTTTTATATACATAAGAAAGAACTTGCGATTTGGAAATAGACTAATAATGATAAAGCATCTACGATAGTGGTTATAATTGGATTTGCCATAACTGCTGGATCTAAATGTATTTTATCTGCAAGAATAGGGAGAATTGCTCCAATGATTTTAGCAAGTAATACAGTAAGAAATAATGCAATGCAAACAATAGTAGCAAAAAGAATGGATATTCTATCAAATGCTAGCAGTTTTATAAAGTTACAAATGGCAAGTGTAATTCCACAGATGATTCCAACAGAAAATTCTTTTAACAATACTTTTATACTATCTTTAAAGTTTACTTCATTTAGAGATAATGCTCTAATGATAGTAACGGAAGATTGACCACCAGCATTTCCTCCAGTTCCCATAATCATAGGAATAAATACAGTTAGTGTTGCATAATTAGCAAGGGCTGATTCATAATTGGCAATGATAGCGCCAGTGAATGTTGCGCTAATCATAAGGAATAAAAGCCATGGCATTCTACTTTTGTAGATGTCCCATAATCCTAGATTTAAGTAAGGTTTTTCGGTTGGCACAATAGCAGCCATTTTTTCTATATCTTCAGTTGTTTCCTCTTCAATGATATCCATAATATCGTCGATTGTAATAATACCTACTAATCTATTCTCACTATCTACAACAGGCATTGAAGTTACATCATATTTTTTAAACATCTTAGCTACTTCTTCTTGGTCGTCTAATGTATTAATTACTTGTGGAATACTTTCCATAATATCTTTGATTTTTGTTTCTTCATTAGCTAATAGAATTTGTTTAAGGGATATAATTCCAACTAGTTTACGTTGTTTATCAAGAACATAACAAAAATCAATGGTTTCTTTATTAACAGCTTCCTTTTTAATTCTCTTAATTGCTTCTTTTACTGTTATAAAGTCTTTAATATCCATGAATTCTACTGTCATGATACTACCTGCAGACTCTTCTGGATATTTTAACAATAGATTAATGTCACGTCTTGTTTCAGGGGTTGTGTTTGCTAGTATTTTTTGAACTACATTAGCTGGCATTTCCTCCATTAAATCGGTAGCATCATCCGCATACATTTCATCGATAATATTAGCAGCTTCTTTATCTGTTAGGGAAGAAATAATCGTTTGCTGTTTATCGAGCCCTAAAAACGAAAAAGTTTCAGCAGCGATACTTTTTGGTAATAATCTAAAAAAAGTAATTAACTGTTCTTCGCTTAAACTTTCTAAAATTTCAGCAATATCGGCTTCTTGTAGTCTAACAATTTCATATTTAAACTCATAATATTTTTTTTCATCAATAAGACTTTTTATGTATCTTTTCATAGTTTCCCTCCTTTAAACTTTGCTCATTATAGCACAAAAATGTACTTATTGTATAGGCCATGTTAAGTAAAGTTAAATTTTCTAGGAATTTCTAGCGTTAGTAAAAAGGATATGATAGAATAAAATTAAGAGGTGTAGACAATGAAGAAATTTTTAAAAATTTTTGGTGGTCTTTTTGTGGCTACTGGTTTAGTAATATTGATTGTTTCTATTTGTATCATCATATCTACAAACAAATTTGTGAAAACGGCAGTAGAAACAACGGCCACTATTATTCGTATTGATTCTAAAAGAGATTCTGATGGAGATACAAGTCATACTGCAATAGTAGAATTTAGTGTAGATGGACAAATGTATAGTGGTTCCTTAAATTATTATACTTCTTCTATGTATGTAGGAAAAAAAGAAACAATTTATTATAATCCAAGTAATCCTAGTGATTTTAAAGGCAAGGGTAATGAAGTTCTCGCCTATATTATGATTATTATGGGAATAGTATTTATGTTAATTGGTGGGGGAGTAATTGGTTCACTTATCTTAAAAGAAAAAAAACGAAAAAAAATATTAGCTTATAATTATGTAATTCAAGCTAATATAGTAGGATTCAATGTGGACACTAGTATCACTGTGAATGGTAGAAATCCATATAGATTAGAAGCTAATTACATTAATCCTAATGATGGAAAAATCTATAGTTATAGAAGTGAAGATATTTGGATAGACTTAACTTTAATTTTAACACAAATGCAGATAACAACAATTCCTGTATATGTAAATCCGAATAATTTTGGAGAATACTATATGGATATTACAAATTTAAAACAATATATTGGAAATTAAAATACATCTTATGGATGTATTTTTAATTGGTATTCTTTAATTTTTTTTAGTATCTTTTCTGTTGCATATTTAATAAATTCAATAATAACAGAAATATCAAAGATGTAGACCTTTTCTTCTTTGCTATTTTCAATAATAACTCCCATTTTATCTACAAGAATTTGAAGTTTTTGGATAGGAATTTCATCCATTTCTATTTTAGGTAAGATCACTTCTTCATAGAATAGTGATAAATCTAAATGGTAGTAATCAATAAGGGAAATATTGACATTTGTATAATCATTATAAATAAAGTTTCTGATTTCTTCTTTATTAGAAGGAATAATAGTACCATCTAGGAGTTTGATTTTGTTTTCATAGATTCTTTGTCTTATAAATTCACCAAACCATAACTTATCTGTATATAGATGAATAAAGTATCCAAGTAAAAAAGGATCTGTTAATTGTTTTTTATATTTTTCTAGAAATTCTGAAATGTTGGGAATATCTTCTTTAGCTGTTGTTAGAAAATGAGATTTATCTTTTGTTTCTCCTACTTGTTTACTGATATCAGGAGCAATTGAACCTAAAAAAAGGCTTTTTTCTTCTAAATTTAATTTTTTATTGATTTCATTTGCTACACAAATATGAATAATAGCTGATGCCATAATATCACCTCAATGTTGATTATATCAAAAAAAGAATTCTTTTAAAATTCTTTTTAATAGTAATATGGTCCATAATAAGGAGCAGGCATTGGTGGGTAGTAATAATTATTTGTATAGTATGGTTGATTATATCCACTATTATTGCCATAGAAGAATGGAGCTACTAATCCACCTGTAATTCCACCTAATAAGAATGGTCCTAGAAATCCGACTCTATCTTCTTGAGCACCAAAAGGTTGATAAGAATTAGGCATCATATTACTAGCTGGTAATAGGGAACTATTGGTTTGTTGAAACATAAGTTTTCTCCTTTCACCATATTGTATGTAGATAAGTGTTCTTTGTGATAAATATCTAGAAAAAAGGAAAATAAGACAAGAAAATTCATATACTCTATTAGGTGGTTTATGAAAAAGTTTTTTGAATATATTGGGCTTATCAGTTTGGTATGCTTTAGTTTTTTTTTAACAGATAAAACGGTAACAGTAGTTCAGGAAGTAGATGATTTGATGATACAGATTAAAAACCATCAAGAAGAATATAAACAATCTGGAGAAAATGCGATTATCAGTGGAAAATATATTGTTCCAGGACTTCCAAGTAAAGTAGTAAATGTTGAAAAAAGTTATCAAGAAATGAAAAAGCTAGGAGTGTATGATTCCAATTATTTAGTATATGATATTGAGAAACCAAAAGAAAATTTAGATAAATACTTAGACAAATATATTTTATCAGGTAATTCTAAAAAAAGAATGGTGAGTATTATTTTTATTATGAATGAGATACCTGTTTCTTCTGTTTTAGATAGTATCGGAGATAGGCGAGTTTCTTTTGTTCTTCCCAATTATAATTTTTCAAATGAACTTCCAAGTATTGAAAAGGCAATTTCTTTAGGAAATGAGTTTATTATTGCAGATAATCAAGAGCAAAGTTATTTATCATTAAAGCAAAAATTAGAAACTTTAAAAAATCCTTCTAGAATCTGTTATAATGAAACAGAGGATTCAAAATTTTTATCTTTATGTAGTAAAAATAAATACTATTCTATATCTTCCTCTAATAAGATTACAAAGACTCCGTTAATGATGACAAAAGAACTTTTAAAACCAGGTGCATTTTTGACGTTTGAAGTAAATAAGCAGCTGATAGAAGAACTACCTAATATCATTTCCTATATAGAATCTCGTGGATATGCTATAGAACCTTTATCGATTCATATAAAAGAAGATTAATAGTTTTCAAATCTTCTTTTTTTCTATATAATAAGGTTGGTGATATTTATGAGGAAACCAGAACTTTTATCTCCAGCAGGCAATATGGATAGTTTAATAGCTGCAATAGAGGGTGGCTGTGATGCTGTATACTTATCAGGTACCTTATATGGCGCTCGTAGTTTTGCTGGTAATTTTACAAATGAAGAATTAGAGGAAGCTGTTACTTATGCACATTTATATGGAGTAAAAGTATATGTTACCGTTAATACTTTAATTTATGAAGCAGAGGTAAAAAACTTTTTAACGTATGTAGATTATTTAGTATCTATTTATGTGGATGCTGTAATAGTACAAGATATTGGAATGATGGATTTGCTTAGAAATTTATATCCTGATTTAGAAATACATGCATCAACGCAAATGCACATTCACAATTTAGAAGGTGCTAAATTATTAGAGAGCATTGGTGTTAAAAGAGTTGTACTTGCCAGAGAAACCCCTCTTGAATTAATTTCTAGCATTAAGAAAAATAGTACTATTGAATTAGAAATATTTATTCATGGGGCACTATGTGTTTCCTATTCAGGTCAATGCTTAATGAGTAGTTTAATTGGAGGAAGAAGTGGAAATAGAGGAACTTGTGCACAGTGTTGTAGGCAACCTTATACATTACTTTCAGATGGTGTGAAACAAAATAAAGAAGATTATTTGCTTAGTACAAAAGATTTAAATACCTTACATAATATTCCTAAACTCATAGACGCTAATGTAGATAGTTTAAAAATAGAAGGAAGAATGAAAAGACCTGAGTATGTCTATTTTGTTACTTCGTTATATAGAAAAGTAATTGATTCTTATGTAGAAAATGGACAAGTATTAATAGAAGAAAATGATATGGATATTATGAAGAAAATATTTCATAGAGGGTTTACAAAGGGCTTTTTATTTCATGAAGAGAATGATTTATTTGTAAATGAATATAGACCTAACCATATGGGAATTCCTATTGGAATTGTAAAAAGTATGAAAGGTAGCTTTTTAGAAATAGAACTTACTAGCGATTTAAATGTTGGCGATGGGATTCGTATTTTAGGTGATAAAGAAGATTTCGGAAAAGAACTTGATGTTATTTGGAAGGGGAAGGAAAAAGTAAAATCTGCTCAAAAAAAAGATATTGTTCGAATTCCTTTTAAGGATAAAGTATTAATAGGATCTTTGGTAGTGAAAACAACAGATAGTAAAGATATTTCTATGATAAAAGAGAATATAGAAAAAAAATTGAGAAAAGTACCATTAGAATTTACTTTTGAAGCAAAAATAGGGAATCCAATGAAATTGTGTATAAGAGATGGTGTTCATGAATGTGGAATAACAAGTGAATTTATTGTGGAAGAAAGTAAAAGTGCGCCAATTACAAAAGAAAGAATTAGGGAACAATTAGAGAAGTTGGGTGGAACTGTTTATTCGATGGATGATGTTCATTTTAACTGTGATGAAAAGATATTTATCCCTATTCAAAAAATAAACGAACTAAGAAGAGAAGCAACAAATGCTATATCTGAAAAAAGATTAGAAAGAAAAAAAATAGAAAAAGGAAGTTATCAAAAAGAAGTTCCAGATTTTGCACTAGGAAAAGAAAAGTCTGTTTATGTTACTACGTTAAAGCAGTATGAGAAAATTAAAAATCAAAATTATGATGAAATCTATGTGGATAAATCTATTTATGATGAAATTCAAAATAGCAAAGTTACTTTAAAAATTCCAAGGGTACAAGAATATCTACACGAGGAAAGTGCAAAAGTTTTAGTAGGAGAATTAGGTAGTGTCTCTTATTATTCTAATGTAGTAAGCGACTTTTCTTTAAATGTAGTGAATTCGTATAGTGTTGCCTTTTTACACAATTTAGGTGTTAGAAAAATTACGCTTTCTTATGAATTAAATGATTATCAAATAGAAAGATTAGTTGATGCTTATCATACACGCTATGGCAAACATCCTTGCTTAGAGGTTATTGTATCTGGACCAATAGAAGCAATGGTTATGAAATATAATCTTTTAAAGAAATATCATTTAGAAAATAAGAATGCTATTTTAATAGATAAGTACAAAAATCGTTTTCCATTACAAGTAAAAGATGAACTTTTATATATTTATCACTATCAGAATAAGAAAGTGGATAATCCAAATAAGTATTATGAGATGGGAATTACTAGTTTAAGAGATTCTTTTTAGAATCTTTTTTTGTTTTTAAAAGGAAATAGGGTAGATATCAATAATAATACAGTAGGGAGGTGATAAAACGAAAAAGTATCCATTTGAAAAGCAGGAGGAAGAAAAGGATTGTGGTGTAGCCTGTTTTTTGATGATTATGGAGTATTATGGTGGTTATATGGATATGGATGAAATAAGAGATTTATTTCATACTGATAGAAATGGGACAAATGCTTATGACCTAGTAGAAGGTGTTAAAAGTGTTGGCTTTTCAGCAAAAGGTGTTGCTTGTCCATTAGAAGTATTTTTAGAAGAAGATATTATTTGTCCTTGTATCGCAACAGTTACTATTAATCAATCTTATTCTCACTTTGTAGTTATTTATGAAATAAATAAAAAGAGAAAAGAATTAGTAATTGCAGATCCAGCAAATAAAATCATTAAAATAAAACTAGATATTTTTAGAACAATTTATAGTGGCAATTTAATAATTTTATATCCAGAAAGACCATTATTACATTTTGAAAAGAAAGAACTTTCGTGGAAAGATATATGGATTCTTTTAAGGGGAAGTAAAAGTTTTTTAATTTGTAATTTCTTATTATCTATTTTTATTCTCATCTATGCTGTTGTAACATCCTTTTATAGTGAGATAATGTTAAAGAATTTACAAATGAATCAACAAAGTTCTTATTTTTTATTTATCTTTATTATCTACATGACTCTTACCTTTTTAAAATTGACAAGTGAATTCTTTAGAAATAAATTATTTCTTTGGATAGAGAAAAAGATAGATATCATATTAGCAGAGGATACTTTTTTCAAGGTTTTATTTCTTCCTTATCGATATTATCATAATCATACAGTAGGAGATATTTTATCTAGGATACAAGGAATAGAAGATATCAAAGTAGCGCTTAGTAAATGGATTATGGTTGTTATGGTTGATATTCCTTTAATGACGATATCTTTTTTATGTCTTTATATTCTCCATTCTAAATTAGCTATGCTAGTCATTCTTTTTTTCATACTCCAAATTATAATATTAAAAGTTGTAGAAAAGCCTCTAGAAGAACATATTGAGGAATGTCAAAAAGAAAATTCTTTATTAGCGTCTACTCAAGTAGAAAGTATTCGTTCTTTTGAAACGATTAAAGGACTTTCTATTGAAAAATATTTTCAAAAAAAATACAGGAATGGAAAAGTTTTATTTTTAAAGCGGTTATATCAATTAGAAAACATGCTTGCTTTAGAAAATTATGGAAAAGAAATTTGCAGTGAATTTAGTTCTTTATCTTTACTCCTATTTGGCTGTCTATTTGTTAGTCAAGGAACATTAGAATTTTCTACCTTACTTACGATTCAAACTTTAGCAATGTACTTTTATACCCCAGTGCGAGAATTTATTGATTTAAATAGAGATACTAAGCAAGCAAAAAATTCCTGGAGGAGGTTATCTATCTTGTCAAAGAAGGAACAATCTAATGGGTATTTGAAGAATCTTGATTTAGGAACAATTACTTTTAAAAACGTGAACTATTCTTATAAACTAGATATAGAGATTTTACACCATATTAATCTTACTATAAAAAAAGGAGAGAAAGTTTTAGTTTTAGGAAATAGTGGTAGTGGGAAAAGTACATTATTCAAACTATTAAAAAGATACTATGAAGTTCCAAGGGATAGAATTTTAATAGGTCAAAATGATATTAATGATTATGATAATATGAATTCGATTTTTTACATAAATCAAAATGAAAATTTGTATACAGGAAGTTTATTGGAGAATCTTTTATTAGGTCAAGAATTAAAAGAAGCAAAATTTAAAAAGATTATTCAAATTTGTGGAATGGAAGAAATTATCAATAAAGAACGTTTAGGATATTATCAATTAGTAGAAGAAAATGGAATTAATTTATCAGGAGGAGAGCGACAAAGAATTATACTTGCTAGAAGCCTTTTAAGATCTTTTTCTATTCTTATTATAGATGAAGGACTAAATCAAGTAGATATTAATTTAGAAAGAAAAATTTTAAAGGGTGTCTTTCGTGAGTTTTATGATAAAACAATCATTATGATTTCTCATCGAGAAGAAAATATGGATTTATTTGATCATAAGATAAGATTAGAAAATGGAAGCATAGTAGAGGATGTGATTAAAAATGGAGAATTCTAAGATATATTTCCATACCAATACTATCTTAAATAAAAAAATACCAAATTATTTTAGATGGTGGATTCTTTTACACATGATTTGTTTACTTTTTCTAATTCTACTATTTTCTGTTTATAAAATCGAAAAGAAATTACTTTTTATCGGTTATTATCAAAATAGTCAAGTTCGTCTTATTGTAGACGAAGCTTTCTTTGAACTCTCTACAGATAAAGTTCGAATTCAAGAAAATGTATATTCTTATGAAATTAACAAAATAGATATTATCGCGTATGAAGAAGGAAAAGCAAGTTTATGGGAAGTATGGATATCTTTGAATTTGCCAGATAGTTGGAAAATAGATAATAACCAGTTTAAACTATCTTTTATAAAAGAAAAAACGACTGTTTTAAAGCAGACTATAAAAAATATAAAGAAAGGGATGAATTTATGAGAGAATTAGATAAGAAAGAAATGAAAGAAATAAAAGGTGGAGGAATCACATTTGGTACAGGTGCCCTGATTGTTATGGGTGGAGTATTTTTAATTGGGTTCATAGATGGTCTAGTGAGACCTTTGCGATGTCATTAAGGAGGTAAAAATGAGAGAACTACAAAAAGAAGAATTAAAACAAATTTATGGTGGTGCGATTAGTGCGACTTTATTCAATGCTTTTGTAAGAGGTGTAAATACCTTTTTAGAAGTAGGCAGAAGTTTAGGCAGTGCAGTTCGAAGAATATTCTCTAAAAATGTATGTCCAATATCTTAAAATTAAAAAAAACGATACTAGGAATAACTGTTTTTATACTTTTTCTTACTTTATTAGTGATAGGTAGTATGACCTTTTTATCTTTAGGGAGATACTTAGGTACGATTGTAAAATATGCAGTAGAAGGAAATATCTGTCTTTTCTAGATATTTCTTTTTTTCTTAAAAAAATATAAAAAGGTTAAAAGTACCTATTTTTTTCAAAAAAAAGTGTCTTTTTTTGTTGAAAACTAAAAGGAATGGTGCTATAATACTGTTAGCTTGTGAAAGGAGGGGAATCAATGTCAAAGGTAGTAGTTAGAAATGGTAATGTTGAGAGTGCTTTACGTACAATGAAGCAAAAAAATGCTAGAGATGGCCTCCTTAAGAAAGCTCGCGAGCGTCAAGATGGTTATAAAAAACCAGGAGTTCGTAGAAGAGAGAAAAAGAACGAAGGTATTAAAAATACTCGAAAGAGAGAAAGAAACAATTATTAAAATACATGAGGAGCTTTCAAAAAAAGCTCCTTATTTATTAGGAGGAACTATTATGAGAGAACAAATCTTAAAAGACTTAGTAACTGCTATGAAAGAAAAAGATAAAGATAAACTAGCAGTATTAAGAATGGTAAAAGGTGCTATGCAGTTAGAAGAAATCAATAAGAAGTCTGAACTAAAAGATGATGAGGTAATCGCTGTTTTAGCAAAGCAGATTAAAACTAGAAAAGAATCTATTGTAGAGTTTGAAAAAGGTAGTAGAAGTGATTTAATAGAACAAACTGAAAAAGAGATTGCTATTTTAGAAACGTATATGCCAGAACAATTAAGCAAAGAAGAAATTGTTAAAATTATAGAAGAAGCAATTCAAAAAGCAAATGCAACTGTACCATCAGATATGGGGAAAGTAATGGGAATTATTACACCACCATTACGTGGAAAAGCAGATATGAGTGCTGTAAGTAAAATGGTAAAAGAAAAACTAGCAAACTAGGAAGATGGGATTTTATGAGAAAGAGTAATGCACTTTATAAAAATCAGGGTATTCATGTTATTACTGCAATTTTTACAGTAGAGCAAGGGGTAACAAAAGTTTTACTTGTAAAAAGAAAGAATGAACCATATAAGGGAGACTGGACTTTAACTGGGGGAGCTCTTTATAATAACGAAGATTTAGAAAGTGGAGCCAAAAGAGAAATTTTAGAAAAATCAGGAATTGAGAATATTGAAATTGAACAGTTCCATACTTTTGGGAGAGTAGACCGCTCCTCTGTTATGAGAATGATTGCAGTTGCTTATGTTGGAGTAATTGACAGTAATAGAGTAAAAATTATTAGGGAGACTACTAATACAAGTAATGCTGATTGGTTTCCAATTGATAAAATTCCAGGATTGGGGTTTGATCATGAAGAAATTTTAAAGGAAGCATTAGTTTATTTACAAAGTAAAATTGTTAGTACAGATATTTTAAAGGCATTATTTCCAAACGAATTTACACTTCCAGAAATACAAAAAACATATGAAGCTATTTTAAATAGGAAATTTGATAGGAGAAATTTTCGTAAAAAACTATTGAACTTAAATTTGATTGAGGATACGAATCGTACAGGAAAATTTGAAGGAAAAAAACCCGCTAAATTATATCGCTTTAAAAAGAGTATAAAAAAGCAAAATGTTTTTTAGAAAAGAGGATTTGTGAACGATTTTGAACCAAAAAGATTTACAGAATCTTCTGTACTATTTGCTCTTACAGGTCATGTATTTATAAGAGAGGATGCATCATTAGAATATTACCAAGAATGTTTAAGAGAAATTCATGATGATGAATTGTATAAATTTGTAATGGGTTCTATTCCAGAATCTATCTTACAAAATTTATGGGAGTTGTTGGAATCAGAAATACAAGATATCGATCCTATATTAGCTGGTCATATATGTAATGAAAATCCTGTTTTAGCAACTATTAAAGATTATTCTGATAAAACATCCTATCCAAAATCAAAGGAATTAATTGAAGAAAAAATTTTAACAAATGGTTATATAGAAGTATCACCTATTGATTTTAAAAGTTTTTGTGAGCTTGCAGAGAGTAGCACAAAAGATGCAACTGATAATAAATTTTATAAATAAATTATCATAATAAGTTCATAAAATAGGGATATCTAGTTTATGGACTTTTTATTTAGGGGGATTAAAATGGAAAAGAAAAGTTATGGAGTTTTAATGGAGCGCTATAAATTGGGGGATAATATGTGTATATATCATCCACTTTATTTAATATCAGGTAGAGATACTGGTGAAGATTTTGAAGATGATATGAAAAGTTTTTATTCGTACTCTACAAACTCTGAAGATTTTGTTTTGCGTGAAAACGAATTAAGTGTCGCTTATATTATATCAGAAGATGAGTTGATAAAAAGTTGTGAAGGTGTAAGTTTAGAGGAAGCAAAATCAAATTATTTTAGTGAAATTAATGAATCTATTCATGTAGGATATTATCTTGATGTAGAGGATAAAGTAGTCATGAAAGCTTATAATATCGAAGAATTGTTTTGCAAGCTATTTGGTGATGCACAGCAATCTGTTTCTAGAAATGAAGATGGCGCTATATCATCTCTTAGAACAAATCGTTCTAAAACAGAAGAAATTGATACGACCACTACTTTAGACGTAGAAGAATTAATTCCAATTACTGTATCAGAATTTAAGAAAGTATTAGATATCAGAGAAGAAGATAGATTGAGAGCTGTTTTACAAGGAATGTATGAACAGTTTGAAAACGGATGTTTACCAGTGACTGTTGAAATGGATGAAAATGAAATTTATCCATCCCTTGAGAATCAAGAAATTAACGGTAAAAAAATTATCTCTTTTTTTACCTCTATCTGTAATAAAATGATAACAGCAAGTTCAATGTCCCAAATTTCTAAGTTAGAGACAAACGTTAAGAATGGTTTTACACAGGTGATTGCTCTTTTTGATGTTCATGGAAACGATGATATAGCCTCTAATGCGGCAGAAGAGATTCTTTATAGAGTAATGGATGAACTTGCCATGATTACATCTAGTCGTGACTTAGCTAGAATTAAAATGGATATAGCAGATGTCTTAAAGAATGAAAGAGACGAGATAGCACGAGTAGCAACTATTTTTGATGAAAAGGATGTAAAGATTTATGGTGCTACCTCAAAGTCTACAAATAAAGAAAGAGTTAGTAGCCAATCTTCCTCTGAAGGAAAAGTATCTTCTCTAAGGAAAGTGAATGCTAAAAGTTTAAAAGAATTTTTTGATAGAAGGATTGCAGGGCAAGAAGATGCTAAAAAAACAATTATATCAGCTGTTGTAATGAATTCTTTATCAGAAAATGCAGAAGAGAGAATTTCTTGCTTTTTAGTAGGACCTACAGGAAGTGGTAAAACGTTAATAGCCAAAACTTTAGGGGAATATTTAGATATTCCATATGTTATTGTAGATTCTACTCAATTAACTAGTGCAGGGTATGTGGGGAGAGATATTGAAGATTTTTTAGCTAGACTTATTACGGAAGCTAATGGAGATTTAAATAGGGCAGAAAATGGGATTGTTGTATTTGATGAATTGGATAAAAAAGGATCAGATAAAAAGTCAGATATTTCTGGAAAAGCTGTTCTCCATGCCTTATTACCATTTTTTCAAGGAACAGATTATGAAGTAAAAAAAGGAAAGGACAAAGTTCTTTTTAATACTTCTAGATTAACGATATTTGCAACAGGTGCTTGTGTAGATATTGCTAAGGCAAAATTACAACGCGAGGGATTAGGTCTTTACAAAAGCACACAGATTGGATTTAGTGCAGAAATTTCTAGTAAAAAGGTAGAAGAAGATTTTGAATATCCAGAGTTAGAACTAGAAGACTTTTCAAAATATGGTGGTATTCCAGAAGAATTAATTGGAAGAATTACAACAATCTGTCAGCTTTCTGGACACACAGTAGAGTCTTTGAAATTTATTTTAACAGGTATAGAAACAAGCACGTTGTTATCTCTGAAAAAAAATCTTGCTAAGATAGGAGTTACATTAAGTTGGACAGAAGGCTATTTAGGAGCTGTTGCTAGTAGAGCAATAAAATTAAAAACGGGAGCACGTTCATTAAAAACAACAGTAGAAAGGTCTGTAAAAGAAGCTCGTTGGGAAGTTTTAACAGAACCTGAAAAATATAGTGGTATCTTACTTACTGAAGAGTGTGTTGAAGATCCATTTGAATGTAAGTTAATAGATAAGGAAGGAAGAACTGTCTCTATAAGGGAATTAATGAAACAAAGAGAGGAACCTTCAGAAAAAGTGAAAAAAATAGGTACATTACAATAAATGACAGGAAAAAACTTGTAAATATTGGAAATATGTGCTAAAATGAATAACGACGTGATCCGCTGAATACTATTTTATGATCATAGTTTAGATAAAGGAGCGTGACATTGTGAATTTAGTTGAAAAGGTAACTAATAGTCAAATCAGAACAGATTTACCTGAATTCCAAGTAGGAGATACTGTTAGAGTAGATTTGAAAATTGAAGATGTAGATTCTAAAGGTAACAAGAAAATTAGAATTCAAGCATTTGAAGGTCTTATAATGGCAATCAAAGGTGCTGGAGTTAGTAAAACTTTTACAGTTAGAAAAGTTTCTGGAAACGTTGGCGTAGAGAAAACATTACCTGTTAATTCACCAACAATCGATAAAATTGTAGTGGTAAGAAAAGGTAAAGTAAGACAAGCTAAACTAGGATACATCAGAGATTTAAAGAAAACACCAAAGATTAAAGAAAGAGGATAAGGCTTAGAAAATAAGCCTTATTTTGTTAGACGGGTGAAAAAATGGAAGAAAAAGAAGAAAAAGTAACAAAAAAAGACTATAGTGAACAGACAAGGGTTTTTAAAGTATTTAAAGAAGCTCTTCCTTATGTGATTATCATTATAGCAGTTATTCTAATAAGAGCCTTTGTTGTAACACCAGTAAGAGTAAATGGAGCCTCTATGCATCCCTATTTAAAAGAAGGGGAAGTACTTATTTTAAATAAGCTAGATAAATCTTATAATAGATTTGATATTGTAGTGGTTAATTCTAATAAAACAAAAATTATTAAGAGAATTATTGGTCTTCCTGGTGAAACAATTGCTTATAAAGATTGTAAATTATATATTAATGACGAAGAGGTAGAAGATTTTGTTAGTGAGTGCACTACTGATGATTTCTCATTAGAAGGGCTTTATAATTATGCGATTATTCCTGATGGATATTATTTCGTAATGGGAGATAATCGTAAAAATTCATCTGACAGTAGAGATTATCGTGTTGGATTAATTTCAAAAAGTCAAATAGAAGGTACTACTTCTTTAAGACTTTATCCATTCAATCGTTTAGGTACATTAAAATAAGAATATAATGGTTAGGTATATGCCTAACTATTTTTTCTTTTTTATGGTATAATGAATTAGGTGATTTTATGAATGGTGGAAGAGGCGCAAAAGGTTCAATTAATGATCGTTTGATTAGTATGATGTATCAAAATAGATATAAGTTAGTGCAAAATAAAAAAGAAGGATATACAAAAGAAGCAAAACAAAAACAAAAAGAATATTTAAAAACACTTCAGCATTTTGATGTTGTGAAAGATAGAAATCAATTAGATGATAAAGATAAAAAAGTAGTATCTACTACTATAAGAGAAGAAATACTTTCAAATCTAGGAATTGATGATGAGACTAATTTTTCAACAGTAGAAAGATTAATAGAAGAGCCTAAAAAGGGAATAGAAAATCCTCCTCAAAATATAGTAGAAGTAGCTTCTAAAGCGCCTAATGCCGCTAGTATGCCTGAGTTAGATACACAGAAAGTAGATGCATTAGCAGAAAGCCAAGTCCCTTTTAAGGGTAACTTCCAAAATCAAGTATCTGCTATTAAAAGTGGTGGTAGTGCAGTAGAAAATAGCAGTCAACCATCTATTACTAGTCTACATGAATTAAGTAATAAAATGATTGAAGTAGATATTAATACAGAAGTATTTGATTTTGATAAGTATGATTATTATGAAGTGCTTCCAACAAAAAAAGGCAAAGGTAATTCACAAGATAATGATGAACTCTTTGACCAAGAAAGTTTTATTGCCCCATTGTCTGAAGAGTCATTAGATATTGATAGGGAAATTGAAAAAGTAGAAGATGAAGAAACTATTTTAACAGAACTTTCTACTTTTATTGATGATAGCCAAGAAGTAATTTCAGAAATTAAAGAAGAATTATTAGAAATACGGGAATTAGTGTCTCAAAGTGTGACACAAGTGCAAATAGCAGAATTAGAAGAAAGATATGCTAGTATTCGTGCAAAAGTAGATAAATTAAAAGCACAGTATGATGTTGTTAAAGAAAAGTATAATTTTGATGATTTCAAAATACTAGAAAGCATTGAAATGATGGCAGCAATAGAAGATTATCATGATAAAGCTTCCCTAGATGAATTAGAAACCATGGTAGATGTATGTAAAGAAGAAATTGACCAAATAGATGGAATTTTAGTAGAAGAAAAAAGAAGTGTTGCTGTTGCTGAAGAAATGGAAGAACAAAAAAGAGCGGTTGTAAAACGTGATCAAGATTTTGAAAAAAATAGGACTGGTGTAATTTATTTAGATGATTTAGAAAAAAGGATTGCTCAAGAAGCAAGAGAACAAGCAGCGATTATTGCTGACTTAGAAAAGCAATTAGGTAAATTTACAACAGATATTATAGTAATAAGAGAAACTGTTCATCATACTGAAAGATTATTTGGTTCTTTTTTTAAGATTGCAGCAGGTATTCTTACTATGCCGTTTAATGGTAGACATATATTTGGAACAATGTTAGGAGCACACTTAATTAATAGGGGTATTCATCAATTACGTGATTATATGAATCCTGAAACAATAGAACGTACGGAAATAAAACATCGTTATAAAGATATTGAAAGAGAAATCTTAAATAGTAAAGACTATGTTAAAACCACAGCAAATCTAATTGATGATTCGCTATATCAATTGGATAAATTTGATGCAGAGTTTAAACTTCGTTTCCAAGCATATTCTAATCTTATTCCTGCCTATGCAGAAGTAGAAAGAAAAATAGAAAGTTTAAAGAAAAGTTTAAAAATGAAAAAAGAAGAAGTAAATGTTATGCAAAAAGATTTAGATAGACAGTATGAGGTAAATAAAGTGAAGGTAAAAAAAGCTTCTTAAAGGGTGGTAGTATGAGTAATTTAGAGACAACTTTATGTTTATTAAAAAAAGATAATGAAATATTATTAGCAAAGAAAAAAAGAGGATTTGGTGTAGGAAAGTATAATGGTGTAGGTGGAAAAATAGAAGGTACAGAAACGCCAGAAGAAGCAATGATTAGGGAAACAAAGGAAGAAATATCTGTTGTCCCAACAAGATACGAAAAAGTAGGTGTTGTGTCTTTTGATGAGTTTTATAAAGGTGAAAAGACGAATTTAGTTTTTCATCTTTACATGGTATATGAATGGGAAGGTACTCCTGAGGAAAGTGAGGAAATGATTCCTAAATGGTTTTCAGTAGAAAATATTCCCTATAATCAAATGTTTCCTGATGACAAATATTGGCTTCCCCTTATTTTAGAAGGTAAGAAAATAAAAGCTTATTTTGACTTTGATGAAGAATGGAATTTATTATCCAAAGATATCAAAGAATTAAGCGAGTAAAGGTCGTGGGTTATGAAACAAATATTATTTGCAACTGGTAATCAAAGTAAAGCCAAAAGATTTAGGAAAGGTTTATTTGAAAAAGGAATAGAAATTATAACTTTGAATGATATAGATACCAGTATTGAGGTAGAAGAAAATGGTAATACTGCGATTGAAAATGCACTAATTAAAGCGAGAGCTTATTATAAAGAAAACAGTTTACCTACGCTTGCCATGGATGATACTTTATATCTTGAAAATGTACCGGAAGAGTATCAACCTGGTATGTATGTAAGAAGAGTAAATGGGAAAAGACTAACAGATGAAGAGATGCTAGAACACTATTCTAACTTAGTAAGACAATATGGGAAAGATGGTAAATTAGTAGCTCGTTGGGTATATGGAATGGCTATCATAAAAGATGGAGAAGAATTTACTTATACATGGAGTAATCATGATTTTTATTTAGTTGAAAAAGCATCTAGTATAGTACATCCAGGATATCCATTAGATTCTTTATCTATCAATAAAAAGTTAAATAAATATTTCACAGATATTACATTAGAGGATAAAGTGCTTATTCAAGATGATGAATCTCATGTTGTTGAATTTATAGAGAGTCATATGAATTAAAATGGAGAATTACTATGATAGTATTTCATTCATTAGAGCCTATATATGATTCTAATTCTAAAGTATTGATTTTAGGTACAATGCCATCTGTAAAGTCTAGAGAAGCAAGCTTTTATTATGCCCATCCTAAGAATAGGTTTTGGTCCACTTTAAGTAAAGTTTATAATGAAACTATTGGAAATAGTATAGAAGAAAAGAAACGTTTTCTTTTAAAACATCATATAGCTTTATTTGATGTTTTAAAAAGCTGTGATATTTCTTCCTCTAGTGATAGTACAATCAAAAATCCAGTGCCTAATGATTTTACTACTATTCTTGAAGCATCTGATATTAGAATTGTTTTTACTACAGGCAAAACTGCTTATAAACTATATCAAAAATATTGTTATCCCAAAACTAATATTGAGGCAATTTGTTTACCGAGTACTTCTCCTGCTAATTGTCCAAAAGGAATAGAAGAAAAATTGTATCAAGAATATAATCAAATTAAAGAATTTATAGCGAGGTCAAAATGATTCCAGAAAGAAGAATAGAAAAATATGCTTTTTATACAATAAGTGGAAAAGAATATTATCAATATTTACCAACTTCTAAGTTAGATGATGTCATTTATGTAAAAGGGATGAAAACGGTTTGTGAGAGAAAGTTTTTTATGGATGGTGAATATTTTATCCGAATTAACGATAAAGATAATTATGTGGGAGTAGGAGAATCCGTTAGCTCATCAGATATTGTTAGAAGATATTATGAGAAAGATCCTTTTTTTCAAAACTATGATACCGAAACTATACAATATCTTAAAGAAAACTTTAATAATCGTTGGAACTTAGAAGGTGATGGCACTGTTACTTTAGGAAGTTATGATCATTATATCAAAGCAAATTATGGAGAAATACCAACATTTCATAATCCACATAATATCATTGAAGGGGAAACCCATTGGTATTTAGAACTCTACCATGAAGATGGTACTGTTACTTATGAGAAAACTACTTATGATGATAAAAAATATCGTGGACAAACGTGTGAACATTATAGATTAGTTCGTATTACAGAGTATGAGTTAAATGGAATTTCAAAAAAGGCAATTATTGAAAGAGAACAAGAACTCTATTCTTATCATCCTGTTGTTCAAACAGAACTAGATAATATTATTGCTCAGGCAAAAGGATTACTATCGCATCAATCTTCCTACACAGGTTTTGAGGGTGTCTCTCCACTATATGGTTTTAATACAGAAGATAGTGCCTGTGTTTTTCATGATAAAAAAAATTATATAAATGATCAAGTCGTTACAACAGTAACAGGAAGCGGAGATGCGATATTAGATTTATTTTTATATGGCGCAAAAAAAATAATTGCGTTTGATACCAATGCTTTAACCATCTTTTATGGTGAATTAAAATTTATAGCTGCTAAATATTTATCTTTTGAACAATTTTCAAAATTTTTTCATACTCTAAATGAAGATATTTATAGACTGTTAGAACCATATTTATCAGAGAAAACTCGTAAATTTTGGAATGAACTATATGAGTATTGTAAAGTAGTTGATAAACCTTTAAAGGATGCGGAAAATGGAGGTTTATTTTATCCTAGCATGTCTATCTTTTCAAGCAATAGTACAGTTTATAATAAAAAAGGATATTACACGGAAGAAAATTATTTGAAATTAAAAGAAAAAATTGCTGATAAGACATTAGAAGATATTCAATTTATCAATTGTGATTTACTAAACTTACCCAAAACAGTTGATTTAGGTACTTCTACTTATGCCTATTTATCTAATATTATGGATTTTATGGTGGGTGTTGATGAAGAAAAAGTAGAAATAGATAAATTACAAGCATTTAAAGATTTTATTATGAAAGATTTCTATCCATCTTTAAATAGTCATGCAGAAATTGTTTTATCCTATATTAAAAGAAGTTGGCATCAAGGAATTGAAAGAGGATATTTTGAAGTTTATCCACCTGAGGAAGGATTTTCGATAACCCCACTATCTAATGGGAGTGATGATTTATTATCATTTCATAGTACTTCCTTGGTAAAAGAAGACGTTTCGCGGAAGTGATAATAGATGAATAAATTACATTTTGAAAATGTTAATGAGCAAAAAAGATTAGTAGCTGAAAGTACTTATCAATGTATAAAAGAAACATTTTCTTTAGAAGAACAAAAAAATATTTTGGTAGCTTCTATTAATCCAAACTATATGGACGGAAAAAGCTATGTGAATATTATGGAATCGATATTAAAATGGGTGTAAACTGTCTTATATGCGAATGTAAAAGGGGAGATAAAAAAGTTTTTGTAGCTTTATTAGTACCTACTGGATATCGTTATAATATGTCTTCTACAGTAAGAAAATATATGGATGCTAGGATAGTATCAGTAGCTTCTCTTGATTATGTATTAGAAAAAACACAAATGTATTAATCCTATAGGGTTACCAAAAGAGTGGAAAATCTTAATAGATTCTAAAGTTTTAGAGAATGATAGAATTATTTGTGGTAGTGGATTACAAAATTCTAAGATATCTTTACCAAGTAAGTATTTATTAAAATTAGAAAATATAGAAGTTTTAGAAAATATTGCAAAAGAATAAAAGTTGATTCAATCAACTTTTTTTGTAATTTGACAACTACTTTATAAAATGTTAGATTAATTAACGTTTATTAGGTGGTGATGTAATGACGAGATATGAAAAGGCTTTAAAATTATTTGGGATTGAATCTGGTTTCGTAGAAAACCAGTTAGATGCTTTATATACAAAGTTAAAAGAAAAAAATAATCCAGAAGCTTTTCCTTTTTTATCACCAGAGTATATGGAAAAAAGTGATTTGTGCTATGAGATAACGATGGCTTATTATGTTTTATATAGTTATCATAAAAACTATATTTTAGGAAGGAAACCATCTAGTAATGAAAACTTAGAAGAAGAAATTTTAAAATTAATACAAGATAATATTAAAAGCGGTCAAGGAATTGATGAAAACTTTTTAGCTTCTTTAACTGAGGAAATAGTTTGTAAACTTGGGTTGCATGATTATGTTAGAAGAATTGAATTTCAAACTTATGATAAATTATGCGCAGCAAGTTATAGTAGCGAAAAAAATATCTTGACTATCTATTTGTCATCAGTTACTGATTCTATTAATAAAAGTATGGATTCTAGATTTAGCCCATTAGAAAAAGAATATCATCCCTATTGCTATAGTACCACGCTTATACGTCATGAAATAGAGCATGCAAATCAGAAAAAGATTAGAGAACAAAATGGAGATGATATAGAGACTAAAATCCTTCTAGCAACAGAAGCACACAAAACAAAAATGGAACAAGAGATTGAAAGGATTATAGGGTATCCAATTCTTATTTATATCATAGCGATTTTGTTGAAAAAGCTAAAAAGAAATAGACAGTATAAGATATATCGTAAAAATTGGCATTGTGCACCAAGTGAAAGATTAGCAGAAATACGTGCTTTAAATTTTAGTTTAAACTTAATAGAAAGATTATCAAAAGAGCTATCTTCTCCATTATCTATTTTAGAAGAAAATCTGATGTATGATTTAGAAGATATCGTTATAGCGGGTTATGATAAGCATCTATCTCCTGCGATTTTCTACTTAGAGAGATTTAAACAATATAGGGATTGTTTAGACATTACAGAAATGTCTAAAGGATTAAGTTTAGAAGAAAGACTTGCATTAGGTCTTAAAGCAAGCCCAACAGAAATAATCACATTTGATGAAAATCCCAAAAAGATATTACAAAAGATAAGAACTATGTAATTGGTGAAGTAGAAATATATTTTTTGTTATCTCCTAGTATAAGGGTATAACAGTAGTAAGGAAAAAAGACTTAAGAAGTACTTAAGTCTTTTTTGTAAAAATATGTTATAATGTAAAAGGTGAAGATATGAAATATTCATTAGAGGAACCATTAGAAAATAGTAAAGAGAAAATTCTAGAATATAAATTAAAAAGTATTTTAGAATATGCTGAAGATTTGCCTCAAGAAGAGATTGTTAGAATAAAAGAATATGTAAAACAACAAGTCTTGGTAGATTTTAAGAATTACAGAGTGATTTTCATAGATAATAAAATAGTTGGATGTGTGTTACTAGAAAAGCATAATGATGGTGTATTATTAGATGAAATCTATTTAGAAGAAAACTATAGAAATAAAGGAATTGGAACAGATATTATTAAGAAAATTCTATTAAGTAATAAGGTAGTATATCTATGGGTATATAAGAGAAATATCAAAGCTATTTCCTTATATCAGAAAATGGGATTTAGAGTAATTAAAGAAACAGAGACAAGATATTATATGAAACATTCTAGTAGTGAAAGGAAGAACGATAAATGCTAAGTCCAAAGTTAGAAACAGAAAGACTAATTTTAAGAAGGTTTAAAGAATCTGATATTGATTCTCAATATGAAATTATAACAGATGGAAGATTATCTAGATATATCACGTTTCCAACTTTAACAAAAGAGGCGGAGTTAGAATGCATTAAAAAGTGGATACAAGAAGCTGATGATTCTCAATATGAAAGGTGGGTAATTGCTTTAAAAGAAACGGATACTCCGATTGGAAACATTTCAGTAAATAGCATCGATAAGAAAAATAATTACTGTAATGTTGGATATGTTTTATTGTTTGATTATTGGGGAAATGGATATACAGCAGAAGCTTTAAGAGTAGTTTCTGACTACTTGCTAAATGATCGTGGATATTATTTAGTAGAATGTTCTTGTAATGAATTAAATATTCAATCTTCTAAAGTTATGTTAAAAGCAGGTTTTAAAAAAGATGGGTACATTGCCAATCGAAGGTTAAATAAAGATGGAACATATTCTGGGGTAGAGTATTATAGCAAAACTAAGAATAGAAAATAAAGTTATTATAGATAATAGGGGATGGTAGTATGTTGAAACGTATTTTTGTAATTGGAAGTATATTGTTTTTAAGTTTTATGGTAATCTTTTATGGTTATCGATTATTTTATTATTATAGTGCGGAACATAAAAAGAAAACAGTAACTACTTTAACCAATCAAATTATTACAAATTCAGAAAAACTATTAGAGATAGAAAATGATTTTTATTTTTATGGAGATGTTTCTAATAATTATTTATATTATAGTGGAATGGAATATAGAATTATTAGTTTTAATGATGACTATTTAACAGTAATAGCGAATGAAGATTTAACAAAACTACGATATGGTGTTGGGGAAGAATACGATTTATCTGATATTAAAATATGGTTAGAAAATGAATATCTAAAAAATGTAAATCAAGGATTATTATATAGCCAAGAGACTAAGTTATTAGATTTAAAAACTTATGTTGCTATTGGAGAAAGTAGCAGTTTTATAAAGTCTAACGATATGTGGCTTGTAGATGGTAATAAAGGTTTGATGTTAGATAAAGATGGAAATGTCAATACGCCAAATAGTTATCAGTATTTCTTAAATATTAAACCTATTATTAAAATTAAAAATATAAATTATATAAAAGGAAATGGAACTATCAATAATCCTTATATAGTGGAAAATAAAATAGTGAATGTTTTAGAAGATGCTTATGTTGGGGAATATATAAAGTATAAAAATGGTATTTATCGTATTCTTTCAAAAGAAAGTGGAGTGAAAGTAGTATCAATAGACTCTATTGGACAACATAGCTTTTCTTCTTCTAATACGTTATATGAATCTGGTTTGAGAGATGATTTATATAACTATTTAAATAATGAGTTTTTATCTAGTTTAAATTCAGATGACTTAGTATTAACTACCTGGAAAAATGGACCTTATAATACAAGTTATCAGGAATCAGAATCCCGTTTAGTATCTAGTTATGTAGGGCTATTAACGGTAGGAGACTATTTTATTCAAAATATAAAAGGTTATATTTTATTATCTTCAGAGGATACTGTTTATACAATTAATGAAGATAAAAATTTATATAAAGTTAGTCCAAATAAAGTATTAGATATTTATCCGTCTTTTAGTTTAAAGAATGAATTAAAAATTAATGGTGGAATGGGTACTAAAGAAAGCCCATATGAAGTTGGTGAATAATGAAGAAGTTGATAAATAAAAAAACAATTACAAAAAATTGGTATATAATATTACTTGCTATTCTTGACTTAGGTGCAATTGGCTGTTTGGTTTTAGCTTATGGTCCTTTTACATTTTTTAAAAATTATGTTGTAACAACTGCTATGAGTACTATGAATCATAAGTATGTAGCTCGTGTATTATATTCTGAAAATACAATTAATACTGTTTTAAAGGAAAACACAATTGTAGAATTAAATGAGAATACAGATACTAATGCTATTACTATTGGTGAATATAAAAGTGATTCCTTTGAATCAGAATATGAAGAGCAGATATTAAAAAAAGAGAATGAAAATGATATTTATAAAACATTTAATTTTGAAGAAGATGGAAGTACATTTTATGTAACTGTTATTTATGATCCATCCAATATTTCTTTAGCATTAGCGTCTACTCCTGGTGTGAGAGGAGAAACTGTAAAAACAATTACTGAGAATAATGGTGGAATAGTTGGTATTAATGCTAGCGGCTTTGAAGATGCTGGTGGTAAAGGAAATGGTGCAAGTGCCACAGGCGCTGTTATTAAAGATGGTAAGATTGTATGGCAAGGAAGGCCTAATCGTTGGGGCGGGGGCTTAATTGGTTTCAATAATGAGCATAAGCTTGTTCTTACTAAAGACTCCCCAACTACCGCTATTAAAAATGGTATGATGGATGCAGTAACGTTTGGACCTTTTCTAATTGTAAATGGAAAATCGGCAGAAGTAGCAGGTAATGGTGGTTCTGGATATCAGCCAAGAAGCATCATTGCGCAAAGACGTGATGGTATTGTTTTATTTATTGTCATAGATGGAAATGGTAGCAAATATGGATTTAGAGGAGGAGTATCTTTCGCTAAAATGATAGAAGTATTAGAAAGATATGATGCTTATAATGCGGCTAATCTTGATGGTGGAGCCTCTAGTATATTAGTTATCAATAATCAAATCATTAATAATCCAGTAGGTCATAGTACTACAGGGGAAAGATATCATCCAAATGCATGGATAGTAAAAAATTAAGTAGCAGGCGATAAATATGTTTGATAAATATTGGAAAGAAATAGAGAAGCTCAGTAGCTTTGATAAAGAGAATATCTTAACTAAAAGATTTAAATTATATAGTAAAAATAAGTTAGAAATTTATTATGCTCCACATAATGAAGTAGTTAACGAAAATGCGAAAATATTTATTGTTGGAATAACTCCAGGTTGGACACAGACAAGTATTGCTTATCAAACAGCACAAGAAGGATTAATCAAAAAATTAGATTTTGAAACTATAAAAAAAGAGTGCAAGAAAAATTCGAGATTTGCAGGAAGTATGAGAAAAAATATCATAGATATGTTGAATGAATTAAAAATTAATGAGTTTTTAAAAATAAATTCTTGTTCAACATTATTTGAAGAAAATGATATTTTGTTACACACTACTTCTGTAATTCCTTATCCAGTATTTATCAATGGAAAAAATTATACAGGATCCAATCCTAAGATGTTAGAAAGCGATATTTTGTGTTATTATATAGAAAATTATTTTTATAAAGAAGCCCAGCTTTTACCGAATGCTTTTTATATTCCACTTGGTAAAGCAGTAGAAGAGATTCTAGAAAAAATGATTGAGAAGAATATATTGAAGAGGGAACAATGCCTATTAGGATTTCCTCATCCATCAGGAGCGAATGGACATAGGAAAAAGCAATTTGAACAGAATAAGGAAGAATTGTTGAATAAAGTATATAATTTTTTTAGTTAAAAGGAGTAAATCTATGGAATATAATGTTGTTATTATTGGTTGTGGGCCTGCTTCCATGTTTCATGCTCTTTATTTAAAGAAAATAGGAGTAGAAGATATCTGTATCATTAATAGAAATAATCATACGATTCATAAGACTTGTTCAGGTTATTTTACACAAAAAACAGTAGAACTATTAAAAGAATTAGATATTTTGATAGAGGAAGATGTAGGATATAAGAAAGGTACTAATTTAATTATTAATCATAATTATAAAGAATGGTTTCATTTAGATGAAAAAGATATTTATATTTATTTTCCACCTTGCTCTAATCGTGAAGATTTAGATGATTATCTTTATGAAAGAGTAAAAAAAGAAAATATTAAAATATTGGAAGATACAGAAGTAAAGGAAGTAGATTTTGAGAATCAACAGGTAATTTTGGCAAAGGATATGATTTCTTATAAGTATCTTATTTTTGCTGATGGTTTTATTGGATATTCTTCTCGTTACCAA
This sequence comes from uncultured Bacilli bacterium, assembly GCA_964018915.1. Lineage (GTDB taxonomy): Bacteria > Bacillota_I > Bacilli_A > RF39 > UBA660 > UBA5578. The sequence goes on along the minus strand of CAXHRJ010000001.1, from coordinate 484,207 downwards.
AAGAAACCTAAAGATAGACAGATTGGTTTTGAGGTAAGAATACCAAACTCTCAAAAATTAACTCAAAAAGCAGATCTCAATTTTGGAATAGCAAAGAAAGGATATGCATGGATTTTTACTCAAGAAAAATATACAACTATTGGCTTTACAGATTTATATGATAAAAATATAGATTATTTGAATTTGTTAAAAGAATTTGCACATAAAAAAGGATATAGTATTGACATAAGAAATATTAAGGGAGCTTTTATTCCTAGAAGAGTACAAAAACTAAATTATCGTAATGCCTTTTTTATTGGTGATGCTGCTGGATTAGTAGATTCTTTAACACAAGAAGGCATTTACTATGCTTTTCTATCTGCCAAAGAAGCAGCTTATGCTATTAAGGAAAATAATTTAGAATTATATAGAAAAAATATGAAACCAATTATAAAAGAATTGAATGCTTCTAGAAAAGTTGCGAATATCTTTTATAATCCTTTTATTAGTAAAGAATTATGGAAGAAGAAAAATAAAAAATCAAATAAGTCTTTTCGAATTTATCTTTTTCAAAAACTGTTGAAAAAGCAAAAGATTTACTACTATATTGGTATGAAAAACAGTCAGATTTGTTTTTTGTAGATATAGAAGATGGTATTCCTGTAGGTGCAATTGTTTCAGGTGTGAAAGCTTGGTTTGATGGTCCACGTTTAATTGATACAGAAATATTTGTATCTAATAAATGTCAAAAAAAGCATATAGGCAAAAATTTAATGCTAGAACATTTAAAAGTAGCTAAAATAGAGTATAATGCTAATATGATTGAATTTCATACTTATGGAGAAGAAAATGAGTTTCCACAAAACTGGTATAATAGAATTGGTTTTGAAAAAGATGAAGAATTAATTATTATGCATGCCAATGTGGAAGAGGTGTTAAACAAATTAGGTTTTTCTCCTAAAAACGAGATATATGAGGAGTCTAATATTTCTAATTTTTAAAACTGCAGTTATTATGATTTAAGTAAATTGTATTCAAAATTGCAAGCAGGTGATGTGGCATATATATTTGATATGTTGCCTGACTATGCCTATTTAGATAATGTGCTAGAAAAGGAATATATTGAAAGTCGGATTACAGCTATGAAAAATATGGCTGAAGTTCATTTATTTATCGTAGGAAATAAAAAGAAATTAAATGCTTTACAAAAAAATAGATTGTTTGAGTATACTATTAAATCTTGTTTGAATAATAGTAAAATATATATTATTAGTGAAGAAGAATTAAAAAAGTATTGCATGGATGCTTATTTTCAATTGGCACAGGGATTATATTATGGAGAACTTCATGATGGTACTAAAGAAGCTTTTAGGGATTTATGGGTTAATAATGATAACATTGGAATTATGATTAAGGAAGAATCTATTTTGAAACATATTAAAGAATCTATTAATCTTATTTTAGAACATATTTCTAATGGAGAAATGAAAGTTGAAGGAATAGAATGAATTAGCAATATTCGATCTAGTGAAAAAAGATTTTATCAGAAAATTACGGATATTTTATTATAAATTTAAGAAAAAACAAGATCAATTATATATCTCTGATTATGATAAATTTATTGAAAGTACAAAATTATTAGAATTAACGAAAAATGATTAAGATGAGTCTTTATAGAAAGGTGTTTTGATAAAATGAAATATGAATTAAAAGAGTTAAATATGAATATGGGAATTACTGAATATGAAATGTATCAAGACATCCCACTAAAAGAATCTGGGTCAACTAATTTATGCAATGGATTACCTTATGAAGTATTTAAAGCTTATTTAGAAAGTCAACTTGCGAGAAAATATCAGAATATTAGTGAATATGATACACCAACTGTCACTTATATTATGTATGTTAATGATATTCCAGTGGGGCATATTAGTTTAAGAACAAAAATTGATAATCAATGGAAAAAGTGGTCAGGTAATTTTTATTATGTAATTAGAATTTCTGAAAGAAAAAAAGGATATGGTACTAAAATATTAAAATTAGCATTAGATGAATTTAAGAAATTAAATTTTAAGGAAATTTATGGACAATCTTCTGCTGGTAATATTGCCTCTGCAAAAGTTATAGAGAATAATGGTGGAATATTATTGGAAGAAGTGGATGGAACGAGATATTATAAAATAGTGTTACAGTAAGGAAGTGATATAAATGAATGAAAATAATCGACAAAATACAGCAAATATAAACTGGTACCCAGGCCATATGGCGAAAACGAAAAGATTAATTACAGAAAATATAAATTTAATAGATGTTGTTTATGAAGTAGTGGATGCTAGAATGCCATATTCTTCAAAAGTGCGAGACATTGATAATTATATTAAAAATAAACCAAGGATTATGATAATGACCAAAATGGATTTATGTGATAAGGAAGAAACAAAAAAGTGGATTAGTTATTATGAAGAAAAAGGGTATTGCGTATATACTGCCAATTTAGAAAAAGATACGAATTTAAGTAGTCTTATTAAATTGACAGAAGAGTTTATGAAAAAAGAAAATGAGAAGAGAATTCAAAAAGGAATGACAAAAAGGAAAACTAGAGTACTTGTAGTGGGCGCTCCTAATGTAGGAAAAAGTACATTAATTAATCGATTAGTTAATAAGAAAGTTGCTAATGTTGGGAATAGACCAGGAGTTACTAAACAACTAAGTTGGATACGTATTAGTGATTCTTTAGAGTTGTTAGATAGTCCAGGTATTTTATGGCCAAAGCTAGAGGAACAAGAAGTTGCTTATAATTTAGCATCTTTAACATCTATTAAGGAAGAAATCTTACCAATTGATGATGTAGTATTTTATATTCTTACAACATTAGAAAAGTATTATCCAGAGAAATTAGAAAAAAGATATGGGGTATCTAATGTAACAGAAGATTCTTTTGAGGATATATTAGTATCTATCGGAAATAAGCGTGGGTGTATTGTTAAAGGTGGATGTGTTGATTATGATAAAGTTTATACTATTATTATGAATGACATTAAGACAGGGCTTATTCCAGAAATTACTTTTGATAGAATAAAATAGTCAATTTTTCAAATTTAGAGAAAGCAAGAAAATTTGTTTTCTTTTTTCTTTTGAAATGCTATAATTGAAGGGAAGTTGGTGAGGTATGGATTACAAATTTAGAAATGTTTTAGCGCTTGCTTATGTAGGAGATAGCGTATATGAAATCTATATTCGTAAATATCTATTTTTAAAAGGAATTGAGAAAACGAATACTCTTCAAAAAGAAGCAACGAATTATGTGAGTGCGAGAGGACAAGCTAAATGTTTAAGGGAAATGATTAATAATGATTTTTTAACGGAAGAAGAATTGCAATTGGTAACACGTGCTAGAAATCATAAAAGTCATGCAAGTCCTAAAAATACAGATGTTGTAACCTACCATGATGCCACAGGATTAGAAGCGTTAATTGGATATTTATCTTTAAGTGGTAGAGAAGATAGAGTAGAAGAAATTATGAATTTTATTATAGGAGGTTAAAATGAAAAAGATAATTATAGTATTTCTTGTATTGTTGACAGTAGGTTGTGGGGAAAAAACTCCAGCGGAAACCAAAGTAGAAGTACACTCTATTACTTCATCAGAAGTAAATAGGATGATTACAAATAATGATGATTTTACTTTAGTAGATGTACGTACAAAGGCAGAATATGATAGTGAACATATTAAAGGTGCAATCAATATTCCTTTAGATGAAATAGAATCTATTACTTTAAATAAAGAAGATAAAATAGTAGTTTATTGTCAATCGGGAAATAGAAGTGCAAAAGCAGCCCAAAAACTAGTAGATAATGGATATGTCTATGTCTATGATTTAGGCGGTATTGTTGGCTGGACATACGAAACGGAGCGTAATTAATATGTATGTATTTGGAAAGAATGTTGCGTATGATACTTTAAGTGGGAATACAAAAGTAAAAAAATGTTTTTTAGATAAAGATTTTAAAGATAGTGAAATTATAAAATTATTAAAGCAGAAAAACGTTAGAGTTGATTATTTACTTAAAAGGGACTTAGATAAAAAAGTAAATGGATTACATCAAGGAATTATTTTAGAGATAGAAGATTATAAATATGCGTCTTTGAATTCTATTTTGGAACTAGATAATCCATTAATTGTTATCTTAGATCATATTGAAGATCCTCATAATTTTGGTGCCATTATTAGAACCTGTGAGGCAGCAGGAGTGGATGGAATTATTATTCCTAATGATAGAAGTGTGGAAGTCAATGGTACAGTTGTAAAAACAAGTGTAGGAACAGCAGAAAAAGTAAAGATAATAAAGGTAACAAATTTAGTAAGTACCATGAAAGAATTAAAGAAAAACGGATTTTGGATTTTTGGTACTGATATGGAAGGTAGTGACTATACTACTTTAGACTATAAAGGAAAAACAGCAATTGTTTGTGGAAATGAAGGAAAAGGTATGAGCCGTTTAGTAGAAGAAAATTGCGATTTTATTGCGACTATTCCAATGCAAGGAACAGTGAATAGTTTGAATGCTTCTGTAGCAACAGCTATTATTATCTTTGAAGCAGTAAAATCTAGAAGGGGGTAATATGGATTACCATGATTTAAATGATTATGAGCTAATCTCTTATGTTAATGAGAATGATGAAGATGCAAGAAATATTATTTTAAAGAAATATGAGCCGTTAATTTCTTCCATAGTTTCTCGCATGATGAAATCTTGCCCATATGTAGGGTTAGATAGAAGTGATTTAATGCAAGAGGGACTAATTGGGTTAAATCATGCAATGGACTATTTTAATGATCAAAAAGATATTACTTTTTATACCTATGCAAAAACTTGTATTGAAAGAAAGTTAATTAGTGCAATCATAGCGTCTAAAAGATTTAAACACAGACCTTTAAATGATTCTGTTTCTATTGATAGTGATGAGGAAGATTCTATTCCTGATAGATTTTTGAAGGATAATAGTGGTAATCCAGAGGAGATTCTCTTGGATGAAGCTAAAACAGAGTTTTTGAAAAAAGAGATTAGAGAGAGTTTGACAGATTTTGAATTACAAGTTTTTGATCTTATGATTTCTTCTTTCAATTATCGTGAGATAGCAGAAGTTTTAGATAAAGACAGAAAACAGATTGATAATGCTATTCAACGTATTAAGGTGAAAGTAAAAGAAAAGTTAAGAGTAATAGAGGAAAGCTGAATTTCCTTTTTTCTTTCTTGCATTATCATGGATATTCCTATATAATGAAATTATGGTGATATTATGAAAGCGTTGGTAACAGGTGCATCTTCTGGAATAGGTGCAGATATAGCAGTAGAACTTGGAAATTTAGGATATGATTTGATTTTAGTAGCCCGTAGAAAAACAAAACTAGAAGCTGTAAAAAGAAGAATTAAAACGAATGTAGAAATTATTTCTATGGATTTGGGTAGTACTTTCAATTGTATGAAACTTTATGAAATGGTAAAAGAAGAACCAATTGAAGTATTTGTAAATAATGCTGGTTTTGGTTTAGCAGGAGAGTTTGCTGAAACAAGTTTAGATAAAGAATTAGATATGATAGATTTAAATATTAAAGCAGTTCATACTTTGACTAAATGTTTTTTACAAAAATTTAGAGAGAGAAATAAAGGATACATTTTAAATGTGGCTTCTAGTGCTGCATTTCAACCAGGACCTTTAATGGCAACCTACTATGGAACAAAGAGCTATGTTTATTTTTTAACAATGGCATTATATGAAGAATTGCATAAAGAAAATAGTAGTGTTTATGTTGGGTGTTTATGCCCAGGACCTGTAGATACAGAGTTTAATAAAGTCGCAAAAGTTGAATTTAAACTTCCAAGTTTAAGTAGTGAATTTGTTGCTCGTTATGCGGTAGAAAAAATGTTTAAAAGAAAATTGGTTATTATTCCAGGAACTAAAATGAAATTGGTTTATTTCTTTGGACATTTAGCACCACGAAAATTAAAATTAAAAATTACTTACAAAATACAATATAGGAAGATTAGACAGTAAATATTCTTAAAAAGTCAACATTTTGACTTTTTTCTTTTGGAAGTTATAAAAATTGTTTTATTTATTGACAATAACCCTTTAATATGATAGATTATTGTTAGACACAAAGAGGTGTTTTTATTTTGAAATAAAAACAGAAAGGAATTTGGTGGAAGATGAAAAGTATTGCAAGATTTTTTGTAGGTGTTAAAGCTGAAATGGGAAAGGTTAGATGGCCTAATAAAAAAGAAATGGTAAGTTATTCAATGGCAACTATTACGTTTATTGTAGTGTTCGCACTTTTCTTTGTAGGCTCTGATGCATTATTAGGTGCACTTATGAAGGTGTTAGGATAATGGAAAAAGAATGGTATGTTGTTAACACTTATTCAGGACATGAGAATAAGGTAAAAGAAAAATTGGAAATGCGTGCTAGTACTATGGGCATGGAAGATTATATCTTTCGTGTAGTTGTACCAGAGCAAACTCAAATTGAAGTAAAAGATGGTGTAGAAAAAGAAAAAAAATCAAAAATGTTTCCAGGTTACATTTTAGTAGAAATGGTTATGACGGATGAAGCTTGGTTTATTGTTCGTAATACACCAGGTGTTACAGGATTTATTGGTTCTTCTGGTAAGGGTGCGAAACCATTTCCATTAACTCCTCAAGAAGTAGATAGAATTTTAGGTAACATGGGAATGAGCAGATTAGATATTGGCAATGAAGTACAAGTTGGGGACACTGTTCGTGTTATTAATGGTGCATTTGCCAATATGTATGGAAAAGTTAAAGAGATTGATTTAGCAACTCAAAAGCTAGAAGTAGCACTAGATTTATTTGGTCAAGAGACAATTGTTGAAGTAGAGTTCAACGAAATTGAGAAAACAAACTAAAAAAAGTTTACAAACACATGATTTTGTGTTATTATGTAAGGGCTATGTGGAATTTCATAGCTTTTAGTGGGAGATTTGTTAATAGCGGATTCATTAGAACCACGGCGAAAAAATTTTATAGGAGGTGTTTTTCGTGGCACAATTAGTTAAAAAGATTAAATTACAAATTCCAGCGGGAAAAGCTACACCTGCTCCACCAGTAGGTACAGTTTTAGGACCAGCGGGAATTAATTTGCAAGAGTTCTGTACAAAGTACAACGATGCAACTAAAGATAAAATGGGAGATATTTTACCAGTTGAAATTAATGTTTATGATGATAGAACATTCGACTTCGTAATTAAAACTCCACCAACTGCATTCTTAATTAAGAAAGTTGGAAATATTAAAAAAGGATCAGCAACTGGATCTAAAGGTATTGTTGGTAAGTTAACAAAAGCACAAGTTAGAGAAATTGCTGAAATTAAATTACCAGATTTAAATTGCTATACTATTGAAGAAGCAATGAAGATTGTTGAAGGAACAGCCATCAATATGGGCGTTTCTATCGAAGAATAATTAAAATAAGTAAACATAGGGATTCCTATGTGGGAGGAAAATCCGCTTTCCATCACTACCACACGAGGAGGTTAAAAATATGAAAAAAGGAAAAAAATATGTAGAAGTTGCTTCTAAAGTAGAAAAAAGCAAATTATATACTAAAGAAGAAGCTGTAAAATTAGTAAAAGAAACTAGTACTGCTAAATTCGATGAGACTGTTGAATTAGTTTTACGTTTAAACTTAGATACTAAGAAAGCTGACCAACAATTACGTGGTGCAACTGTTTTACCAAATGGTATTGGTAAAGTAAAGAAAGTATTAGTACTTGCTAAGGGAGAACAAGCTAGTCAGGCTAAAGATGCTGGCGCAGATTATGTTGGAGATACTGATATGATTGAAAAAATCGAAAAAGAAAACTGGTTCGATTTTGATACTATTATTGCAACTCCAGATATGATGCCACAACTTGGTAAAATTGGTCGTGTTTTAGGACCACGTGGTTTAATGCCAAACCCTAAGACAGGAACAGTTACAATGGATACTAAAAGAGCTGTTGAAGATGTTAAAAAGGGTCGTGTTGAATATCGTACAGATAGTTATGGTAATGTTGCTGTATCTATTGGTAAAGTATCATTTGATCCAGAAAAATTACTTGGTAATATGGAAGCATTTGTTTCCTTAATTATCAAAACAAAACCAGCTGCAGTTAAAGGAAAATATATTAAGAATATTAGTATTTCTACAACAATGGGTCCTGGTATCAAAGTTGATTCTAACAGTTTTGAAAATTAATGTTGAAAAGCAAATAAAAGTATGTTATAATATGCTCATGTGAGCAAGATAGTACCGTAGACAGTAGGGGACGAAGTCTTAATATCCTACCGAGGAACTTAATTTAAATTAAGAAACTCTAAAGTCCCTACGGTAAGTGGGGACTTTTTAACGGTATTACACAAGATAAGGAGGTGTAATATGGCTAATCAAAAAATACTAGATCAAAAACAAGTAGTAATTGATGAAATTGTAGAGAATGTAAAAAATTCTAGTTCATTCATTTTTCTTGAAAATCATGGTTTAACTGTTGCTGAAACAACTGAGTTAAGAAGAACTTTAAGAGAAAGCGGTTCAGAATTAAAAATTTACAAGAATACTTTAGTAAATCGTGCATTAACTTCTATGAATATTGACTTATCTGCTGAATTAAATGGTCCAAAGGTTGTTGCATTTGGTAAAGATGCTATCGAACCAATTAAGGCTGTTTCAAAATTTGCAGAGAAACATCCTAACTTAGAAATGAAATTAGGACTTGTTGATGGAGAAGTTACTGATCTAGCAACTTTAAAAAAATTGGCTACTATCCCATCAAGAGAGGGATTACTTACAATGTTTGCTGGTGGTTTAATGGGTATTGCAAGAGATTTCGCAATATGCTTAGACTTACATGCTAAAAATTTAGAAGAAAACAAATAAAACAAAGGAGGAAATAAAATGGCAAAATTAAGCGCAAAAGAAATTATTGATTCTTTAAAAGAAATGACACTTTTAGAGATTAAAGAAGTAGTAGATTTAATGAAAGAAGAGTTTGGTGTTGATCCATCAGCTGTAGCAGTAGCTGCTCCAGCTGCAGGTGGAGCTGCAGCTGCTGAAGAAGGACCTTCATCAGTAGACGTAGTATTAGCAAATGCTGGTGCTAACAAAATCAACGTTATCAAGATTATTAAAGAAATCACTGGATTAGGATTAGGTGAATCTAAAGCAATCGCTGATAACGGTGGGGTAATTAAAGAAAAAGTTTCTATGGATGAAGCTAACGAAATGAAAGCTAAATTTGAAGAAGCTGGCGCTACTATCGAATTGAAATAGTAATTATAATAAAGAGGTTTAGCCTGTGTCGTTTTTCGGCATGGGCTTTAACCGTTTTTTGAAGAGTAGTAGGGAGAGAGTTTTATGTCACACTATTTTACAAATGATGATTCTGTTAAAAGTGAAGAAAAAGTAACGAAAGCGATGATTCAAGGACAACTATTTACTTTTTGGACAGATTATAATGTATTTTCTAAAAATGGCCTTGACTTTGGAACTAGGACGCTTTTAGAAAGTATAGATATAAAAAGTTTAAAAGGAAAAGTATTAGATTTTGGCTGTGGGTATGGTCCAATTGGAATTTTCTTAGCCAAAAACAATTTAATAGTGGACATGGTAGATGTTAATTTACGAGCATTAAATTTAGCTAGAAAAAATGCAAATGTAAATGGAGTTAATGTTTCTATTTTTGAAAGTAATATCTATGAACAGGTAAAGGATAAGTATGATTATATTATTACGAATCCCCCTATACGTGTAGGGAAAAAAATGCTTTATGACATTTTAATAGGAGCAAAACAACATTTAGCAGAGGACGGTACTTTAATTTTTGTAATTCATAAAGATCAAGGGGCTAAATCTGTGGCTAGAGATATGGAAGAGTTTTATCAAGTGAATATATTAGAAAAAAATAAAGGTTTTTATGTAATTGCTTGCAAAATTCGTTGACAATTTGAATAGTGTTTGGTAAAATTATAAATTGGTGGCATGTATTATTCTGCCTAATATGTGCATTCTAAAAAATTTAGTTTATGGGGTGAAACAGTGGCTTATACAGTTAAAAAATTCGGTGATTACCGTGAAAGAAGAAGTTATGCAAAAACAAAAAATGCAATTGAATTGAACAATTTGTTAGAGATTCAAAAAAAGTCATACGATTGGTTTATGACAGAAGGAATTAATGAAGTATTTGAAGACATTTTCCCAGTAGAGAGTTTTACTGGTAATTTGACGTTGGAATTTGGAGAATACTCATTCGAAGAGCCAAGATATTCCATTAAGGGTTGCAAAGATCGTTATGCGACATATGCAGCTCCTTTAAAAGTGCAAGCAAGATTATTCAATCATGAAACAGGGGAAGTAAAAGAGCAAGAAATTTATTTAGGAGATATGCCTATTATGACTGAAAGTGGTACTTTCGTTATCAATGGTGCAGAACGTGTAATTGTATCACAATTAGTTCGTTCTCCTAGTGCTTACTATGGTAAGGATATTGATAAGAAGAATGGAAAAGTAATTATTACTTCTCAAATTATTCCAACACGTGGTACTTGGTTGGAATATGAAACAGATGCAAGAGATGTTATTTATGTACGTATTGATCGTACTCGTAAAGTGCCAGTTACAACATTACTTAGAGCTTTAGGTTTATCTAATGATGCAGATATTTATGATTTATTTGGAGAAGATGAGTATCTTACTCGTACAATTGAAAAAGATGCTAATAAGAATACAGATGAATCATTAATCGATATTCATTCTAAATTAAGACCAGGAGAACCTTCTACTTTAGATAGTGCTAAGAACCAATTAATTTCAAGATTCTTTGATTCTTTCCGTTATGATTTAGCAAAAGTTGGACGTTATAAATTCAATAAGAAGCTAAATGTAACTGAGAGATTATTAGGTTGTAAATTAGCTGAGACTATTAAAGTTGGTAAAGAGACTATCGCTGAAGCTGGAGATATAGTAACAAAAGATTTATTAGAGAAGTTAAAACCAGTTTTTGAATCAGGATATGGTGTTAGAGAGTCTCTAATCAATGAAGAATTAGATAGCTATAATAAAGTACAAGTTGTACATGTTTACTCTAATACAAATCCAGATAAGATTGTTCCAATTATTGGAAATGACCAAACTCTAGATTTAAAGAGATTAACTATTTCAGATGTGTATGCAACAATTTCTTACTACTTAAATTTACATGATGGAATTGGAAATTATGATGAAATCGATCATTTATCTAATCGTCGTGTACGTCAAGTAGGAGAGTTATTACAAAACCAATTCCGTGTTGGTATTAGTCGTATTGAAAGAGTAATTCGAGATAGAATGTCTACACAAGATATTGCTGAAGTAACTCCAAAAACATTAATCAATATTAGACCATTAACTGCTGCTATTAAAGAGTTCTTTGGAAGTAGCCAGTTATCACAATTTATGGATCAAACAAATCCGGTAGCAGAGCTTGCCAATAAGCGTCGTTTATCTTCTTTAGGACCTGGTGGTTTATCAAGAGATCGTGCTGGTATGGAAGTTCGTGACGTTAACCCTTCCCATTATGGAAGACTTTGTCCAATCGAGTCTCCAGAAGGACCAAATATTGGACTTATTACTGCTTTAGCAAGTTATGCTAAAATCAATGATTATGGATTTATTATGACTCCATATCGTAAAGTTGTAGATGGAAAATTAACAGATGAGATTGTTTATATGACTGCTGATGAAGAATTAGATTATCATATTTCCCAAGCAACTGTTAAATTAACAGAGGATGAGAAGTTTGCTGATGAACGTGTTCCAGTTCGTTATCGTGGTGAAAACATTATCATTCCTTCAAAAGATGTTGATTATATGGACGTATCTAGTCAACAAGTTGTATCTATTACAACTGCAGGTATCCCATTCTTAGAGCACGATGATGGAAAACGTGCATTGATGGGTTCTAATATGCAACGTCAAGCAATTCCATTATTAAAAGCGGAAGCTCCTGTTGTAGGAACTGGTATTGAAGCTATTTCTGCACGTGATAGTGGTGCTGTTATCATTGCAAAAGGCGATGGTGTTGTTGATTATGTTGATTCAAGAAAGATATTAATTAAAACAAAAGGTGGAACAGATACTTACTACTTAAATGGATTTGACCGTAGCAATGCAGGAACTTGTTATCATCAAGTACCTATTGTTAGAGTTGGAGATACTGTTCATAAAGACCAAGTTATTGCTGATGGACCAAGTACTGATCATGGAGAAATGGCATTAGGTAAAAATGTTCGTGTAGCATTCATGAACTTTAATGGATATAACTATGAAGATGCCGTTATCTTAAATGAGAGATTAGTAAGGGATGATGTTTATACTTCTATTCATATTCAAGATTATCAAATTGAATGTCGTGATACGAAGTTAGGACCTGAAGAATTTACAAGAGATATTCCAAACGTAAGTGAAGAAAATCGTAAAAATCTTGATGAAAATGGTATCATTGCTATTGGAACAGAAGTTAGAGATGATGATATTTTAGTAGGTAAAGTTACTCCAAAAGGAATGGCTGAACTTACATCAGAAGAAAAATTATTACATGCAATCTTTGGTGAGAAGACTCGTGAAGTTCGTGATACATCATTACGTGTACCACATGGTGGTGGTGGAATTGTTCACGATATTAAAGTATTCACAAAAGAAGATACAGATGAATTACCTGCTGGCGTATCTAAGATTATTCGTGTTTATATTGCACAAAAACGTAAGATTACAGTAGGAGATAAAATGGCTGGTCGCCATGGTAATAAAGGTGTTATTTCTTTAGTATTACCAAGTGAAGATATGCCATATACAGCTGATGGAGAACCAATTGATATTTTACTTAACCCATTAGGAGTTCCATCTCGTATGAATATTGGACAGATTCTAGAAATGCATTTAGGTGCAGCTGCTAAAGAATTAGGTATTTATGTAGCAACTCCAGTATTTAGTGGAGCTACTCGTGAAGAAATCATTGATTCTTTAAAAGAAGCAAATTTAGATGAAGATGGAAAAATGGTACTATATGATGGACGTACTGGTGAACCATTTGATCATCGTATCAGTGTAGGTATTATGTATATGATTAAACTACACCACATGGTTGATGATAAGCTACATGCTCGTTCAACTGGACCATATTCAATGGTTACACAACAACCATTAGGTGGTAAAGCACAATTTGGTGGACAGAGATTTGGAGAAATGGAAGTTTGGGCACTTTATGCTTATGGAGCTTCTCATGTACTTCAAGAAATGATGACTATCAAATCAGATGATGTTGTTGGACGTGTTAAAGTATACGAATCTTTAGTAAAAGGAACCCCAATACCAAAGTCTGGTATCCCAGAGTCATTTAGAGTATTAATTAAAGAGTTCCAAGCTTTAGGACTTGATATTAATGTATTAAATGAGTATGGAAGATTCGTAGATTTAAAAGAATTAGAAGAAAATGATAAAGATATGTATGCAGCAGATGAAGTACCAGAAGAAAAGATAGAATCTACTTTAGTAACTGATGAATCTAAAGAAGAAATGTTTGAAGATTATCAAGATGATTTTGCTGAAGAGGATTATGAAGATATTGAAGAAGAAATCGCTTTTGAAGATGAAGAAGACGATGAATTCAATGATGATATGGATGAAGAGGAATTCGATATAACAGAGGAAGACCTAAAAGATTTGGAAGGGGATGAGCAATAATGGATGTAAATAGTTTTGAAGGATTAAAAATCAGTATTGCTTCTCCAGAGAAAATTCGTTCTTGGTCTTATGGTGAAGTAAAAAAGGCAGAAACTATCAACTACCGTACTTTGAAGCCAGAAAGAGATGGTTTATTCTGTGAAAAAATCTTCGGACCAACAAAAGATTTTGAATGTTCTTGTGGAAAATACAAGAGATTAAGATATAAAAATATTGTATGTGATAGATGTGGAGTAGAGGTAACTCGATCTAAAGTACGTCGTGAACGTATGGGACATATTGAGCTTGCTACTCCAGTGTCTCACATCTGGTTTTTTAAAGGTGTACCATCTCGAATGGGATTAGTACTTGATATGAGTCCAAGAGATTTAGAAGAGGTATTATATTTCGTATCTTATGTAGTTTTAGATCCAGGACCAGCTCCTTTAGAGAAAAAACAAACAATTAGTGATAAAGAGTATCGTGCTTACTATGAAAAATATGGAAATGCTTTCCGTGTAGGTATGGGTGCTGAAGCTATTAAAGAATTATTAATGGATGTTGATTTACAAAAAGAAGTAGATCAAATTAAGGAAGAAATTGAACAAATTAAAGATTCTTCTAGTCAAAAACGCATTCGTTTGATTAAACGTTTAGACATCTTAGATGCATTCTTAGAATCTGGAAATAAACCAGAGTGGATGATTTTAGATGCTCTTCCAGTTATTCCACCAGAACTTCGTCCAATGATTCAATTGGATGGTGGTAGATTTGCAACATCTGACTTAAATGACTTATATAGACGTGTTATTAATCGTAATAATCGTTTAAAGAAGCTAATGGAATTAGGTGCTCCTTCTATCATTATTCAAAATGAAAAGCGTATGTTACAAGAAGCGGTAGATGCGCTATTTGATAATGGTAGACGTGGACGTAATATTACTGGAGCAGGAAATAGACCATTAAAATCATTAAGTAGTATGTTAAAAGGTAAGCAAGGACGTTTCCGTCAAAACTTACTTGGAAAACGTGTTGACTACTCAGGTCGTTCTGTTATTGTTGTAGGACCAAACTTGAAAATGTATGAGTGTGGTATTCCTAAGGAAATGGCTTTAGAGTTATTTAAACCACATGTTATTAATGGTTTAGTTCAAAAAGAAATAGCAAGCAATATTAAAGCTGCTAAAAAAATGATTGAAAATCAAGATGAGCGTGTATGGGATGTTGTTGAAGAAAAAATTAAAGAACATCCAGTTATGTTAAACCGTGCACCAACTTTGCATAGACTTGGTATTCAAGCATTCGAACCAAAATTAATTGATGGACGTAGTATTCGTTTACATCCACTTGTATGTGCTGCGTTCAATGCCGATTTTGACGGAGACCAAATGGCTGTTCACGTACCTATTACTGAAGAAGCTCAAGCAGAAGCTAGAATTCTTATGTTAGGTGCTAATAACATCTTAAAACCATCAGATGGTAAGCCAATCGTTACTCCAGGACAAGATATGGTATTAGGTAATTACTATATTACGATTGAAAAAGCTGGTGAACCTGGAGAAGGAAGAGTATTTAAGAGCCCTGATGAAGCTTTAATGGCTTATGAGAGAAAAGAAATTACTCTTCATACAAGAATTGCCATTCCAGTTCGTGCATTCAAGCATAAAGTATTCTTAGATAAATACTTAGATAAATATTTAGTAACTACAGTAGGAAAAATTTTATTCAATGAAATTTTCCCAGATACTTTCCAATATATCAATGATGGTACAACAGAGAATATTGAAAAGATTACACCTGCTAAATACTTATTAGAAAAGGGGACAAATATTCCAGAAGCTATTTCTAAAATGGAATTAGTTCCAGCGTTTGCTAAGGGTGTACTTACTAAGTTAATTGCACAGATTTATAAGCGTTATCAAACAACAGAAACTTCTATCATGCTTGATAAGTTAAAAGACTTAGGATTTAAGTATTCTACTATTTCAGGTATTAGTATCGCAATTAGTGATATTAAGCCATCAAGACAAAAGACAGAGATAGTAGCAGAAGCTCAAGGTATGGTAGATACTGTTAATAAACAATTTAAACGTGGTTTAATTACAGAAGATGAAAGATATCAAAAAGTTATTTCTATTTGGACAGAAGCTAAAGGTAAAGTTCAAAAAGAACTTGAACAAATGGTTAAAGAAGATAGTGATAATCCAATCTGTATCATGATGACATCTAAAGCTCGTGGTGATATGGGATCTTATACACAATTAGTTGGTATGCGTGGATTATTCGGTAAACCAAATGGAAAATCAGAAGAAATCCCAGTTATTTCATCCTTTAGTGATGGAGTTACAATCAGTGAATTCTTCTTATCTACTCACGGTGCTCGTAAAGGAGCCGTTGATACAGCCTTAAAGACTGCGGATGCTGGATACTTAACTCGTCGTTTAGTAGATGTAGCACAAGATATTATTGTAAAATCTGATGATTGTGGAACTGATAATGGTGTATTAGTAGAAGCATTTATCAATGAAAAAGATGGTACTGTAATCGAATCATTATATGATCGTATTGTAGGACGATACACTAGTAAGAAAATTGTACATCCTGAAACGAAAGATACTATTTGTGAAAAGGATACTTACATTACTGAAAATTTAGCAGATAAAATTATTAATGCTGGACTTACTCGTGTACCAATTCGTACAGTATTAACTTGTAAAGAAGATCATGGTGTTTGCCGTAAATGTTATGGACGTAACTTAGCAACTGGTACTGTTGTAGAAGAGGGAGAGGCTGTAGGTATTATGGCTGCTCAATCTATCGGTGAACCAGGTACTCAGTTAACCATGAGAACATTCAACACTGGCGGAGTTGCGGGTGATGATATTACACAAGGTTTACCTCGTGTTCAAGAGTTATTTGAATCTCGTAATCCAAAAGGAAAAGCTACGATTTCTGAAATTAATGGTGTTGTTAGTGAAATAGAAGAGGGAAATGGAAACTTTGTTGTTTATGTTAAAAATGATGTAGATACAAAGAAATATACAACTCACTATGGAGCTAAATTATGTGTAGAAAAAGGTCAAGATATTAAAGCTGGAGATAGAATTACATTTGGTGCTATTAATCCAAAAGAATTACTTGCAGTTACTGACCCAATTACAACACAACAATACATTTTATTAGAAATTCAAAAAGTTTATCGTTCTCAGGGTGTTGATATCAGCGATAAGCACGTTGAAATTATGGCTAAACGTATGATTTCTAAGATTAAAATTATTAATTCTGGTGATTCTTACTTCTTACCTGGAACAATGGTAAACTATAATAAGTTTACAGAAACAAACCAAAATTTAATTTTGGAAGGAAAAGTTCCATCTAAGGGAGTTCCAGTATTACTTGGAATTACAAAAGCTTCTCTAGAGACAGATTCATTCCTATCAGCTGCTTCTTTCCAAGAAACAACAAGAATCTTAACAGATGCTGCTATTCATGGAAAAGTAGATCAATTACAAGGATTAAAAGAAAATGTTTTACTTGGTAAATTAATTCCAGCTGGTACTGGATTTAGAAATTATAAGAAAGCTGAATATGAATTAGCACTTGATAATTTAAAAGAAGAGCCTTTAGAAGCTTTGGAACAAGAATTTGTTGATTAAAAGATTAGATTTCTAATCTTTTTTTCTTTTATCTTGTTTTTTTCTCTCACTTTTATGATAAAATAATAACAGGGTGGTAAATATGAGTAAAAAAAGGGCACAGATTTTAATAGAGTTTCTTATATCTATTCTTTCTTTTATTTATTTGTGTGTAAATTTTTCAGTATTAACATTATTCATATTTTTGTTGTCGGTAGTACAGTTAATTCTATTTAGAGAATCAGTTGATACTAGAGAAGAAGAATATGTTATAGAAGAAGTAGAGGAAGAAGAATCAGAAGATGATGAGGAAGCACTAGAAGTAGAGGAAGATGATGAACTAGATTTTCCAATAGGCTTTGATGAGAAAGAATTTGCCAAATCTATGTTTTTATTATATAGGGATATTCAGGGTGATTTTATGAACTTTGAATATGAAAATTTAATGCATAAATTAGGATTGGAGATGTATGAACAGTTTTCTAAACAAATGCGTCATTTAGAGGAAAGCGGAAGACAATCGGTAAGGAATAATATAGAATTACAAAAAATTCAGATTATGGCTTTTACCCAAGGTGAAGAGAATGATACAGCCGTTGTTCATTTATCACTTTTAGAAGATAAATACATGAAGAAAAATGAGGAGCCACTTCGCTTAACATCAGTGGGGGTAAGGTATGAAAGTTGTTATGCCCTAACAGTTGTTAAAAATTATAAGAAAAGAATTGTGAAAAAATGTAACAATTGTGGAGAAAAATTACAAGGAAATCCATCGGTATGCCCAAACTGTGATAGTATGTTACAAGAAAGTACTGAGAATTGGATTTTGAAAGATTTGAAGTTAGTAGCTAGTAAATCTTATTCTGGACAAAAAGAAGAATCTTAGGATTCTTTTTCTTTTAGATTTTTTCCTTGAAAAGTATTATGACTTACCATATATTTATCAATATCATTTAAAATAGTAACTTTTTTTATTAACCAATTTGGTTCTATTAAATCATCTATTTTAGGATCACCTGTAAGTCTATGGATAACTATTTCAGGCCTTAAATATTCTAATTGTTTACATGTGATTTCAATATATTTTTCTCGTGATAATATTGGAAATTTCTCTTTTTCATACATTTTCGCTAGTTTTGTATTTTTTAAGATAGATAGCATATGAATTTTGATTCCTTGAATATCTAAAGTATTTAAATATTTTACTGTATCAATCATCATATTTTCTGTTTCATAAGGTAATCCATTAATGATATGAACTACTACATGAATATTTCGCTTCCGTAATTCTTTTACCATATTTTCAAAGCATTCTAAAGTATGACATCTATTAATCAATTTGGAAGTACTATCATGAATAGTTTGGAGACCTAGTTCTATTACTAAATAGGTTCTTTGAGATAATTCTTCTAAGTAATTTAAACATTCATCCGTAATGGCATCTGGTCTTGTTGCAATAGCCAGACCAATAACATTTGGAATATTTAAAATTGTTTCGTACATTTCTTTTAGGGTAGAAAGAGGTGCATAGGTATTGGTATGAGCTTGAAAGTAACCAATATATTTACTATCTGGCCATTTTTTTAGCATGATATTTTTCACTTCTTCAAATTGCTTTAGAAGTGGTTCTTCCTTTTTTCCAGCATATTCTCCGCTACCTAAAGAGGAACAGTAAATACATCCACCAGTTCCTACGGTTCCATCAATATTAGGGCAAGTAAAGCCTGCATTTAAACTAACCTTAAATACCTTAGAATGGAAAGTATGCTTATAAAAATAATTAAGTGTATGATATCTTTTATTAGTATCAGAATGAATAAATGGATTCGTCATAGTTATCACCAAAGATATTATACCATTTCTAGAAAAATAAAAAAATGGTGAAATTTTTGATAAACCTCGGACAATCTATTTATTTTTTGTTATAATGAATATGGAGGTAAAGTATGAAAAAAAATAAGTTATTAAAAGTAATTATGATAATAGTTTCCGTACTAATATTAGGAAGTTGGATAATCCCTGCAAGTGTATTTTCAAATGGCACTTTTTCAAATGTAGGACATGCACCATTTGGATTATTAGATATTATTCAAGCTCCCTTACGTTTCTTTGATTGGGATATTGTAAAAACACAGTTATCTACTGATGGGACGACTGTTATGTTATATAGTTACATTAGTATTTTAGTTGTTATTTTCATAACAGGCATTTTCTATAATATTTTAAACAAAACAGGTGCTTATGGAAATTTAATAAAAGATATTGTTAAAAAATTTGAGAAGAAAAGAAATGTATTTTTCATAGGAACAGCTATTTTCTTCTTGCTATTTTCCTCTATTGTAGGAATAGAGATGGTAGCATTTATATTAATTCCTTTTTTTGTAACAATCTTGTTAAAATTAGGTTATTCAAGAATCTCTATCTTTGTAGCAACTTTCTTAGCGATATTACTTGGAAATGTAGTATCTATAACAGGATCTGAAATAACAGGAATCAATAACGTTATATATGATATTACAATAGGAAACAATATTATTTTAAGATTATTATTGTTATTATTATTTGCTGTTGTATTTATTTTTTATACCCAGTATAAAAAAGAGCCAGAATTAGAAAAAGAAGAAGTGGAAGAAGAAATTGTAGAAAGCAAAGGGAAAAGTTATGTTCCTCTTGTGATGATAGGACTTGTTTTCTTTCTTATTTTAGTAATTGGAAGCTATAGTTGGTATTATGTTTTAAAAACGGAAGCCGTTTATGAAGCTTATGAAAACTTAATGGCAACAACAGTAGGAGGATATCCAATTGCGAGAAATCTATTTGGTATGTTAGAACCATTTGGATATTGGTCAGGATTTAGTATTTCTGCAGTTTTGATTTTAATGGGATTAATGATTTCCTTTATCTATGCACTTTCTTTTGAAGAAATAGTGGAATGTGCAAAAACAGGAATCAAGAGAATGTCTAAAGTAGCCTTTTACGTTATTTTATCTTTTGTGCCAATGATTATGCTTACTAAGATAGGTGGAGGTACAACTTTCTTAACAACGATTATTGGGTTTATTTATAATCATCTCACAAAATTAGCAGTACCTTTTACAGTTTTAGCAACAACCGTTTATGGTATTTTTATAGGTGATTATTTTGCAGTAGCATCTGTATTAAGTAATGTTATAACAAGTTCTTATCAAGAAAATTTATTTTCTTTAGCAATATTAACAATGCAAATGACGCATGGACTTATTTGTATAGCCGCGCCTACTAGTCTATTTTTAGTAGTTGGTTTAAGTTATTTAAAGATTCCATATCAAAAATGGTTATCTTATATTTGGAAACTAATTTTAATATTATTTATTTTTACATTAGGATTCCTATTGTTAATGAATTTAATTTAAGAAAAGTCTTGGACTTTTCTTTTCTAGCATGAAGTGAGTGATAATATGCAGTTTGAAATAGATGGAAAGTTATATGATGTAGTAATTATCAAAAAAAAGAATAAAAATTCTTACATTCGTATAAAAGACGATTTAAAAATTTATGTTTCTACTTCTATGTGGAGTACTAAAAAAGACGTTGAAAGAATGCTTAACCAAAATTATGATTCTTTACAGAAAATGTTAAATAAGAAAGTAGTGCAATTAGAAAAGCAAGAAAGATTCTTTTATTTAGGCAAGTCTTATGATATAATTGAAGTATCAATAATGGAAAATATAGAAATAGAAGAAGGTAGAATATATACTCCAAGTTTAAAGGAATTAGAGAAATGGTATCAAAAAGAGGTTAAGCGAATTTTTGAAGAAAGATATAAACTTCAATGTGCTAATTTTAATGAGAATATAACCATTCCTAAATTAAAAATTCGTTCTATGAAAACTAGATGGGGAGTTTATAATAGAGCTAATCATTCTATCACGCTAAATAGTCATTTAATTGAATATTCTATAGAAAAGTTAGATTATGTTATTGTGCATGAATTAAGTCATATTATTCATTTTGATCATTCAAAAGATTTTTGGAATTTAGTTTCAAAATATTGTCCAATGTATAAGCAGATTCGAAAAGAATTAAAAGAGTAGGTGAATCTATGAAATTTATAAAAAAGATAAGCTATGTCCTCTTAATAGTAATTTTGTTAGGAGCACAGGTAGTGATACCGGATTTCATACCTGAGGCTGAGGCAAAATCATTAAAAAATTTGAAAGATGAATTAGCAGCTTTAAAGAAGGATTATCAAGAAAATCAAGGCAAGCAACAGGCAACAGAAGCAGAGATTCAAGCAGCTAATAATCAAATTAAAAAGTTATCTGAAGAAAAATATTCTTTAGAAGAAGAAATCGATAATTTAACTGCTCAAATAGAACAGTTAAATCAAGATATTGAAAATAAAAATGAAGATATTAAAGAAATTCTTCAATACTACCAGATAATGGCAACAGGTCAAAATGCTTATTTAGAATATGTTTTTGACTCAGCTGACTTTACAGATTTTATTTATCGTATGGCAATAGCAGAACAACTTAGTGATTATAATGAAGAATTAATTAGGGAATATGAAAATTTAATTATAGAAAGTGAAAAGAAAAAACAAGAAGTATCAAATAAAATAGTAGAACTTAATAAGAAATCGGTGGAGTTAGAAAGAAAAATTGTGGAATTGCAGAATGTTCTTTCTGAAACAATGGATGGTGCTATTAGCATCGAAGAAGAAATTGAGAGCGTTGAAAAAATTATAAAAAACTATGAAAAATATTATAAAGAATATAAGTGTGAGGAAACAGAAGAATATAGTGCTTGCATGGCTAAAGCTCCTTCGAATCAACTTCCACCAGGAACTGCTTTCTATAGACCAGTAGTATCTGGAACCGTATCTAGTAACTTTGGTCCAAGATCTTTTATGTTAAATGGTCAACCATATTCAGATTTCCATTATGGATTAGATTTTGCTACTGGTCATGGCAGCAAAATTTATTCAGTAGCGAATGGAAAAGTTGTATATATTCAAAATGCTAAGTATACTTATGATAATGACAAAAACAAGAAAAAAATATGTGGTGGTAATAAAATCTATATTACCCATACAGTTAATGGAAAAAATTATACTTCTGCTTATTTCCATGTGGGAGATATTAATGTCAAAGTAGGAGATGTAGTAACTTATGATACTGTTATTGCAACTGTTGGTGGGGTTCCAAGTATTGAATACTGGGAGAGTCCTAGATGTTCAACAGGTGCCCATGTCCATCTTCAATTGGCAACAGGTCATTATTTATCTGATTATATGTTCTACAGTAATTTTACTGCTAAATCATTTAATCCTAGAAATGTGTTAAATGCACCAGCGGAAGGGAAACGTTTTACTGATAGAAAAACAAAATATTAAAATAAGTAGGTGAGACTTTGAAGTTTATAAAAAAGATAAGTTATCTATTACTAATCATAATTTTATTGGGTTCTCAAGTAGTTATTCCTGATTTTGTACTAGAGGCAGAGGCAAAAACGTTGGGATCTTTAAGGCAAGAATTAGAAGCATTAAAGGAAAAGAAAAAGAAAAATCAAGAAGAACAACAAGCTACTGAAGAGGAGATTGCTAATGCGAATTCACAGATTTCTAAGGCAACAGAAGAGAAAATTGAATTACAGAACGAAATAGAGGAATTAACTGCTCAAATAGAGCAATTGAATAAAGATATTAAAGAAAAAAATGAAGATATCAAAGAAATTATTAGTTATTATCAATTAACTGCATCAGGTCAAGATGCCTATTTAGAATATGTTTTTACTGCAACAGATTTTACAGATTTTATTTATCGTATGGCTATTGCTGAACAATTAAGTGACTATAATGAGGAACTTATTACAGAATATGAAAATCTAATTATAGAAAATGAAACGAAAAAAACAGAGCTGTCAAATAAAATAGTCAAATTAGATGAAAAGAAAAGAGAATTACAGACTAAAATTGAAGAGTTACAACCTATTTTAAAAGATCAAATGGCTGGTGCCGTTAGTATTGATGAAGAAATAAAATCAATGGAGAAGAATATTAAAAGCTATGAAGATTTAGGCTGTAAAGATGATGAAGATTTAGATGTTTGTACAGCAGGAAAGATTGTTCCAGATACGGAGCTTTTAAGACCTGTTGTGTCAGGCTATGTTTCTAGTAACTATGCAGGAAGAACCTATATGTTAAATGGAAAATGGGTTACTGAATTTCACCATGCAGTAGATTTTGCAGCACCACATGGTTCTAAGATATATGCTTCTGCTAGTGGAGTGGTATCCCATGTAGATTATCGGACTTCTTGTGGTGGAAACAGAGTTTATATTAATCACATTATCAATGGAAAAAAATATACCACTTGTTACTATCATATGAAAAATTATGTAGTAAAAGTAGGGCAAGCCGTAACTCCAGACACTGTAATTGGTTATGTAGGTGGAACAAGTGCGGAATATTGGGATAGATGTTCAACAGGTGCTCATGTTCACTTTGGTGTAGCAGAAGGACACTGGGGAAATGATTTTAATACTTATAGTGGTTATATCGCTGCCGATCTCAATCCAAGAAAAGTGGTAAATATTCCACCATTAGGTTCATCTTTTAGAAATAGAACGAGAAGATATTAATCGACAAAGATTAGTATCTTTTTTATTTATAATAGTAGTGGTGATAGTATGAAAGTAAAAATATTTGATGAAAGCCATGAACAAGATTTAGAAAATGCTATTAATGATTTTATTGAAGATGTTAGAGTGATAGATATTAAATATCAAGTTTCTATTGGCATATTTTCAGAAGAACAAATTTATTGTTTTTCAGCTTTAGTAATGTATGAATAGAACTATTAGATAACTAATAGTTTTTTTTGTTTAAAAAGAAATTTTTTAGCACACTATAATCATAGAATATAAAAGGAGGAAAAATATGTTTCAAAATTTTTCAGAAGAAGCTAGGAAGATGATAAAAAATGCGAAAGCAGAAATGCTTAAATTAAAACATCCTTATGTAGGCTCTGAACATTTACTTCTTGCTATTTTAAAAGATAAAAATTCTATTTCTGCAAAATTAAAAGAATATTCGTTAACTTATGAAAAATTAAAAGAAGAAATAGTAAAAACAATTGGTTATGGAAGTATTGAAAGTGAATGGTTCCTATATACACCTGTTTTAAAGAATGTTTTTGAAAATGCGATAGCAATTTCTAAGGATTGTGGTGGTGAAGTAACAGTAGATTATCTTTTTATGGGAATATTAGAAGAAGGAGAAGGAATTGCTATTCGTATTCTTTTAAATATGGGGATAGATATTGATAAAGTGTATCAAGAGTTTATTATTAAATCTACTAAAAAGGTCAAAAAGAAAAAAATGTTGATAGATGAGATTGGAATAGATTTTACTGAGAAAGCAAGAAAAGAATTATTTGATCCAGTGATAGGAAGAGATAAAGAATTAAGAAGAATAATGGAAATCCTTTCTAGGAGAAATAAAAATAATCCTTTATTAATAGGGGATGCAGGAGTTGGTAAAACTGCTATTGTAGAAGAATTGAGTAGAAGAATAGTAGCAGGAGAAGTTCCTAATAGTTTATTAGAAAAAAGGGTTGTAAGTGTGGATATGTCTTCTTTAGTAGCAGGTACAAAGTATAGAGGTGAATTTGAAGAAAAAATTAATAAGCTTATTAAGGAAATAGAAGAGTGTGATGATTTAATTTTGTTTATTGATGAAATCCATACCTTAATAGGAGCAGGTGGCGCAGAGGGGGCTATTGATGCTTCTAATATTTTAAAACCTGCTCTAGCTCGTAATAAAATGCATTGTATAGGAGCAACTACAACAGAAGAATATAAGAAGTATATGGAAAGTGATAAAGCTTTAGATAGAAGATTTCAAACTGTACTTGTTACAGAACCTAGTAAACTAGTAGTAAAAGATATCTTATTTGGATTGAAACCGATTTATGAAAAGTTCCATAAAGTAAATATCTCTAATGAATTATTAGAAACATTGATTGAACTTACTGATAAATATATTTATAATAGAAAAAATCCAGATAAAACAATTGATATATTAGATGAGGTATGTTCTCATGCTAATTTAAAAGAAAATAAAAGTATGATAAGATATCAAGAACTTTCTAAAAATCTTAAGAAGATATTAGATGATAAAAAAGATTCTATTCTTAACAAGAATTTTAATCTGGCAATGAATTATAAAGAGCAGGAAAATAAAATTATTCATGAAATGAATAACTTAGAAGTGGACTTGGCTAATCATAAATGGACTAATGTTACCAAGAAAGATTTAGAAGAAGTTTTAAATACGAAAGTAGATATGCCTATTTATGAGTTATCTAGTAAAGGAAAAAATAAGAAAAAGTTTGTAAATATTTTAGGAAAAGAAGTCATAGGACAAACAGAAGTAGTATCAAATCTAGTAGATACTTACCTACAAAATCAAGGAGAGCATAAGTGCTACGGTGTTTTATTTTCAGGAAATAGTGGAGTAGGAAAAACTGTATTAGCTGAAAAGTTTGGAAAAGTCTTTTCTAACCACATCATTAGATTAGACATGAGTGAATATAGTGAATCTCATACTGTTAGTAAACTATTAGGTTCTCCAGCAGGATATGTTGGCTATAATGATACTGCACATGCCTTTGAAGAGATTAGAACCAACCCATTTAGTGTTTTAATATTGGATGAAATTGATAGAGCCCATCCTAAAGTCCTCAATTTATTTTTACAAATATTAGATAACAGTGAAATAAAAGATTCTAAAGGTACTATTATTGATTTTCATAATGTAATTATTATAATGACTACTAATATTTGTAAGAAAAAGGAATTAGGATTTCAAAAAAATAGTACTTCTTTGGAAGAATTAAATCAAACTTTTGGTATTCCATTTATGAATAGAATAGAAAGAATTCTCTTCTTTCATGCATTAGAAGAACAAGATTTAATAAAAATTATTGATAAGGAATTAAAATCTAATAAAAAATATAAGAAATTGCATCTTTCTTCTAAGGAAAAAGAGGAAATTATCAAAAAAAGTAACTATAAAGAGTATGGTGCAAGACAAATATCAGCCCTTTTAAAACAAAAGTATCATAGTTTAGAACTTCAAAATACGTAAGACAAAAAACTAAAAAAATTTCAAAATACTATCCCAAAAATTAAATTTATGGTATAATGAATTTAAGATGAGGGTGATATGATGGAGATATTGGACGAAGTCAGAAGTAATCTAGCTGCCAATCAGAACCTAACAAGTGAGGTAAAAACAAAGATGTTTGAGCTTTGTGTCCTCTTTCATCAGAAATTTCCAGATGTAAGTTTGGAAAAATTAAAAGAAAAAGTAAAAGATGTAAAGTTGGGGAAAATAGGTGTTTTTGAAAGAAAAGGACCTGTTATATATGATGCTTTGAAAAACGAGATTTGTTTTAGTAATAAAAAACTTCAAGAAGATTATGATGCAAATCATCTTATGATGAAAGGAATTCTAGGTATGATTTCTTCTAATGAAGACTATTATGGTTTTAATCAAAATGGTAAATTACGAGCACTGAATATTGGATACACAGAGATGTTAGCAAACTTTCTAGTGGGTAATGAAGGTGTTTGTGATTATGAAGAAGAATTACTGGCAACTAATCTTATCAGTCAGATTATTGGTCAAGAAATTTTATTTGAAGCATATTTCACAAATAATGCTGACTTAGTTTATAGAAAGATGCTAGAAGCGGAGGTTGGTTAATGAATACAAAAACAGAAGAAATATTCAGCAATATGGATTATATATTAGACCACAAATTAAGTGGAGGGTCCGCTTCTGAAAGAGAACCAGTTTGGGAAAATTGCTTACAGAAATGTGCATTTCTTGGAGCAAGGCAAGCTGTTCTAAGTAATTGGAATGAAGATGAAATTTCTAGTTATCGTGAGTGGTTAGAGACTGGTAGACTATGTGGAGAGGGAAGTTCTATTTCGGTACTTCCATCATTCAATGGTGCATTAGAAGTAGAGATGGCAGAGATAAAAGCTCAAGAATTGCCTATGGGAAGAGCTATGTAAAGAGGATTATCCTCTTTTTTTCTTTTCTTTTTTATGGTAAAATAGTTTTATCGGAGGTGTCTTATGACAAATAAAGAATTAGCAGATTTATTATTACCAAATGTAGATTCTGATCTTAGTAAGTATGAAGAAAAATATCCAGAGAGAAATTTAAAAGAAGGAGCAATTGTAACTCGTTTTGCACCATCTCCAACAGGATTTGTACATATGGGTTCTTTATTCCAATCTTTTATTTCTAGAAAAGTGGCAAATGATACAGAAGGAATATTCTTTTTAAGAGTAGAAGATACTGACCAAAAGAGATTAGTAGAAAATAGTGTAAAAGGAATTGTATTGGATTTAAAGAACTTTAATATTGAAATTGATGAAGGAATGCTTTCAGAAGAGGAAGAAAAAGGTGCCTATGGACCTTATATGCAAAGTCTCCGTAAAGATATTTATCAATCTTATGTAAAATACTTGATTGAACAAGGAAAAGCTTATCCATGTTTTTGTACTGCTGAAGAAATAGAGGATACAAGATTATTACAGGAAAAGAAAAAACAAAGAATTGGTTATTATGGAAGGTTTGCAAAATGTAGAAAGTTGACACCAGATCAAATTAAAGAAAAAGTAGAAAAGGGAGAACCATATATTATCCGTTTTAAATCTTATGGTGATTTTGAGAGACGTATTAAAGTAAATGATTTAATTAAAGGAAATTTAGAAGTCCCTGAAAATGATTTAGATATTGTTATTTTGAAATCTGATGGACTTCCAACTTATCATTTTGCGCATTTAGTAGATGACCATTTAATGCGTACTACTCATGTAATTCGTGGAGATGAATGGTTAAGTTCATTACCTCTACATATTCAATTATTTGAATCTATGGGATATAAACCACCTAAATATGCACATATTTCTCCAATTATGAAGGAAGAAAATGGAGTAAAAAGAAAACTTAGTAAAAGAAAGGATCCTGAAGCAGCAGTTAGCTACTATCATGAAAAGGGAATTCCTGTTGAGGCAGTAAAACTTTATTTAATGACTTTAGCAAATACTAATTTTGAACAGTGGTATGATTGTAATAAGGATAAATCATTAGAAGATTTTACTTTTGATTTCAAGAAGATGTCTAGTAGTGGTGGATTATTTGATGTAGAAAAGCTATTTAACATTTCTAGAAATTATATTAGTAGATTAAAAGCAAGTGAAGTTTATGAGGGAACTGTTAATTGGGCGAAAGATTATGACTCTGAATTTTATGAAATATTAAAGAGTCATAAAGATTATGCTACTTCTGTATTTAATATTGAAAGAGAACAGAAGAAACCAAGAAAAGATTATGGTTGTTATTCTGAAATTAAGGAACAAACTTGGTATATGTTCAAAGAATTGTTTGATAAAGAGGAAAAGGATTATGCTTTTCAAACTATTTCTGATAAAGAAGAAATTAAAAATATTTTAACTGCTTATATGGAAAAATATTATAATGAAAATGATACCAAAGAAGAGTGGTTTGACCATATGAAAGATTTAGCACATGAGTTTGGATATGCAAAAGAAGTAAAGGAATATAAAGAGAATCCAGATAACTATAAAGGCCATATTGGAGATATTAGTTTAGTATTACGTATTGTTCTTACAACAAAATCTATGACTCCAGATCTATATGATATTATGCATATATTAGGAAAAGACACTATTTTAGAAAGATATCAAAATTGGATAAAAGAAAATTAAAAAAAGAAACTATTAACGAAAATTTGTTAATAGTTTTTTGTTCTAATTTTATCTACTTTTGTCGAATTGATAGTTGTCTTTTGCAAAAAATGATAAAGTATTTTTGGAGAGTGATAACCGTGCTAGAAATAAGAACAGAATATCGGGAGGGAATTTTGTTTGTACGATTAGAAGGAATTTTGGTATCTAATACAGTGGAATTCTTTCAAAAAGAATTAGCAAGATGGAAGGAGGAAGGAATTTCTAATATTGTATTTAATGTAATGAATTTAGAGAAAATAGATACAGTAGGTATTAGATCATTTTTCGATTCTTATCAAATGATTCATGACAAGGATGGCCGTGGTTTAATATGTGGTATGAATCATCACATTAATCAAAGTTTAAAAAGTTCTAGAATTTTAAACTACATTTACGAGATCTCGGATGAACTAAATGCAATTAAGGTGATGAAATGGAGCAATCAGAGCTAGAAGCTCTAATTTTAGAACATGAGAAGTTAATTTATTCAATTATGAAGTATTTTTCATATTATCCAAATAAGGATGATTTGTTTCAAGTTGGTTGTGTTGGTTTAATAGAAGCGTATTATCGTTTTAGAGATGATTTTCATACCAAATTTTCCACATATGCTTATAGTTACATTTTAGGAGAAATGAAGAAACTAGTACGAGAAGATAGGGGAATTAAGGTAAGTAGAATGACACACTCTCTTCATTTAAAAATAGAAAAAGCAAGTGTTCTCCTATCTCAGAAGTTAATGAGAGAACCAACAATACCCGAAATAGCTACCTTTTTAGAAATAGAGGAAGAACTAGTAGTAGAAGCCTTTTACAGCAGTAGTGCTCTTCTTGATGTAGATGAAGTTCCTATTGGAAAAACGGAAGATTTAGATGAACAAATTTATTTAAGAGAGCAGTTACAAGAATTGAGTAGTGAAGAATTAGAAATTCTAAATCGAAGATATATGGAAGATAGGACTCAGACGGAGACTGCTAATATCCTAGGTATCAGTCAAGTGCAGGTATCCCGAAAGGAACAAAGAGCTTTACAAAAGCTAAAAAACAAATTAGTTGCTTAAAATATATTGAATAATGTTTTTATTTATGTTAAAATCAATATGTAGCTTGATTTGGAGTAGTACTCAAGAGGCTGAAGAGGCGCCCCTGCTAAGGGTGTAGGTCGGGCAACTGGCGCGAGGGTTCAAATCCCTCCTGCTCCGCCATTAAGTTTATAAATCCTTTTTAAAGGATTTTTTTTATTCTATATTTTATAAAAGAAATAGAAAAGAATCTTGCTATTAGATGATGAAAATCCAAACATAAATTACTTTCGTTCATATCTATATGTAAAATGAAAGAAGGAAATTTATGATAAGAGATACAGTAACATTAATTTATATGTTAGGTATATTAGGAATATCTGTTTTTATTAATACCATTTTAGGAATTGTAATTGCTAAAAAGAAACTGGAATTTGATAAGAAAAAGTTAAAATTTGGTTTACTAAAGTCAATAGTTGTATGTATATCTATTGTGGCATTTTGCTTTACTTTAGAATTATTGCCGTATATTTTATCTAGGGCAAAGATACAAATGCCAGAAGAAGTAGTTCATACGATTGAATTATTGATGCTTGTCTTAACAGCTTATGTAAGATATGCGAAGGATATATTTGAAAAAATAAAATTGTTATTAAATGAAAAAGAAGTTGATTAATAATGATAATTTTTTATAGTAAGAAATCCTGGATTTTGCAATATTCTAGGACTTTTTATTTTTTTTAAATAATGGTATAATCAGTATGGTGATGATATGAAGAAGTATTTATATGATTATATTAAAGAAATAGATACTTTATTAAAAAAGGATACAATAGAAATGGAAATAATAGAGGAGCATCTCATTAAAATACAGTTTTTTCAGCATGAAAGACTGATTCATTTATTAGTCACATTAGCCTATGCTTTACTTGCTATTATAACATTTTCTATTTCAGTATTTTCACCTATGTTTGTATTTATTGGTATCATTTTAGTACTGTTCTTAATACCATATGTACTTCATTATTTTCATTTAGAAAATGGGGTACAATATTTATATAAACAGTATGATGAATTAAAAAGGAGGTTACAATGAAAAAAATAATTCTTTTTTTAGTTTTACTATGTTATCAAGTAGGTGTTTACGCTATTCCAGAGACAAGCTCTCCTAGTGTTTATTTTTATCACTTAGATAAGGAAGAAATGTTATATGAGAAAGATTCTAGTAAGGAAATAGCAATCGCTAGTTTAACAAAAATTATGACAGCTTCAGTAGCACTAGATTTAATTGATGACTTAGATGCGAAAGTAGTATTAAAGCCAAATGATTTTACTGGATTAATAGAAGCAAATGCATCAGTAGCAGGATTTGCGGTTGGAGAAGAAGTAACATATAGAGATTTACTATATGGCTTGTTATTACCTAGTGGTGCAGATGCAGCTTTAGCTCTCGCTAATAATTTAGCAGGAGGAGAAGTAGCTTTTGTTGAAAAGATGAATGAGAAAGCCAAATCTCTAAATTTACAACATACAAATTTTTTAAATACAACTGGTTTAGATGCTGATGGACATTATTCTAGCACAGAAGATGTTGCTATTATTTTAAAGGATGCTTTAAAGAACCCAGACTTTAAAGAGATATTTACTACTAAAAAATATGTAACTAGTAATGTCAGACATACTTTTCAAAGTACCATGGAAAAAACTGCTGATGTCTATAAATTGGATGTATCTAGTATTTTAGGAAGTAAAACAGGATATACAGATAATGCAGGCCTTTGCTTGGCCTCTTTAGCGCAATATAATGGAGAAAATTATCTATTAATAACAGCTAATGCTGACTATACAAACCATAGACCAAATCATATTATAGATAGTGTTAATCTATATAAATTCTTTTTTGAAAATTATGAGTACAAAACATTGCTGACTAAGGGTCAAGATTTAAAGACAATAAAAGATGCTAATGAAGTAGATCATTTTTTTACTTCAGATAAAGAAATTATCCGCTATTTACCAAAGAAAAGTGTGATTGATTATAAATATAATGGAGTAGAGATAATTGGTTATGATATGGAAGTAGGGGATAAGATTGGAGAATATCAAGTACTTGTAGATAATGAAGTAATTGATACACAAGAATTCTTATTAGATGCCAAAATAATTGCTCCTGAAACATTCCCATGGATGGCTGTTGGTATTGGCGTTGGCATTTTCTTATTTGTAATTATTGTTATTACTATTATAAGAAAAAAGAAACAGGCAAAAGTTAGAATGTAAAAAAAAGAGGAAATGTATTTTCCTCTTTTAATATCTTCCTTTATTTTTTTCTATCCAAATAATTAGGGCACCAATAATACCTGGTAGAGAACAGATAAAGAAGGTAATTAATGAAAAATGAGTATTATCTTTACTAGCAAATACTGCATAAATAATAGCTTGTATAATAATTAATACTACTGCAATAATTACTTTTTTGTTCCAACTATGTAAAAACATAAAGCGTACCGCCTAATTATAAAGTTGTTTTTTTAGTAATTCTAGGTTAGATTTCATAAGAGAAAGATAATCTTCTCCTTTACTAGCTTCTTCTTCTGTACGAGTATATAAATTGTGTAATTCTAATAGTTCCACATCTGTTTCTTCTTGAATAGATTTAATGGTATCATTTACTTTTTCACCTTTAACTGTATAAATATAAGAGATATCTCCTTGTTTAATCATATCTGTTACTGTATAAATGTTTTTTTGCGTTAAATTATCATTTTCTTCCAAAGAGATAACAGTTATATCATACTTCTCTAAATATAAAAAGGCATCATTACTTACTACTAGAGTACTTCTATTCGCTGTTTTAGCCATATCACTGTAGTCTGCATCTAATTGTAATAAATCTTGTTTTAATGTCTTATAATTTTCAGTTATTTCATTTGTAAGATAAGCACTATTGATATATTCTTCAAATCCTTTTTTGACACTGTTTGTCATTGTAAGTAATTTGATAGGATCTAACCATAATTCTTCCATACTATTTTCAACAGTGATGCTAGAAGACGCATCAATTGGTTTTAATTTATTATGAGAATCACGCATCTTATAAAGATAGTTCATTTCTTGTTCATTATTTCCATTGAAGATAAATAAATCAGCTTGACTATAATCTTGTAATAGTTTATCACTAACAATTTCGTCTTGTGTGCTACCATTAGGATAGATACTATTTATTTTACTATGATTTCCATATAATCTTTCTGTGATATATTGAATTGGATAGGCAGTAGCTCTAATGTTAATATCTTCCATAGAATCATTTTCTAAACATCCTGTTGGAAAGATTAGAATAATTATTAATAATAGTAAATATTTAATTTTTTTCATTTTTTTCTCCTTTTTTGATAACGGGGTCATATCCACTAGTTCCCCAGGGATTACATCTTAAAATCCTTTTAAACGTTAAAAAACTGCCTTTAATGGCACCATATTCTTGAATTGCTTCAATTCCATAGTTTGAGCATGTAGGTATATGTCTACAACTATCATGCCATGGACCAGGAATCTTTTGATAAATTTTTATGATTCCAATTAAAACATGTTTCATATAGTACATTATACTAAAAAACCTAAAAAAAGTAAAACATAAATCCGTTTTTTTGATATAATAGAAATGAATGAAAAAGTAAAGGATGGTATTATATGGAAATACTTGAAAAATTAAATATTCCTTATCATAATGAAAAACTATATAAGAAAGCACTTACACATACTTCCTATGCTCATGAAGAGAATGTTGAAAGCTATGAAAGACTAGAGTATTTAGGGGATGCTGTTTTAGAGCTTATTATGAGTGAATATCTTTATAAAAATACAGATGAACTAGAAGGGAAAATGACAAAGTTAAGAAGTTATTATGTGTGTGAAAATGCGTTATACGAATATTCCATTTTATTAGGATTAAATGAAGAATTATTGTTAGGAAAAGGGGAACTAGAAAGGGACGGTAAACATAATCGTGCCATAGTTGCTGATATTTTTGAATCTTTTATAGGGGCCATGTTTTTAGATTGTGGTATTGAGCAAGTAAAAGATTTTCTTTATAAGCATATTATTCCATTAATTGAAAATAAAACAATTGATTTTACAAATGATTATAAATCTGTTTTACAAGAACTTGTTCAGACTGATAAGAAGAGTTTGGAATATGTGATTGTAGATGAAAAGGGACCAGCTCATGAAAAAGAGTTTAGTGTTGTTGTAAAAATTGATGACATAGTCTATGGAAGTGGTACTGCTCATAGTAAAAAAGAAGCGGAGCAGATGGCTGCAAAAGATGCTTTAAAAAAAGCCCAAAATGGGGATTCGTTAGAAAACTAAAAAATGGTTGCAGAAAAAGAATATAATGTGTTAAAATAGGGAAAGAAATGGAGATGTTTTTATGGGAAGATTTCCTAATATAGCAGCTGCTAAAGCAAAAACTGGTGCAGCAAAAGGTAAATTGTATGGTATGTATGCAAAAGAAATCTATCAAACCGCAAAAAATGGTGGAGTAACTCCAGAAGGAAATCCAGCATTAAAGAGATTAATTGAAAAGGCTAAGAAAGATCAAGTTCCAAGTGACGTTATTAAAAGAGCTATTGAGAAAGTAAACAGTGGTGGAGGAGAGGATTATGAAACTTTAACATATGAAATTTTTGGACCATCAGGTTCTACTTTAATGGTAGAATGTTTAACAGATAATGTTAACAGAAGTGTTAGTGATTTACGTGCTGTTATTAATAAATGTCATGTTAAAATGGGAGCTATGGGTAGTGTAGCATACATGTATGATAATTTATGCATTGTCGGTTTTAAAGGATTGACAGAAGAACAAGTAATGGAAGCATTAATTGCAGAAGAGGTAGATTTTGTGGACTTAGAAGTTGATGAGCAAATTATGATTTATGGTCAACCACAAGATTTATATAAGATTAAAACAGCTATCACAAATGTTTCACCTAATATAGAATTTACTGTAGATGAGATTTCTCTTCTTCCAAAAGAAAGAATTACATTAGATGGAGAAGCATTAGAAGAATTTAATCGCTTAATTACTTTATTAGATGAAGTAGATGATGTTCAAAATGTATATCATAATGTAGAACTATAGAAAATTTCTATAGTTTTTTTTTAGTACCTGTGTTATACTTGTTTTAAAGTAGAGGAGTGTGTTTTATGAATAATCAAGAAAGTCCTAATAATTATAATCAAAATCCAGTGTCAATTAATGAATCTGGTAATAATTATATAGGACAAAATGGTACCACTGTAATGCCAGATAATACATCTAGTCAACCACAAGTACAAGTTCCTAATTATCAAACACCAGTACAACCACAACCTACCTATAATGGTTCTTATTATAATAATGCTGTACCACCAAAAGAAAAAAACTTAGGTAGAACATTAGTAATTATAATAGCAGCTTCTTTAGTTGTTATTGTTGCAGTATTACTTATGGATACATTAAAGAAAAATGGTATCTCAGGAGAAAATCCGAATCGTACTGGTACTAGAACTATGATGGTTTATATGGTTGGTTCTGATTTGGAATCGCAGTCAGGTGCGGCTACTATCGATTTAATAGAAATGAAGCTTTCTAATGTTAATTTATTGGATGTGAATGTAGTAGTTTATGTAGGCGGTGCTAAAAGATGGAAAAATGGGTATGAAAATAATTCTATTTACGAATTAAAAAGTGACGGATTTGAACTGGTTCAAAAGGATGTAGATAGAAGCATGGGGGACCCTGCTACCTTATCTTATTTCTTAAATTATACAAAAGAGCATTATCAAACAGATTTATATTCTTTAATTTTATGGGATCATGGTGCTGGTCCTATCATTGGTTATGGAAATGATGAAGTTTATAATGATTTCTTGTACTTAAAAGAAATTAAAGAAGCGCTTAACAATAGCGCATTTGCAAATGAAAAATTGGAGTTTATAGGATTTGATGCTTGTTTAATGGCTAGTATAGAGATAGCATCAGAGCTTAGAAATTATGCTTATTATTTAGTAGCGTCTCAGGAATTAGAGCCTGGACAAGGATGGAATTACAATTTCCTTAGTAAAGTGAATAGGGAAGTGGATTCTGTTTCTGTTGGAAAAATGATAATAGAAGATTATTTTGATTACTATAATAATTCTTCTAGAACTAATTATGATACTTTAACATTATCTTTAATAGAACTAGGAAAAGTAGAAAAGGTGACAGATAGTATTAATATATTATTTGAAGATTTAGAAAAAACAATGAATCATGGGGGCTATTCTAATTTAGTAAATCAAATAACAAGAGCTCGTGCTTTTGGAGTAACCTCTAATGGAAGTTACGATTTATTAGATCTTTATGATGTTGCTCTTCAATTAGAAGATAGCAATTCTTCTAAAGTAAATGCCTTAAAACAGTCAATAGAAAATGCAGTGGTATATCAAAAAGCAAATGCTATGAATACTTATGGAATATCTATCTATTATCCATATTCTACTACTACTAATTTGTCTACATTCTTAGGTATTTATAGTCAATTAGACTTTTCAATAAATTATCAAAGATTTTTAAATACATATAGTAGAACTTTATTAGGCGATAGAATGGTAACAACTGATTTTTCTAAAATTAAACCATCTATTATTTCTAATGGAGAGCAAATTAGTGCTACTTTAGATGCGTCTATTTTAGAACATTATCATAAGAGCAATTATGTTATTTTTAGAGATATGAAAGATGGATATTATATGCCTGTTTATAGGAGCTCTGATACCACTCTAAATTCAGATGGTACATTAATAGCTAATTTTGATAAAAAACAAATTGTTGTAATAGATGCGAAAGGAGAAGCTGGTTGGGCTTCTATGTATGAATATAGTCGTACAGAGGATTATGTTATTTATGAGGCTCCAGCAGTTCTTATGAATGTTACAGAAACAATGGAAAGTAAGAGTGTTGTAATTCGTCTTAAAGTAGATAATGGAAGTAAATCAGCTACCATTGTTGGTGCTATTGCAAAAACAGAAGATGGGTTATTATCTGGACATGAGGATGTAGATTTATCTCAGTGGGAATTTATTCAATTCTTTAATTCTAAATATAAAATATTAGATGCCAATGGTAATTATACAGATAATTGGGAAAGTGGTGGAACATATTATCTTACAGAAGTATCTACGAAAGAAGAATATAAGATAGAGTTCCAAGAGTTAGAAAAGGAATATGATTATTATTGCTTATTTATGATTCAAGATACACAAGGAAATATTCATACCACAAATTTAGTAAAAATTAATTAAAATGTCCTTAATCGGACATTTTTCTTTAAAAAGATTTCAAAAAGAAAGAATTAATGTTATAATAATTAATATGGAGGATAGGTATGGAGATAGGGGAATTAATCTATATATATCAAGATTGTGTAAAAAAAATAAATGAATTATGGAGGTCTCTTTGACCCAGAAAAAAAAGAGCAAAGAATAAAGGAATTAGAGAGTAAAATGGCTAGTCCTACTTTTTGGGAACAAAAAGATGCTAGTGATACGATTAGTGAATTAAATCGTTTGAAAGAAAATTATCAAGGAATAAAAAAGTTAAAAGAAAAGATAGAGTCTAATTTAGAGATGTTATTATATTTAAAAGAGCAACCAGATAGTGAGTTGCAAAATTCCTTAGAAAATGAACTTTCCTCTATTCAGGAAGAACTTTCAAATTTTCATTTAGAACTTCTTTTAAATGGGCCATATGATGATTGTGATACTATTTTAGAAATTCATCCAGGAGCTGGTGGAACGGAGTCTTGCGACTGGGCGAATATGCTTTATCGTATGTATACACGATATTGTGAAAAGAAAAATTATAAAGTAGAATTGATTGATTATCAAAGTGGTGAAGAAGCAGGTATTAAAAGTGTCTCTATGATGATTCATGGAAGTAAATGCTATGGTTATCTAAAGGGAGAAAAAGGGGTGCACCGTTTAATTCGTATTTCCCCATTTGACTCTAATAGTAGACGTCATACATCTTTTGCTTCCGTTGACATTACTCCATTATATCAAGAACAGGATGTTCAAGTAGAAATAAAAGATACAGATATTCGCGTAGATGTATATCGTAGTAGTGGAAAAGGTGGACAAGGGGTTAATACAACAGATAGTGCTGTTCGTATTACGCATTTTCCAACAGGTATTGTTGTTACTTGTCAAAATGAAAGAAGTCAAATACGTAATAAAGAAATTGCTATGACTGTATTAAAAAATAAAATTTATCAAAAAGAGGTAGAAAAAAAAGAACAGGAATTACGAGCATTAAAAGGGGAAAATACAGAAATCAATTTTGGTTCTCAAATTCGTACCTATACAATGCATCCTTATTCCTTAGTAAAAGATCATAGAATGAATACAGAAACTGGAAATGTTTCTAAAGTATTAGATGGTGATTTAGATTTATTTATTGAAGATTATCTTAAATGGAGCGTGGAATGATGAAAAAGAAAAAAGGTAGTACACGATTATTAGGACGATATAGTGAATTTATCTTAGGAATACTTTTACTAGCTTTATCTTATAATTTTTTTATGTTACCACATAACATTGTTTATGGCGTAGGTGGCTTGGGAGTCATTTTTAAAAAGATATTAGGAGCAGATCCCTCTATTGTTATTTTAATAGGTTCCTTAATTTTACTAGTATTAAGTTGGATATTTCTTGGAAAAGAAAGTACTAGAAAGACAATTTTAGGCTCTTTATTATATCCAATATTTGTAAAATTAACAGAATTTTTACCTGGGGTATTGTCTCTTGGAGAAATTGAACCACTCCTTGAAATTGTTTGTGGTTCTCTTGTTTCTGGATTGGGATTAGGTTTAGTCTTTAAAGCTGGTTTTACCACTGGCGGTACAGATATTTTAAATCATATTGTAAGTAAATATGGAAAAATGAATGTTGGAAAAGCAATGTTCTATACAGATGGTGTTATCATCTTAATTTCCCTTTTTATTTTTGACTTTCAAACATTCGTTTATTCTGTTTTAAACCTTTATATCGTAAGCCTTATGACAGATAAGGTAATACTTGGAATATCTCAGTCAAAAGCATTCTACATTATCACTTCAGAAGAAACAAGTGTTAAAAAGTTTATTATGGATTCGATGGTTCATGGTGTTACTGTTCTAGAAGGTAGAGGGGGATATACTGGGGATTTTAAAAAAGTAATTATGTGTATTGTCCCAACTAGTCAATATTGTGAACTAAAAGAAGGAATTAGAAGAATCGACAAGAATGCCTTTTTTGTCGTAACAGATGCATATGAAGTCTCAGGAGGAGCTTAGGAAGGAAGTTATTATGGAATTAATTAAGATGCGACATGTTCATAAAGTATATAAAAATGGTGTTACAGCTATTCATGATTTAGATTTATCCATTAAAAAGGGTGAATTTGTATTCATTATAGGTTCCACTGGATGTGGAAAGTCTACATTAATTAAAATGTTATACAGAGAAGAACGACCAACCTCTGGACAGATCCTAGTTGGTGGATTAGATGTTGCAAAAATAAGAAATAGAAAAATATTCAAGATTAGAAGAAAATTGGGAGTAGTATTCCAAGATTTTAAACTTTTACCAAAGTTAACAGTTTATGAAAATGTTGCATTTGCTTTAGAAATTTTTGGTTTGCCAAAATCAGAAATCTATAATAAAGTAGTAAAAGTTTTAGACTTAGTTGGGCTAAAAAATAAGGCAAAACAATATCCAACTCAATTATCTGGTGGAGAACAACAGAGGGTTGCTATTGCACGTGCTATTGTAAATGGACCTAAAATTCTTATTTGTGATGAGCCAACAGGAAACTTAGATGAGAAAACAAGTATGGAAATTATGAATGTACTAGAGGCCATTAATAAATTAGGAACAACGATTATTATGGTTACTCATGATACAGAGATTGTGGATAAGATGAAGAAGAGAGTAATAGAATTAGATTCTGGCAGAATTTTGAAAGAGTATGAGGAGGGGGAATACGTTCATGAAAGTAATTAGAATTTTATTTCGTAGTATTCGAGATTCTTTTAAAAGCATCATTCGTAACTTTTCCCTTTCTTTAGCGTCTATTAGTTGTATTACTATTACTTTAGTTGTAGTGGCACTTTCTATGATGTTATCCATTAATGTGAATGATTTAATGGATAAGGTAGAAGACGATGTAACAATAGTAGCGTTTTTAGAACGTGATATTACTTTAGAAAGAATAGCAGAAATAGAAGATGAGATTCGTGCTTTACCAAATATTCAACCTGGTAAAGAAGGCATTGTATTAGACTCAAAAGAAAATATTAGAAAAGATATGATGGAATCAAGTGTTACTTACGATAGAATCTTAAAGGGTATGGAAAATAGAGAAGATAATCCACTTAGGGATGCTTATCATGTAAAGGTGGAAGATATCAATGAAATGGATAAAACAGTTAAACAACTATCTGCAATAGAGGGAGTCTACCTAGTTAGAAATAATGAAGAAATGGTAAACTCTTTAGTAGGTGTATTTGATGCTATTACAAAGGGAACTTATATTGTAGTAATTGCTCTTGTAGTTGTAACTGCTTTCTTAATTGTCAATACGATTAAGATAACAATCTTTTCTAGAAAAAGAGAAATAGATATTATGAGATTAGTAGGAGCTTCTAATATCAATATTAAAATACCATTCTTATTTGAAGGATTATTCTTAGGGGTATTAGGATCTATTATTCCAATTATTATTACTACCTATGGTTATACAACACTTTATAATCATTTTGGTGGAAAAATATTTGGGAATATCTTTACTTTGACAAAACCAAATCCTTTTATTTATCAGGTGTCAGGAATATTACTATTAATTGGCGTAATTGTTGGTATGTTAGGTTCTTGGAGAG
The DNA here is from genome assembly GCA_964018915.1 of uncultured Bacilli bacterium. Classification (GTDB taxonomy): domain Bacteria; phylum Bacillota_I; class Bacilli_A; order RF39; family UBA660; genus UBA5578. The sequence goes on along the minus strand of CAXHRJ010000001.1, from coordinate 443,062 downwards.
CAGTAAGAAAACATTTGAAAATATAAAAAATGCACTTTGAAAAAAAGTGCTTTTTAAATGATTTATAGTTCAAATTCATCTATTTCAGATTCAGGAATATCGATTTCATTAGTAATAGCCACACTGTTTACAGGTTCAAATATAGCAATTACATATTCTAAGAATTTATCATCGTTTTGTTTGTTTAAAATATCTGATAGAGATACCATACCGATAATTTTATTATTTTCTTCTATCATTAGTCTTTTGATTCTTTCACTGGCCATAATTTTTAGGGCATCCTCTAAAGAGGTATCACTTGTAACACTAATAATATAATTCGTTATGTAAGGCTCAATTTTTTCATTACCTTTTTTCCCATTAGCAATCGCTCTAACGACAATATCCCTATCTGTTAAAACACCTATAAAATCATGATTTTCTTCTATTGGAAGAAATCCAATATCATAGTTTTTCATCATGTTACTTGCTTCTTCAATAGTAGTAGTTGGATTTGCCACTACCATATTTTTAGTCATTACTTCTTTTATTCTCATATTATCACCATTTTTAATATGAGTTTTCTTTTCATCTTTATACATTTTTTGAACTATTTTTTAATAAAATAAAGTATGGTTAAACGAAATTGGAAACAGAAATTAGTTCTCCTAATTATTTTTTTATTTTTTGCGCTATTTTTAATTTTTCGTATTTTTCATAAAAGAGTTTCTCCAATTTTATTAGCGTATGCAACTCATGAATCAAAAAAAATAGCCACTTTTCTTATAAATGATGCGATTAGTAAAAAAGTAGTGGAAGAATTGACTACCGAAAATTTATTTTTACTTACAAAAAATGACAATGGAGAAATTGTTAGTATAGATTTTAATTCTGTTATTGTAAATAAAATTTTATCATTGACAACAAATACAGTAGAGATTAGTTTAAAGTATGTAGAGCAAGGAAGATTTGAAGAGTTAGAGCTATCCGATACTTTGCTTGTTCAATATGAAGATACTTTTAAGAAAGGAAATTTTTATGAAGTGCCATTGGGAGTTGCTTTCAATAATTCTCTTTTATCAAATTTAGGACCTAAAATTCCAGTTAAAATAAATTTAATTGGAAATATTATTAGTGGAGTAGAAACGAAAGTAACGAATTATGGAATCAATAATGCGATGATTGAGGTATATGTACATCTTCAAGTAAATTTGCAAGTAATTCTTCCGTTTTTATCAGATACCATACAAATAGATACGTTAGTTCCTATTGCGATGAAATTAATTCAAGGTACTGTTCCAGAGTATTATGCGGGAAATTTGTCCAGTCCTCTTTTATCAGTACCAATTCAATAAGTTTTTAGAAAAATGTGGTATACTATAAAAGAGGTGTATCATGAAGCATGTTATGAGAATTTTTTTGTTACTTATTGTTATTACATTATTTTTGACTTTTTCTAAAGAGGATGTTGGAAACATTTCAGAGAAAGCATTAGAATATCGTTTTTTAGCAGCCAATCAAAAAGATTTAGAAGTAATGGATGAAAATAATCAAAATAAAACGTTAGTACGAGGTATGAAAGTGATTGCTATAGAAACTATAGAAGATAAAGTTCAAGTACAATATCAAGGCAAAAATTATTATGTATCTGTTTCTAATTTAGTAGAAAAAGAGGAGGATATTGTGCAAGAAAAAAATTTATTTGTAAGGACTAGTGCAACTTTGTATGAAGATAGCGATACATCAAAGATAAAAGGATTTGTCAAAAAAGGTGAAGAGGTAGAAGTAATTGGTTATGATACTTTATTAAGCGATGGTAGTGTTTCCAAATACAAAGTAAGATATGAAGATAAAGAAGGGTATATTCGTTCAAAATATTTAGTCTCTACAAAAGAAGATGCTATTGAAGTTTATGATAAGGATGGAACTTATAAAGAGCATTTAAAAATGGGAGATAATTTAGGTGGGGGAAGTGCTGCTACTTTAGATTACTATCCTGTAGAAAAAGAAAGTTTTGAAAATAATGTTATGCCAGAAGAAACTAGGACATTGTATTTAAATGCGGGAGTTTTAAAAAATATAGATTCTTATATAGCGTTTGCGAAAGAAAATAATATCAATGCTTTTGTGGTAGATATTAAGGATAATACTGTACCAGCGTATGAAGCAGAAGCAATGAAAAAGTATTCTAAAACAAATTATGAGCATGCTATTTCTACAAAAGAAGAGTATAAAAAGGTAATACAAAAATTAAAAGATAATGATTTTTATGTAATAGGAAGAATTACTGTATTTAAAGATTCGTATTATGTTATGGATCATCCTGAAGATGCTATTCAAAATACGAAAACGAATTCTCCATTAAAGCATAATGATTCCTATTGGCCAAGTGCTTATTCAAGAAATGTATGGGAATTTAATGTAGAACTTGCCAAAGAGTCTATTAAAGATATTGGGTTTCATGAAATTCAATTTGATTATGTTAGATTTCCTGATAGAACAAGAGCTCTTGAACAATCGCAAACAATTGATTATAATAATATATATAAGGAAACAAAAGCAGAGGCAATTCAATCATTTATTATGTATGCGGCAGATGAAATACATGATTTAGGAGCTTATATATCAGTAGATGTATTTGGAGAGTCTGCTCAAAATTATGTAACAGCATATGGCCAATATTGGCCAGCTATTTCTAATGTAGTAGATGTTATTAGTGGAATGCCATATCCAGATCATTTTGATCCACATCAATATGGAATTAAAGAAGTAACTTGGACAGTTCCTTATAAATTATTAACAGAATGGGGAGAATATGTAGTAGGAAAGCAAGAACTTATTCCTACCCCTGCAAAAGTTAGAACTTGGATACAAGCTTATGATACAAAAAAGAATCCAGCTACTGTATATGATGCTAATAAGATATCAGAACAGATAGAAGCATTATATGATAAAGGATTAACTGCTGGATATATGACATGGAATTCTGGTTCTAATTTAAAAAAGTATGAAGAAATTAAAGAAGCATTCAGGAAGGAGTATCAAAGATGAATATCAAACTAGAAGATACAGAATGGGTTTTAGAGGAAGAATATAAAGATGGATTTGATTTGGAAGCATTGAAAGAACGTTATACAGATTATTTTGAACCATATGATTACATTTTAGGAGATTGGTCTTATGGTAAATTGCGTTTAAAAGGCTTCTGTAAAAAGATTAATAAAATTTGTAATAAGGGAAATGATATTAAATTTAAAGATGATTATATAAAAGATTTATGTAGTTATGAATGCAAATGGTTTTTAATTAGTAAAGTGAAAAAAGAAAAAACAGAAAAATCAAAATAGGGTAATTGCAAAAATAAGCTTTTGATGATATAATGTACTAGTAAAGTAGGAGGATAAAAATGGCAGAGGAAATGATTAGAATTATTGACGTGGATGGTGTGGAACAGCAAGTCGAAAAAGTGGCAATATTAGAGGATGAAGAGGAAAAAAATAAATATTTAGTATATGCAAAAGGAGAAACTCAAAAGAGTGGCAATAAGATTTTGTATATAGCTAAATTAATGGTTGGCGAAAAAGGGTATGAACTAGATAACATCACAGAGGAAGAAGAATGGATGAATGTTAAGAAAATTATGAGTGAGATTGTGAGTAAATAATTATTATGAATAATTACAGTAATCCAATGGTTACTTATAATGAAATCATTGAAGCATTAAAAGCAATTCTAGATTGTTCAAAAACAAATGGATATTTAGATGAATATAACTTTTTGAATGCTAGATATGATGTATTAAACAAAAATCCATTGTATGAAGAACAAGAACAGGCCCTTATTCAAGCAATCCAATCCCTTGAAAAGACGATAGATGCTGCTGATAAAGTCATTCGTGAAAATCTACAAAATGTTTTAAATGAAATAGTAACTTCTAGCAGTTTTATAGTTCCTACACGGTATAAAAAGGATGAGGAATATAGAAAGTTAGCTGCACAAGATGAGTTTGTAGCAAAATTAAAAGAGATGTCTTTGCCGTTAGAAGTTTTATCTCAAGTAACAGTTCCAGAGGCAGTTGTGGAAGAACCGTTAGATGAGATTGAAAATTTAGTAGCGCCTTTTGAAGAAGTGGAGATTGAAGCTTTAGATATTCCATCATTAGATGATGAACCTGAAGAAGATGTTTACTATAGTAAAGTAAAATTAGGAAATGTAAAGAATGCATTTGCTGTGACAGAAGAACAGTATCAAAAATTGCAACAGTATAATTCAAAAGATGAAGAATCTTTTGAAGGATTAGCAGAGTTAGAAGCAGAAGCATCTGTCTTAAAAGAAGAGAGCGAAGATAAAGAGGTAGTAACAGATGATGAGTTTACTATTTCTGAAATTCCAACAGAGATAGTTTCTGCAGAAGGACTAACAACAGAGGATTTACCAATAAATGAAGAAAAAGAAGAGACTCCAAAAGAGGTAGAGGTACCTGAAGAAAAAGGTGAAGAACTTCCTGAAAAGGAAGAGGAGAAAGAAACAATCTCTTTAGAGCAAAAGAAAGCATCTTTAGATAGAATTAAGTTAATCAAGAAAGCGCTAGATAAAGCAAAAGAGAAAGAAAACACTCAATTAGTTCAAATTTTAGAACAGCAACTTAGAAAAGAAGTAGCAGCTTTGAAATCATAAAAAGATATGGATGTACATATCTTTTTTTGTATACTTCCTATGAATTATTTGAAAAATTGTATTCCAAATATAATAGATTATGATATAATAAATAAAGAATAGGAATGGTGTTATGAGTAGTGGTACATTAGATCATAAATGCCCTAATTGTAGAGCAACTTTAAAATTTAATCCACATGGACAGAATTGGACTTGTGAATATTGTAGAAGCTCTTTTACAAAAGAAGATATTGATGCTTATGAAGTTAAGCGTGGAAATGTCATTGATGAAGAGTCAGAAGCTGTAAAGTTAGAAAAAGATGAAAATGGTATGGACATTTACTCTTGTCCAAACTGTGGAGCTCAAATAGTGGCAGATGAAAATACGACAGCAACATTTTGCGTCTATTGTAAGAGTACAGCCATTTTGAAAAATAAATTGGTAGGAGAATTTAATCCAGCCTATGTAATTCCTTTTCAAAATACAAAAGAAGATGCTATTAAGGCCTTTAGAAGTATTGGAAAAGGAAGACCTTTTATGCCAAAAGAGTTTAGTAATCAAAAGAATATTAATGAAATAAAGGGTGTCTATATTCCATTTTGGGTTTATGATTTTCATGTAAAAGGTTCTATTGAAGCAGATGCTAAAAGAGTGAAATCATGGCGTTCTGGAGATTATCAATATACAAAGACTGATACCTATTTAATTTTTAGAGATGGAAATATGACTTATTATAGAATTCCAGTAGATGGCTCAACTCATTTTGCAGATGATATTATGAATTCTATAGAGCCATTTGATTATAAAGGATTAGTCAAATTTAGTCATTCTTATCTAGCTGGTTTCTTAGCTGAAAAATATGATGTAGAGAGTAAAGATGCAGAACCTATTGCAGCAGAAAGAGCAAAGAATTCTACTACCAATACCTTAAAAAGTAGTATTGGTGGATATACTACAGTTTCTGTTAGAAAACAAGAACATCATTTAGACATGGTAAAAAACGAATATGTTTTATTACCAGTATGGATGCTAAATATTAAGTATAAAGATAAAATTTATCCATTTGCAATGAATGGTCAAACAGGAAAGATGATAGGAGATATTCCATTAGATAAGAAAAAAGCTGTTATTTGGTGGGTAATTATTCTAATAATTACATTTATAGTAAGTTCTCTTCTATGGTGGATAGGAGGTATATTATGAGAAAGATATCTTATAGTATTGTCTTTTTTATAGCATGTTTTCTTTTCCTTCCAAATGTTTTTGCTTTCGATACGTCATTAAAAATATATGATGATGCCAATCTACTTACAGCAGAAGAGGAAGCTCAATTAAAGGTAAAAATAGATGCTTTTATGGATAAATACAACATGGATATGGTTATTGTAACTACTAATGATAATTCTAGTGCTGGTAGTACGAGACATTATGCGCAAGATTTTTATGATTACAATGGCTTTGGAATTGGGAAAACGAAAGATGGCATATTACTTCTAATTGATAGAACAGAAGGCTACAATGACCTTTGGATGACTACTACAGGAGAAGCAATATTAATCTATGACGATAATCGCATTGATTCCATTTTAGATAATGTTGCAAATGCAAAAAATAGTGGATATTACCAAATGTTTCTTGCATTTATAGACTCTTCTTCCAATTATGCAGAAAAAGGAGTAGCTCCTAGTAATTCAGGAAGCTATATAGATGATAATGGTATTCTTCGTACTAAGAGAGTCTTTCCTTGGTTTTGGATTATCTTATTTACGTTAGCAGTTCCAAGTATCATTGTAGGAGTCTTAATAGCACGTAATAAAATGATTAAGAAAGAGGTACAAGCTGCTGCTTATTTAGATCAAAACTCTGTTGAATATACTAGAAGAGAAGATAGATTTATAACCACTCATACTAGTAGTGCTTATATTCCAAGAAATACTGGTGGAAGTGGAGGAAGAGGTTCATCTACTTTCTCTAGTCATAGTGGTACTAGTCATGGTGGTGGCGGAAGAAGATGCTAAAAATAAGGTGTACTTTACACCTTATTTTTTTATAATTGGTTTTCTACTAATTTCTTCCTCTAAGAAAGCAGAACCTTTTATCAAACTTAATATTTTTGTAATTCTAATTTCAAGTGCTAATTGATTCTTTTTGTCGTTAGAATAGTTGGTAAGAATAGGAATATCAATCTCTTTTTTTCTTTTCTTTAAATAATCTCTACCAGAATCTGAAAAACCAAGTATTCTAAGATAGAAATCGTTTTGCAGTTTTTTATTTTCTTCTTTGGTGAAAGAAAACAGAATATGAGTACACATTCTCATTAATCTATTGTAAGTATAGTATTTTGTTTTTGTTTGGTTTAAAAATTCTTCTAAAGAATTAGAATTCAACATTTTTTCTTTAAATCGGTTGCTAATTCTTTCATCTACTGTCTCAAAATTTTCTAGGTTTTCTTCTGAAATGATTTTATATTTTAGATAGGGAAAAAAGTCGTTTAGGAAAACCGAATTTTTTAAAAAAGGTCTTACATAATCTGGTACAGTATTTTCGATACTTTCTGAATTTTTTAAGTGAATTCTAATAGATGTTGCACTACTGATTTCTCCTGTAAAAGTAGTACTATGATAATCATTTGTCCGAGGAATAGTAACAGCTTTGATTGGATAATGGTTTCTTAGAATTTCTTTAATATATCCTAATCCTAATAAATCGTTTGGTTTACTAATATCCATATTACATTCATCCATAAGAGCTTTGGATAAGGCTGTTGGATAGTTGACTCCTTCTTTTAAATATTCTTTTAATTTTAGTTGATAACTTTCTTTATAAAGCTGCACTTTAGCGCATTCTATTAAAGGTTCTACAGAACCAATTTCAGAGCCAAATACAATAGCTTCTACGCCTAATATATTTAACAGTTTCATAGAACCAAAGCAAAAGGTATCTGCAGATTGACTCGCAAATATGAAAGGTAGTTCTATTACTAAATCTACACCATAATGAAGAGAGATTTCTGCTTTTTCCCATTTGGATAAAACACTTAATTCTCCTCTTTGTGTGACATTACCAGAAACTACTAAAATAAGAATATGATTAGGAAATAGTTCTTTTACTTTTTCAATATGATAGAGATGTCCGTTATGGAATGGATTATATTCGCAAATAATACCAACAGCTTTCATAGCAATCACCAGCACTATCATATCACATTTCTTGCAATTTTATGAGTTTTTTTGTATAATGTTTTCATTAGGTGATGAAATGTGCTAATAGATTTAACGAGATTACGTAGTGGAATTGATTCTGAAGTAGTAGTAGAGGAGACATATTCCTTTCCAGAAGATGATTTAAAAAACACTGGAGTTACTTCTATCAATGATATTACAATAGATGGAACTATTACATTAGATGCTTTAGGGGAAATCTATTTAGATTTAGAGGTAAATGGCACAATGGTTATTCCATGTGCAATTACTTTAAAACCAGTAGATTATCCATTTTCTATTGTTATAGAGGGAACATTAGAAGAAATACTTGATGAAACAACAGAAAAAACGATAAATTATCAAAATAGTCTTGATATTTTACCAATAATATGGGAAAATATATTAATGGAAATTCCAATGCGTGTTGTTAGTGAAGGCGCTGAAGAAGTAGAATTATCAGGAGATGGTTGGAAACTCATTACTGATGATGATAAAAAAGAAAATTCGGAACTATCCAAATTAAAAGATTTATTATAAGATCGTGAGGTGAATAGGATGGCTGTACCATTTAGAAAAGTAAGTAATACTAGAGGTAGAAAAAGAAGAACTCATTATAAAATTAGTGAGAATGGAACAACAAAATGTCCAAAATGTGGTGCTGAAATTAGACCACATAGAGTATGTTTAAATTGTGGAACATACAAAGGAAAAGAAGTTATTAAAAATGAAGAAGAGAAATAGTCTTCTTTTTTTTTGCCATTAATGCTATACTTATAGTATAAATAGTAAGAAGTGGGTGTTATGATGGAAAAAGATAATAAAAAGATAACCATAGATGACCTTTTCGCAAATAATGAAGATAGTAGTAAAAAAGATAGTATGAAAGAAATGAAGAAGGGATATTCTATTGATGATTTATTTGGTTCTTCTACAATAGATGAAGCAGAAGATTTAGAAATACTAGAAGAAAGTATAGGTATTCCCTATGATAATGATATGGAAGAAGAGGATACTCCAATAGAAAACGATAGTGAACTTCTAGAAATCTCTAAAATGATAGATGAAATATCTGAAAAAGAACCTAGTCCATCTTTAAGTGAAGAATTAGAAGAAATAGAAAAGGAAGTAGCCAATAATAAGATTAAGATATCAATTATTATTATATTGATTCTCTTAATAGGTGCTTTGACATTATTCTTTTTGGTGAAAAATAATACTAAAGATAAGAAGAAGGAAACTTTATCTAATAGTGCAGAAAATAGTGTAAAGAATCTCTCGCCAAATGTTGCATTAACAAATGAAGAAATTATGCAAAAATATGGAGAAAAGGCAGAAGAAAAAGTAAACTTATATTTTATAGAGAGTAAAACTTTACCAAATAAAATTCCTACAGTTTTTCTAGAGGGGTATACAGTTTCTTGTGAAATAGAACAAATATATGATGAAAATACAATTTATTTAGGAAGCTGTTCTATCAATGAATCAGAGGCAATCTATTCTTATGGAGAATGGAAAGAAAACCAAAATAGTGATACGAATTTAAATTCTAATAGTCATTCTAACAGTAATGAAAATGTAACTAGTAATAAACAAACTAACAGTAATTCTAATAAACAAACAAATGTAAATAAACCTACCAATAGTAATTCAAATTCTAATATAAATACTAACACGAATACAAATACGAATAGCAATAGTAATACCAATAGCAACATCAATAAGAAACCTCAAATGGTAACAGATCATGCCATAACTAGTTCTAGTGGAACACGAACTGTTTCTTCGTTTGGTACGCTTCCTGTAATAAATGAAAATATTCCATTTACTAGTGATACAAAAACTTGTAAGGATTATGCCTCTTGTTATTCTGGAAATGATGGAAAACTAACTTACAATACAGATAGGAGCTTACTATTAGGCGGTTCTAAAGCACCAATTTTAATTCAAGATATTTCTTCTAATACTGGATTAAAAAATCAGTATTCCATGAATATGACTATTCAAATAAATGCTAATCAATATAGTAGTAAAACTATTGCTAGTATATCTGTAGCAAATAATAATTATTTGGCATGGATTGGCTATCATTCAGGGAATCTGTATATAGCGTCTTATCAAACAAGATTGATAACTTATGGTCTTCAAAATAGAGTTTCTTTTTCAAATTATAATAATAAAGTAGTAAATATTCAAGTAGTAGCTAAAAGAGGTGGAAAGACAAAAATATATATAAATGGTGAACAAGTATCTTCTATAAACTCCGGAAATAGTGATTTGGAGTTAAAATATTTAACAATAGGAGATACGAGGTTAGGAGCTAATGAAAAAGCTAGTGGTAGTTTATATGAGTTCGTTTTATATGATAAAGAACTAAGTGCTGATGAGATAAAGCAAAACTATGAAGCAGCTAAGGCTAATTATTCTGTGAATTAGAGGAGATTATATGGAAAATAATGAAAATAAAAATGTTCAGGAAGAAGTAGTAGATATTTCTGAACAAGAAAATATAAAAGAAACAGAAGTAGAACCTAGACATGCTAGTCCTATCGAAGGAAAGGAAAAATCAAAATTATCAAAGAAACAAAAAATACAGATAGCTGTCTCTATTATTGTTCTAATTTTAGTAGTAATATTTATAATGTTTTTCTTTCTTTTAAGGAAAGAGGATAAAAAAGAAACACATACTACCAATACAAACAGTAATGTTGAGGAACAAATGAGTAATCAAGAAATTGTGAATCAATATGGCGTTAAATTAGAAGATTTTGTTATGAACTATTCTAAGCAAAATGGTAAGGTTCCAGAGGTAGATAGCCTCTTAGAATACGTGAAGTTGGGAGACTATAAAATTAGTTGTAAGGAAGTTTCTGTCACTTCTAATAATAAGGTTTATTTAGGAGAGTGCAGTGTCAATGCTTCTAAAGAAACCTATTCCTACGGAGAAAAAGAAGACAAAAAAGTAACTGGAAATACACTAACCGTTTATAGAGGTAATACGCAATATGGAATAGATTATACTTTTGCATATAACGAGGAATATGCAAAAGATTATGAAGTAATTGCCACTATTCCTTGTAGATTAAATAGTTGTGAAGGTTATGATGTCTATGAACAATATGCAGTGATAAGTGAACCAAAAGCAAATGGAGAGTCTTCAGACTACTATATTTATGATTATAAAAATAAAAAATATTTGGATTTTAAGATATTGAATGGGTCGATAGAAATTTTAGAAAATAAAGAGAAGTTCTATGGAATTTATTATAGTGATGAAAATACAAATTTCATTTATAGTGTTTCTGCTAATAAAGTCTTTTCTGTAGAAGGAGAATTTTATTCAGATATGGGATGGAATCCTCATAGTATGTTATCAACAGGATATGTTCCTTTAAGAAGAGAAAATACAACAGATTTTGTAAATATAAATACTGGAAAAGTAATTTATAGTATTGATGATGTAATAGACTTTCGTACAGATACGAAAACAGGAAAAGTATATATATTAAAAGGCATTTCAAAATCAGAGGAAGAATATGCGTATACTTATATGATTTATGATAGTAAAGGGTTTGAATTATTTGAGGGAGAAAAGTTTGATAGTTTCTATGTAAAAAATGATACATTTGTAACTATTAAAGACAATATTTTTAAAGTGTATAATTCAAATTATCAAACTATTTATACTAGTAAAAAATATGAAGGCGTAATGGATATCTGGGAGAGGTATATTCTTGTTTTAGATGGTACCAATTTAAATTTGATTGATTATGAGGGAAATATTTTAACAACTTTTATAAACGATTGGTCAGATAAATATTTTTATCATTCTATGCTATCTGGATGGTATTCAGAAAATGGAAAAGATGGCATATATCTTGTGATAGAGGAAGATGATGTGCCTAAGAAGGAAGTTCTAAAAAATAACCCAGATATGACAGAAGAAGAGTTAAGTTATTACGATTTAGGATATGAATATTATTATATTCCAACAATCAAAGAAAGTGGAAAGATTGCTACTTATATAGGTGGTTATGCTAAGCCAGTATTATATTTATATCCAATATTACCAATGTGGATAAATGTAATATTTGAATATCCAGAAAATTTAACAACAACTTATCCTAAGTATAAGAATAATTGGTCAGTATTAGCCAATCCAAATGGTGATTTACATGATAAAGATAATAAATATTATTATGGTTTATATTGGGAAGAAAAAGAAAATCATAGAATAGATTTTAAAGAGGGATTCTATGTAGAAAAAGAAAATGCCATAGAATTTTTAGAAGAAAAATTAACAATGATTGGTTTAAATGATAGAGAAAGAAATGAATTTATTATGTACTGGTTGCCAATATTAGAGAAAAATGGAAAGAATTTAGTATATTTTGAATTAACTGATGAAAGAAATTATTATAGTCCTATTCATATTAGTCCAAAGCCAAATTCAATGCTTAGAGTAGCAATTCATGTAAAGAAAGTAAACCAAAAAGTAGATATAAAGGAACAAGTTTTACCTACATTTCATCGGAAAGGTTTTACAGCAGTTGAATGGGGTGGTGTTAGTTACTAAAAGAAGAAGAGAAATCTTCTTTTTTTTTTATTTTTGTGGTATATTAATAAGTAGAGTAGGAGTGTAAGATATGAATAATGGACAAAATGGTCAAAATTCAGGGAATCCCCAATATGGAAACTCTTCTAATAATTATCAATATAATCCACAGGGAAATGGAATGGTAAGAAATCCTCAATATAATGCTCAACCTCAATACGGCTATCAAAATCAGTCCGTTCCAAATCAAAATCAAGGTTATCCAAATATGCAAGGAAGTTATCAGTATCCTCAAAATCAAAGATATCCAAATAATCAGAGGAATTATCAATATCCCCAACAGCCTCAACCACCATCAGTAGCGCCTAATTATCAATATGGAAGCAATTTAAATAGTTATCAAAAACCAAGTAAGAATAAGAAAAAATTACTGATAGTGATTGGTGGAATAGTTATTCTAATGATAGTGATTATTCTTGTTATCTTTTTCTTAGGAAAAGGGAAAAAGGACAAAAATTCAGGAAATGGTAGTAACTCAGGAGGAAATTCTGGAGTATCCAATCAAGAGATAATAAATCAGTATGGAAGTAAATTAGAAGCAGAAGTTGCTAATTATGTAACAGAAAATGGTGTTCTCCCAGATAAGAAGACAATATTAGAATCTACTAGATTAGAAGATTATGTTATCGAATGTGGGACGGTTGAATTTCACTCTTCTGGTAGAGTTTATCTAGATAAGTGTAGTGTTAATGGGTCAGAGGAACTATATACTTATGGTGAAGAGTCAGATGATAGTGCGATTATGAAAGATTATGGTATGAAAGCATTATCTTATGTAAGTGACTATGTAAAAATTAATAATGGATTACCTTATTCAATAGATATGAAGTTTGATGATAAAGTAGAGTGCAGCACAGTTAAAATTTATGATGCAGAAACTATTTATCTAGATGATTGTAGTATTAATGAATCTGAGAAAAAATATTCTTTTGGCTATCCTAGAGAAGATGGTTATGCCTATGTTAGTTATACTGGCTATAACTTTGAAGTAGTAGGAGAGACAACAACTGCTAACTATCTATCAGATGATTTAGAAAAAAGGCAGATTAAATGCGCAACTAATAAATGCAGTGTAGATAAATTTTTAGGATCTTATGTAGCTTTAAAAGAATCCGATGGAAGAGTTATTCTCCATAATATTCAATCTACTTCTAGTCTTTTTACAGTAGCTAGCAATTTGACTTATACTTTTATTGAAAAGGATGGAACAGAAGTATATGGTTTATTACTTAGAAATCAAAAGAATCAAGAAGCAATATACAGTTTGTCTGAAAATGAAATGAAACAAGAATATGGAAAATATTATTATTTGTGGGAAAATCCAAAAGAAGCTACTAATGTTTGGGAAAAGTATTCTAGTGTAGAAACAAAGAAATTGTTGTTACCAGTTCAAAAAAATTTAAATGGAAAATATGGTTTAATCAGTTTAACAAGTGGAAAGGAAATCTTACCTTTTGAATACGATTCCATGTTTTTTGATAGTGAATATATCAATGTCGTAAAAAATAACAAAAGAGGATTAATTTCATTAGAAGGAGATCGTGTTTTATTAGGTGGTAATTTCTATGAAGAATTTGTTCTTGCCAATTACCAAGATAAGTATATTATGGCTTATGATAGTGATCAGTTACAAATCATTAATTTAGAGGGAAAATTAGTAAAGAAAGTGGCTGAGATTCCAAGAGGATATGTTTTAATGAAAGAAGATGGATATTCCCCACTTACATATAAGGAAGAAAGTGGAAAAGCAATTTTTACGATTCTTTTTAGAACAGATAAAGTTGGAAATCCATGTGCGAAATATACCTATAATTTAACAAATAGTGTTTTAAATATTGATGAAAATAAGTGTGAAGCATTTAAAGGCTAGAAAAATAATTGACATCTATTTAAAATATGGTATAATGAATTTAGTTTTTAATTGACGTGGAAAAATAGTAGTAGCTTACTATCAGTAATTAGAAATCTAGTGGTAGATGAAAACTAGACAAGATAGTATGTGAAATTACCTATTGGGAGTCAAATCGTTAATCGCGTTAAGATAAGAGGGCATAAAATATTATGAAATAGGATGGTACCGCGAGTAATTCGTTCCTATACTTCATAATATTTTTTTATTTTTAGGAGGATTTTATGGAATTGAATAGTTATATTGATCATACAAACTTAAAAGCAACTGCAACATTAGAAGATATAAAGAGATTATGTGAAGAGGCAAAAAAGTATCATTTTGCTAGTGTCTGTGTACATCCTTATTATGTAAGGCTTGCTAGTGAATTATTAAAGGGAAGTAATGTTGAAGTAGGTACTGTGATAGGTTTTCCATTAGGGGCGAATACTCGTGAAGTAAAGGCATTTGAAGCAATTAATGCAATAGAAAATGGTGCTACAGAAATTGATATGGTAATCAATCTATCTGCTTTAAAAAATAAAGATTATGATTATGTAAAAGAAGAAATAGAAGAGATAAGAGATTCGATTGATGGTCATACATTAAAGGTAATTATTGAAACTTGTTATTTAGAGGAAGACGAAATTATTAAAATGACAGAAATTTGTAATGAAACTTTTGCTAATTTCATTAAGACATCAACTGGTTTTGGTACTCGTGGAGCATCTGTAGAAGATATTCTCATTATGAATGAACATAAGAATGAAGTATTAGAAATAAAGGCCAGTGGAGGAATCCGTGATATAGCAATTGCTGAGGAAATGATTAGGGAAGGTGCGACTAGAATAGGAACTAGCAATGGTGTTTCTCTAATGCAAATGGATGATTGTCATTGCCATGAAGAAAATCATGAATGTCATTGTGGAGAATGTTGTTGTCATGATGAGGAGGGGGAATAGAATGAATCAAACATGGTATGAAATTTATCAAGAAAATAAAAGATTGGATGATATTTTTATTAGTAGATACCAAGAAGATAAAGACTTAGTAAAAAAGAATTGTATTGAATTTTTAGTAGAATTAGGCGAATTTGTTAATGAAACGAAATGTTTTAAGTATTGGACAGTTAAAAAGCCAGATAAAGAAAAAGAATTGGATGAATTTGCTGATTGTATTACGATTCTTTTAACCTTTTTTCATTATTTACATTTGGATTTAGAAAATATAAATATGGGAGAACCTTATTCTAGTGATTCTATTTTAGATGTTATTAATAATACCTATTTACTTGGAACAGAGTTACTGAATAATTGTTCAGAAGAATTAGTAAAAAAAATATTTTCTAATTTAATGCATATCAGTAAATTATTAAACCTAGAGGAAGAAGAAGTAATAGAAGCCACTTTTAAAAAATTAAAAATAGTAGAAGAAAGATTAAATAGTAATTATTAGGAGGAATATTATGACATTATTTGAAGATTTAACTTGGAGAGGACTTATTAAAGATATCAGTTCTCCTGAATTGGAAAGAAAATTAAATGAAGAAAAATTAACTTTTTATATAGGAACAGATCCAACTGCTGATTCCATGCATATTGGTCATTTCTCATCATTTTTAATAGCTACGAGACTTGCCAAATATGGACATAAACCAATTTTATTAGTAGGTGGTGCAACAGGTCTTATTGGAGATCCTAAACCATCTAAAGAACGTCAAATGATTACCAAAGAAGAAGTAGAGAAAAATGTAGAGGGATTAACCCGCCAAGCAGAAAATATATTTGGATTTGAGGTAGTAAATAACTATGATTGGACAAAAGATGTTACTATCTTAGATTTCTTAAGAGATTACGGGAAATACATCAATGTTAATTATATGTTAGATAAAGACATTATTAGTAGAAGATTAGAATCAGGCATTACATTCTGTGAATTTGCTTATACATTATTACAAGGAATGGACTTTGTTTATTTAAATGAAGCTAAGGGAGTAACTTTGCAAGTGGCAGGATCTGATCAATGGGGGAATATCACAACTGGTATTGAACTTGCTCGTAAGAAAAATGATGTGGAGTTATTTGGTATGACAATGCCATTAGTATTAGATGCCAATGGAGTTAAGTTTGGTAAGACAGAAGGAAACGCTTTATGGTTAGATAAAAATAAAACTTCTAGTTATGAATTATATCAATATCTAATTAATTCTGATGATGCATGTGTAATAGATTATTTAAAGAAATTAACATTCTTAACTCGAGAAGAGATAGAGAAAATCGCGGAGGAACATAAAGCAACTCCTGAGAAGAGAATAGCGCAACAGGCTCTTGCTCATGAAGTAATTACATTCTTACATGGAGAAGCAGAATATGAAAAAGCACTTCGTATTAGTGAAGTACTATTTAGTGGTAATATTAAAGAATTATCTTTAGATGAAATAGAAGATGGATTTAAAGATGTACCAAACTTCGTTGCTAAAGAAGCTACACTATTAGAATTACTTGTAGATAATGGTATTGCTAGTAGTAGAAGAGAAGCAAGAGAATTCTTAACAGCTGGTTCTATTTCTTTAAATGGAGAAAAAGTAACTGATGAAAACATGATAGTTACTAAAGAGCGTGCAATTGAATCCAAAGTAATTATTGTAAGAAAAGGGAAAAAGAAATATTTTATGGGAATATTTGAATAAAAGAAAGATTTTCTTTCTTTTTTCATTTTTATTTAACAAAAAAAGGAACATAAGTTCCTTTTTCTTTTTATCCTCTGTTGTAGAATTCTACGATTAATGATTCATTAACATCAGCATTTAATTCGCTTCTCTCTGGATATCTTACATAAGAACCAGTCATTTTTGTATCATCAAAAGTAACAAAATCAACACGTCTTGATAGAGCTTCTAAAGAAGTTCTAATAATAGCTAACTCTTTATCAGTTTCTTTAACAGCAATTACATCACCTGGTTTACAAGTATAAGAAGGAATATTAACTTTCTTTCCATTTACTGTAATGTGTCCATGGTTAACTAATTGTCTAGCACCTCTTCTAGTAGTAGAAAGACCCATACGATAAACTAGGTTGTCTAAACGACTCTCTAATAACTTTAATAAGTTTTCACCGTGAACACCTTTCATTTTACCAGCTAAAACAAAAGTTTTATGGAATTGTTTTTCATTAAGTCCATACATAAATCTAACTTTTTGTTTTTCTTGCAACTGAACACCATAGTCAGATAACTTTTTACCACGTTTGTTTCCATGTTGACCTGGAGCATATGGCTTTTTAGCTAATTCTTCTCCAGTTTCAAGAATAGAAAAACCTAAACGACGTGATTTTCTGTAACTTGAATCAGTATATCTTGACATCTTCATTCTCCTTTCTTTAAAATTGATGAATGAAGCTATTTTACTAATTTATAGGGTGTCTTATTTCAATATCTTCACCTGCAGCAAGATTACAAATAACCCCTATAGGTAATAGACACATTATAAATTCTAAAACACGCTGCAAATCCATCGCAGTTTTAATTATAGTATGGAATAGGGAATAAGTCAAGTAAAATAAAGAAAATGTCTATGTTTTTCCTTGGTTTTGATAGATTTTTACAAAATTTTGATAGATTTTTTGATGACCTTTTCTATTGGGGTGAAAATCAATATTATTAAAATCTTCCTTAGATAGATTAGAATTATCTGTAAAATAGACATTTTGAAATTGGTTACAAAGACTTTTAAGCTTGGTGTTAAAGCTATCTATGGGGGCTTTTAATCTGTTTTTTATATAAGATAACTTAGTAGGATAAAATAATCCTACTAAATAGATTGCACAGTTCTTATTCAGTTTGGTGATGTAAGTGATGTTTTTTTGAATATCCTCTATACAATGGTTTAAAAAAGCATCCATATCTTTTAAATTATTTTTTATATTATTTGGGAAAAGCATTTGAAATAGACTGGATTTATTGTGCTTTAAAAAATCATTAACACCAGCAGAATAAAGGAATATTGTTTTATTCTTTATTAATTCATCTTTTATATAGAAAGAACGATCTTTTTTATTAATTTTGTAGAAGTTTAAGAAATGCTTTGGCATTTCTATAAAAGGATATATACCAGAATATTTGCACTTTTTTAACATCTCGTTTTGTTGTACTTTTATCTTTTCTAAAGAGTAGTTTTTTTGAATGCAATTTAGCAGAAATGAATTTGTATTATAAGTAGACATATGAAAAAAGTTAAATTCTATAACATGAAATTCTTTGGAAAGATACTGACTAATTAATTCATAAAAACCAGTATTTGTTTTATTATCACGTGTATAGGGAACACCAAGAGAATCTGTGCCACCAATTAGAAAAAGATTTTCCATAAAATCACCACATTCATTATATCTAATATTTTAATAGAATGGAATATAGGAAAAATTGCGATATTGATAAAAAAATGTTAAAAAATAGGGAGAAAGTATGCTATACTTATAATAGGTGATAGTATGAAAGATAATTTAACGTTAATTATAGCTATTATCGTAGTAGCAGTATTATTAATCGTTGGTGTTATCTACTTTTTACGTAGTGATAAAAGAAAACGTATTAGAAAAAAATTAGAGGAATTAGAAATTGAAAAAAATAAATTGGATTCTTCTCCAATTGTTCCCGAACTTGCAAAGGTAGAGAATTTCTTAAAGAATCCAAAATTAGAAGTTATGTACAAGGAATGGACAGAAAGACTTCAAAATATTAAAGATAATCAAATCCCTAAATTAACAGATATGATATTAGAAACAGAATATTCCTTATCTCAAAAGAATTATAAAAGTACTCTTTATAAATTAGCTAAATTAGAGATGGAAATTTATAAAGTAAGAACAAATTCAGACTTTTTATTAGGCGAGATTAAAGAACTTACTTCTAGTGAAGAAAGAAGTAGGGAAGTTATTACTGATTTTAAAAAGAAATTTAGAACCCTTCATCAAATGTTTCAACAGACAAAATCCGAGTTTGGACCTATGACGAATGTAGTTCAAAAACAGTTTAAAGTTATTTCTAAACGTTTTGAAGACTATGAGACTATTATGGATAATAATGAATTTACAGAAATTAATGAAATTGTATTAATTATTAATGATTTGTTAAAGCATATGGAAATTGTCGTAGAAGAAGTACCATCCATTGTATTACTTGCTTATACAGCAATTCCAAAGAAAATAACAGAGGTTCAAGAAATCTATAATTGGATGGTAAAAGCAGGTTATCCATTAGGATATTTAAATGTAGAATATAACATCGAAGAAGCGGAAAAGAAAATTGGCGATATTATTATTCGTACAAAGAGTTTAAATTTAGAAGATAGTTTATTTGAATTAAAAGTATTATTAGATTACTTTGAGTCTCTATTTACTGATTTTGAATCAGAGAAAGTAGCACGTGCTACATATGAGGATAATAATGTAGCATTCTGCAATAAACTTACAAAGATTAGCTCTATTGTAGAAGATATCTTTACTCAACTAGAGGATATTAAAAATATTTATCATTTATCAGAAGAAGATATTGAAATATTGAAGCGATTGCATACAGACTTGGTGGAAGTAAGCAGTGATTATAAAGTATTGGTAGAGCACACTATGAATAATACTAGTTTTGCTTATACAAAATTATTAAAGGAATTAGAGGAATTGAGTTTAAATCTTGCTAAAATAGAGGATAAACTAGATAATTCGTTAGATGCTATTGGAAGTATGAGGGATGATGAAGTACGTGCTCGTCAACAATTAGATGAAATTAAAGTAATTTTAAAAGAATCTAAACTGAAGATGCGTGAATATAATCTTCCATATATTCCACAAAGTTATTATGTAGAATTAAAAGAAGCAATGGGAGCAATCCGTGAAATTGTAAAAGAATTGGAGAAAAAACCAATTACGATTAGTGTTTTAAATACGAGAGTAGATACTGCTCGTGACTTAGTTTTGAAATTATATACGAAAACAAAGGATTTACTTAAAACTGCTACATTTGCTGAAACGGCCCTTGTCTATGGAAATCGTTATCGTAGTAGTTATGATGGTTTAAGTAATAAGTTAAATTTATCAGAACAATTATTTTTAAAAGGGGAATATCAAAAATCATTAGAATTGACAATTACGCTTTTAAATAAAATTGAACCAGGTATTTATGAGAAATTAGTGTATATGTATGATTTAGGAAAGTAGGAGGTATCGTATGAGATTAAAGGAATCAGAGTTAGATAGTTCTATTCAAAAAGAAATAGAGGAAGAAGATAATTTAGATTATGAAGAAGAGGATTTTACATCTAATTTAGAATTAACAAGAGAACAACTTTATAGTGCAAAAAGAGAAGCAATAGAAAATGAAGATTTAGAAGATGAATTCTTAGAGGATGAAACAGAGAAGCCTACTCATACAATGATTTTAGATGGATTAGTAAAAGAAGTAGAGATATTTTCTGACGATGAGGATTTTATTACTCCAGCAAAGAAATGGAAAACTGTTCTTGGCATTATTATTTCACTAGTAATCATCGGAGTAGTTGTATTCTTATTAATTCATTTTAATCCTTTTTCTAAGAAGAAAGAAAAGGGAAATGAGCCTGTTGATAAAAATGAAGTTGTTAAAGATTATCGTTATGAATTAGGTGATAAGCAAATTATTTTTTATGAAGGTGAAGAAGAAATTAGTAGATATACTTGTGCAGCTACCTGTTCTATCTATTCTTTAGGTCGTTATCAATATTTCTCAAAAGAGAATCATGTAATTGCCCTACAAGATGGAGAATCCATCCTTCTTTATGATTTCAAAGAAGGCAAAAAAATGACTAATGAATTTACTAGATTAGAAAATTTAGTACAAGATGATAAAACAGTTGCTTTTATTGCAGTAGACTCTACTAATAAAGCAGGAATTGTAAATGTAAAAGGAGAAACAGTAATTCCATTTGAATATGATAATTTTGGATATTCTTTTGGTGGTGGTGATGTAACGGATTATTCTTATGACAAAAATGTAATCACAGCTTCAAAGGATGGAAAATGGGGATTAATTACTTTAGACGAAGGAAAAGAAAAAATCTCATTTCAATATGAAGATATCTATTTTAATGATAATAATTTCTTAGCTGTTAAAGAAGAAGGTTTTTGGTATTTAACAGATTTAGATGGAAAAAAGATACTAACAGATGGATATGATATGATAACACCACTTAGTAGTTATGTATTAGTTGTTAAAGATGGATTATTCAATATTTTAAATTATAAAGGAGAAAAGATAGTTTCTAAAGATGTTCCTACTTATGTAAAAGGTTTTAGAGGTAGAACTACAAGTGAAGTACCAACATTTAAAATAGAAATAGATGGTACTGTTGTAAATATTTATATTATGAAAGATGAAAAAGAATATTCGACTTATAAGTTTAATACTGTAAATGGAGAATTAACTGAGGTTCTTTCTTAAAAGAAATGATTTGTCATTTCTTTTTTTATAAAATCTAAAATGATAAACCAATCTAGTCCCTATAAAAGTATGACATATTCCCAAACTTCCTTTTTTTTGTTATAATTAAGAACGAGGTTGGAAATATGCAAAAATTAATTTTAATTAAATATGGAGAATTAACTACTAAGAAGGGAAACCGTAATACTTTTATTAAATTATTAGTACGTAATGTAAATGCTGTTTTGAATGGTTTAGATTATCGTCTTCAATATGATCGAGTAAGAATGTATATTGAAAGTGATGATATAGAAGAAATTACTAAAAAATTACAAAAAGTATTTGGAATTCACAGTATAGTAGAATGTTACAAAGTAAATAATAATATGGAAGATATTAGTAGTTCTTTAGTTACTGTTTTAAAAAATATTCCTTTTAAAACTTTTAAAGTAGAAACAAAAAGAGCTGACAAAAGTTTTCCAACACCAAGTATGGAATGTAGTAGAATATATGGTGGTGTAGTATTAAAAAACTTTGATTGCAAGGTGGATGTTCACAATCCTGATTTAGTGATTAAAGTAGAAATTAGAAAAGAAGGAACTTTCTTATATATTCGTGAAATAGCAGGAATCGGAGGATATCCAGTTGGAATTCAAGGAAAAGGATTATTAATGCTAAGTGGTGGAATTGACTCTCCAGTAGCAGGTTATCTTTCTTTAAAAAGAGGTGTAGATTTAGAATGTCTTTATTTTGAATCTCCTCCTCATACTAGTTTAGAAGCTAAAAATAAAGTTTTAAAATTAGCATCCATTATCAATGAATATTCTGGAAATATAAAAGTTCATGTAGTTCCTTTTACAAAATTACAAGAAGAAATTTATAAAAATGTTCCTGAAAGTTATGTAATTACGATTATGCGTAGGATGATGTACCGAATTGCTAGTGGTGTAGTGGAAAGAAGACATTTAAAAGTAATTTTAAATGGAGAAAGTATTGGTCAGGTAGCAAGTCAAACTCTAGACAGTATGCGTGTTATTAATAGTGTGACCAATTTACCAGTAATTAGACCTGTTGCTTGTATGGATAAATTAGAAATAATAGATATTTCTAATAAAATAGGTACTTATGAAACTAGTATTTTGCCATTTGAAGATTGTTGTACAATCTTTTTACCAAAACATCCAGTAATTAACCCAGAATTAGAAAAATGTGTGGATTATGAATCACGTTTTGATTATGAGACATTAGTAAAAGAATGTATTGATAATATTGAAACCAATACTTTAAAAAATGAAATAGAAGAAGATTTATTATAACCAAAAATTACCAGGTATGAAAATCACCAATGTACACATGATAGTAATGTACAGGAGGTGAGAATAATGAAAAATAATACAAATAAATTCGTAGTACCTGGTGCTAAACAAGCTATCGAAAAGATGAAATATGAAATAGCTGCTGAATTAGGTGTTGCTATGGGTCCAGATGCTTCAAGTAGAGCTAACGGTTCTGTTGGTGGAGAAATCACTAAGAGATTAGTTAAAATGGGAGAGCAACAATTAGGAATGAATAACTTCCAAAAATAACAAAAAAGATAGATATCTATCTTTTTTTCTTTTTGGAAATATAATTGATTAATTTTGTAATCTATGATACTATCATTCATGGAAGTGATTGTATGCAAATACCAAATTTAAAGGAAGCTGGAAAAAGAACAAATGAGAGAATACCATTTATTTTAGAGAATTATGAATTACCAGAGGCTATGAAAGAATTAGGAGTTGGGAAAAAATATTTTATCAGGACTTATGGTTGCCAGATGAATGTTCATGATTCTGAAAATATAAAAGCGATATTAGAATTAATGTCTTTTGAAGAAACAGAAACGTTTGAAGATGCAGATTTTATTCTTTTAAATACTTGTGCGATAAGAGAAAATGCTCATAATAAAATGTTTGGATTTTTAGGTAGAGTAAAACATTTGAAAGAAAACAAACCTCATATTATCACAGCTATTTGTGGATGTATGGCACAAGAGGAAAATGTAGTAGAGTCTTTAATGAAAAAATATAAATGGGTAGATATTGTTTTTGGAACTCATAATATTCATCGACTTCCTTATATATTAGAACGTTCTATGGCAAGACGTGAGCAAGAGATAGAAGTCTTTAGTAAAGAGGGAGAAGTTATTGAAAATATTCCAGCTAAAAGGGATTCAAAATATAAAGCATGGGTAAATATTATGTTTGGTTGTGATAAATTCTGTACTTATTGTATTGTTCCCTATACAAGAGGAAAACAAAGAAGTAGAAAGCCAGAATATATTATAGAAGAAGTAGAAGATCTAGTAAAGAAAGGATATTTAGAAGTTACTTTATTAGGTCAAAATGTAAATGCTTATGGAAAAGATTTAGAAGAGAAATCTACAATGGGAGATTTATTAGAAGAGGTAGCAAAAACAGGAATTAAAAGAGTACGTTTTATGACAAGTCATCCATGGGATTTTGATGATAAGATGATTGAAGTTATTGGTAAATATGATAATATTATGCCTTATGTTCATTTGCCTCTACAATCTGGATCCAATCGTATTTTAAAATTAATGGGAAGAAGATATACAAAAGAAAAATATTTAGAATTAGTAGAGAAAATAAAGAATACTATTCCTAATCTTGCTCTTACAACTGATATTATTGTAGGGTTTCCAGGAGAGACAGAAGAAGATTTTCAAGAAACTTTAGAAGTAGTAAGAAAATGTGAGTATGATTCAGCATTCACTTTTATCTTTTCGCCTAGGGTTGGAACTCCTGCCGCTAAAATGGAAGATAATACTACTATTGATGAAAAAAATAAAAGATTATATGAATTAAATGAACTAGTCAATGTTTATGCAAATAAGAAAAATCAGTCATACTTAGGAAAAACTGTAAAGGTATTAATTGAAGGAAAAGGAGAAAAAGGAAATCTAATGGGATACACAGATACAATGAAACTAGTAAATGTAGATGGTGATGAGTCTTCGATTGGTAAGATTGTAGATGTAGAAATAACACAAGTAAAAACATGGAGTTTAGATGGTAAAATAGTATAATTGGAGGAATATGAAACATAAAAGAATATGGATAGTAGGAATTCTATTAAGTATTGTAGTAGTACTTATCTTTTGGATTTATCCAAAGATAGTATTCGTAAAAGCAGTTTCTAATTTTTTAGAAATAGATAGCCTCCATGTAGAAGGAAGCTTAACTTTAGGTCATAATTCTTATGAATTAGATTTAAAAGGAACTGCTAATTATTCTAATAATATATTATATTCTAAATTATCTACCAACTATTTATGGAATCCATTGCAGGTAGAGTTGTATGTAGATAGAAAAGATTTAAAGTTTTATCTTTCCACTAGTCTCACTAATGAATGGGTTTATAGTAAACAGGATAAGATAAACAGTGTTTCTTCTAATAAAGTATCTATGAAAGATATCCATTTCAAAAAAGTAAATTCTGATAGAACAGGTGAGAAAAAATATCAAATTACTGTATCTAAGGAAATCTTTCTAAGTTTTTTATCTAGTTATTTAAAAAATAGTGATTATGAGGAAGATACCGTTATAATGTATTTGTATACTGATGGTGGAAATATCACTGGAATAAAAATAGCAGATAGAGTTGTTTTGTCAAAAGAAGATGGTCTTTACTTATCTAATATAGATATTCGTTTTTCTAGTTGGAATGGAATATCTACCATAACAGTACCAAATGAAATAATAGAAAATAGTAAGAAAATTGATAAAAATGTCCTTGAAACTTTATTTTCTTAATTAAATTATCTAATTTTGTTGTATAATGAAAATAGGAGGAATTTATAATGAAGAAGTTAAAAAGTTTAATATTTCTATTTATTGTAGTATTATGTATAACAGGTTGTGGGAAAGATAATTCTAAACAAGAATTAAAAGATGCTCTCTTAAAAATGAAAGGGACACAAGCAATAGCATTCAAAGCAAGTATCACAATGGGATCAGAAGAAATGAAAATACCCTATAATATAGAAATGAACATGAATAAAGATGGCATGCATATGAAATTATCTGTAAATTTTTTGGGTTATGAACAAGCTCAGGAAACTTATGTAATAAATAAAGATAATGAATCTTATGTTTATACTTATGATACTGAAGAGAAAAGTTGGTCATATCTAAAAGGTGGTAGTGCAGAATCTATTATTGATTTTAGTTTTGATGGATCAAATAGTGAGGATATAGACAAAGGGATAGATAAGCTAGTTGATTCTTTTGATGAAGTCAAAAAAGTAAAATCAGACAAAGATGGTTATGACAAATATGAAATGAAAATTAGTAAAAAGACTATAGAGAAAGTTTCTAAAGAAGACGTTGACGATGAAGAAGAGTTAAAAGAAATAGAGAATTCTTTAAAAGCTTTTCCAGATTCACTTTTAGTCAGTATTTATTTAAAGGATAAAGAATTGGCTATTGTATCTTTAGATCTTAGTAATATGGAGATTCCAACTGATGAGATGCCAGAGGGAATGAATATGAAAGTTTTCGACTTTACTGTTGAAATTTTAGGACGTAATGATGCTGTTAAAGTAGAACTTCCAAAAGAAGTAGAAGAAAGTGCTACTTATATGGATACTGATTTAGATTTGGAATCCATACTAGGGGCATAGATGTAAAAGTAGTGAAAACTACTTTTTCTTTGAGCTTCTTTTCAAACTTTTAAAGAATTTATGTTATAATAAATATGGGAAGTGAGTTATGAAAAAGTTAAAATATTTATCAATGTTATTAATAACAATTATTTGTTTAACAGGTTGTAGTGAAAAAAGTCCAGAAAAAACATTAGAAGATGCACTCGCAAAAATGAAAGAGGTAAAAACTTTTAA
Source organism: uncultured Bacilli bacterium (assembly GCA_964018915.1). Lineage (GTDB taxonomy): Bacteria > Bacillota_I > Bacilli_A > RF39 > UBA660 > UBA5578. The sequence continues at coordinate 416,373 of CAXHRJ010000001.1, read as the reverse complement.
GAGTTCTATTCAAATGGAAGTTGGCTCAGACCTTTATTCTCAAGTAATTCACATAGATGGCGAATACGCAGAAAATACTAGTCATGAAAAGACAAAAGTTTCTTTAGCAGGAAACGCTGGTGAAGAGGAAACTTATACCTTAAAAAAAGAAGGAAAGTTTTATGTTTATAGTAGTATCAATGGGAAGGAATGGACATATACAGTTACTGACATAGAGGAGGATTCTAGCATAAATTCTATTGAGAATATTGCGAGTAATTATAAATCTTTAAAAAAAGTGGAGTCTGATAAAAAAGGTTATATAAAATTAGAAATAGTTCTTGATAATGTAGGTGCTAAAGAAGCCCTTGGAGAAACTGGTTCTATGGAAGGAATGGATCCTACTAAAGATTTAATTGCCAATATCTATATTAAAGATGGGTATATTGCTTTTATGAAAATGGATTTAAGAAATATATTGACTGAGGATTATGCAAAAGATATTACAAAGTATTCTATGAATTTTGAATGGTCAGATTATAATAAGATAGATGAACTTGCAATTCCAAAGGAGATAATTGAAAATGCAAAATTGCAAGAAAAAGAGGAAGAATAAAATCTTTCTTTTTTTATTAGTTTTTGGTACATTTTCTCTATTTTAGCATACATTAAAGTGAGGAGTGATTATATGGCAGCCTATAAGGAAATTGTGGCAAAATCAATTATCGGAAAAGGGAAAAAGAGTTTTAAAAATAATTATGAAATAGAAGTAGAGGAGACTCCTTCTACAGTTTTAGGATGTTGGGTTATCAATCATAAATTTAAAGGATATAAAACGGGTGATCAAGTAGGAGTTAATGGTTCTTTTGATGTTAATATTTGGTATTCTTATGATAATGATAGTAAAACGATGGTAGCTAATAAGAGAATAGAATACAATGATACTTTTAATGTAAGACTTAGAAGTAATGCTGATTTATCAGAAGATACAGATATTATTGTTAGAACTCTTTACCAACCAAACTGTTCAGATGTAAAAATTGATGGTAATAACATTCATTTCATGATTGAAAAAGAGTTAGGAGTAGAAATAGTAGGAGAAACAAAAATGAAAATTGCCATTGAAGAGGAAGAAGATCCTTGGGATATTATTGAAGATGAGGTAAAGGAAGAAGAATTAGAAAAAATAGATGAAGAAGTAAATGAAGAATATTTATAGTATGTCAATAAATAGTTGACATGCTTTTTTTATTATTTTAATAAAATTTGATATAATGAGAAAAAAGTAAGTAATGATTAATTTTTATTATGGTTTTACATTTCTTTTTTCATCTTCTTATGGTTGGGATGTTTTTTTTGGAACGGTTGTGGCCGATTTTTTTATCTTTTTACCTATTAATATTGTTTCAATTGCATTAGTTGTAAGTGCATTTGCTAATAAAAAAGTAAGAAAGATCGTTTCTAGTGAAGGAAGTATAGATGAACAACAAAATTAAATGTTGTCAACTATTTTAGGTTGACAACATTTCTTATTTATGTTATTATCTTGTAAGAAACGGAGGAGAAATATATGGCAGTTAAATTAAGATTAAGAAGAATGGGAGCTAAAAAAAGACCATTTTATCGTATAGTAGCAGCAGATACTAGAAGTCCAAGAGACGGAAGATTTATTGAAGAAATTGGTTATTATAATCCAATTGAAACTCCAGCTGTTGTTAAAATTGACGAAGAGAAAGCTTTATCTTGGTTACATAATGGAGCAATTCCTACTGATACAGTAAGAGACTTACTTAGCAGAGAAGGAATTATGAAAAAGTTCCATGAGTCAAAAATGACTAAGAAAGAAGATAAATAATGAGTTTAGTAGAATTAACAGAATATTTAGTTAAAAATATTGTGAAAAATCCTACAGATGTAAAAGTTACTAAAAATGAAGAAGGAATTATTGAAGTTTTAGTAGCAGAAGAAGATTTAGGAGCTGTCATTGGTAGAGCTGGTAAAATAGCAAATGCAATTCGTACTTTAGTACAAGCAGCAGCTTATACAACAGACCAAGGAAGAGTAAGAATCAATATTGATGCAAAAAAGTAGTATGACTACTTTTTTTATTTTCCACATATAGTAAATTGTGTTATAATAATATTAGGCTAATTTATGGAGGTAAAATGGACTACAAAGAATTAGAAATTCCAAATCATGTAGCTATTATCATGGATGGGAATGGAAGATGAGCTAAAGAACATGGATTATCTAGAAGTAAAGGTCATGAAGCTGGCTTTGAAACTATGAAGAGAATTAGTGAATACATGTTTGAAAAAGGAATAAAAGTAGTGAGCTTTTTTGCTTTTTCCACAGACAATTTTAAAAGAAGTGAAAAAGAAGTAGGATTTTTAATGTATCTTTTGGAACATAAATTTAAAGAATATTCTGATTGGATGAAATCTAAAAATATTAAAATTGTTTTTTCGGGAAAAAAGGAAAGACCATTACCTAAAAATGTCATTTCTATTATGCAAGAGGTAGAAGAAGAAACCAAGGATAACACAAGAGGAATTTTAAATTTTTGTATTAATTATGGCGGAAAAGAAGAAATTGTAGAAGCTACTAAAAAAATAAGCGCTTTAGTACGTGATGGTAAATTGCAATTAGAAAATATTACAGTAGAAAGCTTTGGACATTATTTATTTCAAGATTTGCCACCAATTGATTTTTTGATTCGTACAAGTGGAGAACTTAGAATTAGTAATTTTATGTTATATCAATTGAGTTATGCAGAGATGTATTTTCCAAGTATTTATTTCCCTGATTTTACAGAAGCCGATTTGGATGAAGCCATTTTAGATTATAATAAAAGAAATCGTAGGTTTGGAGGTATTAAAGATGAAGACGAGAATCATTAGTGCGATAGTATTAGTTTTAATTGTATTACCACTTTATTTAACAGGTGGAGTTCCTTATTCTATAGGGGTATTTTTACTTGGAATGCTAGGATTAAAAGAATATTTAGATATGAAAGAAAGTGAAAAGGAATTACCTATTTTTATTAAATTAATTTGCTATCTATGTATTCCTCTAATTATATTAAATGTGGAAGTAACACAGACTTCTATTTTATCATTGGATTTTCGTATTATTACAGGATTATTTTTAATCTTATTACTTCCAATGGTTATTTATCATGAAAAAGAAATCTATAGCATTAGTGATGCTTGTTATGTAACAACGGGTGTATTATTTATAGGATTATCTATGTCGTTTTTAATTACGTATTATGATATGAATAGACTATTGCTACTATATTTGTTATGTATTACAGTTTTTACAGATACATTTGCTCTTTTTACTGGAAAATTAATTGGTAAAAATAAGTTATTAGAAATTATTTCTCCGAATAAAACATGGGAAGGATTTATTGGGGGAGCCTTAATTGGTTCTTTTATTGCAGTAATGTTCTATAAAACAGTTATTAATCCAGATGTAATTATGTCCAATTTAATTTTGATTACTATATTCTTAAGCATTATTGGGCAATTGGGGGATTTATTCTTTTCTGCTATTAAGAGACATTATAGTAAAAAGGATTTCTCTAATCTTATACCAGGACATGGTGGAATATTGGATCGCTTAGATAGTATTATATTTGTTATGCTAGCATTTAGTTTATTTATCAATATATTATAGGAGGTAACTATGACTATTATTTATTTTATATTAATATTAGGAATTGTTGTTCTTGTTCATGAACTTGGGCATTTTATATTTGCTAAAAAAGCAGGAGTATATGTCTATGAATTTTCTATAGGAATGGGACCAAGACTTTTTAAGTGGAAACGTAAGAAAAAAATAAAAGACAAAAAAGGAAAAATAAAATATGTAGAAGATGAAACAGAATATTCTATTCGTTTATTTCCAATAGGCGGATATGTTCAAATGGCAGGGGAAGAAATAGAAGTAGATGAAAATATCCCTGAGGAACAACGTCTACAATCAAAACCATGGTTTAGTAGATTTATGGTTATGGTGGCAGGAGTTATGATGAATTTTATTCTTGCTATCGTACTACTTTTTATCATTGGAATTACTAGTGAACTATCTTTAAATTCTGTCTATATAGATGGCAGTATTGTAGAGGGATTAAATAATGGTGATAAGATAGTAGCTGTTAATGGACATTTTGTAAATAATTATGATAAATTAGCGCTTGAACTAACTGTTCCTGGTAGTGAAGATTTTATAGTAACCGCTAAAGATAAAGATGGTAATAAAAAGGATGTAACTATTCATCCAATCTCCGTAGGAAAATCTAGTTTGCTTTATCAAAAGGATTATGGATTTAGTATTACAGAAGAAGGCGGAAAAATAAAAATAGTTGAATCTGAAGTAGATGAAATTCATGAGGGTGATACAATAATAGGAATTAATGATTTAGAAATTACGAATTATTTAATTTTATTAAAAGAACTAGAAAAACTAGATGATAAAGAATTTTTATTAAAAATAAAAAATGATAAAGATGAAGTAGTAGAAATAAATATTACTCCAAAAGAATTAGAAGATGATACTTTAGGAGGATATAGTTATGGATTCTATATTACTGGAGAAGAAGCCAGAGGATTGGTAGCTGCTATACGTTATGCATTTGGTAAATTTTTTAGTTTGATAGAGCAAATGTTTTTTACTGTTTTATATTTATGTACTGGTAAGTTAAGCTTAAATATGTTATCTGGACCAGTTGGTATTTATCAAGTGGTGGGTGTAGCTAGTCAAGCAGGATTTATGAGTTTAGTATCATTATTGGCTATGATTAGTGTAAATGTAGGATTTATTAATATTTTACCTCTACCAGCATTTGATGGCTCTCATGCATTATTCTTAATTATTGAAAAGATTAAGGGAAGTCCATTAAATTCAAAAGTGGAAAATACTATTCATACAATAGGATTTGTACTTCTTATGATTTTAATGGTTTATATTACATTCAATGATATATTAAGATTATTTTAAAACGACATTAGTCGTTTTTCTTGTGGAAAAGAACTATTCAAAAGCAAACTTATCACATACAATTTAATAACTGATTAAATAATTCAATGTATGTCTTTTCCTTTGAATTTAATAATTAGTACCAATATATTTTTATGGAGAAATCCATTAGATAGGAGAATATGATTCGAAAGCTATCTTTAAGTGATTTACCTGATTTACAAAGAAAAGGAGCTATACTAATTGATGTTAGAAGCATAGAAGAATATAATCAAGGTCATTTAAATGGTTCTATTAATATTTCTCATGAACGAATATTAGAAGGAGTACGAAAATATTCTAAAGATACTACTTTCATTTTATATTGTTCTACAGGAAATAGAAGTAAAATAGCTTCTAATTTACTTCTTAGTATGGGATATCCTAATGTTTATGATTTAGGTAAAGTATCTATTTAGAACTAACTATTGTTAGTTCTTTTTTTATATAATAATAAAAATAATATATGACAAGTAATATTAGTTGTCTTTTCTGCTAGTTTGATTGTAGAATATGATATAATGAATATGGTGAAGCGTATGGAAGAAACGTTAATATTAACTACAAATGAAAATAAAAAATTGTTATTGGAAAAAGAGAGTAATTCGTTGGCTAGAAGAAAGTATATGTCTTTTAATGAGTTAAAAGATAAGTTATTTTTTTCTTATGATGAAAGAACTCTTTATGAAGTTATGAAAAGAGAAAATGCTTCATTGGGAATTGCTAAAATATATTTAAGTAATCTCTATTTTTTAGATGGAGATTCTCCGAAAATAAATAAATTAAAATCTATTTATAACTATCTAAATTCTAGTGAGTTATTAGAGAAAAATACACTTTTTTCTTCTTTTTTCAAACGACAAAAAGTTCTTGTTTATGGGACTGGTATTTTATCAAAGGAAGAAGAAAAACTATTAGAAGGACTAAAGTATGAACATATAAAGATACCAACTTACTCTAATAGAAAAATTCCGCTTTATATTCATTCTACATTAGAAGAAGAAGTATATTCTTTGGCTAGGGAAATTGTAAAATTATTAAAGAGTGGCGTATCTGCCTCTAAAATAAAAATAGTGAATGTAAATGATGAATATAGAATGAATATTTCTAAAATATTTTCTTGGTATCATATTCCTACCCATATAGAAATTCCTAAAGCTATTTTTGGAACTTCTTTTGTAAAAAGATTTCTAACCTTTGATAATGTAGAAGAAGGAATCACGGCATTAGAAAGTGAAATTCATACGCCAGAAGAACGCGTCTTATTTGATAAAATACTAGATGTAGTAAATCATTATAGTGAGTTACCAAATGATTCTATAACAAGAAGTATGATAGTGGAAGAATTAAAGAAAACGACTCTTTCTGTAAACAAATTAGAATGCGCAGTAGAAGAGGGAAATATAGAAACGATTTATGATGACTCTTATCATGTTTTTGTAATTGGATTTAATCAAGGTGTATTTCCAATTATTCATAAAGAAGAGGATTATTTAAGTGATAACGAATTAAGATTGTTAGGAAGAAGTACATCAATAGATAAAAATAAAGAAGAAAAGGAAAAGGTAAAGTCATTCTTATCTCATACAAAAAATGTTATTTTAAGTTATAAGAAAAAGACTTTGACAGATACGTATTATCCTTCCTCTTTATTAGAGGAACTAGAACTAGATCAAAAAGAAGCAGAAAGTAATTATTCTTATAGTAATTTTGTAAACCAGTTATTATTAGGTAAAATGCTAGATAATCATTATAATTACCATGTTAGTCATAAAGATTTAGAATTATTAGTTGGAAATTATTCTAATATTCCTTATCGAGTTTATTCTAACGAATATCAAAAGATTGAAAAAGAAAAAATAAGGGAAGCTTTTGGCAATAAATTATTATTATCTTATTCTAGTATGGATAATTATTATCGTTGTGGATTCCGTTATTATCTAGAAAAAGTATTAAAATTAAATATATTTGAAAGTACCTTTTTACAAGAGATAGGAAACTTATTTCATTATGTATTATCGAAGGCATTTGAAGATGATTTTGATTTTGAAAAAGAGTGGAATCATTATATAGAAGAAAACAAAATAGTAAGCTCTAAAAAGGAAGAATTTTTCTTAAAGAAATTAAAGGAAGAATTACTATTTGTCATAGCGGAGATTAAAAGGCAATATCAATATTCTACTTTTGATGGGGCTTTTTATGAAGAAAAGATTTATACCCATCCAACAAGGGATGAAAGCATAACTTTTATGGGAATTATTGATAAGCTATTATATAAAAAGGATGATAATCTTGTATCAGTAATTGATTATAAAACAGGTAACCCGTATTTAAATTTAGAAAAACTTCCTTATGGAATTGATATGCAGTTACCAGTTTATCTTTATCTAGTAAATCATTTCTCTAAGTTAGAAAATCCTAAAATTGTTGGATTCTATTTACAAAAAATCTTGCATAATGAAATCTCTAAAAAAGAAAATTCTACTTATGAAAAAGAGAAGAGAAAGAATCTATATTTACAAGGTTATAGTACTTCTAATGAAAAGTATTTAAAAGAGTTTGATTCTTCCTATGAAGATAGTAGTGTAATAAAAGGATTAAGAAAAAGTTCAAAAGGATTTTATGCTTATAGTAAAGTGTTATCAGATATAGAGATGGAGAAAGTTGTCTCTATTGTAGATGATAAAATCAAAGAAGCAATTACGAATATTTGGAATGGAGAATTTCCAATTAATCCAAAGAGAATTGGATTTGATAAAGTAGGATGTCAGTATTGTCCTTATCAAGATATTTGTTATCATACAGAAAAAGATGTAATGAATTTAAAAGAATATAGTAATTTAGATTTTTTAGGTGGTGAAGAAGATGCCAAATTGGACTAAGGAACAGCAAGAAGCCATTTCTAGAAGTGGTGAAAATATTATTGTTAGTGCAGGTGCAGGAAGTGGGAAAACAGCTGTTTTAACAGAACGTGTTATTCAAAAGTTAAAAAGTGGTATTCATATTCACGAACTTTTAATTTTAACATTTACAAAAGCAGCAGCTGCTGAAATGAAGGAGCGTATTCGTAAATCTATTAAAAAGAATCCTGATTTGGAAGAAGAATTATCTTTTATTGATAGAGCGTATATTACCACATTTGATAGTTTCTCTTTATCAATATTAAAGAAGTATCATTATATCTTAGGATTAGATAAAGATATTAGCATTTCAGAAGAGTCATTACTCTCTATGAAGAAAAAAGAAATCTTAGAAAGTATTTTTGAAAATCTTTATGAAGAAGAAAATAGTGACTTTGAAGAAATGATTTCTACTTTTTGTACAAAAGATGATGAGTCTTTGAAAACAGCTATTTTAGGAATGATTAGAAAATGTGAATTAAAATATGATATAGAGGAATATTTAAACTCTTATTTAGAAAGTTACTATAGTGATACAACTATTTCAGGTTATATATCAGAATATATTCAACGTTTAGGAGAAAAGAAGATAGCCATTAAAGAATCTTTTCAGAATCTAGGCTATCTAGTAGATGGAGATTACTATGAAAAAGTAGAAGATTATTTAAATCCAATATTAGAAACAGAAGATTTAGAATCCTTAAGAACAATCATTGCATCCTCTAAGTTTCCATCATTGCCACGTGGTAGCGAAGAGGAAGTAAAAACTGCAAAAAAAGAATTATCTACTCTCCTTGATGAATTGAATAGTTTTCTAGAGTATGGATCAATTGAGGAAATGCAAGAAAGTATTTTGAAAACGAAAAATACAGCGTTTATTATAATAGAAATATTAAAGAGATACTTTGAGAGAATAAAAGTTTATAAAAGAGAAAATAATTATTATGAATTTTCGGATATTGCTTCTATGGCAATTGAAATATTAAGAAGTAATTCCAATATTAGAGAAGAAGTAAAACATTCCTTTAAAGAAATATTAGTAGATGAATACCAAGATACGAATGATTTGCAGGAGACATTTATCTCTTTTATTGCGAATAATAATGTTTATATGGTAGGAGATGTAAAACAGTCTATCTATAGATTTAGAAATGCTAATCCGCATATCTTCAGACAAAAATATAATGCTTATCAAAATCATGATGGTGGATCTAAAATCGACTTACTTAAAAATTTCCGTTCTAGAAAAGAAGTATTGGAAGATATTAATACAATGTTTAGACAGATTATGGATGATGAAGTAGGGGGAGCAGATTATGTAGTATCTCATCAAATGCTATTTGGAAATGCTACATATGAAGATGAAGGAAAAAAGCAAGAAAGCAGTAGAAGCGAGATATTTCAGTATTCTTCTTTAAAACAAGAGGGATACTCTAATGATGAAGTGGAGGCTTTGTTAGTTGCTCGTGATATAGAAGAGAAAGTAAAAAATAAATATACTATTTTTGATAAAGATACGAAAGAGCAAAGACCAGCTGCTTATAGTGATTTTGTCATTCTTATGGATAGGACAACAACATTTTCTTTGTATAAAAAGATATTCGAATATTTAAATGTTCCACTTACACTATATAAAGATGAAACACTAGAACAAAGTACAGATTTATATCTTCTTAAAAATATAATAGATTTTATTATTCATATAAAAAGAAAAGAGTATGATGTTTCTTATACCTATGATTTTGTAAGTATCGCAAGAAGCTTTCTATATTCTTTATCTGATGAAGAAATATTAGATATTGTAAGTAGTAAGAAATATTTTGAAACTGCTATCTATAAAGATTTAGAACCTATTGCAAAAGAATTAGATAGTAATGATATTTATCATATTTTATTAATTATTTTAGAATGCACAAATTTCTATCAAAAGAGTATAGAAGCAGGCGATATTGAGAATAGAGAAGTACGAATTACGAAAGTATTAGAGTTAGCACATAACTTAGATCAATCAGGAACTAGTATTTATGAATTTAAAGATTACTTAGAAAAATTATTAAAAGAAGGGTATTCTATTCGGTATTCTATGAATACAGATACTGGTGATAGTGTTAAAATTATGACAATTCATAAATCAAAAGGATTAGAGTATCCTGTATGTTATTTTACTGGACTATATAAAACGTTTAATATTATGGATATTAAAGATAAATTTTTATATAGTGAAAAATATGGATTCTTACTTCCTTACTTTGATGAAGGAATTGCAGAAACATTCTTAAAATTACTGATGAAAGAAAGCTATTTAGAAGAAGAAGTTTCAGAAAAGATTAGATTATTTTATGTAGCTCTTACTCGTGCCAAAGAAAAAATGATTTTTTATTTGCCTTTTCAAGAATTAGAAATGGGTAGTGAAGAATTAATTTCTACTACGAAAAGAAAGAAGTATCGCTCTTTTGCACATATTTTAAATTCTTTAAAAGGAAGTATCCAAAATGAGTATCGTGCATTAGAGTTAAAAGCAGAAGATTTTACAAAAGATTATTTACTACCATCTAAAATGGGAGAAGAAAAATTCTCATCTAGTGAAAAAATAAAAGTAGAAGAACTTGAAATAAAAGTTGATGAAAAAGAAGAAAAACATTTTTCTAAGAATATTTCTCATATCATAACAAAAGAGGAAAAAGCAAATATGAGATTCGGAAGTATGGTTCATGAAATATTAGAATTTATAGACTTTAAAAATCCTAATTTAGAAGAAATAGAAAATACTTTTATTCGTACGAAAATAGAATCTTTCTTGGCTCACCCTTTACTTGAAAATGTGAAAAATGCAAATGTTTATAAAGAGTTTGAATTTATCTATGAAGAAGATAATGCAGAGTATCATGGAATTATTGATTGTATGTTAGAATATGATGATTCTATTGATTTAATTGATTACAAATTAAAAAATGTAGTAGATGAGGCTTATAAGAAACAATTAAGCGGTTATAGAAAGTATTTAGAAAGTATTTCTAGTAAGAAAGTAAATTTATATTTATATTCTATTATTGATAGTAAGATAGAACTAGTCGCATAAAATTCATTATTCTGTAAATAGTAATACTGAAAGGAAATGGTTATGAACGTTAATACAGAACTTTTGGAATATATTTATCAATCTAGTGAAATGGGGGTAGTATCGCTTACTAATTTATTAAAACAATTAAACGATAAAGAAAATAAATTAAAACCTGTTATTAGTGATGAATTAAGTATCTATGAGAAGTATCAAAAAGATAGTAAAAAACTATTATCAAAAAATAAGGCTGAAGTAAAAGAAAATTCTATGATGAAAAAAATGATGTCAAAGATGGGAATTTCTAAAGAAGTAAAACAAGATAATAGTGATGCCGCTATTGCTCATATGATAATAGAAGGATTTACAGTGGGTGTTGTAGATATGGAAACAAAAATAAAAAATTATAAGAAAGATGCTGATAAAAAAATATTAAAATTAGCAAGTGATTATTTAGAGTTTCAGCAAGAAGAAATAGAAAAATTAAAAAAATATTTATAAAAAAGACATGAAATTTCATGTCTTTATTTTATGATGCCAGGTTGTGTTGTCAATATTTTCTGTTTAGGAATGATAACAGCAGAATCACAGTCAGCAAAGCTTTGACCATATCCAGCTGCATTTGTTCTTACTAACTTAACTGGAAAGTTTTTTTCTAACTCTCTAAGTAAATAATAGTAAGATACATTTTGACCCGTATATCCTATCATATAATTTTTAAAATTTTCTTCTCCAAAAAGAATAGCTTCACTAGGTGCCCAACCATTTGGTTTATCTTTTAATTTATCACCAATAAATTGATCCACTTTTTCATCATATTTACAAAGATATGCGCCCATACAAGTACCTGTTTCTTTTAATCTAGGAAGTATTACATTTTTAATAAAATCTACATACCTTTTGGCGTTATCTACACTAGTATCAAATCCAAAATTTAGATATTCATAAATATTAGAAAGAATAATGGCATCAAAATCTATACCTTCTGGCATGTTTTTATCTAGAGAATAGAAATCGCTTTCAATAAAATGCCAGCGAGCTTCTTTTACTTTTTTCTGAGTTTCATAATAAATACTATTATTAGCATAATAGCCATTTACTACTCTTGCCATTTTCGCATGTTTCCAAGGAGAGCGAAATAATTCTTCTCCTATAAAAATATGATTGTATCTAAAAAAGGCATAAATTTTATCCCAAAATATTCTAGTTGGAATAGGTACCATGGGACTAATCTTTTGATATAAACGATAATCCATAATTTCTCCAGAATTTTCAGCAATCATGAAATCTAAGAAATCTTTTCTTTTTAGATTAGAAAGGGCAGCTTTTCTTAAACTTAAAAAGTATTTATCGATACGATTAATATCAAAAAAATATACATCTTTAGCACCTTTTGAAGTGCATTCTATTCCTTGATCTCCTGAAGAACCTACTGTAAAAACAGTTGTAAAATCACCTTCCATAGCATTTACATAACTGTGGCTATCTTCTGTCGCAATATGATATAGTCTAGAGTAAGTATCAAATTCTGCTCCTGACCATCTATTACGTATTTTATTTATGACTTCATTTGCGTCTTTTTCAGCTTCTAATATACTTGGTAAGTTAACCATAATAAGCCCCCTTCAAAACGTGCTTTATTATAATAAGATTTGTTAGAAAAGTCAAATAAAGTGTGTTATAATAGTTCCATAAGAGAGGGGAATATTATGATTAAGAGAAAAAAACGTGGAGATTTAATTATTATTTCAGGAACAACTTGTGCTGGAAAGGGAACTGTTATCAAAAAGTTATTAGAATCCCACAATGATATTGTGTTATCTACTTCTTATACATCCCGTAAGATGAGGGAGCATGAAACGGATGGTGTTGATTATTATTTTATAACAAGGGAACAGTTTGAAGAAAAGATTGTTCATGAAGATTTTTTAGAATATAACGAGTATGCTGGAAACTATTATGGTACACCTCGAAAAGAAGTAGTTGAAAAATTAGATACTGGAAAAGATGTTATTTTAGAAATTGAAGTTAATGGTGCCAAAGCAATGAAGGAAAAATATCCAGAAACGGTTTTAATCTTTATTATGGCTCCAAGTATGGAGGAAGTTCTTAGAAGAATTAAAATGCGTGGCGCTGAAAATAATGAGCAAATAATGGCACGCTTTAAAACAGCTTATAATGAAATCAATCAAGTCCCTAATTATAACTATGTCGTAGTAAATGACGACCTTGAAGATGCTGTTCATAAAGTTGAGAGTATTCTTGTAAGTGAAAAGTTGCGTGTGGATAGAATAGAAGAAATATTTGTAGAAAATCAAGAAGAAATTATTCATGAATTTTTAATGGACAAAGAGTTTGTAAATGAAGAACGAGAAATCTAATATTAAAATAGGATTAGATATTGATGATACTATTTGTAATTCATCAGAAGTTAGTCTGCGATATGCATTAGAATTTGATAGGACATTAAGAAATACAGGAATAATAGATGAAAATCACTATATTACTAGAGGAATGTTTGATTGGAACAAAGAAGAAACGGAATTATTCTGTAAACTATATTTTGATAATACAGCTTTAGAAGCAGAACCGTATCCTGGAGTAAGAGAAGCGTTTGATAAATGGCATAAGTTAGGATATCAAATTATTCTAATCAGTGCTCGTAATGAATTTTTCTCAAATCCTATAGAAGTAACAGAAGAATGGTTAGCGAAATATAATTTAAAGGTAGATAAATTATATGTGGCTACAGATTTGAAAGATGAGTGTGCATTAAAGGAGGATATTTCTATTTATATGGACGATATACCATCTACTTGTCACGCCGTTTATAAAAAAGGAATTCCTACTATTAAAATGCACTCTAAATATACAAATAATGATAGTATTGAAAATATTCCAATAGTTCATGATTTTTCTGAATTTGTAGCAATTGTTTCTAATATGTTTGAAAAATAGTTTTTATAACTATTTTTTTCTGTTATAATGAATATGGTGATGATATGGGAGCTAAGTATCAGAATTTAAATAGTTTGTTTAAGTCTGGAATTAATACTCATGAGTTTGCAAGTTTGGAAACAATAGAGGAATTACTGGATTATGAAAAAAAGAATTCGATGTTTTCCATTCGCTTTGATAGATCTAGAAATTATCAACAATTGCCATTTTATAAATATAATAGAAAAGATTTTTCTAGTAAAAATGAAAAATTAGAATTTTTTACTAGAATTATAGAAGAAGCAAAAGATAAGAAGTGTACACTATTATGCTCTAATGGTTACCAATATGATAGTATTCAAATTTGTAACTTCGTAATGCGAATAAATTCAAAACGAGATTTTATATTAGAGTGGAGTACTAAAGAAGTGGCGTTAAGAGAGATGTATGAGTATCCAACTACCATATTAAAAGGGAATATAATGGATGATATTAAGGATATGGAATGGACTAATAAGAAAGATAATAAGTTAAATACCAAAGAGATAGAAAAAATATTAGCTTGGTCATTTTCTTTAAATGTAATTGATAAGTCTATTGAAGCTACCCTATATCAGAAAAAAGTAGGAATGCTGAAACAAGAAATTGTTTGTTGGCAGATAGATTAGGAGTAATTTATGAAGTACGAAAAATCGTGTGGAGCAGTTGTTTTTGATGGCAATAGCGTACTGGTAGTGAAACATCGTGCTGGACATGTAGACTTCCCAAAGGGACATATGGAGGAAAACGAGACAGAAGAAGAAACTGCTATTCGCGAAGTGAAAGAAGAAACCAATATTGACATTAAAATACTAGGAAGTAGAAAAGTAGTGCACTATTCTCCAAAAGAAGGTGTAGAGAAGGATGTAGTGTTCTTTGCGGCTGAAAAAGTAGGTGGAGAAATATTACCACAATTTGAAGAAGTATCAGAAGTAAGGTGGATTCCAGTGGAAGAAATAAAAAAAGTATTGACTTATGATACTGCAATAGAGTTATTTCAAAATATATATGATGAAAGGAAAATGGGAGAATGAAAGAGAATTGGAAAGTAGTAGTTATTAGTGTAGCAGCAACTCTTGTAATAGCAATAAGTTGTTTGGTAACATTTAGAAGTAATAAAAATATTACAAACGTTAAACTAGAGTTTATGACATATGATGCTTTAGAAAAGAAAGACACTCTTGATAAAACTGTTATTGCTAAGAAAAATGAAGTGATTGATTTAGGAAATGATAGAACTATAAAAATATTAGAAATAAATGAAGAGGGGATTAAAACCTCTAGAGATGTTATAAAATAT
Organism: uncultured Bacilli bacterium; assembly: GCA_964018915.1. GTDB lineage: Bacteria > Bacillota_I > Bacilli_A > RF39 > UBA660 > UBA5578. The sequence goes on along the minus strand of CAXHRJ010000001.1, from coordinate 401,138 downwards.
AAAGTTATTAGTACAGAGGAAATGAGATCAGAACCTTATACAGATACAATTATAGAAAATATTAAATATGGAGATACTATTTCTATTGATGTAGATGAACATGACCCATTTGGACCAGCGTATGAACAATCTAGATATTATAGTTATATTAAAGTAGTAAAAGAGAAGTAGGATATAACATAATAAAAAAAGCTAACTTAGGTTAGCTTTTACTTTGCTATCATTTCACAAATAAGGGAACTAATTTCTGTTGGATTTTCAACAGATAATCCCTCAATTAGTCGTGCTTGAGCATAAAGAATTTGCGCATATTTTTTTACTTCTTCTTTATCCTTTTTATAAAGTTCTTTTAATTTCTTAGCAATAGGGTGAGAGTCATTAATTTCCATTACTGCCTTCGCCTTAATTTTTTCATCTGTTGGCATAGCACTCATAATCTTTTCCATTTCCATAGAAACAGGACCTTCTGTTGTTAAACATACTGGATGATTTTTTAAACGATTAGTAAATTTTACTTCTGTTACTTTATTCTCAAGAACTTCTTTCATAGAAGTAAGTAAGTCTTTATTAGATTCATTTTCTTTTTTGATAGATTCTTTTTCTTCTTCCGTATCTAAATCAAGACTGTCAGCACATACATTTATGAACTGCTTTCCATCATATTCCATTAGTGTTTGGATAACAAATTCATCGGCATATTCTGTTAAGTAAAGAATTTCATATCCTTTATCTTTTACTTTTTCTACTTGTGGTAATAAATCAATCTTATCATTCGATTCACCACTAGCATAATAAATCTTGTCTTGGTTTTCTAGCATGTGTTCTACATATTCTTTAAATGTTACCATTTTCTTTTCTTTAGAAGAGTAGAAAATCATTAAATCTTTTAATACATCTTTATGCATTCCAAATTGATTATAGATGCCAAATTTTAGTTGAAGACCAAATGCTTTAAAGAATTTTTCATAGTTTTCACGATCATTTTCTAACATATCCTCTAATTCTTTTTTGATTTTTTTCTCGATATTTTTAGCAATTAACTGTAATTGACGGTCATGTTGTAGCATTTCACGAGAGATATTAAGAGATAAATCACTACTATCTACTAATCCTTTTACAAAACTGAAGTAATCAGGTAATAAGTCAGCACATTTTTCCATAATTAAGACACCATTGGAGTAAAGTTCTAATCCTTTTTCATATTCTTTATTGTAGAAGTCGTATGGTGCATGACTTGGAATATAAAGTAGGGTATGATAACTAACATTTCCTTCAACTGATGTATGAATGTTTTTCATGGCATCTTCATAATCGAAAAACTTTTCATGATAGAAGTTTTGATATTCTTCATCAGTAATATCTTTTTTATCCTTTTTCCAAAGTGGAATCATACTATTAATAGTTTCTATTTCTTTAACTTTTTCCTCTTCATCCTCTGATCCCTCTTTTAAATGTTCATGTTCTACTTCCATTTGGATAGGATAGCGGATATAGTCTGAATATTTTTTAATAATCTTTTGAATAGTATAAGATTCTAAATAGTCACTGTATTTCTCTTCCTCTGTATCCTCTTTTATATTTAAAATAATAGTAGTACCGTTTTCTTTTTTTTCTGCTTTTTCAATGCTATATCCATCAGCACCACTAGATTCCCAACAGTAAGCCTCATTAGAATCAACTGATTTACTGATAACCTTAATAGAATCACTTACCATGAATGCAGAGTAGAAGCCAACGCCAAATTGCCCAATAATATTAACTGCTTTTTCTTCTTTATTCTTCTCTTTAAAATCTAGAGAGCCACTTTTAGCAATCGTTCCTAAGTTGTTTTCTAATTCTTCTTCACTCATACCACAACCATTGTCTGAAACAGTAATAGTGCGATTTTCTTTATCTATAGAAACTTCAATCTTGAATTCGTCTCTATTTACTTTTATTTTTTTATCTGTAAGAGAACGATAATATAATTTATCAATAGCATCACTAGCATTTGATATTAGTTCTCTTAAGAATATTTCCTTATTTGTATAAATGGAATTAATCATTAAATCTAATAACTTTTTGGATTCTGCTTTAAATTGTTTTTTCTTCATAAAATCCTTCTTCCTAGTTGATTCACTCAACAATATATATATTATCACTCGCAATAGCACTTGTCAAGAATGAGTGCTAATAAAATATATTTTAAAAGTAGGGGCTTTATGCTATAATGTTTAAAGATAGTGGTGATAACGTGAAGTTTCTATTTATTCAAGCATTAGGATTATGTGCTTTTTTCTGCACAACAGCTAGCTATTGGGGAAAAAGCAAAAAGAAAATTCTTGCTATTCAAATAGTGGGCGATATATTTTATGCAACCCATTACTTTTTATTAGGAGCACTAACTGGAGGACTAACCCAAGTACTAGGATTGATACGTGAGAGTGCTTTTTTTCTATCAAAAACAAAGAAGCAAGAAAAGCGAATATTCTTTCTTTTTGTTCCTATATATTTATTGATAGGATGTGTAACTTCTAATACTATTATAGAAATATTTCCGATTATAGCTTCCATTACTTATTGTTATACATTAACAATGGCAGCAAATTATGTAGTATTAGGAGGTTTAATAGATGCTGTATATTGGCTATTTTATGATATTATTTGTGGCTCTTATACAGGTGCATTTGCAGATAGTATTGTAATTATTTCTAATATCTTTTCTCTTATTCATCGAAAAAAAGAAACAAACTATTCTAGAAAGTAAAGGAAATGTATAATATGTTTCCTTTTTATTTACAATGTATGCTATAATACAGATAGATGAGGTGGTAGTATGCATTTAGAATCAAGTATCGTTTTAGAAGATACAGTAGCGCACATTTATACTAAGTTAACAGATATTCATAATTGCAATTGGAGAAGTGATTTAAAAGTAATAAAAGGGATTGATGATAATAATTTTATAGAGTATAGTAAGAAAGATTATCCAACCTTTTATACGATTACAAAAAAGACTAAGAATAAAACATATGAATTAGATTTTACAAATAATAAGGCAGAAGGACATATTATATATTCTTTTAAGAAAGAGGAAGATAAGACGAATGTTACTGTAGTAGCAGATGTTACTTTTGTAGATGCTAAATTCAAAATAGTAGCAAAACAAAAATTAAAAAATCAATGGAAGAAATTTATTGATGATTTATCAAGGATAAATAGAAATGAATAAAGATTATTGGGATGATATTTATTGGGAGAAACATTTAAAGAAAGATAATTTAAATGATATTGAGGATTTTTGGATAACAAAGTATGAATCTTTTTTACCTAATTCAAATATAAAAATATTAGATTTAGGATGTGGAGTAGGTCAATATGCTACTTACTTTTATTATAAAGGATATCAAGTAACAGCAACGGATATTTCATCAAAAGCATTAGAATATTTAAAAGGTAAAAATAGTGATATTCAGTTAGTATTACAAGATATGAGTAAACCATTAAAATTTAAGGATAATGAGTTTGATATAGTATTTGCCAATTTATCTATTCACTTCTTTTCAGAAGAGGAAACTAAAAATTCACTTTTAGAAATAAAGAGAATATTAAGACTCGGTGGACTTTTTATAGGAAGTGTAAATTCTACTAGTGCCTATGAATATATAAAAGATCATGTAGTTGAAATAGAAGAAAATTTTTATAACAGCAATGGTAGAACAGTAAGGTTATGGGATGAAAAATCATTTCAAAAGTTTTTTAAGGATTTTAAAAAATTATCTTTGAATGAAGTAATAGAAGAAAGATTTAATAAACAAAAAAATAAATGGGAATTTGTTTATAAAAAATAGAAGTAAGGGAATAAATATTTCTCTTTTTTATTTATAATTATGATACAATATTGATAGGTGATACTATGAATAAAAAAGAAATATTAAAGAAAATAGATATCTTATATAGAATGTATCAAGAAGGTAAATTAGGTGGAGAACATATGCCAGAAGATGCAAACCCAGGACTATCTAAAGATTCTTTAGAAAACTATCTTTATTTTACCCTTCCAATGGCATTAAATTATCAAAGAAACTCTTATACATTATGGGAAAGTGCATTAAAGACTTATCAAGATGAAGATACAAGATTTGTCTTTTCTCCTAAAAAAGTACTAGAGTCTACTTTTGAAGAAGTTCAGAAAGCATTAGTGAAATATAGAGTAGCTCTTCAAAAAGAAAAGCAAACAGAAATATGGATTCATTTATGTGAGACGTTTGTAGAATTCTATGATGGCGATATTCGTAAACTTTTTGATACTTCAAATAATGATGTAAATACTATTAGGGATTTTATTCAAAAAGTGAATAAGAAGAAGTTTCCATATTTATCAGGTACTAAAATTTGTAATTATTGGTTATATGTAATTTGGCAATATACAGATAGAGAATATAAGAATATGGAAGACTTAAATGTTGCACCCGATACTCATGTAGTAAAATCTACTTGTAAGTTAGGTCTTATTACAGATGAGGAAATGGAAAGAAGTGATGTTCAACAATTAGTGATTGATAGGTGGAACAAATTATTTGAAGGAACAAAGTATAAACCTATAGATATTCATACTGCTTTATGGTTATGGAGTAGAAACGGTTTTATTTCTTTAGATAATATGCTAGAATAATCAACAGGTGAAGAATATGGAAAATTTAAAACAAAAATATGATGGAATTTTATCTTTCTATAATGAGTATACGAAATTAAATCAATTGCTTAGAACTGGATGGGTAATGCGCAATATACCAGCTGAGAGATTAGAATCTGTTTCTGATCATACTTTACAAGTTGTAATGTTAGCGCATACTTTTGTCTATGAGCTAGGACTAACAGAGATTGATATGTTGAAGCTAGCTCCTATGTCTTTTTTACATGATTTAGCAGAAATTATAGTAGGGGACATTTCTGTTATTCATATAAATACAGAGGAAGATAGAAGAAGAAAACATGAAGCAGAGATGCATGCTATAAAAAAAATTTTAGCTCATTTAAGTTCAGAAGTAGCAGCTTATTATTACTCCTTATGGGATGAATTTGAAAAAAAAGAAACCCCAACTGCCAAATTTTTATTTCAAGTAGATAAAGTAGATGCCGTAATGAAGTCTGCTAATTATAGTGAGGAATATAATAGACCAGAACTATTTCAAGAATTTTATCAAACAGAAGTAGATAGAAAAAGATTTCAAGATGGACCTTTAAAAGACTTCTTTGAATATTTAAAGGAAAGAGAGTATGTACCAGGTAGAGAATATATTAAAAAATCTGAATAGTTCTAAATTCAGAAGTAGTTTTTCTTTAAAACGAAAAGATTTAGAATACATTGAAAAGAAGGGACTATCCGAGATTAGAAATCATGCTTATGATTTTTTAATGAAAAGATTAGTACCTGCTTCTATTCCTAATGATGGCAAACAAACACCTATGAGAGGACATCCTGTATTTATAGCGGAACATGCAACTGCTACATGCTGCAGGGGATGTTTAGAAAAATGGCATCATATACCAAAAGGAAGAGAATTAACCAAACGAGAATTAGATTATATTGTAGCTGTTATTATGACGTGGATTGAAAAAGAAGTGAAAAAAAGGGGTACTATTCTCTAAAAAGTGTGTTATAATTGATAAAGTCAATGTGTTGCATTGAAAAAAAGTGCGTAAATCCAGTTGCATGGAATACGTCTTTTTTATGCGTTTAAAGGAGGTTTTTATGAAAACATTAGATTTAGGAAAAGAGAAAATAGGAAAATTGCTGTTAGCGTTTTCTATCCCTTGTATCATTAGTATGCTTATTAACTCTGTTTATAATATCGTTGACCAAATTTTTATTGGGCAGGGTGTTGGTACACTTGGGAATGCAGCAACAAATGTAATATTTCCATTAGTTATCGTTTGTAGTGCGATAGCAGGATTGATAGGGAATGGATGTGCCGCTAATTTAAGTTTACGATTAGGTGAGAAGAACTATGATGAAGCTAAAAGAAGTATTGGAAGTTCCGTAGTTTGTCTTATTTGTGTATCTATTTTAGTAGCAATACTTGGCGAATTATTTTTACCAACATTAGTAAATCTCTGTGGATGTACAGAAAGTGTTTATCCTTATGCAATGAGTTATGGTAGAATCATTTTGTTAGGTGCACCATTTATGATTATTTATAGTGGATTATCTTCTGTTATAAGAGCAGATGGTTCACCAAAATATTCTATGATGTGTCTTATGGTTGGAGCTATTATCAATTTAATATTAGATCCAATATTTATCTTAGATTGGGGACTTAACTTAGGAGTAGCAGGTGGAGCATGGGCTACGATTATTGGTCAATTTGTATCTTTCTTAATAGCAATCTTTTATTTAAAGAAAATAAAATCTGTTAAGATGGAGAAAAAAGATTATAAGATTACACCAACATTAAAGAAAAATTTATCCCTAGGTGCTTCTAGCTTTATTACTCAAATGACAGTGCTATTACTATTTGTTGTAATGAACAACTTAATGACTCAGTATGGTGTAGATAGTAAGTTTGGTAGTGATATACCGCTTTCTGTTTATGGAATTATTTCTAAAGTAAATAGTTTATATGTCTCTAGTATTTTAGGAATTGCAATAGGAGTACAACCAATTATTGGTTTTAACTATGGTGCAGGTAATTATGAAAGAGTAAGATCAGCTCTAAAAAGAGTAATGATTATTGGATTTATTATTGGTTTAGTATTTAATATGATGTTTCAATTTTTCCCAAAAACAATTATTTCATTCTTTATATCAGAATCTGACCAAACTTATGAATTATTTATGGAATTTGCAATAGATTTCTCGAAGACATTTTTAATGTTGTGTTGTTTAAATGCATTTGAAATGTGTTCAAGTATTGTTATTCAATCTCTGGGAAATGTAAAAAAGGCAACGTTAGTTTCATTTACAAGACAAATTATTTTGTTTATCCCACTAGCATTATTCTTAACAAATAGAATGGGACTTTATGGAGCTCTTTATGCAGGACCTATAGCAGATGCTTTATGTTTTATAGTAGTTATCTTTATTTTTGGTTCCGAATATTTAAAATTGATAAAGTTAGAGAAAGAAGAAATAGAACCATCAGAAGAAGAGAAGGATGTAAGAAAAGGAGACCCAAAAGTAGTAGTTACGATTGGTAGAGAATATGGATCTGGAGGAAGATATGTTGGTAAAATCTTATCAGATTTATTAGACGTTCCTCTTTATGATAAGGAAATGATTTCTTTAGTTTCAAAAGAATCTGGATTAAGTCCAAAGTATGTTGAAAAAAGTGAACAGAAAAAAGGAAATATGGGAGGAAACTTCTATTCTAATGATGATGCATTATTTATTGCTGAAACAAAAGTGATAAAAAAATTAGCAAAAGATTCTTGCGTTATTGTAGGAAGATGTGCTGACTATATTTTAAAAAAACAGAAAAATGTATTTAGAGTGTTTCTATATAGTAGTGAATCTGATAAAGTAAAAAGGGCTATTAAGTATTATGGTTTAGATGAGAAAAAGGCTTCTAAAGAGATTAAGAAAGTAAACCGTGAAAGAGAAAAACATTATAAATATTATACGAATTGTAATTGGAAAGATTTTGATAATTATGAATTAGTGCTTAATGTAGATACATTTGGTGTAGAAAAAACTGCTGAAATTATTAAAGATGCTATAGGAAAAAGAAATAAACAAGGCTAAGGTAAAAACTTAACCTTGTTTTCTTTCACTGTTATAAAAAAGGAGATATATGATATAATTTACTATAAGAAGTTTGTAGTGTGAAGAAGAGTATACTTTATTAGTAGTGATAATAACCATTCCAATAGTAATACAAATTTATCAAAGAATAATTCTTTAAAAGAAATAGTAGTAGATGGTTATTCTTTAGAGAAGAAAGCCATTCTTCATTATACATTGACCGTTGTAAATAATGTTACCAACATCAATATAAAAGCAACTGCAGAAGCTGAAAATGCTTTTATTAGAGGCACTGGAAAAAAAGATTTAAAGGTTGGAGATAATCATTTTGAGGTAGTAGTAACTTCTGAATCAGGGACGAAAAATAAAAGTGATGTAAAAGTTACTAGAAAAGAAGATTTCTCATTAGAGGATTTAGATTCTCTTTTAGAAGATTCTAACACTCAAGATATTTCTATTACGATTTCAAAAGATACGATTATTCCATATGATGAGAATAGAAAATTGCAATATGCATGGATTGTTGATGGAAATAAAGTAAGGGATTCTAAGGATATTTTAACTACAATCCTGAAAGTAGAAAAAATATTTTAAAGGCTTCTAATTATGATGAAGGAATTTATGCTTCTTTGAAATAAAAAGGAGATATTCCAAAAGGAATTTGGGTAAAATTATTAGTAGCAAATAAATATGAAGATGGTTATATTTTAAGACTTTATCAGTATGAGGAGAGTAAACTACAATCTGTTCGTGAGGACTTAAAGGTAAAAAATGGACTTATTGAATTTGATGCAGAAAAGGGAACTGACTATTTTATTACGATATCTTCTCTTGGCGGCATAACAGAAAAGATAGAATCTAAGGAACCATCAAAATTAAATATTCTTAATTAAGCAAAGAAAAGACTCTGTTGATGATTTAGATGAATAAAAAAACGTTCAGAAATTTCTGAACGTTTTATAATATATTCTTTAGTTCCATTAAATTTTCTATTATGTGAGTAGGCTTGTATTTCTCTTTCAAATCTTCATGAAAGCGATTAAACCAAATAGAGTCTATACCTGCGTTCATACCACCTTGTACTTCAGAGTGTAAAGAATCTCCAATAATAAGTAGTTTTTCTAAATCGTGACAGTTAATAAAATCTTCTAGTTCCTCAAAATATCTTTTATCGGGTTTTGTAACTTCATGAACTGTCATATCAGCGGAAAAGATGGTATCAATAAAATCAAGACAATCAATTTTTTTTAGTTTAGATTCTACAGCACTAGTAGGTCCGTTTGTTGCGATTACTAATCTATATTTAGAATGTAGGTATTTTAGTATCTCTTTCGCCCCCTCAACAGGAACAACTAATTCATTTAGGCTTTCTAGATATAAATCATTAATTTCAAATGCGGTTTGTAAACTAATCTCGTTATTAAAATAAAGCATATAACGTAAACTTCTTACGTATTTTACATAATCGTCGTGATTACTCTTATATTCAGGGGGTACTTCTAGCTTTTGGTTACTAAAATCTATCCAATACTGTTTATCTAGATTGTACCATCTATTAAATCCTTCTTTTGAGTATTCTTTTCCTACAAATTCTACCATTTTTTTGTATGCGTATTTTACATTTTCTAAGTTATCAATTAAAGTGTCATCTAAATCTAGTAAAATAACTTTGTACTTGTTCATACTATCACCAAAAATATTATACCATAGTTTAAAAAAACTTGGTATAATAGATTTAGAGAGTAGATGATTAGATGAAAAAGTTTGGAGATCGTAAAGATGGAAAACGTGTAAGAGATTTAACAGGAATGGCTCAAATCTCTATTGATTTAAAACCAAATCGTTGTGATAGCGATGTCTATATTAACCAAAAGATGGATTTAACAGAATTAGTAAAGTATGTAAATAATAAAAAAAGTGAAGGTATGGATTTAACCTATTTTCCAACGTTTGTTATGGCTATTGGTAAAACATTTTATAATCGTCCTAGATTAAATTATTTTGTTGCGAATAGGCATGTTTTTGAACATAATGATGTAGTCATTTCTTTTGTAGCAAAAGTAATTTTTGAAGATAAGTCAGAACAGATGATGATTATGATTCCCATAGACCCGGAAGATACATTAGAAACGATTAGTAAAAAAATTAAGGAGAAAGTATCTGGGATCAGAGACAAAAAGGATAAAAAAGAAGGCGCTAATAACGCCATTGATACCTTAGGGAAACTTCCTAATATCATAAGAGTACCTTTGATGGGAATATTCAAATGGTTAGATCAAAAAGGAAAACTTCCTGCTTCTTTAGTAAAGGATAATTTGTACTATAGCAGTATTATTGTATCCAATTTAGGGTCTATAAAGTGTGGAGCAATCTATCACAATATTAATGACTTTGGAACTTGTTCTTCACTAGCGACTATGGGTGAAATTAAAAAAGAAGAAATTATTACTAGTGATGGTAAAAGAGAATTAAGAGATTTATGTGAGTTTGGGATTAATTTCGATGAGCGTGTAGCGGATGGATATTATTTTGCAAAATCAATAAAATATATTCAATATATCTTTGATCATCCAGAATTGTTGGAAGAAAGGGCAGATACTATAATTACCATAGAAGAAAATAAAGAAAAAACGAAAGAAAAGAAAGTAAGTAGGATTAATCCAGAACTAAAAGAATATGTAGAAAGAGAAATTTTCCCAGAGTATGAGAAAAATGATAAAGGACATGATATTAATCATATTGTCCAAGTATTAAAAAGAAGTTTTACGTTATCTAAACAATTAGAAGATATAAATTTAGATATGGTTTATACGATTGCTGCTTTTCATGATATTGGTCATCATATTAATAAAGATGAACATGAAGTGGTATCTGCTAATGTATTCTATGAAAATTGGAAGATGAAAGAATTCTTTACGGATGAAGAAAGACTTATTATTAAAGAAGCAATTGAAGACCATCGTTCTTCCTTAGAAGGGGAACCTAGAAGTATTTATGGAAAATTAATTTCATCTGCTGATAAGACTCCAGATTTAAAAACGATGGTTACAAGAGCTCGTGCTTATAGTGTAAAACATTTTCCAGAAATGACGGAAGATGAGATGCTTGAAAGAGAATTTAATCACTTAAAGGAAAAATTCGGTAGTGATGGATATGCTAAGTGTTATATCAAAGATGAAGAATATGAAAAATTTTTAAATGATATGAGAGAAATTTTATCAGATATTGAAAAGTACAAAAAATATTATGAAGAAGTAACAGAAGAATAAAGTGTTTTTATTCTTTTCTTTTGTAGTAAAACGAACTTATTTATAGTATAATAAAACTAATAAGGGTGGTATTTATGAATAAAAATATCTATTTTGATAATAATGCTACTACGAAGTGTGATGAAAAAGTATTAGAAGCAATGAAAGAATATTTTGAGGAAGAATATGGAAATCCTAGTAGTATTTATTCGTTTGGAAGTTCTGTAAAAGAGAAAATAGAAGATGTTAGAAGTTTGGTTGCAAAATTATTACACGCAGAGTCTGAAGAGATTTTATTTACGAGTTGTGCTAGTGAAAGTAATGTAACAGCTATTATGAGTGCTGTTAGAAATAATCCAGATAAAAAGCATATTATTACTACTAGTATAGAACATGCTTCTATTATGGAGACAATGTCTTATTTGAGCAGTATTGGATATGAAGTTACGTATTTATCAGTTGATGAATGTGGTAGATTAGATTTAGAAGAATTGAAGAAAAGTATTAGAGAAGATACTCTATTAATTACTGTTATGTTAGCAAATAATGAAATAGGTAATATTTATCCAATAAAAGAAATTGGTAGTATTGCTCATGAGCATGGCATTTTATTTCATGTAGATGCGGTACAGGCAGTAGGCAAAATAGATATTGACGTTAATGAGTTAGGGGCAGATACTCTTACTTTAGCAGGCCATAAAATTTATGCTCCCAAAGGAGTAGGGGCTTTATACATTAGAAAAGGTATTCCTTATACACCACTTATTTTTGGACATCAAGAAGGTAGTAGAAGGGGCGGAACTGAAAATGCTCCTTATATTATAGGGCTTGGAAAGGCTGTAGAACTCCTATTAGAAGATAATAATGAATATGAACGAATTAAAAAGTTAAGAGATAAGATAGAAGAAGAGATTCTTTCTTCTATAGAAGATGTACATATTTATGGAGACTTAGAAAATCGTATGCCTAATACTTTTTGTATTGCTTTTAAGGGAGTAAAGGGGGATGAATTATTATTAGTACTAGAATCCTTTGGTATTTATGTATCAACGGGCTCTGCTTGTAATGCTCAATTATCAGAACCATCTCATGTATTAGTTGCATGCCATGCAGACTTAGAAAATTATAGTCCAATTCGTATTAGTATTGGAAAATATAATACGGAAAGTGATGTGAAAGAACTAGTAGATAAACTAATTTTATCTATTAATATGTTAAGAAAGAAAAATAAATAGAAAGAAGGAAGTAAAATGATTAGTTTTGAAGAAATGTGGAAAGAATTAGAAAATTATTTAACAGTGGAAAATGCATTAGAACAAGGTTTCTCAAATGGAAAATATACGAGAATATTATCTAAGTATGCGAAAAACGTAGTTGGAATTGATACCTCAAGTGAATTTTTAGAAATGGCAAAAGAGAACTTAAAAGATTGTACTAATATTACGTTAGAGTTGATGGATGCTAAAAACATGACTTTTGCAGATAAGAGCTTTAATGTTTTATTAAATACTAGCTTTCATGAATTTGATTTAAGTCATGGTACCTATAGTATTAATTTAGAATTAAAAGAAGAAATATTAAAAGAAATGATTCGTGTAAGTGATAGAATTATCTTTGTAGAACCAACAGAAAATGCTGTAACAAATGAATTATTTACAGTATTTGATGAAAGTGAGAATCATTCTGATAGAATTTCTAAATCTAATCATTTAATTGAACAATTTATGGCTAGAAATGGTTATGAGTTAGTCCATTCTGGAAAAACTTATAATGAGGATTGTTTTGAAACATTAGAAGAGTTAGATGAAGAGATGTTAGCGTGGTGGGCAGATATTAAAATACCTTCTAGTGAAGAAGAAAAACAATCTATGATAAAGAAAATTAATGATATTCTAACACGTGCTGGTATGTTAGAAAAACTTCATGTTATTGAAGATATAGGATACCGAGTATATGAAAGAAAGGAAAATTAAGAAATGGCAGTATATGTAAATTTTAAAATTTGTGATAATGCAAGTGAATGTGGCGGGATAGAAGTCTGCCCAACAGGTGCACTTACTTGGGATGAAGAAAAAGAGACAATTAAAATTGACAATGACAAATGCATATCATGTAGAAAATGCGAAAGAGAATGTCCAATAGGAGCTATTCGTGTTGGTAAAACAGAAGAAGAGTGCAAAAAAATAGAAAAAGAAATAGAAGAAGATAAAAGAACTACGAAGGATTTATTTGTAGATCGTTATGGAGCAGCTCCACTTTCTGAATTTTTTATGATAGAATCTTCTGAAATAGAAGAGAAAGTAAGTGGAAAATCTTTAGTACTTATAGAGTGCTACCAAGACTCTTCTATTCAGTGCTTATTAAAATCAATCCCTGTTAAAGAAATAACGAAAGAATTTCCTAGTGACACTCTTTTTTATAAAGCAGCTTTTGAAGAAGAAAAAGAAAATGAATATGATATTCAAGAATTTCCTGCTCTTCTCGTTTATAAAGATGGTTCTTTAAAAGGAAAAATAGAAGGGTATTTTGAGACGAAAGATAGAGAAAAATTTATGAATCAAGTAAATGAAATTATTGGAGGATAACATGAATGGAAAAATTGCTTTTGTAACAGGTGGTACTAGTGGTATTGGAAAAGAAATTGTTTTAGAATTGCTAGAGCGTGGTTGTAAAGTTATTACTTGTTATAGTACCAATTTGGAAAATGCTGATAAATTGAGGGAAGAAGTAAAAAGTGATGATTTACGAATCTATCAGTGCGATGTTAGTAAAGAAGAAAATGTTATTTCTGTAATAAAAAAGATACAAGAAGAGTTTGGTTCTTTAGACTACTTAGTAAATAACGCAGGAACTTTTATTGATAGTTATATTAAAGACTTTTCTATAGAAGATTTTAAAAGGGTATTAGATATTAATTTAATAGGAAAAGTAATAGTTTCAAAACATGCTTATACTATTATGAATGAAGGAGGAAGTATTGTAAATATTTCTTCTCATTTAGGAGTAATGCCTTGTACAGAATCTGCCGCTTATTGTAGTGCAGCAGCAGCAATTATCAATTTTACCAAAGCAAGTGCTTTAGAATTTGCTGACAAAAAGATTCGAGTCAATGCCATTTGCCCAGCACTTACTCCAACTCCTCTAGCAATCAAAGGTTGGACAAAAGAAGAAATTGAAGAGAAACTAATAGAAACACCACTTGGAAGACTTGCAAAAACAGAAGATACTGCCAAATTATGTTTATTTTTACTTTCTGGCGAGGCTAGTTTTATTACTGGTGAAAATATTTGTATTAATGGTGGAAGAATGTAAAAAGACTACTTTTTAGTAGCCTTTTTTATTTATCAACAAATAATACTTCTAATATTTGTTGATATCTATCTTTTATTACTTCTCTTGTGTAATTGCTTAGTTTATTATAGTCTCTTTCTAATTTTTTTTTATAATCCTTCTTTTACTAACTCTGTTATATTCATAAGTTCCTCATTTATAGTTAAATTATATCATAAAATTTGTGCTATTTCTTATTTTGTGTTAAAGTATATTTCCAGCAAAGGGGGAATTACTATGAAGATGCCTATGAGTACATTAAATTCTATGGTACCTAATGTAGAAGGAAAAAAGGTCACTCTTTATTATTTAAATCAGCAATTTCTAATAAAAAGGTTTATAGGATTAACAGATTATGAAAAAAGAATGAAAGTAGCAAGATATGAGTATGCAAAAAGGACAACAGGTATTACTGCTTTAAATTTACCAATAGATATCTTAGAAACAGAGAATGGATTTGAAGCCTATATTGAACCTATTTTACCAGGTACTTTAGAAGATGAACTTATTTCTTTTGGAGATTATTTAAATGAACATCGTTATGATATTACGCTAGATGAGATAACAAACTATATATTAATGGTGGCGAATGCAGTAGATGAATGTCATAAAAATGGAATTATCAATCCTGATATGGCATCCGAAGGAAATGTTTTATATCATAAAAATAGAGGAAAAATTTATTTAACAGATTATCAAGATATGCAAGTAGGTGATATAGAGACTAAAGTAGGAAATTCTTTTGTAGCGCCAGACCCAATTTTATTAAAGCCAAAATATCTAGAAGGAAACAGATTTAGTCCTAACATTGATTTATATACTTTAGCAGTTCGTTATTTTTATTACACTACCAAAATAAATATGCCAAGAGCATCTATGTATGGGGTAAGTGTTGATGAATTACTAAGGGGAAGTGGTATTGAGCATACGGCATTTGCTGAATGTTTAAGGACTTTATATAAACCTAATAAAGAAAATATGGATATTCGTGGACCAATCGATGACATTAATAAACAATATGTTATTTCAAAATTTAAACAAGGAGAGCCTAGACATTTCATTAGAAAATAAGGGAAGAAAAGATTAACTTTTCTTTTTTTAGTTATTTTAAAATGAGAAATAAAATTGAAATCTCATTGACGTGCGAATGTATGTTTGATATACTGGTAATAGCGAGAAGGTATCATATGAAAAATGAAAAAGATAATGCAAAAACAAAAAAAGACCGTTTGGTTCATTATGACTCTACTGCTTGTTATCTAAAATCGGAAGGTAAAGTTTTAATGCTTAAATATAATAAAAAATGGGGGCAAGTATATACTCCTCCTAGAGGAAAGTTTGAAGAAGGTGAGACACCTTTAGAATGTGTTACAAGAGAGTTTTTAGAAGAAACAGGACTTACTTTATTAAATCCTAGATTGCAAGGAATATCTTGTTGGAAGGATAGTTATGAAGGTATTATTTATATATTTACAGCGACTGATTATGATGGAGAATTAAAAGAATCAGAAGAGGGAAAATTATTTTGGATAGAGGAAGAAGATTTAAAGGACATTAACCAGTTTTCACAGAATAAAAAGTTTGTTTCTTATTTGTTTCAACCAGATATTTTTGAAGGAAAGTTTTTATTAGATGAAAATTGTGAAGTAGTAGAATATATGATTAGAACAATATGATTTTGAAAAGATTCTATTAGTAGGAGAAGATAAGATATGATTTATTTAAAAAAGTTTACTTTATTAACAGATCGTCAAGAACATGATATTGTATTTGGAAAAGAAATGAGAAGGATATTTAATAGTTATTATCCTATAGGATTATTTTCAAGTAAAGATTTGAAAGAATTAGATTTCACCACTATTACTATTTTTTATGGTGGAAATGGTTCTGGAAAAACTACTTTAATTAATATGATAGCAGAAAAGTTAGAAGCTACTAGAAAGACTAGATTAGATAAAGGTTCTTTTTTTGATATCTATGTTGAAGATTGCAAATACGAAATGTCTTACGAGGATCCTATTGATATTAAATTAATTAGTAGTGATGATGTTTTTGATTATCTTTTAGATGTTCGTTCTATTAATATGAATGTTAATCGTAAAAAAGAAAAACTTAGTAGAGAGTATTTGGAACATAAATTTGAGCGTGGAAATAGTAATTTTGACAATTATGAGGAATTAAGGGAAGTATATGATTCTAAGACAAAAAGTATGTCAAAGTTTGTTCGTGAAAGATTAGGAAATAATAATATAGTAGAACAGTCTAATGGAGAATCTGCTTTGATGTTTTGGGAGCGAGAGATAAAAGAAGATAGTATTTATATTTTAGATGAACCAGAAAATAGTTTATCTGCTGAAAATCAATTAAAATTGAAGAAGTTTATTGAAGACTCTGCAAGATTTTATAATTGTCAGTTCATTATTTCTACCCATTCTCCATTTTTATTGAACTTATTAGAGGCAAAAATTTATGATTTAGATTCTATACCAGTCGTTCCAAGAAAGTGGACAGAACTTCCTAATATTAGAGTTTATTATGATTTTTTTAAGGAAAGAGAAGCGGAATTCGAAAGACAAAGAGGTGAGTAATATGAATTATAAAGGTGTGATTATAGAGGAAAGCTTAATAGATGATTCAATTATAAAAGAATTAGAAGTTATTAGTCACGATGTTGAATTTATAACAGAAAAAGAAGGAACGCCATGGCTAGATAGATGGACTATGGATACAGTTTGGATATCAAATGATAAAATCAAAGAGTATACAGAAAGACTTAGTGAACTAATTGATAATACTCATTGTAGTGATTGGTATTGTGATTTTAAAAATGATAAATATCATTATGTTGTTTTTTCAAATAAAGTATTTTGCTTAGATAGAAGTAAAAAAGATGATTACATAGTTATGCAAGAATATGCAATTAAACTTGGGCTTCCAAAACATCAATTACCAACATTTAATGATTTGCCAGAAAGTTTGTTAGTAGGATTTTTAATAGATGCAAAAAAATCAACTTATGCTTCTTCAACCGCTAAAGAAATATCAAGTAGATTGGGTTCTAATGACTACCATTATGAAGTAGAATTAGAAGGAGAAGTAATGCGATATCATGATACTTACTTTGGTACTACAAGGTTTATTGGTGAAGAAGTTGTTTATCGTAAAGATGATATTCCAAAGTGGGGAATGAATTATTATGGAGTTACATTGAATGAGAGTGTCACTGAAGAAGTGATGGATAAAGTATTGCGAATAGCACTATCAAAAGTAGGAGAGGATACTACTGTACTTCCACTTAGGGGACCAAGTCATTTTGAAAATGATGGATATATTTATACTTTTCAATCAGAGGGAACAATGGAAAATTTTAATGGAATAGAGCAAGTATACAAAGATGGAGAATTATTGTTTGAACTTCATTGTCATGGAGGAATAGTGGAATAATAGTATGAATTTTATTGGTAGTAAAGTAATAGAAAATGATAGGCTTTTTTTGAGGTCAACCATAGAGAGTGATTTAAAAAAATATGGGAGATTTTATGCATCCCAGAAGTGAATAAGTTTTATTTAACTAGTAAAATGAGTTTAGATTGGGAAGAAGAAAAGAATTGGCGGTATAAGAAGCTAGCGACTGCTAATGATTTAGATAAATTTCAGTGGAGTATTGTTTTAAAAGAAAATGCTGAGTGTATTGGTCAGATTAGTGTACATGCAGCAAGCATGGAAGATGATACAATTCCTGATTCTAGCATTAGAGGAATAGGCTGGTTTATTCATCCTGATTATCAAAGAAAAGGATATGCAACTGAATGTGCTAAAGAAACTTTAAAGTATATGTTTGATAAGTAGAAATTAAATAAATTAAAACAGGAGCTGCTATTAAGAATGTTGCTTCGTGGAAACTAATGGAAAAGTTAGGCTTTAAAAAACGAGAAAAAAATTATTACACTAAGTACACTTTTTTAGATGAATTAGAGGAATTATATTCTTATGGTATGACAAAGGAAGAATATGAAAAAACACGTATTTAATTTACGTGTTTTTTCATAAATCAACTTTATATAATATAGGTGTTAATTTTAGTTTATTAAATTCATAAGGATAAATACTTTTAATGGTGATATTCTGACCATCTATTAGAATATAATAAATTAAAATTTCTTTACACTCATGTTCCTTTGTTATTCCTTGAATGAGTTCTATCTCTTTTTTTGAAATAAAGAAAGGTTTATCTGTTTTCCCAAATGATGTTTTAACTTCTATAAAAACTCGCTCTCTTTTTTTATTAAAACTAATGATATCATACCCTAAACCATCAAAAGTTATTTCCTCATCTAATTGAGCAACAAGTTGAACATGCTCAACTAAATCTTCTAAGCCAATACTTATTAGTCTCATTTTTTCAGCTTCTAGTGCTATCTTTTCCCCAATCTTTCCATGTAATTGTCTTTTTTCATTTTCTAATTTGTAGTTATGGAGAGAACCGTTATTTTTTCTAGTCCTCTTTCTAGAGTTGATAGAATATTTCTCATCAGAAAAGTTTACATAATAAGTTTGATTTTCTCCACCCGCATTAACAGTAATTTCCTTTTTAGAATTGAAAATATTAAAATGAGTTCTAGAGTTTATTGAATTTGTGCTCTTGTTATTATTTAGTACCTCAATATTATTTTTTAGAGAGGATTTTTGTTTTTCTTGTAAAAAAGTTTCTACTAGTTGGTCTATGATTGGAATGAGAAAGTCTAATTTCTTCAAACGATATTGAATATCAATTTCTTTGCTAAGTAAAAGTTTTTTTATTTGTTTTCTAGAAAAATCTATTTGTGATAGATTTTCTATGTAGAAGTCTCTATGTGGAATTGATTGATTTATTGCATATATTAGGAAAGAATAAAACTCTTTTCTAAATTCGTCGCTAATATCTTTTCCTTTTGTATCTATATAGTTTAATAAGACTGCTATATTTCTTATAGAATTTTCTAAATATATATTAGGTATACCTTTTTTCTTTTTGATCTTATCAAATTCTTTTATGGATATATTAAAGGCTTTAACTATTTCTATTTTAATATAATTATCAGTTAATTTTAAAATATCTTCAGATGAAAGTTGATCAATAGTAAAGTTATTGGAGTAGTAATCAAGTAATTCTTTTTTTCTCATATTTATATACCTCTTTAATAATATTTTTTATAAATCATAGCTATCTATTTTTATTTAGCGTTTCTCAAGCAGTTACTATATTAGCTATATTTCAAATTTACTTTTCATTAAAATGATTATATATAAGTTATTATTAAAATTCAATAGTACTAGACTTATTTTTATATTTTGTAATATAATTATAATAGTAAAATTTTATGGGAGGAAATGAAAAAATGGCAAGACTTTGTATTATTAGAAATATTGATGCTGCTCATGGGAAACATATTCATGGACACACATTTAGAATTGAAATTAATTTTGTAGATAAATTAGTTAATAATATGGTAGGCAGTTTAGATTTTCATGAGATTAATCCTAAAATTGATTTAGTAATAAGTAAACTAGATAAGACTTATATAGATGATGTTATAAAAACGAGAGCAACTATAGAAAATATTGCCACTTATATTATTAATGAATTGCAAGATATAGCAAATTTATATTCCGTTATTGTTTGGGAAGGATCCGATAAATACGCCGAAATATTAAAGGAAGAAATATTATAACACAATAAAAAAAGCAATTTTTTGCTTTTTTTCTATACTTCAAATTCAGCTCCATCATTAGGAATAATTAAATTTTGTATTATCTTTTTTTCAGCTTCTTCTCTAGCTACTTGCCCCATATGTGTAGGTATTATTTTTTTTTCATGTTTTTTTATTAGCATCTCTATATCTTCTATTCCCATATGTTTATTATTACCATTTCTTTACTGGTAATGAGCCAGAGCCAACAATTTTAAGTTTCATAAAAACACCTCTTTTATAAATTTATTTTATCATATTTTATCCAAATCTTTAAGAATTATTTTGTAATTAATGATAGAAAAAATATGTTATAATAAAATTAATATTAGAAAGAAGTGATAAAAATGGACAAGTTGTTAATAATGGCTTATATGGGGACAGGAAAAACGGAGTTAGAAAATAGGCGCAATAATGTAGTTGATTTTGATTTTCAAGATTATAAATACATTTATGATGAGTCTATTAGACACTTACCATTAGAACAGAGGAAAGGATCTACAAATTTACGGACAGAGAATCCTGATTATCCTAAAAAACTTTCTTACTGATGCAGAGCAATTACTTAATGAAGGGAAAATTGTTGTATCTCCTTTTATAGATCATGTTTTTAAGTCTTACGATAGTTCTGGCATTTCATTGCGAATTGAAAACTTAAGAATTATTTTAGTATGTCCTACAAGAGATAATTTTGATGAATATGTAAAGCGATTTAAGCAAAGAGGTAATAGTGACGAATTTATTGCTAGAAGAGAAAGGAAATTTTCTAGTTTAATGGATTTATTTGAACAAGCAACTACTTATGAAAAAATAATAATGAAGCCAGGGTAATATTTATTAGAAGCCCTAGAAGAGTATGATATTGAGTTAAATAAAAAACTATGAATTTAGGTTCATAGTTTTTTGAATTAATGATATGGGAAAAAAGAATTTCTTATATAAAAAACACAATTAGAAAAGGAAATTTGATTCGTTACAATAATACTTATAGTAGGAGGTGATTTATTTGTGTGAGAAGCCAAGCAGTGGTTTTGATAATGAGTATTCTTTTGTTCAATACTTTAATGGCAGAGAGATTAGTGAGTTAGATCCTATTGGTCAGGAGTTGATAAAAAACTTGTATCCCACAATATCTGAAGATGAAAATATAAAATGTTGGAGAAATCACTACCCACAAAAGTCAGATATTTTTGTAAAAGTTGATGGTATTATGAAGGGAATAAGTATTAAGAAAGGTGCTAGAAATTCTGTGCATATAGATACTATTACTAATTTTACAAAATTTTTAGCGCATAGTGGAGTGGAAGAAGATGTTATAAATAGTTATCTTAGTTACCATTATGCAGATGGTACAATAAATGGTAAAGGTAGAAAAAGATTGTCTGTGGAAGAGTATAAGAAAAATCATCAGAATGAGATAGAAGTAATAAATAAATCTTTTAATAAAGAGCGTTTAGTTCAAAAAGCACTAGAAAGATTTGTGCTTCGGGGTAATAATTCTAATTATCGAATTGATGCTTTGATTTATGGAGAACCTAACGATTTTCTTTGGATAACTAGAAATGATATTTATAAAATTGTTTCATCAAGGAAAAATCAAGATTCTACAGCTATTCATTTTGGACAGTTAATTGTCCAGCCAAAAACTAGGTGTTTAAATTATAATTCAAAATATGAGAAGGATAGGTACTGCGTACAAGTTAAATGGTATAGTTTATTTGATGATATTATAGAATATTTGCAAAATAAGTAGTACCAAGTCTGATAATGTGGCCCCGATTCACCCTGTGAAATGCAAAATAAAAACGTGAATGAAATTCACGCTTTAATTTTAAATGGAGCGGGTGATGGGAATCGGACCCACGTTATCAGCTTGGAAGGCTGGAGTTCTACCATTGAACTACACCCGCATCAACATTTACAATTATACGTATTATTTTTTATTTTGTCAATACCAAAATAAAAAAATTTGACTGTATTTTAAAATGTGCTATAATACAATAGATTTTTAGGGGGAGATGCGGTGTGAGAATTACATCTGGTATTAATTATGAGGATGCTAAAAAGGATTTTGAGGAATCGTTAGAATTTTTTGGTAGAACTCCAGCCCATACATTATATGGTTCATTAGATGATGCCAAAATGCATTATGTTAAGGCTCATCCAGCATTATTTAGTAATGAAAACAATGGGTATATTAAAGCGGAAGGTGTTCCTAAAGGTGCTAGTGCTTTTATAATAGCATCGTCCTATGATACTTCCTTAGATTTAGTAGGACTTGGAGTAAAAGATGTCTATAGTATAGATATCAATTCTAAGCAATTCTTTATAGACTGCTTAAAGATATGGGCCGCTTACTATTTAACTTATGAGGAATTTTACTGGTTTCTTATTTACCCATTAACTGACAAATTTTTAAGTGGAAAAACGATGGACTATATTTTATCTAAAGTTCCTGAGTCGCCAGCTCGTATGTATTGGTATTTGATTTATAATAAAGGTGGGAGAGATTTATTACAAGAATGGGTCTTATTGGATGAGAAGAATTTTAAAGATCATCAATCTATGAGGGTCACTCACTATCTTTATACGAAATCTAAGGATTTTTATGAGCAAGTCCGTGAAGGGTTAGAGAATGCTTATTTTCACTTTGAAACAGCAGATTTAATGAATATTGAAAATTTAAATTTACCAGATAACATTTTTGACTGTGCATTACTTTCTAATGTTCATAATTTCCTAGAACCTAGCGAGTTTTATAAAGTGGTTACAGAAAAGATTATGCCTTTATTAAAAGATTCTGGTTGGCTTTCTTATTATGAGATTGAAAGAAAACCAGAGTGGTTTTCACTTATTAAAAAAGGAAATTCTCCTAAAATTACAAAAGATGATTTTGTAGGTAATCCAGATAGAGGAGGCTATCAACTTTTGCTTTCTTTTGAATTGTATAAAATGTTTGTATCTGGAAACTTTAATTCTACTATATATTCTTTAGCTACTGGTAGAGGATTTAGGAAGATAAAAACAGATCGAGATTGTGCGATAGTTATTCATAAATAGTTCTAATTTTTTATTTCCTTCATATGCTTAATTGTAGAAAGGAATGAAATATTATTTATGGAAACACTTAAAGTAGGGACAAAATCAAATCCCAATTCAGTAGCAGGAGCACTTGCGAATGTTTTTAGAGAAAAAGGGGAAGTGGAAATTCAGGCGATTGGTGCAGGAGCATTAAATCAAGCAATTAAAGCGATTGCGATTGCTAGAGGATTTGTAGCTCCATCTGGAAAAAATTTAGTTTGTATTCCAGCCTTTACTGATATTCAAATAGATGGTGAAGAGAGAACTGCCATTAAATTAATTGTAGAAGCTAGATAAGCTTCTTTTTTTGCGAATTGACATTCATTTTTGAAAGTGTTAGTATATAATTTCAGAGGGGATAGAGTTGATAAAGAACTTAAAAGAGTTTAAATATATTTTAGAATTTAAAATAAAAAGGAGCAAGAGAGTTTTTATTGTTCCACATACTAATATAGATTTTGATGCAATAGGAGCAGCCATTGGAATGGTTGAGATTTGTAAGCATTTAGGGGTAGAAGCTACTTTAATAGTAGATGATAATATAGTGACTATGGATGTAGGAGTTAGAAGCATTTATGAATTTGCTTTGGATAAGTATTCGATTTTAAAATCAAGTGAAGTTCCTAAATATCGTACTGGAAATGATTTACTTGTAACAGTAGATGTTAATAAAACAAATTTGATTCCACTAGATTTGAAAGAGCAATTATCATCATTTTCAAGTATTCTTATTTTGGATCATCATAAAGAAGATGAATTTACTATACCTACAGAAGATGATTTTATTGATATTAATACATCTAGTACTTGTGAGATGGTTACTAGATTATTTCGTTTATTTGGTATCAATATTGATCAATCTTTAGCGAAATGCTTTTTAGCAGGTATTTTTTTAGATACAAATAAACTTAGAAAAAATGCTACTCAGGGGACTTTAGAAGTAACTGCTAAACTGATTAGTAAAGGTGTAACTATTCAAGATGTAAACGACTTATTTGTAGAAGATTTTGAAAATGATAGAAAAGTACAACATTTAATAGATGGAACCACCTTTATTCCATATACTATTCATAATGTTGCTATTATTAGTAATAAAGAAAATCCAGAAACTATTTATACACCAGCAGAGTTAGCGCAAGCTGCAGATTATTTGTTACAGTATAAAGTAGATGCTGCCTATGCAATTGGTTTTTTATCGGAAAATCAAGTTGGGATAAGCGCTAGAACATTGGGAGGAATGGATATAGCTGCTATTATGCATGTATTTAATGGTGGAGGAAATGAACATTCTGCTGCTGCACGAATATTTGGGCGAACAGATTTGAGACTTGTAATCAATGAATTACTCAAGTTAATTTGCAAAGATGATTATTATACTGTTAAGAGCTCTGTTTTAGAAAATCAACTTCAAAATCATAAAAGCGATACGCAAGAATCTACTGCTTTTGAAAAAAAGAAAATAAAAAATTGAAATAGAAAGAAAGGGGAAGAATATGGAACCTAATTTAAAAAGAGGAATTATTTTAGATCATTACCAAAACCCACGCAATAAAGGATTAGTAGAAGATGAAAATTATTATTTTGCTGATATGAATAATGAGTCTTGTATTGATGAAGTAAAAGTACAAATGAAAATAGAAGAAAATATTATAAAAGATATTCATTTTGATGGAGAAGCTTGCGCTATTTGTACAAGTTCTTCTTCTATTATGGTGGAAACATTAACTGGAAAAAGTGTTCAAGAAGCGATTGAAATATTGAAGAATTATGCTAACATGATTGATGAAAAAGAATATGATGCTGAAATTTTAGAGCAAGCGATTGTTTATGATGATGTTTACAAACAACCAAATAGAAAAAAATGTGCTTTATTACCATGGTGGGGAGCAGAGAAGATATTAGAGGAGTTAAATCAATATGGAACCAGTCATTAATTTAATGGTTGCTAGAGTGGTACAATTTTCAGAAAATCATTATGATAAAGATGGTATATTTTTAGAATTTTTAATAGATGAATTAAGACCTATAATTATTGAGAATGGCGATGTTATAGATATTTTCTCTCATCAATTTTTTGAAAGAGTTCCTATGATAGATGGAATTATACCAATTGATGTTTTAGCGAAATTAGATAGAGATATGCTATATGCTTATACAATACATGAAGCAACCTTCCCAGAAGAATATTTGCCAACATTGTTGGGACAAGCTCTTTCAACTTATAAATGGTATCATGAAGAGTATAGCAATCCCGCTAATACTGGAAATTCTTCTAGGATTATTTCTTTTGAACAAGCTAAACAAAAGTTATTAGGAAAAAAAGAATAAAATTAAATAAATGATAAGAAAAGGAAAAAGAAAATTAGAAATTCTAGCGATTTTCTTTTTCTTTCTCTTTTTTTTTAGTATAATAATTAATAGGTGATTTTATGGAAATCAAAGGACTAGATGAAGAAAAAGTAAGAGAAATTTCTAGATTAAAAGATGAACCAGAATGGATGTGTAACTTTCGACTAAAAGCTTATCAAAAGTTTATAGATTCATCTCAACCATCTTTTGGCCCAGAATTAAAAATAGATTTTGATTCTATTACTTATTATAAAACAAGAGCTTCTTCCAAAGTAGAAAAAAGTTGGGATGATGTTCCCCAAAATGTTAGAGATACATTTGATAAGTTAGGGCTTCCAGAAGCAGAAAAAAAGTATTTAGCAGGAATTGGGGCTCAATATGAGAGTGAAGTAGTTTATCATCATATGATAGAGGAATTGGAAGAAAAAAATATTTTATTTTGTGATACAGATACAGCTTTAAAAAAATATCCAGAGTTATTTGAACAATATTTTAACCATTTAGTTAATGTAAACGAGAATAAATATACTGCTTTGAATGGTGCAGTATGGAGCGGTGGAACTTTTATATATGTACCTCCTTATACTAAGATAGATAGACCTTTGCAAAGTTATTTTCGACTAAATAGTGCTAATATGGGGCAGTTTGAAAGAACTCTTATTATTGTTGATGAAGGTGCTGAACTTCATTACATGGAAGGTTGTACAGCGCCTACTTATTCAGAAGACTCTTTACATGTAGCTGTTGTTGAAATTTTTGTTGGAAAAAATGCTAAATGCAGATATACAACCATTCAAAATTGGTCTAGTGACGTTTATAACTTAGTTACCAAGAGAGCTAAGGTAGAAGAAAATGGCTTAATGGAATGGATCGATGGAAATATTGGATCTAAAGCAAATATGAAGTATCCAGGGTGTATTTTAGCAGGACCATATGCAAAGGGTAGATGCATTTCTATTGCAGTAGCTTCTAAAGGACAAATTCAGGATGCAGGTTCTAGAATGATTCATTTAGCACCATACACTACTAGCGACATTATTAGTAAGTCTATAGCTGCTAATGGTGGAGAATCCAATTATCGAGGCACTGTTAGAATTACGAAAGAAGCTCATCACTCTCAAGCTATGATAAAATGTGATACTATTATATTGGATGAAGAATCTAAGAGCGATACCATTCCTAAAAATATTGTAGAGAATAATTCTTCACAGTTAAACCATGAAGCGACAGTAGCTAAAATTAGTAAAGATAAGCTTTTTTATCTTATGAGCAGAGGAGTTAGTGAAGAGAAGGCGAAGGAATTAATTATTATGGGATTTATTGATCGTTTCCGTGAGGAACTTCCTATGGAATATGCGGTAGAATTGAATGCATTATTAAAAAACTATTTCTAAAACATCTAAATGATGTTTTTTGTTTTTGAAAATTTCCACTTTTCTAAAAATAAGTTTTAGATAGAAATAATTGAAAAGTTGATAAAGAATATTTAAATTAATGGAAAAATAGACTTTTTTATTATTTTTTAAAGTGTAGTATCATGTTTTTCGAAAGGAGGAAAAAGTTGTGCTAAATCAAGCTGTATTAGTCGGTAGAATTGTTCAAACCCCAGAACTAAAAGAGACAGAAAATGGCAAAAAATTAGCGCGTATGACACTGGCTGTTCCAAGGTCTTTCAAAAACTCTAATGGAGAGTATGAAACTGATTTTATTTCTTGTGTCATGTGGAAAGGTGTGGCAGAGAGTACAGTAGAGTATTGCCAAACTGGTGATCTTGTTGGAATCAAAGGAAGAATTCAAACAAGAAATATTGAAACAGAAGAAGAACATAAGCGTCAATTAGTAGAAGTAGTAGCTGAGAAAGTTACGTTTCTATCTAATAAGCCAAAATCAAAAGCAGAGTAATCTGCTTTTCTTATTTTTTAATAATAATTTATGATAAGCAAAAACTATTTATCTTTCTTTTTCTTTCTCCTTATGCTACAATAAATATGGTGATAATATGACAATCTTAGAGATAATTGAGAAAAAGAAGCATGGACGAATCTTAACAAAAGAAGAAATAGATTTTGTAATTTTGGGAATGCTAAAAGGTGAAATAGCAGATTACCAAATAAGTGCTCTTTTAATGGCAATTGTTATTAACGGAATGAATGAAGAAGAAACTTTTTATTTAACGGATGCAATGTTACATAGTGGAGAGACTATTAATTTGAGTAGTATTGACGGAATTAAAGTAGATAAACATTCAACAGGTGGAGTAGGAGATAAAGTTACTCTTATATTAGCACCTTTACTGGCTTCTTTTGGCTTGAAAGTAGCAAAAATGAGTGGTCGAGGATTAGGTCATACAGGTGGAACTATTGATAAGTTAGAAGCTATTCCTGGCTACAGAGTAGAACTTTCAAGAGACGAATTTATTAATCAAGTGAATAGTATAGGCGTATCTGTAATAAGCCAGTCTGGGAATCTTGTTCCAGCAGATAAAAAACTATATGCGTTAAGAGATGTAACTGGCACAGTAGATTCAATCCCTTTAATAGCGTCTAGTATTATGTCTAAGAAAATAGCTAGTGGTGCAGATGTCATTTTTATTGATGTAAAAGTTGGTAATGGAGCCCTTATGAAAACTATTGAGGATGCTAGAAAATTAGCTAATACTATGATAGATATTGGAAAACGCTATAATAAAAAGATAATCTGTATTTTAACAAATATGGATGAGCCATTAGGGTATGCCATTGGAAATTCATTGGAAGTGCAAGAGTCTATTAGTACATTAAAAGGTATGGGGCCAGAAGATGTAATGGAACTTATTATTAAAACAGCAGGATTGATTGTAAGTTCTGTAGAAGGTATAGAATTAGAAGAAGCAGAGCAACAATGTTTCAAAAAAATTAATACAGGCCAAGCTTATAATAAGTTTGAGCAAATGGTATCTTCACAGGGTGGAGATTTATCAAAATTAGAGATTTCAAATAGAATTTTTTCTGTTAGAAGTGCAAAAGCTGGATACATCTCTCATATAGATGCTTTGGGTCTTGGTGAGATTGCTAGAAAAATAGGTGCAGGAAGATTTCAAAAAGAAGATAAAATACACTACCAAGTGGGGATTGTTTTAAGTCATAAAGTAGGTGACTTTGTAAAAGAAAATGATGAGTTATTAAAAATATACTTAGATGAAGTAGATGTAAAAGTTAATGATATTTTAGATTGTTTTACTATTCAGGAAGAAGAAGTAGAAAAACAATTATTAATATATGAAATAATCAAATAATGTAAAGTTTTGTCAATTTTTTGTAAATTCATTGCAGTTTTAAAGTAGATGATATATTCTAATAATAAGGGAGAGTGAGATTATGATATATCCATCTATTGATAAGCTATTAGCAAAAGTGGGTTCTAAATATTTATTAGTGAATATTGTTTCACAAAGGGCCAAAGAAATGGATGAAAAAGAGTATTACCAAATGAAAGAAACAGAATATGTTTCAAAAAAGTCAATTGGTCGTTCATTGGAAGAGATTTCTAAAGATTTAATTCATGTAGTTGAAAAATAGAAGAGGGATGACATGAAAAAGATAAAAGAAGTAATATCAAAATTATGGGGAATTATTACCAACCCTATGGTACGCGTATTACCAGGACAAATAGCATTTTTTTTGGTATTATCTGTTTTCCCAATTTTGATTTTAGTGGGACTAATTGCTTCTTTTTTCTCAATATCCATGGATACTGTAGTAACAGCTATTACAGATGCCTTACCATTAGATGTGGTTAATTTAATGGTTCCTCTATTAGAAGGAAAAGGCTTTGACACCAATGTTGGAATTTCCATGGTAACAGGGTTTATTATTGCTAGTAATGGGGCACACTCTATTATATTAGCATCTAATACTCTCTATGGATTTCCTCATTCTGATTTAATAAAAAGACGAATTAAATCAATATTTATTATTATTTTGATGATTATTCTATTTGTATTTACATTAATAGTTTTAGCGTTTGGAGATATTATCCTAAAGGAAATATTAGCGTTAATTAGTTCCACTTCTATTACGAATATTATTTATCAAAGCTTTTTATATCTTAGATGGCCGTTTGCCATGTTGATTATGTTTATTAATATTAAGCTCATTTATACGATGGCTCCAGATTGGAAAATATATAGTAGATATACTACAAAAGGTGCAGCATTTACAACTATTGGTTGGGTTTTAGCGACTATTATTTATGCTTATTATGCTAACCATTTTTCCAATTATGATTTGTTTTATGGAGGTCTTTCTAATATTGTAATATTAATGATTTGGATTTATGCTTTATCATATATTTTGGTGGTAGGTATTGCTATTAATGTAAATGAATATCAAAATGAAGATAAAGAGAATAAAAAATAATTATTCTCTTTTGTCGTATTTGGAGGAATTATGAAAAATATATTTGTGGAAGAGATGAGTAATGATGAAATATTGTTTGAGGAGGTTTTAAAGGATAATCTGCTTTTAAGGCAATCTATTGAAAATCAAAATGATAAGGCGATAGAGTACTATGCTAAATCACTAGAATGTGATTTAACGTTAATGGAGGAAGAAAGTAATGAAAGATAAAAATAGAGTTTCTTATCCACTTTCGCAAATAGATTCCGCAGTTCTTTTAAATCAAATTCTAGAAGAATTAAGACATGGTGATTATTCTATTTTTAAGAGATATAGAAGAAAAGAATTGAATAGAATTTTAGAATTAGATTATAAAAAAGTACCAGTAGAGTTCCCAAATTTAATTTTTAAAAGATTAATGGAGAAAAAAGGAAAAAATTGTCCGATTTCTCTAATTTGTTTTTCTATTCAGTGCTTAGGATATTACTTTTTAAAGATAAATGGTTTAGAAGAATGTAGTGTTGAAATAATTAAATCTGGTAGTAGTTTTGGAAGTGCTAATGAAACTGGAATAGAAATTAGTAAACAGTATGCTCCATCATTGAGAAAAGGACGTGTTGAAGTATTAGATACTTTATTTCATGAGATTAATCATGAAATCCAAATAAAGAAGAAGCATGAAAAGAATGTTTCATTTTGCACTTATGAATGGATACAAGACACTTTGCTGTATGCTTTTATAGGGGATGCTTATTATAATAGAAATTATGGAAGAATTTCCATAGAAGTGGATTCTAGAATAAGGGGTAGTGTTTTAGCATATCGCTATTTAAATGAAATTTGTCCAAAAGCAGCACAAAAAATGAAAAGAAAAGTCTATAGAAAAGCAAAAAAGGAAGTAGAAGGAATTACTTTAAAGAGAAGTGTCGGCTTTCTATTTACTACAAGAGAAGAATTATTTGATGAATTAATTAGCAAAAAAAAGGTGCTTTTAGAATTTTATCCAGTTTTAAAAAAATTTTATAATGAAGATGGAACCAAAAAGCTTTTGGCAGAAATTCTTTTAGAGTATAAAGGTATGAAAGAGAAAAAAGAGTACTATGAAGTGCGTTATTCTAAAGAAGAATTGAAAACCAATGAAGATTATAAGAAATTATTAGCAGATATGTCGTTTTATATGCAGTTTTTAAAAAATCGTGTTAGTTCTTATGAGAATACTAGAAATGACTATTTATCTATTACTGCTAGTAATATTCCATTTTTACAAGCATGTGCAAATGATGAATGGTTAGAGAATGAAAGAAATAGATATCTTACAAAGTTTGAAAGGAAATATGCTATTTTATCGCATTTGGGGCAAGGAAGAAGTGCACCATTCGTAGAAGAAACAATTAGTTCTATGAATAATGAAATGAGAAATATTGAAAGAGTTTGTGCTTCTACTGGTAAAATTGGTATTCTAAGAAGGACCGTTATATCAATACAAAGAATATGGATACAAACTATTAAAAACAGTTTCTCCAATATAAAATTTAAAGATGAACCAATCGAACACCTTGGGGTTGATTTAAAACAAAATGAGAATAATATTAGAAAGTAGGTAATTTTATGACACCGCATATAGAAGCAAAAAAAGAAGATATAGCAAAAACAGTTATTATGCCAGGAGACCCATTACGAGCAAAATTTATTGCTGAAAATTTTTTAGAGAATCCTAGATTAGTAAATCAAGTAAGAGGGATGTTTGCATATACAGGCACTTATAAAGGAAAAGAAGTAACAGTGATGGGTTCAGGAATGGGAATGCCAAGTATTGGAATTTATTCCTATGAATTATATAAAAAGTATGATGTAGATCAAATTATAAGAATTGGAACAGCTGGTGCTTATATTAGTGATTTAAATTTATATGACTTATTATTAGTTCAAAGATGTTTTTCTGAATCTAGTTTTGGACAAGCACAAAATGGTAGTGAAGAAAAATTTAAAGAAGCTAATTTCGCTCTTAATTTTCACATTCAAGAAGCTGCAGAGGCATTAGGAAAACATTTAACAATAGGCGTTATCCATAGCAGTGATGTTTTCTATAAAGAAAATGATAACTTTAGAGAACTTTATGAAAAGTATGGATGTATGGCTTGTGAAATGGAATCTTTTGCACTTTTCCATAATGCACAAGTATTAGGAAAAAAAGCTGCCTGTATTCTTACTGTTTCAGATAATTTAGTAACAAAAGCTGAAACTACTAGCGAAGAAAGACAGAAATCTTTGAAGGATATGATAGAGCTAGCTTTAGAATCTATGTTAAGAGTTTAGATTATTTCTAAAAAAGGGTAATATTCAAATAATTTTATCCACACTATTAAAGACTATATTAAATTTTATTAAAAGTTTAAACAATTGTTGTGTAAATAGGGAAATAAGTGAGATAATATAAAAAACAATTTAGTAGGTAGGTGAAAAAATGAAATATGAAAAAATTCAAAAGAAAAATTATAATCTGCATGTAATAGAAACTAATAAATATAAGACCATATTTTTAAAAGTTAGTTTCAAAAGAAAGTTAGAAAAAGATGAGATTGCTATGCGTAATA
This sequence comes from uncultured Bacilli bacterium, assembly GCA_964018915.1. Taxonomy (GTDB): domain Bacteria; phylum Bacillota_I; class Bacilli_A; order RF39; family UBA660; genus UBA5578. The sequence goes on along the minus strand of CAXHRJ010000001.1, from coordinate 368,708 downwards.
TGCTTATCAATGTGCTTTTTGAATCAACAGAAAAGTATCATACTAAGCGTCTTATGGAAATTGAATCAGAAGAACTTTATGAGTTACAGTATCGTGGTTCTAATTATGGTTCTGGTAAATATTGTATTATGGGTGTAGATGCTTTGTTTTTAAATCCTAAATATACAGAACCATCTATGCTAGAAGAGTCATTTAAATTTTTAAGTGAAGTAATCTTTCATCCTAATATAGATAAAACAGGATTTAAAAAGCAGGGATTTGATAATTCCTATCACCGCTTAGAAGACTATTTAGCATCTTTAAAGGAAAATCCAGATGGCTATGCTCGTATGAGATTATTAGAAGAAATGGAGCCAAATACCGTTCTTTCTTATCGTAGTTGTGGATATCCAGAAGATTTAGGCAGAATTACTAGAAAAAAATTATATGAATATTATTTAGATGTTGTTAAAAATGATGTAGTAGATATATTTGTTATTGGTGAAGTAAAAACGAAGGAAGTAGAAGAATTAGTAGAAAAATGTTTTCCATTTGAAGAGCGAGATATGGAAAAAGAGAGTCATTTCTACAATGCTGTTAATATTCACGAGAATGTTCATTTTAGTAGTGAAAAAGCAGATTTAAAACAGAGTAAACTAATGATGGGGTGTCAAATTATAGGCGCTAGTGATTTTGAATTACGATATACTTTAAATGTATATAATTCTATATTAGGCGGAAGTCCTAATTCAAAACTATTCCAAAATGTTAGAGAAAAGAATTCTTTATGTTATAGCATTTCCTCTTCTTCTCAGCCACTTGTTAGTATTTTAACAATTAGAGCTGGTATCAACGCATGGGAATATGACAGAGCTTGTGCACTTATATTAGAACAATTAGAAGATATAAAGAATGGTAAGTTTGAAGATAGTGCTATTGAAGACGCGATTACTGCTTATAAGAGTAGTCTAAAATCTTATGAAGATGATCCAGAAAGCATGATTTCTCTTTACGCTGGATTAGAATATTTAGGTGCAGATACCATAGAAAATAGAATAAAGAACATAGAGAAAGTAGATAGAAAAGCAATTTTAGAATTAGCTCAGAAAATAAAATTAGATACTATCTTTTTCTTAGAAGGAAGTGAAGAGTATGAAGAAACATCATCTTAAACATTTTGATTTAGAACTATATCAAGAAACATTAGATAATGGATTATTTGTAAATATTGTTCCTAAAAAAGGAAATAATATCTATGTAACATTTATTACAAAATATGGTAGTTTTGATAATGTTTTTATTCCTTATGGAGGTAAAGAATTCTATGAGGCTCCTATGGGAGTGGCTCATTTTCTAGAACATAAAGTATTTGAGCAAAAGGATGGAGAAGATCCATTTGGATTTTATACCAAGAATGGGGCAGATGCGAATGCTGGTACTTCTTATATTCGAACTTGTTATCTATTTACAGGACCAGATGCCTTTAAAGAAAACATTAATTATTTATTAGACTTTGTTCAAAATCCATATTTTACAGAAGAAAATGTAGAAAAGGAGAAGGGTATTATTGAGCAAGAAATTAAAATGTATGATGATATGCCTTTTTGGAGATTGTTGGAAAGCACTCTACTAAATTCCTTTTATAATCATCCACTTCGTTATCCTATTGCAGGAACAGTAGAGACTATCTCTAAGATTACCAAGGATGATTTATATACATGCTACAATACTTTCTATCATCCATCTAATATGTTTTTAACAGTAGTTGGAAATGTTGATCCAGAAGAAGCAATGAAAACTATTCGTGATAATCAAGCTAAGAAGAATTATGAATCACGAGAAAAAATAGTCAGAAAAGAAATAGAAGAACCAGATGAAGTTGTAAAAAAAGAAGAATTGATAAATTTTGATGTAGAAATTCCAAAACTTGCTATAGCATACAAAGTAAATATTGGTAATTATGATATGAATCGAGTAAGAGATTATTTGAATATTTATTTTGATTTAAAATTAGATTCTACATCTTTATTAAGAGAAAAATTAAAGAAAGAAAACGCAGTAACAGGTGGATTTGGTATCGACGTTATAGAGGCAGGTAAGCATATTTTATGTGTGGTAAACACAGAATCCAAAATGCCTGAATATGTAATAGAAGAAGTAGATAAAGAAATTAGAAGTAAGAAAATTACAGAACAAGAATTAAATAGAAAAAAGAAAACAATGAAGAGTGGTTGTATCTATCAAAGTGATAGTGTTTATGCAATCTCTTCTAATATTAATAATAATATCTTAAGATTAGGTGAAGTAGTCTTAGATGAATATGAATGGGTAGATAGTCTTAAAATAGAAGAAGTGAAAGATATTTTAAAAAATATTTCTTTTGAAGTGAAGACAACTACTATTTTAAAAAAGTCTTAGGTATTGATTTATTTTTTCAATTATGATAAATTATTAAGTAGTCGAAGGAGGTAATTGGGATGCAAGTATTATTAATTATTATATCCGTTCTCTTAATTGCCATAGTATTATTACAAAGTGGAAAAGCAGAGAGTGCTACTGATATTATGAGTGGTAGTAACAGTGACTTATTTAGTAATCGTAAAGAACGTGGAGGAGAATTGTTTATTACTCGTTTAACATTCTGTTTAGGAGTCGCTTTCTTTATAATTTGTATTATAATGTAAAAACTAAGGAAAACTTAGTTTTTTTCTTTTTATCGTATAGAAAATTTAAAATCATGATATAATGAAATAGAGGTGAGGATTATGAATCAAGTTTTGCCAGCTGATATTTTTGTTGTTGTAAATAAGACAGTTTTACAAGATGATAGAAAAATATTAGTAAGTTTATATGAACCACTTATTGGAGCACTTGCGATTAATCTTTACAATACTTTATGGACGTATTTAGACCATTTAGAACTTATTTCAACAGAATATACACACAATACCCTTTTAAATACTATGATGATTACAGTTCAAGAAATGATGGATGCACGATTGAAATTAGAGGGTATTGGTCTTTTAAAAACATATGTAAAAAAGGGGAGCGTTAATAGTTTTATCTATGAATTATATTCTCCTATGAGTGCGAAAGAGTTTTTAAATAATCCTATTTTAGGGACAGCACTTTATAATGCATTAGGTCCAACAGAGTATGAAAGAAGAGTAGAATTCTTTAAAATTCCTAGTATCAATTTAAAAAATTATGAAGATGTGACTGCTAAATTTAGTGATATTTTCTCATGGACGAATTCTTCTTTGCGAAATATCGAAATTTACAATTTAAAAAATAAAGCGACAAGACCATTAGAAATCATTTCTAAAATAGATGTTAATACGATTTTAAGTTTAATACCAGAAGAGATGTTAAATCCACGGAGCATTACCAAAGAAGTCCGTTCTTTTCTAATCAAAATATCGTTTATCTATAATTATGACAATGAAGCTATGGTTGAACTTATTAGAAATTCTATTACAGATAAGCACACAATTGATAAATCAAAGCTAAGAGAACTTGCTAGTAAATATTATCAGTTTGAGAATTTAGGAAAATTGCCAAGTTTGATATATAAGAATCAGCCAGAGTATTTACGTACTACTAAATCTGGTGTTTCTAAAAAGATGCAAATGATACATTTATTTGAGACGACCAGTCCTTACGATTTTATTTGTAGCAAATATAAGACAGGAACACCTACTAATAGTGATTTAAGTATTATTTCGTATTTGTTATTAGATTTAGATTTAAAACCAGGAGTTGTGAATGTTTTAATTGATTATGTTTTAAAAATTAATAACAATAATCTTACAAAGCGTTTTGTAGAAACAATAGCAGCACAATGGAAGAAAAGTAATATTGAAACTGTAGAAGATGCTATGAATATAGCTGAAGAAGAATATAAGAAAAGAAAAAACATTACTGTTAAAAAAGAAACAAAGCAAGACAAGAAACCTGATTGGTATCACAAAGAAATAGAGGCAGAAGAAGCAACTGCAGAAGAAATAGAAGCATTAGAGAGAATGCTAAAAGGATAGTGATTTATGGAAGCATTAGATAGTGTTTTAGAAAAGGAAAAATTTGTAAAAATTGATTTGGATAAGGAATATGAGGAAGCTTTAAAGAATCCTATATTTAAAGAAATTACTAAGAAAACAAAACTTCCTAAAAAAGAACTTAAAAATTATACTTCACGTTTAGAGGAGTCTGTTGAGGAATATAGTCATTGCCTAGAATGTAAAAATATATTAGATTGTAAAAATAGAATTCGTGGACATGTTTATTTTCCAGCAGTAAGACAAGGCCATTTAGATTTTGAATATAAGACATGTCGTTATCAACAAAAATTAGATAAGAATACAAAACATTTGAAAAATATTCAATTTTTTAATACTCCAACTTCTTTAAAAGATGCTAGTATGGAAAATATTTACAAGAATGATAAGAGTCGTTTTGAGGTAATTTTATGGTTAGGTGAGTTTTTAAAGAACTATAGAGAGAAAGATAACCAAAAAGGATTATATTTATCAGGTAATTTTGGCTGTGGAAAATCTTATTTAGTAGCAGCACTTTTTAATGAGTTAGCTAAAAAAGGCCATAAGAGTGCTATTCTTTTCTGGCCAGAATTTTTAAGGCAAGCGTTCTATGAAGATTTTAAAGAAAAGTATGAATATGTAAAAAAAGTTCCCTTATTATTAATTGATGATATAGGTGCTGAAAATGTAACAGCTTGGAATCGTGATGAAATTTTATGTCCATTACTTCAGTATCGAATGGATGAGGGTTTAACGACTTTCTTTACTTCTAATTTAGCACTTACGGATTTAGAAGAGCATTTAGCAAGTTCCAAATCTGGTGTTGAGTCTATTAAAGCAGGAAGGATTATTTCTAGGATTAAGCAGTTAACTGAGCCGCTTTCTATGGTTAGTAAAAATTTGAGAAAATAGAAGAAATGACTTAACAAATTAGTAGTAATATGTTATAATAAGGTCGTTGAAAGCAATGATTAGGACATGATTGTTAGTGAAAATGGTAAGCGAATTAGGGATGGTGGAAGCCTAAAACAGATAGCTAATGAATTACTACCTATGAGCAGAATTTGAAAGAATAATCCGGATTAATTCCGTTATCATTTAGAGTAACAAGGTAGGATGGTACCGCGTATAGACGCTCCTTAATATATTAGGAGTGTCTTTTTTTATATTTTGGAGGAGTACTATGGGTAAAAATAGAAAAAAAGAAAGCTTATATGAGTCTGGAAATTTGAATGTTTCCTCATTTTTGAAACGCTACTATGAAATCTCTCATGAAGCAATTAAGAATATGACACATGCAGATATTAAAGCTTTATTTCCAGAACTTAGAAGAGCTAGTTTTGAATACATACAAAAAAATCCAGAATTACTAGCTACTGGGAAAGTTATTTTAGTAGAAGATGTGAAACATTATCAGGTTCCATATTTTACCCCAAATGTCTCTACTTTTGATGATAAATTTCTTGGATGTGATGATAGAGAGAGAGTTATTCAAGAAATCGTTAGGGTATTTGCAATGGCTTTAGAAACTAGTGACAATATTCTCTTCATTATAGAAGGCGATGATTCTTTAGAAAAGTTTGCATTTCAACCACAGTGTATTAGTAAAAATATGTTAGAAGAAGATTTATTCTCTATGATGCGTGTTACTACTCATGATTGTGGGGTCATTATAAAAGGGGACTATTCCATAATGAGTTATCGTTTGTTAAATCATGGGGATAACTGCTATGACACGATGGTATTACCACCTCTTCAAAGGCAAGCCGTTGGTATTTCAAAAAGGACAGATGCAATTGGAGCCTTTTGGGAAGATGGATTATTTGGAATAACAGTAGATGGAAGTACAAAAGAACTTACCAGTAAAGAAGAGTTACAAAAAGAATTAATGACATTATTTCCAATTCCAAAAGAAAAGGAACTGGAACAAGATGTTGTTGCTACTGTTTATAGCCCAAGTTCATACACTTTAAACGAAATGTCAGTATATGAATTAGAACAGTTGATGAGAGTTTATAAAGCTTCTAATCAGACAGGGTATTATCATACTGTTAGAAGAGAATTAGTGAGAAGAACGAAGGCTGGAAAAGAATATAAAGTAGAAAAGCTTAAACAAAAATATTTAGAAGGAGAAGATTATAATGATTAATATAAAAGAAGATGAAAAACTAAGCGTTTTAAATCATAGTTGCGCTCATTTGCTTGCACAAGCTGTAAAACATTTATATCCACATGCAATGTTTTGGGTAGGACCAGTTATTGAAGAAGGTTTCTATTATGATATTGATTTAGGGGATAATGTTATCAGTGAAGATGATTTAGTAAAAATCGAAAAAGAAATGAAGAAGATTTCTAAAGATGGTAAGAGAATTGTTCGCCATGAAATTAGTAAAGGGGAGGCTTTAGAACAGTTTAAAGATGACCCATATAAAGTGGATTTGATTAGTCGTATGGATGAAGCTGATACTATTATTAGTTGCTATACACAAGGAGATTTCACTGATTTATGTCGTGGTCCTCATGTTGAGACTGTAAAAGAATTAAAATATTTTAAATTATTAAAATCTAGTGGAGCTTATTGGAAAGGTGACGCTAAAAATAAGATGCTTCAAAGAATTTATGGTATTTGTTTCTATAATGAGGAAGATTTAAATAATCATTTAATTGCTTTAGAAGATGCAAAGCAAAGAGACCATCGTAAGATTGGAAAAGATTTAGACATTTTTATGTCTCACGATTTAGTAGGAAAAGGAATGCCTTTATGGTTACCAAATGGAGCAATCATTAGAAAGCAACTTGAGAATTATATTTATGAGAAAGAACAAAAAATGGGTTATAAACACGTTTATACACCATGTGTAGGAACGGTCGATTTATATAAAACGTCAGGTCATTGGGATCACTATAAAGAAAATATGTTTCCATCTATGAAAGTAGATGAAGAAGAGTTTGTTTTAAGACCAATGAATTGTCCACATCATATGCTAATCTATGGAAATGAACTACACTCTTATAGAGATTTGCCAATTAGAATAGGAGAGTTTGCAGCAGACTTTAGATATGAAGCCAGTGGTGCTGTAAAAGGGCTTGAAAGAGTTAGATGTATGTGTCAAAATGATGCTCATTTATTCGTCCGTCCTGATCAAATTGGTGAAGAATTTAAAAAGGTTGTATCTTTAATTTTAGATGTTTATAAAGATTTTGGAATTAAGGACTATAAGTTTAGATTATCATTAAGGGATCCAGAAGATACGGAAAAATATTTTGATGATGATGATATGTGGAATAATGCAGAAGCAAAATTAAGGGAAGTATTAAATGAGCTTGGTGTTGAATATTTTGAGGCAGTAGGAGAAGCAGCGTTCTATGGACCTAAATTAGATGTAGAAGTAAAACCAGCGGTAGGACCAGAAATTACATTATCTACATGTCAACTAGATTTCTTACTTCCAAGAAGATTTGAACTTACTTATGTAGATAGCGATGGTTCTAAAAAGATTCCAGTAGTACTTCATAGAGCTATTTTTGGAACATTTGATAGATTTACAGCTTTTGTTTTAGAAGAAACAAAAGGAATTTTACCATTATGGTTAGCACCTACACAAATTAATATTGTTCCAGTAAATAATGAATATCATTTAGACTATTCAAAAGAATTACAAGATTTGTTAAGTAATGCAGGGTTCCGTGTAGAAATGGATGCACGAGAAGAGAAATTAAGTTATCGTATGAGAGAGAGTCAAACAAGAAAAATTCCTTTAACTCTTATTGTAGGAGATAAAGAAAGAGATGATAAAACAATTAGTTATCGTTTGTTTGGAACAACAGAGACAACTACTTTATCACAAGAAGATTTTATTGCTTTTGTAAAGGATAGTATTAATAATAGGAAATAGGTGGAAACACCTTTTTCTTTTGCAATTTTCGATGATCTATTGTATAATGTTAACGAGGATGTGAAGAATATGAGTAAAAAAGAGCCAGTTAGTGCAGTTTCATTAGCAATTTCTTTAGTAGCATTAGTAGTTGGTATTCTTTTATGTTTTTATGGAGAAACCGTATATAAAATAATTGGATATGGAGTAAGTGGAGTATTAATTTTAACAGGTGCAGTTAAGTTTATTGCTTATCTTACTAGTAAGAGTGGAAATTTTACCTTTAGTGATTGTATAAGCTCTATTTTATATATAGGTTTTGGAATTTTAATTTTTTGTTTTCCAACAGCCATTCCTACAACGATTAGTATTGTTCTTGGAATGCTTGTCCTATTTAGTGGAGTAAATCGTTTAATATTAGGTCTTGCTGTTCGTTCTATTGATGAAAAGGGTTCTAAACTGTTCTTAATAGTTTCTGTATTAATGATTTTACTTGGTATTGTGATTATTACGCAGAGTTTCTTAAATCTATTAGGGCTATTTATTATTGTATATGCAGTTTCTGAGATTTTTGGATATATTTATTATACAACTCAAAATAAAGATTACTCAGAAGTTTTAAATAAGAAAGTTCCACAAGAAATAAAAGAAAAGGAAGCAACAGAGGCTGTTATAGAGGAAGAATAAACTACTATTTTAGTAGTTTTTTTCTTGCTTTCCCTTTGAAAAATATGCTATAGTAATAAATATAGGAGCATGAATATGGCAGAAAAATTAAAGGAAGTTAATTTTGAAAAGTTATTAAAGCAATGTGGGGCTAACTATGCTTACCTTCTTTCAAATGAAATGAAAGCAGAAATAATAGTTGAAATGAAGTCCTCACTGCCTGATATTTCAAAATATCCGTTATCGGAAGAGTGGGAAAAAGAAGCAAAGAAAATTACATTACAGTTAATCAAGAATAAAATTTGTGAGAAAATATCTGAGGATATCGACTTTTTAGATACCTATTTTTCAAAAAAGTGGGTTAAGAATAAAACAGATGATGAAAACTTAAAAGCTTTTGCAACTTTTTTACAGAAAATAGGTTATTCATTCGGTATTGATGAGTGTATTAGTCTATTTGAAAAATATCCAGCTTTTTTAAATATAGTCAAAATGATTGTTAATTGCAAAACGAAAAAAATTTCGTTAGATAAATTAGAGGATATTCCTGATTATCAACTACTTTCTTCTATTATAGGAGCTTATTTAACATATGCTAATATAGAAATAGACTTAGATGAAGATTTAGAGGATGAGTATAAAATAGATGGAAATGCTGATTTTTTCAAACTAGATCTGGTAAAACAATATTTGTATGAAATAGGTCAAGTTCCTCTTTTAAGCATTGCTGAGGAAAAAGAACTGTTTACTTTATTAAAGTCAACTAATAGTGATAAAGTAAGACATAGAATTTCAGAGGCTAACCTTAGACTAGTAGTTAATATTGCGAAACGTTATGTAGGAAGAGGAATGCTATTTCTAGATTTAATTCAAGAAGGAAATCTAGGTCTTATGAAAGCAATTGATAAGTTTGAGGTAGAAAAAGGTTATAAGTTTTCAACTTACGCGACTTGGTGGATTCGTCAGGCAATTACAAGAGCAATTGCTGATCAAGCTCGTACAATTCGTATACCTGTTCATATGGTTGAACGAATTAACAAAGTAGTTCAAGTCGAAAGAAGACTTACAATGGAATTAGGGCGCGAGCCAAAATATGAGGAATTAGCTGAGGAAGTAGGTTTTACAGTATCTCAAATTCGGGATATTAAAGAAAATTATTTGGAACCAGTAAGTCTTCAAACCTTAATTGGCGATGAAGATGATTCGAAATTAGAGGATTTTGTAGCAGCAGAAGGCGATGATTATGCAGTGGTTAGTAATAATGAGTTGCATGATAGAATGATGGATGTATTAAGTAGAATTCCAGAAAGGGAAGCACAAGTTTTAATTTATCGCTTTGGTGTAGAAGATGGTAGAACTAGAACCTTAGAAGAAGTTGGAAAAATATTTGGTGTTACTAGGGAAAGAATTAGGCAAATAGAAGCAAAAGCACTTAGACGCTTAAGTAAGAAAAGAGAAGCGAAGGCTTTGAAAGTATTTATAGGAGTTCCTGATGATACTGGAACAGTGTTACCTTTAGCTCCTAATAAAAAACCAGTTGTTGCATCAAATGTTGGTACAAAAAGTTCAAAGTCAACTTTGAATTCTACTCCAAAATTAGTACCAAAACCAATAACGAAGTCATCAGAAATAGTAAAGAATTTATTTTATTATTTAAAGCAGTATTCACCTAAATTAGTAGTAAAGGAACTTCGTACATTAGACCAATATTGTCAGGAAGTATTGGTAAAAATGTTTGGAAAAAACTTTGATATGAATTTGCAGGAAAGAGCAGATGAAAATGATATTTATTTATTTCAAAAATTTATTCTTCCAGAATTAAAGGAAAAGTTAATGATATCTTCTGCAAAAGCAGCTCAAAAAGTTACAGTTGATGCGACTCCAATAAAAAAAGAAGGGGAAGCGTTAAAAAGTTCTGAAGGTAGAACTGTAACACCAGTAGGAATTTCTGCTGCCACTTCTTTAGAAATACATGAATGTGAAGAAGTAATAGGTACAAATACTAGACCAGAGGAAGATGCAATTCCAAAATTAAAACCACAAGAACAAATAGTGGGAAAAGAGGAGGAAATTATGAAAAAACAAAATAATTCAGTGAAAGGAAAAAGAAGGGATTTAACAACGCCATATACTTGTTTTGAAAAAGATTCTAAGGATTGGGTTGATTATGCATTATATACATTAAATCAAGAAGACCAAGAACTTTGCGCACTTCGCTGGGGAAGTGAAAAAAGACCATTTACGAAATCAGAACAGAATAGATTTACTCGTACTATTTTAGGAAGAGTGGAAAAAACATTAGAAAAATTACGCTCTGGTGAAATTACTATAGTAGGTTCTTACACAGTATCTACACAGGGAGATGAGAAGAAAGAAGAATCTCAACCTCCTGTACCAGAACAAAGTGGAAATCAAGGGGAAGAACTTGCTCCCAAGAAGGAAAGAAGAAAGAGAAGAGATTTAACAACTGTATATACATGTTTTAATGGAGAACCAAAGGAAACAGTTGACTTTGCAATTTCTCTTTTAACTCCAGAAGAAAAAGCTACATTAGATATACGTTGGGGAGAAAATAGTAGACCTTTTGCTTCTACTAGAGAGAAAAATAAATTTTTCCAAGTAGTATTACCAAAACTAGAAGGTTATGTAGCAGATATTAGAGAAGGAAGAATAACAGTTGATGAGAGATTCCAAGATGAAGAGGCTCCACTTGGATTTGCTAATCCAACATCTTTAGAGGTTAAAAAAGCATTGGTAGATGATGCTATTCTTTCTGGATCAACACATCCTTATCAATATGCTGAAGGTGATACTTTTAGTGCAATGCCAGCTTTGTCAGAAGAGTTTACGAAAGAAGATTATGAAGCTTTACGAGCTTATATCACAAGGCCTGAATATCAGGATGCAGTAAAAACATTACCTCTTGAGGATTGTGTTATAGCAACTCTTTCTTTAACGATGATAGGGAATAAAAAAGTTTCACTTACTGTTTTAGCAGAAATTCTTGGTATGGATGTAAAAGAAGTAGAGCAAATTGCTAAAAAAGGCTTGTTTGCTTTAAAAGAAAAATTTGATAATAGTGTAGATAAAGCAGCAGAACCATATGTTAAAGAACTTGGGGGAATACAATAATGAGAAAGAAAAAGAAGGAAGAAAAAGTAGAAAGATTTCCTATTGATGCAGAAGTTGCTAATTTCGAATCTAAGTATACTAAAATTATGCCTTTTATAGATGCTTCTTTAGTAAGAAGATTATATGAGTCATCTATTCCAAGTGATATTAGGGAAAATGGTGTTAGTTGGAACATTACTGCTAACTTTACAGTAGAAAAGAAATTCTTTTTAGCAATTAAAGAACTAATTTTAGAAGGAGATATTGATTTAGAGATTGCTATTATAGATCAGTTTATGTCTATTGGACGTATGTTAATAAAAAAGTTAGGGTATCGTGAAAGTGATATCGATCATAAAGTAGAAACAGCTATTACAAATGCTATTGAAAATTACTCTGGTGAAGAAGCATTTAAAAGCTCTTTGCTAAAGGAATTAAAAGATATTGTAAAAGGTAAAAAAGAGGAGTCAAATCCTGTACCACAAGAAGAGCCTATTCTTCCTTCAGTGGAGGTTGCATCTCCAACACAACAGCCAATAATAGAAAGTCAGGAGAAATTAGAAGTGAAAGAAGAAGCTCCAACTGTTTTTGCAACTCCAGTATCAAAAGAGGAAAATACAATTATTCTCCCTAATGATGGAAAAGATAGACCTGCAACTACTTTAGAACAACTTCTTAGGTCAATTGATATTTTAAAAATGTCACCATTAGAAGATGGAACTTATATTAAATTTTTATCATTGAAATATGGATATCATGAAGGACAATTCTTTTCTTTAGGAGAAATTAGTGAGATTTTGTCCATACCAGCAGAGAAATCAAGAGAATATTATTTACAATCCTTACAATTTGTGAAAGATTGGTATGGTTTACAGTTAGAGAAGTATTATACGTATCTTAAAAAGTCAGAAAAAGCGAATGATTAATCATTCGCTTTTATAGTGGGTATTAAATCTTCTAAACTATCCTGCTTATAAGTAGGTTCTGTTCCTTTAATATAATAAAACATGGTGGCGTTTTTATCTGACTCTTTAGCAATATTCCCTGAAATAGGATTTACTAAAGTGCCAACTACATTTTCTGGAATAGAGTACCAGTTAACATCTTTATCTTTTAAATAATTTTCAACAATATCTCTCCACATATAACGTAAGTCTTTTCCATTTGCAACTTCACTAGGGCTGCTATCATCATTTCCACTCCATATTCCAACTACAATATTAGCATTATATCCAAATATTAAATGATCACTATCAGTAGTTCCAGTTTTTATTGCATATTTATGGGTTAGAGTAGAGGTAATATCATAACAAGTTGGATAGTTATAATCAATGAAGTTATAATTGTAAGTGCTAGTCATAGCTTCATTTAAAATATAAGTGAGACTACTATTTAAAGTAGGTTCTTTTACATCTTTATTTTCATATAACACATTTCCATCCATATCTTCTACTTTGGCAATTAATTTTCCTTCTACTCGGTATCCTAAGTTTGCAAACGTAGCATATGCTTGCACCATTTCAAAAAGAGAAATTTCTCCACTACCTAAGGCTAATGATGGAACTGCTTGTAAATCTGATTTAATACCTAATCTATTAGCCATTTCTACTAATGTTTTCTCTCCTAAAAATAAGTGAGTTTTTACTGCGTAAATATTATCGCTATAAGCGAGTGCTGTAGCCATTGTAATGGATTTTCCACCATATTTTTCATTATAATTAGATGGACTATATGTTTTATTTTCTGAAAATACAAAAGTGGTTTTCTCACTAGTAAAAGTAGTAGATTCTGTAAAACCATTCTCAAGTGCTGCATAATACAAAAATGGTTTCATAGTAGAACCTACTTGTCTTTTAGAATTAATAGCACGATTAAATTGACTTGTATTATAATCTCTTCCACCAGTAAGAGCAATAATATGACCATTTTCAGGATCCATCATGATAGAAGATAATTGTATATTATCATTTTTAATATTGTCATTCATAGCATTTTCTAAAATAGTTTGTGCTTCTAAATCTAGATAGGTGTATACTTTAAGACCACCAGTTTCTAAAAAAGTTTTTGGTATTTCATCCAGACTCTTTAATTCTGCCATAACTGCATCTTGATAATACATTAATGTTTTTAATTCGTTTTCTTCCATCGTTCCATAATAAGTGAGTTCACAGTTGATAGCGTCATTCTTTTCCTCCTCTGAAATCATCTTTTCTCTTACCATACTAGAAAGTACAGTTTCCTGCCTAGCTTTGGCATTTTCTTCATTGGCAAGTGGGGAATAATGAGAAGGGGATTTGGGGATTCCTACTAAAATAGTAGCTTCAGCAAGAGTTAAATCTTTAGCATGTTTATGGAAGTAATATTTACTAGCATTTTCAATTCCGTAGATTCCTCCATAGTTAATAGTATTTAAATAAGCTTCTAATATTTCATCTTTAGAATACTGAGTTTCTAATTGAATGGTTAACCATGCTTCTTTTATTTTTCGTTCCCATGTTTTATCAAAGGTTAGAAAAAGATTTTTTGATAATTGCTGACTAATAGTGGAGGCGCCTTGTTTTTTAGCTCCACTTTTAATATTTATGTAAAGAGATTTAGCAATTCTTAAAAAATCAAATCCACTATGTTTATAGAAATTTTTATCTTCAATTGCGACTGTAGCATCAATTACAAAGGGGGAAATATCATCTAAGGATACCCAAGTATCACTTAATCCTTCTACAATATTTCCATTAATGTCATAAAAATAGAACTCATTAGCATTCTCAATTACTAATTTTGTTCCATATTTTGCATAAAAATATAATCCAAAGTAAAAAATAAAACCAAGCCCTATTATAAAAAGGCTTATTTTACATAGTCTTTTCCACCATTTTTTCTTTCGCTTCATAGTATCACTCAATTCTTTTTTTAGTATTTGAAGAAAATAGAAAAATATGAGTGCAATTTCGTATAAAGTATGCTATAATGTTTGAGAGTTGATTAGTATGGCTAAAAAAACGATTAAAACCCTTTTAAAAACAAAGGAAAACGAAATTTTATCAACTTGCCAAGCATTGGTGCAAAATAGTTCTATTCAATACGTAGAAAATGATTTTAGGATGAAAATAGACTTTACTAATGATGTTGTTAAAATGTTAAGAAAAAATGGGGAATATGAAATCTTCTTTCATTTTGAAAAAGGAAATGCATATGGAACAGTTACACTTCTTGGAAAGGGTAGTATTCCACTAGATATCTATTTAAAAAGGCTAGAAGTAAATGATAAAAAAATATTTATCTCTTATCTTTTGAATGAAGAAGAATATGAATATTCTATTGATTATTAGGAGGTATTATGGTAGTAAATGAATTAGAAGAAATATTACTTGGGGTAGCAAAGAAATTAGGGTATGAAACTGATAGTATGAGAGTTATCCTATCTAACCGACCTGATTTATGTGATTATCAATGCGATGAAGTTTTTAAATTAGCGAAATCTGCTCATAAAAGTCCAATAGAGATTGGCGAGTCTTTAGTGGAAGAAGTAAATAAAATAGATAATTTTTCAGATTATTTTGAAAAAGTGGAATTTGTAAAACCTGGTTTTATTAATATGGTTTTAAGCCCTTCTTTTATTAATAAGTTATTAACTGGTATGAATGATAACCCTAAATTTAATTTGAGTGCTCCTGAAAAAATAGAAACAGTAGTACTAGATTATGGAGGACCTAATGTTGCGAAGCCTTTACATGTGGGACATATGAGAACGGCTATTGTTGGTGAATCTATTAAAAGAATTTTAAATTTTGCAGGGCATAAAACAATTGCTGATGTTCACTTAGGAGATTATGGTCTTCAAATTGGTCAAGTAATCTATGGGGTGCAAAAAGAAAATATTAGTCTAGATGATTTAACTATAGAGGATTTAGATAGAATTTATCCAGCAATGAGCGCTTTATGTAAAGAAGATGAAGCAGTTAAAGAGAAGTGTGCTGAAATTACAAAAGAATTACAGGATGGAAACTTAGAATATAGAAAAATGTGGAAGAAAATATTTGAAATTTCTTCAGAAGATATTTTAGGAATCTATAAATATTTAGATGTATCTTTTGATTTATGGTTAGGTGAAAGTGATGCTTATCCATATATTCCTAGAGTAGAAAAAATATTTAAGGAAAAAGATTTATTAAAAGAAAGTGAAGGCGCTATTATTGTTGATGTCTCAAAAGAAACAGACAAGAAAGAAGTTCCACCATTAGTATTTCAAAAAAGTAATGGAGCATATTTATATGCTACTACTGATTTAGCAACCATTGTTCAAAGAATGGAAGATTATCATCCAGATAAAATTTTATATGTAACAGATAGTAGGCAAAGTCTTCATTTTGAACAAGTATTTAGAGCAAGTGATTTAGCTGGTATTGCTCCATACTCTGTCTTTGAGCACTTAGGATATGGAACAGTTAATGGAAGTGATGGAAAGCCATATAAAACAAGAAATGGTGATTCACCAAAACTTCAATATCTATTTGATCAAGCAAAAGAAGTACTAATTTCTAAAAAAGAAACAAATGCAGATATGTCTAATGAAGATGTTGATAAAATTGTAAATGCTATATTAAAATTTGCTGACTTACAAAATAATAGGGAAAGAGATTATATCTTTGACATTAGCAAATTTTCAGAAGTAGTAGGCAAAACAGGACCATATATTCTATATACATATCTTAGAATTGATAAAATTATCCAAAATGTATCTTTAGATAATCATAAAATAACAAACAATATATATAATAATTATGACCGTGATTTACGTCTCAAATTATTAGAATTTCCAGTAGTATTTAAAAATGCGTTAGAATATCGTATGCCAAATTATTTAGCAGACTATATATACGATATCTGTGTATTAGCAAATGCTTTCTATCAAAATAATCATATTAATGGTTTAGAGGAAGAAGAAAAGAAAAAAGATTGGGTTTTCTTACTTGCTCTTACGAACCGCATGATTAAGGAAATGTTATCTTTATTAGTAATAAAAATACCTACAGTAATGTAGATTGATGGAGGATGAATATGAGTTTAAAGAAAATGACAAAGGAAGAATTAGAATTACTTTCTTATACAGATTTAACAGAAATGATTTTAAAGGAGAGTAAGAAGGCTATGAATACGCCAACTATTTTCCGTACTATTTGTGATTTACTAGAATTAAGTGATAGTGATTATACAAATAAGATAGGAGATTTCTATACATCTCTTACAACTGATAAACGTTTTCTATTTTTAGAAGATAGTGCTGAATGGGATTTAAAAGATAGACATGTAGTAGATATTGTTGTAACAGATGATGATGAGGAAGATGATGAGATTGAGATAGAAGAAGAGGACGATTTGGAACCAGTTGAAGATTCATTTGAAGAAGATATTGACGCTGTAAGTGATGAAGATGAATTAGATGATGGTGATGACGACTTAGATGACTTAGTGGTTATGAGCGAAGATGAATTAGAAGAAAATTAATAAAATAGTTTTGATTATGGAAGTAACTATGAAAATAGTTACTTTTTTTAAATGTATTGTTTTTATAATATAAGTAACTTATAATTGACCTAATAAGTGATATTACAACTGACTTAATAAGTCAGTACTTTTTAGTAAAATATGTGCTATGATTAGACTATGAAAGAGGTGTGTTATGGACCAAATAAAAATGGGTAAATTTATAAAAGAGTTAAGAGAAGAAAAAGGATTAACTCAAAAAGAGATAGGTGATAAACTTCATATTACAGATAATTCTGTTTCAAAGTGGGAACGAGGAATTAATACCCCAGATATTTATTATTTAGGACCTCTATCTGAGATACTTGGAGTAACTGTAAAAGAACTTTTAAATGGTGAAAGAAAAACACCAAGAAAAAAGAGAAAAAGTGATAATAGAAAAGTTATTTTAGAGGTTAAGAATCTTTCTAAAAGTTTTGGAAATAAAAAGGTTATTAGTAATATAGATATGACTCTTTATGAGGGTGATGTTGTAGGGTTAATAGGACCAAATGGAGCAGGAAAATCAACATTCATTAAAACTATTTTAAAACTTTATAAACAGAATAGTGGAAGTATTTCTATCTGCGGCTTTAATGTAGATAAAGAGTTTGAATCAGCTATGAAAAATGTAGGATGTATCATAGAAAGTCCAGATTTATATGAACATTTATCAGGTTCTAAAAATTTAAAAATAACAGCCCTTATGAATGATGTCACAGATAAAGAATACATTGATAAAGTTATTAAATTATTAAAATTAAATACTAGAATTAATGATAAAGTAAAAAAATATTCCTTAGGGATGAAACAAAGATTAGGCCTTGCAAATGCATTAATTAAGAAACCAAAATTATTAATTTTAGATGAGCCTACTAATGGATTAGATCCATTAGGAATTAAAGAATTAAGAGATATCATAAAAGATATTAATGAAAAGATGAATGTTGCAGTATTAATCAGTAGTCATATTTTAGCAGAAATAGAAAATATCTGTGATAGAATTGTTATCATAGATAATGGATATATTATTGAAGAATTAGATATCGAAGATATTCGTGCAAAAGAGATATCTCTAGAACAAGAATTCTTAGAAAAAACGAGTGGTTCTAAATCACAAATTGGTGGTGAAGAATTATGAGAAAAATTTTAAACTTAATCAAATGTGAATTTATTAAAAATTATACATTTAAAAAGTGTTTACTAGTACTTCTATTTTTACTGTTCTCTGTATCTGTATTTACAGAATTTAATCTTTCTTTTAGTAATTATCAATATGATTCTAAAGATTTACCTTTTAGAGATTCTACTATGTTAGCGTATTATCAAAAAGAGGTAAAAGAAAATCCTACATTAGAGAATAAATTTTATTTAAACTACTATAAAAAAGAATATATAATGTATCAGAAAATAGAAGAGTTAAATATTGTTAATCAGGAAAGCTGGCAATATAAAGTTCTTTCTAGAATATTTGAATTAGAACAAGATTTATTTTTAATAGATGCATTATTAGAAAATCCTAATATTACATATGGGGATAAGCGTAATGAATTTCGTAAATCATTAGATAGAGTTTATGAAGAATATGATGAAGAAAGTAATGATTTAGAAATGCTAAAAATGAATAAACAAAAACTAAAATCAGAATGGGAAGAACTTATTAGAGAAAATAAGTATT
Organism: uncultured Bacilli bacterium; assembly: GCA_964018915.1. Taxonomy (GTDB): domain Bacteria; phylum Bacillota_I; class Bacilli_A; order RF39; family UBA660; genus UBA5578. Next base: position 349,842 of record CAXHRJ010000001.1, on the reverse strand, counting down.
ACAAATATTTAGAGTATCATTTAGAAAAGGTTGATGAACTAGGAGAAGATAAATTTGAGCAAATATATGGTTCTATTTTTAACGAAGAATTAAGAAATAGAAATTTTTATCAAAAAATGATAGCTGAAAAAGTAGAAGAAGAAAACAACTATGTTTCTTTAAATATTCACCAACTCAGTCATATTTATATTGGAGAAGTAATGGATGAAAAAGAATATAATCAAAGAAAAACCTATTATGATTTTCCAAATTATAAGAGTTATGTTAGATATGAAAATGAGATGATAAGATATAAGAAAGAACAGGTAGCTATTTTAAACTATGGTATTAAGCATAATACAGCTCATGACATTACTTATTCTAATGAAGATAATGTTTATACCCATCAATATACTACTTCTAAACATCTTGTAAATTCTGTATTTCATTTTTCTATTATCGTTATGCTTTTAGTAGTACTAACAAGTAGTGGCATAGTAAGTAGTGAGCATAATAAAAAAACAGATAAGGCTTTGCTTACTACTTCTATCAGTAGAGGAAAGATACTATTTAGTAAATTTCTTTATTTAATTCTTCATGCCTATATTATTTGGTTAGCAATTTTTATAATCTTTTTCTTTTATGTTGGTATACGTTATGGATTCCATGATTTATTTACTTCTAAATTAGTTTATTTTAATGGTAGTGTTCATGAAGTAAATTATATTTTGTGGACATTAAAAGATATGATAGTATATAGTATTCCAATAATTGCTATGATATCGATTATGTTTATGCTTTCAACAGTTACTTTAAGTACAACAATAACTGTAGGTATTACTTCGATTGCAACAGTAATATCAGCAGTTTTATGGCACTTTATTTATAAGTATAAATTATTTTTTTTAGCATATACTCCAATTCCATATTTAGACTTTTTGACAGTAAAAAATCATCAAGAAAATTATTTAAAAACATTAAGAAAAATCAATGTTTTACCAGAAGTAGGATTTCTAGTTTGTATCATTTTTGTTATTATTTGTTATTCTATTTCCCACTTTATATATGTAAGAAGAGATATTAAAAATTAATAGGAAGATTTTACTTCCTTTTCTTTTGATAAAAGCATTTATCTTGTCTTTTAAACATAAATATAGTATAATTTGTAAAGTGAATGAAAGGAAGATTTTCATGATTGAAAGGTTAAAGGCAATTGAAACTAGATATTTAGAATTACAAGAAGAGCTAATGAACCCAGAAGTGTTTTCAAATATAAAAAAGGCAACAGAATTAACAAAAGAGCAATCTTCTTTGAAAGAAGCTTATGAGACATATCAGGAATATAAAAGTATCTTATCTAATTTAGAGGATGCAAAGAGCATGATAAAAGACCCAGAATTAGGGGAAATGGCGAAAGAAGAATATGAAACATTAAATGAGAGAAAAACAAAATTAGAAAGTGATTTTGAAATTATTCTTTTACCGAAAGATCCTAATGATGGAAAAGATGTTATTGTAGAAATTAGAGGAGCTGCTGGTGGAGATGAAGCAAACATCTTTGCTGGAGACTTATATAGAATGTATTCTTATTATGCTGAATCTGAAGGATGGAAAGTGGAAGAGATAAATGCTGAGGAAGGAACCGCTGGAGGATATTCCCAAGTTGAATTTAGAGTAAAAGGGGATAACGTTTATTCTAAATTAAAATATGAATCAGGCTCTCATCGTGTGCAAAGAGTTCCAGAGACTGAGTCTCAAGGAAGAATACAAACTTCAACTGCTACAGTTCTTGTTATGCCTGAAGTGGAAGATGTTGATATTGAGATTAAAGATAATGATTTAAGAATTGACGTATATTGTGCAAGTGGGCATGGTGGACAGGGTGTTAATACCACGCCATCTGCAGTACGTATTACCCATTTACCAACGAACACTGTAGTTACTTGTCAAAATCAAAGAAGTCAAATTCAAAATAAAGCAGAGGCTATGCAAGTATTGAAAGCTCGCCTTTATGAAGCAGAATTAGAACGTCAAGAAGCAGAAATTGGTAGTGAAAGAAGAAGTAAGATAGGTACTGGAGATAGATCTGAAAAAATTCGTACTTATAACTATCCACAAAATCGTGTAACAGATCATAGAATTGGTTTTTCTACTATGCAATTGCAAAGGGTTATGGATGGAGATTTAAAAGATATTATTGAAGCTCTAATAACAGAAGATCAAGCTAGAAAGTTAAGAGGAGAGTAATCTCCTCATCTTTATTATGAAATATAGCGAAGAAGAGTTAAAAGAATACAATAAAGAGTATTTAAAAAAATATGTAAGTGAAGAACAAGTAGAAGAAGGACTTAAAAGATTAGAGCAGGGAGAACCCGTTCAATATATCATTGGTAATGTAGATTTTTATGGATTTATCTTTGATGTAGATAGGAGAGTATTAATTCCTAGATTTGAAACAGAAGAGTTAGTGGAAAAGACAGTAAACTACATTAAAAATAATTTTTCTACTCCAATTTCTATTATAGATTTAGGAACGGGAAGTGGTTGTATTGCAATTACTTTAAAAAAATTACTTCCTGATAGTAATGTTATAGCAGTAGATATTTCTAGTGATGCATTAGAAGTGGCTAATCATAATGCTATTAAGAATGAAGTGGATATTACTTTTAAAGAGAACAATATGTTAAATAGTATATCTGATAAATTTGATGTTATTATCAGTAATCCTCCTTATATTGATTATGAGGAAGAAATTATGGAGGTAGTAAAGAGGAATGAACCAGCAGCTGCTTTATATGCAGATAATCATGGATTATATTTCTATGAAGATATTTTAAAAAGTTGTTCTAGAAATTTGAAAGAAAAGTTTTTAATCGCCTTTGAAATTGGTCAAAAACAGGGTGATGAAATAAAGGCATTAGCATTCCAATACCTAGAAAATGTTGAGGTAATAGTTGAAAAAGATATGAAAGGATTAGATAGATTTGTGTTTATTACAAACAAATAGTCTAATTCTTTTTTCTATGCTATAATGTCTATGGTGATGATATGAAAGCAGTTTTATTTGATTTAGATGGTACTTTATGGGAAGTAATAGATACTACGTTAGAAAGTGTAAATGAAATAGCTTCAAAGTATCATTTAAAAGAAATTAGTAGAGAAACAATATGTAAAGGTATGGGAAAGACGTTAGAAGAATGTGCGACCTTATATATGCCAAATGTAGGAGAAACATTAAGAATAGTTATTATGAAAGAGATGCTTGCTCATAACTCAGAAAAACTATTTAAAATAGGTGGAAATTGTTATCCTGGAATAGAAAATGTATTAAAGAAATTGCAAGAAAATTATTTTTTAGCAATCGTTAGTAATTGTGGAACAGGATATATCGAATCTTTTTTAGAGTCTTCTCATTTGGAAAACTATTTCAAAGATTATATTGCAGCTAGCAAAGAAGGCATTCGTAAAAGTGATGCTATTTTAAAAATAATAGAAAGAAATTCTATTTCTTCAGCAATCTATGTAGGAGATACTAGTAAAGATTTAGAGGCAAGTAAAGAAGCTGGTGTTCCATTTATTCATGCAAAGTATGGATTTGAACCTAATTTAGAAACGGAATATTCTATTTTAGACCTTAGGGAGTTGCCTTCTTTTGTAGAAGAAAATTTTAAGATATAAGGGAGATATAATCCCTTTTTTTACTGTAGTATTTATGATATAATTGATACGTTAGTAGGTGAAATGATGGATGAATTTTTAAAAAAACAACTGTCTAGAGAACAAAGAGAAAGATTAAATAATGGAGAACCTATTCAAAAAGTTATTCAGGAAGTAAATTTTTATGGTTATCCTATGGAGATTAATTTAAATGTATTAACACCTAGTTTAGAAACGGAAGAACTGGTTTCTAAAACTCTTTTTCATTTATATGAGTTTCATAATCCTAGAGTAGTAGATATTGGAACTGGGAGTGGATGTATTGCGATTGCGATAGAAAAGGAAATTCCTTGCTCTGTAGAAGCTATAGATATTAATCCAAAGGCTTTAGATATTGCTAGAAGAAATGCTGAAAGAAACGATTCTGCTGTTAGATTTATAGAGGGAGATATGCTAAAACCGCTAAAGGGAAAATATGATTGTATTGTAGCTAATCCACCATATCTTTCTTATGATTTAGATTCTATTAGTGTAGTTCATTCTACACCTATTTTGGCCCTTTATGCAGGAGCGGAAGGCTTAGCTAGTTATGAAGCTATTTTATCGAATTGTAAAGAACATTTAAATGAACAATTCTTAATTGCCTTAGAAATAGGAGAATATCAGGGAAATAGATTATTGGAAAAAGTAAAAAAGTATTTACCGAATTCACGCGCATGGATAGAAAAAGATATGAATGGTAAAGAAAGGTTTTTGTTTGTTAGGGAGAAGTAAACATGGATTTATGGATGTATGAAAAAGAATTATATGAAAAAGGAGTTACTGTAATTGGTGGCGTGGATGAAGTGGGGCGTGGTCCATTAATAGGTCCTGTTGTTACAGCTTGTGTAGTACTCCCATCTGATTTTGTATTAGAAGGACTTACTGATTCTAAAAAATTATCTGAGAAAAAAAGAGATAAATTTTATGATTATATTATTGAAAATTGTACTGCTTATGCAGTTGGTGAATGTAGTCCAGAAGAAATAGATGAATATAATATTTATGAAGCTACTAAGATTGCAATGAAAAGAGCAATAGAAGGAGTAGATAAACAAATAAAACTAGAACACATCTTAATTGATGCAATGCCACTAGAATTAGATATTCCCACAACTTCTATTATTAAAGGGGATGCAAAAAGTATTAGTATTGCTGCAGCTAGTGTTATTGCAAAAGTAACTAGAGACCGTATGATGATAGAATTAGACAAAAAGTATCCTCAATATGGGTATGCTAAGCATAAAGGATATCCTACTAAGAAACATGTGGAAGCTATTCAGGAATATGGATTAATAGAAGGGTACCGTAAGACCTATGGACCAGTAAAAGAAGTACTAGAAAAGAGAGTGTAATATGAAAGTATTTTTAATATCTGATATTTCTGATATTGACGGGATAACACCCGTTATTTTATCGAAATTAACATTTTCTGATTTTGCTTATCATTTATTACATGTAACAAAATTAGATGCGTATTTAGAAGAGAAAATGACAGAAAATTTTTTTGATGATTATGATAGAATTTTTATTACTGATTTATGTATGAGTGAAGAGATGGCTAAGAAAATAGATGCCACTCCACTAAAAGAAAAGATTCAAGTACTAGATCATCATTATCGTAATTTACCACTGAATTCTTTTTCATTTATTAAAGTAATAGATGAAAGAAATGGTATTCATGAATCAGGTACTAGTTTATACTATGAATATTTATTAGAGCGTTATTTAAACAATAACATAAAAAAAGAGTGTGTTTCTTATATGGTATCTTTAGTACGATTAAATGATACTTGGGATTGGAAAAGATTCGGAGTAGAAGAAGCTCGTAATCTACCAATATTACTAAGTTATTATGGTACTGATTACTATATTGATAACTATGTAAAATTTTTAAAAGAAAATAATGAGTTTTATTTTACAGAAGCAGAGCAGATGTTAATTGATGTAGAAAGAAAAAGAGTAAAAGATTATATTGAGGACCAAAAAGAAAGAGTAATTTTTAAAAATCTTAATGGATATCATGTAGGCATTGTTTTTGCAGAACTTTATCGTAGCGATTTAGGAAATGTTTTAGCAGAGTTTTATCAGAATAAGATAGATTTTATCATTATTATTAATTTAAATAGGAGTATTAGTTATAGAGGTGTAAAGGATGATATTAGTGTAGCAGAATTCGCTAGTATTTATGGTGGTAGTGGGCATAAAAAAGCCGCTGGCTCGCCATTACCTGAGAATTTACGAGAGCAAATTGTTGATCTTATTTTTAAAATAAGTTAGAAAGATGTGATAATATGATTTTAGATATCGTAAAAGTTGGATATTTAAGAACAAATTGTTATTTATTAAAAAAAGATAAAAAAGTTTTAATTATTGATCCAGGAGATGAGTACTTAAAAATCATGAATAAAATAGGGGATGATGAAGAAATTATAGGCGTAATTATTACTCATAATCATCCAGATCATGTAGGGGCTCTTGAATATTTTAATGGGGATATTATTTATGATTATTTTAATTTAGAAGAAGGAATACATACGATTAGTCCCTTTACTTTTGAAGTTTTATATACTCCTGGACATAAGAGTGATTCTATTAGTATTTATTTTAAGGAAGATAAGAAGATGTTTACTGGTGATTTTCTATTTAGAAATACAATTGGTAGAACAGATTTTCCAACTGGTAGTATGAAAGATATGATGGAATCCTTAAAAAAAGTAAAGGTGTATGATAGAGATGTTGATATTTATCCAGGACACGGACTTCCAACTACTTTAGGATATGAGATGGAGAATAATTCTTATTTTAATGAAATTTAAAAGGATTAAAATTTTCAATAGGGAAAAGAAAGAATCTTTACAAGAAAAAAAATCCATGCTATAATAAGCATGTTTTCAAAAAAAGCAATGATGAAAGAGTAGTAATAAACAAACGGATTGAAGAGAGTTCATGGTTGGTGAGAATGAATATGAAGTGTTTATGAATTCGCTTTCTAGTGTTATAAAAGAAAATTTATGACGGTGACGCGTTATAGTCTCAGAGATTCAAGAATATGAATAAATTAAGGTGGTACCACGACTAAGTTCGTCCTTATGTGGTATCACTTTTTTTATGGAAAAGAGGATTTTAAATAGTATGACAATAAGTGAAAATGTAGGACTTTTAAAGGCTATTTTTACAAGCCCAAGGGTAGTTCCTGGACTTTCAAGACTAAAATTATTTTCAATAACAAAACATTATGGAATGAGTCATCTTTATGTAGGAAATAGAGTGAATCATTATATAGATTTCCCATCTATGTGTGATGGTGAAGAAAATAAAGAACGTAGTGGAAGAACACTCTTCTTTCATGATAGGGATGATAGATACTACTATGATATTTTGGATGAGAACACTAGATGTATTGTTCAAAAGGAAGGAATTACAATCGCTAATCATGTATGTACAGAAATAGAAGGCTTGAGTGATTGTTTAAAGCCAAAAACAAAAAAGATAGGAGGAAGAAAATGAAAGATTTAGAGGTAATATTAAAAGAATTAGAAGAAAAAATAGAAAAAGTTACAGATAGTAATGAACTAAATGCTATTAGAGTAGAATATTTAGGAAAAAAAGGAAGTATTAGTATGCTTTCTTCTAAAATAGCAGAACTTCCAGTAGAGGAAAAGAAAACTTTTGGAGCAGAACTTAACAAGGCAAAGACATGCGCTACTGAATTAATTGATGGTAAAAAGCAAGAAATTGAAGATAGAATTTTAAACGAAAAGTTAGCAAGCGAAAATATTGATGTGACACTACCAGCTATGTCTATTCCAGTAGGAGCTCCTAATATTTTAGAGAATATTATTGAAGAAGCTGAAGAAGTATTTATGTCTATGGGATATGATGTTGTGGATGGTCCTGAAATTGAAGAGGATAAGTATAACTTTGAGTTGTTAAATATTCCAAAAGGACATCCAGCTAGAGATGCCCAAGATACATTTTATATTGAAGATGAAACAATTCTTCTTAGAAGTCAAACGTCTCCAGTACAAGCAAGAACGATGCTTGCAGCAGGTGGGGATAAGCCAATTCGTATGATTTGTCCTGGTAAAACTTATAGAAGAGATGCGGATGATGCTACTCATTCTCATCAATTTATGCAAATTGAGGGGTTATTGGTAGACAAGAATATTAGTTTATCTGATTTAAAAGGAACGTTTGATGTAATTGCTAAGAAATTATTTGGTGAAAATTGTGAAACTAGATTTCGTCCAAGTTATTATCAATTTACAGAGCCATCAGTAGAGACAGATATTAGTTGTTTTGTATGTAAGGGTAGTGGTTGTTCCTTATGTAAAAATACTGGTTGGATTACAGTAAGTGGTGCAGGTATGGTTCATCCAAATGTACTTAGAAACTGTGGATATGATCCAACTGTTTGGTCTGGTTTTGCTTTTGGTTTTGGAGCTGAAAGACTTGCTATGTTAAAATATGGAATTAACGATATTCGTACATTTTATCAAACAGATTTAAGAGAATCTGAAACATTTGATAGAAGGGATGTGTAAGCATGATTAGTTTAAATTGGGTAAAAGATTATGTGGACATTGAAAAAGAAGATTTAAAAGAATTAGCTATTAAAGTTACAAAAGCTGGTGTCAATGTTGAGAAAGTTATCACAAAACATATTGATAACCTAGTAATAGGGGAAGTGTTAGATTGTATTGACCATCCTGATAGTGATCATTTACATGTATGCCAAGTAGATGTAGGAACAACTACCACACAAATAGTTTGTGGAGCTCCTAATGTAAGAAAAGGAATCAAAGTAATTGTTGCACTTCCAGGTTGTGTACTTCCAGGTGATTTTGAAATTAAGGCTGGAAAAATTAGAGGTCAAGAATCAAATGGTATGATTTGTGCGTTATTTGAACTTGGTGTTGAAGAAAAAACAGAAGAAAATTACAATAAGGGAATTGAAGAAGTTGGGGCAGATTTAAAACCAGGTAGTGATGCTAATTTATATTTAGGTACAGATGATACGTTATATGAATTAGATGTCCATAAGCATCGTAATAATGATTGTTATTATCACATTGGATTCGCTTACGAAATTGCTTGTATTTTAAATAAGCCAGTAACGCTTCCAGAAGCTAATTATAAAGCGATTAAAGAAGATGTAAAAGACTATATCAATATTAAAGTAGAGACTAGTAAATGTCCTTATTATACGGCTAAGATGGTTCGTGATGTAGTAATTAAAGAATCTCCAGAATTTATCAAAAAAAGATTAATTTCTGCTGGTATGAGACCAATTAATAACGTAGTTGATATTTCAAACTATGTAATGCTTGAATATGGACAACCCCTTCATTTCTTTGATAAGAATAAATTAGGGGATACCATTTTAGTCAGAGATGCTAAAGAGTCTGAAGAAATTGTTACGTTAGATGGTCAAAAAAGAATTTTAAAATCTAGTGATATTGTTATTACAGATGGTAAGAAGCCAGTATGTATTGCTGGAGTTATGGGTGGAGAAAATACGGATGTAGATGATACTACAAAAGATATTTTAATCGAAAGTGCAATTTTTGATGCTGTAAGTATTCGGTATACTGCGTCTAACTTAAATTTAAAGAGTGAGGCTTCTATTCGTTATGGAAAAGGATTGAACTATGAATATACAGATGCAGCTTTAGAACGTGCCTGTCACTTATTAGAAAAATATGCGGATGCAAAAGTATTAAGTGGTGTTGTAAAACACGATAAAGTAGATAAAACGGAAAAGGTTGTTACATTTAAAACAATGGAAATTAATACGTTGCTTGGAATAACTTTGACAGATGAGGATGTAAAAACAGAATTAAATCGTTTAGATTTTCCATTTGTGGCAAAGGAAGATACTTTCACAGTAACAATTCCAAGAAGAAGACTAGATATTGATCCTAATATTAATGATATTGCCGAAGAAATTGGTAGATTATATGGATATCATAATTTAGTGTCTACTTTACCATCTGTTCCTACTAGACGTGGAGTATATGTAGGAGATGTTGGAATTCGTAAACAAATATCAAAACGTTTAAGAACCCTTGGTTTAAATGAAACGAAAAATTATACTCTAGTAAGTCCAGAAATGGCTTCTAAATTTAGATATGATAATGAGGAAGCTGTAGTACTGCCAAATCCTATGAGTGTAGATAAATCTGTTGTGCGAACAAGTTTACTGCCATCTTTAATAAATGTTTATGAATATAATAAAGCAAGACATGTAGAAGACATTTTCCTTTATGAAATTGCTAAAACTTATCAAAAAGATTACAAGGAAGAAAGTAAAGTAGCAATTCTTATGAAAGGAAATTATATGATTAATCATTGGCAAGGATTAAAGGTAAAATGTGACTTTTATATCATAAAAGGAGTAGTTGAAAATCTATTAGACTATCTTGGATTTAGAAATCGCTATACATTTGAAAAAGCATCTTTGTCAGAAATGCATCCAGGTATGAGTGCAGTTATTAAGTTAGATAGAGAACCAATTGGTATAATAGGAAGAGTTCATCCAAGTTATAAAAAAGATGAGATTTATGTAGTAGAAATTTCGATGACAAAACTATATGAAAAACAAGTAAAACCAATTAAGTTTAAAGAGGCATCTAAATATCCTGAAATCAAAAAAGATTGTGCTTTTGCTGTTAAGAAAGAGTTAGAAGCTATAGAACTTATCAATCAGATTAGAAAATCTGGAGGAAGACTTCTTACAGATATTTCTATTTTTGATGTTTATGTAGGTGAAAATGTTTCTGCTGATGAGAAGTCAATTGCTTTCTCTTTAACGTTCTCAGATCCAACTAGAACTCTTAGCGATGAAGAAGTTACAACTGTATTTGAAAAAATTATTAGTGAAGTAGAGAAGAAGTTTGATGCAAAATTAAGGAATAAGTAATTATTCCTTTTTTATTGAAAAAATAAGTTCTTTTTGATATACTTATTTATATACTAGGAGGGTGTTATGAAAAAGAATGGTTTTACGTTAGTAGAGATGTTAGCAATTATTGTACTTCTAGCCATTATTGCATTAGTAGCTACACCAGTGATATTAAATATAGTAGCTAATTCACAGAGGAGTGGTTTTGCATCTAGTGTAAATGGAATAAAAGATGCGATAGAAACAGATTATAGTGAAAGAAATTTTGATACAAGCAATAGTTATAAATATGACAATGGAAAGCTTTATTTTGTGAATGGAAAAACAGATCAAATAGAAGGTGACCCAATTCCTATGTCTGGTGGTATTAGTGATGGAAATGGTGTTGGTACAATAGATGATAGAGGAAATGTTAAATTACGAATTTATAACAGTAGATATTGTGGAACAATGGGGATAGAGAAGCAAGCTGGAGTAAATGTTATTGATTGTAATGGAGTAGAAGCTTGCAAAGCAGCTTGCGGATTATAGATTAGAAAAGGACGTAATCCTTTTTTCATTGAATTAATAGAGGAGGAGTATATGGGAAATGATATGATATCAGCGTTCATAGAACGAAAAAGAAAAACTACGATTCGCTCTTCTTTATTATTTGTGAAGTATTTAGTAGATGATAAAGCTAAATTGAATAAGACATTAGAAAAAATGATATCGATTTATTATCGTGATTTTTATTTGCAAAAAAATGTTGATTTTAAAGAACTAGATGAATACTTTATAACAGATAATTTCAAAGATGATTTAGTGAAAGCGAGTCTTCTGTCTGCTATTCGCTTTTACAAAGAAAATGGAATAGAGGAGAAAATCAAAACAGATATTCGTACGATTGTCCTTATTACAAATGCTATTTTTCTGTCTTTGGTATTAGAAAATGCGATTGATAAAAATTATGAGAAAGATTATCAAGTTTGGTTAGAATTATTTTTTAAAAAATATCAAAATAAGATGCGAATGCTAGATCCAACTAAATTCGCAGAGTTTGAAAAAGAGCTTTCTTCTTTGGTAAAAAAAGAAGAAAGCAGTTATCGTAAGTTTTTTAAATTGTTGGAAGATAGCCAATATACAATAGAGTTAGAACCCCTATTAGACTATAGTAATGGTTTTCTAGTAAGAGGCAATTATGAAATTAAAATGTTATCTAGATATTCTATAAAAGAAGTAGAACAAGTTTATCAAAAAAGAGGATTTTATTTAGAACAAATTTTGATTACAATTGAAAGAGCATCTGTTCATTTTTTGAAACAGCTACTTGCAGGAAAGGAAATTCCAAAGTATTTTCTGGTTGCTCCAATTGAAATTATGGAAAAAGAAAAGTACCTAACTATATTAGAAACTATTACTAGTTATCCACTATTTCGTGAGTCTTTAGTATTTGTATTTAATTATCGGGATTTAATTCATCATACGAAGTTTGTAAAACCATTTTTCCAAAAACGTTTTTTAGTAGGGGCTAAAAATGTAGAGGAAGTAGAAATGAAACCAAATAGTTTTGAATTTGTCCATTATGTGTTTACTTCTCCGAAATTTTTAGAAAACCATAGTAAAAATTATTCTTTATGGGAAGATAAGGATATTAGATTTATTATTTGGGAGGGAGATTTGACATGAATAAAGAATGGTTAGATTGTTTAATGGAAATGCCCATCTTAGAATATGATGATTTTAAGAAAAATAGTAAATTAGATGCTAGTTTAGAAATATCACAGAAGTTTGAAACTGTTGATTATTCATGGTTAAGTGTAGTGGAGAAATACCTGCCATTTTTAAAAAATACATTAGAAGCTACAGCTCCTTTGTTAGGAGAAATCGAAGAAGCGAAAAAGGTTTATGAGAATAGGTTTTTATATACTCTTTTTACGCGTTTAGACGAATTTTTACAAAGACAATACGCTAATCTATTAGAACAAGAAAATGCTGCTGATAAAAGCATTTTAAAAGTAAATGGGACTACTTCTTTATCTGATGAGGAAATCTCTATGGATTTATTTTTAACAGTAACAAAAAAAGAACTTGATAAAAAAAGAAATAATTCTTTGCAAGCAAAAGAAAGATTAGAACGGATATTTGAGTTTTTAAAACCTTTAAAGGAAAGTGAATTTATGAATCTTTTAGAAGGTATTTCCATTGTTCGTTCGCCTATTCGTAGGACAGGTCTTTTAAGTACTCATGAGAATTATAAGAAATTATTAGAGTTATTTGAATTCCTAGATAGTTATGCTATGTTAGAAAAAGCTTTTAGTAATAAAAATAAAAAAAGGGAAGGAGAGAACTTTTTAATTCCTTATTTTATGAATTATCATCTTTTTTCGGAACCTAGTATTTTTGCATTAAAAGATGAAGAGTTTTTGAAGAAGTACTTAGAAGGAATTATTAGACAATTTGTAGAAGAAAGTTCTATTGATGAAAAATCATTTAAGAAGATGCTAAATAAACTATTTGAAGAAGAATATGTAAAGAAAAAAAATAGAGAAAAGAATATTCAGCAGATTTTTATAAAGAGTTTTGATACTTATCAAAAACAGGCAAGGGATGCTATCCGTTCTTTAAAAGGATAACGTCTTTTTTTGTTGACAGTAATAATTGATGATGTTAAAATGACGGTAGGTGATAACGTGGTAGCAGATGTGTTAGTAGAAGTAAAGGCTAAGCAAATTGATCAAACATTTGCTTATAGCATTCCTAAAAATTTAGAAGGAAATGTTATTGTTGGAAAGCGTGTGCTTGTTCCATTTGGTCCACGTATGGTAGAGGGATTTGTCTTAAATATAGAAAATAAAGAGGTAGATTTTTCTTTAAAAGAGATTTCTTCTGTTATAGACGAAGATGCTATTTTAAATCAAGAATTGTTAGAACTAGGAAAATATATCAGTAAGAAGACAATGTGTAACTTAATATCTGCTTATCAAACGATGCTACCAAGTGCATTAAAAGCTAAGAATGGGTTAGTGGTTCCTAAAAAAGAAGTAGCTTATATTTCCCTTGTAGATGTTACTTATGTTCCGAAGAATCAAAAGCAGAAAGAATTAATAGATATATTACTTGCTGGTGCAACTCTTAAAAATGAATTAAGGGAATATTCCTCTGCTATCAAAACATTAGTTAGTAAAAATGTTATTAGGGAAGAAAAAAAAGAAACTTATCGTTTAGAATATCATTTGCAGAAATCTTCTATAAAACCAGATTTAACATTAGAGCAAAAAAATGTAATAGAAGAAGTTTCTAAAAGAAAAACTTTTGCGCCTTTTTTGTTGCATGGTGTTACAGGAAGTGGAAAAACAGAGGTTTATATGCAATTGATTGAAAATGTAATAAAAGAAAAAAAAGAGGCAATTGTCTTGGTTCCAGAAATTAGTTTAACACCTCAACTAGTTAATACCTTTCAAAAAAGATTTGGGGATGCCATTGCTATTCTTCATTCTAGATTAAGTGCTGGCGAAAAGTATGATGAATGGAGAAAGATTGCAAGAAAAGAAGTTTCTATTGCTATAGGGGCTAGAAGTGCTATTTTTGCACCATTTACTAATATAGGAATGATTATTGTAGATGAGGAGCATACTGCTACTTACAAACAAGAGAATAACCCAAAGTATCATACGGTTGATGTTGCTTTAAAAAGGGCAAAAATTCATAATTGTCCAGTTATTTTAGGAAGCGCTACACCATCTTTAGAAAGTTATACACGGGCTAAATTAGGGGTGTATCATCTTCTTACTATGAAAAAAAGAGTTTATCAAGCAATGCCTAGGGTAAGTTTGGTAGATATGCAAGAAAATATGAAAAGGGGATATCGAATATTTTCTAAAGAGCTAAAGGAGTCTTTAGAAGTTTGTTTTGAAAATGGAGAACAAGCAATACTTCTTTTAAATAGAAGAGGATATTCTACCACTGTTACTTGTCATGAATGTGGATACAAAGTGATTTGCCCAAATTGTGAAATACCGCTTACTTATCATAAAAAAAGTAATTCTATGAAATGTCATTATTGCAATTATACAACTTATAAACCACAAGTTTGCCCAGAGTGTGGGAGTAAACAAATTGACCAATTTGGAATGGGTACAGAAAAACTAGAGGAGGAGTTTAAAAGACTCTTTCCTACTATAGAAACGATTCGAATGGATATTGATACTACAACCAAAAAAGGGAGTCATGAGCGAATGATTAAAGCTTTTGCTGCTAAAAAGGCACAAGTTTTAATAGGAACACAGATGATTGCAAAAGGCCTAGATTTTGAAGATGTTACCTTAGTAGGTGTTATAAATGGAGATGCTAGTTTGAATATTCCAGATTTTAGGAGTGCAGAAAGAACTTATTCTTTACTTAGTCAGGTAGCAGGTAGGGCAGGTAGAGCAAAGAAGAATGGTTTAGTAATTATTCAAGGCTTTAATCTTACCCACTATAGTATAGAATGTGCTAGTAAACATGATTATGAGAGATTTTATGAAGAAGAGATGAAAGTTAGAAAACTTTTAAATTATCCACCTTATCAGAATTTGGCTCTTTTAAAAATTATTAGTCCAGACTATTCATTGGCGTTAAATGAAAGTGAAAAAATACAATATTATTTAACAGAGCATTTACCTAAGGATATTTCGATTTTAGGTCCAACTGCAGCACCTCTTCCAAAATATAATAATTCTTATTATTTTCAAATATTATTGAAGTATAAAAATTCTATAGAAGTAAGGAAAGAAATCTCTTTTTTAACAGAAAAATATAGAAAATTTAATAAAATTACTCTAGATATTGATTTATCTGTATAAAAACTTTTAAAAAAACTATTTTTTTGGAAAAGATTATGATATAATGTAGAAGATATAACATAAAAGATAAAGAGGTTTTAATATGAATTTAAATGAAAGATTGGTAGTACCACGTGAAAAACCAAGAGTACTCGATTTGTCAGAAGAAATCGAAACCCTTGAGCCAGTAACTGAAAAAAGTACTGATATGGAATTAGATTTATTGCGAAGGGAACGTAAAAAATTTGAGATTGAAAAAAGCCTCGCTTATGACAGAATCAATTTAGAAAAAGAGATATTGAAACAGGATAGGAGTCATTTTGATCGTATGCGTAGACAATATGAGAAACAGCGTAGGTTAGATGAGGAAACTTTCCAAGAGGCTAAATTAGAATTTGAGAAGTATAAGGAATTAGAAAAACAAAAGATGCAGTTAGAAACGAGAGAAATTCTAAATAATTGTTTAAATTTTAAAGAATTTTTAGATGATTATCAAAGTACTAATTCCGATAAATGAGGTGAATTATGAATACAAGAACAACAGAGACAGATGAAATTTTAAACGAATTAACAAGCATTGAATTTGACGATGATGATGCTTTAACACTTTTGGACGATGAGGAAGCTCCACCACTATCAAAAAGTATCATAGAGGATGTGGATTTAGCGTCTTTCTATTCTGATAGTGTAGAGACTTTAAGTAGCAAACCTAAAGAAGAAGTAGTTGTAGAAAAGATAG
This sequence comes from uncultured Bacilli bacterium, assembly GCA_964018915.1. Classification (GTDB taxonomy): domain Bacteria; phylum Bacillota_I; class Bacilli_A; order RF39; family UBA660; genus UBA5578. Next base: position 333,719 of record CAXHRJ010000001.1, on the reverse strand, counting down.
AAGTAAAACCAACACCTAAAAAAGAAGAACCAAAAGTAGAAGTGAAGGCTGCTGAACCAGAATCAACAAAGATAGTAGAAAAATATTCAGATAGTAGGGCTAGTTTAGATGCTTATTTAAATGGTGATTTAGATAGTAAAAAAGAGGAAGTAAAAGTGGAGAAAGTAACACTACCACCTGTTGAGGAAAAGGTAGAGCCTATAGAGCCTCCAAAATTAGTTCCATCTACTATTGCCCAGAAAAAAGAGGAACAAGTAGATATTGATAGTTTAAATCAATTATTTGCGAAAGTTTCAAGTAATGTCCGTGGTGCATCAGACATTGTTAATAAAAATGCGGAAATAAAGAAAAAAATAGATGAAAAATTCCAAGAGTTAAAAAGATTGCAAGAAGAGCATGAACAAAATAAGCAAAGTGATTATGCAGAAATCAATGCTTATAAGGATGAAGTTTATGCAAAATTAAAAGAAAAGAAATCAGAAGTGGAAGCGCAAATGGCAGCCCTAAGTCAAGCAAAAACTGCTTTTGAAAAGGAAAAGGCTGATTTTGAACAGGATAAAGAAGCTGCTCTATCCATGATTTCAAAAAGGGAACAAGATTTAGATCGCTCTTACCATGAAAGATTACAAGGTATTTCACAGATTGAAGAAGGATTAGTAAAGAGAAAAGAACAATTAGATATTGAAAGAGCAAGTATTCAGCAAGAGAGAGTTCAATGTGATAAAGAGAAGAAAGAATTAGCTGACAACCTTCTTAAGTTTAATCAATTGGTGGATGACTTTACAAAAGGTGTAGACCGTTTTAGTGAAACGAATTAAAGTATCGAATATCGATGCTTTTTTCTTGCTTTTTTACGGTTAATTTAGTTATAATATGCTTAGGTGATGGGAATGGCAGTATTAAGCATTTCAAATGGAAAAAATGAAATAGAGTCTGTAAAAATACTAAGTGGAGAAGTTTGGAAAATTGACAAATATACAACAGAGTTTGAGGATTCTTATGAAATAAGGCAGTTGAACCAAATGAAATTTGAGAAATTTCAACTTCTATATCCAAATGCTGGTCGTGGAAGTGTGAGACTTTTTCTTCCTCCTAAGTGGCGAGGAGAGAGTAGAATATGGACTGTATTTTATAAAAAACATAAAGTAGCATTTAGTAAAGTTTTGTGTGATGAAGACTTTATGCGTTATTATGCAAGATATGGTAGTAGATATTTAACATTCCATGAGAAAAATGCTATTGAAAATTATCCAAAACAACTTGAATACTGTATGGAAACGTTTTGCCATTCTTTATTAATGAAAGATGAAAAAGCAAGAGATTGCAAAGGAGGAGGTCCACTCTACTTTGGATTTATGAGGGATATTCTCTATCGTTATTTAATATATAGTAGGAAAAATAGTAATGCTAAAACAATCGATCAATTGTATGCAGAATATTATAGGGAAATAGAATCCTTAACAGGAAATAATGAACAAATTATTGTATCTGCAGGGCTACAAGGGAATGTGGAAAGAGATCCAGATGATGTTCTTTATGATGTAATGGATAGCGTTGAGAATCGTTATAGTAAATTACAAGGGTTTTTAAGTAACCCAAATTTTGAAAGATATTATGGAAGTATTTTTAATGATGGTTATTTATTTATATTAGGAAATTCTATTCAAGAATATGAACAAAAAGAGATTTACAAAAAATGGTATGCTTATGGAGAGCAAGGATTTGATGGAATAGTTGTTTGTCCAACGGTTTCAAAAAATTCAGGATATATTGATAGATTTCAAATGGCTAATATTGTATTCTTTTGTGTTTTTAGAAGTGATTTAGAGGTAGAAAAAATGATTTCTTTAGCGATTATTAATCAAGCTGAAGTAGTCATTCAATTATATGATGAATCCTTATATCCTAGATATTCTAAAAAATATCCTCAAGCAATTATTTTGTTATCTAATTTAATGGATGAGGATACACTATTAGATGAAACTGATGATTTCATGATTAATTGTTATAATAAGGCAAGAGGAAAAAGGTATCAAAAATGAGAGAAATAATTATAGATTTTTTAGAAGTATTAGAGTTTGAAAAGAAGTATTCCAATTATACCGTTTTGAACTATCAAAACGATTTAGAAGATTTCTGCCAGTTTATAGAAGGAAGAAATCTATCTTATAAAAATATTGACTATGGGATTATTAGAGAATATTTAAATGTTTTATATGATAAAAAATATTCTAATAAAACGATAGCGCGACATATTAGTACGCTTAGAAGTTTTTTCAAATATTTAAAAAGGAAAGCTTTAATAGAAATGAATCCTATGACATTAGTTTCCAATCCAAAGTTGGAAAAGAAGTTACCTAAGGTTATTTCTTATTCAGATTTAGAAGCAATATTAAATTCCTTAGATGATGGCAGTGTCTTAGGAAATAGAAATACTCTTATTTTAGAGTTGCTATATGCGACAGGGATACGTGTTTCAGAACTTGTAAATATTAAATTAATAGATATTGATTTTAAAAAAAGGGACATTCGTATTTTAGGAAAAGGAAATAAAGAGAGAATTGTATTGTATGGTAGTAGATGTGAGAAACTATTAGAGATTTATTTAAAAGATAGTTTGCCAGAATTAAATAAAAAGGGCGTTGGGTATTTATTACTAGGCGTAAGAGGAAATAAAATTAATGAGCGTCAAGTTCGAACAATTGTGGATGATGCAGTTACAAAAGCAGGAACGAAACTACATATTTCTCCTCATGTTTTACGGCATACTTTCGCAACACATATGTTAAATGAAGGGGCTGACTTAAGAAGTGTTCAACAGTTACTTGGACATGAGTCTTTAAGTACAACAACTATTTATACTCATGTTTCGAATGAGAGACTTAGAAATGTTTATTTACATACGCATCCACGTGCTTAGGGGGATTTTATATGTATAGTGATGATGTGAAAAATTTAAAACAACAAAAAAGAGAAGTCAATTTAGAGATTTTGCTGGATTTTATAAGAATTTATTTACAGTTAAAAATTGCCTTCCCAAATTTAGTAAAAGAAAGAGAAGATCTTGTAAAATTAGTGCAACGTTATTTTGATGCTGATAGAAATGAAACAGAGGTTTTAAATAAAATTAGAGTTTGTTATGGGGAAATGGATGATCATGAGGGTGTTGATGCTCTTTTAGAAGAGTTTGATGAAATGTTTGATAATTTTTATAAGCACTGTCAAAGAACTTTTTTAGATTATGAGGATTTCTTAGCTTCTTATGGAAATTTTTCCTTTTTATTAGTTCTTCGTATAGAAAGTGTTTTAAAAGGAAGTCAAATAGAAGTAGAAGAATACATGCGTAGACGAATGGTACATTATCCAATTCATTTCCAAGTTTTTGATAAAGAATATAAACAGAAATTATTGGAATTAGTTCCCAATTTACCAACACCTGTAGAGGAGGAATTTTAATGGCTAAATTTTATTTTCGATATGGGGCCATGGATTGTGGTAAAACGACAGCTCTTTTACAAGTTGCTCATAATTATGAAGAAAAAGGAATGAAAGTAATTATTGTTAAACCTTCTATTGATACAAAAGGAGGAAAATGCATAGTTTCTAGATTAGGTATTAAGAGAAAAGTGGATATTTGGTTAAGGGCTAAAGATCATGTTAGAAATTTGATTGACTTACAAAATACAGATTGTATTTTAGTAGATGAAGCTCAGTTTTTAAAACCAGATCAAGTACAAGATTTTTGGTTAATTGCCAAACTTTACGATATTCCTGTTATTTGTTATGGGCTTAGGACTACCTTTCAAACCAAAATGTTTGAAGGAAGCAAACCAATTATGGAACTTGCTGATGAGTTAGAGGAATTAGTTACTATTTGTAAATGTGGCTCTAGAGCAAAGTTTCAAGCTAGAAAAGTAAATGGAGCTTATGTAACAGAAGGTGGGGAAGTTGCAATAGATGGTGAGAACTCAGTTACTTATGAATCTTTGTGTGGTAAATGTTACATAGAGGAAGTTTTGGGAATTCATGAACTTTAATAAGAAGGAATTAAGCTAGGTTATTTTTTATTTGATGATTTGATAGAAGAAATTATGAGTTCTTTAAAATGGAGCATTCAGAACTTTATGAGTAGTATCTAAAAAAAGTATTAGAAAAATAGTGGATACATCTATTACTGAAAAGAATATTTGAAGTCATGTAGAAACGCAAGTTCAAGTGGAACTTTTAAAGAGTAATCTCAGAAAAATTTTTGGTCAAATAGAAAAGTGTAAAAAAGAGAAAAAAAGTTTAAATTTTCTCTTTTTTTTCTTGCTAGGATAGTTGCTTAATGTTATAATAGACGGTGTTAGGAGGAATATGATGACAAAATATGTTTATTTGTTTACCGAAGGTAATGCAGATATGCGAAATCTTCTTGGTGGTAAAGGTGCTAACCTAGCAGAAATGACTAATATTGGTCTACCAGTACCTCAAGGATTTACTATCACAACTGAGGCATGTACTCAATATTATGAAGATGGAAGAGAAATTAATGATGAAATCCAATCTCAAATTAATGAGTATATTGTTAAGATGGAGGAGATTACTGGAAAGAAGTTTGGAGATAAGGAAAATCCTTTACTTGTTTCAGTAAGATCAGGAGCTAGAGCTTCTATGCCAGGTATGATGGATACAATTCTTAATTTAGGATTAAATGAAGAAGTAGTTAACGTTTTAGCTGAAAAATCTGGTAATGCTAGATGGGCTTGGGATTGCTACAGAAGATTTATTCAAATGTATTCTGACGTAGTAATGGAAGTTGGAAAAAAATATTTTGAAGAATTAATCGACAAAATGAAAGAAGCTAAGGGAGTTACACAAGATGTTGAACTTGATGCTGACGACTTAAAAGAATTAGCAAATCAATTTAAGGCTGAATATAAAGAGAAAATTGGTGAAGATTTCCCTACAGATCCAAAAGAACAATTAATGGGAGCTATCAAAGCTGTATTCCGTTCTTGGGATAATCCACGTGCTAATATCTATAGAAGAGATAATGACATTCCTTATTCTTGGGGAACTGCTGTTAACGTTCAATCTATGGCATTTGGTAATATGGGTGATGATTGTGGTACAGGTGTTGCCTTTACTCGTGACCCAGCTACAGGATCAAAAGGATTGTTTGGTGAATTCTTAACAAATGCACAAGGAGAAGATGTTGTTGCTGGTGTTCGTACACCAATGCATATTTCTGAAATGGAAGAGAAATTCCCAGAAGCATTTAAAGAATTTAAACAAGTTTGTGAAACTCTTGAATCTCATTATAGAGATATGCAAGATATGGAATTTACTGTTGAGCATGGTAAATTATATATGTTACAAACAAGAAATGGTAAAAGAACAGCTCAAGCTGCTTTAAAAATTGCTTGCGATTTAGTAGATGAAGGAATGCGTACAGAAGAAGAAGCTGTACTTATGATAGATCCAAGAAACTTAGATACTTTATTACACCCTCAATTTGATGCTGCTGCTTTAAAGGCTGCAACTCCAATTGGAAAAGGTTTAGGAGCATCTCCAGGTGCTGCTTGTGGTAAGGTAGTATTTACAGCTGAAGAAGCAGAAAAACAAGGCCTTGGTGGAGCAGGAGAAAAAGTTATTTTAGTTAGACTTGAAACTTCACCAGAAGATATTGGTGGTATGAAGGCTGCTCAAGGTATCCTAACAGTTCGTGGAGGTATGACATCACATGCTGCAGTAGTTGCTCGTGGTATGGGTTCTTGCTGCGTTTCTGGATGCGGTGAAATCGCTATGAACGAAGCTAAAAAAGAATTTACTTTAGCTGGTAAGACTTATCATGAAGGAGATGTAATCTCTATTGATGGTACTACAGGTAATATCTATGACGGTGCAATTCCTACTGTAGATGCTCAAATTGCTGGTGAATTTGGACGTGTTATGGCATGGGCTGACAAATATAGAAAATTAGGAGTTAGAACAAATGCTGATAACCCAACTGATACAAAAAAAGCTATTGAATTAGGTGCAGAAGGTATTGGACTTTGCCGTACAGAGCACATGTTCTTTGAAGAAGATAGAATTCCTGCAATTAGAAAAATGATTCTTGCAGATACTGTAGAGGAAAGGGAAAAAGCCTTAGATGCATTAATTCCATTCCAAAAAAGTGACTTTAAAGCTATGTACAAGGAGTTGAATGGTCTACCAATGACAGTTCGTTATTTAGATCCACCTCTACATGAGTTCTTACCAAAAGAAGAGAAAGATATTGTTACTTTAGCAAATGAGATGGGAGTTACTGTTGAACAATTAAAACAAAAATGTGATGATTTACATGAGTTTAATCCAATGATGGGACACAGAGGTTGTCGTTTAGCTGTTACTTATCCAGAAATTGCTAAGATGCAAACTAGAGCTTTAATGGAAGCTGCTATTGAAGTAAAAGCAGAAGAGGGATATGATATCGTTCCTGAAATTATGATTCCATTAGTTGGTGAAGTAAAAGAACTTAAATATGTAAAAGATGTAGTTGTTGCTACAGCTGAAGAAGTTAAAAAAGAGAAAAATTCTAATATGGAATATCATATTGGTACTATGATTGAAATTCCAAGAGCTGCTTTAACTGCTGATGAAATTGCTAAAGAAGCTGAGTTCTTCTCATTTGGAACAAATGATTTAACTCAAATGACATTTGGTTTCTCAAGAGATGATGCTGGTAAGTTCTTAAAATCTTATTATGAAACTAAGATTTATGAACAAGATCCATTCGCAAGAATCGATCAAACTGGTGTAGGTTCATTAGTTAAACTTGCTGTAGAAAAAGGTCAATCTACTAGACCAAATATCAAACTTGGTATTTGTGGAGAGCATGGTGGAGATCCATCAAGTGTTGAATTCTGTCACAACATAGGATTAACTTATGTTTCTTGTTCACCATTTAGAGTACCAATTGCACGTTTAGCTGCTGCTCAAGCTGCTATTAAAGCAAAGTAATTGATAAAAGGGAAAAATAATTTTTCCTTTTTTTAGTTAATTAATTTTTCTTTTGGTTTACAGTTTTATTCTTGGTTGTTTAATAGTAGTAGAATCCATTTGAAATCTATGTTATAATAAAGTTAATCATATAAGAAAATAATTTTATCAAAAGGAGGAGAAAAAGATATGAAAAAAATGATGATTGCATTTTGTATGATGATACTATTAGTAGGATGTGGAGAAAAAAAAGAATCAGAAACTAAAGAACCTTCTAAAAAAAATGTAGAGACTTTGGAGATATATAAGACCACTTATAATGCTGATAAGCAATTTGGAAATATTATAAATGTTAATGGTAATTGTAGATTACTTGAGGATTATTATTATGATGATAGTAAAGTACAGGGATATTATGATGGATGTGTAAAGGATATTGAGGAATTAGAAAAACTTCTTAATTCTTTAAAGACTAGTATGCCTAATTCTAAGAATAAAGAAATAAGTGATTATTGGGCTGAAAAGGATAGGGCACAGTTGTTAAATATGGCAGCAGATTATAGAAAAATAGCGGATGTATATTACTCTCTTAATAGTAAGAATAAAAATATTAGTGGTCTTAATACGGAATCTTTACAAAAAATAGGAAATACACAATATTATAGATATATGACAGATGGTATAGCAACAGAATTAAAATTAACTTGGGCAGAGCAAGTAAAGAAAAATAATAGTGATTATCGTGGTTATTCAATATTAGGAACAGGTAAGAATATTAGTGAAATATCTTCTGTTGAAAATAAGCTAGATAAAATTTGCCAAGATGAATTAGGCTTTGATGCTTGTGATTTAAGAGAATAAATCTATAAAATAAGAACCCCAAATGGGGTTCTTTGTAAAATAGAATTTGTGAATGTTTCCTTTTAACATATTTTTGACATTTAGAATCTCTAAGTCATTGCAATTCTTTTCTATTTTATATATAATAGAATTGGTGATAATATGAAAGTATTGTGTATCGGACATGCAGCTTATGACATTACTACTCCTGTAGATACATTTCCAAAAGAAAATACCAAAAATAGAGTTCCTGAAAGAATTGAATGCGGTGGAGGACCTGCTGGCAATGCGGCTTATCTTCTTGGTAAATGGGGAGTAAGTACTTATTTTGCTGGTATAGTGGGAGATGACTTATATGGTCATCGAATTATAGAGGAATATCAAAAAGTAGGCGTGAATACAGATTATTTACAAGTAAGTAAAGATGAAGTAACAGCTTCTAGTTTTATTGTAGCAAATCGTGAAAATGGTAGTAGAACAATTCTTACATACCGGCCTAGTGAAATGAAAATGACAGATGTGGATATTGATTTTGAACCTGACATTATTTTAATAGATGGTCAAGAGCCAGAGTTCTCTAAAAAGATGATAGAGAAGTATCCAAATGCAGTAAGCATTATTGATGCAGGGCGTACTAAAAGGGCCATAAGAGAATTGTGTAGAATGGTAAACTATGTAGTATGTTCTAAAGAATTTGCTGAAGGAATTAGTGGTATTCAAATTTATGATAATGAAAGCTTGGAACATGCTATTGCAAAACTAGAAAATGAATTTCATACTAACATTATTGTTACGTTAGAAGCAAGTGGATGTGCTTATCGTAGTGATGAAGGAAAAATTGAGATTGTTCCTTCAATTAAAGTACGTGCGATAGATTCTACTGGAGCAGGGGATATTTTCCATGGCGCATTTACTTATGGAATAGCACAAAACTGGCCTATGGAAAAAATACTTCGTTTTTCAAATTTAACAGGAGCTATGTCAGTAACTCGTGTTGGTGGTAGAAATTCCATATTCGAATTAGATGATATGATAGAAATATACAATGAAATTAAGTGACATTATTTTTATAGATCAATTTCCATCTATAGATTTACATGGATATGATAGAGACTATGCTAGAATTAAAATAAATGAGTTCATTGAAGACAATTATATTATGAATCGTGAGTTTATAGTTATTGTCCATGGAGTTGGAAGTGGAGTGCTAAAACAAGAAACTCTAGAGACTCTAAAAAGGAATAAAAAAGTGGAAGAATATCAGCTTTTTAGGGGAAATATAGGGTGTACAATCGTAAAAATAAAGAAAAAAGAAAAAAATAAATAAAAAGAAGTTGACAAGACATAAAAAAAGTGGTAGGATATGAGCCATCTCGTTGAAAAGGGGGAAATTTTATGTACGAAGAAAGAAGAGAAAGTTTTTCAGTAAGAGATTTAATCTTACAAGTATTATTTATTGTATTATTTGTTTTTATCTTAATTTTAATATTCCCAACTAAGGGATATATGAAAAAATATATTGATAAGAATGGAACAAATACAGGTACTAACACTACAGTAGTGGAATCTAACTTTGATGTAGATCAATTAGCAGCATTATATAATCAAATTTTTGCTAATAACGTAGTAGCTATGAAAGAAGCAGCTATCGGATATTACACAACAGATAGATTACCATCTAAAGTAGGAGATACTGATAAGATGACTTTACAACAAATGTATGATAAACATTTAGTGTTAAAGTTAACAGATAAGAATGGTAATGCATGTGATGCAACAAAATCTTATGTATCAGTAACAAAATATGAAAATGAATACCAGATGAAAGTTAACTTAAGTTGTGGAGGAGAAGAAGATTATATCATCGTTTACTTAGGATGCTATGATTATTGTGAAGCAACAGGTGTTTGTGAAAAACAAACTCCAACAACTCCAACTAAACCAAGTACAAGTAAACCATCAAACAATACTACAGTAAACAAAGTTGTAAATATTACAAATAATTATTATTATGAAAATTGTGACTGTGAGAAACCTAAATATTATTGTTCAATTGTAAATGGTAAATACTATGATGCTGGTGGAAATGAAGTTAATAAAGAAGAGTATGAAAAGGCTTGTACAACACCAAACAAATATGTTTGTTCAATCGTAAATGGTAAATACTATGATGATAAGGGAAATGAAACTAACAAAGCTGGATATGAAAAGGCTTGTACAACTTCTGTAACTTACACTTGTGCTATCGTAGATGGAAAATACTATGATGACAAAGGAAATGTAGTAAATAAGGATGAATACGAAAAAGCTTGTAAAAATCCAACAGTTTACGAATGTGAATATAAGAAAGTAACAAATGGTAGTTGGGGGCCATACGGACCTTGGTCAGAATGGACAACTACAAAAATAACTGCTAGTGATAATACACAAGTTGACACTAAGACAGAGCAAGTTATAACAGGATATACTAATAAAAAAGTACAAACTGGTACAAAAACAGAGACTTATATATCAGGTTATACAACTTCTAAATATATTTCAGGATATACAACTGAGAAATATCAATCAGGTACAACAACTGAAAAATATCAATCAGGTACAACAACGCAAAAAGTACAAGTAGGTACTAAAAAAGTACAAACAGGAACTACAACAAAAACAACTACTAAGAAAGTTGCTGCAGGTACAACATCTACATATGTATCTTCAGGTTCAGGAACTACAGTTCCAAACAATACAAGTGAGTACACTTATGTAAGAACTGGTTCAACTACATCACAAAGCTGTTCAAGCTGTGCTACAGTAACAGTTTATACATGGGATGTATATAAACTTACAACAGTTTATAAAACTGAACAAGTAACAGAAACAGTTCCAGTATATTCAGTACAACCAGTATATGAAACTAAGACAGTTCCAGTATATTCAACAAGACAAGTTCCAGTATACTCAACAAGAAAAGTTCCAGTATACTCAACTAAGCAAACTCCAGTATATGCTACAAGACAAGTTCCAGTATACGATGAAGTAAAAACTCCAGTTTATGGAACTCAAACTTACTATCGTTCAAGAACAAGAACTTATAGTGGAGGAACTACAGATGTTAAATGGAGTACATGTGATCCAGTAGATACATCTTTGACAAATCAAGGATATTATCAAACAGGAAATAGACGTGTAAAGTAATCATAAAGAGGCGTTGAAAAAACGCCCTTTTTGTTTGACATCAAAAATCTTATGTGTTATCATAAATTTAGAATAAGGATAATATAATTATAATAGGAAGGGGTGCACTGTGAAAGGGACATATCTATTTGACTATGTAAATGAAAATGAATTTAAAAAATTAGAACGTTCTTTAAAGAAATATAATATGCTTGCATATAAGAAATTATATTTTGAATATTACCCAGCTTTAAAAGAGGGAAATTTTTTAGGAAAGTTAATAGCGACGAATAAAACAAATGGAACACAAACTTATGAATTAAAACTTCCTACCGATGCCCTATTTTCAAAAGTGCATGGAGATATTAAGCTATATTATCTAGTTTATGAGAACGAAAAGATTGTAATGTTGGACAAGTTTGAACCAATGGAAATCCTAAGTGAGGGACATGCTAGCGAGTTAGTAACTTACAAGGGGGTAATGGTTTCAAAACAACATTCTGATAAAGATATGTTTAAAATTAATTTACTAAATATGTTAGATAAATAAAAAAGGTAATTTGTTACCTTTTTATTTTGCTCTTTAATGTTTCGCATCATCATTGATTGTAGACCATGATTTTTTTAAAAAAGATTTTAAGAATTTAGTATCCATTCAATAATGGCTTTTTTTATTGAATAGTATTCTTCTTCTTCAAATTGCATATTTGCAATACAAAATCTTTTATTAGCAATGTGGGAACAGAAGATACATTCATGTAGATCAAAGCAATCTTGTATAAATAGAGAATTACTAACTTTATTAGAACATATTACATGATAACTATTGCTACAATCCTTAGAATCGTCTGTTTTAATGCAGAAAATGGAAGAAGAGCTTCTTTGAGAAGCTAGTATGAATTCACTATTTCCACAAGAATCACAGTAAATGACATTTTTAGAATCACTGCAGTCTGTAGAGTAGTAAACATTTTCACATCGATAGATTGTGTCACTTTTTGCAACATTTGTAGAGTCATAAACTCTTTCAGTAGTAGTTAAGTTAACTGTATTCCATATATCAATAATTTCCTGTAAATTGTGAACTTCTTTTTTAGGTAACATCCAACCAGTAGTATTATCTTTCTTTTCCATATTGGTAAGTGTAATAAATTTTCCACTACTGATGGCATCAGCCCATGTAATTTCATTCGTAGTGGAATCATTTACTTGTTTAGGAAGTTTTACATCAAATGCAAATTTTTCTAAAATTTCTTCCAATGAATAAACATTGTTTTTTTCAAAGACATTATAAAATATTTTATTAATGATAGTTAATGCTTGATTTTCATTCATTCTTTATTCCTCCTCTTTGCGATGAATGGTTAATTAAAATGTTTTTTAAACTAGTGGTATTGCCAATTTCAAATTCTATTTTTTGATTGGATTTCTCGTTTTTTCTATTTTCCATTAACTGTTTTGATCTTGGCAATCTTGGGATACTTTTAAAATCTAAGGTTTTTGCTTTAAAAGCTGGAAGAAGTATGCCTGTTGAACTGATTCTGACAATGCATTCTCTACTATTTAATTCAGTTAACATTTTTATTTTTTCTTCTTCAGTATTATTTAAAGGGATTTTCATGGGTATATGATTTGCAAGTAAACAGGCATCTGTTCTAGATACTCGAAACAAATAGTAATTAATAACGTTTGTGAAGATAGCATTTTTCAAATTTTCAGATATTTGATTAAAATATTGACTAGCAAGAACTAAAGATAAGTTGTATTTTCGAGCTTCTGATAGAAAACGGGCTAGAATAGGATTTTCTACAACAGCTACTTCGTCTATAATAAAAATAATATGTTCTTGAAAGGCATAACTTTGAATAAGCGTTAAGATTTGTTGCATAATCAGTCCAGCAATCGTTTTAACACTTTTATCTCCAAGCTTTGTTTTATCTAATGAAAAAATAGTTAAGAAGTTGTCTTGAATTGTCCTTTTTAAAGTAATTTTGTTTTTTTCTTGGTTAAATACAGGAATCATTTCCATCTCATCAATAAAGGAAATGATAGGCGAGATTGCTTCTCCATAAGCTTTCGTTTTCAAATCATTAAAGTCTGATAGAAAGAAGTCAATAACACTTATAGGTAAAACATTTGCTTGTTGCCTTAAGAGTAGGGATCTATATTCTGTATCTAATAGTAATTTTCGTAGTGTTGAGAATTGAAAGTCATTAATAGATAGTAGAATATGAATGGAATGTCTAAGCACTCTTTCAAGCTTTGAGTTATATTGATCTGCGATGAGAGATTTAAATAGATCTAGCAAGAGTTCTGTGGAAGATATGATATCATCCTTATTATTACTGAATAAGTCAATCGTACTTTCATTATCACGAAAGTCAATTACTTTACCCAATCCACCAATGTCATTTTCTAATGCTGCATGGGGGTCAATTACAACGATTTTGTATTGATTTCTAAATTGCAGATTTTTATAAAGATTATGAATGTAAAGACTGATAAATTTAGATTTTCCTGAACCACTTGATCCCAAAACTAGAGAATGTTTATTGAATTCAAAACTATTTTGTTTTAAATAGAAGTCTCCCTGTAGATAGGGGAAAGTATCTACTTTTAAAATAGAAGAGATGGGTTCACTCTGTAAAAGATGAAGAATTTTTTCTATATCTAAATATTTTGGAATACTTTTATAGAAAAAACGAGTACTACTTTCTAGTTTTAAAGTTAAAATAGAAGCGGCAGATGAAAATAGAACTTTTTTTCTAATTAGAGAATTTTGCCGATTGTAATAGAAATAAATTTTTGAAAGGATTGTTGTTTTATTTACTTTACGAAAATTTATTTCTATGTATTTTAAATTTTTTTTCTTTTTAATTTCGAAGTACTCTATGATATCAATTAGATTTTGTTTAGATAATAGACATGGTATAGATTTTGAATAATTTCGTATTTCTACTTTATTACTTTGTTTTAAAATAAAGCTTTCTAGATTATGGATAGTAGAAGGAAGATTATATTTTGTTTTTATATAATAATGAATTTCGTTTTTCTCAATAGTAATTATAATAGACCATTTTTTAAATAATCCTTGATAGTTAGAAATGACTTTTATAAATTCTAACCATTTTTCGGTTTCTATTTGAGAATTTGCTAAAAAGACTTCTGACGTTAACACCATAACTGTCACCTCAGCAAATACTATATCAAATAGTTCCATAAAAAAACTGACTTTTTATAAATCAAAAAAGTCAGTTTATTCAATAGCTACTAAGAAATCCGTAATGCCATCATGATAATATTCTAATTCTGGTATCTTTCTGAGATTATATTTACAACTTGGTAGAAACTCTAAATAGAATTGTTGAGATACATTATGAATATCTTCGCCATTTTGTGTAGGAATACGAAATACCAACCATTTACTTGCTGGTACAATAATTTGTTCAAAGTCTGGTATGTATTTATCATATAGTATATAGTAATTGTTGCAAAGTTGATGTTCATCATCTTCGTAAGTAATCATAGCATAGGGGATATCTCCATATTGTTTTTGATATTTTTTATCCATTGCTATAAAAAAGTTGGGAGCATCTTCTTTGATATGATCATTGTCAGTAGATATTCCTTTTCCATACATAAACATTTCCTCTAATTCGATAATATGGTATTCCATATCTTTTGTAAAATTATCTGTTTCGTTTAAGATAATTCTAGGAAAGTTTTTTAAATTAGTGTCATTAGTAATCTTGCTAGGGTTTATACCATGAAATGCTGCAAATGCTCTAGAAAATGAAGTAGCACTTTCATATTGATATTTCATAGCAATGTCCATTATTTTTCCTTTTTTAGCAATAAAATCATATCCAGCGTTAGATAGTCTTCTTTTTCTAATGTAGTCTGATATCGTTATATTTGTTAGTAGTGAGAAGATTCTTTGCATAGTGTAAGAATTTACACCCATTATTTTAGCAAGGATATTATAGTCGATTTTTTCTTCTAGGTGGTTTTCTATATATTCTGTAATTTCGTTTATTTTTTGATAAATATTCATAGTATCACCAGTGCTATTATAACACAAATACTAATGTAAAAAAATCTATTTATTCTTCTCTCTTGCAAGGGATGCGTATTGAGAAAGATATTTTAATTCTTCTTCCATTTCCTTTGTATGATAATCGGCAAGAGCTTTTAAATAAGTATCTCCGAAGCGAGTTGTTAGAAAAATACGTAGTTCCTCATTTAGTGTAATAGGTGGATATTTCCCAAACATTCCTACATCCTCAGTAGCCATCGTAAAGTCTGTTACTCGATAATTACTTAAGGAAAGAGCTCCATTACTAGTAGATAGGAAGGCATACTGATTTCCTTTTAAATCTTTTCTATCTTTTTCTGAGCAAACAACTACTTCGCTAACAAGATGAGGTGTTTGTTTTTCATCCTTTTTATAATAATGTTGAGTACAAAAGTTAATAAGAGCAACCCATTCTTCTTGCGTTAATTCTGTGATAAAATTTAAATTCATAAACTTGTTCCTTTCTAATTTCTACTATTATAGTAGGATAGAGTCAAAAATGCAATTATTTATGTTATAATAAAATAAGAAAGGATGTAAAAATGGATATAAAAGAGGTAATAAAAAATTATGTTTCTTATAATGAGCAAGAACAACAAGATAAAAAAATGGTTTTAAAATATTTAAATTTATTTGATGATGTTTTAACTAGGGAAAATGATATTGTTCATTTTACATGCTCTGGGTTTGTATTAAATAGGAGTCGGACTAAAGTTTTGATGGTTTATCACAATATTTATCAATCATGGGCTTGGACAGGTGGTCATGCAGATGGGGATAGTAATTTTTTAAATGTTGCAGTAAGAGAAGTACAAGAAGAAACTGGTGTTAAAGAGGTAATTCCTATTTATCAAGATATTATTTCTTTAGATGTTTTATCTGTATTAGGACATGTAAAAAGAGGAAAGTATGTAACACCGCATATTCATATTTCAGTGGCTTATTTGCTAGAAGTTGATGAAGAAGAAACCTTACAAATTAAAGAAGATGAAAATAGCAATGTTGGGTGGTTACCACTTGAAACTTTTTTGGACTATGTAAAAGAGGAGCATATGAAACCTATCTATCAAAAAATAGTAGAAAAAGCGAAACAATTAGGATATATAGATAATAAGTAATAAAACAAAAAACTACTTTTTATAGAAAGTAGTTTTATTATTTAACTGGTGCGAGTGAAGGGACTTGAACCCCCATGCCTTGCGGCGCTAGATCCTAAGTCTAGTGCGTCTGCCAATTTCGCCACACTCGCAAAATGGTGGATCTTGTAGGACTCGAACCTACGACCGCCCGGTTATGAGCCGGATGCTCTAACCAACTGAGCTAAAGATCCAATAACTTGAATACTTCTATAATATATCATAATTAAAACTTGAATGCAATAGGATATTTTGAAATTTTGAGAAATTTATTTTCCAAAAAATGACTTGGCAAAAGAGTCACATTATGATATAATTTACATTGTATGAAATAAGTTAACAAAATGCTTGAAAAGATTTGACAAATCAAAGAAAAAATGTTAGTATATACGCTATCTTGAAAGAGGGGGGAAGAAATATGAAATTCCATTTTATAGAAAAATTAAAACAAAAAAGAGCTTATAAGCTTCAAAAGAAACAACAGAGAGTTGCACTTAGTTTGGCATCAATAGCACTTATAGGAATATTAACAGGTTGTGGTGCTAAAAATGTAAATACTAATGTAGATTCTAGCACAATCAATCCACAATACAACTCTGCAGTAGATCCTAATGCTCAAGTTGATGGAAATGGTCAGGAAGTAACTACTCCTGATACCACTCAAAGTGTAGAAGATCAAATAGCAGAATTACAAAGAAGAATCGATGAATTAGAAAATGCTAATCCATATAGTGCAATAGCTGTTAATGACACTTATACTCAAGAAAAATGGGATGCATTTGTTACAGAGTGTAAAAACACTTTATCTGGAAAAATTAATAATGAGAATCAAGAAGGCATCGAAGCTGCACTTGTTTTATTCAATATTGATTATTTAGATGAAAATGCAAAACAAGTATTATTAACTCATTATGAGCAAGGTCAAGATGTTGAAGCTGAATTAAATAAACTATATGCAGTGTTATCACAAGTTCGTGAATATAATACTACAACAGCTACACCAGATACTTATTTATCTTATGCTGATGTTATGTTAGATGAACAAGATAAAGAGATTATTGCAGTTTTAGATGCTTATGTTAAAGAGGTTATGACTTTAAAACAAGATTTAACAGAAGCAAACAGAAATCGTATTCAAGAGATTTTCAATATTATTTATAAATTCTCTAATGGTACTGGAACTATTAAAGTAACTATTAATGGAGAAGAAAAAGATGTTGCGCAAATTCATTTATCACATGGTGGAATTTTCGCAGCAGAAAATATTGCACAAGATATTTCTGTATTAAGTAGAAATATTGTTTCTCAAGAAGAAAGAGAAAACTTAGATGCAGAATTACGTTCTAAAGATACTTTAGCAAAAACTCAAGAGAAGATTAATCTTTATACGGCAATGGCTTCTGTTAATGCTAAAGGAGTTAACGCTGAGGCACAAGAAAAAGTAGTTAACCAATACAATTATCAATTAGAAGTTATTATGAAAGATTTAGCAGTTATGGATGTAACTGCAGAAGAAGCTCAAGCATTATTTACTTTAACAAACATTGATTATTTTATGGATAGTACAAATAGTCAACATGCTTTTGATGTAATTTATGAAGATGGATTTGATATTAATGCTACTTTTAGAAACGCAGAGGAAGCTGTTAGAAAAATTCAAGCTTATGATGACACTCAAGAGCAAGTTTATGACATGGCTCGTTTAGTAATTGCAAGTCAATCAGATGCTATTTCATTAAGAGCGTTTACACAAACTGCTCATGGAGTTAATTCAGCAGATGCAAATGTTGTTGCTAGTTCAGCACATATTGTAAAAGGATATACACAATTCTCAAGCGAAGCTACTGTTGATTATCAAACAAAAGATCAAGATGGTAATATTATTAATCATTCAATTGACAAGAACGGTTTAGGAAAAGGTGCTTACCAAGTTGTTAACTGGTATACTTACTATTCTGTTTCTAATCACAAAGGTGCTTATGGACCAGTTGCGGATTCTTTAATTCAATTAGTAGATGGTACACAAGTAGGTCTTAATCCATACGATCAAATCGTATTAGAAGTTGAAGACTATTGTGCTGAAAATAATATTATTGTATATGATTATGAAGTAGGAAATACAAAATAAAATGCCATTTGGCATTTTTTTTTGTGGAATAGATTATAATATGATATAATAGATACTGTAAAGGAAGTGATATTTGTGAGAATTTATAATACACTCACGCATCGTGTGGAGGAGTTTGTTCCCCATAATCCAGATGAGGTAACTATGTATACATGTGGTCCTACTGTATATCATTTTGCTCATATTGGAAATCTTAGGACTTATATTTTTGAGGATATCTTTGAAAAGTCTTTGAATTATTTAGGATATCCAGTTAAACGATGTATGAATATCACTGATGTTGGACATTTATCGAGTGACTCTGATACAGGAGAAGATAAAATGTTAAAGGGTGCGAAAAGAGAACATAAATCGGTTTTAGAAATAGCAGATTTCTATACGAAATCTTTTCGAACTGACTTTGAAAAATTAAATAATCGTTGGCCAGCTTTAGTATCGCCAGCTACTCAGAATATAGAGGAGTATATCAAAATTATTGAAAGACTTTTAGAAAAAGAGTTGGCTTATATAGCAGGAGGAAATGTTTATTTTGATACTTCTAAATTGGCAGATTATTATGTGCTTACCAATCATAAGGAAGATGAGATGGTAGTAGGTGTACGTGCAGGGGTAGAAGAGGATCAAAATAAAAGAAATCAAGCAGATTTCGTTTTGTGGTTTACAAAATCTAAATTTGATGATCAAGAATTAAAATGGGATAGTCCATGGGGGTATGGATATCCTGGATGGCATATTGAATGTTCTGGTATTAGTATGAAATATTTAGGAGAATATTTAGATATTCATTGTGGTGGTGTTGATAATATTTTTCCACATCATACAAATGAAATTGCTCAGTCAGAAGGGTTCTTAGGACATAAATGGTGTAATTATTGGGTACACGGAGAACATTTAAATGATCAAAGTGGTAAGATGAGTAAAAGTAAGGGAGAATTTTTAACAGTTTCCCTATTAGAGGAAAAAGGATATAACCCTATCAGTTATCGTTTTATGTGTCTAAATAGTCACTATAGAAAACAGTTGGTATTCAGTTATGAGGCTTTGGATAATGCTACTCAAGCTTATCAAAAATTATTAAATAAGGTAAGAGCGTTAGGAACTGAAGAAAAGGAAATAGGTACTGAAGAGTATCAAGAGAAGTTTAAGAATGCGTTAGCTGATGATTTGAATACTTCTTTAGCGCTTACTATTCTCTATGATGTTCTAAAAAGTAATTTAGAGGATGCTCAAAAAAGATTTTTAGTTGCATCATTTGATAAAGTGCTTTCCTTAAATTTATTAGTAGAGGAAGAAAAAACATTAGATGGAGAATTGGAAGCTTATATTCATCAAAAGATAGAGGAAAGAAATCAAGCCAAAAAAGAGAAAGATTACGCAAAGGCTGATAACATTCGTAATGAATTATTGGAGAAGGGAATTACTATCAAGGATACTAGAGATGGTACTACCTATGAGGTGAAATAGTATGGTCTATGGATTAGAAACCATGTTAACATTGTGCCTTGCTATTGGAAGCTTTCTTATTGTATTAGGAGCTCAGCTACATTTAACAAGTACTTATAAAGAATCAAAAGCAAAGAAAAATTCTAAAGGACTTAGTGGTTGTGAAGTGGCTCGTGAAATATTGGATAATAACGGCCTTGAAGATATTTATGTAGTGGAAGTAACAGGAGAATTATCTGATCATTATGATCCTACTAGAAGGGTTGTAAGGCTATCTAGAGACGTATTTCATGGAAATTCTATTGCGTCTCTTGCGATAGCTGCTCACGAATGTGGACATGCTTTGCAAGATAAAGACAATTATATATTAATGAGAATTCGTGCAACTTTAGTTCCTTTTGTGAATTTAGTTACTTATCTAGGATACTTTGGATTAATTATTTCTTTATTTGCAGGTGTAATAGGATATTTGAAGCTTTCTATTGCTGTTTTAATAGTAGTTCTTTTATTTCAACTTGTTACTTTACCAATAGAGTTTGATGCCTCAAAACGTGCTTTAGAAGAAATAGAGAAATTGTCTTTAGTGGAGAAAAAAGAAAGAGAAATGACTGAAAATATGCTTAAGGCAGCAGCCATGACATATGTTGCATCTTTAATTTCTTTAGTAATTGATTTGTTACGATTAGTTTTAATGTTACAAGATAGAGAAAGATAATTTCTCTTTTTTTATTAGAAGTATGATATAATGAAAGTGGTGATACTTATGGATGGTATTTTTTTCATTGATAAACCTAAAGGAATAACAAGTAGAGATGTAGTAAATACTGTTATTAGAAAAACAGAAACTAGAAAAGTAGGACATACAGGCACACTTGATCCATTAGCTACAGGCGTATTGATTGTTTGTGTTGGTAGGGCAACAAAACTAGTGGATGTTTTAACAGCAACTGAAAAAGTTTATGAGGCAGAAATTTGTTTAGGGATAGAAACAGACACTTTAGATATTGAAGGTACTATCTTGAATGAGCAAAGCGTTACTATCGAAGAAGAACAAATAGATGATGCTTTAAAAGCAATGTTAGGAGAATATGAACAGGAAGTCCCTAAGTATTCTGCGGTTAAGGTAGATGGAAAGAAACTTTATGAGTATGCTAGAGAAAATAAAGAGGTAGTTTTGCCAACTAGAATGGTAACGATTTTTTCTATTGAAAGAATTTCTCCATTGAGAACAGAAAATGGAAAAATATATTTTTCTATTCGTACAAAAGTTAGTAAAGGAACTTATATTAGAAGTTTAATACGAGATATAGCTACGAAATTAAATACGATAGGGATTATGAGTAATTTAAGAAGAATACAGCAGGGAAAATTTACTATTGATATGTGCAAGAATTTGGATGATGTTCATTTATCTGATTTGCATCCTTTGGCAGATGCTCTTGCTAATATTTATCAAGTTATAACGGACGATGTGTTGAAAAAAGACATATTAAATGGTAAAATAATAGAGAATACATATAATCAAGATAGAATCTTGTTTAAAGATAAAGAAGGTGCTTTGTTAGCCCTTTATCAAACTTATGAAAAAGATAATACAAAAATAAAACCATATATTATGATAGGAGGAATAAAATGACATTAGTAATTATGGCGGCAGGTATGGGGAGCCGTTTTGGAGGCTTAAAACAAATTGAACCAGTAGGCCCAAATGGGGAATTTATTATAGATTATTCCATTTATGATGCAATTCGTGCTGGATTTACAAAAGTAGTTTTCATTATTAAGGAAGAAAATTATGATTTATTTAGAAGTACGATTGGTTCTAGAATTGAAGGAAAAATAGAGGTAGAATACGTTTTCCAAAAAAATGATAATATTCCAGAAGGAATAGAAATTCCAGCTACTAGAGTAAAACCATTAGGAACAGGACATGCAATTTTATGTTGCAAGGATGTGGTAAATGAGCCATTTTTAATCATTAATGCAGATGATTTTTATGGATTTGAAGCTTATGAGGAAGCAGGAAAATATTTAATGGAAACTCATAAAGATACAGAGTATGCTTTGATTGGCTATAGAGTGGTTAATACATTAACAGAAAATGGTTCTGTTAAGCGTGGCGTTTGTGAAGTTGAAGGGAAATATTTAACGACATTGATTGAATCTAGCGTGGAGCGAAAAGATGGTAAAATGATAGCTACTCCATTAGATGGAACTAGCGAGTTTGTAGTTCCAGAAGATAGTAAGGTTTCTATGAATATGTTTCTATTTTATCCAAATATATTTTCTATATTAGAAAGAGAATTTAAGAAGTTTTTAACTTCTTCTAATGACTTAGAAGGAGGAGAATTCTTAATACCAGAAGTTGTTTTTGAAGAAATTAAGAATCATGAGATTACATGTGAAGTGTTAGATACTAAAGCAGTATGGAAAGGAATTACTTATCCAGATGATTTAGCAGAATTAAAGAGTTATATAAAAGGGTTGATAGATAAAGGAGAATATCCAAATAATCTATATTAGGTGATATTATGTTTGCAAATTTAGAATTATTTTTACAGGAAAAAGATGTATATAGGCAAAAAATAGAGGAGATTAAATCCTCTTCATCTTCTAATGAAGAATTAGAAAAAAGATTAGGGGAAGCAGAGGAAAGTTTTAAGGGACAGGTACGTAAGTATCTTTCTTCTGCTATAAATGTTCTTAATACAACTTTTCAATGTCAATATTCTATATATAAAGTAGGTAAGGATTTTGATGTTAATTTTCAAGTAGTGGAGACAAATATTAGAAAAACTAGAAGTGAAGTAATTGCAGAGATGGAAGCGTTCAAGACACAAGCTGCGAGTATGACATTGACTAACGACCAAATTACCAAGATTAATATAGCAATGGAAGTTTTACTTACTTATAGTGATGATGCTACTGATCAAGTTGATGAAAATAAAGAAGCTTTTCTAAGCGAAGCTAAGGTTACTGCCACAAGCATTATAGAAGCTCCAACAAGAGAAAACAATGCTTTTGAGCCAGCACCAAGTCAAGAACCTTCTTTTAATCCATATGCTAATCAACCAATTGAAGTAGATAGTGGTTTTAAAAATCCAGAATATGAAAAGAAGACGTTGGTAGATCCTTTTGCAAGTATCTATGGTGGAGAAAGTGTTTCGCCTAATGCAATCCCAGAAGCTACTCCAGATTTTGGAGCTCCAATGTCTAGTACAAATTTCAATAATTCAGTGGCAACACCACCAAATACTTCGGATGCAATGTCCATATTTGGTACAGGGATTTCTACTAGTTCACAACAAAATAGTGTTCCTACAGAAAGCATGCAGACATTTTCTACACCACCAAATTCTTATGGAAGTAACGGATATAGTGCATCAATGAGCAATGCAATGCCAACTAATAGCTTTAACAATAATTCTATGACACAAATGTCAGCAAATAATAATTTAGGAACTTCTAGTGTTCCACCAACTTCTGCTATAGGCGTTGGGATTTCATCACCAAGTTCTTATTCTACGAATGTAGAGGGTGATACGAACTCTCAAGTAACATCTAATCAAGAACCAGAATCATTAGCCTTAATAGAGGAACAAAAAGTGAAAAAAGAATCAGCGTTCATTGTTTCTAAGATTATGAAAGGTATACTTAGATTACCAATTACTACCTTACTGTTTTTAGGAATTATTGTGCTAATATTTTTTGGATTAGATAAAGCAAATCTAATGGAAGAAATAACTGAATTATTAGGCGATTATATGATTTATGCTGAACTGGCTTTAATACTTTTCATAGCTTTAATAGGTTCTTCTACTGTTTTGGATGCGATAGCTACTAAAACAAAGTATATTAGCAAACATGCCATGACGTCTTTAGTTTTCTTTTCAGGAGCCACATATGGATTAGCAAAATTAGTTCCATATTTAGTATCTGACGTTCTTATAGATATAATTGATTCAGATATTTTAGAACAAGTACCAGAGTATTTTGCTTATTATTTGGCTTTATCATTCTTTATTGGGACATTTGTATGGCTATTTTCATTTTTACGTACAGATAAAAAAGTATTAAAAAAGAAACGTCTAAATATTATAGAAATGCTTGGATCTCTTTTGTGCATTTATACAATTATTATTCCAGCAATAATGCTAGGGTGTGAATGGTGTGGATTATCGATTGTTTTAGAAAAGGCAAGTTTTATTTATTCATATGATTATTGTGATTGGATTATTATAATAGCAAGTTTTGTACTAGGACTCATTATGTTATTATTTAGTAAAATAGAAGAAAAAAAGCTATAGGAGTGATTTTATGATAGTTGTTATCTCCAACAAAT
The DNA here is from genome assembly GCA_964018915.1 of uncultured Bacilli bacterium. GTDB lineage: Bacteria > Bacillota_I > Bacilli_A > RF39 > UBA660 > UBA5578. Next base: position 309,624 of record CAXHRJ010000001.1, on the reverse strand, counting down.
TAAAGGATGTAATAGATTCTAGCAAGCTTGTAGATGCGGATTGTAAATATGCAATAGGCTGTTATTCGGCAGAAGATTGTGCAAGAACATTGGCCTCTTTTGAAATGGATTATTTAATTATTGATATAACAGCACTTAAAGATGCGTTTGAAATAAGTGCATGGAAAACGTTAAGAGATTTCTTTGATTCTACAAAAACAATTATATTATTAGATGAATCTAAGTCTTATTCAAGCGTGGAATTTTTATCTATGCTTATTACTATGGGATTTTATAATTTTACAAAAACTGGTGAAGGATTATTACGCCTTATGCAGTATCCTAATTCTTATCAAGATGTTTCTAAATACCAACAGATGGCTATGTCTTTAGAGAATAGGAGAGAAAGAGAAGAAGAACAGATTAGTGATTATCAGCAAAAAATTGAAGAAAATAAAAAGATGATGAAAGATTATCTTGAAAAGTATCAAAAAGGGGAAGCAGGATCTCATAAGAAAGATGATACTTTGAAATATCAAATAAAAATTGGATTATTAGTTCTCCCAATTTTAACTTTTATAGGTGTTTTTGTTATTTATTTTTTAGGCATACTAGTTTCAAATTTTGTACCAGCAGTAGGAGATTATGTTGGGGAATACTTATATGGGGAACTAGCTAATACTGGTTTTACTCCTTTAACGATTATTGGAATTATGTTAGTAATGCTTTTCTTTAGTGTTTACTTTGTCCTTTTAAATGCTAAAATAAAAAGTAGGCAGATGACCAGATCAAAGTTTATTGTAGTTCCTTTTGCAATCTACTGTATCATTATTTTTGGTGATTATTATTTGTTAGGTATTTTTGAAAATTTATATAAATTATTTATGTTTATTTCTATAGAAGATAAACCTTATCTTGTTCAAGATTTATATGGACTAAGTAGGTGGGTTGCTACTGCTATCATTTTCTTATATTATGCAATGATAGCGGTTAATAATTCGAAAACAATAAAATTTGAGAAGGATTTAAGTCAAAATTTAACAATTATAGAAAAGTTTTGGGTAATTGACTTGATATTTTTATTGATTGTCCCACTAAGTTATCAGCTTTCAAGGGCATTACCTCAAACCAATCCTATTTATCATGTTTTTAATACGATTTATGACCAACCATTGGCAATGATGTTAATCGTTGGATTGGAATTTGTTTTGACTATTCTTATTTTATTACAACCTAAGTTTTTTAAAGAAAAAGAGTATACAATACTAAAAGAAGAAGATTTATAAATCTTCTTCTTTTATATTTTACGATATAATCCGATGGCTTTTCCTAATACAAAAACATTTTCTAGAATAATAGGGTCCATTGTATCGTTTTCTGGTTGTAAACGAAAATGATTATTTTCTTTATAAAACGTTTTAAGTGTTACTTCATTTTCCTCAGTCATAGCAACAACAATTTCACCATTTCTGGCAGTATTTTTTCTTTCCACAATAATGATATCGCCATCATGAATTCCAGCGTTAATCATACTTTCTCCACTAACTTTTAAAGTGAAAACTTCTTTATCTTTTGGAATGAGATAAGCTGGTAATGAAAAATATTCATCTGGATTTTGAATTGCTTCAATAGGACTACCTGCTGTAATTTTTCCAAGTAGAGGAACATCAACAACATTTTCATTTTTGGGGATTAATTCATTTTCTACCATTAACTCAATAGTTCTATTTTTATTAGATCCTTTTTTTATATAACCTTTATCAGCTAGGCCATCTAGATGGGCTTGAACAGTAGCTGGAGATGATACATTAAGTGCTGTAGCGATTTCTCTAACGGTAGGTGGATATCCATGTGAAACAATATATTCTTTAACATATTGTAAAGTGTCTTCTTGTCTTTTTGTTAACTTATCCATACTTTCCTCCTTATGTACTATAACAATTTTATCATAGTAAAATGTAAATGTCAAACGAATGTTTGCTAAAAAAGCAAAAACGCATTGACACGAATATTTGTTCGTGATAAAATGAATTCAGTTGAAGGAGAGATAGTATGGAATTAGTAAGAGATTTTGTAAAAGAAAATTTAATGATGATAATTTTTGGAGCAGTATTATTTGGATTTGTATTTTTGGGGAGTTTAGCAAATATGAGAATGGATTATTTAACATCAGAAAATATTTCTGAAGGAAGTGAATATCTTTATTAATTTTTGATTATTTGATATAATAATTTTTAGAATAGGAGATGTTAATATGAATGATTATGAAATTATTTCTAATATAAAAGGGTTAGGAATCGATATGATTCATAATGCAAAATCAGGACATCCTGGTATTGTGTTAGGAGCAGCTCCCATTTTATATACTTTATATAAAAATCATATAAATATAAATACTAGTGATAGTAATTGGGTAAATAGAGATAGATTTGTTATGTCAGCAGGGCATGGTTCAGCTTTGTTATATGCGACATTATTTATGGCAGGTTATGCATTAACAATTGATGATTTAAAAAATTTTAGACGTCTTGGCTCTAAAACTCCAGGGCATCCAGAAAAAGGGATGACTCCTGGAGTAGATTGTTCAACTGGACCTTTAGGTCAAGGATTTGCAAATGCTGTAGGAATGGCATTAGGAGAGAAAATCTTAAAGGAAAGGTATCGCATTAATCCTAGCAAGAGCTTGGTAGATTATAAAGTTTATGCATTAGTAGGAGATGGAGACTTAATGGAAGGAATCTCCTATGAAGCTGCATCATTAGCTGGCAATTTAAAGTTGAATAATTTAATTGTTCTTTATGATTCAAATGGTATTAGTTTAGATGGACCTACTTCTAAAACTTTTACAGAGAATGTTCGTGGAAGATTTGAAGCGTTAGGTTGGAACACTATTTTTGTAAAAGAAGGCGATAAGGTATCTGAAATTGATAAAGCAATTGAAAGAGCGAAAAAATCTAATTTGCCAACATTAATAGAAGTAAAAACGCAAATTGGAAAAGATTCTTTATTAGAAGGACAATGCACGATTCATGGAAAAGATTTAGAAGAAGATGATATTGCACAATTAAAATCTAAATTGGGATTGCCTACAATAGAGACTTTTTATGTAAATACAGATGCTTGTACAAAATTTAGAAGTCATATTGCGAATCGTGTAAATAAAGGATATTTAGAATGGTCTAATCTTTATCATGAGTATGTAACAAAAGTTGGAGATGGAAATAGAATAGAAGCAAACTATCTTTTTCAAAATATTTTTAATTATAATCTATTTGATTTAAAGTTTGACTTTAAAGTTCATACAAAACAAGCATTGCGTGAGACCAATATGATATTTATGCAAGCATTAGGAAAGAATATTAAAACTTTTGTTGGCGGGAGTGCTGATTTAGGAAGTACAACTAAGACCTATGTTTCAGAATTTGCTGATATAACCGCAGAAAATTTTTCTGGTAATAATATTTGGTTTGGGGTACGTGAGCATGCAATGGGAGCTATTTTAAATGGATTAGCTTTGGTAAATCTAAAACCGTTTGGATCTACTTTTTTAAGTTTTTCTGATTATTTAAAACCAGCTATGCGTATGTCTGCTTTAATGAATTTGCCTGTTACCTATATTTACACACATGATTCTATTTCAGTAGGACCCGATGGACCTACACACCAACCGATAGAGCAGTTAGCAATGCTTCGGTCTATTCCTGGTATGAAAGTTTATAGACCAGCAGATGCAAAGGAATTACTTGGTTGTTGGCAAAGAATATTGAATTCCAATACGAATCCAAGTTCCCTTATTTTAGCACGTAATGAAGTAGAAGTGATGGAAGAGTCGAATTCTATAGAAGCTATGAATGGTGGGTACATTCTTCATCATGAGACTACCCCATTAAAATTGATATTTGTAGCAACAGGGACTGAGGTTCATGTTGCAAAGAATTTAGCTTTGGAATTTGCGAGAATGGGGGAAACAGGAATCCGTGTAGTAAGCCTTCCTTGCATAGAAAATTTTTTAGAAAAAGATGATACTTATCAAAAAAGTGTTTTACCTTCTAACGTTCTTAAAATTGCAATTGAAGCAGGTTCTTCATTTGGCTGGCATCAAATCATTTCTAATCCTAAACATGTAATTGGTTTAGAATCTTTTGGTGCAAGTGGTAGTAAGGATGAAGTATTAGAAGCGATGAACTTTAGCTATGAAAAAATTAAGCAGAGAGTTTTAGAACTATTGAGAAATCTATAGTTCTTTTTTTTATTTTCTAGAATAAGATGAAATAGGTCTTGTATTTTTAGCCATTATTTAGTAAAATAAGCTTTATGAAGGGATTGATACAATGAATCTTTTAGTTAGCTTAGGATATGTATTAATAGGCCTTGTAATAGGCGCTGTCATTGGATTTTTTCTAGCTCGCAAATATATGCAAAAGTATATGAAGAAAAATCCACCAATTAATGAACAAATGATTCGTACTATGATGATGCAAATGGGAAGAACTCCAAGTCAAAAACAAGTAAATCAAATGATGAAATCAATGGCTAAGTATATGGACTAGCCATTTTTTTTGGCTGAAAGGAGAGTTTACTTGAAAATTTTTGATATGGCGAAATATCTTCAAGCAGAAGTAAAAGGTAATTTCCCTAATATGGAAATAAAAGATATCAAAATGGATAGTAAGGAAATAGAAAAAGGGGATGTTTTTTTAGCATATGGAAAAGGAGTAGAATATGTAGAGGAAGCGGTTTCTTTAGGGGCAATAGCAGTTATTACAGAAGAACCATTGGGAAAAAAAGATATTCCTATTATAAAAGTAAAAAGTTCGTTAGAGGCTTTAGCAGCTTTAGCGTCATTAAAAAGAAAAGAATTTAAAGGAAAAATAATTGCTATTACAGGTAGTAATGGAAAAACTAGTACAAAAGAATTATTGAAATTCCTTTTATCATTTGATAGAAAGGTTTTAGCGAATTTTGAAAGTGAAAACAATCATATTGGAGTTCCTAAAACATTATTAAAATTAAATGATAGTTATGATTATGTAATATTAGAAATGGGAATGAATCATGCAGGAGAAATAAAATATTTATCAGAGTTAGTACATCCAGATATTGGTATTATTACTAATATTGGTACTGCTCATATAGGGCTTCTTGGAAGTAGAAAAGCTATTTTTCAAGCAAAAATGGAGTTGGTAGAAGCGACACCAGATATAACACTGTTCGTTAATAAAATGGATCGCTATTTAAAGAAACTACAAGCTAATCAAGTTGGGATAGAATACTCGTCAGTATCATCTTTACCAGCTATTAATGTTAGTTTGGCCTGCAAAGTTTGTGAATATTTGGGATATAAAAGAGAAGAATTAGAAAGGAGATTAAGTGCTTTTCCAGGTGTAAAGTCTAGAATGCAGAAATTTCAACTTGAAAAATTTCTATTAATTGATGATGCCTATAATGCCTCTTATGAGTCTATTTGTTTTGGACTTGAAAGTTTAGCTAGATATGAAGGAAAAAAACTCATGATTTTTGGTGATATTTTAGAACTCGGAAATTTTAGTGAAAGAGTTCATGAAAAAGTATATGAAGAAGTTCAAAAATATCCCGATATTTCATTAATTACAATAGGGGATGCTACTGCTTTTTTGAAGCATAAACCCCATTTTTATTCTATAGAAGAATTAAAAGAGTATTTAAAAGATAAAACATTAAAAGGATATGAAGTAATCTATTTAAAAGCCTCTCATAAGATGGGATTATCTAGGTTAGTACCTTATTTAGAGAATTTGTAATTTTTGAAAAATATGGTATGATAATTACTCGGTGATTTTATGAGTAAGTATTATTATCATGGATTAGGGGAAGCCTTTTATCGTGGTGACTCTTTGAATAGAATTTTAAAAATTTTAAAAACAGGTGGTATTAAATGTAAAAGACTATTAGGCTTACCTAATGTCTATGAAAGTACTTGCAATGGAATGGATTATGTAAGTGTTTGTAAAAAGTTATCAGATCAAGAATATCAGGGATTCTTTCATTATGAGTCTGCTTTTTACAATTATGTTCAAAACTGCTTTTGCTTAATTATTTCAGATGAAATTAAAACGGTAAAGCCTATCATTTTTCCTGTTACAGAATGGAAAAATAAAGAAATTGCTAGAATGAGACAGTCTGATAAAAAGAGTAGATTTTCTGATATTTGTGATGAGTGGCAGGTTTATGAAGTGGTACCACTTTCTATGATTATAGGAGTAGGTATCCCCATTAGATGGATAGAAGCTACCTGTGAAAATGAAAGTGATTTAGAAAAATTACAAGAATTAGTTACAATAGCAGAAGCATTAGGTCTAGATATTGTAGATACGAATAATCCAAATTTTGTCGAAGAATATGAAGCAAGTAAACAAGAATTAGGAAAGAAAGTTTTTGTTTCTTGGACTAGGAGTGATACAAATGAGTAAATATTATTATCATGGTGTAAAAAGAGGGCTTGTTTTAGATAAGGCATTAGAGATTTTTCAAAAGGGTGGTATAAAATGTATGCCCGGTGTTAGAAAGATAGGTTTTAATGGCTTAGATCATGTGAGTGTTTGTATGAAAGAGCCAGTTGAGGAGTATGGTAATCACTCTAATAATGCTTTTTATAATTATGTTCAAAATAGCATTTGTTTTATTATTTTAGATACGATAGAAACTATTAAACCAGAAATTATAGAGAATGCTGATAAATGGAATCGCTTTGAACTTGTTGGGTATATGAATTCTAAGCCAGGCTTTCGTTTTAGTGATATGTTTGATGAATGGCAGGTATATAAAGAAGTTCCTCTTTCTGCGATAATAGGACTAGGAATTCCTTTAGAAGAATTGGATACTATTTTGACAAAAACTAGTGGCAATGGGGCAGAAAAGATTAAGAAGTTAATTACTTGTGCTTTAGAATCTGGACTAGATATTGTAGATAGTAGTGATCCAGAATTTGTTGAGAAATATGAAAGCGAAAAAGAAGTTGCTCTTTTAGCTCCTACTAAATTGCTTTCTGCGATAGATCAAAATGAGTAAGTATTTTTATCATGGTGTATCATCTATTTCTAGTACTTTAAAAATTTTGCAAAGTGGTAGTATCCAATGTAGAAGGTTATTAGGAGAAAAAGCCAATGGTTATAATGGCTTAGACTATGTAAGTGTTTGTAAAAAATATGCAGATGAGGATTATCAAAATACAGATTTAGATAACGGTTTTTATAATTCTGTTCAAAATTATTGTTGCTTTATTCTTTCAGAAGAGATACCAGCTATGAAAACACTGCCTACAAAGCATATAGGTGATTATCCTATGGATACTATATTATTTGATAAGCAAAAAAGAGTTAGTGATATGTTTGATGAATGGCAGGTGTATCAAGAAATACCTCTTTCTATGATAGTAGGAGTTGGAATTCCTTCTAATTATGTTGATGCTATTTCAAAAAAGCGCTCTTTTACTGGTAAATTTATAATGGAATTAAAAGAGATTGTGGCAGTGGTTACTGCTTTAGGACTAGATATTGTAGATACAAATGGAATCGATTTTGTTGAAGAATATGAAAAAAAGAAACAGGACTCTTCTATAAAAGTGTATCAAATATCTAAGAAGTTAGAAGAGGTGATTGCCTATGAGTAGATATTTTTATCATGGATTAGGAGTTCCTTATTTTTTCCCAAGTAATATTACAACTGTTTTAGAAATTTTAACAACGGGTGGGATTAAGAGTAAAAGATTATTAGGCAGAAAGAAGCAATTTGGGTATAATGATTTAGATTATGTAAGTATTTGTAAGAAATATTCTAAAGAGGAATATGATTGTGCCTATGGTAGTACAGGTTTCTATAAATATGTTCAAGATTGTTTTTGTTTTATTATTTCTGATGAAATTGATGCCATTAAAACAGAAACTATTCCTAAGTGTTATTGGTACTTTGTTGACATTGTAGAGAAAATGAAAGAAAATCCAAATGCTCGTTATAGTGACATGTTTGACGAATGGCAAGTAAAGGATCAAATTGTTACTTCTTCTATCATTGGTATTGGTCTTCCTATGAGATGGTTAGATGGAGTAGATTGGAGACTTTGTTTAAATTCTTTACAGGAATTAAAAGAAATTCTTTCTATTGTAGAAGCATTAGGACTAGATATAGTAGATAGTAGCAGAGAAAACTTTGTTGAAGAATATGAACTGGAAAAAAGGAAAAATCCACACAAAATTTATCAAATTCAGTTAGATTGCATTTTAGGAAGTGATACAAGTGAGTAAATATTGGTATTATGGATTTAGTGGGAAAAAATTTTATGGGGATTACATAGAAATAGCAGTTGATATATTGTCTTCTAGAGGAATAAAAGGAAATCCATTCGTTCATTTATATAGTGGGGGAGCTGGGTTTCATGATTATATAGATGGTTGTTGTTGTTTTATTATTTCTGATGAAGTAACATCTAAGAAACCAATGCGTTTAAAAAAATTTTGGGGGCTGGAAGTAGGACCAGATGAAGAAGAATGGAAAGTAAGAGGAAAAATACCGTTATCTTTTATTAAAGGTATTGGACTGCCTATGGAGCAGTTTAGGATATTTAATTGGCAATCTAATGCTTATTTTTATAAAAAAGTACAGGAACTACTTGCATTAGCGCAAACATTACACTTAGATATGATTGATACTAGTATGAGAAATTTCTCATCTAAATATGAATCAGAAAAAGAGTTTTCAACAAATAGACTTTTTGACCCTTCTTTAAATCAAGTGGTGAATGGAACTTATGCTAGCACGTATTTTTATCATGGAATTAGGACAGATGTTAATCGCCTTTTACAAATACTCATATCAGGTGGAATAAAAAGTAAACGTCTACTCGGACTAAGTGGTTTTGGGTATAATGGTGAAGATTATGTAAGCATTTGTAAAAAATATCCTACCAGAGAATATAAAGAATACGGAGAACGAACCGATGCTTTTTATACTTACACTTTTAATTCTTTTTGTCTTATCATTTCAGATGATATACCAGCTTTTAAGTTGGGACTCGATGATGTTGGATTTAATTCTTTAGATAATGGAGTCTTAGGTGTTAGGGTAAGCGATATGTTTGATGAATGGCAAGTAAAAGATCAAATACCTTTATCTTCTATTATTGGTATTGGCATTCCCATAAAAGGTTTAAAACATATGATGGGAAGAAGCACAAAAGAAGAGTTTGAAACCCTTCGGAAAGTGTTAAAGATTGCTCATGCCTTAGGCCTAGATATAGTAGATAGCAGCAATCCAAAATTTGTAGAACAATATGAGCGAAAGAAGCTTGCGAGCCCTAATCAAGTTTATCAGGAAAAAGTAATTTTATATACTAATCTTGGAAAAAAGGAATAGTAATAAAAGAAAAACTATAGTATAATTGAATAGTTATGGAAGTGATGATATGAAAATTCAGTATGAATTATTAAAAAATGATAAAAAAGCTAGAAGGGGAATTCTACATACTAATTATGGTTCTTATGATACGCCAATGTTTATGCCTGTTGGAACACAAGCTACTGTAAAAACATTAAGTCCTGAGGAATTACTTGCGATGAATAGTGCAGTTATATTATCCAATACTTATCATTTGTGGTTAAGACCTGGAGAAGATGTGGTAGCCCATGCTGGAGGATTACATAAATTTATGAATTATCCAGGACCAATTCTTACCGATTGTGGTGGCTTTCAAGTATTTTCTTTGATTAAGAATAAAAAGAAAGATATTATGGAAGAGGGAGTAAGGTTTAAAAGTCATTTAGATGGCAGAAATCTCTTTTTAACTCCAGAGCTTTCTATTCAAATTCAAAATAAGTTAGATAGTGATATTGCCATGAGTTTTGATGAGTGCATTCCATATCCAGCAACTTATGAATATGCGAAAGCAAGTACTGAAAGAACATTGAGATGGGCAGTGCGTGGTAAGAATGTCCATAGTAATGAAAATCAATCTTTGTTTGGAATTGTCCAAGGTGGAGAATATAAAGATTTAAGAGAATATAGTGCTAAAGAGACTGTTAAGATTGGTTTTGATGGGTATAGTATTGGAGGTACTAGTGTAGGGGAAGACAAACCTACTATGTACAAAATGATTGATGATGCTATCCGTTATCTTCCTGAAGATAAACCACGTTATTTAATGGGAGTAGGAGATCCTGTAGATCTTTTAGAGGGAGTAGAACGTGGTATTGATATGTTTGATTGTGTATTGCCAACTCGTATAGCAAGACATGGTAATGCTTTTACTCATACTGGTAAGATAAATATAAAAAATGCTAAATACAAGGAAGATTTTACTCCTATAGAGGATGATTGTGATTGTTATGCTTGTAAGAATTATACAAAGGCCTATATTCGTCATTTGATTACAGCAGATGAAACTTTTGGTGCTAGGTTACTTTCTATTCATAATATTCGTTTCCTCATTCGTTTAATGGAGGAAATCCGTGTTTCTATTGAAAAAGAGACATTTCAAAATTATAAAAAGTCTTTCTTAAAAAAATATTTAGGAGAATAATATGAAGTCTATTTTTATGAAGGAATATTCTGTTTTTACAGAGGGGATAAATAAAAAAATATTATTACTTTCTGATATTCATTATTACAATGATAAAGAGAAAGCTTATCTTATGGAAGTATTAGAAGAAGTGAAAAAAATAAAATATGATTATTTATGCATATCTGGAGATTTATTAGATAATGGAAATGTTCAAAATCCAGATTGGTTACTAGAGTGGATTTCTTCTTTAGCGAAGGTATCAAAAGTAATTATTGGAATTGGTAATCACGAACAAGCGAGTGATGCTAAAAAGCATGAATATGCATTTGATAGGGTTCTTTATAACAAAATGGGCAGGCTAAAAAATGTAAGAGTGTTAGATAATAGTGTTTATGTAGATGGAAACATTCGATTTATTGGAGTAACGCTTCCGTTAGATTATTATTATCAATATAAAGAGAGTAGTAATTATTTTGTGAAATATATTAATAATACATTTCCTAATGCCTATGAAGATAAGTATAATATTTTATTATGCCATACCCCAATCCCTTTTACAGATAAGAATATAGTAGAAAAAATTCCTTTTTTTTCTAGTGTTTCTTTAGTTTTATGTGGACATATGCATGGTGGATTATTACCAAAATTTTTATGGAAGATTGGAAGAGGAAGAGGAATTGTAGGTCCTTTTCACAGAATGTTTTTAAAGGGCTCTTATGGAGTATTTTATAGTGGAAAGTGCTTGGTAGTAGTATCTTCTGGTATTACTAAAATTTCACAAGTTCATTTTCTTTCTTTCCTAAATTTTCTTTTTAGAAAAGAAATTACATTAATTGATTTGCATACAAAAAAATAGGTTATCCTATTTTTTTTCTTTTCTTCTAGAAATCCCTACAATACCTCCTGTCATAGAAATAAAAAGTAGAAGGATATAGTAGATGAGATTTTTAAGCTTGAACATTTGATAGAATCCATAATTAAAAATAAATAATATGAATACTAGAATAGCACCAATCTTTAGTCCCTCTAAAAATCCTTTGCTAGAACTTTCTTTTCCTTGTCTAAATGCACCAATAAAAAATGCTAAAAAAGTAATAATGAATTTAGAGATAGTAAGAAAATTGCCACGAAAAATATTTAGAAAACTAAATAGACTGATGAAAAATGTTCCAAATATTAAAATTCCTAAAGAAATTCCAATATTGATTCCTAATCTTTTCCATATTTGCACGATCAATCACCTAATAAAGTGTATGTCAATATAATGAAAATATCACTTTACTATTTTTTTTATCTAATATATAATGATTTTGTCATAATTCCACAATCATATAGATAAAATATAGAGAATTACTTTTATGTGAAAAAAGGAGTCAATATGAATAATAGGAAAGAAAAGAAAGTATTTATGATAGAATTGGTAGGAATAGTGTCAGTTTCTCTCTGCATTTTATTTTTAGTATTTCATATTAAAGGTGCTACAAAGTATACAGTCTCTTTTAATTCTGTAGGAGGAACTCATATTACTTCTGAAAGAGTAATTGCTAATAAAAAAGTATCAAAACCAACAAATCCAGAAAAAGAGGGATATTCTTTTCTAGGGTGGTATGTTGGAAATACTGCTTTTGATTTTAACGAAGAGATTACTTCCAATTTGAATTTAGAAGCGAAATGGAAAAAGATAGAGGAATCTATTCAAGAAAATAACATAAAAGATATTCAGATAGGTAGTGCTATCACTGTTATTTTTTCAAATTAGAGAAGGAAGTAAAAAGCCATTTCTAGTTGGAACAAAAACGGTTGTAAAAGAAGAAAATAATAGTTGTTTTCTTCTTTTTGTAAAGGCCTAAATTTATCTTGTCAATTCTAATGATATATATTGACGAAAATTAGTATTTTTGATAAAATGAGAATGTCACGGTACGGAGGTGTTTAGTTGGTTAAGTGTGATAGCATAACTGTTAATGATGGTAAAATAAATTGAGAAAGGAAGGTAGTATGGAAGACAAGAAAAGAAAAGATGTTGACTTAGATGAAGTTGAAGAACTTGATGAAGACTTAGATTTTGATGAAATCGAAGACCTTGATGAAGAAGAGTCAACTACTAAAAAACATGAAGATGAAGACGATTTTGATGAAATCGATGAAGATGACGACTTTGATGATGAAGCAACTGATTTAGATGATGAAGATTTTGACGATATAGAAGACGAAATCGATGAAGATGACGACTATGAAGAGGAAGATACTAAGAAGTCTAATAAAGTAGAAAAAGAAGCTTCACTAAAAGAAACAAAAAAATCTAAAGATGATGATAAAGATGATCTTTTAGAAGATGAAGGAGAATCTTTTGGTGCTAAGATTGTTATTGCAATTGTTATTATAGCTATTATCATTATTTTATTATTAAAGGCATGTGGTGGTAAAAAGGAACAATTTAAGATTACTTTTGATACCAATGGAGGAACAGCAGTTGAAAGTTTAATGGTAGATAAAGATGGTACCTTTAAAAGACCAAAAGACCCAACAAAAGAAGGATATACTTTTGCAGGTTGGTATTATAATGATGAATTATATGATTTCAATACCAAAGTAACTGGCAATATGAAGTTGGAAGCAAGATGGAATGCTGATGGTAAAGTTACAGGTGTAACCTTAAATGAAACTGCAGTATCATTGAAACCAGGAGCAACGATGACATTAATTGCAACGGTAACACCAGATACTGCAGAAGACAAATCATTAACATGGTCAAGTAGCGATGAAAGTATTGTAACAGTAGATGAAAATGGTAATATTAAAGCGATTAAAGAGGGTAAAGCTACTATTACAGTAACAACGAAAGATGGTAATCATAAAGCAACGGTAATTGTAACAGTAACAAAAGACGATATTGCTGTTACAGGTGTAAGCTTTGATAAAAAAACACTTAATTTAGCAACAGGTTCAAGTACAACCTTAAAAGCTACAATAAGTCCAAGTGACGCAACAAATAAAGGATTAATATGGTCAAGTAGTGATTCTTCAATTGCAACTGTAGACCAAAATGGTAAAGTAACTGGTAAAAAAGAAGGAACAGTAACTATTACAGTAACAACAAAAGATGGTAACTATAAGGCAACTATTACAGTAGTTGTAAAAGATGAGCCAGTAAAGAGTGTTAAAATTACAGGAGATACTTCTATGGTAGTAAAGGGTACACAGACTTTAAAAGCTGTAATTACACCAAATAATGCTACAAATAAAGCTGTAACATGGTCAAGTAGTGATTCTTCAATTGCAACTGTAGATCAAAATGGTAAAGTAACTGCTAAGAAAACAGGAACAGTAACTATCACAGTAACAACAAAAGATGGTAATCATAAAGCAACTATTAACATCACTGTAAGGGAACAAAAAGTTACAAAAATCACAATTAGTGGTAATAAGACAATGGAAGCTGGAAAAACTCAAACTTTAAAAGCAACAGTAACTCCAAATAATGCTACAAACAAAGGAATTACATGGTCAAGTAGTGATTCTTCAATTGCAACTGTAGATCAAAATGGTAGAGTAACTGCTAAGAAGGCAGGAACAGTAACTATTACAGCAACTGCTAAAGATGGTAGTGGCGTAAAAGGTACTTATACAATTACCGTAACTGAGAAAAAAGTAGAGTATGCTATTACTCTTAGAGCTGAGAAGGATGCTTTAGGTACTAGAACAGCTTATTTAATAGAAGCAACAGCAGATAAAGCTCCACTTGATTATGCAAGTGTTACAATTGTTTATAGTGGTTCTGGACTTAAAGTTGATGCTGTTGTAAGAGGAAAGAGACTTCAAACATTTGAAGATTATTCTCCATTAAATGGAAGAACAGCAACTATTAAATTAAAAGATGGAAAAGATGTAACTGCAAAGATTACAGTAATTAATTAGATGAAAGGAAATAAAATATGATAAAGAAATATAGTAAATTAATATTAGTTGCTATTTGTGCTTTCTTTATTTGTATGACTCCAAGCTTTGCTAGAGAATTCACCAAAGAGGAATTTGCTGAATATTTACAAAAACTAGAGGAAGAAGAGGGAGAATACATAGATAACTTTTATCTAGTAGGCGAGTATGTGTTTACAAACAGAATGCAATTTACAACTCAAGATGCAATGTTAGCTGCTAGATCAATAAAAGTAAAAGATACAAATGGTAAAATTAACACAGATGCTATTTACGGAGAAATGACAATTCATTTATTCCAACATAGAGCAGATGCTAGTGGTAATTACGTAGTAAGATATGATAGAAACCCAATTGGTACAACTGCTGAACCATCAAAGTTAAATGTTAAATATATTGATTATGAATTTGTACCAGATGAGTCAAAGGCAGAGATAACTCCTGCTGATTCTTACACACATGGAAATATTACATTCGAAAATGATGAAAATCTTACACATACAACCACAAAAAAAGTTATAACATTAGGTGGAGAGATTTATGAGAATAAAGACATAGATGAAACTATTTTTTCAAAAGAAAATTTAACTGGTTTCTACTATGCATTTACTGTAAAAGTAGATAATTTAACAGATGATACAACAGTTAAAGTGGAAGGTGTTATAAATCAAACTTTTGGGAAAAGCGATTTTAATGAAAACGGAGAACTAGTTGTATTAATGCCTTTAGATCCAAACTTAGATGCTATGGGTAAAAACATTATAATAAAAGTTGATTCAGATGGAACTTCTAATCCAGAATATGGAGAGACAATTTACGAAATTAATTATCAAGATGTTAAGTTTAAGAAGGTATTAGACGTAGATGCTACTATCGAAGAAAATATGGATAAAGTTGAAACTGACAAATTTTCAGCAACACTTTCAAATGGAACACTTTCTGTGGAGCAAAAGGATGTTACTGAATCATTAAGTAATTCTACAGGAAAAGGTTTAATTGATGCTTTAAAGGAAACTTTAAAAACTCCAGGTGTTGAATCAGTAAAATTAACTTATAATGGTGTAGATTATGCTTTAACTGAAGATAATATTGAAAGTGAAGTTGCTAAGTTATTGGCAGTTGTAGCTGGAAAAGATTATGATAAAGCAATTCAAAATGATGTTATTGGAAAAGCAATAAACATGACAGTTGAATTAGAATCAGGAAATGTTACTACAGTTACTCCTGATGGAAAATCTTCTGTTGAGTATACTATTGATTTTACGGGAAATAAAGCAAAAGAAACAGGCGCTACTGTTTTAGTAGATAAAAATGATGCTGCTTATACAGATGCAGTAAAAGAATTCTTAGAGAATATTAAGTTTAACATGTTAGATACTGATCTTAAATTAGTAGATGGTAAGTTAACAGGAACTATTTTAAGAAATGATAATGTAGGAAATGATTTCAGTAGTATTCCAGAGGATATTACAGGATATTATTTTACATATGTAATAAGATTAGATGAGAATGCTACAGATGAAACTACTGTAACTCTTCCAGGAAATGGTGGAACAAAAGTAGTTGGTAAACCTGCATTTGATACTCCTAATAGTATTGTAGTAGCACATGCTTTAAATCCAAATGCAGATAAAAAAGTATTTGAAATTGTAGTTGATTTAGATGGTGAAGGAAGCGAATATCTTCCAACAACTTTTGTAATTGATTACAGTGGAGTACAATTTTTAACAGCTGAAGATATGTTGAAATTAGCTACAAATAATGTTGCAGAATTTGATAAAGTAAAATCTGCCTTAACAATAAGTGCTGAAACAAAGGAAGGAATAAGTTCTGTTACTACAGCAGTAGTGACAGAAGATTCTACTACTAACGTATCCTATACTGTTTTAACTTCTACTACAGCCGATGGAGAAGAAAAAGTATATCAATATGAGACTGAGAAGGATGGTTATTTATATGTATACCAGTCTTTAGATAATGCAAGCTGGTATTATAGTAAATTTCCTCTACCAGCCGATGGTGCTACTGACGATGAAAGCCTAGTAAAATATTTATTTGGGGATTATAAATCAGTAGTAAGAGTAGATTCTGATATTGAAGGTACTATTAAATTAGCTGTTACTACAGAAATTGACCCAGTAGAAGTTGGCGAAGAAGATGGTGAAAAAATCTATTATACACCAGTAAGAGATGCTGTTGAGTATGTTTATATTAAAGATAAAGAACTTTCAAAAATAGATATTGACATGCTTGCAATCTTTGATGATGAAATACAAGCTAAATTCAATGCTTTTACATCATCTAATTCTATTGAAGCGTTTAATGGAACAGTAACAATTCCACAATCTGTTATTAATAGTGCAGTAGAAATTCCAGTAATTTAAGCGAAATAAAAATGGACATTGATAAAATCAGTGTCTTTTTTTTGACTAGCTATGATATAATGAATAAAGGTGATATTATGGTTTATTTAGATTACAGTGCAACTACTCCTGTTAACGAGGATGTGTTACATAGCTATATGGAAGCTTCTATAAAATATCCTGGGAATCCTAATTCTTTACATAAGTTAGGTGTAGATTCAAAAGATTTAATAAAGAAATCAACTCATCAAATAGCTCAAATTTTAAGCGTAAAAGATGACGAGGTTATTTATACTAGTGGCTCTAGTGAATCTAATAATTTAGCAATTAAAGGTATTGCTCTTATGTATCAAAATAGGGGAAAGCATATTATTACGACAGAACTTGAACACTCTTCTATTTATGGGCCTCTTAACTTTTTAGTAGGCCAAGGATTTGAAATTAGTTTCATTAATTTAAAAGAAGATGGAACAGTAGATTTAAATCATTTAAAGAGTTTGCTTAGAGAAGATACTATTTTAGTAACTGTTAATGCTGTAAATAGTGAATTAGGGATTGTTCAACCAATTTCTGAGATAGGAGAATTACTTAAAAATTATCCAAAGTGTTATTTTCACGTAGATATGACTCAATTGGTAGGAAAAAGAAAAGTTAATTGCGAAAACATTGATTTAATTAGCTTTTCTGCTCATAAATTTTATGGGTTAAAAGGGATTGGGGGTTTAATAAAGAAAGAAAAAGTAGAGTTAGAGCCAATTATTCATGGTGGAAAAAGTACTACAAAATATCGTAGTGGTACACCTGCTTTAGCGCTTATTGTGTCCATTTCTAAGGCTCTTCGTTTGGCGAATTCCTCTTTAGAAGAGAAATACGCAGAGGTTGAAAGTAAGAATAAATATTTACGTGATAGATTAAGATATTATGAGAATGTTAGAATAAACAGTCCAGAACAATCTTTGCCACATATTTTAAATATTAGTATATTAGGCGTAAAGCCTGAGACAATGTTACATGCTTTGGAAGAAAAAGAAATTTATGTTTCTACTCAGAGTGCTTGTTCTTCTAGTCATGCTGAGTCAAAGGCGGTGTTAGCAGTTACTCATGATAAAGCTTGCGCACAATCTAGTATTCGTATTAGTTTATCGCATTTAACTACGAATGAGGAGTTAGAGTATTTCCTTACTGTTTTTGATGAATGCTATCAGAAACTTACAAAATTGATGGAGAGAAAATAAAATGAAAATTATTAGAATAGAAGCAGTCTGGTGTAGTAGTTGTCTAATTATGAAATCTAGAATGCAAGAATTAACAAAAGAAAAAGAAATAGAGTGGATTTCAGTAGATTATGATAATGCAAAAGAACTATTAGAGCAGTATCAGATTATCGATGATATACTTCCTATTTATATTCGTGAGGATAATGGTTCTGTTTTAATAGGTGAGAAGAGTAAAAAAGAAATTCTTGAATTTTTAAAGGAGTCATGATATGAAGAAAATATTTATTTATATGGTAGTGATATTATTTTTATTGCTTCCTAGTACAGCTTTAGCTTATACTACAGCCAGTACTGTAGAAATTAAAGAAAAAGCAGTTATTTATTTATTTTATAGTGAAGAATGTCCGCACTGCCATAAAGAAATAGAGTGGTTAAATAGTTATGAAAAGGAGCACCCAGAGGTAACAATAAAGTATTATGAACGTGAGGAGTATTCTGAACTTGTATCTAAAGTTAGAAAGTCTTTATCTATTAAAAATTCTTATGTTCCTTTAACTGTAATTGGAAGTGATTATTTTATTGGCTACAATTCAGATACCAAAAGTCAAATAGAAGAAGCTGTAGAAGCTTATAAAAATCATGGGGAATATTGTGATATTGTATCCCTGGTGCAAGAGGGAAAGGATACAGAGGGCTGTAGAACTAAGAATAATGGAATTTATAATCCGTCTTCTTACCGAATTTTACCAATTATAGGAGAAGTTAATACAAGAGAATTATCACTTCCATTAATTGCTATTTTAATTGGTTTTGTAGATGGATTTAATCCTTGTGCAATGTGGGTATTAATTTTTCTAATAACAATGATGATAGAAATGAAAAATAGGAAAAAGATGTGGGTATTAGGACTTACTTTCTTAATTTCTTCTGCCTTCATTTATCTTCTTTTCATGATATCATGGTTAGGAATTTCTAGTTTCTTTTCTTCTACTTTATTTAGGTATTTAATAGGAGCAGTAGCTTTTATAGCAGCTATTATTAATATAAGAAAATATTTAAAAGAACGAAAAAAGCCAATAGGTTGTTCGATAGTTTCTAAAAAAAGTCGCATAGGGCTTATTCATAAAGTGGAAAGTATTGTAAAAGAAAAAAGCATATGGATAGCGATTCTAGGAATGATTGCTTTAGCGTTTTCTGTAAATGTGATAGAACTAGCATGTTCAGCAGGCTTACCACTTTTATTTACACAAATACTTAGTATGAATCATTTAGGTGGCATAGAGTATATACTTTACATGGGAATCTATATTTTCTTCTTTCTACTAGATGATCTCATTATATTTATAATTGCTATGGTAACATTAAAATCTACAGGAATATCTAACAAATACACAAAATATTCCCATTTGGTTGGTGGAATTATTATGTTATTAATTGGTATTCTATTAATTGTAAAGCCATCATGGATTATGTTTAATTTTTAAAGCCATATATTGGCTTTTTTTTTTATTTGTGATAACATTATATTGTAGATAAAATCGAGAAAGGATGAAAGTTATGCAAGAACAAAGAAGAGAATCAACAGGTCAGACAGGTTTAGTTATTATATTAATTGCAATGATTGGGTTTGGGGTTTATCAATTTTGGCTTTCCCCTATGTTAGCAAAAAAAGAAGAGCCTTCGAATTCTAATGCTCCAGTAGAGACAGAGGTTGAAAGAATTAATAGAATAGCAGATAATTTATATCAAGTTTATTCATTAACACTAGAAGAGGAGTGGATTTTAACATCAGAAGATAAGACATATTTGAATGACTCATTAAGTCTTTATAAAATGTCAGATGCTACTAAAATTTATCTAGGTATTAAGAATTTAGATCCAAAGTATATTACAAAGGATGACGGATATAGAGTAAAAGAAGCTATTGCGAATGCGAATGGCAATTATTACTATGGCGGAACTTATATTATGCAAAAAGCATTAGATGAATCTATAAAAGAGCTTTTTGGAGATATTGTGTTACAACACCAAACAATT
This sequence comes from uncultured Bacilli bacterium, assembly GCA_964018915.1. GTDB lineage: Bacteria > Bacillota_I > Bacilli_A > RF39 > UBA660 > UBA5578. The sequence goes on along the minus strand of CAXHRJ010000001.1, from coordinate 289,561 downwards.
ACATTACCAAATGTTAGATATGTGTATAATGCAGAAAAAGAAATTTATGAAGTATGGAAAGTTAGAGAGCAAACAACAACTGCTAAAGAGAAAATAACGTATAGGGAAGTTGTAAATAATAATGATGAATTATATATTTATGAATATGTAGCATATACAGATTTTACGAATCCAGAAAATTTAGTAACTAGTACAGTACACAATACAGCCATTGAAGCAATTATCACTCAAGATAATGTGAAAGATTGTTTAAATTATATGGATAAATATCGTTATGTATTTCAAAAAGTAGATGATGAAACATATCTATTTAAATCTATTGATTATATTGAAGAATAAGGTTTAGAATAAACCTTTTTTCATGTTTTTTAGACATTTGCATACATTGTAATAGGAGGTATGTTATGAATGTAAGAAAAATATGGAAAAATTATCGTTTTTCAATCTTGTTATTAGCTGCTATCTTTTTGGGAATGATTGCAGGTTTGATATTACAGGATAATACAGTTACTATTTTAAAACCTTTTGGAACTGTATTTATGAATATGCTATTTACTATTGTAGTACCACTTGTCTTTTTTACAATTTCTAGTAGTATTGCGAATATGACTAGTAGAAAAAGATTAGGCTCTATCTTTGGATATATGGTATTAGTTTTTGGCATTACTAGTTTAATCGCTTGTATTTTCATGATAGTGGGAGTATTACTTGTTAATCCTGTTGGAGATGCGAATATTGCTTTAGTAGATGGCGTAAAGGAATCTGTTGATTTAGGAACTAGTATTGTAAATATGTTTACAGTGAGTGAATTTCAAGATTTATTAAATAAAAGTCATATGTTTCCACTTATTATATTTTCCATATTATTTGGGTTAAGTGTAAATTTAGTAGGAGAAAGTGCTTCTCCATTAAAAAGACTATTAGATATTTCAGCAGAAGTTTTTATGAAGTTTATTAATCTTATTATGTATTATGCTCCTATTGGATTATTTGCCTATTTTGCTTGCTTAACGAATGAATATGGACCATCACTAATTGGCAGCTATGCAAAAAGTATGATTTTCTATATGGTAATGGCATTTTTATATTTTGGAATATTTTATCCACTATACATCTATTTAGTAAAGGGAAAAAAAGGTGTGAGACCAACTTTAAAGAAATTATTTATGCCAACTGTTACAGCTTTAGGAACTTGTTCTTCTTTAGCATCCTTACCAGCTAATTTAGAGGCAGCGGAAAAAATAGGAATAGAAAAAGATGTAAGGGAAGTGACCCTTCCAATAGGAGCTACTATGCATATGGAAGGTTCTAGTATGGCATCTGTTTTAAAGATAGCATTTTTATTTGCTATATTTGGAAAATCTTTTGCTAGTATTGATTCTATTTTAATAGCGGTATTAATCTCTGTATTAAGTGGAGTTGTTATGTCAGGAGTTCCAGGAGGAGCTTTAATAGGGGAGTTATTAATTGTAACTTTATATGATTTTCCATTGGCAGCTTTTCCAATTATCGCTACTATAGGTTGGTTAATAGATTCTCCAGCAACTGCTTTAAATGTAGTGGGAGATGTTCCTAGTGCAATGATGGTATCAAAGCTAATAGAAGAGAAAGAGTTAAGACAAATTTGACAACAGGAAGATTTTGTTATATATTATTGGCGTCAAGTGAGTATGTATAAAAAGAAATTCTTTGAGCTACATAGGGGAAACCTACACGTTGTTATTAAAAACACGGAGTCACTAATTAGTGCTCTGTGTTTTTTTATGCTTTTGAGGGTACTAACGACAACTTATATTTTAGTGAGTATGTATAAGGTTTAACCGAAGCTACATAGGGATTTAAAAAAATTCTACACGTCCAAATGGAGGGAGTCACTGTCAAGTGTGGTGGCCTTGTGCCCTTTGGACTTTTTTAAATTCTAAAACATTGTTATAATGAAAGAGGTGAGTAAGATGAGTGTTATAGAAGTTAAAAGTCTTTCTAAAACGTTTCAAGTAAAAAAGAAAGAAAAAGGATTAAAAGGAAGCTTTAAAAGTTTATGGAAACCAAGTTATAAAAGAATAGATGCAGTACAAGATATTAGTTTTGAGGTAGAAAAAGGTGAAATGATAGCCTTTATAGGACCAAATGGAGCAGGAAAAAGTACTACTATCAAGATGCTTACAGGAATTCTTTATCCAGATAGTGGAGAAATTTCTATTTTAGGATTAGATCCTAAGAAAGACAGAAAAAAATTATCTTATGAGATTGGAACTGTATTTGGTCAAAAGGAACAGTTATGGACCCATTTAACTCCATATGATAATTTTAAATTCTTTGGAGCTATTTATGATATTCCAGAACAAGTAGCAGAAAAGAAAATAGAAGAATTAAAAGAACTATTTGAATTAGATGAATTTATGAATACGCCAGTTCGTAATTTGTCATTAGGACAGCGTATTCGTTGCGAGATTGTAGCGTCCTTAATACATAACCCTAAAATATTATTTTTAGATGAGCCAACGATTGGTCTAGATCCAGTTGTTAAGGAAAATATTCGTTCACTTATTAAAAGAATGAATAAGGAATATAAGACAACTGTATTTTTAACAAGTCATGATGTGGGAGATATTGAAAAACTTTGCAAGCGAGTAGTAATTGTAAATCATGGGAAAATAGTATTAGATGATTCTATGGAGAATTTAAAATATCATTATTTAAACAAAAAAGTCGTAGAAGCAAAAATGAAAGAAAAAGTAAATTTGGAAGATGAAGATGGCATCACCATATTAAAAGATAAAGGTTATAATTTGAAAATAGAAGTTGATACAAAAAAACGTACAGTGGCAGATGCTTTAAAACTATTAAATCCAGACAATATTGTAGATATTAATATTTCTAATATTCCACTTGAGGATATTATTAGTGATATCTATCAAGGTGATGGCAAATGAGAAAATATTTATTTATTTTTAAGTCTGAATTTATGAGTAGCTTACAATATGTTTTTAATATTGTGTTTGGTTTTATAGGATATGCAGTTATAATGTTTGTATTTTTTCAATTATGGCAATACTTATATAGTAATCCTAATGAACTAATTAATGGATATTCTATGAGTGAGATGATTTGGTATGTTATTCTTACAGAAATATTATGGAGCAGTTTAGGAGGAAGAAAACTATGTACAAAGATTTGCAATGATATAAAAAGCGGAAATATTGCTTATAATCTTTGTAAACCATATAGTTATATTGGTTATGCTTTATCAAGTCATTTAGGAAGTATTGTTATTAAAACAGTAATTTATGCATTTTTAGGAGTTACTTTGGGCTTGTTATTTTTGGGAGATTTTCCTAATTTATCTATTTTGTCTATTGTTTGTGTGTTTATTTCTTCTGTTTTTGCTTTAACAATCAGTACTTTATTAATATTAGCAATAGGTTTGTTATCTTTCAAAATAGAAGATGCTCAACCATTTTATTGGTTATATAGTAAATTTATTTTAATTATTGGTACATTATTTCCAATCGAGTTTTTTCCAGAAATCGTGCGGCCAGTTTTAAGTTATAGTCCTATATTTGCTATTTGCTATGGACCAGCAAAATTATTTGTACATTTTGATTTTATGTATGCTATAGAAGTTCTTGCTATTCAAATTGTTTATTTGTTAGTAGTATACATTATTTGTTTTATTCTATATAAGAAAGGGGTGAAAAGGTTAAATGTTAACGGCGGTTAGAAATCAAGCAAGAGTAACATTGCTGAATATAAAATATGCATTAATGAGAGAGATGCTTAATAAAACTACTTTTATTACTAATATTGTATTTATGGTTTTAAATAATGCCAGTTTTATTATCCAATGGATTATTCTTTATTCTATTAAAGATAATGTTGGTGGATATGCATTTAAAGAAGTGATGCTTTTATGGGGAATTGCAGCGGGTTCTTATGGTGTATCACATTTCTTTTTTGAAAAAGCCTATACGTTATCTGATACGATAACAGATGGTAAATTGGATGTCTTTTTAGTACAGCCTAAAAATGTTTTATTATCAGCTATTACTTCTGATGTTAAAACTTCTGCTTTGGGAGATATTTTATATGGTCTTATTATGTGTTTAGTTGCTAGTCTGACGATTCCTCAACTTTTTCTATTCCTATTCTTTTGTATCAGTGGTGGAATTGTGTTAACTAGTTTTGCAGTATTATTAGGAAGTATTAGTTTTTGGTTTCAAAAAGCAGACATGATAGCGGATACTGGAAATGGACTAATGACCAATTTTGCAACATACCCAGATGGAATCTTTAAAGGCTTTGTTAAGATTTTATTGTTTACAGTAGTTCCTGTTGGATTAGTGAATTATATACCTATTAAAGTATTAATTTCTTTTCAATTAGAACTATTGTTAATAATTCTTGCTTTTATGATTTTTATGATAATTCTTGCTTATTTTGTTTTTTATAGAGGTCTTAGAAGGTATTCTTCTAGTAATTTGATGAATGCTAGAATATAGAGATGGATTTATTCCGTCTCTTTTGCTATAATAATAATGTAAGGTTGTGAGGTATGAATAATCAATATGGATATTACAATATGCCATCAGGAAATGGATACTATCCTCCTCAAAATGGATACTATCCTCCACAGGGTATGGTGAATAATCAAGTTTTTAAGCCAAAGAAGAAAAAAATATGGCTAATCATTTTTATGATAGTTGTTCTTCTTTTGTTAGTTGGTTTTATCTTTTGGAAAGTTTCCTCTTCTAAAAATAGAAAATATACATTCGAATTATTAAAAGATACAAATGCTTTTTTTCTTCCTAATGGAGATGGATACTATGCACTTTTTAATGAAGATGGAAAGCGTTTAACTGATTTTCAATTTGATAATGTTGGGGAATTTTATGGCGGAGTAGCTAAAGTTGAACGGGAAGATGGAAAAGTAGCGATTATAAAAGAGAATGGTTCTTATTTATTAAATTTTACAGAGGATACTATTACGGACTATCAGACTCTTTTTTTAATCAAATCTAGTGATAGTTCTAAAATGAAATTGATAAATTATGAGGGGAAGAAGTTGTTAGAGGAAGATTCTATCAGGGTAATTGGTTTTGATGATTCTAGTCTTTTTGTTGTGACGACTGGAGACAGTAAAACAGTTAAGGTAATGAATTATAAGGGAGACGTTTTAGAGGAACTGGATAATAGTAGTAATTTTTCTAAGTCTCAAGAAGTTATTCATGGTTTGGTTACTCTAATAGATAGTAAAAAAACATATTTATATAATATTGATAGTGGCAAAAAGTTATATGAAACAGAAGGCTCTTATTGTATTACAGGAAATGAAGGAAATTCTACAGTATTGTCTAGTTGCTCTTCTAATACCAAAATTATTAAGGCACTGAAAGACAATCAGGAAGTTTATTCTGTAAGTAAATCTTTGTGTGGTACATTAGAGATTATGGAAGATGGAAACTTTATTTGTAAAAATGCCAATAATAATGTTTATCATTTTTTAAATACCGATGGTTCTATAGGCGAAGAATTGATTGCAAGTTATCATAATCAAAAAGATTATGTTGTAAAAAGTGGTACAGGGCTTATTTTTTATGTAGATAATAAAGAAAGATATCGTTCTTCTTGTGTGAATGTAGATAAAACTATAAAAGATGGATATATTATAAAAAATTATACTTATGGAGAGTGTACTGGAACAGATAGTGGGATTTTCTTTTATAGCAAGACTGGAGAGAAAAATTCTTCTTCTTTCCATCAAATTTCTGATTGGGATACAAATGAAAGAGCAATTGTTTCGAATAAGGCAAATAACTACTATTTAGTGAATGATAAATTAGAGAAAGTTTCTAGGGATTATCGCTCTATCACTGTTGTAAATAGTTTTTATGTAGGGATGGATGAAAGTAGAAACAATAAGCTTTTTACGGTGAATCAACAAGAAATCGAACAAGGATTTAAAAATTATAAAGCCTTGAGCAGATTGGAAACGAAAGGCGATATTTTAGCGCTTATCTATGATGATAAGATAGTACTTTATAATAGTTCTAATGGTAATAAAATAGGCGAAAACAGTGGAAACAGCGTCAGTTTGTTTGATCACTATTATATGATAAATGGTTCTTACTATTCTTATCAGACTGGTGAACAATTTTATACGAAAGAATAGATTTATTTTCTATTCTCTGTTATAATAGTGTGACTTTAAAGGAGGAATCACTATGTTTATAGATGAGGTCAAAATAGAGGTAGTAGCAGGTAATGGAGGAAATGGTTGCCTTGCTTTTAGAAGAGAAAAATATGTAGAAATGGGTGGACCATTTGGAGGAAATGGTGGCCGTGGTGGAAATGTTGTTTTTGAAGTCGATGAAGGATTAAATACGTTAATCGATTTACGCTATAGCAAAAGATATAAAGCAAAAAATGGCGAACATGGTCAAGGAAAAGGTATGAATGGTAAAAATGCCCAAGATTTAATAGTTAAGGTTCCTCAAGGCACAGTTATTACAGATTTAGAAACAAATTTTATTTTAGGTGATTTAACAAAAAAAGGGGATAGAGTTGTAGTAGCAGAAGGAGGTCGTGGTGGCCGTGGTAATATGGCTTTTATAACACGAACAAATCCTGCACCTGACTTTGCAGAAAATGGAGAGCCAGGGGAAGAGAAAAAACTAAAAGTAGAATTAAAACTTTTAGCGGATGTTGGATTGGTTGGAATGCCAAGTGTAGGGAAGTCTACTATTATATCAACAATTTCTGCTGCAAAACCTAAGATAGCTGCTTATCATTTTACAACATTGCATCCTAATTTAGGAGTTACCAAGACAAGAGATGGACGTTCTTTTGTAGTAGCCGATTTGCCAGGACTAATAGAAGGTGCTTCTCTTGGAGAAGGATTAGGCGACAAATTTTTAAAACATATTGAAAGAACTCGTGTGATTGCCCATGTTATCGATATGAGCGGTTTTGAAGGAAGAAATCCATATGATGATTATGTAATTATTAATAAGGAATTAGAGAATTTTAATGCTAAAATAATGGATAAGCCACAAATTGTATTAGCAAACAAAATGGATATGGAAAGTGCTCAAGAGAATTTAAAAGAATTTAAAAAGAAAGTTTCTAATGTTCCTATTTATGAAATTAGTGCCCTTGAGAATAAGGGATTAGAAGATGTCTTAGTAGCACTTGCAGATCAATTAGATAAAATTGAAAAAACTCCTCTTTATGAAGAAGAAAAATTTGAAAGTCATGTTTTATATAAATTTAAGGCAGAACAACCATTTAAAGTTTATAAAGAATCAGATGGTGTTTATGTTATTAAGGGAGACGAAATAGAGAAGATTTATCAAATGACTTGGTTTGTAACAGATGAGGCATTCTTACGATTCTCTAATAAGCTTAGAAAATTAGGAATTGATGATAAACTAAAAGAAATGGGAATTCAAAATGGAGATACTGTCAAAATCTTAGATTATGAATTTGAGTATAGAGAGTAATCTCTTTTTTTGTATAGAAAATGTATAAGGTTATTGAAAAAAAAACTATATATGTTATAATTGTATTAGGTGAGAATATGAAAACACGTGGATTTACTTTAGTAGAATTATTAGCGGTTATTGTTATTTTAGGATTGATAGCACTTGTATCTGTACCAGCTATTACTGGTTTATTAAAAAGTGGAAAAGAAGATTTAGCAAACTCACAAAAAGAAACAATTGAGTTAGCTGCTAAAAACTGGGCAAGTGATATTGCCAATGTTGGTAAATTACCATCAACGGATGGTTCTTCTATTTGCGTAAACTTATCTACATTACAACAACAAGGCTATGTAGATTTAGATTTAAAGAATCCTAAAACAGGAAAAGTTTATACAGCAGGTCATGTAGATATCAAAAGAGAAGGTAAACGTCTTATCTACTCAGTTGATTTGACTAGTGATGGGTACAGTTGTAAAGAATGATTTACACATCCTTAGAAAACGCCAAAGTAAAAGAGTTAAAGAAACTACGTAGTAAAAAGTATCGTGATAGAGATAATCTCTTTTTAGTAGAAGGAGAACATCTAGTATTAGAAGCTTATAAAGCGGGATTTTTGAAAACATTAATTGTAGAAGAAAACGCAAATTTCTCTATGGATATGGACACTATGGTTGTTTCCCACCAAGTTTTATCATATTTATCAGAATTAGATACACCACAACTAGTAATGGGTGTATGTACAAAACCATTGGTAAAAGAAATAAAAGGGAATATTATTGTGTTAGATAATATTCAAGACCCAGGAAATTTAGGTACCATTATTAGAAGTGCAGTTGCTTTTCATATAGATACAATTTTATTGAGTAAAGGTACAGTTGATCCTTATAATGAGAAAGTGCTAAGAGCTAGTCAAGGACTTTTGTTTCACACTAATATTGTTATGGAGGATTTGCCAAGTTCTTTAGGAAAATTAAAAGAGAGAGGATACTGTATTCTTGGCACAAAAGTAACAAATGGGAAAGATATAAAAAGGGTTGAAAAAAAATCTTCATTTGCTATAATAATGGGAAATGAGGGCAAAGGTATGCGTTCTGAGTTGGAAGCATTCTGTGATGATTTTGTTTATATTTCTATGAATGAGAAATGTGAGAGTTTAAATGTAGGAGTAGCAGCAAGTATTCTTATGTACGAGCTAGATAAGTAGGTGTAGTATGGATTATATATATGTAGGAGATATTGTAAATACCCATGGATTAAAGGGTGAAATCAGAATTGTAAGTGACTTTAAATTTAAAGACACTGCTTTTCTTGCTGATAGGAAATGCTATATCGGAAAATCTCATAAAGAGGAAGTTATTAATACACACCGCATACATAAGAATTTTGATATGGTTACTTTTAAGGATAAAAAACATATTGATGATGTGATTATTTATAAGAATGAGCCAATGTATGTAAATCGTGCTGACATAGAATATGATGGCTATTTAGATGAGGATTTAATAGGATTAGATGTATATTGCGATAAAAAACACATAGGTAAAGTTGATAGCATTTTAAAAACGAGTGCTCATGATATTTTAGTAGTGAAAAACGGTAGTAAACATATGATACCTAATGTAGATGAATTTATTAAGACTGTTGATTTAGATAAGAAAAAGTTAGAAATTAATTACATGAAGGGACTATTAGATGAAGATTGATATCTTAACTCTTTTTCCAGATATGTTTAAAGGTGTTTTGGAAGAGTCAATTTTAAAAAGAGCACAAGATTCTAGTCATGTGGAAATTCGTGTAATCAACTTTAGAGATTATTCTAAAGATCCTCATCATCGTGTAGATGATTATGGATTTGGTGGCGGAGCTGGTATGGTTCTAATGCCACAGCCTATTTGTGATGCTATTGAAGCTTTAAAAACGCCAGATTCTAGAGTATTGTTAATGACTCCTCAAGGCGTTCCTTATAAACAAGAACATGCTTATGAATTATCTCATTATAGTCATTTGATTATCGTTTGCGGACATTATGAAGGTTTTGATGAAAGAATTCGTTCTTTTGTCGATGAAGAAATTAGTATTGGGGATTATGTATTGACAGGTGGAGAAATTCCTAGTATGGTAGTAGTTGATAGTGTGGTTCGATTATTAGATGGTGTTATTGAGGAAGAATCACATATTCAGGATTCTTTTCATGGAAATTTATTAGATTATCCAGTTTATACAAGACCAGTAGATTTTCGCGGCATGAAAGTACCAGATGTCTTACTGTCTGGTCATCATGAAAATATTCGTAAATGGAGGCTGGAAGAGCAAATCAAAAAAACAAGGGAAAGAAGACCAGATTTGTTAGAAGAGAGATGATTGTTATGGCAAGTAGGCAATATTACAATATAAAAAAGCAAGCAGCAATGGGGGATGTTGTCTATTTTGATTGTCAAAAAATACAAAGTGGTTTTAATATAACTCCTAAAAATCAAATGCAATATGATGGTGTTGTTGTAAACAGACTGATTATTATTAAACATACGTTTATTGAAAAATTATTGAAGAAAAAAATAAAGAAAAAATTAGAACTTTATCTACAATATATTATTGAAATATTAGATGATGATGATGATACAGATAGTGGTACTTTGAATGAAGTATTGAATGAATTAAGCAGATATAAAGATATTTTAAGATATAAGTATCAAAAATATTTAGGAGAAGAATATTCTTCTTTAATGACTCAAAAGATAGAGTTGTTAGAATATGAACTTAAATTAAAAGCAATGAAAATTTTAGAACGTAATAATAGCTACGTAGATACTTATCAAGAGGAGAATGAAAATAGTAAAAGTAGATAATAAAGAGGTGTTAATATGAGTGGCGAGAAAATAAAAATGTTCTTAGAACAGAGCATGAAGTATGCGCTAGGCACCTTTTACGTATTCGCACTAGGGGTCTTTCTATTCCTAGTTTTTTATTGGGTTGTAGATAAGGAAACTTTTTATTTTTTAGATGAGAATATTCATATTGCAACGAATACCTCTTATGTTATTGATGTAGTAGGGAAATCTACTGAAAAAAGCTCTAGTGATTTAACATGGAGTAGTACGAATCCAGATATTATTTCTGTAGATGATGAAGGAAATGTAATGGCTTTACAACAAGGTATAGTAACAATAGAAGCGAAGTCGAAATTAGGTTTAGTAAAACAATCTATTAAAGTGAGTGCTAGTGACTTTATTATTTATTCTATTGTTTTTGATAATGATAGAATGGTTATTAGTAAAAATGAAGAAGTTACTTTAAATCCTATTTTAAATGGTGAGAAGAATATAAGGAGTTCTTTGACTTGGACTTCTAGTAATCCTTCTGTTGCTGAAGTTACTTCAGATGGAGTAGTAAAAGGAAAGCTAGAAGGAAGCACTTATATTACAGCTATCGATGAGTATAGTGGTCACTCTGCTAAAGTAAGAGTAGATGTTAGTGGGGGAATTAATGTAGAGATAGAAGAAACGGACAAAGTGAATGATGGTGGAGATAACTATGAATCTGATGAATATACATCCGATGTAAATGTTATCAGTATTACTATGAATTCTCCTAACTTATCTTTAAACATTGGACAAGAATCTTTATTAAAAGTAACTATGCAACCAAGTAATGCGACTAACAAAGGAGTCGTTTGGAAGAGTACGAATGAGGCTGTAGCAGTAGTAGATAAAAATGGGAAAGTAACTGCTAAAGGTGAAGGAGAATGTATTATATATGCAACTAGTTTAGATGGGAGCAAAAGTACTTTTAGCGCAGTTACTGTTAGAAATAAGGAAATACCAATTACTTCTATTAGCTTTTCGAATAAGAGTTCTATTATGCATGTAGGAGAAAGACTAACTTTAATTCCTAGAATTAATCCTTCTACTGCCACTAATCAAAAATTGGTTTGGAGGAGTAGTAATTCAGATATAGCAACAGTAGATTCTAATGGTATTGTTTCAGCTAAAAAAGTAGGTGTAGTAGAAATTACTGCTGAGACTAATAATCATCAAATGGCTAAGGTAAAAATTACAATAGAAGATGCTCCAACAAAAATGGTTTATATGAAGTCTATTCAACTTCATTATTCGTATTCTTATTTAGAATTAGGTTCCAGTTATTCTTTAAAACCTACTTATCAACCACAAAATGCAACCAATTCTAATCTAATTTTTAAAAGTAGCGAGGAAGAAGTTATTACAATTACAGCAGATGGAGTGATGACTGCTAAAAAACCAGGATTTTCTATTATTACTGTTTCTAGTCAAGACGGTGGAGCAAGCAGTTCTATTTTAATTTTTGTTCCTTCTACGCCTATCCCCGTTGAAAATATTGTTTTTTCAAGCGGAGCAAAGCAAATAGAAATAGGGGAGACTTATGTAATTTCCTATTCTTTAATTCCTACTAATGCAAACAATACTAAAATGGTATGGACTAGTAGTAATTCAGATATTGCCTCAGTGGATAGAAGTGGAAAAGTAACTGGTAAAAAAAGCGGAACAGTAACAATAACTGCTAGTATGCCAGAAACAGAAATCAAAGCCTCTTTTCAGGTGGCAGTTGTTCCCGCTAATAAAGTGATTCCTTTAAGTAAACAAAATTTGAAAGTTTATAAAAACGATATTGTTCTACTAGAATCTAAAAAAGGATATTCTCGTGCTATGCAAAACTTTGCTATAGAAAATTTTGGAACAAATAATGAAATCTTTTATTTTTCTTATCCAACACTTTCTAATACTAGTGTGAAAAATATATCGAATGCAATGAAGAGTAGTTTAGTTAGAACTGTGGTACAAAGAATACCAAAAAATAAGTTATCTTCAAAAACAGGTGAACAAAATAGTTATATGTTTTTAAATAATACAGGGCATGCCCAATCATTTGAGTTTGTTAATGGTGAGATGTGGCTAAATGGCGATGGTTATGTCGCTGAAAGTGATGGTGCCTATTGGGGGTATTATCGTTCTTTGATTCGTACAAATTTTAAGGCGAATAAACCAACAGATAAGTTTCAAGAAAAGCAGAATGTAAAATTTAATTCTTCTAATGGAGCAAGTTATGGAAATCCTGAAGTAGGAATTGATGAGGGAACAGATATGCTTGCTATTCGTAGTGGTAATAAAGTGCTTATTTATCAACTAAGTGAATTAAAAAAAGGAAATTTAGTTCTACTTTATCAGTTTACATTATCTAATAAAATTGATGGCGGATATTATGATAGACAAGGTCATGATATTGCTAATGGGTATTATTATCAATATCGTGGGCAATTAGGAAGCTCTCTTTATATAGAGGTATATAATATGCTTGGAGAATTAATATATACTAGGAAAGTTAAAGTTTCCTTAAATAAACCAGAGGCAGAAGGATTAAAGATTTACAATAATCAACTTTTTATAGGTGTTACCTATGAGAGTGGTAAAAATGGTAGATATAATAGCATCTATTATTTTGGTTAGTAAATTTAAAAAAACGTGGAAAAATAGTTGAAAAAAGCCAGTATTATGATATAATAATATTGGCTTTTTGAAAAAACACATTTATGGATTGTGATGCCGAGTGCCGAATGGTGGTGTTACAAGTCGAAATAAATGGAAGAGGTAACGAAAGGATGTGTAAAATATGGCAGTAGTATCAATGAATTTATTGCTAGAAGCAGGCGTTCATTTTGGACATCAAACAAAAAGATGGAATCCAAAAATGAAAGAGTATATTTTTACTTCAAGAGATGATATTTATATTATCGATTTACAAAAGACAGCTAAGAAAATTGAAGAAGCTTATGCTGCACTTTATGAAATCGCAAAAAATGGTGGAAAGACAATTTTTGTTGGAACTAGAAAACAAGCTAGTGAAGCAGCAAAAGAAGAAGCTATCAAGAGTGAATCTTATTATGTAACTGAAAGATGGTTAGGTGGAACTCTTACTAATTTCAAAACAATTAGAAAGAGAATTAAAAGATTAGAAGAAATCGAAAAAATGGAAGAAAACGGAGTATTCGATGTATTACCTAAGAAAGAAGTAGTAGGATTAAAGAAAGAATACGCTAAGTTAGATAAACTTTTATGTGGTATCCGTAATATGGATAAATTACCACAAGCTATGTTTATCGTAGATCCATCTAAAGAAGATATTGCTATTCGTGAAGCTAGAAAGTTAAACATTCCAGTATTTGGTATTGTAGATACAAACTGTGATCCAGATATGGTAGATTATGTTATTCCAGCTAATGATGATGCAATTCGTGCTGTAAAATTAATTATTGGTGTTATGAATAACGCAATTGTTGAAGCTAATGGTGGTCATATTACTGATTACGTTAGTGGAAAAACAGATGAGAATGGTACAGATATTATGCAACGTGCTGTTGAATCTGTAAAGAGAAAAGAAGAAAAAAGACCATTTGAAAAAAGACCATTTGATCGTAATAAAAAATCATTTAATAAAGTAGAAAAAGAAAACAGAGAAGAGCCAAGAATGCAAAAAGAAGAAAAAACTGTTGAACCACAAAAAGCCGAAGTTAAAGAAGATTTAACTGAGAAGACAGTTTCAGAACTTCGTGATTTAGCAAAAGCTAAAGATATTAAAGGTTATTCTACAATGAAAAAAGCTGAATTATTAGACGCTTTAAAATAAATTATTAAAGATGATTTTTTAAATCATCTTTATTTTGTATAAGAGGAGGAATATTATGATAAGTGCTAGTTTAGTCAAAGAATTAAGAGAAAAAACAGGAGCAGGAATGCTTGACTGTAAAAAAGCATTAGAAGCAACAGATGGATCAATAGATGATGCTGCTGATTGGCTAAGAGAAAAAGGAATTTCAAAAGCTGCTAAAAAAGCTGATCGTATTGCTGCTGAAGGAATTGCTGCTATTAAGATAGAAGGAAATGTAGCTGCTATTGTTGAAGTAAATTCAGAAACAGATTTTGTTGCTAAAAATGAGGAGTTTACTTCTATGGTTGAAGAAATTCTTAATGCTATTGTTAAGAATGATGTTAAGACAAATGATGAAGTTTTAGCGTTAAATTCTAGTGAAGGAACTATTAATGATTTAATTATTAACAAGACAGCAAAAATTGGAGAAAAATTAAGTTTTAGAAGATTTGAAAGAGTTGAAAAAGCAGATGATGAGGCATTTGGAGATTATATCCATATGGGTGGTAAAATTGCTGTTTTAACAGTTGTTAAAGGGGCTAGCGCAGAAGTTGCTAAAGATGTATCAATGCATTCTGCTGCTATGAGACCTGCTTATGTGAAATCAAGTGATGTTCCAACTGAAGTATTAGAAAAAGAAAAAGAAATCATGAGAGAACAACTTGCTAATGAAGGAAAACCAGCTGATAAGATTGAACAAATTCTTGTTGGTAAAGTAAATAAATACTATGAAGAAGTATGCTTAGAGAATCAAATTTTTGTTAAAGCAGAAAACAAAGAGCCAGTTGCTAAGTTTGTTCAAAATAATGGTGGTTCTATTGTTTCAATGACTCGTTTTGAAGTTGGAGAAGGAATGGAAAAAAGAGAAGAAAATTTTGCTGAAGAAGTTGCAAAACAAATGGAAGGAAAATAAAAATTTCCTTTTTTTTTTTGTAGAAACATGATAAAATGATATTAGAGTAGGGATGATAAAATGGAGAGAAAAAAGAAATTACGCTGTCCAAATTGTGGAACAGTAATTAAAGAGAATGAAAAATCTTGTTCTATTTGTCATATGGTTGTTGAAAGACCAGAAGAAGAAACTGGAGAAGAACAAAGTGTTTTTACTATAAGGGAAGAATTCCCAACTGGAAAAGTGGTTATGTGTATATTTATTCTAATTGGAATTATTTTAACTGTTAAAGGTGTGGTGGAATTCCAAAATGCAGAATATTGTAGGACAGATGATTGTGAAATAAAATCATTATTCATGGCAGGTGTTGGTATCATATTAATTATTTCAGCTGCTATAGCCCTTGCAAGGGATGAAAAGAAATTTAAAAAAGCTTAGGCTTTTTTTTCTTGGCCTAAGACTTTATCTTCTAATATTTGATAGGAATAATTTTCTAAATTTGTTAGATAACTATCTGGTAGGAAAATCGTATAATGAACTTCTTCTTCATATTTTTTATCTAAAACCTCATAAGGATAAATAAGCGATAAAATTTTCTTTTCTTGATTGTAAGGAAATGATAATCTTACTTTTTTTCCGTAAATAAGATTTATTTTAATGCTTTTTTCTAAAGCTTCTACGACACTATTTGTATAAGCTCTAACAAGACCGCCAGCTCCTAGTTTAATTCCACCAAAATATCTTATAACAACTGCTAGTATATGGTTTAATTCTTGACTTTCTAATACTTTTAAGATAGGCATTCCAGCTGTTCCGCTAGGTTCTCCATCATCAGAAAATCTTTTTGTTTGATCAAATATGTAGCCATAGCAATAGTGAGTTGCCCCTTTATATTCCGCTTTTACATGTTCTAATTCTTCTTTTACATCGTCTATCTGTTGTAATGGGACTAAGACGCAAATAAATTTTGACTTTTGTATCTCAATTGTAGATATTGCTCTAGAAAGTATGGATTTCATTTTATCACCGTTATCATTATAACAACTTTTTTTTTTATTTACAATTTGTTATAATAAATGACTGTTGAGGTGAATTATGTTAAAGGAAGTAAAAATAGAGGTAACAGAACAATGTGAAAGAATGTGTGTTCATTGTTCTAGTAATGCAGTTAGTCGAAATTATTTATCAATGAAACCAGAATTAGTAAAAAGAATGATTAGTGAGTCGAAAGAATTAGGGGCTAGTTCTATAGTGTTTACAGGAGGAGAAGCAACGTTATATCCTCATATTGAGGAGGTTGTTTCTTATGCAACAGAAGAAGGATTGAAAAGTAAGCTTTATACAATGGCTACTCCTAATGATGAAAGCATTGAATTAATAAAACGTTTAACATTTTATGGACTAGGGGAAATGATTTATTCAACAACCTGGAGATTGACTCGTGATGGTGCAGTTTCATTTATGAAGTTAAAAGAATTTTTCCCTAAATTACTACAGGAGACAGATATTACATTAGGGGTTCATCATGCTGTTACAAAAAGAACGAGTGGTGATATTTCAGATGCTTTAAAACTATTTTTCTCTTTGCCAGAAGAAAGAACATCAAAGTTTTCATTACTACGTTTTGTACCACATGGAAGGGGAGACAAAACATTACTTTTATCAAGAGAAGAGATGTTATCTTTGAAAGGGGATATAGAATTCTGGAAAAGAGAATATGGGGACAAACTAAGATTAGGAAGCCCTTGGAATTTTCTAGGAATTAGTCATACGCCTTGTACTGCGGCAGATAAAACTATGATAGTAGGATTTGATGGCAATGTTTATCCATGCGATGCGATGAAGTACTTTGATTACTTGGGTAGCGGAGGAAATATCTATGAAACTTCTTTAGGGGCAATCTATACATCTCCTTATTTTGAAGCTATTAGAAAATATAAAAATGAAGTAGCAGATGAATGCATGAGATGTCCACAATTTGCTTGTTGTAAAGGCGGATGTTTAGGTCAAAAAATGGTTGCTTTTGTAGATACGACTCACTTAACATTTAAAGAATATGGGAGTCAAGCTTTAAGAACGATGAAAGAATTCGACTCTAATGAGTTAAAAAGAATGAATGGTGAATTGGGGCTTATTGGAGAGTTAGGAGAATTCTTTGATTCTTTTAAAAAGTATAAGACACATGATTTAACAGATGAGAATAAAGAAAAGATTAGAAAGAATTTAGCAATCGAAGCGGGCGATATCATGTGGTATATTGCAGCTTCTCTAAGTAGTTCCTATGGAGTAACTTTTGAAGATATTGGCAATTATTTATTGCAAAAGAAAAGTCGTGTTCCTTCTACTAGAACTTCTATGGACGAAGTAGAATTGGAAAAGTGTGTGAAGACAAAAGACCCAGAATGTTTATTCACTCCTCGCTCAAAATATTATCCTTTATCTAGTTTAGATAACTTTACTAGTGAATATGATTTTGATACCTTTTGGAAGAATTTAATGACTAATGCTTGCAAGCTTCTCTATGTAGAGGATAAAGAGGAATTAATTAGACAGAGTGCTTCTTTTATGATAGTACTTACAGCTATTGTTAATCATGAACTAGGAATTTCTATTGAAGAAGCAGCACGACTTAATATAGAAAAATTAAAATCTCGTTATGAAAAAGGCTTTGATATAGCGATATCTAATTCTAGAATAGATTTACTTACGGAATATAAAACGAGTGAAGTAGAATCAGAGAAACCTTATGAGAAACATATTTAGAAAGAACCTTTGGTTCTTTTTATTTATAAGAAATTATGTTACAATAAATAGGTGATGCTAATATGAAAGAAGAATTAGAAAAATATTTAAATACTTTAGTAGAGAAAAATGTGTTTCCAGGATGTAATTATGGAATATTGACAAGAGAAGAGAGTTTTTTTGGTAGTATTGGATATAAATCTATTATTCCAACAAAAGAAGAAAACTCTTTAAATAATTTGTATGATATAGCGAGTCTTACCAAACTACTAGTTACGAATACACTAGTTTCTTTTCTGCTAAGGGATGATAAAATAAAACTAGAAGATAGTGTAAAATACTATTTAGATGAGTTTCCTTATGAGGATGTTAGGATACTCCATTTATTAACCCATTCGTCAGGTTTACAATCTACTGTTGATAAATATCATCTTACTAGTAAAGCAGAATTCCTTCATAAACTAAATCGTATATTTAATTCTGGAGAGGATGTAAAATATGCAGATATTAATTTTATTTTGTTAGGTTTTATTATTGAAAAAATAACTGGTTCCTCATTAGATATGATTTCTAAAAAATGGATATTTAAACCATTAGATATGAAAGATACCATGTTTAATCCGAAGGAAAAATCTAGATGTGTTCCAATGGAATTGACAAAAGAGCGAGGGCTAGTATGGGGAAGTGTTCATGACGAGAAAGCCTCCTTTCTAAATGGAGTGGCAGGACATGCTGGCGTTTTTTCAACAGTTTATGATATTAGTCATTTTTTAGAGATGATTCTACATGATGGCTATTATGAAGGCAAAGAATTTTTAGAAAAGAAATATATTGATTTATGGTTTTCTCCTTTATTTATTGGTTCTGACAATGTCAGACGAACAATTGGTTGGATTTATGGAAAAAGCATAAGTGCTTGTAAAGATGTTTGTGGAGAAGATTCTATCTATCATACTGGTTTTCCAGGACATCATATCTTGATAGATAGAAGTAATGATATTGCAATCCTCTTTTTCTCTAATTCTATTCATCCGTCAAGGGAGAATCCTCTTTTGCGTGAGAATAGGAAAGAGATTAATTGTGAAATTTATAGATTGCTAGAAAAATATAATAAGATATAGAGGTGACTTATGGATTATATAAAACAGAAACTTTCTTTATTAACAACAAGCCCAGGTTGTTATTTAATGAAGAATAAAGATGGCATTATTATTTATGTAGGAAAAGCTAAAAATTTAAAGAATAGAGTTAGTTCTTATTTTCGCGGAAAACATACTGGTAAGACTGCAAAATTAGTAAGCGAAATAGTTGATTTTGAATACATTACAGTAAATAGTGAAGTAGAATCTTTTATTTTAGAAAATAATTTGATTAAAAAATATAACCCAAAGTATAATATCCTTTTAAAAGATGATAAAACATATCCTTATATTGAACTTACAAATGAAGAAGTGCCACGTTTAAAAGTAGTACGTTCTTTATCACGTAAAAAGAATCAGAAATATTTATATGGGCCATATCCTAATGTAACGGCTGCTCGTGGTGTTGTAAATTTGCTAAATCGTATGTATCCTGTTAGAAAGTGTAATACCTATAATGCTAAGCCATGTCTTTATTATCATATTCATCAATGCTTAGGTTATTGTACAAGGAACGTTCCAAAAGAAGAAATAGATATAATGAAAGATGAGATTATTCGTTTTTTAAAAGGAGATCACTCTTTTATTACCAAACGTATTGAAGAAGAAATGAAAATTTATAGTGAAGATATGAAATATGAAAAAGCATTAGAGATGAAACAATTATTAGAATATATAAGAGTAACACTTACCCATCAACAAGTTGAAATAAAAGATCAAGTAGATAGGGATATTTTTGGTTACTATGTAAATAAGGGATATTTAAGTATTCAAGTATTTTTTATTAGAGGTTCGAAGATAGTAGGTAGGCATTCTAAAATTCTTCCCATGATTGAAAGCGAAGAGGAAGAATTAACTCGTTATATCGCTGATTTTTATCAGAATATTTTAAAGCCAAAAGAAATATTAGCTCCTGAAATAGTAGATGATGTAGTGCTTACTGATTATTTAGAAATAGATGTTAGAAAGCCTCAAAAAGGGGAAAAATTAAAACTAATTGAGATGGCTAATGAAAATGCTAGAATAGCGTTAGAGGAACAGTTTGAATTAATTGAAAGGGATGAAGCAAGAACATTAAATGCGAATGAAGAATTACGCAATATTCTTGGACTTGACAAATTAGATCGTATTGAGATATTTGACAATGCTCATTTATTTGGAACCTATAATGTTTCGGGAATGGTGGTATTTAAAAATGGCAAACCTGCTAAGAATGAATATCGTAAATATAAAATATCTGTTGACAAGAATGATGATTACAATACGATGAGAGAAGTTATTTATCGAAGATATTTTAGAGTATTAAAAGATAACCTAGAAAAACCAGATTTGATTATTGTGGACGGTGGTTTAGGGCAGATACATGCTGCTAAAGAAATTATTGATAGTCTTTGTCTTCCTATTATGGTAGTGGGATTAAAGAAAGATGATAGGCATACAACAAATGCACTTCTTACAGAGGATGAAGAATATGAAATTGATAAAAAAAGTAATGTATTTTATTTGCTAGAAAGAATGCAAGATGAGGTGCATGAATTTACTATCAACTATCATAAACAAATTAGAAGTAAAGGAACACTGGCTAGTGTATTAGATCCAGTGTCAGGAATAGGGGATAAGAGAAAAAAGCAATTGTTAAAGAAGTATAAAACGATTACCGCTTTAAAGAAGCTTAGTATGGAAGAGTTAAAGACTCAGCTTCCAGAAAAAGTGGCGCAAGAGTTGTATGATTATTTACAAGCATATGATAAGGAGATTTGACAAACTATATAAAAAAGATATAATAATTACTCATTGGGGGAAAATATGACGTATAGACAAATATTTGATGAATATGAAGGAAAGTATCGTATTCAAGATAAAGAAATTATGAGAAAATTTCTAGAAGAATTTAAAGTAGCAAGTGGTGTTGATTGGCAAAGTATAGCAGAAGATGAGCACATCCCTTTAACGGATTATATGAGAATTTTTTGGGAACTTCATACCCTTCTTTTTACTAAAAGAGAGTGGGAAAAATACATTTCTTTGTTTTATCTGTTATTAGAGAAATATCATTATAATATGGGAGAAGATTATATCTCTTTTATCCGTTTAGTAGGACAAAATACAACGTATTATTTACCTAATAATGTTAAAAATTTTATTATGAAAGCTCCTTATGTGGATAGAGTGAAAGATGATTTAGGATATATTACTGTTTATAGTGAGAAATTAGGAGCAATAACATTTTATTCTATCCAAAAATATTTTGCAGATAATTGCCTTGCTAATTTTATTTTAAGAAATAATCAAGTAGTAGGGGAATGTCATAACATTTCTTGGGCATTGATGGATTTTATGCCAGGTTCTACTTTAGTAACTTCTTTAATGCCAAGTACTTTTTCAGGAACTGCGTATCATACGGTTATTCGCGATAAAAAAAACTTGATTGTAGATGCTGCTAATAGTTGTGTTTATTCAGAAGAAAATTATCACGCTTTATATCAAGATCAAATTATTTGTGAAACAAAAGTAGAAAAAATGCATTCTGCTTTATCTGAGACTAGCTTATTAGAAGGAAGAGGAATGGCGAATGCTTTGGTTCTTACTCTACATAGTCAGCAAAAGAAATTATAATTTATAATTTCTTTTAATTTGCAATTTAAAAAAAACATGATATAATAACACAATGTTAAAGGGGGTTTTTATAATGAAAACTGTAGAAAATAGTGCGATTACATCGTTATTGTTAATGTTAGATAGTGATAAATTTGATAGTGTAGAATTATCAAAGGAAAATGTTTGTAACACTATCGCTACTGAAACAGAAAGAATTATAGATGGAAGTGAACAAGCAAGAACTTTATTTAAAGCAGAGAAAAGATTAATAGAAGAACGTGGAAGTGATAAAGAAAATTATTTATCCCGTGATTCTGTTTCTATAAAAGAAGTATTAGAAGCATATTATAGAGGTGTAGTAGATAGAAACGAATATCGTAGATTAAATGGTAATTATTCTATTTCTGAAAAGATGCTAATGCTTGGTACTTTTATGCATTTAATGGAAGCTAGAAATAGAGGCTTAGAAGAAGTAAAAAGACGTACTATGCAACTAAAGACGGCAAAAGTAATTTTGAAATTTACTGGTAAGATGAAAGCGATGCCAGAGTCTAAAAAAGAAGATATGGCGTTCTTAGATAATTTATTAACTACTACTAGAATTAGTGAAGAAAGAATGCTAGCTTATATGCAAGATCAAGTAACTGTTATTATAAAAGCTATTTTAGAAGAAATGGGAAGTAATTTTGGCTTAGCTCCAAAAAGACAATTAGAGGGAATTTGTACTTCTTCTCATGAATTAGCTAGTGTAGCTAATATTATCAAAAGTTACTTTTCAACTCAACCATTTCCAATAGTTGCAGCTGATGTAGCATTATTTGATTCTTGTGGAGAACGTTCTCCAAAACTATATGCAGTTTTAGATTTTACTACAGATCCAAAAGAAAAACAAAAAAGGGCTTAATTAGTCCTTTTTTTGTGTCATATTATGCCTAGGATTTTGCATATAATTATGATATAATAAGTTCATAGGAAGTGATGAAATGAGAGTAGTCATTAGTGCTGGAGGAACAGGAGGACATATTTATCCTGCTTTAGCAATTATTCACAAAATTCAAGAAAAAGAGCCTAATAGTGAGTTCTTATATATAGGTACTCATAATAGAATGGAAAAGGATATTGTTCCTAAAGAGGGAATCCCTTTTCGCTCTATAGAAGTATATGGTTTTAATAGAAAACAACTATGGAAGAATGTAAAAGTTGTTCATTGTTTATACAAAGCAAGAAAAAAATGTTTAAACTGGTTAAAAGAGTTTAAACCAGATATTGTTATAGGTGTTGGTGGTTATGTAACTGTACCAGTTTTATCAGCTGCACATAAATTAGGTATTAAAACATTTTTACATGAGCAAAATAGTGTCCCAGGAAAAGCTAATTTGTCTTTAGCGTCCCATACAGATTTGATAGGCGTTTCTTTTAAGTCTTCAATGAGTAGTTTTCCTGAAGAAAAAACAATATTTACAGGAAATCCTTGTAGTGAGGATGCTTTGAAAAAAGAACCTATGGAAAAATCGGAATTAGGTCTTGATGATAGAAAAAAATTAGTCCTTATTGTGATGGGATCATTAGGTGCTAGCAGTGTGAATGAGGTATTGAAAAAAGCTTTACCATTAGTAGAGAAGGAACCTTATCAGTTTTTGTTTGTAACAGGTAAAAATGATTATGAGGAAATATCAAAATGTTCTTTCCCTAAGAATGTAAAAGTTGTTCCTTATATTGATAATATGACACGTATTATGAAAAATACAGATTTAATGATTACACGTGCTGGTGCCTCTACATTAAGTGAAATTATGGCTTTAAAAATACCATCTATTTTGATACCAAGTCCATATGTTCCCAATAATCATCAATATAAAAATGCGATGGATTTAGTGAATGAAAAGGCAGCATATCTTATTGAAGAAAAAGATTTAGAACCATTCATTTTGATTGAAAAAATGAATGAGATATTAAGTTCTAGGCAAAAGCAAGAAGAAATGAAAAAGAACTTATCTAAAATGGGAGTAACTGATAGTGCAACCATTATTTATCATGAAATCCAAAAATTAATAGAAGGAAAACGATAATATGAACATAATAAAAGAAATTGAAGATTTAGAGGTAGGCGTTGTTCTAGCTGATATAGATTTGAAGGAATATACAACATATCAGTTAGATGGAAAAGCTTTAGGATTAGTGAAACCAAAGGATATAGAGGGATTAATTATTCTCTTAAAGTATTTAAGAGAGAAAAGAATAAAACATAAAATTTTAGGAAAAGGTTCTAATTTAATTTTTAGTAATTCTTACTATGATGGTATATTAATTAAATTGGATTCTTTAGATGAATTAGAAATAAAAGGAAATGTTGTACGTGTTGGTGCAGGATATTCTCTTACTAAACTATCTAATCGTCTTTCTAGATTGGGATATACAGGAATGGAATTTGCAACAGGTATTCCTGGGACTGTTGGTGGTGCAGTGTTTATGAATGCTGGAGCCTATAAGAGTGATATGGGATATATTATTAAGAGTGTGAAAGTATTGACACCACGTTATCGTGTTGTGGAAATGACTAATTATGATATGAAATTTCATTATCGTACTTCTTTTTTGCAAGACCATCCTGACTACATTTGTTTAGAGGCAACATTTCTCTTAAAAAAAGGCAATTCAGAGGAAATTATGCAATTGATTGAAGATAGGAAAAAAAGAAGAATGGAAACCCAGCCTTTAGAATATCCTTCTGCTGGTTCAGTTTTTAGAAATCCAGAAGGAGATTTTGCAGGTAGATTAATAGAAGAAATTGGATATAAAGGGTATTCTATTGGTGATGCGATAGTGAGTGAAAAACATGCTAATTTTATTATTAACAAAGGGCACGCTAGTGGAGAAGATGTTAAGAAATTAATATTAGAGATACAAGATAAAGTAAAAGAAAAATATGGGGTAGAACTAAAAGTTGAACAAGAATTTGTAGAATAGGTGATAGTGTGACAAAGGCTAAAAAAAAGGCAAATGCAAAAACTAGAATGAATACAAAGAAAGCGGTTAATCAAAAACCGTTAAAATCTAGAGTGGCGGTAAAAAAAGCAAAAGAAAAGGAAAGAAAAGAAAAAAAACGGAAAATTAAATTTCGTAATGTTTTTTTAGTTCTTTTGTTATCCGCAATAATTGCAATTTTTAGCTATTTATTATTACAAGTGCCAATAGGCTCTATTGTTATTATAGGAAATGATTCTTTAAGTGATCAAACGATTATCGATTTATCTGGGCTTCGAGAGTATCCAAGTACGTTACAAACAACAAGGACTTCTATTCAACGAAAATTAGAAGCTAATGACTTTATTTTAAATGCGAAAGTTGAGAAAAAATATTTTTTAACACAGGTTGTAATTACAGTTACAGAAAATAAACCATTATTTTTCTACCAACCAGAGAATAAAGTTGTATTACAAGATGGTACCAAAGTGGAAGGAAATTTTAAAATACCAATTGTTTTAAATCAAATTCCAGAAGAAGTTTATGAACGTTTCTTAAAAAAGATGGTTGATGTTCCATCTGATGTTTTAAGAAAAATATCTGAGATTCGCTATTACCCAACAGATGTTGATGAAGAATTGTTTTTAATGACTATGAATGATGGTAATTATGTTTATGCAACATTACCAAAATTTGAAAGAGTTTATCATTATTTAGAATATGTAGAAGGCTTCGATAATAAAAAAGGTATTTTGCACTTAGATAGTGGAGATTATTTGGAGATACTAGAGGATAAGTAAAATCCTCTTTTTTGGCAGTAAATGGAAATAGAAAAATTAATTTATATATGAAAGAATTGATAGAAAGATATTTAGAAGAAAAATACTATTTCTAGTGGGGATTTTCTTTTACATTTTTAAAAATTTATAGTATAATATAAGTTAGATTATAGGAGATGGTTGTATGAAGCATGTTTATACTAGTGTTGACATTGGCTCAGATAGTATAAAAGTAGTCGTTTGTGAACTTTTTCAAAATAAACTTAATTTGCTTGCAGCTTCTTCTTATAAGTCTAGAGGAATAAAAAAAGGATTAATTACGGATGTAGAGGAGGCAAGTATTTGTGTAAAAAAAGCAATCGTAGATGTTGAAGAAATGCTTGGTATCCGTATTAAAAGAGTAATTGCATCTATCCCATCTTACTTTGCAGAATATTCTATTATTAAAGCAGAAATGCCTCTTATTGATGAAAATGTTGGCGTGACGCATGAAGACGTTTCCGAAGTATTGTCAAAAGCTGTATCTTCCAAGGAGTTAGGAGAAAGAGAATTTGTAACAGCCCTCCCAGTAGACTTTAAGGTAGATGAGAAAACAGTAAAAGATCCTGTTAATCACATGTGTTCAGTATTAGGAGTACGTGCCATTTTAGTAACTACACCAAAAAAGAATGTATATTCTGTCATTTCTTTATTAGAAGGTATTGGCATTGAAGTAGCGGATATTTCTATTAACAATATTGGCGATTTATATTCTTTTAAAAATAAAGATATTGATCAAAAAATTGGTGCCATTATTAATATTGGAAGTGAGACTACCTCTATTTCTTTATACAATAGAGGGGTTATTGTAAAAAGTGCTATTATTAATATGGGTGGAAAAAATGTCGATAGTGATATTGCTTATATGTATAAGACAGACTTAGAAACTGCTAATAAATTAAAGCATTCTTTTGCATTAGCTCATAAAAGAAATGCGAATGTTAGTGACACTTATGAGATATCAACAGCAGTTGATAAATCATTAAAAGTAAATCAATTTGAAGTATCCGAAATTGTTTCATCTAGGTTAGAAGAGATTTTAAATCTAGTGAAAAAAGAGCTCAATATATTGACAACCAAGCAAATTGATTATATGATAATAACGGGAGGTACAAGTAATATGGATGACATTGAATATGTGGCATCTCAAGTTTTAGGAAAGGGTGTAAGCATAGGAAATGTTAAATTACTTGGTATACGCAATAACAAATATTCATCATGTGTGGGAAATATTGTTTACTTTATCAGTAAATTAAAATTAAGAGGCAAGAACTATTCAATGATTAGTAACGAGGATGCATCAGCACTCGCAACCGTTAGAAAAAGTTCAGTGGAATCAGCAAATGATAGCATGTTGGGAAAAATATTTGGATATTTTTTTAACGAATAATAGGAGGATATAAAATATGTTTGGATTAGAAATGGATCAAATAGCAAAAATTAAGGTCATCGGAATTGGTGGTGGAGGAAATAACGCCGTTAATCGTATGATAGATTCAGGAGTAAAAGGGGTAGAGTTTATTGTAGCAAATACAGACCTTCAGGTTCTAAATTGTTCAAAGGCTCCTACAAAAATTCAAATTGGAGAAAGCTTAACTGGTGGTAGAGGTGCTGGAGCTAAACCAGATATTGGAAGAGAAGCTGCTTTAGAGAGTAAGAAAGAAATTGAAGAATCTCTAAGAGGTGCTGATATGGTCTTTGTAACTTGCGGTATGGGTGGAGGAACTGGAACAGGTGCTGCTCCAGTAGTTGCTCAAATTGCTCAAGAGTTAGGTGCTCTTACTGTTGGTATTGTAACAAAACCATTCTCATTTGAAGGAAAGAAAAGAATGGAACAGGCAATAGCTGGTTTGGAAGAATTAAAGAAAAATGTAGATACTCTTATTGTTATTCCAAACGATAGATTAAGAGAAATTATTGACAAACAAACTCCATTACTAGATTCTTTTAAAGAAGTAGATAATGTACTACGTAGAGGTGTTCAATCTATTTCAGATTTAATTGCTGTAGCAGGATTAATCAACCTTGACTTTGCCGATGTTAAGACAGTTATGGAAAAACGTGGAAGTGCTTTAATCGGAATTGGAATTGGTGTTGGTGATAATAGAGCAACAGAAGCTGCTCGTCAAGCTGTATCTAGTCCATTATTAGAGACTAGCATTAGTGGGGCGACAGATGCTATTATTAATGTAACAGGCGGTAATAATTTAACATTATTTGAAGTAGAAGAAGCGAACGAAGTAATTCGTACTAGTGCTAATACAGATATGAATACCATTTTTGGTGCTGTTATCAATGAAAATTTAACAGATGAAATTATTGTAACTGTAATAGCAACTGGTTTTGATCAAGATACTGAACCTTTATATCATTCTTATACAAAACCAGAAACGCCAGTAGTTACTAGACATGAAGAAACTGAAACAGATGATGCAGATGATGATGATGACATTATTCCATCATTCTTAAAGAAGAGAGGCTTTTAAGCCTCTTTTTTGATAAAGAAGACAATTTATAGTTTTTAATAAAAAGCGACATGTTTAGTGTCTCTTTTTTTCTATAATGATGATGGTGATGCGATGAAAGTGTATATGGATTTATTACTTCTTTTCAATTTCTTTATAGATTTACTTCTTTTAATGAGTGTATCAGTTGTTTTAAAAAGAATGACTAGTTTTTATCGTCTTTCATTAGGTGCTTTTCTAGGAAGTTTTAGTGTTTTTATTCTCTTTCTTCCCATTTCTAATTTCTTACTTTTTATATTAAAAGTGTTGATTAGTGCTCTTATGATTATCAGTACATTTTCTTATAGAAGTTTTTCTTACTTTTTAAAAAATATGGGATATTTTTATTTTTCTAGTATGGTGCTAGGCGGGATGATTTATTTATGGAATACTACCTTTTCATTTGAAGGAGTAGAATCATCCTTTTTATCGAATAGTTATCAGTTAAACTTTTTAGGACTTATTCTTTTATCCCCAATTTGCATTGCTTATTATATTAGAAAAATGAAAAGTATGAAAGAACAGTATCAATTTTATAAATCCATTTCATTTGTGATGAATAATAATATGATAAATGGAGTGGGCTTTTGTGATAGTGGTAATACATTGACTTATAAGAGTCGACCAGTAATTTTAGCAAGTAAAACCAAATTAGTAACTATCCCAAAAACATTCTTTATTCCTTATCAAACTGTTCATGGTGCAGGATTATTAAAATGCTTCTCTGTGAAAGAAGTGTGGATAGAAGGTTGTAGGTGGAAAAATATTTATCTTGGTATTATGGATGAAGATATCAAGATAGATGGAATTGATTTTTTACTACATAATACGATGATAGGAGGAAATTATGATAAAGAAAATATGGAAGTTTCTTAAAAAATTATTTTGTAAACCTGTTTATTTTGTAGGAAGTTTAGATAAATTACCAGAACCATTGTCAAAAGAAGATGAACTATATTATATTCAAAAAGGTGATGAAGAAGCAAAGGAAAAACTGATTGAACATAATCTTCGACTTGTTGTTTTTTTAGCGAAGAAATATGAAAATACAGGAATTGATTTAGAAGATTTAGTAAGTATTGGAACAATTGGACTCATTAAAGGAATTAATACTTATAACATGGATAAGAATATTAAATTAGCAACTTATGCTTCTCGGTGTATTGACAATGAAATATTAATGTTTTTAAGAAAAAACAAAAAACGTAGAAGTGAAGTTAGTTTTGAAGATAGCTTAAGTTTCGATAGTGAGGGTAACGAACTTCACTTAGAAGATATATTGGGAACTGATGAGGATATTGTAACTCGTGGGTTAGAGGAAGAAACCGAAAAAAAGTTAATGTATGCAGAAATTGAAAAATTGAATAAGAGAGATAAAGAGATTATGGTTTTAAGATATGGACTAAATAACCGAGAAGAGATGACTCAAAAGGAGGTAGCAAATGCATTAGGAATTAGTCAATCTTATATATCGCGTATCGAAAAAAAGGTAATCAATCGATTGAAATATCTATATAAGTAGAAAAAATAAGAGAAAAAAGAAAAAATTCTCTTTTTTTTATTGACATCACTTTTTCGAAATTTGTATAATGAGTATAGATGATGATAGTAGTCATCTTCAGGGAGGTTTTATGGAAAAGAAGAATGTTTTTGTCATGCTCATTGTTGTGATTGCCATAACTTTTGGAGTATCTTTATATTGCATTTTCTTTGGAAATCAATATATGATAACATTTGATTCTAACGGTGGAACAAGTGTTGAAAAACAATTTGTTCGTGTTGGAGAAAAGGTAAACGAACCAGAAAATCCAGTGCGTGAGGGATATCAGTTTGTAGAATGGCAATTGAATGGAAAAAAGTATGATTTTTCAGAAAAAGTAAAAAATAAAATCACTTTAGTAGCACATTGGAGAAAAATAGTGGATGCTAGTGAACTTGTTTACAAAGTTATATTTGATAGTGATGGTGGAACGAAAGTAGAAACACAAGAAGTACAAGCAGGAGAAACAGCTACAAAACCAACAGTTCCAGTAAAAGATGGATATACGTTTGAAGGTTGGTTTAATGGAGAAGCTAAATTTGATTTTTCTAAAGCTATTTCACAGGATACATCTTTAAAGGCAAAATGGAAGAAGATAGAAACAGAAAATAATAATTCTGATAAAAAAGATGAAAATCAAAAACCAAAAGATGATAAGGAAGAAGATCAAAATAAGAAACCAAATAATTCTAATGTTTCTGCAGAATTAAAAGTAGGAGATAGAGTAAAGATTGTTGGCAAGTATGCAGAAAGCTCTACTTCTAAAAGTGCAAAGCATAGAAGAGCAATTGGATGGCAAAGAGTTGTTTTAAAGATTTATGAGGGAAGAGAATATCCATATCAAGTTGGTAATTCAACAGGTACTACAGGTTTCTTTAAAGCGGAATCATTAGAGAAAATTGATTAAGAGATAGTTCGGGAAACTGAACTTTTTTCTTTCTATTTTAAGAAAAATATGATATTATGGAGTAGTTGAGGGTGTGATAGTATGTTAATGGCCAATAATATTGGATTACGTTATGGTAAAAGGGTTTTATTTGATAACGTTAATTTAAAATTTGAAAATAATAATTGCTATGGCTTAATAGGAGCCAATGGTGCTGGTAAAAGTACTTTCTTAAAAATATTAAGTGGGGAAGTAGATTCTACTAGTGGAGAAGTAATTATTGGTAAGGGAGAAAGAATGTCTTTCTTAGTTCAAAACCATAATGCTTATGATGATTATAATGTATTAGATACAGTTATTATGGGCGACCAAGAATTATATGATATTCGTACAGAAAAAGATGCTTTATATATGAAAGCAGATTTTACAAATGAAGATGGAATTCGTGCTGGTATTCTAGAAGATTTATTTTTAAAGAAAAATGGTTGGCAAGCGGATGCTGATGCAGCAGTTTTATTAGATGGTTTAGGAATAGATTCTTCTTTACATACAAAAATGATGAGAGATTTAAAAGAATCTGATAAAGTAAAAGTGATGCTTGCCCGTGCTCTATTTGGAGAACCAGATATTCTATTATTAGACGAACCGACGAATGGTTTAGATTTAGAGAGTAAAAGTTGGTTAGAGGAATTTTTGATTGATTTTAAAAATACTGTTATTGTTATTTCTCATGATCGCTATTTTTTAAATAAAGTTTGCACTCATATGATTGATATTGACTATGAGAAAATGACTATGTTTGCTGGAAATTATGACTTTTGGTATCAATCTAGTCAGTTAATTCAAAAGCAAATGAGAGAGTCTAATAAGAAAAAAGAAGAGAAAATCGCGGAGTTACAAGATTTCATTCGTAGATTTAGTGCGAATGCTTCTAAATCAAAACAGGCAACTAGTAGAAAGAAATCTTTAGAAAAAATTGTATTAGATGATATAAAACCATCTAGTAGAAGATATCCTTTCATTCAATTTGAACCAGAACGTTATCTAGGAAAAGAAGTAATTCATTTGGATCACATTTCTAAGAAAATAGATGGAATCGAAGTTCTAAAGAACATGCGTCTTACTTTAAAGCCTGGAGATAAAATTGCTTTAATAGGAAATAATGAGATTGCTAAAACTGCTTTGCTTGAAATTTTAGCAGGAGTTTCTACTCCAGATGAGGGAACTGTAAAAGTAGGCACTACTGTTATTCCTTCCTATTATCCTAAAAAGAATGATGAATACTTTTCAGCCGATAAGGATATGGTGGAGTGGTTAAGAGAATATTCTCCTATAAAAGAAGATGCCTTCGTAAGAGGATTCTTAGGAAGAATGTTATTTAGTGGTGAAGAAGCATTAAAGAAAGTAAATGTATTATCTGGTGGAGAAAAAGTTCGCTGTATGTTATCTAAAATGATGTTAGAGCATGGCAATGTTCTTTTGTTAGATGAACCAACTAACCATTTGGATATGGAATCTATTACATCATTGGATGAGGGATTATCTAAATTTCAAGGATGTATTGTATTTGCTACCTATGACCAACATTTGATTGAGACAATTGCCAATCGAATTGTAGACATCCATGAAGATGGTACTTATACAGATAAGGAAATGACTTATGAGGAATATTTAAAGAAGTATGGAAAATAAGTTTTTCTTACAAAATAGTATTGAAAAAATAGAAAATGAAAGAAGTAGTTTTTTTCTAGATCCAAAAGAAAAAGAATTTATTATTTCTCGATTAAGAAAGAAAAATATCTCTTATCAAATGTATTCTCCTTATGAAGAAGCAGAAAAAGTTTTGCTTTATAATGGAGATTTTCCTGAAATAGAATTGTTAGAAATAGTTTCAAAGAGACCTTTAGAACATAAGGCGATTTTAGGAACCTTATTTGCTCATCAAATTCTTCCTCATTTTTATAGTGATATTATGATTACTGAAAGTACGCATTATTTAGTCGCATTAAAACCAGTTGCTACTTATTTAAAAAATAATGTTAGAGAAATAGGGAGAATTTCAGTAGAATTTGTACATAGAGATCTTTCTTATTTAGAAGAATATCATCCTAGTTATGAGAATTTTCTTTTACATGTTAGTGGTTTGAGATTAGATATGATTGTTTCTAAAATAACGAAAAAAAGTAGAAAATATGTAGAAGAGATTATTCAAAATAAGGAAGTATTTTTGAACTATGTAGTAGCAACAAAAAAGGATACAGTACTAAAAGAGGGGGATGTCTTTTCTATAAGAGGCTTTGGAAAATATCAATTTTCTTCCATTCGCTATCAAAATAAAAAGGGAAATTTGGATATAGAAATATTAAGATATAAATAAAACCAAGAAAATTATTCTTGGTTTTTAATTTAGTATATCTTTTAGCTCTCTTTTTTTTCACGAGTTGTGATTTGAATACCGATATGATGTTCTTCTTCAGGACCTAAGTAGTAATAAATAACGAATGAACAAATGCAAGCTACTACAAATAATAAAATATATTTTAAAGCGCCTTTCATAATACCTCCTATATTAATCTCACTTCTTGGTCTGTATAAAATTTATGCTTTGGATCAATTCTATCATAGAATAAAATGCCATCTAGATGGTCGATTTCATGTTGGAAACAAGCTGATAGTTCTTCTCTTGCTCGTACTCTAATTTTGTTTCCATTCATATCCAATCCTTCTACCGTTACTCTAGCGTATCTTTTTACATGTCCATCTACATCACGGTTTACGCTTAGACAACCTTCTCCTTCTTCTGCTGCAATCATTTCATCTGAATAACTAATAATTTTAGGATTAATAACAACATAATTGTCAAATTTGCCATCTTCTACTTCATGAACAATAATAATAATTCTCTTTAGTAAGCCAAGTTGAGGAAAAGCTAGTCCCATACCAGGGCGCAAATCGTATTTTTTTTCATATTCTTCTATTTGGCTATAAGTTAATTCTTGTATTCCTCGTTCAATTAAATCCTTATCCTCATCTGTTAGAGGGAAGGTTACTTCTTTACTTTTCATTCGTAGTAGTTTTTCTTTTTCATCTAAGATATTTAATTTTTTAAAATCTTTTTCACTTCTCATAAATTCACTTCCAACGCTATTATTATAGCAAAAAGTTACTTAAAAAGCAAAGAAAAAAGAAGTTTCCTTCTATCTTCTTGGACCTGGGCCATTATTATCAAAAGCACGTGCACCTATTACGATAACTAAAAGAATGAATAATACTAAAATAATGGCAGCACCGTATCCAGCGCCGTACCCACTTCCGTTGTTGCAGCAACCGCTACTTTGAACGCCAGGGTATCCGCCGTATCCTTGATATCCACCGTAGTAATACATATATACCTCCTAACTATTCAATATATCATATTGTTCTTTTGATACTTTGTTCATGATGAATAACTATTTTTTTGCAGTAAAATCGTTTGTCAAATATAGGATAATATGATATCATAGTATATGAGAAAAGATAAGAAAGGTGATATCATGTTTGGAAAAATTAAAAGAACTTTTGAAGATATGGATAAAGTTTTATTATTATTGATGATTTTTCTTAGTATATTTGGCCTTTTCAATATCGTATCAGCATCTAGTAGAGAAGCGGTAGTAGCGATGGATCAATCTGTTTACTATTACTTTTATAGACATTTAATTATTTTAATTGGAGGTTATATTGCTTTTTTTATCATTACTCATGTAGAAACAAAACATTATTATAAGTTGATTCCTATTTTGTTTGTAGGAATAATTTCCCTAAATATTTTCGTAATTTTAAAAGGAACATTTACAAGAGGTGCTAGTAACTGGATTGATTTAGGATTCTTTAAATTACAACCGAGTGAGATTGCCAAACCGATTTTAATAGCTGCCTTAGCGCTCGCTATAGAGCGTTCTTGGAAGCGACTTAGAAATCCTAAAGTAGATCATAAAAAATTAATCATATTAATCTGTACAATTGGATTAATTCTTCCTGCTATTGTTTTTGCTCAAAAGGATTTGGGAACAGCGCTTATTCAAGGATCTATCTTTGGGGTTGTTTATCTATTAAGTCCTATTGTTCCAAAAGAAAAATGGAAAATTGCAGGTGGTGTAGTTGCTATTATTGCTTTTGCACTACTTACTGTTTATGCTGTAACAGGAAGAGTATTATCAGAAAAACAGATGGAACGATTTAATTATTTTGATCCTTGTTCTAAATATGCTGGAACAGGATATCAAGTATGTAATGCTTATATTGCTATTAATTTGGGGGGATTAAATGGTGTTGGAATTGGAAAGAGTACTCAGAAGTATTCCTACATTCCAGAAGCTCATACAGATATGGTTTTTGCGATATTTGCGGAAGAGTATGGATATATTGCAGGTGTTGGTTTATTAATTTTATATGCTATTATTTTATATCGCATTTTGATGCTTTCTAGTAGAGCAAGTACGATAAGAGGAAAATATATGTGTTTGGGAGTAGCAACCTATATATTTGCTCATATTTTTATTAATCTAGGTGGAATGTTTGGAATTATTCCTTTAACAGGAGTACCATTACCATTCTTATCTTATGGAGGAAGTTTTACACTTTCTTTAGTAGCAGCTTTAGGAATTGTTCAAAGAGTACATATTGAAACAAAACGATATAAAATTAAATTTTAGGGGGCTTTATGGATAATAAATTAAGAGATATAGAAGAAAGAATTGATTCTTGTAGTAATTTACCTGTTTTAGAGCAGATAGCTATTTTAGAACCACTTTTTAATGAAGTCTATGATGAAATAAAAAAAACAGGTGCAGAGATACCTATTATGTTACGTTTATCACAGTTAGAAAATAAATTAAATGTTCGTATGATAGAGGTAATTCCAAAAGTAGAACCATCTTTAGAACGTGATAAAAAAGAACATCTGTTAAAGCAAATTGTTTATTATGCGAGAAAAAAAGCTCAGGATAATGATAACTGTAATATCTCTCAAGATAGTTTACGTACAAGGAGTTTAGAGTTTTCTAATTTATTATCAGAAATTGCAAAGGGATTGCAAGTCCCAACGACGATATTAGATATTGGAGAGCATTTTCACTTTCCTTATCATCATTATATTGTGATTGCCTATGTGGAGAATGACTTTTATCTATTAGATTGTACTTATCAGCAGTTTTTTATGTTGGGATATAATTTTCAAAATAGATATTATGAGCACCCATCCTATACTAGAACATGTGAGATAGGCGGTAGAATGGTAGGTAATCGAAAAGAGAGTGCTGAAAAGATGATTAAAGAAGGATATTTATTAGTAAACTCTTCTGATTTTAAAAACTATTGTGATGCATGTGCGGAGTTTGGAAATTGTGAAAAAAGGGGAGATGGAATTTCCTATTTAAAAGATTTATTAAAAGTAATAGAGAGAAGTAGTGATAAAAATGATCGTATACTGGTATCCAAAATGCAGTACCTGTAAGAAAGCTGTACAGTTTTTGGAAGATAGAAAGTTATCTTATCGTTTAAAAAACATAAAAGAGGAAATACCAACAAATTTGGAAATAGAAGAATGGATAAAGAAATATTCTTTACCGATTAAAAAGTTATTTAATACAAGCGGACTCGTATATAAGGAATTAAATTTAAAGGAAAAATTAGATACCTATTCTTTAGAAGAACAAATAGATTTGCTTTCTAAAAATGGTATGTTGATAAAAAGACCTATCTGTATTTTAGAAGATGATATATTAATCGGATTTAAAGAAAAGGAATGGATAGAATTATTAGGTGATAAAAATGCATGATAAGACAAATGATGAGGCAACAAAGAATCAAGTAAACAATGATATCAATGAATATTTTGATTTAGAGAATATAGGATTAGAAGATTTAGATAAAAAAATTAGTGAAATAAGATTAGACAAAGAAGATAGTAAAGAAGAGTAAAAAACTCTTGCGTATTTTAGAAATTTGTTGTATATTATATCCAGTACTTGTTCTTGGTGAAAAGAGTCTCCGACTTTTATCTAGGAATAAGCATATAAGACAAGAAAGGAGAATACATTATGGCTTTAACAAAAGAAAGAAAAGCAGAATTAGTTAAGAAATTTGGAAAAGACACTAATGATACAGGATCTATTGAAGTACAAATCGCTATTTTAACTGAAGAAATCAATACTTTGACTGAGCATTTTAAAGAACATCCAGGTGATCATCATTCAAAAAGAGGATTACTTAGAAAAGTTGGTCAAAGAAGAAGCTTATTAAACTATTTAATTAAAAACGATGTTACAAGATATCGTGCTGTAGTTAAAGAGTTAGGCTTAAGAAAATAAAAATTTAAGGAAAAAAACAAAGACACTCTTTTTTGGGTGTCTTTTATGTGAAAAAGACTATCCGATATTCATTATTTATGGTATGATAATAATACCTACTAGGAAGGAAAGTGTAGTATGAAAAAAGTATATGAATTAGATTTTAGAGGAAGAAAATTAATAGTAGAGCATGGAGAACTAGCCAAACAAGCCCATGGTTCTGTGTTAGTTCGTTATGGAGACACTGTAATATTAAGTACGGTAGTAGTTTCTAAAACAGCTAATGTATTATCAGATTTCTTCCCATTAATGGTTTTATATCAAGAAAAATTGTATTCTGTTGGTAAGATTCCAGGAGGATTCATTAAAAGGGAAGGTAGACCTACAGAGGCTGCTACTTTAGCTGCTCGTATGATTGATAGACCAATGAGACCATTATTCCCAGAAAATTTTAGAAATGAAGTACAAATTGTAAATACGGTATTGAGTGTAGATCCAGATAATTCTCCAGAGATGACAGCAATGTTTGGTTCATCACTTGCAACTTCTATTTCTAAAATTCCATTTGAAGGACCAATTGCAGGTGTTAAAGTTGGTAGAGTAAATGGAGAATTTATTATTAACCCAACAACAGAACAAGCAGAACAATCAGATATTGAACTTACTGTTGCAGGAACAAAAGATGCTATCAACATGGTAGAAGCGGGTGCGAAAGAAGTATCTGAG
Source organism: uncultured Bacilli bacterium (assembly GCA_964018915.1). Classification (GTDB taxonomy): domain Bacteria; phylum Bacillota_I; class Bacilli_A; order RF39; family UBA660; genus UBA5578. The sequence continues at coordinate 252,264 of CAXHRJ010000001.1, read as the reverse complement.
GAAGATATGCTAAAAGCTTTAATGTTTGGTCATGAAGCTATTAAAGAATTAATTGCTTTTGAAGAGAAGATTATTGCTGAAATTGGAATAGAGAAAATGGAATATGATGTATTAGATATCACTGATGAATTAAAAGCAGAAGTAACATCTTTATGTTCTAATGATTTAGATAAGGCATTACGTATTAAAGATAAGTTAGAAAAATATGCAGCAATTGATGAAGTTAAAGAGAGAGTTGTTGCTAAGTATGAAGAAGAAAATAGTTCTTTAGAAGAGGATGAATTAAGAGAACTTTTAACAAAGATAAAATTAATTTTAGAGAGTGTGGAGTATGATTTATTTAGAGCAATTGTTGTAAAAGAAAAAGTACGTGCTGATGGTCGCGCTATGACTGAAATTAGACCATTATCAACGGATATTGATTTACTTCCAAGAACACATGGATCTGCTTTATTTACTCGTGGTGAAACACAAAGTTTAAGTGTTACAACATTAGGAGCTTTAGGAGAACATCAAATTCTAGATGGTATCGATTTAGAGACAGAGAAGAGATTCATGTTACACTATAACTTCCCACAATTTAGTGTTGGAGAGACTGGCCGTTATGGTTCTCCAGGAAGAAGAGAAATTGGACATGGTGCTTTAGGAGAAAGAGCTTTAGCACAAGTTATCCCATCGGAAAATGAATTCCCATATACAATTCGTGTTGTAAGTGAGATTTTAGAAAGTAATGGTTCTTCTTCACAAGCAAGTATTTGTGCTGGCTGTATGAGTTTAATGGCAGCAGGTGTACCAATTAAAGCGCCAGTTGCTGGTATCGCTATGGGATTAATTACTTATGGTAATGATTATACAATTTTAACAGATATTCAAGGTATGGAAGATCATTTAGGAGACATGGACTTTAAAGTAGCAGGAACAAAAGATGGAATCTGTGCACTTCAAATGGATATTAAGATTAAAGGTATTACAGAGCAAATCTTAAAAGAGGCTTTAGCGCAAGCAAAAGAGGCTCGTATGCAAATCTTAGATGTTATTACTGCTCAAATCCCTGAACCAAGACCAGAGGTATCTGAATATGCTCCAAAGACAATGACATTTATGATTAATCCAGATAAGATTAAAGAAGTTATTGGTAAGGGGGGAGAAACAATTACTAAGATTATCTTAGAATGTAGTAATGTAACAGCAGTTAATGATATCAATGCTGTAAAAGTAGATTTAGAAGATGATGGTAGAGTAATTATTTATCATACTAATAAAGAAATTATTGAAGCTACTGCTAATCGTATTAAAGATATTGTAAGAGAACCAGAGACTGATAAAATCTATACGGGTAAAGTAGTTAAAATATTAAGTGATAAAGGATGTTTTGTAGAACTATGGCCTGGTTGTGAAGGTATGGTTCATATTGGACAGTTAGCACTTGAACGTGTTGAAAAGGTAGAGGATGTTGTAAAAGAAGGAGACGAGATTATCGTTAAATGTATGGGATATGATAATAGAGGTCGTCTTAACTTATCTAGAAAAGAAGCTATTAAATAGTTTCTTTTTTTCATTATCATAAAAAAATATCAGATTTTTTCTGATATTTTTATTTTAATAAATTCCATGTTTCTTCAGCCGTTTTTAAAGTAGAATTTTTATAGTATGGCATTACATGTAGATGGAAATGTTTTATTTCTTGTACTTCACCATTATTTTGGGCAAGGGTAAATCCATCTGGATTTAATTTCTCGTTTAATAAATTCATAATATTTTTCGCAGTTCCCATAATATGAGATAGAGTATCCTTATCAATATCGTAAATATCTTTAAAATGTTTTTTAGGAATGATCAATGTGTGACCATTACTTTTAGGATTAATATCTAGGAATGCTAATACTACCTCATCTTCATATACTTTATAGCACGGAATATCTCCATTATTAATTTTGCAAAATAGGCAATCATTCATTTTATCACTCTCCAAACCCATTATAGCACAATTAACAGAAAAAGACGAGTAACTCGTCTCTTGTGAATACTTGCGGATATTCATTATTATAATGGGAAATTGGAACAAATATTATACAAATTCTTTTGTTTTTTTCTAATTTTTAGTATAATACAAATTGGAGATGATTCGATGCACACACTTGAAATAAAAGATTTAAGAGTAACCGTAGAAGGAAAAGAAATCTTATCTAACTTTTCTTTAACAATAAATAGTGGAGAAATTCATGCGATTATGGGACCTAATGGTACTGGAAAAAGTACGCTTACAAAAGTAATTATGGGAGATGACAGTTATAAAATAGAAAGTGGCTCTATTACTTATGATGAAGAAGATATTACAAAACTTTCAGTAGATGAAAGAGCTCATCTAGGGATATTTTTAGGAATGCAGTCGCCAATTGCAATAGAAGGTGTAAGTAATGCTGATTTCCTAAGGACTGTTGTTTCAGCAAAAGAGAAAAAGAATTTTAAACTATTTCCTTTCATTAAAGAGTTGGATGCTACTATTGATAGATTAAGTATGGGTCATGATATGATAAACAGAGGGGTTAATCAGGGATTTAGTGGAGGAGAACGTAAGAAAAACGAAATTCTACAAATGTATTTATTAAAGCCAGATATGGTTCTTTTAGATGAAATAGATTCTGGTCTTGATGTAGATAGCCTAAAAATAGTAGGAGAGAATGTTACCGCTTATCAAAAAGAAAGGAATTGTGGCGTCTTATTAATTACACATTATCGTAGGCTTCTAGAATACATTAAACCAGAGTTTGTACATATTATGATGAATGGAAGAATAGTACGAAGCGGGGACTTTAGTTTGGTAGATTATATTGAGAAAAATGGTTATGAAAAAATAGAAAAAAAAGAAGTAGAACTTGGTACTTGTATCGTGAAGGAAATTACTCGTCATGAATAGAATAAGAGTAGTAGAAGATAAAGTAGAAGAACTAAAAATACCTAAAAAAATAACATTTTCTATGAAATCTGCGCAGAATGAGTTTGATATTGCTTCTATGGATATTGTCTGTTTAAAAAGCTGTGATTTAGAGTTAGATGTATCTTCAAGCAGTAAAAAAGTAAAAATTAATATAGAAGTAAAGAAAAATGCTAATGTGCAGTTATTCCTTTATCAAAAATTAGAAAACAGTAAAGTTCAATATAATTATCGAGTTGAAGAAAATGCTCATATAAATGTATTTAAATTTCAAAATGTACCAGTAGGAAAAGAAATGGTATCTACTCATTTATTAGGAGAAGGTGCTAGTTTTGATTATTCTTTAAAAGATATTTGTAATGGAAAGGAAACATTAGATTATTATATTTATCATGATGCTAAAAATACTAATAGTAATATAAGAAATAATGTTGTGAGTATTCGAAGTGGAAAAGCGACCATACAAGTATCTACATTTATTCCAAAAGGAATGAAATCATGTGTTGCTAATCAAAATAATCGTATTATCAGTTTAAATGAAAAGAAAAATGAGATTAGACCCAATCTTTATATTGATGAATATGATGTTGTGGCTAATCATTCTGCTTTAATTGGAAAATTTAGTGGAGAAGAAATCTTTTATTTGCAAAGTAGAGGTATTAGTAAAGAGGAAGCTACTAGGCTATTATTAAAAGGCTTCTTATTAAGCGATATTGAAAATAAAAAGATGCAAAAAGAGATAGAAAAAGCCACTAAAAACGAGTGGAGGTGATTTATGAATCGCGAAGATTTTTTGATGACGAATCAAGATATTATCTATTTAGATAGTGGTGCAACCACTTTAAAGCCAAAAGTCTTAGCTGATGTAACGAGTGAATATTATAATGATTATACAGCTAACGCTCATAGAGGAGATTACGATATTAGTTTAAAGGTAGATACTTTATTTGAGAAAACTAGATATTTAGTTAGTAATTTTGTTAATGCTAATACAAATGAAATAGCATTTACGAATAATGCAACAGATTCTCTTTCTAAAATAGTTTTAGGCTTTTTTGAAGACTATTTAGAGGAAGGAGATGAAGTGTTACTTACAAAAGCAGAGCATGCATCCAATGTCCTTCCATGGTTTGAATTATCTAAACGAAAAGGAATTGTTGTAAATTATATTCCTCTAGATGAAAATTTAAAAGTAACGCTTGATAATGTAAGAAAAAGTATTACAGAACATACAAAGGTAATCTCTTTAGCACATGTTACAAATGTAGTTGGTGATCTAAGACCAATAAAAGAAATTACACAATTTGCCCATTCTAAAGATATTTTAGTAGTGTGTGATGGAGCACAGAGTGTTCCTCATATGAAAGTGGATGTAAAAGATTTAGACGTAGATTTTTTAGCATTCTCAGCTCATAAAATGTGTGGGCCAACAGGTTTAGGTATTCTTTATGGAAAAGAGAAATATTTAAAGAACTTTAAACCACTTATTGTAGGTGGAGGGATGAATGCCTCTTTTGAGTTTGATGGAACTGTAATTTATAATGAGATTCCACATTTCTTTGAAGCTGGTACTCCTAATATAGCAGCAGTAATAGGTTTTGGTGCTGTTATAGAATATTTAGACTCTATTGGGATGGATAGAATAGAAGCTTATGAAAAAGACCTTAGAAAATATGCGATAGAAAAATTAAAAGAAGTTCCAAGTCTTATTCTTTATAATGAAACAAGTGAAGCAGGTATTATAACTTTTAATATGAAAGATATTTTCTCACAGGATTTAGCAATCTATCTAAATAAATATCATATCTGTGTAAGAGCTGGTAATCACTGCGCTAAAATATTAAAGGATGATTTAGGTATTAAGAATACTTGCCGTATGAGTTTATATCTTTATAATACAAAAGAAGAAATTGATAAATTGGTAAGTACTCTAAAAAATCCAAATATCAAAGAAGAAATACTATAGTATTTCTTCTTTTTCATATTCTATATAAAAATTATGAGGTAGAAAAAATTAAAGAAATGAATAGATTATGTAATATAGAAAATCTTTCTTTTGTGATATAATGAGATTGGTGATAACATGGCAGTAGTAAAAGTATTAGATGAAATACTAGCAAATAAAATAGCGGCTGGGGAAGTAGTAGAAAGATGTTCTTCTGTTGTTAAAGAATTAGTAGAAAATAGTATAGATGCGGGTAGTACTGAAGTTAAAGTAGAATTGTTAGAATCTGGTACCAAAGAAATAAAAGTAATAGATAATGGAAAAGGTATGGAGGAAGAAGATGCTATTCTTTGCTTTTCTAGACATGCTACTAGTAAAATTTATAGAGAAGAAGATTTGTATCGAATTGGAACATTGGGGTTTCGTGGTGAAGCATTAGCATCTATTGCCTCAGTATCTAAAGTGACGTTATCTACTTCTACTGGAGAGATAGGTACTGTTGTAAATATTGCAGGTGGTAAAGTTTTGTCAGTAGAAAAAGGGGATAGTAGAAAAGGAACCATTATCAGCGTTCAAGAACTATTCTATAATACACCAGCGCGTTTAAAGCATTTAAAAAGTTTATATGCAGAATTAGCAAATATTACAGAATATATGAATAAGTTAGCTTTGTCTCATCCTGAAGTTAGGTTTTCATTAATGAATGATGGAAAAGAAATTTTTAAAACAGATGGAAGTGGCCAATTATTAAAAGTAATTCATTATATTTATGGTGCTTCTATGGCAAAAAAGATGATAGAAGTAAGTGCTTCTAATGCTGATTATGAAATAAAAGGATATATCAGTTTGCCTGAGGTACATCGTTCTAATCGCAATGGGATGATTACTTTAGTTAATGGAAGAATTGTTAGAAATTCGGAACTTAATCGTTGGATGAAAGAAGGATACCATTCTTATCAGCCAGAGAATCGATATCCTATTGTGGTATTGGATATTAAAGTGGATACTAGTATTATTGATGTTAATATTCATCCTACTAAAATGGATATTAAATTTGGTAAGCAAGAGGAACTCAATCAATTAGTTTATGCTACCATTTCTGATGCTTTAAAAAAGAAGACTTTAATTCCACATATTGAAGAGAAGAAAGAGCCAGTAGAAAAAGTTAAATATGAGACGTTTACACTAAACTTTGATGAAGTACGAGAACCTGTTGAGGAACTAGTTCTCAATACAGATTTTAGTAAAGAAGAAATAGTTGTTGAAGAAGAAATGGAAATTCATGAAGATGTGAAGGAAAAACTTCCACTTTTATATCCAGTAGGATTAGTTCATGGCACGTATATTATTTGCCAAAATGAAAATGGAATGTACATAATTGATCAACATGCAGCTAAAGAAAGAATTAATTATGAAAAGGTGAAAGAGAAGTTGCTGAATCCAAAGAAGGAGTCTATTGCAATGCTTGTTCCTGTAACATTGGAATACCCAGCAAATGAATTTATTGTTTTAAAAGAGAATTTTGAGTTATTGCGCTCTATGAATTTTGACATTGAGGAATTTGGTATGAATTCTGTTATTGTAAAAGCTCATCCAGTATGGCTACCAAATGAATATGAAGAGGATAATATTAAAAGAATTTTAGAAACTGTAATTTATAAGGAGAAAAATTTTGATTTACAATTATTTTATGATCATGTATCAGCAACTGCTGCTTGTAAGATGAGTATTAAAGCTAATACGAATATAACGCAGGAGGAAATGGAAGTTTTAATTAGTGATTTAAGAGATTGTGAGAATCCTTTTAATTGCCCACATGGTAGGCCAACAGTAGTTTATTATTCCAAACAGGATTTGGAAAAAATGTTTAAACGTAGTGGCTTTTAATTTAGGAATATGGTATAATATTTCCATAAGATTGGAAGGTGAGTGGATGAAAAAAATAGTTATGTTAGTGATTACTGCTATTTGCATTAGTCTTTTAAGTGGTTGTGGTGATTCAGGAAAAAAATTGGTATGTAGCTATAATATATCAGAAGATGGAACTAATAGAATGGAATATGTTCTTAACTTTGATAGCAAGGGAGAAAAAATAAAAGCTTATACTCAGAGCGCCATTGCTATTTATGATGATGGTACATCAGATGAGGAATTTGATAGTGAATATGAAGAGGCTTCAAAATCATGTGATAACTATCAAGATATGAAAGGTGTTAAATGTACTTCTTCTAAAGGTAAAAAAGAGATTAGAGTAGATTTAAAGGTTACGATGGCTGAATTAGATGCTACTGGTAAAGAATCTTTATCAACTGCTGAAATAGAGGATTTATCTTATGATGAATTTAAAACTTTTATGGAGAGCGCAAGTTTTTCATGCAAATAAAGATAGTTAATATCTTTTTTTGTAAACAAAGAGAAAACTTTATGATATAATTTTAATGTGGAGGGAATAAAATGAGTGAAAAGAACAATGAAAAGATTACATCAAGAGATGTAGATTTTGCTAAATGGTATACTGATGTTTGTAAAGCTGCCGATTTAGTAGATTATTCTTCTGTAAAAGGAAGTATGATTATTCGCCCATATGGATATGCTATATGGGAAAATATAGTGTCTGTTTTAGACAAGAAATTTAAAGAGTTAGGGCATGTGAATGTACAGATGCCGATGTTTATTCCCGAAAGCTTATTTAATATTGAGAAAGAACATGTAGAAGGATTTGCCCCAGAAGTGGCTTTGGTAACTCATGGCGGAAAAGAAGAGTTAGTAGACAAGATGATTGTAAGACCTACTAGCGAGGTATTATTTTGTGAGCATTTTAAGAAGATTATTAAATCTTATCGTGATTTGCCACTTCTTTATAATCAGTGGTGTACTATTGTAAGATGGGAAAAAGAAACGAGACCATTTTTAAGAAGTAGAGAAATCTTATGGCAAGAAGGACATACGATGCATGCTACAAAAGAAGAAGCGCTAGAAGAAACATTACGTATGTTAGATGTTTATAAAGATGTACAGGAAAATTATTTAGCACTTGCTGTTGTAACAGGAAAGAAAACAGAAAAGGAAAAATTTGCTGGTGCAGAAGCTTCTTATACAATAGAAGCTATGATGTATGATGGAGTAGCCCTTCAAAATGGTACTAGTCATTATTTTGGAGATGGCTTTGCTAAGGCTTTTAATATTCAATTTTTAAATAAAGATAATGAATTGGAAACTCCATATCAAACCTCATGGGGAGTAACTACTCGTATGATTGGGTCTCTTATTATGACACATGGAGATGATCATGGATTAGTATTGCCACCTAAAATAGCACCTACTAAAGTAGTAATTATACCAATTGGCGAAGTGGAAGAAGTAGTATCTAATATAACAACTGATTTAAAAGCAAAGGATATTACCTTCTTAGTTGATAGAACAGATAAGTCTCCTGGGTATAAGTTTGCTGAAGCAGAAGTAAAAGGATATCCAATCCGTTTGGAAATAGGAAAAAGAGATTTGGAAAATAATGAAGTAACACTAGTTAGAAGAGATACTTTAGAAAAAATAAAAGTTCCTAAAGAAAATGTAGTATCTAAAGTGGAGGAATTGTTAGTAGATATTCAAAATAATCTTTTTGAGAGTGCTAAAAAAAGAAGAGATTCTAAAATTTATGAAGTATCTACTTATGATGAGTTTTTGAATACTACAAAAGAAAAGACTGGTTTTATTAAAATAAAGTGGTGTGGAGAACAATCTTGTGAAAATAAGATAAAAGAGGATACAGCATATAAATCAAGATGTATTATTCGTGAAGTAGAAGATGATGTTTGTGTATGTTGTGGTAAAAAAGCAAAATATGAAATTTACTTTGGAAAACAATATTAGGAGGATATATGATAGAAGAGATATTAGAAAATACGGAAATGGAAATGGTAGAAGCTATTGAAAATATGGAAAAAAGGTTTACTAACATTCGCGCTGGAAGAGCTAATCCTGCTATGTTAGATGGGGTTATGGTAAATTATTATGGAACAGATACACCATTAAAACAATTAGCAACTATTTCTATACCTGAAGCAAGACAGTTAGCTATTAAGCCTTTTGATCGTAGTTCAATAAGCGCTATTGAAAAAGGAATTTATGAAGCTAATATAGGAATTACTCCAAATAATAATGGAGAAGTAATTATATTAAATATCCCAGCCCTTACAGAAGATACTAGAAGAGAGTATGTAAAACAAGCTAAGGGATATGCGGAAGACTGTCGTATTGTTTTAAGAAATATTCGCCAAGATGCTAATAAAGCTATTGGAAAGCTAGAAGTTCCAGAAGATGATATTAAATCTGGAGAAGAAGCTGTTCAGGAGTTAATCAATAAGTATAATAAAGAAGTAGATGAAAAATTTAAAGTAAAAGAAACAGAATTGATGAGTGTATAGCTCATCTTTTTAATTTGACAGTATTTTTGAAATGTGGTAGCATATGTACACATAAAAAGAAGGGGAAATTGGCTATGGTAAGAGGATTAAATATTTTTCAAAGTGATTTTCTATCAAAAAAAAGAAAGACTATTAAACCAACAACATATAAGAAGGTTGTTACTTTTAGTGAGTGTGTGTTCTTATCTCCTCAAGTATCATCCAATCGTTCAGGACCAATCAATATAGAGTTTCAAATAGGGGATCAAGCAATTTTTTTAGGAAGAATAGTGACCATAAAAAAAATAATGTTAGATGAAAATCAAAATGTTATTTATAGAATAAGGTATAGTGATTCTGTAGAAACATCAGTACAACAGGAGTTGCTAGAGAGAAATAGGAATTGGTCTATAGATTCTGTTTCTAGTAAGATAGTGCCTATGGAGAATACTACAGATAAAAATGAAGCCATTCATTTTGAATCATTTCCTGCTTTGCTTTCTTTAGTAGTTGATCCAAAAGAAGCAACGTTTGAAAATGGTTTAACAAAAAAGACAACTCAAGGAAATGAAGATTTTTTTCAGGAAAGAGAAGAAATAAAAGTAAGCGAAATTTTCAAATTTTTAGAATTGAAGGAATCATCTAATGAGTTAGAAAGAATGGAGAATGTTTTAAAAATCTACAAATTTTTAGTGCAGAATTCTCAATATGATGATTCTATAGTAGATGCTATCAATCCAAAGTTTAAAGAAAATTCTATAGATTCAGATGATTTATATATAAGAACACGCATCACTTCTTTAGCATTCCAACATTTGCTTTTTACACTAGAAATTGGAAGTCGTGTAGTAGTGTCACAAAACAGAACAGATGGAACTTTCCATAATGTACTTTTAGTCCAATTATCAAAAAAGTGCTTTTTCTTTGATGTAGAAAATGAAAGAAGAATTTATGCAATGGATAATACGTTTCCTTATTTAATGGCTGGTTTAGGGGTAGAAGAATATTGTAAAGATTATGAGGTATTCGGAATTTTACCACAAAATGGAAGTGATAAGTTATTACCGCTTCCGTCTAATGTATCAGCTAAACGATTTTCTATTATTATTTTAAATGGATATGATAGAGAAATTAATGATTTGACATATTTAAAAAACAAAAAGAGTAGAAAAGAATTCTAATGAATTCTTTTTTTGTCAAATCTCTCATTTTTACTTTATTTTGTTTGCACATAACTTTCATATTTGATATAATGAATAAAGGTGAGAAATGTGTTTAGAGATGATAAGAAACAAGTAAACTATTGTTCTGTGAATGATGTATTAGATGTAACAAAGAAAATTTTAAAAGTATTATTGATTTTACTGATTATTTTAATTTCATGGGTAGGCCTTAGGATTATGGCAGAATTGCATGTATGGAATATTCTTATGACTATTTTAGGTATTTTAAGCCCATTATTTATAGGAATTGTAGTAGCTTGGCTATTTAATCCTTTTGTAAAATGGCTAAAAAAATATAAAATAAAAAGACTTCCTGGAGTCATTATTTCATATGTTCTACTACTGGGGATACTAGCTCTTTTAGTGGGAACAATCATTCCCGTTTTATATAATCAAATTATAGATTTTGTAGAGACTTTACCAGGTTTATTTACAACAATTGAAGAATGGCTTACTAATGCTTTTAGTAAAGTAGAATCTATTGATGCTTTTGATATAGAAAGTATGAAACAAAATATTGTTACACAAGTAGAGGGATTTGGTAGTGGTTTAGTAGAATCTTTACCAGGATACATTTTAAGTGTAGGTAAGACGATTGTTTCAGGACTTAGTACTTTCTTAGTAGGCTTAGTAATTGGCTTCTTCTTACTATTAAGTTTTGATAACATAGAAGAGACATTTATTTATTTATTTCCTAAAAAATGGAGAAAAGATGCAAATGAGTTATTTGGTGAAATCAATGAATGCTTAAAAAATTATGTTCGTGGAGTAGCTTTAGATGCTCTTGTAATCTTCATTATTTGTGGAGTTGTATTTAGTATTATTGGATTGAAAGCGCCTTTATTATTTGCAATCTTCTGTGCAATTACCAATGTAATTCCTTATATCGGCCCTTATATTGGAGCTGTTCCTGCGCTTATTGTAGGATTTTCTATCAGCCCAACAGTTGGACTTTTAACAGGAGTATCCATTATTATTATTCAGTTCTTTGAAGGAAACTTCTTACAACAATATATTATGAGTAAAACAACAAAATTACACCCAGTTACTATTATTATGGGATTACTTATCTTTCAACATTTCTGGGGTGTTATTGGAATGGCGTTATCCGCCCCAATTATTGGAATTTTAAAGATTATATTTAATTTTATTGATCGTAAATTTAAAATTTTAGATTATGCTGAAGAAGTGGAGGAATAATATGAAAAGAATAGTAGCTATTGATGGCCCAGCAGGCAGTGGAAAAGGAACTGTTTCCAAAATACTCGCAGAGAAGTGTAACCTACTTTATATTGATACAGGAGCAATGTATCGAGCAATTGCCTATAAATGTATTCAAAATAATATAGATATAAGTGAAGCTGAAAAGGTTGTTGAGATTGCGAAAAATGCAAAAATAGAATTTATAGAGGACAGAACTTATCTAAATGGGGAAGATGTGAGCCAAAAAATTCGTTCTATGGATGTAACGAGGATAGTATCTCCTCTTTCAAATATTGTGAAATTACGTGAAATATTAGTAGATATGCAAAGAGAAATGAGTGCTAATAGCGATGTCATTATGGAAGGAAGAGATATTACTACAGTAGTATTCCCAGATGCAACCTATAAATTTTATTTAGATGCCGATGTAGAAGAGCGAGCAAATAGAAGACATAAGGAAAATATGGCTAAGGGAATAGATACATCGTATGAAGATGTATTAGATAATATCAAGAAAAGAGACTATAATGACATGCACAAAGAGGTTGGTTCGCTTATTAGAACAGAAGATGCTATATATATAGATTCTACTAATTTAACAATAGATGAAGTAGTAGAAAAAATGCTAGAAACGATTGAGGGGTAATAAAATGAATTTAAAAGATTTATATATAGATTTTTTTGTACGTCATAATCATAAGCAAATACCAAGTGCTCCAGTAGTCCCTGAAAATGATCCTAGTGTTTTATTTAATACGGCAGGGATGCAACCTTTGATTCCCTATTTAATGGGACAAGCACACCCTTATGGAACTAGATTATGTGATTATCAAAAATGCATTCGTACAAATGATTTGGACTCAGTTGGAGATACTACACATCATACTTTTTTTGAGATGTTAGGGAACTGGAGTTTAGGAGATTATTTTAAACAAGAAAGCATAGAGTGGAGTTTTGAATTTTTAACACAAGATTTAAAAATACCAGTAGAGAGATTAGCAGTTACTGTTTTTGCAGGGAATGACATTATTCCATTTGATTCAGAGAGTCATGATAAATGGTTAAGTCTAGGAATTCCAGAAGAACGAATTGCTCGCACTGTTGAAGATAATTTTTGGATAGCTGGAGAATCAGGACCATGTGGACCAGATACAGAAATTTTCTATTTTAGAAGTAATGAAGAAATTCCAACTATTTTTGATCCAGAAGATAGCCGCTGGGTAGAAATCTGGAATAATGTGTTTATGCAGTATCATAAAGATGCAAATGGGGTAGTAACAGAATTGCCTAATAAAAATGTAGACACAGGAATGGGTGTTGAACGTACTACTGCTATTTTAGAAGGCGTAAATGACAATTATGAATCTAGTATATGGAAAAATATTATTGATACTATATCTAACATTTCAGGATTGCCATATGATGATGAACATAAAAAAAGTATGCGTATTATAGCAGATCATATGAGAACAGCTGTTTTCATTAGTGCAGATCCAGCAGGTATTAGACCAAGTAATACAGATCAAGGTTATATTCTAAGAAGATTGATAAGAAGAGCTATTCGCCATGCAAAAAATTTAAATATTGATATGAATAGTGACTGGGAAAGAAAGATTGCTATTCTAATATTAGATCAATATAAAGCATACTACAAAGAATTAGAAGATAATTATCAGTTAGTATTAGATGTTTTAAAGAATGAAAAAGAGAAATTTAGTAAAACATTAGAAAAAGGCTTAAGAGAGTTTGAAAAAGCTACAAGGGATAAGACAAATATTGATGATGTAACAGCATTCCACCTATATGATACTTATGGATTTCCAATCGAACTTACTATGGAGTTAGCATTAGAACGTGGAATCACTGTTGATGAAGATGGATTTGAAAGAAAGTTTAAGGAACATCAGGAATTGTCACGAACTGCTTCTGCTGGAAAATTTAAAGGTGGACTTGCTGGAGATGGAGAGACAGAAACAAAATACCATACAGCTACGCACTTGTTAAATGCAGCTTTAAAAATTGCAGTAGGTCCAGATGTTCATCAAAAAGGAAGTAATATTACTGCTGAACGAATGAGATTTGATTTTAGTTGTGATCATAAATTGACAGATGAGGAAAAAGAAAAAGCAGAGGAACTTGTCAATCAATGGATTGCAGAAGGTTTGGAAGTTACTGTGGAGGAAATGAACAAAGAGGAGGCCATCGCTTCTGGTGCAGAGTGTATGTTTATTGAGAAATATCCTGATGTAGTAACTGTTTATACAATTGGTGATAATGTTTCAAAAGAATTATGTGGTGGACCACATGTTTCTAATACAAGAGAATTAGGACATTTTAGAATAAAGAAAGAAGAAGCTAGTAGTGCTGGTGTTAGACGCATTAAAGCAGTATTAGAGTAGGAGGTTTTATGAAAGAAAGAACGTTAAGAACCGCTTTGATGATAGTTGTTTTCTTAGTAGCAATTATTGGAATAGCAGTTACTTTAAATGATAAGAAATTAGAAACTCCTAACAGTAATTCTAATAGTGGCTCTAATACACAACCAGATGGACTTAGATTTAAAGAAGAATATGAAGCTTATAATAATAAAGAACGTGAAGATGATAAAGGAAATTATTTTCAAGAGTTAAATATTCCAGAGAATAATCCAATCAAATATGCTAGTTTGGAAGAAGTTTTAGAGATTCTTGACAAGGGAACTGGAGTTCTTTATTTTGGATATCCAACGTGCCCATGGTGTCGTAATGCTATTCCGGTTTTATTAGAAGCTGTAGAAGAAAAAAACGTAAATACTATTTATTATTTAAATGTAAATGAATATAAGAATACTTTTGCGGTAAAGGATGGGAAAGTAGAAAAGATTAAAGAAGAAAAAGAAGGATACTATGACTTATTAAAGGCATTAGATGAAGTTTTAGACCCATATGTTTTAACTTCAAATGGTAAAACATATGAAACAGGAGAGAAGAGAATTTATGTTCCTTTCGTAGTATTTGTAAAAGATGGTGCTATTGTTACTACTCATCTTGGTACTGTAAATTTAGAAGGAACGCAAACAAAGTATGATGCTTTAACAGAAAAACAGCATGAAGAGTTATTAAATACATATTTATCTGCAATAGAGGATGTTCAAAAGCAAGATTATTGTGATGAGGAATGTTAATGAACTTTCAATTGAAATGTGATGAAATATTAGAGAAGATTGAAGATAGAAGAGATAAACCATCTCTTCTTCTTCATGCTTGCTGTGCGCCTTGTAGTAGTTATGTATTAGAATACTTAAATAAGTATTTTAATATTACAATTTTATATTACAACCCTAATATTTATCCAGAAGAAGAATATCAAAGACGTTTAGGAGAATTGAAAAAGTTTCTAATGGAATGTTCTTTTACGAATAATGTTTCCTTAGTGGAAACAACATATCAGAAGGAAGAATATTATGATGCGGTTGATGGATTAGAAACTTTAGGGGAGAGAAGTGTTCGTTGTTATCATTGTTATGAATTTCGTATGAAGAAAGCATGCCAATATGCAAAAGAAAATCATTTTGATTATTTTACGACTACACTTTCTATTAGCCCTTATAAAAATAGTGAATGGGTTAATGACATTGGTTCTAAATTAGAACGACAATATTCAATTCCTTATTTATATGCGGACTTTAAAAAGAAAAATGGTTATAAAAGATCTTTGGAATTATCTAAGGAATATGGTTTATATAGACAAGATTATTGTGGTTGTGAGTTTTCTAGGAAAGAAAGAGAAAAAGGAATACAAAAATAAAACTGGAGTTTTTCCAGTTTTATTTTGTTTGACATTCTGTACCAGTAGACATGTACATTGCTTGAATAGAAGACAGCGTATATTGATAATCATCTGTTAAATACGCATCTAATGATTCTGTATTATTTGCCATTTCTTCTAAATTTAATTCAGTATAGTCAATATCTGTATTGATTATTAATTTTTTTCCAGATATTTTAATATCATATTTATATCCACCATATTGACTTGCTCTTTCATAAGTTTCTTCCATTTTTGTTTGTAGGGTAGATAATTTACTTTTATTATTAGAAGCAGCTACTTGTTGCCCAACAATTCTTGTGACAATATCATTTTCATCAGTAAAGATCACAAATTTTGCTCCCATAACATATCCTTCAGAATCTGTATAGTCATAATCTATTTGACAAACGGCACTTGCACCTTCTTCATCAATTAAGATATCTTTTGTAAGATTGGCTTCCATCTTTTCTTCTTTTGTTTCGTTGCATCCTACAAGTAGTCCTATACAAAGTATGCATAGTAGTAGTTTATTTATTTTTTTCATTCTATCACCATACTCATTATAGCATAAAAATAAAAAAAAGAATATCTAATGGTTTATTTTTCTCATTGCCTAATTTCAGTCTTATTGATATAATGATAATGGAGGTAGTTATGAAGATATTAATTGCAACTGAAAATATTGTAAAAGTAGATGCCTGTAGAATGGCATTTGAAACTTATTTTGAAAATGTAGAGATAGAAGTGGTAAATGCTTCATCAGAAGTGCCAGAGATGCCTAAAAATAATGAAATAGGTGAGGGTACTAAAAATAGAATTAAAAATTTAAAAAAATATGCAAAAGAAAATAATATAAAGGTAGACTACTATGTAGCTGTAGAGTCAGGTATCAATAATTATTTTGATTCTTGGATGATTACTAGTGTAGCAGGTATTGAAAATGATGAGGGATTAAAGAGTTATTCTACTAGTCCTAGCTATCCTATTCCAGAAGCTTATGTAGATTCAATCATTACGGAAGGATTAGGTGTTGTAATGGAT
This sequence comes from uncultured Bacilli bacterium, assembly GCA_964018915.1. Taxonomy (GTDB): domain Bacteria; phylum Bacillota_I; class Bacilli_A; order RF39; family UBA660; genus UBA5578. Next base: position 235,725 of record CAXHRJ010000001.1, on the reverse strand, counting down.
AGAATTTTTGCAGACGATGATTCTGGTCATAGCAAGGGTGGTATCGGGTTCTTAACTCATGGTAAAATCACTAGAAAGCAACTAATCTATGAATCATTTATGATGGCTCTTATTCGTGTTATTAATGATAATTGGTAATCTTTCACCTCATTATCACGTAATTTACACATTTGTCTAATATAATGATTTTGTTAGCTGATAAAGCATAAGTGTGAAATACTCCTCTCACTTATTTACTTTTCTACTACAAGCCCATTATTAATAGTTTTAATAATAAATAACAGCTAACGGGAAAAGAATAGAAATATTCTTTTTTTTCACGTAAAATTCATATTTATTGTATAATATAAAAAAAGAGGTGGATTATGACTGTTTTAGTAGTAGATGATGAAGAACTTATACGTAATGTTATTCGTGAATATTTAGAGAATGATAATTATCAAGTATTAGAAGCTTCTGATGGAGTAGAAGCATTAAGAATAGTAAGAGAGAAAATAATTGATTTAGTAATTTTAGATATTATGATGCCTAAAAAAGATGGCTATACCACATTAAAGGAAATGAGGGAGATTAAAACTGTTCCTGTAATTATGTTGTCAGCTAGAGGCGAAGAATACGATAAGTTACATGGCTTTGATTTAGGAATTGATGATTATATTACAAAGCCATTTTCTCCTAAAGAATTGATGGCACGTGTAAAAGCAGTTCTAAAAAGAAACAAGGAAACATCTGTTTTTAAACATTTAGATTTTGAACTAGACTTAAAAGGGCATATTTTAAAAATAGAAGGAGAAGAAGTGAAACTAACGCCTAAAGAGTATGAACTTCTTGTCTATTTTATTCAGAACGAGCATATTGCTCTGTCACGGGAACAATTGTTAAACAAGATATGGGGTTATGATTTTTATGGGGATGATAGAACCATTGATACGCATATTAAAATGCTTAGAAATAATTTAGGAAAATATCGTGATTGGATAGTAACTGTTAGAGGAATGGGGTATCGTTTTGAAACCAAAGATGAAGTCATTGCATAAGCAAATATGGTTATTTTTTCTCTTCTTTTCTCTTTTTATTTTGTCATTTTTATGGATTACACAAGGTTTATTCTTTGATAAGTACTATGAACTTCATAAGAGCAAGGAATTAGCTACTATTGCTTCTAAAATGCTAGAAAATTATGGGGGAACTAATTTTAATGAGTATTTAGATAAATTATCCTATGAAGAGGGGATTTGCATAGATGTTGAATCTTATGGAGAATTTTTATACCGCTCTACAAGTTTTAATAAAGGTTGTATGATAGGTAGTGGAAAAGAAACTTATAAAGCAGATTTTAAGGCAAGTAATGAAAGTAAAAAAGCCTATAAATTAGTGAATACTCGTTTTGGGAATCAAACTCTTGTCTATGGAATTAAATTAGATGAAAATACTTTTGCCTATATTAGTACTTCTTTAGTTCCATTAGACTCTGCTACTTTATTATTAAAGAAACAGCTAGTACTAATTTCTATTTTAATTGTTGCTTTATCAGTTGTTATATCTTATTATCTATCTAAAAAAATAGCAAAGCCAATTGAAGAGACAAGTAGAAAAGCAGGAAATATAGCTAATGGAAATTTTAAGGATTCTTTTGATAGCCATACTAATATTGAAGAAATCATAGAACTTGAAAATAGTTTGAATGAGATGCGTAATGAATTTAATCAGACAGAAGAACTTAGAAGGGATTTAATGGCAAATGTTAGTCACGATTTAAAAACTCCACTTACTATGATTAAAGCTTATGCTGAAATGGTAAGAGATTTAACATATAAAAACAAGGAAAAGCGTAATGAGAATTTAAATGTTATTATTGAAGAAACAGAACGACTAAACTTACTAGTAGATGATATTCTAACGCTTTCAAGTATGCAGGCAGAAACTGTGAGTTTGGAATATTCTAATTTTTCACTAGATGAAGTAATAGAATCTATTATCAAACATTATGATGTTTTATTAGAAAAAGAAAACTATGAATTTGTTTATGATAAAAAAGATATTTCTGTATATGCTGATAGGAAGAGAACAGAGCAAGTGATTTACAATATTTTGAATAATGCAATTAATTATACAGGTGATGATAAAAGGGTATACATTACTATAAGCGAAAAAGAAAATACAGTTCGTGTTAGTATTAGAGATACTGGAAAGGGAATCAAAGAGGAAGAAAAAAATAAAATATGGGATAAGTATTATCATTCTAAGAAAAAGCATAAGAGAAATAAAGTAGGAACAGGATTAGGCTTATCCATTGTAAAAAATATTTTAGACGGATATCATTTACCATATGGAATAGATTCAGTTGAAAACGAAGGAACGACCTTTTATTTTGAACTTGAAAAAAGCAGAGGGGATAAGAGCTATCGATAGCTAGCTTTTTTGAAAAAAAGATATAATTAGTTTAGATATTAGTTATAAGGACGAGTAATTTTGCTTGTCTTTTTCTATTTAGTTATGGTACAATAGAGTTGTTGAATAGAGGGGATACTTATGTCTAGAAAAGGTTTTACACTTGTGGAATTATTAGGCGTTTTAGTTTTATTGTCAGTAATTGTCCTAATTGCGTTTCCTAATATATTAGGGGCGATTAAAAAAACGGATGAGCAAGTAAGTAATGCAGCAAAGACTTTGCTAGAAACAAATGCTAGAAGTTATGTTAATGATAATATTAGTATTGATAAGATTACGGCTAAAAATCATTGTGTAACGGTAAAAACATTAATTGATGAAGGGTATACAAAAACTCCGATTGCTAATGTCTCTAAGGATAAAACACAAGAAGTAGAAAATACATGGACAGTTTCTTTTTATTGTGAAAATGGGAACTGCAAAGACTTTAATGCCTCATCTGGAGCTTGTACAAATGCTGGATAGATTAGAACTGTTAATAGGAAAAGAAAATATTGGAAGACTAAGAAATAGTACAGTACTTGTAGTTGGTGTAGGTGGTGTAGGTGGCTATACGGTAGAAGCCCTTGCTCGCTCTGGTATTGGGAATCTTATTTTAGTAGATCCTGATGTAGTGGAAGAGACTAACATGAATAGGCAGTTAGTGGCACTTACTAGTACAATTGGAAAATATAAGGTAGAAGTATTAAAAGCTAGAATAGAAGATATGGGATTAGATACTTCTGTAACAATCTATAAAGACTTTATAACAAAAGACAACATTGAACTTTATTTAGAAAAGGTTGATTTTGTAATAGACGCCTGTGATACATTACTTACTAAGTTGGCGATTATAGAAAGTTGTAAGAAAAGAAATATTCCATTTATATCTTCTATGGGGACAGGAAATAAAATGGATCCAACTAAATTTCAAATTATGGATTTGTCAAAGACTAGTTATGATCCATTAGCTAAAAAATTACGTAAACTAGTTAGAGATGCTCACATAACTGGTCCTATTATGGTCGTTTCTAGTACAGAAGCGAAAAACGTACAGGACAATCCTATTATTCCATCAAATGCTTTTGTTCCAGGTGTATCTGGAATGATATGTGCAAGTTATATTATTAATCAGATAGTGAAGTAGGTGAAACTGTGGAAAAGTTATCAAATATTGTAAAAGAGTTTACTGGGAATGTTTTATGTTTAGGTGTAAAAGAAAATAGTATTTTAAAAAACTTAAGTAACAATGATAACATAAGCGTCTATACAATAGAAAGAAAGCTTTCTAAACGTATCTTTTCGAAAAGAAAAAAGGCGAAAGTTGTAAAAGATGAAAAGGGTAAAAAGATTAATATTAAGAAATTACGAAAAACATTTAAGAAAAAGTCTATTGATTATATTGTTTGCGATATTAATGAAATTTATGATTACTTTAAATATTTTATATATGATAGTGTTGTAATCAATAAAAAGAAACTTTATTTATATGGCGATTCTAAATATATAGATCCTAATGTATTAGCAAAACGCTTTGAAAGGTACTATGCTAAAACAGAAGTCTTTATTTCAGATAATCAGTTTATAATCATTGTAGATAACGAAACGAGCAAAGGAAGTTGGATGAAATCAAAATGCTATATTATCGTTGATACATTTCATAATATGGGGGATATGATATCTGCTGCATTAATTAGTTAGAAGGGTGATAGGATGAAAATAATTGTTAGTGATTTTGATGGAACTTTATTTGGAAAAGATTTAGATGAAAACGTGAAAGCCATTAATGATTTTGTTCATCGTGGGAACCTATTTATTATTGCGACAGGTCGTGCTATGAACTATCTTGCTGAAGATTTAAGCATGATAGACTTAGAATGCGAATATTATATCTGTAATGATGGTGGTGTTATATTTGACAAATATTTTAATGTAGTATATCGAAAAGATATTCGTCAAGATTTAGTAAGGCCAATTTATCATATGTTAGTAGAAGATGATAATATGTTGGAGACTTTTATTGATACAAGCCACGGTTATGTATCAGATACTAGTAAGTGTGCGAATGGTATTATAGCTAGACCTTATGATAGAGAAAAGGCAATGCTTACTTTAGATACAATTTTAAGAAAATTTCCAAATATTAATGGATACATGAGTACAAATTGGATTAATTTATTTGATAAAGATGTTTCTAAGAAAGTCGCAATTGATTATTTAGTGGAGAATTATCGATATCCAGATAATGAGATTTACACAGTGGGTGATGGTATGAATGATTATCAAATGTTAGAGGCTTATCAAGGATATACATTTGAGGATAGTTCTGAAGACTTAAAATCTGTGGTAAAAGGTACTGTAAAAAATATTAAGGAATTAATTGAATTAATTGATAAGAAAGAAGAAGTAATAGATGATAGAGGATGGTAAGATCCCTTAAAAAGTAGTATTTCTTTACTAGAAAATAAAAAGAACAAGTAAAAAATTATTTGTTCTTTTTTGTGACATTTTTTTTAATCTATTTGTATTATAAATAATATGGGAGGTAATTATGGCTAAACATTTTAAGTCTAAGCGAAGATTACGAAAAATGTGGATTTTAGAATATCTAATACTTTTTCTATTTGTATACGTCTTAATAAAATTATGTATTTATTCTTTAGTAGATATCAGTCCCATTTCTTATTTTAATGTAGAAATGATAGGACATGAATTTTATCAAAAATTAAAGGATAATACGATTAATAATCCCGTTGTTCTATTACAATATAAAGGACAGCCAAAACTAAAATTACTTCCAGTGATTTCAGAAGTAAAAGAAAATTCTAAAAAATATCGAGTTTATATTTATAATACTCATCAAAAGGAGGGATATGCGTCTAAGGAAACGGTCTATAATGCTGCTTATGATTTAAAGAAAGCATTAGAGAATGAAATACTGGAGGTAGTTGTAGAAGACGGAAATATAACTGAATTTTTAAATGCAAATAATTATAATTATAACTATAGTTATGTGGCATCTAGATATTTTATAGAGGCTGAATTAGGGAAGGCTTCTTATGATTTGGTAATAGATCTTCATAGAGATGCTATTAGTAAAAGTGCATCAACAACTACAATTAATGGGAAAAAGTATGCAAAAATTTTATTTGTAATAGGAAAGGAGCATGACAATTATAAGAAAAATTATGCCTTAGCGCAATCTTTACACGAGGCAGTAGCTGAAAAATATCCAACCTTAACAAGAGGTGTTTTATTACAGGAAGGAAAGAATGTAAATGGTATTTATAATCAAGATTTAGGTTCTAATATGATTTTACTAGAACTGGGAGCTAATTATAATACTTATGAGGAGGTTCAAAATACGATTAGTCTTATCGCACCTATTATAGGAGAATATATATATGGAAAAAAAGTATAAAGTATTTAAATGGACATTTCTATTTTTCTTAGTTATCTTTTTAACTCTTTATTTTTCTCAACTGACAGGATATTATGAGTTTAAAAATTATGAAAGAATGGCAATGACAGAGGAACAGATTGCTAAGTTTGAACAGGATATTAAAGATGGAAAGCAAGTAGATATTAAAGATTATGTAGTAAATACAAAGAAAGATTATCAAAATAAATTTTCAAAGATGGGACTTTCTTTATCAACTGGCATTAGTGATTTCATAAAAAATGGGGTCATTAAAATCTTTGGAACAATCGCAGGATTCGTAAATGAATAAATGAAAAAGTATTGAAAAAAGTTTTGGTTATGGTAGAATAGAAGTAGATATGGGAGGTTTTGTATGGAAAAGAAGGGTATGAGCATCAAAATAACAGGAGAAGAAAAAAATAAAAATGAGATTATCTATAATAATGTGGTTGATGCAATGGATAATTTAAAGATGACTAAGGATGAACAGATAGAATACTTAAAAACAAAAGTATCTAATATGGAAAACACATACCAAAGCAACATCATGATACTGATTACTCTTATCATTTCTATTTTACTACTTGGATTGGGACTTTATTTGGTTGCTACAGACCAAATTCTATTAGGTATTGTTTTAGTACTTCTTGGCTTTTTTGTGATTGTAGTAAAGTTACTTTTGACACTTAAAAGATATACATCCATGCGTACTAAAAAATATATAGAGATAGATTCGTTAAAAGAAAATTTAAGTTCTATTTTGAAATAAGCATTCTTGCTTATTTTTTCTTTCTGTGGTAATCTAATAATAGAAGGTAGGCGAAAAAATGAATGTTCAAGATCAATTGCACTTTGTAGATTTACCAGCACAACCTGAACCAAGTAAACAACCAGTAAAAAAGAAAAGTAAGAAAGGATTAGTGTTATTTTTAATACTAGTTTTAGTAATCGGTGCAGTCATTGGTATTTTCTTTCTAAAAAAAGAAAATAAAAGTGAGAAACCATCTTCTTCCAATAATGAGGAAGAACAACCGAATCATAGTCAAAACGAAGTTAGAAGTGATAAGATATCATTAATAACAGAAGACATATCTGTTTTGAAATATTATGGGGATTATTTCGAGATAATACGTGATGACGGGTATGTTATTCTAGATTCTAAGGGAAATACAGTGCTTGAGAATCCTCTTTATTTATCTATTTCTATAACAGATGGAAAAGCAGTTTATCAAGGAAAACCTTTAGCAGTTTCAGGTACCTTTGATAAGTATAAAGTATACTATAGTACAGATGCGCCAGAACTAGGCTATGTTCTTATTTTTAATGCTATTCTAGATTTAGAGAGCAATAAAGTACAAAATTATTATATTGGGAATGATACTGTTGTTAGTATTTATTGGAATCAAGCAACAGAGGAAAATCTAATTGTAAAATATAATGTAAAAACAGGAGCTGTATTAACAGAAGGAATAATAGATGGTTATTTAGATTTCTTTTCATGGAATGGTAAATACTATTTATCAGAGTCTCATAATAATATTGTAGACCTAGATTCGCTAAAGTTAGTTTTTAAAGAAAATTATATCTTAGGGGATGGGCCTTATGATGAGGAGCATGCAAAACTAGTATCTTCTAATACCAAATATTTAACTGCTAGCTTAAATGGAAAGTATGGAATTTTAGATGCTTCGGAGAATGTAGTAATTCCTTTTGATTATGTGAGTTTAAAACAAGTTAATAATAATGTTATTATTGCCCAGACAAAAGATGGGTATGGATTAATTAACTATAAGAATCAAAAAGTTTTAGATTTTATGTATGATAGAATAGATGTGTATGATACTCATATAGTAACTGTAGATCATAATGGCATTTTACGAGTGTTAAATACTCAATATGAACCATTATTTACAGGTACGCATAAGATTTTAGACACTACTCAAAATGGCTCTTATACTTCTCAGAATATAAGGGAAAAGTGGAATGTTTTAGCGTACTATCATATGGTATTTGGAAGAGAGACATCCGCTTATTTTGCCATTTTAGATGTATCAAGTGGAAAATCAATTGAACTAATGGATTACGATTCTTATACAAAAGTTAATAGAAGTCCAAGCGGATATGGATACGTAGTATTTATGTCTAATGAAAATTTTTCTGTTTATGATGGTATTGTAGAAGTATCAAAAGTTAATGTTAGTGAGTATAAATTTGCTTCTGTTGATAGTTTCTATTATGTTGGTAATGATTATATTGTGTTTAATGCTAAAATAGACGGGGAAACAGAGACAAAACAATATTTTATTAATATGAAGAAAAATGTTTTGGAAACTTTAGAGGAAACGAATTTAAAACAGGATGAAATCTTAACATATGATGAATTGTTTATGAATGGTAATTTTCTAAAATATGAAAATGGTAGGGTCAATATTTATGATAGTAATAACAATCTTTTATGTAGTATTGTTGGAGATTTTATTGAACGTTTAGAGGGATTAGAGAATTATTATGAAATAAAGAATGGTGATAAAGTAACCATTATTAGAATAAATGAAAAATAGAATACTATATTCTATTTTTTTTTGAACTATGTTAAAATGGTTATAGGTGATTTTATGGAACAAGTAACAAGAAGCGAACTTCGTAAAAAAATTATGACTATATTGTATCAAATCAATGTTTATCAGAACAATAAAATAGAATATGAATTAGATAAGGTAATCGCAGAAGCTTTAGAAATTGATAATGATTTTGTAAGGGATTCTGTTTATGGAGTTATCACGAATCAAAAGGATATTGATGAAGCAGCAAATCAGTACTTAAATAAATGGACGATTAATCGTTTAGGTTTTACAGATCAGGCGATTTTGCGTTTAGGCATCTATGAATTACTTTATACAGATACTCCCGAAGTAGTTGCAATCAATGAAGCTATTGAGTTAGCGAAAGATTATAGTGATGACGATGTTAGAAAAATGATTAATGGAGTATTAGACAAAGTATACCACAATAAGGTGGATTATGAATCCTAATCAATCTAAGTATTTAACCGTATCTACGATTAATCGTTATTTAAAAGATCAGTTTGATAGAAATGAACATTTACGCACTGTTTTTTTAAAAGGTGAGATATCAAATTTTAAGGGACATACAACGGGACATTTATATTTTTCTTTGAAAGATGAAACAAGTAAAATTAATGCGATTATGTTTAGTAGAAATGCTAGCAAATTAACTTTTCAACCAATTGATGGGACAAAAGTATTAGTTGTGGGAAGAATTGGCGTTTATGAAGCGAGTGGTAGTTATCAAATCTATGTAGAAGAGATGCAAGAGGATGGGGTAGGAAACTTATACATTGCTTTTGAAAAACTAAAAGAACAATTATCTAAAGAGGGATTGTTTGATGTAAAACATAAAAAAGCATTACCTAAGTATCCTACTTGCATTGGGATTGTAACTGCTCCAACAGGAGCTGCTATAAGAGATATTTTATCTACTATCAAAAGAAGATATCCTTTATGTGAAACTATTCTTTTTCCTAGTTTAGTTCAAGGTGAGTATGCTGCTCCAGATATTGTTAGAAATATTAAAAGAGCCAATAATTACCCAATTGATTTACTAATTGTTGGGCGTGGAGGAGGCTCTATTGAAGATTTATGGGCGTTTAATGAAGAAATGGTAGCTCGTGCTATTTTTGAATCAGAGATTCCTATTATTAGTGCAGTAGGGCATGAAGTGGATTTTACGATAGCAGACTTTGTAGCAGATCATCGAGCACCTACTCCAACTGGAGCCGCAGAGATGGCAGTTCCTAATGTAGTAGATCTAGTAAAATATTTAAGTCAGTTACAAATTCGCCTAGGTGAAGCTATCATGAAAAAGATTAACTATCAAAAATTGGTAATGGAAACACTGAAAAATTCCTTTGTAATTAAAAGCCCAATGATTATGTTTGATAATAGAAGGCAGAATCTAGATTTATTGTATAGTAGACTATTAGAAGGAATGAATGATTATTTAACTAATAAGAAAATGTTAGTAGACCAGTTTAGAGCCCATTATCTTTTAAAGAATCCTCATATGCTCTATGAGCCAGAAAAAGAAGCTTTAAATAGATATCTAATAGATTTAAATCGCAATATGACTATGGTTTTGGAACATAAGAAAATGAATATGCGTCATATCTTTGAAAAATTATCACTAGTAAATCCTTTAGAAGTATTAAAAAGAGGGTATAGTGTTTCCTACATAAATGGAAATGTAATTAGGAGCATTAAAGACATATCTGTTGGAAATAAAATTCAACTGAGATTGCAAGATGGCGAAATGAGTGCCAGTGTTGAAAGTATAGAGGAGAAATAATATGGCAAAAGAAAAAGAAGTAAAATTTGAAGAAAAAATGAAAGAATTAGAGACGATTATTAATGAATTAGAAACAGGAGAAGTAGATTTAGATTCTTCCATTGAAAAGTATACAAAGGCTATGAAATTAGTTAGTGAATGTGATGAGAAGTTAAAAAGTATAGAAGAACAAGTGAATAAGATTGTTAAAGAAGATGGCACTTTGGAGACTTTTAAAACAGAGACTATAGAAGAATAGTCTTTTTCTTTACGATTTGTTAAAAGTATGTTATAATACATTCGTTTTGAGGAGGCTTATGTATGAATATAACCTTAAATTCTGTGGGGAATGCTCCAAAGACTTTTCGTTTCTTTGATGAAAGAACGAAAGAGGGAGGATTTTATAATAGATTTTCGCATAGTTACAGTATGCAGAAGAATTATTTTTATTTAGAAAGAGCTTTGGAAATCCCTTTTGGGGATTCTATTGTTGAAGGGGACTTTGCGATTTACAATATCAATATTTTAGAGGATGACTTTATGATTGCTTTAAAGCTTGGCATGAATAATAGATGGAATTCTAAATTGAAAGAATCTTTTGATCCTGCTATTAATCCCTCTTTTTATGAATCGCTAGTAACACAAGAAGGTTTGGAGAAAATTCAGTCTACTTTATATGCTATTTTTAAAAGATATGGCGAAGCTGGCTTGTCTGTTGCACGTGGACTTAATTTGGCTCATGCTATCTGTGATTCTAGCCAATACTTTGCACTATCTGATGAAGAGGATAAATATGATTTAGAAAGTTCAAATGGTAAAAAAATACTGTTTTTAGAAGATGATTTATTTGATCCTATCATTCGTACATTACAGGCATTAGGATGCGATGATTTTGCTTTTTATCCTAATGAAAATGTTAAAAGTGCTTTATTTGCAATACCACATTTGCTATATAACGGGGATACTATGATAAGTGCTCATGAGATACGAATGTTATTAAGGGAGATTGAGTTTTCTATGAATCAACCTGTAAAGCAAGAATTAGATAGGGATACTTATTATGAGGCTTTAGAAATTGCTAAAAGATTGTTTATCATCTATAATGAGGACTTAATTCCTAGAAAAGAGTCCTTTAAACAATACCAAAAAGAAGAATAGAAAAATAATTTTGTGAAGAAAATAAAAGGGATTTCAACGAAGTCCTTTTTTTTACAAAATTTAGTTATTGACAAATAGTCTTATTTGCACTATAATGAATTCATAAGCGTTTTGACGTGGGAGAAGTATGAGTAAAAACGAATTTAAGCGAGTTAGGTATGGTGAGAGCTAACAATGACGTTTACTTTGAATAACACCCACTAGTTGTTAAACTGAAATAATAGTAAGTTTAATCGGAAGTAATCCGTTACCACATTACACAACTTTTATTGAAGTTGATAAGTGGCCAAGTGTATTGGCAATTTGGGTGGCACCGCGGATTCAATTCGTCCCATAATAGGACGAAATAGTGTATTTGCTCAATTAGCTCAGTTGGTAGAGCATCCGGCTGTTAACCGGCAGGTCGTAGGTCCGAGTCCTACATTGAGCGCCA
>CAXHRJ010000001.1:28336-223929 GCA_964018915.1 uncultured Bacilli bacterium | reverse complement strand
TGCTCAATTAGCTCAGTTGGTAGAGCATCCGGCTGTTAACCGGCAGGTCGTAGGTCCGAGTCCTACATTGAGCGCCATTTTGTTGCCTGATTAGCTCAGTTGGTAGAGCATCCGGCTGTTAACCGGCAGGTCGTAGGTCCGAGTCCTACATCAGGCGCCATTAGAATATAAAATAAGTCCTATGTTTTAGGACTTATTTTTGTTATATAAGGAGGAACTATGGAAAGAAAATTTACAAAAGAGATGGTAGACGATTATGCAGATAAATTATTAATTGGTCTAACAGATGAAGAAAACAAGATGGTATTAGAAGAGTTTGATATTATTGATGCTCAAATTGATATTATTAATGAAATACCAAACATTAGTGAAGTAGAACCTATGACACATTGTTTAGATGACTTTGTCTACGAATTAAGAGAAGATGAAGATGAAGAGGAAGGATCTGTTCCAATTGATGACTTGCTTGCTAACTGTGATGATTATGTAGGCGATGAGATTAAAGTACCAAAGGTGGTGGGATAATGAATTATATGGATAAAGGGATTAAAGAAATCCATGAAGCTTTAAGGAATAAAGAGGTAACTAGTGAGGAACTAATTAGAGAATCGCTAGATAAATCTAAAGAAGTACAAGAAAGATGCAATGCTTTTGTATCCATTTTAGAAGATGCGAAACCAACTCCAGTAACAGAAGACTTATTGTCAGGAATTCCTTATGGAATAAAAGATAACTATAGTACAAAAGGAATACTAAGCACTGGTTCTAGTAATACGTTAAAAGATTATATCCCATTTTTTACGGCTACTGCTATTAAAAATTTAGAAAGTCATGGGGCAGTTGCTACTAATAAAACAGTATTAGATGAATTTGGTATGGGTGGAACTGGAACTACTGGACATACTGGTGTTGTAAAAAATCCTTGGGATATTACTCGTATGTGTGCTGGATCTAGTGCTGGATCTGCTGCAGCAGTTGCTGCTGGGGTATATCCTTATGCAACGGGTTCTGATACAGGAGATTCTATTCGTAAACCAGCTGCTTACTGTGGAATCGTTGGATATAAGCCAACTTATGGAATGATATCACGATATGGATTATTTCCATTTGCTTCTAGTTTAGATCACTGTGGTGTACTTACTCGTAGTGTAGAAGATGCTAGTATTGTAGTAGATGCTATGAAAGGCATCGATAAGAATGATATGACTAGTTGGGATTCTAAAGATATTCACTTATATGAATCTTTAACAGGAGATATCAAGGGTAAAAAAGTTTGTACCATTAAAGAAATTTGTAATCCATCTATGTATCCAAATGCTTCCTCTGAATTAAAAGAACATTTAGCTAATTTTTCTAAAACTTTAGATCATTTTAAAGAATTGGGCGTAGAAGTAGAAGAAATCTCTGTAGATTCCAAACTATTAAATGCTCTTGCTTCTGTATATGTAGTTATTTCTTGTGCAGAAGCTACATCTAATATGTCTAATTTAACAGGAATTGTATTTGGCCCTAGAGAAAATAAAGATACTTATATGGATATGATGAAAACATATCGTACAGAGGGATTTTCACCACTTATTAAAAGAAGATTTGTAATTGGTTCTTATGTATTACAAGCGGACAATAAAGAAAGATATTTCCATAATGCACAAAGGGTAAGAAGATTATTAGTTGATCGTTGGAAAGAAATCTTTAAAGATTACGATGCAGTTGTTTTACCAGTAGGAAGTGGCCCTGCTAAACACTTAGATAATTCAGAAGATATTCTAGATGAGAATACTGGGGTATTAGAGGAACATTTACAGGTAGGAAATTTTGGGGGCTTCCCATCTATTACCATTCCAGATGGATTTGTAAGTGGTCTTCCAGTAGGAATCAATATTACTGGCAATTGTTATGATGATGCAAATGTATTAAATATTGCTTATGCGTTAGAATCCAAAATGCCTTATAAAAATCAAGTAGCAAAGGAGGAAAAGTAATGGATAATTATCAAGTAATGATTGGATTAGAGATGCACTGTGAGATTAGTGAAACGAAAACAAAAGTCTTTTCAAGTGCTAAAAACGATTACAGCGATACACCAAACTCTAATATTAGACCATTAGATATGGCTTTTCCTGGTACTTTGCCAGTAGTCAATAAAAGAGCTGTTGAACTTGCTTTAAAAGCGAGTATGATTTTACATTGTACACAACCAGAATATATGTATTTTGAAAGAAAGAATTATTACTATCCAGATTTACCAAAAGGATACCAAATTACACAAGAAACAAAACCTGCACCTGTTGGTAGTTTTGGATATTTAGACTTTGAATGTAATGGTGAAGTGAAAAGAGTGCGCATTAATAATATTCACTTAGAAGAAGATGCTGCTTCCTCAGACCATTATCCAACTTTTTCCACTATCGATTATAACCGTGCTGGAGTACCACTTCTAGAGTTAGTTACGGAACCAGACTTACATTCAGCAGAAGAAGCAGTTGCTTTCTTAGAAACAATGAGATCTATTTATCAATATGCAGGAATTAGTGAAGCGGATAGCAGAAAAGGTCAAATTCGTTGTGATGTAAATGTATCTATTATGGATAAAAATAAAGACCCATCTGACCCTAAAAACTGGGGAACAAAAGTAGAAATGAAAAATGTTAACTCTTTTGGTGGTGTAAGGGATGCTATTAATTATGAAATTGATAGACAAATTGCTTTAAAAGAAGAGGGAACGTATGATGAGATGGAACAACAGACTCGTCGTTGGGATGAAGATACATTCTCAACTATTTATATGAGAAGTAAAGCAGATGCTATTGATTATAAATATTTTGTAGAACCAAATATTCCTAAATTTAAAATTAGTAAGACTTGGTTAGAGAGTATTCGTGCTAGTATTCCAGAACTTGCAACAGAACGTAAAGAGAAATATATGAAAGAGTATAATCTATCAGAATATGATTCTAAAGTATTAGTAAAAGAAAAGGCTATTTCAGACTTTTATGAAGAAGTAATCTCTTTAGGTGGGGAACCAAAAGGTGCAGCGAACTGGCTAACAAGTGTTATATTAGGATACTTAAATAAAGAAGAACTTGAAATAAAAGACCTTTATTTAACTCCAAAAATGTTAGTAGAATTGATGAGTATGGTGAAGGATGGCAAAATTTCTTCTAAACAGAGTAAACAAGTATTATCAAAAGTATTAGAAGATAAAAAGGAACCAGGAAAGATTGTAGAAGAACTAGGCATGAAACAAATTGGTGACGATAAAACTATTCGTGATATTGTTGTCAAAGTATTAGATGAGCATCCAGATTTAATTGAGGACCATAGAAAAGGTAAAAATACATTTGATTTCTTTGTAGGGCAAGTAATGAAAGCAACACGTGGGCAAGCTAATCCAAGCTTAACTGCAAATATTATTAGGGAAGAAATTGATAAGAGATAGGGGAATACTTATGATATTAGATATAAAAGAAATAGAGCAAAAAGAAAAAGAATATTTAAATAAAGAGGTAACTGTCCAAGGATGGATTAGAAATCACAGAAAACAAAAAGAATTTGGTTTTATTGATTTTAGTGATGGAACTAGTTTTAATCATTTACAAGTAGTTTATGATAATAAACTATCTAATTTTGATGAGATTACAAAGCTACATATTGGAAGTGCGATTACAGTAACTGGTACTTTAGTACCTTCTCCAAAAGAAGGACAATCTATGGAATTGCAAGTAAGCAATCTCGTATTAGAAGGAGATTGCCCAGAAGATTATCCAATTCAACCAAAAAGGCATACTCGCGAATTCTTAAGAGAATGTGCTTACTTAAGGCCTAGAACAAATTTATTTCAAGCTGTATTTAGAGTAAGAAGTGTAGCCGCACATGCTATCCATAGTTATTTCCAAGAGAGAGGTTATGTATATTTTCATGCACCAATTATTACAGCAAGCGATTGTGAAGGGGCAGGAGAAATGTTTCAAGTAACAACACTAGATTTAGAAAAAGTGGCCTCATCAGGTAAGATTGATTATGAGAAAGACTTCTTTGGTAAACAAGCTGCTTTAACAGTATCAGGACAGTTGCAGGCAGAAACGTTCGCTTTAGCATACAAAAAAACATATACATTTGGTCCAACTTTTAGAGCAGAAAATTCAAATACTAAAACACATGCTTCAGAGTTTTGGATGATTGAGCCAGAAATTGCTTTCTGTGATTTAAATGGAGATATGGACATTATGGAAGAAATGCTTAAGTATGTTGTAAAGTATGTGCTAGATCATTGCCAAGATGAAATTAAATTCTGTGATGAATTTGTAGAAAAGGGACTAAAAGGGAAATTAGAAAGATTAGTGGCTTCAGAATTTACAAGAATTGATCATGATGAAGTAATTTCTATTTTGAAAAAAGCAGACGTAAAGTGGGAATTTGAACCAGAATATGGAGAAGATATTGCGAAAGAGCATGAAAAATATATTACAGAATACTTTAATGGACCCGTATTTATTAAAAATTGGCCAAAAGATATTAAAGCATTCTATATGAAACAGAATCCAGATGGAAAAACAGTGGCAGCAGTAGACTTAGAAGTCCCTGGCGCTGGAGAATTAATGGGTGGTTCTCAAAGAGAAGAGAACTATGAAAAACTAGTAACTCGTATGAAAGAAATGAATATGGCTAGTGATGGCTTAGAATGGTATTTAAATCTTCGTAAATACGGAGGTTGCGTACATTCTGGGTTTGGAATGGGGTTTGAACGATTACTAATTTATTTAACTGGTGTTGAGAATATAAGGGATGTTATTCCTTATCCAAGAACGCCAAAATCTTGCGAATTTTAGTTTTAAAGATAAGGGGGAGATTGTGATGAAACAAAAATATCGTACTATCTATTGTGGTAAGGTTAGTGAACAAGAGATAGGAAAAGAAGTGAGAATTGCTGGATGGATTGAAAATATAAGAGATCATGGTGGTGTAATATTCGTTGATGTTAGAGATGAAGAGGGAACTGTTCAAGTAGTAAGCAACGATGATACTATCTTTTCTCATTTGACTCGTGAATCATCAGTTACTATAACTGGTACTGTGAGAAAACGGGAAGAGGAAGATTACAATCCAAGGTTAAAAACTGGTACTGTTGAAATATTAGTATCTAGTTTAGAAGTGTTAGGAGGTGCTCCTAATGAACTTCCCTTTGAGGTGATGAGTTCAACAAATGTATCTGAAGATATTCGTTTAAAATATCGTTATTTAGATTTAAGAAATGAGAAAGTTCATAGCAATATCAAACTTCGTAGTGAACTATTAAAATTTATTAGAAGTAAGATGGATACTTTAGGTTTTACAGAAGTACAAACTCCAATTATAACTGCATCTAGTCCAGAAGGAGCTAGAGACTTTATTATTCCATCTCGAAAATTTAAAGGGAAATTCTACGCTTTACCACAAGCCCCACAGATATTTAAAGAATTACTCATGGTAGGAGGCTTTGACAAATACTATCAGATTGCCCCTTGCTTTCGTGATGAAGATTGTCGTAGTGATAGAACTTTAGAATTCTATCAATTGGACTTTGAAATGGCCTTTGTAGAGGAAGAAGATGTTTATGAAGTAGGAGAAGAAATATTCTATGATACTTTCAAACACTTTAGTGATAGAGAAATTAGTCCTAGACCATTTAGAAGAATTTCTTATAGGGAAGCTATGCTAAAATATGGAACAGATAAACCAGATTTACGAAATCCATTAGAAATTAAAGATATCAGTGAAATATTTGAAAACAGTGACTTTAAACCGTTTAGAGGAAGTATTGTTAGGTCTATTACAGTAGAGAATATTGCAGATTATTCAAACAGTTGGTTTAATGAGGTAGTGGAATATGCAAAGTCTATTGGTATGCCTGGTATAGGATATATTAGTGTGATGAATGATATGTCTTTTAAAGGTCCTATTGATAAATTTTTAACGGAAGAAGATAGAAGATTACTAATAGAAAAATGTAGTTTAAAAGAGGGCAGTGTTGTATTCTTTATAGCTGATAGAAAAGAATTGGTTGTCTCTAAACAAGCAGGTATGATTCGTACTTACTTAGGAAATAGATTAGAACTAATTGATAAGAACAAGTATGAATTTTGTATTATTAATAATTTTCCGATGTTTGAATATGATGAAGATACTCACAAATATGAATTTTGCCATAACCCATTTAGTATGCCACATGATGGTATAAAAGGCTTAGAAAATAGTAATATAGAGGATATTCTTGCTTATCAATATGATTTTGTATGTAATGGAAACGAAATGGCTTCAGGAGCTGTTCGTAACTATGATATCAAATGTTTGGAAAAAGTATTCTCTGTTGTAGGATATGATAAATCAGTATTAGAAACTAGATTTGCATCCTTATATAATGCTTTTCAATTTGGTGCCCCTCCTCATGCTGGAATGGCCCCTGGAATTGATCGTATTTTGATGCTTTTAAAAGACGAACCAAACTTGAGAGAAGTACAAGCTTTTCCAATGAGCGTTAGTGGTCAAGATATGATGATGAATTCTCCTAGTGAAGTAACAGAACAGCAATTACGTGAAGTTCATATTAAAATAAGATAAATTGTTTAAATTTATCTTATTTTTTGATATACCATTTCTATTCTAAATAGGAGGAAGATTATGGGAAGTTATGTAAAATTAAATAGAATATATGATTCTTTAGTACCTTATGGTAGTAGTTACAGAATTTATCGTGATGTAATGACAGGTAGAGAAATAGAATTAGAAGAAGGTTCCCCAGAAAAAGAATTTTTAGGTAGAAATCATATTATTTCTTGGGAGGAGTATCAAAAAAGATTAGAATTACAGAAGTTTGGGACCATTACTGACTAAACAGAAAAATATGGGCTAATCGGTAGAAATTATGGCCCTATTTTAAATCGTTATGGTTTAGATATAGATGGGATGCTAAAAAGTGTTAAATTGATACATGATAATGATCAAGGATACTTTGACATTCGCTTTTTTGAAATCTTAAACTTAATTCATAGTAATAGAAAGATTGATGTCTATAGAACTTATGAGAATGAAGGATATTCCTATCAACGAAAAATGACTTATGATGCAATAGAAGAATTATGGAAAGAATATACAGGTGTAAGCTTACGCTTATTTTTAGCAAGATATTACCGAGAAAGCGGAATAGAAGATGAAGTGTCATGTAAAAAACTAACAGAAACCATTTATCATTTACTTGCAAACCATATGGACGTATTTCATGCTTGTGATGAGGTTTTAAACATTGATGAGTTTAGAGGATTATTAACAGAAGAAGAAATTAAAACTTATTTAGCGAATAATCAAAATAGATGTTTGCCACATCTGTATGAACAAATATTGATGAATATGAGTAGAGACTTTGGGTTGTTAACTTCTTTTATAAGTCAACAGCAAAAACAAGATAGTAGTATTTCATTGGGTGAGCATCAAAAATTATATACTTTAGGAAAAACTATTTAGATAAATAGTTTTTTTATTATAGTGGAATATAATCCTTGTAAAAAGAAATAGTTTTTTATATAATTAAGTTAAGATAGGAGATGTTTTTATGACTATACTTGATTTTGCAAATCTTTTTGATACACCTCGTTCTATAGAGGCGTTACTATCCTATAAAGCAGAACTATTAGAAAGTGATTTAGCTTTAGCAGACACGATAGAAAACTTGTTTTCTATGATTGAGCAGGGAAATGTTGCCACTTTAGATAGACAATCTTTCACGAAACTTCTTATTACTTACATCTGCACTACTGGAGATTCTGTTCCCTTTATTATGAAAACATTTGATATTTTGCTTCAAAAGGATGGATGTCAAAAAGAAGATATAGATCGTATTAAAAAAATGGCATATAAACAGGCAAGGGATACAAGAGAGAAAAAACTTCAACAAGAAATGCAAGAAAGAAAAAAAAGTAGAGAGGAGCAAAAAAGAAGGGAAGCATATTTTCAAAAATTAGAAGCAAGTATAGATATGTCAAAGACTGTCGTAAACTACGATACTGCTAGATTTCTAGTAAGAAATGGAGTTACTTATGAGGACTTAGAAAAAAGTCCCACTATTCGTCTTATGAGCCAAAAAGATATCGATCCTATTCTTCATAAATATCGTATAGAATCAGATGGGAAGGAAGAACTAGTGAGCATTGCTGATGTAGTTGGATATAGTTATCATGGAGAAAATGATTTATTAAAATCTTTTTCAAATTTCTTCGATTCTAATAAAAGTGGCGGATATTATCAAAGAGCTCTTTCTATGCTGGATTTCACAACAGATGATGCCTTAGAAAAATTATCTTCAAGTTTTCGTGTGGAACCTATGAAACTAGCTGATGCGCCAGAAGGAAAATTTACTATCAGTACTAATGGGATGCATAGATATTCTGTTTTAAGAGCCCTTTATTGTATAGAGATGTTAAAAGCAAATGGAGATAAAACACAGGAAGAAAATATTTATAATAAATATAAGGTTCCAGCGATTGTTGCAAAAATTGATTACGTAAAAACTTATGCAAACTATATTTTAACGACTTTAAAAGTTGCTGCTTTTGTTTCCAACGAAAGAGATGATAACTGTCGTTCTACAGGTAAGGCGAGAGTGCAACTTGTTAATGGAGAAGAGTTATTCTTAACAAATGAAGAATTATTGCAATATGTAGGAGATATTATCAGAAAAAATAAGGATTATCCAGCTATAGATATTTTTCTAAGAGATTCTAGTAAATCCTTTAATGCATTTTTATCTCTTACCGTTCCAGAATTAGTTGGAGCAAATGTAAACCAAGTGGAGGATATTAGTGGAAAAGTTATTTAAAATGAGTGATGTAGAAAAGAAAGAATATAATCTTCCAATTAGGGATAATTATTATTTTTTTAAAAGTAATGAAGAATTATTAGGATTTGCTAAAATAAATATGCTAGAAAAACTAGATATCTACATTTTTATTTTGGAGGAAAAACGTGGAAATGGATACGGTAATGAACTATTTATGAAAGTGTTAGAAAATATAAAAGAGTATGGTATCGATTCTTTTGAAATCAAATTTCCACTGAATAATGTTATAATGGCAAGAATTATAGAAAAGAATGGTGGAATAGAAGAAACAAGAATAGACAATTATATAAAATACATAGTTTTTATTTAGTAGGTGAAAAAGATGGAAAAATCGAAAATCATTTTAATACAAGGGGCATTAGATATAGAATTAGAATATCTAATGGCACATTTAGAAAATAAAAGATTATTAAAAATAGAAGAGTATGAATTTTATGAAGGTTATATTCTCAATCAAAAAGTAGTAATTTCTAAAACATTAGTAGGAACTATTCATTCTACCATAGCTACTACTATAGGAATTTTAACCTTTCATCCAGATGTAGTTCTTAATCAAGGAATTGCGGGAGCTCATAGTGAGGATTTGCACATAGGAGATATTGTAATAGGGGAATCTTGTGTGAATATAAATTCTTATAAAATGCCATTAAAAGGAAAAAAAGAAGGATCCAATCCCTTTGAGTGGGAATTAAATAAAAGAGCAAGGGATATAAAAAATGCGGATAGTAATTTAATAAACATACTTGAAAAAGAACTTACTTCTAGTAGTAATAAAATATATAAAGGAATACTTGGCAGTGGAGATGTTTTTAATAGAGAGTATGATAGAATTCATTGGATACACGATACTTTTCATAATTTGTGTGAAGATATGGAAAGTATTGGAGCTTATTCTGTATGTAGTGAATTTCATGTCTCATGTGTTGGTATTAGGATTATTTCTAATAACGAGTTATTACAGGAAGAGATTGATAAGAAGGTAGCGATAGAATTGCAGCAGAAAATACTTCCCATTATAGATAGATTAGTCGGAGGCGAATAGAATATGGAAATTGTACCAATAGAACTAGCTGATTTTGATGAAACTAAAGTGGAGGATTTTGCAAAAAAGATGGATTCCATTTTTCAATATAATAAAAGCATTGAAAAGACAGCCTATCTTAACTGGCGAATGGAAGAGGATATATCTCATCGTAGTCAGTTCGTTATCATTGGAAAATCATTTTTTTCAACAGCTTATAATTTAATTCAACAGTGTTCTAATGATAATACAGATAAAAAAGCAGATTCTTGGATTTTTCCAATCCTGTTTAGTATTGTACATGGTATAGAAGTTTATTTAAAGGCAATCAATGTGTGTTTTCATATTATCCTTAAAAAGCCAAATGCTAAGATAGAAGGTGGACATGATATAAAGCAATTGTGCTGTGTAGCCAAGAGTTTGATAACTGAGTATAAATTGAAAAATAGAGGCACTGAATCTGAGCATCTGTTAACTGCTATAAAAGTAGTAGAAAATTTTATAAAGAATATTTATGAAAAAACAAATGATATGACATTTGCTCGTTATCCAATGGATAAAAATAAAACAGGTCATTTTTATGTTCAAACATTTGAAAATGAAGTAGTAGATTTGGATTTGCTTCAAGAACAAACTTTAATTGTATTTAGCATGTTAGAATATATTTATGAAATGCCAGAATTGGAAATTGAAATAAGTTTAGAGGAAATAGAAAATTATTATTAAAAAAAACCAACATTTTGTTGGTTTTTATTTAAGTCTTATTCAACAGTAACTGATTTTGCTAGATTTCTTGGCTTATCAATGTCGCATCCTCTAAGATTAGCTATTTCATAAGCAATTAATTGCAATGGAATAATAGTAAGTAGTGATTGCAGTAATGGATGGACAGTAGGTATTAGAATAAGTGCATTTACATCTTTTATTTCTTCTGTACTAATAGCAATAATGTAAGCTCCACGAGCAGCGGTTTCTTTTAAATTGCTAATTGTTTTTTCTTTTATATCTTTATCAGTAAGAATTCCAATGACAGGAGTATTTTCTTCTACTAGCGAAATTGTTCCATGTTTTAACTCTCCAGCAGGATAGGATACACTATTAATATAAGAAATTTCTTTTAATTTTAAAGCTCCCTCCATACTAATAGCGTAATCTAGTTTTCTTCCTAAATAGAAGATATCATCTCTATTGTAAATAGTATTTGCTATTTCTTTGTAAATTGTATTTTGAATAAGTTTTTCTATAAGGGTAGGTAATTGTCCTAATTGTTGGCAAATAGTTGATAATTCCTCTTCTGCAATTGTATGATGAATAAGGCCTAATTTTAAGACTAATAAACTAAGTAGTGCTAATTGGGCAGAGTAAGCTTTAGTAGTAGCAACTGCTATTTCACATCCTGCTTTGATATATAATACATGATCTGCTTCTCTTGCAATGCTAGAACCTATAACATTCACAATAGCTAGAGTATCAACTCCATCAGCTTTTGCTTTTCTTAAGGAAGCTAGAGTATCAGCTGTCTCCCCAGACTGTGATATAACAATAACTAAAGTATTGGTGTCATAAAATACTTTTTTATATCGATATTCACTAGCAATTTCACAGGTAACAGGAATAGCGATTAACTCTTCTATTAATGTTTTTGCAACTAATCCCGTGTGATAGGCAGATCCACATGCAACGATATGAATATTATTATATTTTTCCATACTTGGTAAATTTTTATCTAAAGATTCTTTTGTTCCATCAAAATAAAATTTAATTGTATCCTCAATAACTTTTGGTTGCTCATGAATTTCCTTTAACATGAAATGGGCATATCCATCTTTTTTAGAAGCTTCCATATTTCCTTCAAAGATAAGTTTCTCTTTTTCAATATTTCCTTTTTCTGGATTGTAAAAAGAAATGCTATCTTCTTTTAAAATTGCTATATCAAAATCATCCAATAGATAATATTCCTTTGTGTAGTTTAAGATAGCTGGCACATCAGAGGCAATAAATTTATTATCTCCTTTTGTAGCGATAATTAGTGGGCTAGATTTTCTCATGGCATATATAGTATCCAACTCATCGCTATATAATACGCCAAAAGCGTAACTTCCTTTTAATTTTTGCTCAGCAATAGTAAGAGTTTTTAAAATATTCTGTTCTTTTTTATAAATAGAATCTAATAGGGCACAGGCTACTTCTGTATCTGTATCCGATTGAAATTGATATCCGTCTTTCTCTAATTCTTTTTTTAGTTCTAAATAGTTTTCTATAATTCCATTATGAACGATTGTAAATTTACCACATTGGTGAGGATGTGCATTCTTTGTATTAGGCTCTCCATGAGTAGCCCATCTAGTATGTCCTATACCAATAGAAGTTGAGGTGTTAAAATTTAAAGTTTCTTTTAGGTTTGCAATTCTTCCTTCTTTTTTTCTAATGGTAATTTGATTATTATCAATGTAGGCAATGCCAGCAGAGTCATACCCCCTATATTCTAATGCTTCTAAACCATCTAATATAGCTTTAATAGCATTGTATTCTTTTCCAATGTATCCTACGATACCACACATATAATCATCTTCTTTCCCATATTAATTTTATTATATACTTAAAAAAATAGAAAGTAAAGAAAAGGAAATTAGAGAGAAATCAATAATATTTATAGTAGGAGGTAATTATGAATAAAAAACAAAAGATAATTATTATAGTAACTATTTTATTATTTAGTATTTATACTGGATATTCTATTTTATTTGAAAAAGAAGATAAAGTAGAAGCACAGGAACAGGATGTTCTAGTAGAATTAGATAAGGAAACGAATCCATTAGAAACTTATAAAGTAGATATTAAAGGTCAAATAGAAAATCCTGGTGTCTATGAAGTAAATAAGGACTCTAGAGTGATTGATGTTATTGAATTAGCAGGTGGTTTAAAAAAAGATGCGAATACAGATTTTTTAAATTTAAGTAAAAAAATAGCAGATGGGGATGTTATTTGGGTATATACTACAAAAGAGATAGAGAAATTGAAAGAAGTAAAAACAGTGATAGAATATATAGAGAAAGAATGTAATTGCCCTGATGTTTCCAATAGTGCATGTGTTACCAAGCCAAGCGTGAGTGATAAAGGGGATTCAAACAGTATTCAGATTAACATTAATACAGCCTCTTTAGAAGAACTTACGAAGCTAAATGGAATAGGTGAATCGAAGGCGAAATTAATTATTGAATATCGTAAAAAGACGCCTTTTGAAAGTATTGAAGATATTAAAAATGTTTCAGGTATTGGAGACAGTGCCTATGAAAAAATTAAAAATTCTATTACAGTCTAATTTATTAATAGTTCTATTTTTCATCATTACTATTATCAAGATTTTTTCCACTTTTCAAAAGCCCTTATACCAAGAAGAAAGACTGGCAGTAAATAGTGTTACTGGAATTATAAAAAATATAGAGGTAGGAAACTATAATACTAAGTTAACAGTTAAGGATACTTTGATTAGTGTTGAAAATAATTCTTTTAAGCTTGGAGAGAAAGTAACTTGCATAGGGGAAATGAGTATTCCTACAGGACAACGAAATTTTTATTTATTTGATTATCAAAAGTATTTAGCTAGTAAAAGAATTTATTATCAGATGAAGGGGGAGTGTAAAGTAGTGGAATCTTCTGTCTCCCCCTTTTATCAAATTAAGAATTGGATTTTAAATAGGATAAAAAATCGCAAGAGTGGGGCATATTTAAAAGCTTTTTTATTAGGAGACAGTAAAACGATTACAGAAGATATTAGAAAAAGTTATCAAACAAATGGAATTAGTCATTTATTTGCTATATCAGGAATGCATATTGGCTTTTTCTTTCTTTTGTTTAGTAAAGTTTTTAAAAGAGAGAAAACTAAGAATAAATTTTTATTTCTCTTTTTAGTTTTCTATTTATTTTTAACAAATTTTTCTCCCTCTGTTATGAGGGCAAGTTTTTTCTTTTTCTTTGCTAAAGCACTTAGTAAGTATGGTTTTACAAACATGCAAAGTTTTTTCTTATTTACTATGCTAATGCTTTGGTATCAACCATATTTTTTATATCATACTGGATTTCTATATAGTTTTATTATAAGTTTTTTTCTATTACTTTTTTCTTCTTATATTAACGAAGGAAAAAATTATTGGGAAAAATTGTTTAGAATATCGTTTCTTGCTTTTTTAGCTAGTATTCCTATTCAAATACAGACAAATTTTTCTATGAATATACTTTCTGTCTTTTATAATTTAATTTTTGTACCACTTATTTCTTATTTTTTCTTTCCTTTGGCATTTTTAGTATTTTTCTTTCCAATACTTGATTCTTTCTATTTTGTTGCCATTACTATTTTAGAAAGTCTCTCTCTCTTTTTCAGTAGTATTCCTTCTATCATAGTACTTTGTTACTTACCTAAGACTTATTTGCTTATATACTATAGCATTTTATTGTTTACTATGAACAAAATTCAGAAAAAGGCATATAAATATAGTATAGTCTTAGTATTCTTATTAGTTATTCATTTCTATTTGCCAAAGATTAATCCAGATGGAATTGTATTGATGTTAGATGTAGGACAAGGAGATAGTACTTTGGTCATTTATCCATACCAAAAGTTAACAATATTAGTAGATACTGGTGGTGCCTTTTATAATACTTCTATTGCAGAAAATACGATTCTTCCTACTCTATATGCCCATGGTATTACTTCATTGGACTTTTTAATTTTAAGTCATGGAGATATGGATCATGTAGGAGAAGCTTTAGATCTTTTAAAAAAGATGAAAGTAGGGACTGTTTTATTTAATAGTGGAAATGATACGAAAGAAGAAAATAAGATTATAGAATATTTGAAAGAAAACAATATTTCTTATAAAAAAATATCTCAAGAAACAATCCTTAATAAAGGAGAAAGCATCCAATTTTTAAATAAAATAAAAAAAGATAATGAAAATGAAGATAGTTTAGTTTTTCTTTTAAAAATAAGGGAATATTCTATTCTTTTCACGGGCGATAGTGGTATCTTAACTGAGAAAGAGTTATTACAGGAATATAATTTGTCCCATGTGGATATATTAAAAGTAGGACATCATGGTTCTAAATACAGTACTAGTTTAGAATTTGTTTCTAAAATAACCCCATATTTTTGCTTAATTTCAGCAGGTCAGAATAATCGTTATGGGCATCCGCATGAAGAGACGTTAAATCATTTGCAATCTTGTGACACCTATATAACGAGCATAGATGGAGCTATTAAAATAAGAATAGGAAAATCTATGCGCGTTACAAAGGTACGCTAACGTGTTAGCGTTTTATATAGATGGGAAAGAATTTATCTTTCCTTTTTTAGTTTTTGTGATATAATA
Source organism: uncultured Bacilli bacterium (assembly GCA_964018915.1). GTDB lineage: Bacteria > Bacillota_I > Bacilli_A > RF39 > UBA660 > UBA5578. The sequence goes on along the minus strand of CAXHRJ010000001.1, from coordinate 208,670 downwards.
CAGGTCAATTGACAAAAATTAAAAAAAATTGTCAAAAAAAAAGGAAAAGAAAAAAATTTCTTGTATATTAATAATGTAGGGTTTTTTTAGGAAGTGGTCTATGAGACTTGAAAGTAGTGTAATCAGTGAAATAAAAAATAGTGTAGATATTGTAGAAGTTATTTCTAGTTATCTTCCTCTTACGGCCAAAGGGAAAAATTATTTTGGAGTTTGTCCTTTTCATGATGATCATTCTCCAAGTATGAGTGTGTCTAAAGATAAACAGATTTATACATGCTTTTCTTGTGGAGCAACAGGAAACGTTTTTCAGTTTTTACGAGATTTTGAAAATATCAGCTTCATAGAAGCCGTTTCTAAATGTGCAGAAATGGCCGGCATTCCACTTAATCTTTCTAATCAGTATGAACGAAAACCTAATAAGTATCAAGAATTATATGATATATATGAAGTAAGTCAAAAGTTTTATCAAAATAATATGAATAGTTCTCAAGCAAAAACCGCTAAAGAATATTTATATAGTAGAGAACTAAATGATGAAGTTATTAAAGAATTTGAAATCGGTTTATCCTTAAATGATTCTAATATGCTGACGAAGCTTCTTAAGAAAAAGAATTATAGCGATAGAGCACTTTTAGAAAGTGGCCTTGTCGGAGAAGAACAGAACAAAGTGGATTTGTATGATTTATACCGAAATCGAATTATGTTTCCTCTTCATGATTCTTCTGGTAAATTAGTTGCTTATAATGGACGAGCTTATCATGGGGAGACAACTAATAAATATGTTAATACCAAAGAAACACCAATTTTTAAGAAAAGAGAGATTTTATATAATTATCATAGAGCAAAAGATGCTGCTAGAATAAAGAAACAAGTCATTATTATGGAAGGACCTATGGATGTTATTCGAGCGTATACTATAGGAGTAACGAATGTAGTCGCTAGTTTAGGAACAGCTTTTGGCAGTGAGCAAGCGATGCTTGTTAGAAAACTTTCTAATGATGTTATTTTATGCTTTGATGGTGATGCAGCGGGATTAAAAGCAACTAAGGCTGCGTTAGAGGAATTTTCTAAAATAGGAATTCAACCCAAAATTATTCGTTTAGAAGATGATATGGATCCAGATGAATATATTAAGAAATATGGAAAGTCTGTATTTTTAGAGAAAATAGAAAATGCCATGAACACTGTTCAATTCAAAGAGTTTTTATTAAAAGCAGATTTGGATATAAATAATTCTGTTGATATGGCAAATTATGCTAACTCTATGTTAGAAGAAATCAGAAAGATGAATGATGATGTATTACGAGAAGTTAGCATTACCAAGTTGAGTGAAGAAACCCATTTATCGTTAGACTTTTTACGAAGCAAAATAGAAAAAAAAGAAGCAAAAGTAGAGAAGAATGAAGTTGATCATACAAAGAAAAAAAGATTGACGAAATGTGAAAAATCAGAGAGAAATTTACTTTTCTACATGCTTAGATATACGAATGCTATAAAAATGTATGATAAAAAAATTACGCATATGCCAACAGATAAATATCGACATTTGGCGTTTCAAATCAGTACATTTTTAAAGCAATATGGATATATTGATATAGCAGATTTATTAACAGAGCTAAGGGAAGATGAAGAGGCTATTCAAACAATTGGAGAACTTTCTACCTTATCTTTGAAAGAAGAAATGGATGTAGAAGAGATAGAAGACTATTTAAAAAATATAAAAGAATATAATGAGAGAATACAGATGGATAAGTATCGTAGAGAACTCTCTAGTTCTGATAATTATAGTAGAAAACTAGAATTAGCACAAAAACTAGTAGAATATAAAATGAGGAGTGAAGAAGAGAATGCAAGAGATTAAGAGTTATGAACAAAGAAAAGAAGAATTAGTAAAAAAGGGAAAAGAACAAGGTTTCATTACTTATGAGGATTTAGCTTCTGCTTTAAAGGGATTAGACTTAGATGCAGATTGTTTAGATGATTTATATAATGTTTTTAATGAAAATAATATAGCAATTGTATCAGAAGAAGACGATTCTGATGGTGGTGGAGATAAATTATTATTAGACGATAATACTTTAACAAAAGATTTGACAATTAATGATCCAGTTAGAATGTATTTGAAAGAGATTGGACAAATAAAATTATTGACATTAGATGAAGAGGCGGCTCTTGCAGATAGAATTGTTGCTGGAGACCCAGAAGCTAAAAATATTTTAGCGGAAGCTAACTTACGTTTAGTTGTTAGTATTGCTAAACGTTATGTTGGAAGAGGGATGCTTTTCTTAGATTTGATTCAAGAAGGGAATATTGGCTTAATGAAAGCCGTAGATAAATTTGATGTTACCAAAGGATACAAGTTTTCTACTTATGCAACTTGGTGGATTCGTCAAGCTATTACTAGAGCTATTGCTGATCAAGCTCGTACTATTCGTGTGCCAGTGCATATGGTTGAGACAATTAATAAGCTAGCTCGTGTTCAAAGACAGTTAACATTAGAATTAAATCGAGAGCCAAGTGAAGAAGAATTAGCTAAGAAAATGAATACAAGTGTAGATAAAATTAGAGAAATTTATAAAATTAGTCAAGATCCTGTAAGCTTAGAGACACCAATAGGTGAGGAGGATGACTCTCACTTAGGAGACTTTATTAAGGATGAAAGAAATTTAAGCCCAGAAGAGTTTGCTACAAATGAGATGTTAAAGGATGAAATTAGCCAAGTGTTACTTACTCTTACAGAAAGAGAAGAAAAGGTGGTTCGTTTAAGATTTGGTTTGGAAGATGGAAAACCAAGAACATTAGAAGAGGTTGGTCAAATGTTTGGTGTTACTAGGGAAAGAATAAGACAAATTGAAGCAAAAGCTTTAAGAAAGTTACGTCACCCATCAAGAAGTCGTAAGTTACGTGACTATATGGCTGAATAATGAAAATATCGAAAAGATTAGAAACAATAGCAAGTCTTATTCCAAACAATAGTAAAGTAATTGATGTTGGCTGTGATCACGCCTTATTAGATATCTATTTATCCCAAGAAAAAGATTGTGAGTGTATTGCATCTGATGTCAATGCGAATGCCTTAGATCAAGCGAAATATAATATTTCCAGGTTTCATGTAAAAAATGTAACTACTGTTTTAACAGATGGTTTAGAAGGAATTGCTATCCAGCCAGAAGACGTGATAGTGATATCTGGTATGGGTACGGGAACTATTAAGTCAATCCTAGAAGGTAGAAAACTTACTAATCGAATGATTATTAGTACTCATACAGATTTTGAAGATTTGAGAAGGTGTATGGTATCATTAGGATATCAAATTCAAGATGAAAAATATGTAGAGGAAAAAGGAAAACACTATATTATAATTGATTTCATAATAGGAACTAAAGATTATGATGAAGAAGATTTTAAATTTGGACCTATTTTGAAAAAAAATATTCATTTTATTGAAAATGAACATGCAAAAGTATTAGAGATTATGGAAAAAATTCCAGAGAATGATTCTGAAATGATACTTAAAAAGAAGTTATTAGAAGAGTTAGAACAATTAAAAAGAAGAATTTAGACAATTAATGACTTAAATTCTTTTTTTATACAAAAAAAGTTGGTCCATTCGTGTTTACAGGATTGATGGCTTCTGGGGATTCAATAATTTCAGCGTCTGCTATCACTTTGTTATTACTCACAGGAACATCTGTTTTTTTAAATTCATTCATAACACGAAACATTGTTTTTGCATTTTTTACTATTGGTGACACTTGCTTTACAACAGGAATAGCTTGATTCACAAAATTGAGAGCCTTTGTAGTACCATTTAGAATAGATCCAAAGCTAAGTTTGCTTAATAGTCCAGTAGAAGTTGATGCTGGAATAGAATACAGATAAGGGTTATAAAAATTCATGAAATCCTCCTCCTAGAAATCTTTCTAAAATATTCTATGCATTTCTGTAAAAAATGTTTTCTATTTGTCAAAAAATATGCTATAATCATATTAGTGTGAGAATAAAGAGGAAGGTGTATAATAGTGACATTTTTAATTGATTTAGTGTTATCTATATTATTGTTGCCAGTAACAATAGTCCGTGGTGTAGGAAAATTGTTTAAGAAAAGCAAATTTTTATCAAAAATAGCAGATGGATGGACATGGATGTGTGTTAGAGTATATCATTTCTTTCATTATGTATTTGTTTGCTTTGAATTGCCTTTTATTTTAATAGCAAAATTTTATCAAAAGTTATTAGAGTATCAAGCGAAATCTCAAATGAAAAAATTAGAGCAAATCAATGCCCGTGAAAAGAAGAAAAGTGAAAAGCGAGCACAGAAGATGGCTGAGAAAAGAGCAAAAGGCGAAATTCCAGCTGAAACTACAAAAGTGAAAAGAGAATTGACAGAAGAAGAAAAAAGATTACGTGGAGTTCATTTAAATGATGTTTTGAAACCAGAAAAATCAGAGGAAACTACAAAACCTAAAGAAAAACCAGTAGTAAAAAAAGAGGCGATGCCTCAAGATGATTTCCTATATGTATCTGATGAATATGAAAATCAAAAGAAGACTATTGGAGATCGTATTAGTGATGCTATTGAGGCAGTTGTTAATATTCCAAAAAACGGGATAAAGAAAATCAAGCAGTCTGTTGAAGCTTCTATTGCTAAAAGTGAGAAAAATAAAAAAGATGTTAATAGACAGGCTTTGATGATGGATATTGAAGGCGGAGATGCAGAAAAAGAAGAGAAAAAGGTAATGTGGGAGTATGTTTGCAGAAACCCAGAAGGAAAGACTATTAAAGGTTATTTCGCTGCCTATTCAAGACTAGAAGTTCACTCATTTTTAATGAGTGAGGGAATGGTTGTTTATAGTATTCGTACTAATAAATGGATTCAAACAATGTATAGTAGTGTAAATGGTAATGGTGCTAAGATGAAGAGAAAGGATTTAATTTTCTTCCTTACACAATTATCTACTTATATCAAATCTGGGATTCCATTAGTAGAATCTATGAGTATTTTAACTAGACAATTTAAAGATAAAAATTATCAGAGAATGTTTCGCTCTATGATGTACGATTTAACAATGGGGGATAGTTTTTCTAAAGCTATGGAAAATCAAGGAAATTCCTTCCCAGCTATTTTGATTAACATGGTTAAATCATCTGAACTAACGGGAGAGTTACCAGAAGCGTTAGATGATATGGCTGATTATTTCTCACAAGCAGAAGCAGCACATAAAGAAATGGTTAGTGCTATGACTTATCCATGTATTGTATTTTTTATGGCAATTTGTGTTACCATTTTTATGATGGTATATATTGTTCCACAGTTTGTAGATATATATACTTCTATGGATGCTTCGCAAATCCCTAAATTTACGTTAATCGTTATGTCCGTTAGTAACTTTTTAAAATCTTACTTAATTCAGATTTTATTAGTGATTATTGCTATTATTATAATGTTTGTATATTGTTATAAAAATATTAAAATTTTAAGAACATTTATGCAATGGATTGCAATGCATATTCCAGTTGCTGGGAATATCATTATTTATAATGAGGTAAATATGTTTAGTAAAACATTTGCATCTTTATTATCTCACAATGTATTTATTACAGATAGTATGAATATTTTGAAGAAAATCACAAATAATGAAATTTATAAAATGATGATTTTTGATACTGTTAACAATTTAGCGTCTGGAGAAAAAATTTCTGCTGCATTTAAAGATCATTGGGCATTTCCAATACCTGCATATGAAATGATTGTAACTGGGGAAAAAACAGGACAATTAGCAGAGATGATGGCTAAAGTTTCAGATTATTATCAAGATGAACATAAGAATAGTGTTACACGTGTTAAAGCGTTAATGGAACCATTAATCATTGTTTTCTTAACAGTTATCGTTGGTATCATAGTACTTGCTATCGTAGTTCCTATGTTTAGCATGTATGAGACAGTACAGAATATGGGAGGTTAATTTTGGTTGTTTATTATTCTATTTGTTTCTTTATATTTGGAATGTTATTTGGCTCTTTTTACAATGTAGTAGGATACCGTTTACCGAAGAAGGAATCACTAGTGTTTCCTTCTTCTCATTGTACAGTATGTAATCATAAATTAGGACCACTAGAATTAATACCAGTCTTTTCCTTTTTGTTTCAAGGTGGAAAATGCAAACATTGTAAAACAAAGATTTCTTGGTATTATACAATTTTTGAATTATTGACAGGGACTCTCTTTTTCCTTTCTTATTTAAGATTTGGTTTTAGTTATTCTTGTTTTATGGCATTAGTTTTATCATCTATTTTAATCATAATTATAATTAGTGATTATAAATACTATATCATTCCAGATGAGTTAATTATAGCAGGTATTCTTTTAATTGGAATTAGTCAATTTTTAATAGGGGGAGGGGCTCTTTCAAACTTTCAATGGAAAGAAGCTTTTTTGAATTTGCTATTTTCTTTAGGAAATGGACTAGGAAGCTTTTTATTAATGTATGGGATTAAATTATTTGGAGATTGGTTATTCAAAAAAGAATCAATGGGAGGTGGAGACATCAAATTGATGTTTATTATTGGAATGTCGTTAGATTTTCCACTCTCTATTATTACTATTTTTGTAGCAAGTATTATAGGCCTTCCAATTGCATTAATATTATTAAAGAGGAAATCTACTCATGAGATTCCATTTGGGCCATTTTTAAGTGTAGCAACACTATTACTATTCTTTTTAAATTGTAGTTGCTTAGATATTTTAACTTTATTTGCATAAAAAAATATGAACTTAATGTTCATATTTTTATTTTAATAAATCTTTCAAGGCATCTTCGGATAAACCATCTGTATCACTGAAATCGATTCCTGAAAGAATATCTTCAATTTCTCCTGTACGGTCTAGTAATTCGTCTTCATCACTTTCATTTGTCTTATCTGGATTAACAGGGAAGTCAATGTTTAAAGATTTTAATGCTTCTAATAAATCATCTTCAGAAGAAACATTCTCATTTACTGGTTCTTCTTGTACTTGCTCTGTTGTATCAGTATCTTTTTTCTTTAACGCTTCTGCTTCTTTTTCTTTTCTTCTCATTTCTTCTTCACGCTCTTCAGCGATTCTTAGAGATTCTTTTAATCCCATTGTTGTTTCTTTACTAGTTTCATCATTTTCAAGATCAATTAATTTTAATAATTCTTCAACTGTTGTTTTTCCTTCTTCAACCTTTTGAAGACCATCTTGAAGTAGGGAAGCAACGTCTTGAGAATATACTAATTCTCTTAATTCGTCTTTTCTCATGTTTTCTGTAATAGCGTCACGTATTAAAGTGTTGATAAGTAGAACTTCATGGATTGGAATACGTCCCTTATATCCATGATGGCAGTCATCACAACCTTCAGCAGAGTATAGATAATCAATATCTTTATGAAGTACTTTTTGGAATAAGTCTTTTTCATAAGGACTCGCTTCGCGTTTCTTTTTACATTTGTCACAAAGTTTACGAGCAAGTTTTTGAGCAATAATACCTTCAAGTGCACTGGCAAGCAAGTATCTTTCTACATCCATATCTAATAAACGTTCTATTGTATTTAAAGCATCGTTGGTGTGGATAGTAGAAAGAACTAAGTGTCCAGTGATAGAGGCACGTACAGCTATTTTTGCAGTTTCTGTATCACGGATCTCTCCAATCATAATAACATTCGGATCTTGACGTAAGATAGAACGTAGAACTGTGGCGAAGTCCAAACCAATTTCACTATTTGTTTGAACTTGGTTAATTCCTTCAATATTCATTTCAACTGGATCCTCGACGGAGATGATATTCGTGTCCTCTTTATTTAATCTTTGTAGCATGGCATATACTGTAGTAGATTTTCCGGAACCAGTAGCACCAGTAACCATAATAATACCGTTTGGCAAAGATAACATTTTTAGAATTTTTTCATAATTTGATTTAGAGAAGCCTAAACTTTCTATACCAGTACCACTTAAACTATAGTCCATAATACGAATAACGATTTTCTCACCTAAATTTGTTGGTAATACAGAAACACGCATGTCTAGATTTGTTCCTTGAAGATTTGCTTTAATGGCTCCATCCTGAGGAAGTCTAGATTCTGTGATGTTCATTCCAGAAATAATTTTAATACGTGTAACTAAATTCTTTTGAAATAGTGTGGGTACCTCTGCATAATCAATTAAAGAACCATCGATACGAACTCTAATAATCATATTATCTTTGTGCGGATCGAAGTGAATATCGCTGACACCTCGTTTAGAAGAATCTAGCATAATATCATTAACGATTTCTACAACGGGTATCTTTTCATAGTCAAATGTTCTAAGCATTTTTTCAACCCCTTTTTGTTCTTTTTATTTCTTCTTTTACTATTTAGGACTAGCATTTATCCTGAATATATTATATAATAATTTTGTAATGAATACAATACAAGGAGTGACGTTTCTATGAAAAAAAATACACTATTAGACACTAAAGGATTCTTATTGATGGAGACACTTTTAGTTTCTTTAACTATTGCTGGAATTTTACTTTATATGTATGTCCAATATTCTAGAATAACAGATTCTTATCATAGATTGTCAAACTATAATTCTGTCGAAAAATTGTATCGGACTGGTAATTTAAAAAGATTATTAATAATTGAAAATGAAGAAAATTTCTATGATGAAGTAGACAAGGGCATGTATCCTCCCAATTCATATGAAGCGAAAATAAAAGGTGTATATAAGTTGGAAGATGTTAATTTTACAAAAAATAGTACAAAAATATTAACCATTCTTGACGTAACTGGTGCTTATATAGTAAAAGGGGATGCTGATTTAACTAAGGTAGATGCTACCTTTGGGCCATTTTTGAAGACTCTTCCTAAGGCTGACAAGGATGATTATCAACTTATTGTCAAATACAATGATGGAGAATTTGCGGCTATAACAATTAAGGAGGAATAGTATGAAAAAAATGAATAATAATGGTTTTACTGTAGTAGAATTATTGACTTCTTTTGCTCTTGCTAGTGTAGTAATGATTCTCCTAACTAATATATTATTAACTATAAAAGAGAACTATCTTCAAAATAAGATGGAGGTAGAGTTGGAGTCTCAAGTTGCTCTTTTATCACGCACTTTAAATGAAATAGCAGATGTCTGTCCTGTAAAGGCTTTTGGTTCATGGGGAACTACCATTGATTTTGCTGAAAGTTCATCTTGTGATTTATCAGCTATGAAGTTAACTTTTGCAAATGAAAATGAAAAATTAGTTGCAACAGTAACAACATTTGATAAAAGTAATAAGAAGTTAGGCGATGATAAATATGAATTTCCAAAAAGTGCAACCGTTGATAATACAAAAATTGTTAGACAAATTTTATCTACAGACACTTATTTGCTTATAGAATTCGATATTAATGCTACCTTACCAATGACAGGTGCAAAAAAAACAAAGACTGTCAAAGTTCTTTATAAGTATTAAAGATAGAAAAATAATAATACAATGCCACTAGCTAGAATTCCATGAAGAACTCTAATAGAAAAATAAGCAAGATAAGAAAGCTTCCATTCTGATAATATTCCAAAGGTTTGAATATGGACACTGAATCCGCCAAATGAAAGAATGAATGCTTGTATACATACAACTAATTTTGGGGATACTGATAAGGAGTTAGCATACAATAAACCTTGTGATAACTCTAACAATAAGTGTGTTATGGGAAAATCTAATATAGCATTTATCATAAAGAAAAATACAATTACACCTAATATAAAAAGAGAATTTTGCATAGCATTTTTTATAGAATTGGAAAATATTTCAAAAAAAGAAAATTTTCTTTGTGCTTTTACTAATTTTTCTGGAGTTGTCTTTCTTTTTTTATGATGTAATAGTAGCCCTATTATAATATTAGAAAAATAATGCGAGAAAAGCACTAAGCCAGGATGCATAGAAACCATAGAAAATATAAAGATGGGATTTGAAAAATGGGAAAATAACAAAGTGCGAAATGCTTCTTCCTTAGTAATAAGATTTTCCTCATATAGATTCTTGGCATTGGTAGCACTACTAGGAAACCCAGAGATAATGCTCATAAAAAATAGATAAGAAGCATTTTCAGAAATACCAAATATCTTTTTTAATATAGGCCCTAGATATTTTTTTATGAATTCAAAAAATCCATAGTGAATAAAAAATGGAGATAGTACCAAAAAAGGGAAAAGACTAGGAAATACATTTTTTTGAAAAAGTTCTAGTGCTTTTCTAATTTCTGAAGTTACATTGCTTTGACAAAGTAGAATTTCAACTGTAAGAAAAGCTAACAGAATATTTATTATTTTTGATTTCATATTAAATTGTATTTATCGTATGAAAAAAACTTGACTAATTTGGAAAAAAATTATATGCTTTTTATAGTAGTGAGAAAATAAATTATAAAATATTTATAAATTAAGAAAATTGATTTGACAAATTAAAAAAAAAATGTTAGTATAGTCCACGACTTATTTGAGAAGGGGGAAATTACCATGAGATTAAATAATATTAATGTACAAAGATTAACAAATATTTTAGGTGCTAAAGGAAAAAGCAAAAAAGGATTTGCGTTATTTAAAACTACAAAAACTAGAATTATTGCTGCTGCTTTAGCTGTTACACTTGGAGCTGGTGGAGTGACTGCTGCCGTTGTTGGGCATATGAATGGTCGTCAAGCTGATGTTCCAGAAGCTCCAACAATTACAAATGGTTCAGAAACACCTAATGACAATCCAACAGTAGAAGATGAATTTGGACTTTTAGCAGATAGCTTAGATATTGATGGCTTAGGAATGAAAAATGATATGCTAACAATTGAAGAGCAAAGACAAAAAATTGCTGAAGAAATGGGAGCTACTTACGATGGACCTACCTATGAAGTAACTGATGAAAAAGGAAATACTACTACTTGGGTTAGTGAAGAAGATTATGAAATAGCTGTAGATAAGGGACTTGTTGATGCTCCAGCAGGGACTACAGTAGTTGACTATCAAGATGAGGTTTTCATTGCAGATGATGGAACTCCATTTGAAACAGCTGCTGATAGAGATGCATGGAACGCTTATTTAAAAGGTGTTTCAAACGGAGAAAATAATACTGTTGTAGAAACAGAAGGAAACTTTTACACTGCACCAGATGGAAGCGTTTGGACTTCAAAGGAAGAATATGAGAAATATCAAAATTCAAATGATGGTACAAAAGTAGATACAGTAGAAAATGGTACAGTAATTGAACAAGGGGAAGGATATAGAGATCCAAATGGTGATTATTGGACTAGTGAAGCTGAATATTTAGCATACATTAATTCATTAAAGCAAAATACTGGAGATGTTATAACTAATGATAACACTGGTACAAATACAGATGTATCATATGATGATAACTTCTACCATGCACCAGATGGAAGCGTTTGGGCTAGTGAACAAGAGTATAGAAATTATATAAATTCTATTAATTCATCATCTAACGATTCTTATACATCTGATAGTTATGTAGATAGTTCAGATGCAGATGTATCATATGATGATAACTTCTACCATGCACCAGATGGAAGTGTTTGGGCTAGTGAGCAAGAGTATAAAAATTACTTAAATAGTGAAAATTCTAACAACAATAACAACAACAACAATTCTTATGAAGATGTTGGTTCTGGTGATGTATCATATGAGGAAGATAACTTCTACCATGCACCAGATGGAAGTGTTTGGGCTAGCGAACAAGACTATTTAGACTATGTTAAAAGTACTACTATGCAAGCAAGTTCTGCTGTTTATAGTGCTGCTAGTTCATCTACAGAAGAAGAAACTGTTGTGGCTCCAGTAGAGGAGAAGCAAGAAGAAAGTTTTATAGCTACTGATGGAACTGCGTTTGAAACAGCTGCTGATAGAGATGCATGGAATGAGTATTTACAAAATTCTCAAACCGCTTCTGCTGAAGAAGAAGTTGTAGTAGAAAGTCAAGAGCAAGCTTCTATTGAATTAGATGAATATGGTGGATATATAGATCCAGAAACTGGTTTCTATTGTGTTAATGGCGAGTTCTATGCTACAAAGGCAGATTATGTTGCTATTATGCAAATGGATCAAGAAGAATCACAAAAAACAAGATAAAAAATATTAGAATAAAAAGGGAATAAGGGATTGAGTTTATTTTACTCAATCTTTTTTTGTAAACTTTTTTCTAAAATTTCTTGTTCCAACGTTTAAAATATGGTATGATATTAGTAGAAAATAGGAGGGTAGTTATGAATCAAATGAGATATGCTAATTTTCCAACATTATTAGATTCTAAGGCGACTAGTGCAGGTGTTAATAGAAGCACTTATGGTCAAAGTGTTCTTTCTGGTATGTGGAAAATAACAATACTTACTAAAGAAGGCTTTTCTGGGTTGAATAAATTAAATGAGACTGCCCATGAATTAGAACTTGATACTCGCCAAGCAGTAAATAAGGCTCTTCAAGAAAATCCAATTATGAATCCAAGGGATGAAGAATATTTGAGCGAAGTTCGTGATTATGTGCGTAATGAAGTATCTGGAATATTTCGTCGTTAGGAGGATTAAAGTATGAGTAAAAGTGGAAAGATTTCATTATCTATTTTTATAGCAGGATTAGCCGTTATTGTGGGGTTAAGATTAGGAGACTCTAATCTGGGAACCAGTGTTGTCAATGTGGGGAATAAAGAGTATTATCAAGATAAGAATGGCGATTTTTGGGAGAATAAAAAAGATTATGAGGAATACGATGACAGTACATATTATGTGGCTCCAGATGGAAGTTACTGGATAAATGAATATCGTTATTTGCAATCTCAAAGATAGTTTTCTATCTTTTTTTATGATAGGTAATTGGTGATAATATGAAAAAATTTTTAAAGTTTTTAAAAGAGAATTGTTTCTTTTTAATTATTTACATAGTTATTTTTTTAGCGCTTGTTATAAAGTTTCCATACTATATAGATGCTCCTGGTGGACTTATTAATGTAGATAGTAGAATTGAGATAGAAGGCGGTAGCTATTCTTCCGAAGGAAGTCTTAATTTAGCATATGTTACAGAATATGAGGCAACTCTGCCAATGCTTTTGATATCTTTATTTAAGGATGACTGGGATGTTTACCCTAAAAAAAGTAATGATTTACCGGATTCTTATGGGGATATTTTGGCCCGTGATCGATTGTGGATGCGAGCTTCTTATGCAAATGCAGCTATATTAGCGTATGAGAAGGCTGGAAAAGAAGTAGAAATAACAGACAGAGAAATTTTTATTCTTCATGTCTATGAAGAAGCAAAAACGGATTTAAGAGTAGGCGATGAATTATTATCTGCTGATGGTGTAGAGATTCATTCTAGAGAAGATTTATCAAATGTGATTTCGAGTAAAGAAGTTGGAGAAATTATTTCTTTACAAGTAGTTCATAGTGGGGAAGAACATACTAGGACAGCAGAGGTAATAGAAGTAGAAGGTGTTAAAATTATTGGCTTCCTTCTTTCTGAAATTAGAAGTTATGAAGCAACCCCATCTATTAAAATTTCTTATGGTGATTCCGAATCAGGCCCTAGTGGTGGTTTGCTGGTTGCTTTAGCAATCTATAATGCTTTAGTGGAAGAAGATATTACAGGTGGTAAAAAAATAGTGGGTACAGGAACAATTGATTCAGAAGGAAATGTAGGAGCAATTGGTGGAGTAGAATATAAGTTAAAGGGAGCAGCTTCAAAAAAGGCGGATATATTTTTTGTTCCAGCTGGGGAAAATTATGAGGAAGCGATGGAACTCAAAAAGAAAAAGAATTATTCTATTACAATAGTACCTGTATCTACTTTTGATGAGGCTTTAAAATATTTGCAAGAGAATATTTAGGATTTATTTGCAAACATTTCATTTTTGTGGTAGAATATTTTCAATTAAGGGGGCTTACGATATGAGAATAAATAGACAAGCCGTTGCAAACCTTTCAGGTGTTGCAAAAATTACTTCTAAAAATAGGATAAAACAAAGCAATAATATTGCCTGTACAATAGTAATGCCGACTACTGCACAGACTTATCCAGCGTATGCTTATGTTCCATATAATAAAAAATGGGGTAATATGGAAATTAACCATAGAGTTTCTATTGAATTAACAAGTGATGGATTGGGTGTTATAACAAAGGAAAATGCAAATCCAGAATTATTAGGAGCTATTTATAGATGCCTAGGGGAAACGAAAGTAAAAAGTTCTAAATATGATACGATTACTTTTCAGTTAGAATATAAAGATGGTGAAATTGCTATTGATAGAACGTCTTTCAATTTTTATAAAAAGAAGAAAGCTTCTTTAGGAACGTTAGAGGTAGTTAATGTTTCTTTACCTGTAACTGTATTTATGTCACCAGATGGTCAAAAGTGGGTGAGTGAAAGAAGTTATTCTGAATATGCTTCTAACATGAGAATTGTTTATCAATGTAGTGATGATTCCGTTGCTCATTCTTATCAAGAATTTAAGGATTGGGAATGTGAGCTAGCTTATCATCCTCATAATCCGATTTATCCTTCTTACCCAGAATGCGATAATACGCTTGCTTCTATAGGATATCTAGAATTAGGATCTGATGGAACGATATGGAGAAGTCAAGCAATATTAGAAGAATACATTCACTGGCAAAGAAATCCAGAATATGGAATGAAAGATGGAATGTATGTAGGAAGTTATGGTACTGCCAATAACTTTGTTGAATACACTAATTTATATAATGCCGCTTATTATACAAATGCAGGATTAAAGCGCGAAGAACAATTTTATGGGGCACATGGACTTTTATATTCTAGTTCAGATTTAGCTTTGAAATCTATTGATAAATTAAATAGTTTTCAAAAGGTAAAAAAATAAAGAATATGAATGGAAAAATGGACTTTGGTCCATTTTTTTGTTACAATGAAGTAGGTGGTTAATATGAAAATGAGTGACATAGATTATAGTAAAATAACGCCAATGATGCGTCAATATATAGAAATAAAAAAAGAGCACCCAGATATTTTTGTCTTCTTCCGATTAGGCGATTTCTATGAAGTGTTTTTTGAAGATGCGGTCACTGTTTCTCGTGAATTAGAACTTACTTTGACTGGAAGAAATGCTGGTTTGGATGAACGAGTTCCTATGTGCGGGGTGCCACATCATGCAGTGAATATTTATGTAGAGAAATTGGTTGATAAGGGATATAAAGTAGGGCTTTGTGAACAATTAGAAGATCCTAAGGAAGCAAAGGGTTTAGTAGAGAGAGGGCTTACTCAAATCATTAGTAAAGGAACTGTTATGAATGGGGAAAGCCTTGTTGAGAATGATTTTAATTATATTGGCAACATTTTAGATTTTGACCATGCATATGGAGTAAGTTATACAGATATTACTACGGGAATCCTTTATGTCATGTTCCTTCCTCATCAATCTACAAAACTAGTAAGTGAAGTAGTTTCCTTAGATATTAAGGAATTAGTAATTTCTTCTAAGGTAGAGAAAAACATCATTCATATGTTAGAAAATCAGTTTAAAATTTTAGTAACGATTAGTGATGAAATAGAGGAATTTGAAGATTATAAAAAGGTATATGAAGGAATTGCTGATGATAGATTAGTTACGACTATTAAACATTTATTAACCTATGTTACTAGTAATCAAATGAAGTCTTTAACACATATGCAGAAAGCTATTGTAAAAGAAAATAAAGATGTACTAAAAATGGATATGCATACGAAAAGGAACCTTGAATTAACGGAGACCTTGCGGTTAAAACAGAGAAATTTTTCTCTTATATGGCTTCTTGATAAAACAAGAACAGCAATGGGGTCAAGAATGCTTAAAAGTTATATTGAGAATCCTCTTATTAAGAAAGACGAAATTAATAAGAGATATGATGTAGTTGAAAAATTATTAGAAGAATTTTTATTAAAGGAAGATTTAAAGAATTTACTTTATGAAGTATATGATTTAGAGAGATTAAGTGGAAGAATTGCTTTTGGAAATGCAAATGCGAGAGATTTAATACAATTGAAAAATAGTTTAAGAGTCCTTCCAGATATTTCTAATATTTTGAAATCTTTAGCTTATCAAAGTTTTGAACCTTTAACGGATTTATATGAATTATTAGAAAAGAGTATTTTTGAAACTCCACCTATTAGTATTAAAGAAGGTTCTCTTATTAGAGAAGGATATTCTTCTGAGTTGGATGAATTAAAGGATTTAAGAAAAGGCGGAAAAGATTTTGTAGCCCGTTTTGAAGCAGAGGAAAGAGAACGAACTGGTATTAAGACTTTAAAAGTTGGTTATAATAAAGTGTTTGGATACTTTATTGAAGTATCTAAAGGTGCAATGGGGCTTGTAAAAGAAGAATATGGCTATGAGAGAAAGCAAACCTTAAGCAACTGTGAGCGTTATATTAGCCCTATTTTAAAAGAGAAAGAAGCCTTAATTTTAAATGCTGAGGAAAGAATTATTGAGTTAGAATATCAATTATTTATTGGAATTAGAGATAGGATAAAAGAATATATTCCTAAAATTCAGGAAATTTCTAAGATAATTAGTGAGATAGATGTTTTACAGTCTTTTGCGACAGTAGCGGAAGAAAACAATTATATTAGACCAATTTTAGTAGATAAAAGAGAGGTAAAATTAATAGAGAATAGGCATGCTGTAGTTGAGAAAGTTCTTGCTAGTGAATATGTTTCTAACGATATTATTATGGATGATAATACAGATATTTTGCTAATTACGGGTCCTAATATGGCTGGTAAGAGTACATATATGAGACAATTTGCTGTTACCGTTATTATGGCCCAGATAGGTTCTTTTGTTCCAGCTAAGGAAGCTATTTTGCCTGTATTTGATGCCATTTATACGCGCATTGGGGCGAGTGATGATTTAGTGAGTGGAGAATCCACTTTTATGGTAGAAATGAAAGAAGCTAATGATGCTGTTTCAAATGCTACTGAAAACAGTTTAGTATTATTTGATGAATTAGGAAGAGGAACTGCTACGTTTGATGGTATGGCTTTAGCCCAAGCAATCATCGAATATATACATGATAAAATCCATTCCAAAACAATTTTTTCAACCCATTATCATGAATTGACGGATTTAGAAAAGACGCTAAACCATTTAAGAAATATTCATGTTAGTGCTTATGAGGAAAATGGAAATATTACTTTTCTACATAAAATAAAAGAGGGGAGTGTTGATAAGAGTTATGGTATTCATGTAGCTCGTCTTGCCTCTTTACCAGATTCTTTGATAGCGAGAGCTACTAGTATTTTAGAAGTATATGAAAAAAAAGAGAAAAAAAGAGATATTAAAATTCAAGAATCTCTTCCTCTAGATGAATTAGTAGTGAAAAAAGATGAATTGAGAGATAGATTGCAAGAAATAGATCCATTGCAAGTAACCCCAATGGAGGCATTAACAGCATTAGTAGAATTAAAAGAACTGAGTAAAAAAGAAATGTAAAGGAAAAATTACACTTCTTTTTTTGTTGACTTTCTAACTATGTTTTTTTATAATGATAATGGTGAGAATATGAAAAATAGAGGATTTACATTAGTGGAATTATTGGGTGTAATTACACTAATAGGACTTTTAGCTTTAGCGGCATTTGAGTTATTAGATTCTGTAAATAAGGGAAATAAAGAAAAGGCAGAGGAAATCCAAATTAAGAATATATTAGCAGGAGCTATTTCCTATGTACCAACAAGTAGAATAGTGCTTCCAAATGTAGCAGATGCCTATGTGAGTAAAAGTTGGGGGACAAATTGTAAAGGAGATAGTGTTTCCCCTAAGCAGATGACTCAATTAAGCTATGACAGTATAGAGGAAGAAAATACTGGTGAAGCAAGAATGGCAAAAGATGGTTACCAATATCTTTGTGATACAACTTTAACTCTTAAATTTTTAAGTGAGTTAGGAATCATTGAAGAGAAGATAAAAAATCCGATTAGTGGTAAAAATTATAGTTTTTCTGAATCCAGAATTCATATATTTTATGTAACAGATAGGGAGAGAGCAGAAACTACTATATTAAATTATAATCAGCATAAACCTACTAAAATGGAAAAACCGTGGGAATTTGATGGAAACTATATGTATATATTTGAATTTAAAGATGAGGGATAGGGATTTTATGGAAAATAATACTGGATTTACGTTAGTAGAACTTATAGCCGTTGTAATTATCTTAGGACTTATTGGTCTAGTTACTTTTCCTGCTGTGTCAGGTGTTTTAAGAGGAGCTAAAAAGGATGTTAAAGAAGTAAATGTGGATACTATTTTAAATGCTGCCTATGATTTAGCGCAAAAAGATTCTTCTATATTACCAAGTGTTTCTGGTTCAAGTGGAGAAGAAGTCTGTGTTAGCGAACTTGTAATGTGTGGTTTATTAAAAGGCGATATTTATAAAGAGGTAGAAGATTCTGCTAATGCAACTTTTACTGTTACTTATTGTGGGGGCAATGATTCTTCTGCTTGCAGTATAGAGGGTGAATCTAGTAAATTTTTTGGTAATTATTTGTTTCAATATCATGATAATTCTTCAAAGAGTTGTTCAAATCTTACCTGCCGTTATAAGGCAGGAAGTTCAGATTCTAACTCATAAGAAATGTTATTCATTTCTTTTTTGTTGTATTTTTTTTAGAAGTCCGATATAATAGGTTTATAAATAGATGAAATTGGGAGTGATAAAATGAGTAAAAAAATATGGGGTTTCATAATAACTTTTGCATTGTTTATTGGTCTGCCAAATGTTTTGGCAGTCAATCATAAAAATGATGTGAATGAAGAAGGAATTTACACGATAACATTATCTGGAGATTACAATTATAATTATGTTGATGGTGTTTTAGAATTAGTAAACATGGAAAGAGAAAAAGAAGGCTTAGCTCCATTGGAATTGGATGCGACATTAACAGAATTAGCGATGACTAGGTCAAGGGAGAGTTCTCTTTATTGGAGTCATACAAGGCCAAATGGTACTTCTTGGTCTACCATTTTAAATGGTCATATTGGTTCATTTGGTGAGAATATCGCTGTTAATTATTTCAATCCTACTGATGTTATGACAGCTTGGATGAATTCTGATGGACATAGAAAGAACATTTTAACACCAGAATGGAAGTCTATTGGAATAGGATATTTTAAAATAGGTAGTAATGTTTTTTGGTGTCAATTATTTAGTAGTAATGAAGCAATTTCACCAGTGGAAAAAACTGGTATTGTTCATGAGGAAAATGGGATTGTTGAAGTATTAGAGCAAAATATTAATTTTGATGTTATTTGGCCAAATACAGAGGCATTGACAGTAAAAGTTGATGAAGAATTATCACCAACTCGTATCAAACTAGTCAATGTGGCTAATCAAGCTATATTATCTGGTTCTAAGACGGATTTTAAATGGGAAAGTTCTAATCCTGATGTTTTTACAGTAGATGAATCAGGAACAATTACAGGTAAGGGAATTGGTACAGCAACTTTAACAGTATCGATTGGAAATTTAAAAAAAGAATTTGAAATTTCTGTAAGTGCCGATTTAAAGGCAATTGAAATTAATGAAGAATTAGAATTCCATAAAGGGGAGTCAACAAACTTAACTCTTAGCTATTTACCAGTAGGAGCTACTATACCAGATGACATCAAAGTAGTATGGTCTTCTAGTAATACAGAAGTAGCTAGAGTAGACGAATCTGGAAAAGTAACTGCAGTTGGTGTTGGTACAGCAACAATTACAGCCCGTATTGGAAGTGTGGAAACATCAAAAGTGGTAACAGTTTATAGTGCTTTATCAGGGGATGTCAATGAAGATGGAAACATTGATGTAATGGATATCTTTGAAGTTTTAAAAACAGCAAGCAGAAAGTTGAATTTTCGTGGATTTAGATTAAATCATAGTGATTTTAATAGAAATCATTATATTGATATTGGTGATATTTTTGCGATTACTTATAGGGTACTTTTTGCGAAATAATAAAGCGGAACTTATGAACAATAAGTTCTCTTTTTTGTTTAAAAATAATATTTTTTTGTATTTTGTTTGTGAAATCAATGAAAATTTGTTATAATACTGTAAGGTGATGAGAATGACAAAATATGATGAGAGCTCTATCAAAATATTAGAGGGGTTGGAGGCCGTAAGAAAGCGCCCAGGTATGTACATTGGATCAACTGATAAAAAAGGATTACATCACCTTATATGGGAGATAGTAGATAATTCTATCGATGAAGTAATCAATGGTTTTGGAAACAGAATTCGTATTGTAATTCATAAAGATCACAGTGTTAGCGTAGAAGATGAAGGGCGTGGTGTTCCTGTTGGAAAACATGCTAGTGGAAAAGATACACCAGAAGTAATTTATACAGTATTACATGCAGGTGGAAAGTTTGAATCTAGTGGATATAGTGTATCTGGAGGTTTACATGGTGTTGGTGCTTCTGTAGTTAATGCTTTATCTAAATGGATGAAAGTAACTATAAAAAGAGATGGATATGAACATTTTATATCTTTTAAAGATGGTGGACATTTAGATCAGAAATTGACAAAATTAGATAAAACGTCTAAAACTGGTACAAGGGTACAATTTATGCCAGATGATGAGATATTTCAAACAACTTCTTTTTCTTTCTCAACAATTTGCGAGAGAATGCAGGAAAGCGCGTTTCTCCTTCAAGGACTTACGATTGAGGTAGTTGATGAGGAAGATCAAAAACAAGAGATATTTCATTATGATAATGGACTTAAATCGTTTGTAGAATATATTAATGAGGATAAAGAAGAACTTCACAAAGTAGTAGAATTTAATGGCAATAGGAATAAGATTGATGTCTCTGTAGCATTTCAATATACAACAGGATATTCTGAGAGTATTATTTCATTTGTTAATAATGTAAAAACTACTGATGGTGGTTCTCATGAGGTAGGGTTTAAAACCGCTTTAACGAAAGTATTTAATGATTATGCTCGTGCAAATGGGTATTTAAAAGCGAAAGATAAAAATTTAGAAGGACCAGATACTCGAGAGGGATTAACGGCGATTATCAGTTTAAAAATTCCAGAGGCTTTATTACAATTTGAGGGACAGACAAAATCCAAATTAGGAACTCCTGCCGCTCGTACAGTGGTAGAAGCAATTATATCTGAGAAATTGCAATACTTTTTAGAAGAAAATAAAGAGATAGCTACTAATATAGTAGGGAAAATGCTAAAGAGTAAAGTGGCACGTGAAGCTGCTAGAAAAGCAAGAGATGAAGCCAGAAATGGAAAAGACAAGCAAAAAAAAGAAAGAGCACTTAGTGGTAAACTTACTCCAGCACAATCTAAAAACCCTAGTATTAATGAATTATTCTTAGTCGAGGGAGATTCTGCAGGTGGTTCTGCTAAAACAGGAAGAGATAGAAAATATCAAGCAATTCTACCATTACGCGGTAAAGTATTAAATACGGAAAAAGCTTCTTTAGATGAAGCTTATAAAAATGAAGAAATTAATACTATGATTCATGCAATAGGCGCAGGTGTTGGAACTGACTTTGATATAGAAGATAGTAACTATGATAAAGTAATTATTATGACTGATGCTGATGTTGATGGATCTCATATTCAAATTTTATTGTTAACATTTTTCTATCGTTATATGAAACCATTAATAGAACATGGGCACTTATATATAGCTATGCCTCCATTATACAAAATAGAGTGTGGTAAAGAAGGCGAATATGCTTGGACAGAAGAAGATAGAAAAAATCTTTTAGCGAAGTATAAGGGCAAACAGACAAAAACACAAAGATATAAAGGATTAGGAGAAATGGATGCGACCCAATTATGGGAAACAACAATGGACCCTAAAACGAGAAGTTTAATTAAAGTAAGTATTAGTGATGCAGCATTAGCAGAAAAACGTGTATCTGTGTTAATGGGTGATAAAGTAGCACCAAGAAAAGATTGGATAGAGGAGAATGTAGAATTCTCTCTTGAAGATAACTACAAGATTAATTAGGAGTGAATTATGAAGAAAAATCAAGAAGAAACTGTATTAGGGAAAATTTATGATTACACTTTAGAAGATATCATGGGAGATCGTTTTGGACAGTATGCTAAGGATATTATTCAAAATCGTGCAATACCAGATGTAAGAGATGGCTTAAAACCAGTACAAAGACGTATTCTTTATGCCATGTTCCGTGATAAAAATACCTATGAGAAGGCACATAAGAAGAGTGCAACAGCAGTAGGAAATGTAATGGGACATTATCATCCACACGGGGACTCCTCTATCTATGAAGCAATGGTTCATATGAGTCAATGGTGGAAGCAAAATGAATGCTATATTGATATGCATGGTAATAATGGTTCTATGGATGGTGATGGACCAGCGGCTATGCGTTATACAGAAGCTCGTCTTTCTAAAATCAGTGGAGAGTTATTAAAGGACATTGATAAAGATACGATTGAATGGGCACCTAACTTTGATGATACTTTGTATGAACCAATCGTTTTACCAGCAAAATATCCAAATTTACTTGTAAATGGTGCAAAAGGTATCAGTGCAGGATATGCAACAGAAATTCCACCTCATAATTTAGGGGAGGTAATTGATGCGACTATTAAAAGAATTGATAGTCCTAATTGCCATTTAGAAACAATTTTAGATATTGTAAAAGGACCAGACTTTCCAACTGGTGCAATTGTAGAAGGAAAAAAAGAAATAGAAGAAGCCTTAACAACAGGACGAGGCAAGGTTGTTATTCGTTCTAAGTACGAAATGGTAGAAGATAAAAAAATGAAACAAATTGTGATTCATGAGATACCATTTGAAGTCAATAAAGCGGCTTTAGTAAAACGAATTGCAGATATTATCTATGATAAGAAAATAGATGGCTTATCAGAAGTTCGAGATGAATCAGATAGGGAAGAGTCTGTTCGTATTGTTATTGACTTGAAGAAAGATGCGAATACTGAAAATATTATCAATTATTTATTTAAAAATACAGAAATGCAAATTAACTATAACTATAATATGGTAGCTATTGTAAATAGAAGACCAATGATAGTGGGAGTAGTACAGGCAATAGATGCCTATATTGAGCATCAAAGGGAAGTTATTACAAGAAGAACAAAGTTTGATTTAGAGCACGCTAAAGCTAGAATGCATATTGTAGAAGGTTTAATAAAAGCTTTAGATATATTGGATGAAGTAATTCATACGATTCGTTCTAGTAAAAACAAACAAAATGCGATTGATAATTTAGTAAAAGAATATGATTTTACAGAAAAACAAGCAGAAGCAATTGTTAATTTACAACTTTATCGATTAACGAATACAGATGTTGATGTATTAAAAGAAGAGTTCAATAATCTATTATTAATTATTCAAGGATTAGAAGCAATTTTAGCAGATGAAAACAAGCTTAAAAATGTTATGAAAGAAGAATTGAGAAAAATCAAGAGTGAGTATGCAACTCCAAGAAAAACAGAAATCAAGGAAGAAATCACAGAAATTAAAGTGGATACTACTTCTATGATCCCAAAAGAGGATTGTGTAGTGGTAGTAAGTAAAGATGGTTATGTAAAAAGAGTATCTATGCGAAGCTATCAAGCAAAAACAGAAAATACTGCTTTAAAAGAGGGAGATTATGTATTAGGATTATATGAACTAAATACCTTAGATACAGTTTTATTATTTACTGATTTAGGTAATTATTTATATTTACCAGTATATGAGTTGCCAGATTTAAAATGGAGAGATTTAGGGAAACATGTAAGCAATATAATTCAAATCAGCTCTGATGAGAATATCATTTCTTGCATTCCAGTATCTAATTTCTCAGATAAACAAGCTGTTACTTTTGTATCGAGGGATGGAATGATTAAACGCACCTTGTTATCTGATTTAAAAGTACAGCGCTATACAAAACCACTTGTTTGTATGAAGTTAAAAGATGAGGATAGAGTCGTTGATGTAAAATTATCATCAGGTAAGAATGTGTTTATCACAACCCATGGTGGATATGGATTACAATATGCTATTTCTGAAGTCCCAATTACAGGTGTTAGAAGTAGCGGGGTAAAAGCCATTTCCGTTAAAAATGACTTTGTAGTTAGTTTCTCTTTATTTAATGAAGAAGAATTCCTTACTCTTATTACTAGTAAAAATACAGGCAAACGAGTAAAGATGCAAGAATTTGAAATGGGTAGTCGTGGTAGAAAAGGAACAAAATTAATTCGTGAAGTGAAGACCAATCCTTACTATATTTTAAAAAGTTTTATCTCTAATGGAAAAGGCCTATTGGGGCTAAGATGTTTAAATGATAATTTAGAAATAAAAATGACAGAACTTCCAATTGCAGATAGACAGTCAACAGGAAGTGTTATTACAAAGTCTGTTGTAGAAGATGTTTATGTTATTGCTGATTTATCTCATCAAACAGAAACTGATGAAGATACTATAGAAGAGGTATCTTTGAACACAGTGGATGAAAAAATTATGACCATTGATGATTTTTTAGATAATTTCGATATAGAAGAAAAATAGATAGTTCAAAAAACTATCTTTTTTCATATACTATGTTAGGTGGTAATATGTCTAAAGAAGCTTTTAAAGAATTTGTAAAAAAGAATCCGAGGTTAGTGACACATGTAAATAGTGGAGATATGAATTGGCAGAAGTTCTATGAGATGTATGATATGTATGGAGAAGAAAATGAAGTTTGGAACCAGTATTTAGCAGTCCCTAAAAAAGAAGAGAAAACACATACAGATTTCATGGATTATTTTAAAAATATTAATTTAGATTCTGTTCAGGAATCTATTTCTAGCATTCAAAGAGTATTAGGGGTATTAGGAGATTTAGCCGTTACAAAAGATGTTGAGACTAAACCGACCTATGAACCTAAACCCATCTATAAACATTTTGATGATTAATGAGTTATGAACTTCAATTAAAAATGAAAGAGAATCCTCTCTATAAAAAATATTTACGTGAGAATAGTGTTTGGTATAAAAAGTTGATTAGAAATCCATCTGCTTTTTCTGAGTTTAGGGAAGAGATGAGAGCTACTTATAAGCTTCGAACAAGTGATAAAGTGGATCGGGCCTTAGATGCTTTTAATTTTGTTTCTAATTTATTAAGTAGTATGGTATAATAATTTTGGTGAAGTTATGAGAGTGATTAGTGGTAAATATAAAGGGAAGGTATTAGATGGGTTTGGTATTCCTGGCACGAGACCTACTATGGATAGGGTAAAGGAATCTTTATTTGGTTCTATTCAAAACGATATTAAGGATAGTATCGTTTTAGATTTATTTGCAGGCACAGGTTCTCTTGGAATAGAAGCATTATCTAACGGAGCTAGAAAGGCATATTTTGTAGACTCAGGGAAAGAGATTACCAAGGTATTAAAGAAGAATTTAGTGGGTATTGAAAATGCTCATGTTCTTTTTTCAGATTATCAATCTGCTTTAGAGAAATTTCAAAAGGAAGGGCTTCTGTTTCATTTAGTCTTTCTAGATCCTCCTTATCATCAGAATTTATTAAATATTGCGGTAAAGGAATTAGAAGCACTAGAATTATTAGAAAAAGGTGCTCTATTAGTATGTGAATTTGAAGAAGAAAGACCTATAGTAAATCAAGAAAGATTTACTTTAAAAAAAGAAAAACGATATGGTGATAAAAATATTGCGATTTATAAATATGAATAATATGTGAAAAGGAGGATTAGTCTTCCTTTTTTCGACAGTTTTTGATATAATGAATTAATAGGGTAACTGAGGTGATAGGATGAAGAGACAATTTATTTATTTTCTTTTTCTAGTATTAATTTTATGTTTGACTCCTGTTTCTGTAAAAGCAGATTATAAGGCTAAATTTATAGCAGATGGGAAATGCAAATTACATGATAATGCATCTGGTAATTGCTTTTATAAAGATACTACCTTTTCTTCTTTAGTTAAGGGAACTTATTGGATTGATACTGGCGATGAGGTAACGGTTATTACAAGTAAGAATCCTGTTCCAGCCCCAACATCAGGTAATGGAAGTGAATGTAAGGGAACATTTTCTTATGTTAAACTAGTATATAAAAATAATCCGTATTATGGATATGCTTGTACAGCAAATATTAAAGCAGCAGATGTATCAGATGAATTGAAGCAAGAATTTCAAACAGCAGGATTTCCTGAAAGTTATTGGTATGATTTGTCTATCTTAAAGCAGGCACACCCTACTTGGCAATTTATAGCTATTCCAACAGAATTAGATTTTCAAACAGCAGTAAATAATATGGACGTTGGAAATAAGAGTTTGTATCAATCAACTAGTAGTCTTACTCAAGGATATCTTTCTACAAAAGAGGAGAATTACAATTGGGATACAGACAAATTTAAAGCTTATGATGGTTCTAATTGGTTTGCCGCTAATAATCAAACAATTGCTTATTACATGGATCCAAGAAATTTTTTATCTGATATGTATATTTTTCAATTTGAGGCATTAAATTATTTAGAAAATGTTCATACTTTAGATATTGTAGAAAATATTTTGGGTAATTCTTATATCTCTAAATTTTCTAAAGATTTTTTTGAAGCGGGGATATATTATAAGGTAAATCCTTTGCATTTAGCAACACGCTCTATTGTAGAGGTAGGGAGTGGTACATCTCCTAATGTGGCTATTAGTGGAAAACCAGTAACAGTTGATGGGGAAACGTATGTGGGTTATAATTTTTATAATATTGGTGCATTTTCTGGCTCTAATGCTGCCCAACTAGGGGTTAAGTATGCGGCTACTGGATCAACTTATGGTAGACCTTGGACTACAGAGAAAAAAGCCATTTTTGGTGGCGCAGAATTTATTGAACTTGGTTATGTATCTAGAGGGCAATTTAACGCTTATTTTGAGAAATGGAATACAATCTATAATTATTCTATAAAGAATGGTGTGAATAATCCAGCACCTAATTATACTCATCAATATCAACAGAGTGTATTTGCTCCAATGGTGGAAGCAGAAAGATCTTATAGGGCTAGGGTAAACTCAGATGCAGACGTAATGGATGAGGCGTATATATTTTACATTCCTGTATATAAAAATATGCCAGCATCTACTAGTATGCCAGCACAAGGAAATCCAAATAATCGGTTAAAATCTATTACAATTGATGGTAAATCCATTAATGGTTATAGCTCTTCTACTTTCAGTTACAAATTAACTGTTCCAACAGAAACTAGTAGTGTTAAAATAACTGCAACGACTATTAACTCTGCAGCTACAGTAAGTGGAACTGGTACTGTTTCCTTAAAGGAGGGAGAGAATAAAGTAGAATTAAAGGTAAAAGCACAAAATGGAAATCTTCAAACATATACTATAGAAATAACTAGAACTCCAAGTAATGAACCGATTGTATATCCAAAGGTATCTGAAATTATGAGTAAGACTACCTATGTTTTAAGAAACAACTATATTTATAATTTTAATATATCTACTAAGGTGACTGATTTGAAAGAACAAATTACAAAGCTTAGCTCAACAGCGGTTGTAACTGTTGTTTCAAATAATAAAGAAAAAACATCTGGTAATATTCAAACAGGGGATACTATCACTATTACAAGTGGAGATGATAAGGTAACTTATACAGCTGTTATTTATGGGGATATTAATGGGGATAACTCTATTACTGTGTTAGATTTATTAAAGGTTCAAAAACATATTTTAGGTTCTTCTACCTTAAACGGTGCTTCTAAGGAAGCTGCGGATGTAAATAAAGACGGCAATATAACGGTATTGGACTTATTAAAAGTTCAAAAACATATTTTAGGAGATTCTGCAATTAGCCAGAAATAATAGGAGGTTTTTATGAAAAAAATATTAAGAATTATATTATTAGTATGTACATTTGGATTTTTTAGTTTTACTACTCCAGATTTTGTCTATGCAGCGTCTGCCAAAATTTCTGTTACGGGTAGTAAGACAGTAGTAGTTGGTAATACAGTAAAAGTAACATTTACTGTTTCCTCTTCTTCTGCTCTTGGAAGTTGGGCATTTGATGTTAAGTATGATTCTTCTAAACTTACTTTTGTAAGCTCTACATTAGAGGGAAGTACAAGGGCTGTTGGATTTGCTTCTAATGGGAATACAAAGACGAAAACTTATACCATTACTTTTAGAGCTAAGAGTGCAGGAACTGCAACAGTTTCTGTACAAAATTCAGAAATTGTAGGATGGAATGAAAAAACAATGAGTTCTTCCAACGGCTCCTTGTCTATTAATATTATTACTCAACAACAATTACAGGCATCCTATTCTTCTAACAATAATTTAAAATCACTATCAGTTGATGGATATGAGTTATCACCAAAGTTTGATAAAAATACTTTGGAATATTCTTTAGAACTTGAAAATGATGTTCGTTCTATTAACGTAAAAGCAGACAAAGAAGATTCTAAAGCTTCTTTAAAGGGTGGGGGAAACTATTCTTTAAATGAGGGAAGTAACGATATTACAATTACAGTGACAGCAGAGAATGGAAATGCTAAAAACTATGTAATTCACGCTACTGTAAAAGAATTAAATCCTATTAATATTACTATAGATGGAAAAAAATATTCTGTTGTAAGAAAAAAAGAAGGATTAACAATTCCTTCTACATTTGAAGAGACGGTTACGATGATTAATGGGGAAGAAGTTCCTGCTTTTGAATCTTCTATTACTGGTTATCGCTTAGTAGCTTTAAAAGATGAAGACAGTAATATTAATTTCTATATTATGGAGGATAATGGAGTTTATGAGAAATATGAAGAAATTATGTTTGGAGGAATTACTCTTTATCCAATAGCTCCAGATGATAAAGAAATTCCAAAGGGGTTTGACAAAAAGGATTCTATTTTATTAGGGGAACAAGAAATAACTGTCTATATTAATTCTAACGATACTTACCCACTAGTATATGGTGTTAATATTCAAACAGGGGATACCAATTGGTATTCTTATGATGAAGAAGAAGGCACCCTTCAAAGATATGATAATACCAAAGTAGAGGAACTAGAGAATAAAAATAACAGATTTTTATTTCTAATAGTAGTAATTAGTGGATCAAGTTTAATCATTATGGTATTTCTATTAATTCTATGTAGCAAGGTAAGAAAAATAAAAAATAAAGAAGAATCGTTATGATTCTTCTTTTTCTGTACATTCAAAGTTTTTTAATTCCGTTTCTTTATAGGTATTGTAAAGCAATTTATCATCTTCTACATAAGTAAAATCACTATTATTACGATAATATTCTAAATAATTTCTCATAACAATTTTATATTGATTAACATCCAATGTTTCAAAGTCAAATGTAATCAATAAACTTTTTTCTTCTATTTGGGTAGTTATTCCTTCAGTATTTTCAAATATTTTGGCGATATCTTTTAGTTCTTCTTCATTAGCATATATTAGTTTTTTTTCTATTTTCGTGATGTTATTATCTTTTGCTTTTACTTCGATAGCAATATTTTCTGATGTGCAAGATAAAACATAACTTTTTGTTTTTTCAACGATAGGTTCTTGCGCTTCTTCTTTTTCTTTGATAGTATTCCAATCATATAATAGAAATGAATTTGTTCCAATGAATGCTAAAATAATTAAAAAATTGAAAATAGAGAATACTTTAGTCCATTTTTTATTAGAAATAATGGAAAGACCAAAAAAGAAAATAATTCCTAAAAGAAAGCCACTATCAATTAATAGTAGTAATTCTTCGTCATAACCAGAACTAATAACTAGATAAATGAAGTATCCAAAGCAGAAAATAATTAAAAGTCCAATCCAAGTGATAGGATTAAATTTAGAATCCTCTTTTTTTTCTTCAAATAAATTATCTTGTACATTTTCTCCCAAAGCACTAGCAATTTCTTGTGTCATATTTAGAAAGTGTTGTGTCTTTCCAAGCTCACCAACTTGAAGTTCTTCCTCCTCGACTGCTTTAATACTTTGTGTATTTTCCATTTGATCGTTTCCAATAGGTTTTAACGGCTTATTATCTTTTAAGACTCTTTTTACTTCCTTATCTTCTTGATTAAGTTTATATTTCTCTTGTCTAGAAGTTGTCTTTTCTTCTACTTCTTCTTTCGCATGTTTCATTTCTTTGCTTTCTTCTTTTGGTTGATCGTCTTTTTGTGCTCGTTCCCAAGCTTTTCTTTCACTTCTAGACATTAAATCTAGAAAGTCTGAAGTTTTTTCAATTTTGTCGGTTTCTTTATCTTTCATATATACCACCTAATATCATTATACAAAAAAAGTAAGGAGAAATAAAGTTTAACTTCTTTAAAACTGACAGATATTGACAGAAATATAGTAAAATATTGTAAGTTGTGCTATAATTTGAAATAGGTGATTTTTTATGAATCAAGAACTTGCACTCAAAATTTTTTCTTTAATAATGATTCCTTGCTTAGTAGTGACAGCTATTATGCCATTTATTAAAGCACTTGCGAATCATGTAGGAGCTATGGATATACCAAATGCTAGGAAGGTTCATTCTGTACCTATTCCACGCTTAGGCGGTCTAGCTATTTATATTGGATTTTTACTTGGCTATATGATATTTGGGGAATCAACTCCTATTATGAACTCTATTTTAATTGGTAGTTTTATCATCGTTTTAACTGGAGTAGTAGATGATATTAAGCCACTAAAAGCTAGTCATAAATTTTTAGGACAGCTATTTGCAACACTAGTGGTAGTTTTTTATGGTGGCATTTTACTAAAAGAGTTAAGTGCTTTTGGCCTTTATGTGGACTTTGGTATATTTGCTTATCCTGTTACTATATTTTTTATTTTAGGATGTATCAATTGTATTAATTTAATTGATGGTTTAGATGGCTTAGCAGGTGGTATATCCGCTATATTCTTTTTAACTATTGGTATTATCGCAACCTGTAAAGGACAATTTGAATTAGCTTTTATTTTATCATTTATTATGTTTGGCAGTTGCTTAGGGTTCTTGTTTTATAATTTTAATCCAGCATCTATCTTTATGGGCGATTCTGGTTCTATGTTTTTAGGTTTCATAATGGCAGTTATTACCTTATTAAAATATAAAAATGTAATGTTAACATCTATTATCGTTCCACTTCTTTTGTTAACCATTCCAATATCTGATACATTATTTGCAATTATTAGGAGAAAACTAAAAGGAGAAAGTATTTCTAAACCAGATAAGATGCATATCCATCACCAACTACTAAAGAGAAATTTAAGTCAAAAAATGACAGTAATTATTATTTACGTAGCAACAAGTTTATTTTCAGCAGCTTCTATTGTGTATGTATTAGTGGATGCTGTATTAGGATATATTCTTTATGGGATATTACTATTTTGCGTATTTATATTTGCTTTCAAAACAGATGTAATTCTTTCTCGACACAACGAAGAAAAACAAAAAGAAGAAGAGAAAAAAGAAGTGGTAGAAAAATCAGTTAAGAAAAAGAAAGCAACTGTGAAAAAGAAAAAGTAGTTATCAAAAAGGAGAGTTATTTATGGTAGAAAAATTGAAGGAAGTATATGGTAAATATCAAGAAATGATTAATTACCTTATTATTGGAGTACTTACAACTGTTATTTCATTAATTGTAAAATATGCTTTACTGTTTACAATACTAGATGCGAAGGATGGTTTGCAATTACAAATCTCTATTATTGTATCTTGGGTGGTAGCAGTAGTATTTGCATATATTACAAATCGTACTTTTGTATTTAAGAGTAAAAATGAGAAAATTCTAAAGGAGATCTTTCTATTCTTTTCTTCTAGAATAGTTACTTTAGTAATGGAATCTGTAATTCTTTGGTTCTTTATTACGTATTTAAAGTTAAATTCCAATATTTATGTTGTTGTATGGACTGTTTTGACGCAATTTAGTGTAATAGTAGGAAATTATGTATTAAGTAAATTCATTGTTTTCTCTAAGAAAGAAAAAACAGAAAAAAAAAGAAAAATTACTAAAGAGCAATGGTTTTATCTAGTTTTCTTTTTTTTAGTATTAGTACTTTGTTACTTTTTCCCTTATACCCATGATGATTGGGATTGGGGAAGTACAACTGGTTTAGAAAGATTGCAAAACGGATTTTCTAATTTTAATGGTAGATGGTTAGGAAATTCTTTGGGGATGCTTCTTACAAGAGTCAGAATTTTAAGGTCTCTCACAATCTCTTTTACGATGTTAGGAATTATTGTATGTATTAAGAAATTAGTAAATGGTGAGAATAAATATATTCCATTTTTTTCAATATTATTAATTTTATTAATGCCGGTTAGAATGTTTGCACAAAGTTTCGCTTGGACAGTAGGGTTTGCAAATTATGTTCCCCCAGTGTTAGTGGCATTATTTATAATTTATAAAAATAAAACTTTATTTCAAGAAAAATTAGAAAATTTATCACATTTATGGAGCTTTCCTTTCCTAATTTTAGGTTTTGCAGGAACATTATTCATGGAGCATTTAACTATTTATTTATTTTTATTAGGATTATTTTTATTGGGCTATCAGTTTATAAAATTTAAAAAGGTATCACTACCAAATATTGCTTATTTTATTGGGTCTATTTTAGGAAGTATCCTAATGTTTTCTAATAGTGGATATAGAACATTATTTGGAGAAGGAGATGGGTATCGTTCTATAGAAGATGGAAATTTTATTGTAAAGGCAATTAAAACTTATTTTGGTGATTTTAAAGACTTATTAGTAAACAATAATTTTATATTGAATGTAGTTCTATGCCTTATTATATTAATTTTTTCTTATCAATTTTTAAATAACTCTAGAAAGAATAAGATTAGTAATTTAAAAAAAGTGCTGTTAAAGGTAGCAAATTTTGTTTTAATTATTTTTATTTCTTACCAATTTTTCTTAAAGATGACTAATGGTGCCAATCCGTTTATCAAAAATAGTTATCAGGATTTCATAGAAGGAATTTTAATTTTGGTTTATGCGGTGGCAATTATTTCTATTATTGTTGTTGCAATTAGTAATAGTGAAAAAAAGAAAAGAATGTTATTTGAAATTGGTAGTATAGCAATGATTTCTTTACCTCTTTTAATTGTAAAACCAATTGGTCCAAGATGCTTTTTTCCAACTTATGCGTTATTTGTACTGGTAGCAGCTGAATTTTTAGATTTAATTACAGAAAAATTAAAGATAGATTTACAATGGATATTTAGAGTAGCGTCTTATGTGATTATTAGTTTTTATTTAGTAATCTATGGTTATTGTTTTATGGTAGAGCAAAAGAGAGTAGCTTATATGGAAAAAAATAGAACAGCGGAAAAATTGATATTGCCTAATATTCCATATGGAAATTTTATGCAGGTGCCAAACCCAAGAAGTGAGTGGTTTAGAACACAATATAGACAATTTTATGGATTAAGAGAAAATACAAAATTAGAATTTATTGATTATAAGGAGTGGAAGAAGAAGTATGAGAAATAGAGAAATTCTTATGGGATTTCTTCTTCTTATAATTACTTTGAGTCTATTTATAATCGCAAATAATTATGATAAAAAGGAGGCATTGAAAAATAAAGAAGAAGAAAAAACAGTAGGTGATGAAGACTTAAATAATAGTCCAACTATTCCTAAGTATTATGATAGTAATAGAATTATTATTGTAGGAGATTCGAGAATGTATGCTGCTAGTAAGGTTGTACAAAAAGAGGGACTTACTTTTATAGCTAAAAATGCTGTAACATGCAATTATTTATGGGAAACTGTAGAACCAGAAGTGGATAAATTGATTGCTGAGAATCCAGAGGAACATTTTACAATTGTTTTTAATTTAGGAGTAAATGATTTAAATTCTATAGAAGTTGGTAATACACCTGATGGAAAGCATATTTGTGATTATAGTCAATATGCGGATTATTATAAATATTTTAAAAAGAAATGGAATCAGCATAATTTGTTTTTTGCGTCTGTAAATCCAGTAAATGAAGAAATTCTAAGAACTGGTAAATTTAAAACAAGAAAAATGACAAATAATGGCAGTATAGAAGAATTTAATCAAAACATTAGAGGAGAAATAGAATCTGAAGAAATTTTTTTCTGCAATACTTATGCTTTCCTTTTGGAAAATGGTTTTGAAAGTCCTGACGGATTACATTATTCTGATAATACTTCAAAAAATATCATTGAGAATATAGAAAGTTGTAATAAGGAAGTAAGGGAAGAACTATTGTCACAAAATCTTTCTTATTTTCCTTCTTTTAAAGAAATTAATAAGGAGATATTATGAAAAAAGAACAAACACGCAACGGGGTTATTAGCCTTTGGAAATTTATTTTTGCAATTGTAATAGCCTTCTTTCATACCAATCAGTTTTATTTAGATTACGCAAGTCCTATCTTTAGATGGGGATATATAGCAGTGGAGTTTTATTTTATTGTAACAGGATTTTATTTTGCTAAAAAAGTTTTAAATGAAAAGTATGATAAGAAAACAATTGGGAAAGAGACAGTAAGATTTACTATTTCTAGAATTAAAACATTTTTATTGCCATTAACTATAATCTATCTTATCTATTTAATAGGAATTGTTGCTTATAAAGATTATACGGTTGCACAAATAGTAGATACAATTTGGAGTTTTCTTTTATTTAGAAATCTTGGCGTTGGCAAGGTAACAATTTTTGGACAACTATGGTATCTTAGTGTTATGATAATTGGCTTAACGATTCTTTATCCTTTTATAAAGAAACATAAAGAAAATTTTATCTATTTATTTTGTCCTGTTTTCATAGTATTAGGGTTGGGGTTTCTGCATCATAATTATGGAACAATAGATGTCGCAAATAGATATTGGTTTTATGCCTTTAATCCTTCTATTATTAGAGGGCTAGTAGATATTAGTATTGGAATGGTTTTGTTTTTGATTCACAAGAGTCTAAAGGATGTAGAATATACGAAATTATTTAAGATAATTTTAACAGTGCTTGGAGAGGGCATGCTATTTGGTATTTTATTTGTTATACAATTTATAAGTTCTGCTAAAAGATATGAATTTGTAATGCTTCTTATTCTTTCTATCGCTGTATTGATTATTAGTAGTCAAAAAACTTATGATTTCAAAATTTTGTCTAATAAATTCTTTTATTATTTAGAGAAGATTAGCTTATATATTTTTATTAATCATATAACAGTCTATTTTTATATTCCATTTTTCTTTAAAAAACTATCGCCATTACGTATGGCTATTGTTGGTGTGTTTATAACGGTCTTATTTTCTATCTTAGAAGAACGACTTTTATCATTTGTTAAGAAAAAAAATTGGAATATAAAGAATTATATATTAAGCAAGATAATAGTAAAAAGGGAAAGTGAGTGAGAGAATGAGTAGAAAGAAAGAAGTGGAAAAGAGACAAGAAAAACAGAGCAAACTATATATTTACATATATATTGCAATATTTGCAATTGTTTTACTGGTCAGTTATTTTTTCCCATATACCCATGATGATTGGGCATGGGGGACTTCTATCGGTGAAGATAGACTAAATTCTTTGTTTGCTAATTATAATGGTCGTTGGGTAGGAAATTTGTTGGTAATGCTTTTAACTAGAAATCGTATTGTAAGAGCTATTGTTATTTCATTATCTTTTGTGGCATTAGTCTACCTTATTCAAAAACTAGTAAAGAGTAGCAAAATGATTATTTTGTCTGCTATCATTCTATTATTAGCAATGCCTATTAGTGTTTTAGCGCAAGCAGTAGCTTGGACTTCTGGTTTTGCTAATTATGTAATACCCATTATCATTGTCTTATTTTATCTTTCTTTTAATAAAAATATTTTTACTAATAATGATATAGAAATAAAAAATAGGTGGGTAGTTCCTTTTTTAATGCTAGGATTTATAAATTCTTTGTTTGTTGAACATGCCACTTTATATAATGTTTTATTATCCATAGGAATTGTAATATACTACTTTATAAGGAAACATAAAATAGTCCTTGCAAATATATTTTATATGATTGGTTCTATATTAGGTGCTATATTGATGTTTTCAAATGAGGCCTATCAAACTATTTTCCATGCTGAAGACGGTTACAGAACTATAGAGCAAGATAATATTATTATTCGCTTTTTGCGAACTTTCGTTAATGAACTAGCTGATTTTATTCTTTATCAAAATGTATTTTTAAACATTGTTTTATGTTTATTATCATTGTTCCTTGTCTTTAGATTTTATAAAAAGAATAAGCAAAAAGCCCAAAGATGGAAATATAATATTTTGAATATGGCGACATTTGTTGTTATTGGCTTTTTAAGTTATATTCTTTATAAAAAAGTAATAGGTGGATCAAATGTTTTCATTCATAATAAATATAAATTATATTTAGAAGCAATTATAGCTATTGCCTTTGCTATTTCTTTAGTGATTATTGTATTTATTACTATAGAGGATGAATGTAAGAAGAAAAGAATACTATTTGAGATAGCATCAATTGTTATCCTAGCTGCTCCACTTTTAGTAGTAACCCCGATAGGACCAAGATGCTTTTTTCCAACGTATGCTTTATTTGTACTAGTAGTTTGCGAATTGTTAGATGCAGTTGTGGAAAAGGAGTCAGTGTATTTTAATAATGTATTATGCATGATTTCTTTATGCTTTTGTAGTTTTCTATTATGTATATATGGTTATTGCTTTAAAGTAGAAATGGAACGTATAAGGTATATACAAAAGCATAATTCTGATATGGAATTATTATTACCTAAGATACCATTTCAAAGATATATGCAATGTCCTAATCCAGGAAACGAAGTTTTTGTTCATCGCTTTAAATTATTTTATGGTTTAGATGATTCTACCGAATTAGAATTTGTAGATTATAAAGAGTGGAAGAAAAATAGAAAAAAATAACTATTAAAAGACAATCTTTTATAGAATGATTGTCTTTTTTCATAAAGTTTTTCTTGTAATAAGACGAAAAAAAGAGTAAACTATAGTATAAAGTTTTAAAAAGGAGAAGTAAAAATGAAAAACAAAACAAATATTATGTTATTATTATTTATACTACTTACTTTAGCTATTGCAGTTCCATATTCACTAAAGTATGATAAAGAAATTGCGCTTGCTAAAATTCAATTGCCAAATAAAGAAGTAGAGATAAATCAAGATGCAGGAAATAAAAAGAAAGAACCAATTTGGTATGAATCTTCTAATATTATTATTATAGGAGATTCAAGGATGTATGCTGCTGCTAAAGTAGTAGAAGATAAGAATATTACCTTTATTGCGAAAAATGGTGCTACTTGTAATTATTTGACGGATGTGGCAGAAAAAGAAGTAGATAAACTAATGGAGGAAAATCCAAATGAGCACTATACAATCTTTTTTAATTTAGGAATAAATGATTTAGACTACAAGGAACAAGGAAAAAAGGTTGACGGTATAGAAATCTGTTCTTCTTCTGATTATGTTAGATTATATAAAAGATTAAAGGAAAAGTGGCAAGAACATAATTTAATTTTTGAATCTGTAAATCCACTGGATTTGGAAGTATTAAAAGTTGAAAAATTTGGTGATAGACCAATGTCTGATAATGAAAAGGTAAAAGAATTTAACAACTTTATTCGTAAAGAAGTAGCTGAAGATAATATTTATTATTGTGATACATATACATATTTGTTGAACAATGGTTTTGAGAGCCATGATGGCTTACACTATAGTGCTGAAACTTCAAAAGTAATTATTCAGCAACTTAAAGAATATTACCAAAAACAACAAGATAAATTACATACAATTTAATGATTGTATTTAAAAGACAATGCTCGTAAGTAAAAATAAAGGCTTCAAGCCTTTATTTTTTTATTTGGATTTGTTATAATGTTAATATAAAGAATGGAAGTGAATAGATGGCAGAAGTTAAATTTAAGTTTTCAGTAATCATACCTGTTTATAATGCTGAAAAGTATATAGAAGAGACGATTGAATCTGTTATTAATCAAACGATTGGTTTTGAAAAGAATATTCAGTTGATTTTAATTAATGATGGTTCTGCTGATAATTCAGAAGAGATTTGTTTAAAATATAAGAATCAATATCCCCATAATATCTTTTATATGAAACAAGAAAATGCAGGGGTCTCTGCTGCTAGAAATAATGGAATAAAATTAGTAGAAGGGGAGCTTACCACTTTTTTAGATAGTGATGATTTATGGAGTAAGGACTCATTTGAAGTTGTCTATTCTAATTATCAAAAGCATCCTGACATTTCTTTATTTAGTTGTAAGATGGTGTTTTTTGATGCTAAAAAAGGGAATCATCCATTAAATTATAAATATATAAAAGATAAAGTAGTGGATATTTTAGAAGATTACGAATATCCACAGTTAAGTTCCTCGTCTTTATTTGTTAAGAGCTCTGTAATAAAAAATTATAGTTATGATAAATCAATAAAGTATTCAGAGGATAACAAATTCATTAATGAAATTCTTTTAGATTTAAAAAAATATATAGTATTAAAAAGACCAATTTATTATTATAGAAAAAGATATGAGGGAAATTCTGCAATCCAACGACAGACAAAAAATGTGGATTGGTATTTAGTGACACCTGAAAAAGTGTATAGATACTTATATGATTTATCAAAAGAAAAGTTTGGAAAAGTAATAAAATATATTCAAAACTTAGTAATTTATGATATGAGTTGGCGAGTTGTTTTCAACCCTTCTGTAGAGATTGATAAAAATGTTCGTAAAAAATATACAGAAATTTTATCGACTTTAATCAAGGATACAGATGATGAAATATTATTTAATCACTTGCATTTAAATTTCTCTAGTAAGAAATTTTTATTAGAATTGAAAAAAAATAAAGTTAATCTTAAATATGAAGGAGATAAAATATACTTAAATAGTTTTTCTGTTAGCAAAGAAGATGTGGAAGATATCCTTATTGATTCTTTCTATATTAGAAAAAAAGAAATCTCTATTTATGGAAGATTAGATAGAAAACTAGTATCTGAAAAGGATTTTCGTGTATTAAATAATGATAGAGAATTAAAAGTAGAATATTATACTTTAGCTAATGATTATAATAAAGAGACATTTGATGGTAGCATTCTTAATGATTTTATTGGTATTCATATTAGTATTCCTCTAAAAGAAATGGGGACTCTTGCTTTTTATTCAAAGGAGGAATACTTATTTCCAAAATATAAGAAAACGGGTAGTATTTTCACAGAATTTTTGCCAAAGAGTTATCATCATGTAGGGAAAAATATAACGATTGTTAGAAAAGATTACTGTTTAAGAAAGCAGAGAAGAAATGTTTTCAGATCTTTTTATTATGAAGTTAGAAATACCTTAGAACTATTGAAGGGGAAAAAGTTTAAAAATTTATCTATTAGATTAGTAACCAAAATGGCTAGAATATTTAAGAGAAAAGAATTATGGCTTATTTCTGATAGGGTTGGAAAAGCTGATGACAATGGAGAACATTTCTTCCGATATATGGTAGAAAATCATCCAAAGAAAAATGTTTATTTTGTATTAACTTCTAATAGTCCTGATTATGAAAGACTCTCAAAAATAGGAAAAGTAATAGATCCAAATAGTAAGAAATATAAGTTAATGGTACATAGAGCAGATTATATTGTTTCTTCTCATGCAGAAGATTATATTTTTAATCCTTTGGGAGGTGGAGGAAAGTATATTCAAGATCAATATCAGTTTAAGTTTGTTTTTTTACAACATGGTATCATTAAGGACGATTTAAGCTCATGGCTTAATACAAATACTAAAAAGATAGATATGTTTGTAACTACTTGTCCATTAGAATATCAATCATTATTAGATTACAATTATTCTTATGGACCTAAAATTGTAAAACTTACTGGGCTTCCTAGATATGATACATTATTAGAGAAGGCAAAAGAAATACAAAAGAAAAAGAAAATCATGCTATCTTTAACTTGGCGTAGTAGTTTGGCCTCAAAAATCGATAAGACGACTGGAGAGAGACTATATAATGAGGAATTTAAAGAATCAGACTATTTTAAATTTATTAATAATTTGATGAATGATAAAAGGCTGCTGAGTATATTAGAAAAGAAAAATTATAAATTAAGATTTATTCCCCATCCTAATGTGCTATGTCAATTAGATGATTTTGAGAAAAATGAATATGTTGAAATAGAAGAAAAATCAACAAGTTATCAAAAAGAATTTTGCGAAAATAGCATATTAATCACAGACTACTCTAGTATCTTTTTTGATTTTGCTTATTTAAAGAAGCCAATCATTTATTATCAAGAAGATCGAGACGAATTTTATAAAAGTCAGATTTATAATCAAGGATATTTCGATTATAAAAAGATGGGATTTGGCCCTGTTTATGAGCAATATGATGAGTTTGTAAAAGCCCTCATTGAGATGATAGAAAAAGATTGCAAATTGGAGAAAAAGTATGAGGATAGGATTAATTCTTTCTATGCTTTCCATGATAATAAAAATTGTGAAAGAGTCTATAATGAAATTATAAGCTTAGACGAAAATTAGTGAAATATTAAGATTAGGCAAAAAGGATGCCTAATCTTTTTATATATGATATAATAGAATAGGTGAGTTTATGAATTATTCTTATAAAATTAGTGTAGTAATACCAGTTTATAATGTAGAAAAGTATATAGATAAGTGCTTAAGTAGTATTTTTTCTCAGACAATGAATAGTTCTAATTATGAAATTATTTTATTAAATGATGGATCTACTGATAATAGTGGTAATATATGTAAGAAGTGGGAAGGAAAATATTCTAATATTTCTTACTATGAAAAACAAAATAGTGGAGTGTCAGATACTAGAAATTTAGGTATTAAAGCATCTAAGGGAAAATATATTCTATTTTTAGATCCAGATGACTATTTATCTAAAAATGTGTTATTAGATGTTTGCACTTTTTTTGACAATCATTATGATGAAATAGATATGGTTACTTATCCAGCTATATTATTTTATCCAAGTGGCAGAAAGAAAATGCATAGTAGATATCAAAAAGATTTTGGCAAAACAAATCAAATATATGATTTAAATGAGTATTATTATTTGGTACAGGCGACAATTAATATTTGTATTAAAAATGACAAGAAACATTATTTTGATACTAATCAAAAATATTCAGAAGATGAAAAATTTAATACTGAAATATTAATGGAAAAGAAAAAGTTAGGATATGTTAGTAATGCATATTACTATTACAGACAACATTCTAGTAGTGTTACCGCTAAAAAAAAGGATTATGATTTTGAAACCATATATGCTTTTCATGGGCAACTATTGATGCAATATGATAATCACCCTTATATTCAAAGTATCGTTATGAATAACATGCGTTGGAGAATAGAGGAAGATTGTTTATATCCACAAGGTGTTTCATTAGAGAATAGAAACCAATATTTAGAAAAGGTAACTGCAAAATTACAAAAAATAGATTTTTCTTTGTTTTGCAATCATTTATCTAAGGAATTATTATTAGAGATTATAGCGCTTTCTAAGCAGAAAATATCTACTAAAGTATTGACAGACGGAACCTACTCATTAGAGGTAAATGGAAAAAAAATCTTTTCTAATTTAACTTCTATCAATGAAATTTCATATTTAACAAGAAAAGGCAGTAAATTTTTAGTGGAAGGAAGAATAAAAACTGGTTTATATTATGATAAGAACGTAGAAGTTTATGCTAATCTTTATCATCAAAATCAGTTTATCAAGAAAATCAAATTAGAAACAAAAAATAGTTTGGAGTATCAGAACGTTATTAGTAGAAATTATTATTTAGAGTTTGATTCTTCTAATGTTACAAATGTAAAATTTGAGTTATTAGTGGATGAAAAAGAAAGTCTTCTTGAAGTGAAAAATGTAGAATGGTGTGCTACTCATAAAGTTATTGATAATTACCAAGTTTTAGTAAATAAAGAAGTAATTTTTCAAAAAAGAAAATTTTATCATAGATTTATTAACAAATTTAGAATAAAAAAACCTTTGAAATTTTTAGTTATTAATTTTCTTTCTTTTCTTTGGTGGAGAGGGAAAGGTGCCAATATTTATTTTTGTGATGAAAATTCAAGTTTATATCAGGAATACTTAAAGGATAAGAGTAAAAAGATATTTACAAATAAAGGAACTGGTTTTCAATATAAAATACAAATTTTAAATTGTAATACATTAATAACAGATAAAAACATTAGATATGTATTACCGTTTGGAAAAATGCGAAAAAATTATATAGAAGCAAGTAGGTTTAAGGTGGTAAAAAATGGAAGATAAAAAAGATAAGAAAAAAATATTTTTGCAAAAAGTTAGAATGGGATTTTATGTGATTATGTATCCAATTTTTCAGCTATTTGTTAAGGAAAAGGATACTCATGTGCTCTTTTTATCAGATTCAAGGATAGACTTTTCTGGCAACTTTTTATACGTAAAAGAAGAAATTGAAAAGCGAAACAAATATCAAATAACAGGTATCTTTAAAAAAACTTTGAAAGAAAAACGTAGTATAAAGAATATGTTTCGCATAGTTTATCATTTAGCAAAATCTAAATATGTTTTTGTTGATGATTTCTATCCACTTATTTATCCTATAAAGCTTAAGAAGAGCAAACAATTGATTCAATTATGGCATGCAATGGGTGCTTTTAAAACAGTTGGATATTCTCGTATGGGAAAACCTGGAGGTCCAACCTCTTATAATTTGACTCATCGTAACTATACGGGAACCATAGTAAGTAGTGAATCTATTAGAAAAAATTATGCAGAAGCATTTGGTATTGATATTGAGAAAGTTCATGCACTAGGGATTCCTAGAACAGATATTTTCTTTGATCAGGAGTATAGTGTAGATATTAAGGAAAAAATTTATTCCAAATACCCAACACTAAGTGAAAAAAAAGTTATTATGTTTGCCCCAACTTTTAGAGGAAATGGTCAGGGTTCTGCTTATTATGATTTTTCATGGGTTGATTTTGAAGAACTAGAGAAAAAATTCAGCAAAGATTATGTTTGCATTATTAAATTACATCCTTTTATAAAAAATAGACCTGATTATGATTTTTCAAATAATAGTTTTTATTTAGACTTGACAAGTGAAAGGGAGATTAATGATTTATTGTTTATTACAGATATTTTAATAACAGATTATTCTTCTGTTATTTATGAATATTCTTTTTTTCAAAAACCGATTATTTTTTATGTTCCAGATATGGAAGATTATGTTTCAGCTAGAGATTTTTATTACCCATTTGAAAAATATAACTATGGTGTATCTGCAACCAATATGGAAGAACTAGTAGAAGCTATTTCTAAAGCGACGATAGATAAAGAGAAAATTAAGAAATTCAATGACTATTTTTGTTCTGCATGCGATGGAAATGCGACAAAACGTGTTGTTGATTACTTTCTAGAAGGGAAGTAATATGAATATACTTTTAAAATGCGCAATCTTGATACTTAAAATCATTTATTTCTTTTTGAAACTTTTTCCAACAAAAAATAAGATTACTATGATTAGTAGGCAATCTAATACACCACCCCTTGATTTTGAACTCTTGGCGCAGGAAATTGATATAGATGGAGAATATAAATATGCTATTTTAGCACACAAATTACAACCTGGTTTAAAAAATAAAGTAAAGTATATTTTTCATATGTTTAAACAAATGTATCATATAGCTACCTCTAAAGTTGTAATATTAGACACTTATTGTATAGTGGTTAGTTTATTAAAACATAAGAAAAATTTAGTAGTAATACAGATGTGGCATGCAATGGGTGCTTTAAAGAAATTCGGCTATAGTGTTGTTGAAACTGATACGAGCACTTCTGCATTAGGAAAGCAAATGACGTCAGAGGAAAAGAAAGAACTATCTACTACTATGAAAATGCATAAGGGGTATGATTATATTTTTGCAAGTAGTGAGGTATGTGTTCCTTATTTCGCAGAAGCTTTTGGTTATCAAAAAGAATCGATGATAGTGATGCCACTACCAGTTGTGGACATTCTTACAGACAAGGAATATATTGAGAATAAAAAACAGAATATTATAAAAAAATATCCTATTTTGAAAGATAAGAAAAATATTGTATATGTACCAACTTTTAGAAAAGCAGAGAAAGAAGAAAAAATCCAAGAATTAATTGATAATGTAAATTATTCCAAATATAACTTAATTATAAAACCACATCCACTTACGAAACTTGAAAAGCATGATGAAAGAGTTATTTGGGATTCTGATTTTTCCTCTAGAGATATGCTTATGATTGCGGATTACATTATTAGTGATTATTCAGCTATTGTCTATGAAGCATCCTTGTTAACAAAACCTCTATATTTCTATACCTATGATTATGATGATTATGTAGAAACTAGAAATTTTTATACAGATTTTAAGAAAGAACTTCCAGGGTTAATAAGTGAGGATTCTAAAGTAATATTAAAGGCAATTGAAAAAGAGGAATATTCTTTAGATAGGGTAAAACAATTTAGTCAAAAGTATATTAATCAAACAGATTATAAAGTTTGTAAAAGAATACTTTTGCTTTTGAAAGAAGCCATTAGTAAGAAAGCTAGAGAAAAATAAAAATTAGAGAGTGTAAATTTACATAGAAGACGGAT
The DNA here is from genome assembly GCA_964018915.1 of uncultured Bacilli bacterium. Lineage (GTDB taxonomy): Bacteria > Bacillota_I > Bacilli_A > RF39 > UBA660 > UBA5578. The sequence continues at coordinate 164,006 of CAXHRJ010000001.1, read as the reverse complement.
TTTTATTCGTCTTTTCGTTTGTTGTTTATTTTAAGCATTCATGATATAATGAATTCAGAAAGTGGTGAATTTATGATTTATGCAGAAATATTAGCAGGTGGTGTTGGTAAACGAATGGGAAATACCGACATGCCAAAACAATTTCTAATGTTAGGAGATAAACCTATTATCATTCATACAGTAGAACAATTTTTATTGGTTCCAGAAATAGCTAAAGTATTAATTGGATGTCCAAAGGATTGGATGGGGTATATGAGTGATTTAGTTTTAAAATATATTGGACCTAATGACAAAATTGTTATTATAGAAGGCGGAAAAGATAGAAATGGTACCATTATGAATGGTTGTCATTATATTGAAGATACTTTTGGGCTAACAGAAAAAGATGTTATTATTACTCATGATGCTGTAAGACCGTTTGTTGATTATAGAATTATTACTGATAATATTAAGGGTGTGAAAAAATATGATGCAGTTGATACCATTATTCCTGCTGCTGACACTATAGTAGAATCATTAGACGGTAAAGTATTGAGTAATATTCCTAGAAGAGATTTCCTATATCTAGGTCAAACTCCACAAACATTTAAAATCAAAGAATTGATGTCAACCTTTGAGACTTTAACAAGTGAAGAAAAAGAGATATTGACAGATGCTTGTAAGATCTTTGTTGTAAAGGGAAAAGACGTGGGATTTGTGCGTGGTGAGGAATATAACTTAAAAGTAACTACAATGCATGACTTAAAATTAGCGAATGCTATTTTGGAAGTAGGATTAAATCATGATTAATTATCACTATAGATTACAATCTCCTAAGAGAATTGGAATAGACTTTGTTGAGGAAGTAGAAAATGAAAATACAGTTATAGTAAGACCGCTATATTTGTCTATTTGTGCAGCAGATGAAAGATACTATCAAGGGAAAAGGGATCCAAAGGTATTAGCCAAAAAACTTCCTATGTGTTTAATACATGAGGCAGTTGGCGTAGTACTTAAAGATACTAAGGGAGATTTTGCACCAGGAACCAAGGTTGTAATGATTCCAAATACTCCTATTGAGCATGATAGTATTGTGAAAGAAAACTATTTGCGTAGTAGCAAATTTAGAGCTAGTGGTTTTGATGGTTTTATGCAGTCTGTTGTATTAATGGATAGGGATAGAATTATTCCTTATCATAATATTGATGATAGAATTGCTGTTTTATTGGAACTTATGAGTGTTACGATGAATGCGATTGAACATTTTAACCAATACAGTCATTTAAAAAAGCAAACTCTAGGAATTTGGGGATGTGGAAGTGTCGGTTATGTAACTGCGCTTATTCTTAAAAAGATTTTTCCAAACGCTAAAATAGTAGTATTTGGTACAAATTGGAATAAATTGCAATATTTTCCTTTTGCAGATGAAACTTATGTAGTTAGTGAAGTTCCAGAAAGTTTAACTGTAGATCATGCTTTTGAATGTGTTGGTGGAACAGGCGCTGAGAGTGCTATCAATCAAATTATTGACATAATTAACCCACAAGGCTCTATTGCTTTAATGGGGGTATCAGAAGATTTAGTAGGAATCAATACTCGTATGGTATTGGAAAAAGGAATTACTCTTTTAGGAAATAGTAGAAGCGGCTATGAAGATTTTGATGCTGCGATTAAATTTTTGGAAGAATATCCAGAAACTCATGAATATTTAGAGAAAATCATTTCAGAGGAAGTGGTGGTTCATTCTATTAATGATATGACGAAAGCTTTTGAATCTGATCGAAATAACGACTTTAAAACAGTTATGAAATGGGAAGTATAATTTTTTTTGTAAATACATATAATAGATACTGAATTTGCCAATTTGACAAGTTCAGTATTTTTTGATAAAATGTTAGTCATTGGTGGCACATTATTCTAGTCAATAATGTTCATTGTGAAGACAGAATTAAAAAGCTGTTAAAGAGCACATCTGTGAAACTTCTGGTGTTTGCTTCTTACGCCCAGTTTGGGGTGGATGCTGGAAGGTAGAGTGTTGGGCGTCCGTAATGGCATACGTAAACGACCCAGCATTCATGGAGACCTTATTATGTGTTTTACCTATACACGTAAGTTGATGGATAAAATACAGGTAAGGCTTGAACCTACTTCGTGGCGAAAGTTATGGGTAGTGTAGCTTGCCTTGAGTGAGATATGGGGATAGTTGTTCAGCATAACTAATTTTTAGCTAGAACTAGTTATGTATCGCTGCTTGAAACATATGTTGCAAAAAAGAACTAACAATGGACAGTTGGTGAGGAAAACTCCTAGAGTGTTGTGTAATATAGGATTGCAGTGCGTACTAAGTGGCAATCAAGCCATACATTCGGTGACGATGTATTAGTTTCCTTAAAGGGGAACCGCAATCATGGTAACGTGATGTGGAAACTAGAGAAATTCTGCTTGACCTATGACGTAAAGTTAACTATATTAATAGCCATTAAAGAGGTAAATAAAGGACCATTGGTCCTTTTTTCGTTTTATTTTTTCATTTTTTGAAAAAAAGCATTTACCTATAATGATAAAATTTATAAGTAGAATAGAAATGAAAGCTTGCTATCGTAGCAAATAGTTGAGTTTTAAGGAAAAAGATGGTATACTTTTAATGGCTAGGAGTATTTATGAAATCGTGGAGAAAAGTAATTATTTATTCAATCTTTTTGTCATTACTTTTTTTATGGATTGGGACTAAATCATCACCACTTTATCCAATGAATGATTGGGTAGATGCGAATGCTTTTTTTACAATGGGTAAAGGGCTTATGAATGGATTGGTACCATATCGTGATTTATTTGAGCAGAAAGGACCCATTTTATATTTTGTATATGGAATTGGTTACTTATTATCTAATAAGACGTTTCTTGGAATTTTTCTGTTAGAGATTTTTTCATTTGCTTTAGTACTTTGTTATTATTATAAAATATTAAGATTATATGGAAGAGAAAAACAGTTTTATCCAACATCACCGTTTTTACTAGCAGTTTTTCTTACGATGCCTTCTTTTACCCACGGAGGAAGCTGTGAAGAGTTGCTACTTCCTTGCTTTATAATTAGTTTGTATCATTTTTTATACTTAATGAAAGATAAGAGATACTTGGAAGAAACTTCAAAGCTATACTTTTGGGAAGGTATTATTGTAGGCATAGTACTTTGGACAAAATTTATTTTACTAGGATTTTGGATTGGTTGGGTTTTCTTTTTAGGACTCTTACTACTAATAAGTAAACAATATAAGAAAATAGTTCAAATTATTTTGGCTTATTTATGTGGAATATTGATAGTAACTTTTCCAGTTCTTATTTATTTCTTAATGATGGGATCTTTAAAAGATTTATGGGATGTTTATTTTTATTTGAACATTGTTTTGTATCCAAAAGCAGAGGCTACTGTACCATTTTGGGACAGAATTCAAACATTGTGGAAACTTTTGAAACAAAACATGAATAGGAATTCTATTTATATGTTTACTTTATTCATTGGAATGATTACTATGCTGAAAGATAAAGTGGTAATTAAAAAATGGTTAAAAGTAGGAATATTTGTCTTATTTCTATTTACATTTTTCTTCAATTATATTGGGTTAAAGAATCATTTGTACTATTTCTTTGTAATGAGTCCATTTGTTGTCTTATTTGGAATATCTGTTTCTAATATTTGTGCTAGAATATATATTCCTATGAAATATGTAACAGTGTTTGTTGTTACCATATTATGGATGTTTGTCTATGTATTAAGCCCCAATACTTATTTTCTTGGTACCAAGAAAGAAAACTTAGCGCAGTTTATTTTCTCAGATATTATGAATCAAGAAAAAAATCCAACACTTCTTTATTACGGTAATATCGATGGTGGATTTTATACAGTGGCAGATATTTTACCTACAGAAAAGTATTTTGAAAAAATTAATATTAATTATGACGCTTTTCCTGATAATGAGGATGCCCAGAGAAATGCGATTAAAAATAAAAATACAGAATTTGTTATTATTCGTATAAGAAAGAAGAGAAATGCTTATGAAACAGGTATTCCTTATTTGCATGAAAATTATGAAGTAATAAAAGTGGTTGATCAAGTTTTTGAGAATATAGAATTTAAATATGTTTTATTGAAACGTAGAAATAGAGAAGGAGTAATATATGAAAAAAGAAACAATATCAATAGTAATTCCATGTTATAACGAGGAAGAAGCAGTACCATTATTTTATGCTGAAATGTCAAAACTAATGGAAAAGATGAAAAAACAAGTAGAGTTTGAATTAATCTTTGTTAATGATGGTTCTAAAGATAAAACGTTAGAGGAGTTTAGAAAACTATCAAACCAGGATAAAAAAGTTCGATATGTTTCTTTTTCAAGAAATTTTGGAAAAGAAGCTGCCATGCTTGCAGGATTAGAATATGCAACAGGAGAATATGTAACCACTATGGATGTAGATTTACAAGATCCACCATATTTATTAGAAGAAATGTATCGTTTAATTAAGGAAGAGGGATATGACTGTGTAGCTACTAAAAGTACCTCTAGAAATGGATATTCTTTCTTCCGAAAGTTTTGTACAAAATGGTACTATCGTATTATTGGAGCGATTTCTAAAACGGAAATGGTAGCAGGTGCTAGAGATTTTAGATTAATGACTAGACAAATGGTAGATGCTATTTTATCTATGAAGGAATATAATAGATACTCTAAAGGATTATTCAGTTTTGTTGGTTTTGATACTAAATGGATTGAGTTTGAGAATCAAGAGCGAGTAGCTGGAACGACAAAATGGAGTTTCTGGAAACTGTTTTCTTATGCATTAGATGGCATAACTGCTTTTTCTACAGTGCCACTTGTATTAGCTGCTATTATTGGAGTATTATTCTGTTTCATCGCTTTTGTTATGATAATAGTTATTATTCTTAAAACATTAATTTGGGGAGATCCAGTTAGTGGTTGGCCAAGTTTAGCATGTATTATCTTCTTAGTAGGTGGTGTTCAACTATTCTGTACAGGAATTATTGGGCAATATTTAGCAAAAACTTATTTGGAAACAAAGGCTAGACCTGTATATATTGTGAAAGAGACAGAGAAAAATAGAAAGCATTAAAATTGACAAAAGAATGAAAATTATGTAGAATGAAAATATTGTATATAGAAGGGGATTATTTTGAAAACAAAAGGGAATAAACAAAGTAAGAAAAACAGTAAGTGGAAAGATTATATATGGGCGTTAGAATTAGCTCTTTTAGCTTTTGCTATATCTGTTACTTTTTCTTTTATATCTGAGGTAGCTTTAAAAGAAACAAGCCTATTAGTTAGTACTATTATAGTATTATTATTTATATTAATAGGAGTTTTATTTGATATGGTAGGGATGGCTGTTGCTACAGCTGAAGAAGCACCATTTCATTCCATGAGTGCGAGAAAAATAAAGCCTGCTAAAGTGGCTGTTATGTTAAAGAGAAATGCAGGGAAAGTTTCTTCTTTCTGTAATGATGTAATAGGAGATATTTGTGGAATTGTATCTGGTTCTGCGGGGGTAGTAATTGCAACATCGGTTTCTAGTATGTGGGATGTATCATTACTGCTTTCTTCCCTTGTTACAACAGGAGTAATAGCAGCACTTACTATTGGTGGTAAGGCGTTTGAAAAAACGATTGCTATGGAGAAAAGTAATGAAATTTTATATCAATTTTCAAAAGTGTTAAGTGTTTTCTACATTGGAAAGAAGGGTTAGTATGAAAAAGTTTTTCCGTAATATAAAAAAGTATTATAAATATGCTGTTTATTCTGCTAAAGCAGAACTAAAAAGTGAAGTAGCCGATTCTTATTTAAATTGGCTTTGGTGGATTATAGAACCACTTTGCTTTATGTTAATTTATACATTTGTATTTGGTGTAGTATTTCCAAATGATGAAAAATATTTTGCATCTTTTGTTTTTTTAGGATTAACCGCTTGGGATTTTTTTAATCGTATGATTAATGGTAGCGTGAAATTAATTATAAATAATAGGGATTTAGTTACCAAAGTATATATTCCAAAATATATTTTACTTTTATCTAAATCTTTTACCTATGTATTTAAAATGGGAATCTCTTTATTAATTGCGATTGCTCTTATGATTTTTCAACATGTTCCATTCACTTGGCATATGCTATTTTTTATCCCAATTTTTATTGTTTTATATGTTATTACTTTTGGAATTGGGCTTCTTTTGATGCACTTCGGAGTCACTTTGAATGATTTAGCAAATCTTACAAATATTGGTTTAAGGATGGTGTTTTATTTATCAGGAGTATTCTATAATATTTCTAAAAAATTATCTAAAAGTCCTACACTAGTATTTTTCTTATTAAGACTGAATCCTATTGCTTTTTGTATGAATGAGCTGAGAAAAGTAGCCTTGGAACAAAGATTACCAAGTTTTGAAGGACTAGGTATATGGTTAATTGTTGGTATTTTACTATGTATGGTAGGTGTTCATGTTATTCATAAAAATGAAAATAGTTATGCGAAGGTGATTTAATGAAAAATAATGAAAATAGTAAAAAGATATCTGTTACTGTACAAGATTTGCATATAACATACCGTGGTCTTAAAAAGACTTCAATACGTGCTTCTTGGGCAAAGTTAAAATCTAGAGTAGAACTGTTTCCAGCCCTAAAAGGAATTAATTTTGAATTGGAAGAAGGCAAGATTCTTGGAATAGTTGGCCGAAATGGGTCTGGTAAATCTACTATGTTAAGAGCAATAGCAGGAATATTTTCTCCAGATAAAGGAATGATTGATTTACATGGAAATTCAGTATCATTGTTGTCAATAGGAGTTGGTTTCAATAAGAAACTTACTGGGAAAGAAAATATTTATTTATCTGGTATGCTTTTAGGATTTTCTGAAGAGCAAATTAAAGCTAAGGAAAAAGAAATCATAGAATTTGCTGACATTGGGGACTTTATCTACAAACCTGTAAAGACATATTCTTCAGGTATGTATTCTAAATTAGCGTTTGCAATTACTGCTATTTTGGAGACTGATATTATGTTAATTGATGAAGTTTTAAGTGTTGGAGATGCTCAGTTTAAAGAGAAAAGTTATAATAAAATGAAAGAGCTTATTTCAGATGAACATCGTACTGTTTTAATTGTTTCTCATAATATGGATACTATCGCTTCTTTATGCAATGAGGTGCTATGGATTAATGATGGTTGTTTTATGGAACATGGTCCAGTAGAAGAAGTTTTACCTAAATATAAAAAATTTATGGAACAAAAAACTACAATAAATTTGTAGTTTTTCTTTTACTTTACACTATTTTTAACAAAAAATGTAAACTGTGCATTTTTTTGTTTGATTTTTACTCTTTTTTGCTATAATTAAGGTAGATGGTAGGCAAAAACACTACCAACAACATTTAGAGGTGATAATATGAGTACAATTATGGATGGAGAAGCATTAAGTTTAAAAATTCAGGATGAAATGAAACAACAGTTAAAAAGTTGCATGATAAGACCTAGTGTAGCAGTTATTCAGGTGGGGGATGATCCTGCTAGTAATTCCTATATTAAGAGAAAAGAAAAAGCATGCAATGCAGTAGGTGTTTATTTTAGGCATTATAAGTTTGATGCAGATACTCCAGAATTAACAATAATTAATAAAATTAAAGAATTAAATAATGATGATTATGTCAATGGAATTTTAGTTCAATTACCCTTGCCAGAGCGTTATAATGAAAAGAGAATAGCAAATTCTATTAGTAACAGTAAAGACGTTGATGGTCTAACTGATATCAATACTGGAAGAATGATAAATGGTAGAAAAACGCTTGTTCCTTGCACCCCACTCGGTGTCATGAGAATATTAGAAGAATATGAAATTCCTATAGAGGGTAAGCATGTTGTAATTGTTGGTAGGGGAAAACTAGTTGGTAAGCCATTAGCCACTTTGATGTTGGCAAAGGATGCAACAGTTACTGTATGTCATAGTAAAACGGTGGATTTAAAATCTATTACAAAACAGGCAGATATTTTGGTAGCTGCAGTAGGATCTCCTAAAATGATAACAGCAGATATGGTAAAAGACGATGCGGTTGTTATAGACGTTGGGGTAAACCGTGTAGATGGTAAATTATGCGGGGATGTAGATTTTGAAAAAGTTGAAAAAAAAGCATCTTATATCACACCTGTTCCAAAAGGAGTAGGCCCAATGACAGTTGCTATGCTACTTGAGAATATTGTTACTTGTTACAATAATAAGCCAACGACAAAATAAAAATCAGGATATCCTGATTTTTTTAACGAAGTTTGTTTGTTTCTACATTTTCATTAACCTTTAATGATTCTACTAAAGCTTGTTCCAATTCATTTAGTTGTATTTTCAATTGTCCAAGTTGAGGATTCATAATAGAAACAGTTTCCCCATACCAAAAATTAGCATCACTATTTTGAGCTCTTATTTTATCAGCAATTAAATAAGTCTCATTTACAGAGCCACTTGCTTTAGCGGCTAAAGAGAGAATTCCTTCCCCAGGTTTTAATACATAATCAACCCATAAATCTTCTTCTTCGATTTTTCTAATTTCTTCTTTCACTACTTGGATTTGTACATAGAATTCATTATTTTCGCTTACTACTACTGGTATTTCTACAGCATCGCCAGGTCTAATAGTGGTATGGTCATTTAGGCTATTTTGTTCTAGTATGGCGGCTTTATAATCAATAGGGGTAGTAAATATTCCAGTATAAGTAGTTGCATTATAGTATTCATTAGCAATTCCAGTAATTGTATCTCCTAATTCTACTGTATCAGTAATTTTAGTTAAAATATAGCCATCAGGTATAGAAGACTGTGGATCTGCTGGAGTAAAAGTATTTGCTAGGTTAACTCCTCCTAAGGTTAAAGTTGCTCCTAAAGCGAAACTAACTATTAATGCAGGCGCATCTATTCTACGCTTTCTAATTTTTCTTTTTTTTGTTCTAGCAAGTGCTGATTCACATATATTGCGAATAGTTCCAAGAGGTGTTTTTCTTTCCCGTGGTGCTAGGTGTTTAGGGGAAAATTCTCTTTTGCCCGTAAATTCAGGAACATTTAATTCATCATCGTACATCATATCTACTCTCCTCTATTATCATTATATAACGGTTTTTTAGAAATGTAAAGATTGTTGAACTTTGTAAGAGGAATAAATGACAGTAAAAAGAACATTGATACTTAAAGCAATTAATAGACCATACATACCAATAGAAAGTGATGTTAATATAGCCAATAGAATTGTTCTAATAAAAAAATTAATAAGTGATATTTTTAAGTTAATTTTGGCTTTATTCATTGCCTGTAATGTAGTAAGCAAAGGACCCTCTAAATAATAGATAAAGAAAATTGGAATTAAAAAGAGAATATATCTACTTCCTTCTTTTGTCTGATATAAGAATTGCAGAAGCTCTTTATGATAGAAAAAACAAAGAATTGAATAACTAAGACCAATAATAATAGAAAAACCTAATGCTTGCCATAATTTCCTTTTTACATAAGAATAATCTTTTTTGTGATAGAATTTACTAATTATTGGCATTAGGGCTTGTGAGATGGCATTTGTAAAGAAAGAAGGAAGCATTAATACAGGTAGTACATAACCATTGATAATACCATATTCTGTGATAATTGTATTTTTTTCGTATCCTAGCTTTAGTAATAAGGTGGTAAGAATAACAGGTTCTAGAAAATAAGTAATTGAACCTACTAATCTAGATAAAGTAGTAGGGATAGATATTTTAAAAATGGCTTTAAAAGTTTCTATTTTTAATTTAAAATCATCTTTTGTTAAATGAAATTTAGGAAAACAAAATAAAAATATTACAATGGAAGAAAATTCACATAGAATATTTGTCATCATTAGGAAGGTTAAGGCCTGTTCCATAGATCCTAAGAAGAGATTTATTCCAAAAATGATAAGTAGTAGTTTCCACAAATCTTCTAAGATATTACTAACCACATGAGGAATCATTCTTTCTTTCGCAAAATAGTAACTTCTAAAAACGTTGGAAACAGATATAAAAGGAAGTACAAATATAATAGAGAGTAATGGATAATATAATATTTTTTCATGAAGTAAAGAATTTACTATCCAATTTCCACCAAATAAAATGACAATGGCAATTAGAAAGTTCACACAAAAAGAAAGAAATAAGGATGTAATTAGTAAATTTTTGTTATTGTACTTATCTGTTGCAATTAGTACATTAAGGGCGGTTGAAAGCCCCATACCACTAATAGATAAAAAGAGCATGAAAGTTGGCATTAAAAGAGAATGTAGACCCATTCCTAATGTCCCAATTTTTCTTGTTAATACAATTTTTACAAGCATTCCTAATATTTTTGTTAAGAATCCACCTATTAATAATAGAATACTAGATTGAATAAATTTACTTTTTTTCATGTTTCTCCTTTTCAAAAGATACTATTTTAGTATATAATATTGTATGTAAAAGTGTGGGGGAATAGAAATGGAGATTGAGTTTCAAGACCTAAAACAACTCTATAATCGGTTAGAACCTGCTTTATCAGTTAAGATTTCTGAATTGAAAAGAAAAGGTTATGAAGGGATAGAGAAAAAAGATATTTGGAGTTATTTGAGTAATATCAAATGGGCTTCAGCAAACGATTTATCATTACATCAAATGGTAGATGATATTTTAAATGCGTCTAATGAAAATATTTATCAATACAAATCAAACAATAGTAGATAGGGTGATAGTATGGCAAAAAAGAAAAAAAGAGAAATAAAAAAGAATCCTTCTAATAAAGTAGTAGAAAACGATACAGAAGTATTAGAAGAAAAAGTTGAAAAGAAAGAGAAAAAAGAAAAAACTGTTAAAGTAGAATTTTCTTCTAAAAAAGAAGAGAGAGAAATTCGCGCTAAAAAAGCTCGTAGAAAGAGCTTTATAGGTGCACTTGTAATGACTATTTTAATTGCAGTAATTTGTTCTGCTTCTCTATATCCATTGTTTAAATCAACAAAATTTGGATTAGATTTACAAGGTGGATTTGAAATTTTATACAAAATAGATAGTATTGATGGTGGTAAAGTTACTAGTGATATGATTAATAGTACTTATAAAATTATTAATAGACGTATTGACATTTTAGGTGTTAGTGAACCAGAAATTTCTATTGAAGGAGATAATATCCGTGTTCAATTAGCTGGGGTTACTGATGAGAAAGAAGCTAAAAACACACTTAGCAAAATGGCTAGTTTAACATTTAGAAATAGTAAAGATGAACTTTTAATGGGAGCTGATGTTTTAGCGCCTAATGGGGTAAAAGTTGGTCAAAGTGAAAATGATTTAAACAACTATTATTTACAATTAGATATTGCAGATATTGAAACTTTTCATGAAAAAACTGAAGAAGTAAGAAAAGCTGGGGATGTTATGGTTATTTGGCTTGATTTTGAAGAGGGAAAAGACTCTTATTCAAAAGATAAAGAAACATGTGGGGTAGACAGTAGCTCACACTGTTTATCAGCGGCAACTATTCAAAGCGAGCTTACAACTAATAATGTAATGTTAAGTGGTTCTTTTACCTTAGAAGAAGCAAGGTCATTAGCAGAATTAATTAATAATGGTAGTCTACCAACCAAATTATCAGAGATTTCTTCAAGAACAGTAAATGCTTCTTTTGGTGAAGATGCATTACAAAAGACTTTTTTTGCAGGAATTATAGGAATCGTTGCTATTATGATTGTGCTTATTGGCATCTATCATTTTAGTGGATTTGTAGCCAGCGTAGGAATTGTTGTTTATACAGCTCTTGTATTCTTATTCTTTAATATGATTGGTGGTAGACTTACGTTGCCATCTATAGCAGCCGTTGTAATCGGTATTGGTATGGCAGTAGATGCTTGTGTAATTAGTTTTACTAGAATTAAAGAAGAATTGAGAAATAAGCATACATTAGAAGAATCTTTTAAAAAGGGAAATAAAAATTCGTTAAGTTCTATAATGGATTCTAATATTACAACTTTTATTGCTTGTATTATTCTATTTATCTTTGGTGAAAGTAGTGTTAAGGGATTTGCTACTATGTTTATCATAAGTATTATAGTAACTTTATTTGTTATGGTATTTATTATGAGACTACTTTTAGGTATGTTTGTGAAAAGTGGTATTTTTGAAAATAAATATAGATCATTCTTAGGAATTAAAAATTTAGAGAAGAGAAGTGTTTTTGAAAAAATATCATTTACAAAATGGAATCCAAGGCTAGTTACAATAACAGTTATCCTATTAGTAGTAGGTGGCATTTATTTCAGCCAAAAAGGGTTTAATTTAGGAATTGATTTTAAAGGCGGATCTAGTATTTCCTTAACAGCCTCTACAGAATTAACAAAAGAGGAAGTTACTAAAGATATGGAAAAATTAGGATATCATATTGATAAAATAGAAGAAATTGATGATAAGTCTGTTTATCTTACTGTATCTGATATCTTTGAGGCTAGTGATAATGAGAAAGTAGAAAAATATTTTACTGAGAAATATGAAGATGCTACAACCTCTATTGGTGCTGTATCTAATATTGTTAAAAAGCAGTTACTAGAGAATGCGATTAAATCATTAATTTTTGCTTGCATAGGATTGATTATTTATGTAACATTAAGATTTACTTTTAGCTATGGTATTAGTTCTGTTATAGCGTTAACTCATGATATATTAGTTGTAGTTATTTGTTTTAGTTTATTCAAATTGGAAGTTACAACTATCTTTATTGCAGCAATCCTATCAATTGTTGGATATTCTATCAATAACACTATAGTAGCGTTTGATAGGGCTAGAGAAAATAAAGAGAAACTTTATAAAAATAAAATTAAAAGTGTAGAAGAGTTAAAGAATTTAGTAGATGTTACTTTGAAAGAAGTAATTAATCGAAGCCTTCTTACTTCACTTACTACCTTATTACCAGTAATTTCATTAATCTTTCTAGGATCTCATGAAATTCTTAATTTCAATTATGCTTTATTAATTGGATTATTGGCTGGAACTTATTCTTCCTTATTTATCGCACTTCATGTATGGTATTTAATTGAAAAAAGAAGAATTGGAAAACCAGAAAAGAAAAAATGGTATGAAGTAGATACAAAAGAAGAAGCAGAAGAATTAAAAGTAAAAGGAATTAATTGTTAATTCCTTTTTTTCGTCTTTATTAATGGAGGTAGTTGTGCTATAATTTAAAATAGGTAATTTTATGAAAAAATGGGATATCTTACAGGGAAGCAAACAAACTATCTATGCTACTATTTAATTGCTTCACTTAAAGTTTCAGTCCTATTATCCATAAATAGTAAAAGATTATATGTAGAATAAGGTGAAAAGATGAGAAAAGATAATCCAAAATTGACATTTGATGAATTGTATGAGAAGGTTTGTACATACATTACAAAAAAAGATGAAAGAAAATTAATTTCTAGTGCTTATTTATTTGCTTATGAAAAACACTTTGGTCAAAAGAGATTAACTGGAGAAGAATATATTGTTCATCCATTAAATGTAGCTTACATATTATCAGATATTAATGCAGATGCGGCAACTATTTGTGCAGCGATTCTTCATGATACGATTGAAGACTGTGATTGTACTTATGAAGAAGTTGAAAAAAAGTTTGGAAAAGAGATAGCAGATTTAGTTAATGGTGTAACGAAAATTAATAAGCTTAAGTTTACTTGTGATAATGAAGCAATGATTGCTAATCATAGAAAGATTTTAGTTGGTCTTAGTGAAGATGTTCGTATTTTGATTATTAAGTTAGCAGATAGACTCCATAATATGCGTACTTTATGGATATTATCTGAGAAAAAACAAAAAGATAAGGCGAAAGAAACTCTGGATATTTTAACTCCAATTGCTCATCGCTTAGGTATGAATCAAATTAAAAGTGAATTAGAAGATTTATGCTTACGCTATTACAAGCCTGATGTTTATTTTTCTATTGTTGAAAAATTAAATCAGACCCGAAAGGAAAGAGACCGAATTGTTAATGAGATGATGTCTAAGGTATCAGAACTTTTAACAAAAAATAATATTAAGCATGAAATTAAAGGTAGAGCTAAAAGCATTTATAGTATTTATAAAAAGTTGGATAAGGGGAAAAGATTTAGTGACATTTATGATTTGTTAGCACTTCGTGTGTTTGTTACAACAGAGCAAGAATGTTATCAAGTATTGGGTATTATTCACTCTGTATATAGACCAATACCAAAAAGATTTAAAGATTATGTAGCAATGCCTAAAACGAATATGTATCAATCTTTACATACAACCGTATTCGGTTTAGAAGGGTATTTATTTGAAATTCAGATTCGTACTTATGAGATGGATGAGATTGCAGAACATGGAATAGCTTCTCATTGGTCTTATAAAGAAAAAGGAAGTAATGTAAAGGCTAGCATGCAAAATGCGATGGAACAAAAGCTTCAATTTTTTAGAGAAATTATAGAGTTAAAAGATGAAAATGTGAATGATGAAGAATTTGTTCGCACAATAGAGGAAGATGTATTAAAGAATACAATTTATGTATTTACCCCTAAAGGTGATGTTATAGAATTACCACAGGGAGCAACTCCAATAGATTTTGCTTATCGTGTTCATAGTGGTGTAGGCGATACTATGGTTGGTGCGCTTGTAAATGGAAATATTGTTCCCCTAGATTATGTTTTAAATGATGGTGACATCATTAAGATCAATACTAATAAAAATTCCTCTGGCCCATCTAGAGAATGGATTGATATGGCTTATACATCTCAAGCAAAAAATAAAATTAAGAGTTTTTATAATAAAATAGATAAAGAAGAATATTTAAAAACAGGTGCAGAACTATTACAAAAAGAGGTTCGTAAAAGAAAAATACCTTTTGCTGAATTTTATAGTAATGAAGTAATTGCAGGTATCTTAGAGGAATTCCATGTAGGAGATATGAATGAATTGCATATCAATATTGGAAATGGAAAATTAACTTCTGTTTCAGTTGTAAATAGTTATACAAATGATTCTCGGACAAAAGAAGAGATTATCTTAGATAAGGTAACTAAGGGAGAGAATAAAAAAGTTAATGTTAAACATGATATTATTGTAGAAGGAATAGACGAAATAAAAGTAAATATTGCTTCTTGCTGTAAGCCAATACCAGGAGATGAAATAGTAGGATATATTTCAAAAGGCAATGGTATTAATGTTCATCGTACTACTTGCCCAAATATTAGTGACTTAGAAGAACGTATTATCGAGGTATCTTGGAATAATGAAATTTCTAAAAAATATTCTACTGATATTTTAGTACGTGCTAGTGAAAATAAGGACTTGTTACTTGCTATTATTTCTAAGACATCAAGTAGTGATATCAGTATTCAAAGTATCAATACAATTCAATCTAGTGGCAACTACATGTTTACATTAAACGTATTAGCAAGTAATAATGAATTGTTAGAAAAATTTATGAATGATTTACGTACAATTAGTAGTATTGTGCAAGTAGAAAGGGTTATCCACTAATGAGAGTAGTAGTGCAAAGAAGTCTACATTCTAGAGTAACTGTAGAAGAAAGAGTAACTGGAGATATTGAAAAAGGTGTTGTTTTGCTAGTAGGATTTAAAGTAGGAGATACTGAAAAAGAAATTGACTATATGGTAAAGAAAGTGTTAAATTTAAGAATCTTTGATGACGAAGATGGTGTTATGAATAAATCGTTATTAGATGTTGGAGGAGATGTTTTAAGCATTTCTCAGTTTACTTTATATGGAAATGCTAGAAAAGGGAATCGTCCTAGTTATATAGATGCTATGCCAGGTGGTGATGCAGTAAAGTTCTATGAGCTTTTTAATCAAAAATTAAGAGATAATGGGGTAAAAGTGGAAACAGGAGTTTTTGGTGCAGATATGAAAGTAGAAATTACAAATGATGGGCCAATTACTATCCTTTTAGAGAGTGAGGAAAACCATGCTTAAAAGAGAAAGAATAGATTATAAATTAGTAAATTTAGCTTTAATAGCACTTATTGTATGTTTGATTTATTGGACTGGAAACTTATGGATAGATGGTGTTAATAAATTTATTTCGATTATAACTCCTTTTGTAATAGCCTTTGCTTTAGCATATGCTACGCAGCCTATTGTTTTAAAACTACAATCTAAGGGAATGCCAAAAGGATTAGCGATAGGTCTATTACTGTTTATTGAATTAGCACTCATTGTTTTTGTTGGTTATATGGTGACAAATGTCTTAGTTGGACAATTATCTGGTTTATTTTCAGGAATTTCAGAGTTTTTAAATGAATTATCATTAAAAGATTGGGATATTAATCTTTCTGAGCTTCAAGGAACATTAAATGAACAATTTCAAAAGATAATGACAGATATTACGAAATATGTATCGAATGGTGCTATCAATTTAATTGGAACATCCATCAATTTCTTAGGAAAAGTATTTTTTGGAATGGCTGCCTATGTATACTTTTTAATTGATATGGATAAAATTAGAGCTGAGGTTAAAAAATTCTTTAAGAAAAAACAAAAGAAAACATATAGTTTTGTAAAAGCCTTGGATATTGGTATGAAAAATTATTTAAGTGGCTTGGTACAAGTAATGATTATTTCTGTAGTAGAATATGGAATAGCCTATTCTATTATAGGTCATCCAAATGCAATGCTACTTGGTTTTTTAGCAGGTGTTGCTAATATGATTCCTTATTTTGGAGGAATTGCATGTAACTGTATAGCAGCTATTACAGCGTTTGTAGTAAGTCCTGGGTTATTTGTGAGAACGTTAATTACATTTTTCCTATTATCTAGCTTAGATAGTTATGTGATTAATCCAGCAGTATATGGGAAAACGAACTCTATTCATCCCTTACTTACTATATTTGTCATGTCAGCTGGAAGTATGATTTTTGGAATTATGGGAATTTTTATTTCTTTCCCAGTTGCCATTATTTTAGTAACAACATATAGATATTATTGGGATTCTATTAGTGATAGTATCAAGGAAATAAAAGAAACTAGCAAACAAGAAAAAAAGGCTTAGTTTCTTTTTTGTTGTCATTTTTAAATTCCTATGGTATAATAGCACCCACAAGGAGTTTGGATTATGACTATAGAACCAGTAATTGGAATTCAAGGGAAAAATGGAATCGTGTCAGAAAATGATTTTTCAGCTTTTTCTGTTTTTTCAACGGCTCAAATGCTAAGAGAGTATTTTACTCAATATGGTTATCAAGTTGTTGGATTCTATGATGACAATAAAGAACTTGTAATTGTAAAGGATAATAATTTAGATCTTGCGTTAATAACTGGCGATTACAATAGTTTTAGAGTTTTAAATTATCGTACAGGAGAAATAGAAATTTCAAGATTGGATATTACAGAAGCTGCCAGCCACTTTTTTTCATCAGATGTGACAAAAGTATATTCATTTACTCATCATATTGATCAAGTTGATACAGAGATGCGTCTTATTCATAAGGCCACCTCTACTACTGTTTTAGAAGCTGAATTTATTACATTTCTTAGTACAGATTTATTATTAGTAAATAGTTATGGATTGCAAAGCATATTTTGTATATCAGAGAATCAGTCATACCCAATAATAAAAAGAGAAAAAAATATTTATATGGGGCCTTCTCCAGATGAATTTGTAGATATGCGGTTTGGGATGTATTTAACTTTTCAAAATAATATTCAACCCTTACTTGCCAATAGTATAAATCTGTTAGAAATTGTAAAGGAATATCCTTATGGAGAAAAAAGAGGTAATCGTTTTAAATTATTAAGACTAGCAATCAAGCATGGAATCTTTTATAAAAATGCAGATACTAGTAAAACTAAATGGTATGAATCCAAAGAAAAGAGAGATCAAGTATTAAGTGAATTAGGGGTTTTAGTAGAAGATACTTTATCAGGACGTTATGTTAAAGTTATGAAAGATTGACTATTTTAGAAAAAATCTATATACTAATAGTATTATGAGGTGAATCATGAAATTAGGAATTAAAGAGTGGGTAAAAAAATTTAGTGAGGTACATTTTCGACATTAAATCTCTATAAAAAAAGAAAAAATATAGAAAGAGGAGATTAGAATGAAAGAAAAAGTAGAACCAAGAACCTTACCAGGTTTTATGGAATTATTACCACAAGATCAAATTATGTTTAACAAAATGGTAGATACTATTAGAAGTGTCTATGAAGAATTTGGTTTTTTACCACTAGATACTCCGACAATAGAATTGTCAGAGGTGTTACTTGCAAAAGCAGGAGGAGAAACAGAAAAACAAATATATCGTTTTTTCAAAGGGGAGACAGATTTATCTTTACGTTTTGATTTAACTGTTCCTTTAGCACGTTATGTAGCAGGGCATTATAATGATTTGATATTCCCTTTTAAGCGCTATCAAATATCTAAAGTATTTAGGGGAGAAAGGCCACAAAAAGGAAGATTCAGAGAGTTTTATCAATGTGATATCGATATCATTGGAAATGATACATTGGATTTAATTTATGATGCTGAAATTCCATCTGTTATTTATGAGGTATTTAAAAAACTAAATTTAGGAAAATTTACAATTCGTATTAATAACCGAAAAGTTTTAAATGGATTTTTTGAAAATTTAGGGCTATTGGAAATCTCATCTGATGTTTTAAGAATCATTGATAAAATAGATAAAATTGGTAGGGATGCTGTTAAGGAAGAACTAGGAAATCTCAATTTGAATATGAATCAAATTGATCAAATATTAGCATTTTTAGAAATTACTGGAACAAATGATGAGAAATTATCTTCTTTAAAAGCATTGAAAATAGAATGTGAGACATTTAAAATAGGTTTATCCGAATTGGAAACTGTTATTAAATCTTTAAGAAGTTTTGCTATGGATGAGGATTACTTTAAAATTGATTTAACCATAGCACGTGGACTTGATTATTATACAGGCACAGTTTATGAAACGATATTAGATGAATATCCAAAACTAGGAAGTATTTGTTCTGGTGGTAGATATGAGAATTTAGCAGACTACTACACTAGTGAGCATTTACCAGGAGTTGGTATTTCTATAGGACTTACTAGATTGTTTTCTCAATTAAAAGAGATTGGTTTAGTTGGAGAGAGTAAGAATACAATTAGTCAAGTTCTCATTGTTCCAATGGATAAGGAAAATAATAACTATGTTTTAGAAACAGCTAGTAAATTAAGAAATAGTGGTATTAAAACAGATGTTTATTATCAGGATAAGGGAATGAAGCAAAAAATGAAATATGCAGATAGACTTGAAATTCCTTATGTACTAGTAATTGGAGAGAATGAGGTTAAAGAGTCTAAGGTAGCTTTTAAAGATATGGTTACTGGTAGTCAAGATTTAATTACAGTAGAAGAAGTAATTGAGAGATTGACAAATTCTTAAAAAAGGATTAAAATGTATGTATTATTTGTTTGGAGGAGTATAATTTTTCCTGTAATGTAGAGAGCTGATGGTTGGTGAAAATCAGTTTATAGTGAATTAGAAGACACCAAACGTTAAATAACCGTAATTCTGCGTTAAAGAAATGAAAGAGCATAGAAATTCTATGAAGTAGGGTGGCACCGCGAGTATTCGTCCCTATCTTTATAGGATTTTTTTATTTGTTAGGAGGGTATTATGAAAAAGATTCAAAATGTGACATTATCCAAGAAGAATGTAGGAGAAACAGTAGAACTTTATGGATGGGTAGCAAAAAAAAGAAATTTAGGGGGATTACTTTTTATTGATTTAAGAGACCGTAGTGGAATTGTTCAATTAGTAGTTCGTCCAGAAGATGCTGTTTATGAAATGGCAGAAACAGTAAGAAATGAATATGTTTTAAAAGTAGAAGGAACCGTTTTAGAAAGAGAGAGCAAGAATGATAAGTTAGCAACGGGAGAAATTGAAGTACAAGTAGAAGGACTAACTATTTTAAATACTTCTTTAGAATTACCATTTGAAGTTAGCGAGGATACTACTGCTTTAGAGGATACTAGATTAAAGTATAGATATCTAGATTTAAGAAGAACTAGATTGCAAGAAATTATGAGATTACGTCATAAAATCGCTCTTGCTACTAGAAACTTTTTAGATAAGGAAGGATTCTTAGAAATTGAAACACCAATTCTTTGCAAATCTACTCCAGAAGGAGCACGTGACTACCTTGTGCCTTCACGTGTGAATGATGGAAAGTTTTATGCTTTGCCACAATCTCCACAAATATTTAAACAGTTGTTAATGGTAGGTGGAATGGAAAAGTATTTTCAAATTGCCAAATGTTTCCGTGATGAGGATTTAAGGGCTGATAGACAACCAGAATTTACACAGATAGATATAGAAATGAGTTTTGTCGAAGAAGACGATGTTATGGATGTAGCAGAACGTTTAGTAGCTTCTGTTTTTAAGGAAGCAAAAGGAATAGAGGTGTCACTTCCTCTTAGAAGAATGAAATATACAGATGCTATCAATTTATATGGATCAGATAAGCCAGATTTAAGATTTGATATGCCAATAGAAGAAATCAGCTCTATATTTACTAATACCGAAATTGCTTTCTTAAAAGCGGTATTAGAAGAAAATGGAATGATTAATGCAATAGTGGCTAAAAATTGTGCTGATAAATATTCTCGTAAAGAAATAGATAAATTGACAGATTATGTAAAAACTTATCGTGCTGGTGGTTTGGCATACTTAAAACTTGAAGAAGAAATGACTGGAAGTATTGCTAAATTGTTAAGTGATAAAGAAAAGTCTGAAATCATTAGTGCTTTGCAGCTAGAAAAGAATGATATGGTATTTATTATTTCTGGTAAGAAAGAGATTGTAAAGACAAGTCTTGGTGCCTTACGTCTAAAATTAGGTAGAGATTTAGAACTAATTGATAAAACGAAATATGAAATGTTATGGGTAGTAGATTTCCCTTCATTTGAATATAGTGAAGAAGAAGGTAGGTTTGTAGCTTGCCATCACCCATTTACTTCTCCAAAGGACGAGGATGTAAATAAATTAATTAGTGATCCGGGAAATTGCTATTCAAAAGCTTATGACATTGTTATCAATGGTTATGAAGCTGGTGGAGGTTCTATTCGTATTCATAATCAAGAAGTACAGAATAAGATGTTTGAGGCATTAGGATTAAAGGACGAAGAAATTAAAGAAAAGTTTGGATTCTTTGTAGATGCTTTAAAATATGGAACTCCTCCACATGGTGGTTTGGCTTTTGGATTGGACCGTTTAACTATGCTTTTAGCTGAAACAGAAAATATTAGAGATGTTATTGCGTTTCCTAAAACTGCAAGTGCCTCTTGTTTGATGAGTGAAGCACCAAATATTGTTGCTGAAAAGCAATTAGAAGAATTACATATTTCTTTGAAAAAATAGATGATAGAAAAAGTATTGCATATAATCAATACTTTTTTCTTTGAAATTTTATTGAACTTGAAGTCGATTTATGATAAACTATTAATAGTGTAAAAGAATAGGAAGGAAGATTGTATGGGTGAGACTTTTAATCTATTTTTAGAACTAATAAAGAACAATACCACCTTTGCTATTATTGTTTTGGCTATATTTATAGCTACTATGTTTTTATCATTAACTATTATCTTCTATAAAATAAGAGTCAAGGCATGGAAAGGTCTAATTCCTATTTATAATATAATGACATTAATAGATACACTAGGAATCCCAGTATGGATGATATTTGTTATGTTAATCCCTTTTGTAAATTTAGTTGGTATTCCAGTTATGATGATTATTATAGGATGGAAACTCGGAAATTATTGTCGTAAAGGAATATTTATGAAGTTAGGTCTTTGCTTGTTACCTCCAATATTTATTCCGTTATTAGCGCTTTGTTATATTGATATAGATGGAGTGGGCGATTATGAATTAGAGCCTGTAGAATTACCAAAAGGTTTTTCTTTAGATGCAGTTGAAGTATCAACTGTTGATACGAGTCTATCAGCAATGTCCTTAATGGATATGGGAGTTATGGATAAAATTGCTCCTCCTACTGTTATTAGAGAAACATCTATTTCTAAAGTAGAAGAAAAGCCTAAAAAGAATCTGAAAGATTTAGATATTGGACCATCTAATAATGAAGTGGAGGATTTGAATAGGGTATTACCAACAGCTGACGATTTAACTTTTGATTACAATAGTTTATATAAAAATAATGTAGCAGAGGAACCTAAGTTGGAACCTGTAGTGGAAACTTCTGCTGAACCAGAACCAGAGGAACAGGTAACTTCTAAAGAAGAGTCTTCTATAGATTATGATACTTTAAATGCCTCTTTAGAAACTTCGCCAAAGGAAAGTTTACTTTTAGAACCAGTTGAGGAAATAAAGGAAGAGACAGTAGACGAAATTGTTGAGGAAGAACCTATTGAAGAAGAACCAACAATCGTTATTCACGATGTGGTATTAGAAGCAGCTGAACCTATTACAGAGGGACTTGGACCTATTCCAATAAATAGAAGATATGATTTTCAAAAGCAAAAGAAAGACACAACTTCTAACTTAGAAAATCAGCTTTCTGTGGAGGAAGAGAAGATAGAAATACCAAATTTACCATCTGAGAATTTGAATGTAGGAAGTGATGAGGTTAGTATTCAGGAAATAAATCCATTAGCCCCACCAGTGATTTCACCTATATTACCACAGCCATCCATCGAAACGGAGAAAACTTCTGTAGTTAATTCACAACAACCTGCTATTTCAGTAGAAGAAAAAGAAAGCTTACCAATACAAGCAGCAAATCCTTTTGGGGAAGGTAGTTTACCATCTTTGGCAAACATTCCAGAGATAACTTTACCAGCGGCAGAAACAGTGGATGCAGTAGAAGTTCCAGAAGTAAACATTTCTGAATTTGCTATGCAAGGATTAAGGCAACAAGAAGTAGTAGAAAGTGGAACAAGAGTTGATCAAATTGTCAGTATGAACATTGCTGAGCCAAGTCAACTTCCAGTTGGGGTTCTAACTAAGGCTCCTGGAAAATCTCCAGAACCAGAGCCAAAACCTATAGAACCAGAAATTGTTCCAGTACCATTGCAACCGATTCCGCAAGTAAATCCAACAATGACTAGGGCAGAAGCAATGGGAATTCGTCAGACGTTTTTTACAGATGTTGTTCCAAGTAATCCAACTAGTAATACGTTTAGTCAATCTAGTGGTATGGTTCCACCAACTAATATTTTTATGGGGGCTCCAGTAGTAAATACACCACAGACACCAGTGCCACAACCTATGAATATGGCCCCAAGTCTACAGCCAAACATGAATTATGGGAATCCTCCTATGAATGCGATTCCTTCTGGTCAAATGTATACGCCACAGCAACCAGCAGAGCCAATTGCAATCTTTCAGGCAAATTCTACAGGTGGCTCATTACTTAGACCAGTGGAAAGTAATCTTCCACCAGCTGAGAAGATTTGTCCAGTATGTGGTGTGAAACTAAAACCAGAATGTCCAATTTGTATTATGTGTGGATTTAAGTTTTAGGAAGGAAATAAAACATGCATATATTAGCGATTATATTAGGAGTTATATTAGGGGTTGTTTTATTTCTTGGTATCATTGCTCTTATTCTTTATGGAAGAGTTAAGTTAATGATGAAAAAAATGGGCTTTAAAGCCAATTCATTTAGCGATATGGCAGAGGAAGTAGCTAGGATACGTGAGGAAGATAGTACGAGAGCCCGTAGCATATCTGGAATGACTTCTTTGCTTCTGCCGAATATTCGTAAAGATTTTCCAGATTTTAATGAACAAGAACTTTATAATAAAACAGAAAAAGCATTGAGGAAAGTTTTTAGTGCGATAGAAAATAAGGATATAGAAGAAGTCTCTTCTTTGCCACTTTTGTATGGAAATGTTCAAAAAGTGATTGAAGACTATGCAACATCTAATATATCAGAAAGATATGATGATATTCATTTTCATAAATTTGCAATTTATCAATATGAAAAGAAAAATGGAATGGCAACTATTACAGTTTCTGTTTCATTAGAATATTATTATCAAAAGAAAAAAGTTGAAAAAGTCCTAAGCGACTTTACGAAATATAAGAAGCAGACAAGATACCAGTGTAAATTCATATATGTATATGATGAAGCAAAGGTAGATAAATCTGCAAAAGTTTTAGCAATTAATTGCCCAAACTGTGGAGCAGCAATTAAAGCATTAGGCCACAAATATTGCGATTACTGTGGAACTACGGTGAAGGAAGTTAATTTAAAATCATGGGAATGCAGTTCCTATGTAGAATTTTAAGAAAGAAGGTATTAGAATGGGTTTAATTAAAGCCGCAGTTGGAGCTGTCGGAAGCACATTAGGCGATCAATGGCAAGACCTGATTAAATGTGACGACATGGACTCTGACACATTAATGGTAAAAAAGACTACACCAAGTGGTCAAATTTCAAAAGGAAGTAATATTATAGTAGCACCTGGCCAAGTTGCTGTAATCTATGATTCAGGAGCAGTAGTAGATGCTACAGCAGAGGAAGGAACTTATACTTTTGATGCATCATCATCTCCATCGTTCTTTGGTGGACAATTTGGTGCTGTATTCAAAGAAATGTGGCAAAGATTTACATATAATGGAACACCTGCTAAAGAACAAGCAGTATTCTATTTCAATGTAAAAGAAATTATGGATAATAAATTTGGTACAGCTTCTCCAATTCCTTTCCAAGATTGGTCTCATGCTATTCCAAATCAAATGACTGGATCTTTGAATCCTTTAAGAGTGAAAGTAAGATGTTATGGAAAATATACTTTCCAAATTTTTGAACCATCTGTATTTATGAGAGCATTTGCAGGTACTGCTGATGTGGTAAAGAAAGATACTTTGATTGACCAAATGTCATCTGAGGTTATTGCTGCTTTCCAAAATATTTTAAATGAATTAGGAAACAGTAATCATAAAGTACCAGTTCTTGAGTTACCAAGTAATACTGATGAAATTAAAACTATTATGGATGAGAAAGTATTCGATGAACCAATTCGTAATAGAGGAATTAAATTAGTTGGATTCGTTGTAGAATCTGTAACATTAGATGAGGAATCAGAGAAGAAGATTGATGAATATGAACACAATTCTAATTCAATGATGCAACAAGGAAGAGTTCTTAATGTTATGGAAACAGCGGCTGGAAATGCTAATGGTGCAGCTAACGGATTCATGGGTATTGGAATGATGAATATGGCATCTGGTGGAATGGGTACAGGAGTAATGCAAAATGCTTTTGCACCTAACCAAGGAGCTGCTACACAAAGTTATGATCCATATGCAGCAACTGCAACACCAGAGACAAATACTGCACCAGCAACTGGAAAAGTTTGTCCACAATGTGGAAAAGCTGTTACAGGAAAATTCTGTTCTGATTGTGGAGTAGAAGCTGTAGAGCCAACTCCAGTAGAAGAAAAGAAATGCGCTAATTGCGGTGCAACTCTTGCAGAAGGAGCAAAGTTCTGTGTAGAATGTGGAACTGCTGTAGCTACTGAAAGTGTAGTGGAAGAAGCTACACAGCCAGAAGAAAAGAAATGTGCTAATTGTGGTGCAGCTCTTGCAGAAGGTGCAAAGTTCTGTGTAGAATGTGGAACTGCTGCTGAATAAGAAAAGTGAAAAGATAATATATAATATATTGTCTTTTTATGATATAATGAATTTACGATAGGTGGTGAGTATAATGAATAGGAATCATGCAATAGACTTTAGAGTTCTTCCAGGTGGAGATGTACAGACTACTTTTACTCAATTGAAAGCACTTCAAACATTAGGAGTAGCAGACTCTCGCTCTAGTATTTGTTTTAATGGTATTACCTTACCAGCAGGAGTATTTGATAGTTTTGACGGATACTTTCAAACACATTATGCTATTGCTAGTAAGAATTTATCAGATATAGAGTCACTTCTTCCTAGCAATATAGATCAAGCAGAATTATTTATGTTATTGAACGCTGTTGCAAGGGAGAGCCAAAATGTAGGAGTTACATTTACCCCAGAAGAAATGGATGCCATAATGGATAGGAGAAGTCAACAAATGGAAGCGGTTAGACAAAAATAATTGTTATTAAAATTTATTAATTTTTCGCTGCCTAGTTGACAAGAATATTCTAAAAATGATATAGTTAAATTGCTAGAAGGTATGGTTTGTCTTTTTTGAAAAACCTACTAATTAACGTATTGGGAGTCAGCGTGTTTAGGTGGTGTTGAAAACTTCAATTTATTGGAGAATCCTAAAGCCTAATGCAAGACACCCACCTGGTAGAACAGGTTTTATTCGTTAGTGGACGCCTACCTTTTGGCATTTTTTTGTTTTAGGAGGATGTATGAATAAATTATTAGAAGAAACTTATGTTGTATTTGATTTAGAAACAACTGGTTTAGATCCTAAAGATGGAAATTCTATTATAGAGATAGGTGCTGTGAGAGTAAAAAATAATGAAATCGTAGATAGATTTGATGAGTTAATTAATCCAGGTATCAAATTGAGTGATGAAATTATTAGAATCACAAATATCACTGATGATATGTTAGTTGGTAAACCTTTAGAGGAAGATGTTGTCAAAAAATTTATTTCATGGGTTGGAAACGATATTTTAGTTGCTCATAATGCTAAATTCGATTTATCATTTATAAAAATGGCATATTTTAAATACAATTTAGGCTCTTTTAATTTTAATGTTATTGATACACTAGGTTTATCTAGATATTTAGAACCAAGTGAAAGATACCATAATCTAACAGTATTAATGGAACGTTATAAAATTACTTGGGATGAAAACAAGCATCATAGGGCAGATTATGATTCAGAGGGAACAAGTCTTATTCTTTATGAAATGCTAAAGAAATTAAATGAAAAGAACATCACTACATTAGAGGAATTAGGCCGTATTCCAAGAATATTACTAAATAAACGAGTGTAACTCGTTTTTTGTGTAAAGCATAGTATTGTTTTTATAGAGAATGCTGATAGAATTAGAGTAGTATGTTACAATGAACTCATAATAAAGGAGTGAATTTTATGAACCAAAATCAAATGAATATAGGAACAACAGATTATTCCACGCCTACTCAAAAGCAAGGATTTCAGTTGGAAATTTCAAAAGGAAATAGAAATTTTTATCTGGGATTTCTTGCAAGGGTTATACTTGTCATAATTGGATGTTTTTTACCATTGTATACATTTTATTGTGGTACACCAAGAAATAATAGTTCTGCTTTTTGTGGAAATTGTGGAGTAATGATAAAAAAGAAGTCCTTCTTGCGAAAAATACTATTGATCCCTGTAGTTTTCCTTTTATGTATGCTAGTAGCGACTGCTGTAGAACTTGTTACTTCCTATTTATGTGAAATGGTTATGGGTTCATGGCCTTGGCAAACTTATGCAGTTTATAAATATAACTTTCAAGCTAGAATAGCCTTATCCCCATCGATTCGCTTTGGAATTGGTGGAGTATTATTCCTATACTTATTACAGCCAATCTTTGAATGGACTGTAAAAAAAACTGGGTCCTAAGAAGGTTAATATTTTATTTTGGACAGTTTTAATACTCTTTTTAGTCGATATAGTAGTATTAGTAACAGCAAAGTTATTGTAAGTTAAAAAGTCTAAATTAGACTTTTTTTTTGAAATTCTAAAGAATTGTATATTTTTCTGAAAATTGTCTCAAAACAGAGATGAAAGGAGAATATATGGCACGTCATAAAGTAGAAATATGTGGCGTGAATACTGCGGATATTAAAGTTTTAACAAATGAGGAAATGGTAGCCTTGTTTCATCAATTTCAAGATGGTGATGAGCTAGCTAAAGAGAAATTAATTGAAGGAAATTTGAAATTGGTTCTTTCCATCCTAAAAAAATATAATAACAGAATAGACAATATGGATGATTTATTTCAAGTAGGATGCATAGGATTAATTAAGGCCATAGATAATTTTGATTTAAGCTATGATGTTAAATTTTCTACCTATGCTGTTCCTATGATATTAGGAGAGGTAAAAAGATATTTGAGGGATAACAATAGTGTGAGAATTGCTAGAAGTATTAAAGATTTAGCATATAAACTTTCCAAGTTAAAAGAAGAATTAACTGCTGAATTAGGAAAGGAACCATCTATTTCTCTTTTAAGTGAAAAATTAGGAATAGAAGAATATGAAGTTGTTTTAGCACTTGATTCTTTAAAGGAAACTACTAGTATGTTTGAGCCCATATACAATGATGGTGGGGATATCATTTATCTTTGTGATCAGCTAGAAGATAAGACTGGAAAAAATTATTCTTGGGAGGAACGTCTTAGTTTAAAAGAGGCCTTAGGTCTATTAAAAGAAAAAGAAAGATACGTTATTCAATCTAGGTATGTATATGGAAAAACACAGATGGAATTAAGTGAAGAATTAGGGATTAGTCAAGCTCAAATTTCAAGACTTGAAAAGAGTGGGATTGAACAAATGAAAAAGAAAATTTTATAGGTTTCATAAATTTGAGTAAATTTATATATTTATAGGTTTTTTCATTGTAATTTTAAATAAAAATATGTTATAATGAAAGAGTCGGACTGGAGGTATAATTATGAATAATTTTGAAAATGAATGGAGAAAATTCCAAGGCAATGATTGGAAAGAATCCGTTAATGTAGCGAAATTTATTGAAGAGAACTACAAAGAATATGTTGGGGATGATTCCTTTTTAGCAGGGCCAACAGACAAAACCAAAAAAGTATGGTCAATTTGTGAAGATCTTCTAAAAAAAGAATTAGAAAAAGGAATTTTAGATGTGGAAGTATCTAAAGTTTCAGGAATTAACAATTTTGAAGCTGGATATATCGACAAAGAAAATGAGGTAATTGTAGGATTACAGACAGATGCGCCTTTAAAGAGAATTGTAAATCCATATGGTGGAATGCGTATGGTAGAGCAAGCTTTAGCTGCTTACAATTATGAGTTAGATGAAGAAGTAAAAAAACATTTTAATACTTATCGTAGAACACATAATGATGGTGTATTTTCTGCTTATACAACAGATATTAAAAAGGCAAGACATGTTGGATTGTTAACAGGACTTCCTGATGCCTATGGTAGAGGAAGAATCATAGGTGATTACCGCCGTGTTGCTTTATATGGTATTGACTATTTAATAGAGAAGAAAAAAGAAGATTTAATTACATTAGAAAACAGACCAATTGATGAGTATACGATTCGTTTAAGAGAAGAAGTAAGTATGCAAATCAGTGCTTTAAATGAAATTAAAGAGATGGCTTCTAAGTATGGATTTGATATTTCTAATCCAGCAAAAGATGCGAAAGAGGCTATTCAATGGACTTATTTTGGATATTTAGCTGCTATTAAAGAAAATAATGGTGCAGCTATGAGTTTAGGTAGAACTTCTACTTTCTTAGATATCTATATTGAAAGAGATATTGAAGAAGGTGTTTTAACAGAAGAAGCTGCTCAAGAGTTAATTGATCAATTCATTATTAAATTAAGAATTGCTAGACACTTAAGAACTCCAGAATACAATGATTTATTTGCTGGAGATCCTACTTGGGTAACAGAGTCTATTGGTGGTATGTTAGAAAACGGAAAATCTTTAGTTACTAAAAACTCATTCCGTTACTTACATACACTAATCAATTTATCATCGGCACCAGAACCAAATATGACAATTTTATGGTCTGATAGATTGCCAGAAAACTTCAAAAAATTCTGCGCAAAAATTTCTATTTTAACAGATTCTATTCAATATGAAAATGATGAAGAAATGAGACCATTACATGGTTCTGATTATGCGATTGCATGTTGTGTATCTGCTATGACAGTAGGAAAACAAATGCAATTCTTTGGAGCTCGTTGTAATTTAGCAAAAGCCCTATTATATGCCATTAATGGTGGTGAAGATGAAGTAAAAGGTGGTCTTATCGTTGAAGGATTCGAGAAGATGACCGATGAAGTATTAGATTATGATAAAGTAGTTGCTGCTTATGATAGAATGTTAGATAAAGTAGCAAAGACTTATGTAGATTCTATGAATATCATTCACTATATGCATGATAAATATGCTTATGAGGCAGGACAATTAGCGCTTCATGATACAGATCCTGAAAAATTAATGGCATTTGGTATTGCTGGTTTCTCAGTAGCAGTAGACTCTTTATCTGCTATTAAGTATGCAAAAGTAAAACCAATTCGTAATGAAGAAGGAATTGCTGTTGATTTTGAAGTAGAGGGAGATTTTCCTAAATATGGTAATGATGATGATAGAGTAGATTCAATTGGTGTTGAATTAGCACAAAAATTCTATGACAAATTAGCTTCTCATCCATTATATAAAGGAGCTCGTCCAACTTTATCTATCTTAACAATTACTTCTAATGTAGTATATGGTAAGAAAACTGGTTCTACACCAGATGGAAGAAAAGCTGGAGAAGCCTTTGCACCTGGTGCTAATCCAATGCATGGAAGAGATGCAAATGGGGCTATTGCTTCTTTAAATAGTGTTGCTAAAATTGCTTATAAGGATTGTTGTGAAGATGGTATTTCAAATACATTCTCAATTGTTCCAAATGCACTTGGACATTCACAAGAAGAACAAGTTAATAACTTAGTAAATTTAATGGATGGATATTTTACTCGTGGTTCACAACATCTTAATGTAAATGTTCTTAACCGTGAGACATTAATGGATGCTATGGAAAATCCAGATAAGTATCCAACACTTACAATTCGTGTATCTGGTTATGCTGTACGTTTTAACCGTTTAAGTAGAGAACAACAACAAGAAGTTATTAATCGTACTTTCCACGGAACTATCTAATGGAAGGATATATTGATTCTATCGAAACCATGGGCCTAGTAGATGGCCCTGGTATTCGTATGGTAGTATTTACTCGTGGTTGTAAATTAAGATGTCTTTATTGCCATAATCCTGAGACATGGAACAGACTAGGCGGTACTACTATAACTAGTGGTGAAATAGTAGAACGAGCTAAAAAAAATATGAGTTATTATAAAAATGGTGGAATTACTTTTAGTGGTGGAGAGCCTTTATTACAACCTGAGTTTTTGATAGACTGTTTGAAAAAATTAAAAGAGATTGGTCTTCATACTGCTATTGATACAGCTGGTGTTGGGATAGGTCAATATGAAGAAATTTTAAAGTATACAGATTTGGTAATTCTAGATGTTAAAGCTATTAATGAAACCGATTATGAAACGATAACAGGTCATCCTATGAATACGTTTAATAATTTTGTAGAGATTGTAAAAAAGTTAGAAATTCCACTGTGGATTAGGCAAGTAATTGTTCCAGGGATGAATGATACAGAAGAAAATATATTGGAATTAAAAGAATTTGTAAAACAATTTTCAAAAGTAGAAAAAGTGGAACTATTACCATATCATTTATATGGAGTAGAAAAATATAAAAAATTAAATATTCTTTATCCATTAGAGGGGGTACCTGCTATGGATAATGAGAAAATGAAAGAACTAACTTCTTTATTAGAAAGTTAGTTTTTTCTTGTAATTTTAGAAAATCAAGATATAATGGTACTAAGGAGTGCGTATGAAAAGAATTATAAGAGTAAAAGAAGAGATAGATTTATTAGCATATTTAAGTAAAAATACAGACTATTCTAATAAAAAATTAAAGAGTATGATTGAACATAAACAAATTACAGTGAATGGCCACAAGCCTAAGCTTCCTTATTTATTAAAGAAAAATGATGAGGTATTACTTACCACTGAAAAGATTATGGATGTCCCATTTTCTATCATCTATGAAGATGATATGTTTTTAGTGGTAAATAAGAAAAGTGGGCTTTTAACGGTTGGAACAGAAAAAGAAAAGGCTTCTACTTTATATCATCAAGTATATGATTATCTTCATCAAAAAAGGGAAAAAGTATTTGTAGTTCATAGACTAGATAAAGAAACGTCAGGAATTGTACTTTTTGCTAAAAGGGAGGATGTTAAAAATATTTTACAAGAAAACTGGAATGAAATTGTAAAATCTAGAAAATATGTAGCAGTTGTTCATGGCACTTTGAAGCGAGATGGAAAAATAGAAAGTTATTTAATAGAAGAAAAAAATACATTCGTGCACAGTGGGAAAGGTGGAAAATTAGCGATAACTTATTATCATACTATGAATGCAACCGATGATTATTCTCTAGTAGATATAGCACTAAAAACAGGAAGAAAGAATCAGATTAGAGTACATATGAAAGAGAATAATACTCCTGTGGTAGGAGATAAAAAATATGGAATAAAAGATGGAGCTAGTAGATTAATGCTCCATGCTTATGAATTATCTTTTGAATATCCAAAAAATCATAAAGAATATAAATTTCAGACTAAAATTCCAAACGATTTTTTAAAAATATTTCTATAATATTACCAATTTTTAGCTATTTCATGTATATTTTTCTTGCTTTTTTACATACTTTATAATATAATAGAAAACTATAATGTAAAAAAGGGGGAATAGGGTATGAAAAAAATAAGAAAAATAAGTATACTTTTACTTTTAGCAGTAAGTTTAACAGGGTGTAATACGTTATCTAGAAAGACATTATATTTATTAGATGATAATAACATAGAGTTTGTACTTCCAAAGGTTTGGGTACAAGTAGATAGTAATGATAACGATTTAGCGTTATCAAAGCCAACTGCTAATCTAGTGATTGATACTTATCATCAATCAGATTTAGATGGAACTTCTGCCTCTGAACTATTAGATAAAAAAATAGAGGAAGAAATGTCTAAGATGGATGAACATAGATTAGTAAAGAAATATAAAGTAAATGAGTTATCTGATCGTAAAATTTATTCAGCTCTTTATGGTGGGACAATTGATGGAGTAGAAACTCAATACTATTTTAGTGTAATGGAGCTAACTGGTACTCATACTTATGTATATGCTTTATATATAGAAAAAGAAAGATATATGAGATACAACATTGATGATGTTCAAAGAATGCTTATTCGTATGAAATGGAATGGAAAAGAGGATTTAGCGTTTAATTAGTCTAAATCTTTTTTTATACCATAAAATTATATTGGTGGTAGTATGAAGATTTCTGATTTGCAAGAGAAAGATGTAGTAGATATTAGTGACGGTAAAAAAATAGGGAACATTATTGATGTTAGTATTGATTCTAATGGGAATATGAATGGCATATTAGTAGAAAAATATAGATTTTTAGTTTCCCTTTTTAGCAGTAATATTGTAGAAATCAAATGGAATCAAATTGAGAAGATAGGAAAAGATGTGATACTTGTTAAATTAGATTGACTTATGTTATAATGAAGTTGGTGATAATATGAAAATACTTCTTTATACAGAGGGTTTAAAGGCTATTAGTAAATCTGGTTTAGGGAAAGCCATTGGACATCAGAAAAAATCTTTAGAGGATAATAAAATTGAATATACAACCAATTTAAAAGATAATTATGATATCCTACATATTAATTTTTATGGTCCAAAATCTTATTTCTATGCGAAAAAAGCCAAAAGAAAAGGAAAACGAATTGTATATCATGCTCATTCTACAGAAGAAGATTTTAGAAATTCTTTTCTTTTCAGCAATCTAGTTTCACCACTATTTAAAAAGTGGTTAATTACTTGTTATAAATTAGGGGACTACATTATTACGCCAACAGAATACTCTAAACGACTTCTATTAAATTACAATATGGAAAGACCAATTAAAGCGATTAGTAATGGAGTAGATACTAAATTTTTTGAGCGTAATGAGAAAGCGGGTTCAGAGTTTAGAAAACAATATGGTTATAAGGATACAGATAAAGTAATTGTTGGCATTGGATTATATATAAAAAGAAAGGGTATTTTAGATTTTGTAGAACTTGCAAAACGTTTGCCAGAATATAAGTTTATTTGGTTTGGCTACAGTCCACTTTGGGCATCTCCAAGAGAGATAAAAAAGGCTGTTCATACAAAGCTTCCTAATCTTTGTTTTGCAGGATATGTAGAGTCTTCTGTAATTAAAAGTGCTTTAAGTGGAGCTGATTTATATTTATTTCCAACTTTGGAAGAGACAGAAGGAATTCCAATTATTGAAGCATTAACTTCAAAGATTCCAACTCTTATTAGAGATATTCCAGTATTTGAAGAATATAAAGAAAATGAAGTGGTTTATAAAGCGAAAGATTTAGACGACTTCGAAGATAAAATTAAAAAAATAATGAATAAAAAATTACCAGATTTAACAGAAAATGGATATAAAGAAGCAAAGAAAAAAGATGTAAAAGCAGTAGGGAAAGAATTAATTGATACTTATAAAGAAGTACTATCTATACCAATTGACAAAGAGAAATTAGAAGAAGAAAGAAGAACTAGAAAGAAAAATAAGTTACTGGGAATATTTATTACGTTAGGAATTATTATAACGACTATTTTTCTATTTATTTGTCAAAAACAGGCTACTATTCCATTAGAAAAATATACAAGAACTATAGATGCTTTAGATACTAAAATTGATGTGACTCTCTATAGTAAATCTTCAAAAAAGGCGGAAAAAGAGTTAGACAAGATAGAGGATATTTATGGAAAGTATGATAGACTAACTAGTCGTAAGGAAGGTAGTATACTTTATGAAATTCATCATCATTCAACAGAGGAAGAAACTATTACAGTTGAGGAAGATTTATATAAAATGCTTCGATATGGAAAAAATTGGTATGAGAAAAGTAATGGCAAATTAAATATTAATCTAGGAAATGTTACTGATATTTGGTCTAGTTATCGAGAAAAAGGGATAGGGATTCCAACTTCAAAGGAATTAGAAAGTGCTGGAAGTATAGATATTAAAGATATAGAATTACTTGGAAATAATACTATAAAGAATAATCAGTCAAATATTGATTTAGATACTATTAAATTAGGATATGCAACAGAAGAAGTAATAGAATATTTAGAAGACAATCATTTAAATATTTACCTTATTAATGCATCATCTGTCATAGCTGCAGGAGATCATTATATAGAAGGTGAAAAATATTTGGTAGCGATTGCTAGTCCATTTAAAGACAATAATGAAGAATTACTTACCAACATTCGCTTTACTAACGGTGTTATTGTAACAAAAGGGATTTATCAAAATGCATATAAATATGATGGAAAAGATTATGGAACAATGATAGATCCTGATACCCGTAAACCAGCTGAAAATGTAGTAGGTGTTACTGTTTTAGGAAAATCAGTAAGAGATACAGAAGCCATAGCAACTACTCTATTTCTAATGCGTGGTGAAGAAGGTAAAAAATATATAGATACTAATACCAATTTTGCAGTTATTTGGGCTTATTTATCTAATGGTGAGGAAAAAACAGTCATTACAGATAATTTCTATAATTTCTTTCAATCATAAACAAGTAGGCTTACTAAAAGCATATGAGAAATCATATGCTTTTTTGAGATTTAGACCATCCGTATTACTATTTTTAATTAGTGAAATTGAAAGAAATTTAAAAATGTAAAATATAGGAAAGTAACTAGCTAACAATGCAAAGGGATTTATCCCTTTTTTATTGTGAAAATAAGGATTTTCTGATATAATGAAAAAGATAGAAGATGGTGGTTAAGATGTACTTAAAGAAAATTATTGCGCAAGGTTTTAAATCATTTGCTGATAGTATAGTAATCGATTTAGAGCAGAATATTGCTGGAATTGTAGGACCAAATGGAAGTGGTAAGAGCAATGTAGTAGATGCGATTAGATGGGTATTAGGTGAACAGTCTGTTAAGTCATTGCGTGGGGATGGTAATATGACAGATGTTATATTTGCAGGTAGTAAAAGCCGCTCAGCTATGGGAACAGCTACTGTTACTTTAGTTTTTGATAACCACGATAATTATTTGCCACTCTCTTTTGAAGAAATTGCTATTAAAAGAAGACTTTATAAGGATGGTACTAACGAATTCTTTATTAATAATGAAAAAGTAAGATTAAAGGATGTAGCAGATTTATTGATGGATAGTGGTATAGGAAAAGAATCTTTCAATATTATAGGGCAAGGAAAAATAGATGAAATTTTAAGCAATAAACCAGTAGATAGAAGAAGTATGTTTGAGGAAGCTGCTGGTGTTTTAAAATATAAAAAGAGAAAAGAAGAGGCTTTAAGAAAATTAGAACGCACTCATGATAATATGAAACGTGTTGAAGACATTATAAAGGAATTAGAAATTCAAGTAGAGCCTTTAAGGGAACAGAAACAAAAAGCATTAGAGTATTTTGAATTATCCAATACATTAAAGAATTTAGAAGTAGCTCTTGTAACAGAAGATATAACAAATTTAAATGAGAAATACCAAGAGAACAAAGAAAGGGTCAATGCCCTTACTTTAGAACTTACAAGTATTTCTACCCATAATTCAAAATTTGAAGCACAGATAGTAGAATATAAGCAAAAAGAACAGGGGATTGTAGATAAAGTAAATAGTCTTCAAAAATCTCTTTTAGACTGGACTACAAAAGTAGAGAAAATTAATAGTCAAAAAGAAATTTTGTTAGAACGTAAAAAATATGAAGTGGATGATGCGAAATTACATAATACAGTTTTAGAATTAAAAGAAGCAGAATTAAAATATGAAAATGAATTAAAAAGCTATGAGATGGAAATTGAAAATGTATTAAAAGAATTAGAGAAATATCGTTCTAAAAAAGAGGAATTGGAAACTAGTATTCGTTCAAAAAAAATAGACAGACAGAAATTAGAAGAGAAATTAACCTCTTTTATTCGTAATCAAAAAATATTGGATACAAAAATTAGTTCTTTAGAAGATAGTATTGAGAATGGTTCCTCTTTGCCATATGCTGTAAAAAGTGTTTTAAATCACCCAAAATTAAATGGAATTCATAATACAATAGGAAATCTAATGGAAGTAGAAAATCGTTTTATGACAGCCATTTCTACCGCTTTAGGAGGAGCATCTAACTATATTGTTGTAGATAATGAATTATGTGCGAAAGAAGCTATTAACTATTTAAAGACTAATAAGATAGGAAGAGCGACTTTCTTTCCTCTTAATGTTATTGAAGGAAAACTATTAGATTCTAGAATTTATGATATTATCAAAAACGAAAAAGGCTTTGTTGAGATAGCAGCTAATCTTGTTCAAAATGATTCTAAATACGATAAAATTATTAGTAATCAATTAGGGACTATTTTAGTAATGGATACCTTGGATAATGCAAATATCCTAAATAAAAAGTTGGGGTATAAATACCGTATGGTCACATTAGATGGAGAATTACTTCATGTAGGGGGATCTTTAACGGGTGGAGAAAATAAACAAAAAAATACGTTAAGTGAAAAGCAAGAATTAGAAACATTGGTAAAGGAAAAAGATGCTCAAAATAAAACTATTCAATCATTAGAGGAAGGATTAAATAGTTGTGATTATGAGTTGAAAGCCAAAGAGGATGAATATTATTTGGCGAGTCGTGATAATATTCGTTTAGAAGAAGAAGTAAGAGAAAAAAATAAGAAAATAGAGCAATTGCGTGAAAAGATAGAGGAAACTAAAAATACACTATCTGGTACCAATAGTGTTATTAATAATTCATTGAGTGAAGAAGAAGATAATATTTTAAAAGAGTATTATGAAGCATTAAATGAAAAAGAGAAAGTAGCTAATGAATTAAATTATTATCAAAATGAAAAATCTAAAATAGCAGATGAATTAGCAGAATTTGAACATTTTGTTAAGAAGGATAATGCTCTTTACTTAGAGAAAACGAAAGAAATGAAAGAACTAGAAATTGAAGTCAATCGGAGTGATGTTAAATTAGATAATTTATTAAATTTATTAAGTGAAACATACAGCATGACTTATGAGTATGCAAAAGAGAATTTTGTACTTCCAATTCCTACAAATGAAGCAAGAACACAGGTTAGTTCCCTTAAACGAAAGATTAGGGATTTAGGTCCTATTAATCAACAGGCACCAGAAGAATATGATAGAGTAAGTGAGAGATATGAATTTTTGATAAGTCAGCAAGAAGATTTAGTAAAGGCAGAAAATACATTATTAGATATTATTAAAGAAATGGATAGAGTAATGGAAACAAATTTTGCTAAGACCTTTGAAATCATTAATAAACATTTTGCTGAGACTTTTAAAGAATTGTTTAAAGGAGGAACTGCTTCCTTAAAACTGACGGATCCGACAAATATGTTAGAAACAGGTATTGAAATTGTTGCCTCTCCTCCAGGAAAGAGTTTGAAAAGTATTTCTCTATTAAGTGGGGGCGAAAAAACATTCACGGCTATTAGTTTATTATTTGCAATTTTAAAGACTAGGCCAATGCCATTTTGTATTTTAGATGAGGTTGAAGCAGCATTAGACGAAGTAAATGTAGAATCTTTTGGTGAATATTTACAATCTTTAAAATCAAAAACACAGTTTATCGTAATTACTCATAAAAAGAAAACTATGGAATTTGCTGATACTTTATATGGAATTACAATGCAAGAAAGTGGAGTTAGTAAGCTCGTAAGTGTTAAATTAGAAGAAATAGAAAAATAGGAAGAAGAAGGAAATTTTTCTTCCTTTTATGTTATAATGATATTACAATGAGGTGAAGTATGAACTATTTATTGTATGGAACAGAGAACTATTTATTAGAAAAAGAAATCGATAAAATTATAGAAAAAAATGGTTTAGAAATGATTAATGTAGTACGTTATGATTATACAGTTGATAGTCTCTCTAAGATTTTAGAAGATTGTGAAACAGTATCTTTCTTTTCTGATAAAAAAGGAGTTATTGTGGATAATGCTTTACTTTTTAATAGAGGAAAAGGTACTGAAGAAGAGATAAATCAATTGCTACCATATTTAAAGCAACCAAATCCATCTACTATTTTAATATTTTTAAATCATAATGCTACAGTGGATAATACTAAAAAAATAACAAAAGCAATAAAAGAGGTCGGTGTTTTAAAAGAACTTACAACTTCCAATCCTCTTACTGAAATAGAAGAAATGTTTGAAGGATATAAAATTGATAAAACTAGTGTACGATTATTTCAAGAGCGAGTTGGAGAGGAATTAACCATTCTAAAAGAAGAGGCAAATAAGCTGAAACTATATAAAATAGACGAAAAAGAAATAACAAAAGAGGATATTTTATCTCTAACTACTGTAACCATAGATACTGATATTTTTAAATTTATCGACTTTATTATTCAAAAAGAAAAAGGAAAGGCTTTGACAATGTATCAAGAAATGATAAAAGAAGGAGAGGAGCCTATTAAAATTATTGCTTTGTTGGCTAGTAAATTTAGGCTTATGTATCAAGCTACAGAATTAACTCGTCTTGGATATTCTCAGCAAGATATTTCTTCTACATTAGGGGTTCATATTTATCCAGTAAAACTTGCTATTCAATCTGGATTAAAGTATAAGACAAGTTTATTACTCTCTTATATGAAACAATTGTCAGAGTTAGATATCCATATTAAAACAGGAAAAATAGAACCTGTACTAGGTTTAGAACTTCTATTATTAGAAGTATAACGCTTGCCATTTTGATTAGAAATTCGTATAATAGATTACTATTAGAGGTGATTGTATGATTTTTATACGTAAATATGAGATATTGAATCCAAAAGAAATGTTTGTTTTAGCAGACTTTGATAGAACTTTAACGGAACATGATAGTTCTACTTGTTGGGGATTATTAGAAGAGAGTCCTTATGTAGATTCAAGATATGCTAAAGAAAGTTTAGATATCTACCATTATTATCGACCAATAGAAATAGATCAGACAATTCCATTTGATGAAAAATCCAAAATGATGGAAAAGTGGTTTAGGGAAATAGCTCTTCTTTTAAGTAAATATCATATTTATGAAGAAACCATAGACCAAATTTTTGCTAACTCCAATGGATTGAAATTAAGAAGAGATGTAAAGCCGTTTTTAGGTAGGATGAATGAACTAGGAGTTCCTGTGGTAATCGTCAGTGCAGGGATTGGAAATTTTATAGAAAAATACTTACAAAGCGTTGGATGTTTATATGACAATATTACTATTCATTCTAATTTTCTAATTTATGAAAATGGCAGAATTATGGGCGTGAAAGAACCAATATTGCATTCTCTTAATAAATGCATGTTATCTTATCCTGAGATAAAAGGAAAGAAGAAAGGTCTATTATTTGGAGATCAAATAGAAGATAAGAGAATGGGCCAACATTTAGATACGATTTCTGTGGGTTTCTGTGATACAGATACTCATAGTTTGACAGAATTTCAAAAAGAATTTGATGTTGTTCTAACGGGTGATTCCTCTTATGAGCAAGTTGCTAAAAGTTATATTAAGAGGTACAAAGCATGAAATATTCAAGAATGGTAGTAAGTAATGGAGAGTTGACCAAATTTTATCAAGATTTATTTCAAGGAACTAATACCAATTATGGTTTCTTTTCCTATCCCCATACTTTTTGTCCAATTCCAAGAAAAGAAATCTTTTTACCATTACCTTTTATGAATATTATTTCTACGGAGCCTATGAAAATGGCGAATGAAAAAATACAGACAGCTCATAGCTATAAGGAACATCCAAGAATGACTGATACAAGATTAGACCATATGGTATTTGCACAATCTTTAGGAGTAGATTTACTTTCTACATTAGAGAAAAAAGGATATATTATTGATAATAAAACAAAAATAGCTTTTTTAGTATTTTTATTAATTCATGATATTGGTCATGGACCATTTTCTCATCCATTTGAACAAATGGTAAATGGTTATAAAGGGATGCATGAGGATATAGGAAAGAGAACTCTTGTAGAAGATGAACAATTGCATTCTATATTAGAAGGTATTTACCCAGGATTAACGGATAGATTAATTCATTTTAAAAAATATGACAAGTATGGATTAAGCGCTTTATTAGAAGGGATATTTGATTTGGATAGGGCTGCTTTCTTAATCATGGATACTTATTTAATGAATGGAGAAGAGAAACAAGACAATTTCTATGATGTTGCAGATAGTATATATAAGATTTTTGATAGTATTATATTAAGAAATGGAAAAGTCTATTTTGATTATAGTTGTTTTCGCGAAATGGATGATTTTATTCGCATTAGAAGAGAAAATTATGAAGTTTATCAATCACCAAAACGCGTATTGGACGATTTACTTTTAAAAAGGATTGGCGAAAACGTTTCTACTGTAGTTTCTAGTAAACAAAAACTATTTAAGGCTCTCCCTTTATCTATCCAAGAAGAAATTGCACGCTTTTTATTATTTGTTAGGCATATGAAAAGAGATCAAGCGAATATAAACTTAAGTGAGTATTATTCTTTTGGCGATTATCATTTTGAAAGAGCATTTCAATTACTCCTTCTCTTAGATAATCCATCTTTAACTAGAGACTGTATATTAGTAATGGCATCATTCCAAGATTATGAAAGATTTTATGATATTGCTATGAATAGAAAACAAACAGGTCAAGAAGATTTTTACGTTGATAATTGTTTTACTATTTACAAATCTAAAGAAGATGAAAATATTACTTTCTTAAAAGGAGAACAAGAGATTGATTATAAAGACTGTGTAGGAAGGTTAGAAGAAGGCACTGTATTTTCTGAAACGATTTCTTATACTTTCAAAATTCCAAATGAATTATCATCAGAAAAAGAATTGAGAGAAGCGTTACTACAAGAGATTAATAGTGAACTTTTAAAAGATAACTATATGTTTGAAAGGCTAGCACCTAGATTTCCAAGCGATGTAGATGTAATTGATGCATTAAAAAAATATGTTGCTAGTATAAACGCTAATGTATCCATTGGGGAACATGCATGTCTCTACGGAATGGGTGTGAACCAAATCCTTGCGTATATTTCTATGTATACTTCTAATCCTTTGATTCGAAAGGATGCTTTGATGCTACTTTCTGATAGTTTGGGCTACTATTTTACAGAGGAAGAAGCATCTATTAGATTAAAAAATAAGCAAAAAGTAATAGAATAATTTATTAATAAAAAAAGATGTCAGTTTTTTGACATCTTTTCTAATGCTTCATACACTTTTTTTAAGTCTCTTTCATATTTGCTAGTTTCTTTAGGCGTATAATATTTTCTGTTTCTGATTTTATCTGGTAGATATTGTTGCTTTACATATGCATGAGGATAATTATGAGGGTATTTATAATCAGGAGAATTTGTTTTGATGTGATTAGGAACATTTCCAGTGTTACCAGTTTCAATATCTTTTAAAACTTCATCTAACGCTAGATAAGCACTATTAGATTTAGGGGATAAAGCTAAATCAATTACCATTACAGAAAGAGGAATTCTAGCTTCTGGTAATCCAATTCTTTCACAGGCATTAATGCAGGCATCTACTCTAAGTCCCATACTAGGATTAGCAAGACCAATATCTTCATAAGCAATGACTGTCATTCTTCTATAAATAATATCTAAATCTTCTGCTTCAATTAGTCTTCCTAAATAGTATAGTGCAGCGTTTACATCAGACCCTCTAATGCTTTTTTGAAACGCACTAATAACATCATAATGACCATCTTCGTTTTTATCGTGAAAAAATACAGGTTTACTATTAATTGTTTTAATAACATCTAATGTTACATTTCCTTCTGTACTAGAATAATAAGCCATTTCTAGAAGATTGTAGGCATTTCGCATATCCCCACCACTTAGAGTAGCAATATGTTTTAAGCTGTCCTCATCAATTCGGATGTTTGGTAAATAGTCTGCAGTACATGCTCTTTTTAAGCCCTCTATAACATCTTCTACTTCTAATTCTTTTAATTCAAATATTTGACATCTACTACGAATTGCTGGGTTTATTTTATGATAAGGATTAGAAGTAGTCATACCTATTAAAGTAATAAGACCATTCTCTAAATAGGGAAGAAGTAAGTCCTGTTTATCTTTATTGAGTCTATGAATTTCATCCATTAAGACAACCATTCCATGATACATTTTAGCCTCTGCTATAACCGTATCAAAATCCTTTTTATTATTGATAGTAGCATTTAATAATCTATATGGGATATCTAATTCTTTTACAATAGCAGTAGCAATCGTAGTTTTTCCAATTCCTGGTTTCCCATAAAATATCATAGAGAATATTTTTTTATTTTTTACTAGATTATAAATCACTTTATTTTCTCCAATCAAATGTTTTTGGCCAATCACTTCGCTAATACATTTTGGTCGCATTTGAATTGCTAAAGGTTCTGTATTCATCTAATCACCACAATTATTGTATCATAACAAAGTAGTAAATACAAATGTTTGATATAGAATGTATTGTGGGAAGATAAAGATTTGTGATATAATGAGTTTGTAAGGATAGGATACTCATATGATACAAGAGGAAATCAAAAACTTTAGAAGTTATCTTTTGATAGAAAAAAAGTATAGTAAGAATACAATAGAAGCTTATGAAAGAGATTTACTAAAGTTTCAAGAATTTATAAAAAAGGATATTTCTAAAATTAAAGAAGTAGATATTCACAATTATTTAAAAGAATTATCAAAAGAAGGTTTAAATGAAAGAAGTATATCAAGAGTTATTTCTTGTTTTAAGTCCTTTTATAAATTTTTGCTTATTGATAAAGTGGTAACTAAAAATCCTATGGAGAATATTGAAATTCCTAAACTTAAGAAAAGTCTTCCTCATACACTTACAGAAGAGGAAGTAAATAGTTTATTAGAAATACCATTAAGAGATGCTTTTTGCTATCGTAATAAAGCGATGTTAGAAGTCTTATATGCGACAGGGATACGTGTTTCTGAACTGGTAAATTTACGCCTTCAAGATATTGATTTAGAAAGTGCGACAGTAAGAACAATGGGAAAAGGTAGTAAGGAAAGAATTGTTCCTTTAGGAGAGTATGCTCTTCGTTACCTCACTATTTATTTGCAGGATTATCGATCTTCTATGTTAAAACGAGATTATAATGATTTCTTATTTTTAAATAATCATGGGAAAAAGATGACTAGACAGGGATTTTTTAAAATCATTAAGGCAAGGGCTCAAGAAGCTGACATTAAAAAGGAATTGTCACCACATACGCTGAGACATTCTTTTGCAACCCATTTACTAAATCATGGAGCAGATTTAAGAAGTATTCAAGAGTTACTAGGACATAGTGATATTTCTACAACACAAATTTATACGCATATATCTAATGAACATTTAAAAGAAAATTATCAAGAGTTTCACCCACATGGGGATTAAAGGAGGATTTATGGAAATTACAAAAATAACAGAAACTATTTTTAGAGAATATGATATTAGGGGAATATGGGAAGCTGATATAACAGAGGATGTTGCCTATACAATGGGAAGAAGTTTTGCTAGTTATATTGATGCAATGGGAGTTAACAATGTAGTTGTAGGGCATGATAACCGTATTTCTTCTCCCATTATACATAATGCTTTAATTAAGGGATTAGTAGAAAGTGGCGCAAATGTTACAGACTTAGGTCTTGTTACTACACCAATGTATTATTATGCAAAGAAAAAATATAGTATTGAAACTGGTATTATGATTACAGCAAGCCATAATCCAAAAGAATATAATGGATTTAAAATTTCATTTAATTTAGATGGAAATGCTTGTGGGGAAGCAATTACTAAATTCAGAGATTTTACGAATGCCTTAAATTTCATCACAAAAGAAGGTAGTGCTAAAAAATTAGATATTGAACCAGAGTATTTAAATGAAATTAAAAATAGTATCCAATTAGGTGATAGGAAAGTTCGCGTAGTATTTGACTGTGGAAATGGAACTGGATCTATTATTGTAAAAAAGATATTAGATATGT
Source organism: uncultured Bacilli bacterium (assembly GCA_964018915.1). Classification (GTDB taxonomy): domain Bacteria; phylum Bacillota_I; class Bacilli_A; order RF39; family UBA660; genus UBA5578. Next base: position 119,130 of record CAXHRJ010000001.1, on the reverse strand, counting down.
TTAATGTGGAATATGAATTATTGTATTGTGATTCTGATCCAAATTTCCCAAATCATCATCCAGACCCATGTGTTAGAGAAAATATGAAAGATTTATCTAACAAGGTAAAAGAATTAGGATATGATTTAGGTATTGGGATTGATGGAGATGCTGATAGAGTAGGGTTAGTAGACCAAAATGGAGAAATTATTGGTAGTGACCTTATTATGCTTATGGTATATCGTAGTATAGCGAATACTATGAAAAATAAAAAAGCAATCTATGATGTAAAATGTTCTAAAACATTAATTGATGGTTTAAAAGAGTTAGGTTTAGAAACTGTTATGGCTAGAACTGGTAATTCTTATATGAATTTAAAAATAAATCAAGAAGATTTTGATTTTGGTGGAGAATATTCTGGACATATTTGGTTTAGAGATAAATGGCCAGGTTTTGATGATGGAATTTATGCTGGAATGCGTTTAGTAGAGATTGTATCAAATACTGATAAAAATATAAGTAATCTATTAGATAATATTAATCATTATTATTCAACAGAAGAATTAAAATTCCATGCTCCTGATGAAATTAAATTTAACGTAGTAGAGAAAATAAAAGAATACTGTATAAACAAAGGATATGATATGGTTACTGTAGATGGTATTCGTGTAGAATTTAATGATGGATGGGCACTTGTTAGATGCTCTAACACTGGTCCTAATATAACAGCACGTTTTGAAGCGAAAGACGAAAATAGATTAAATGAGTTACAAGAAGAGTTTACAACTTTATTAAATGAATATTTGAAATAGAAGAGGTGAATAAATATTCACTTCTTTTCAAATTGACTTTTTAGGAAAAGAATGGTAGTATAGCAAATTGCAAAAGAAGGGGTGTCTTATATGAATCAGGAATCTATCTATATTGTGGCTAGTTATACTGATACTGTGCCAGGAAAATTAATAACTGCACGAGCAAAATTGAAGTTTTGGAATAGATATGATGGTGATACCTATTCTCATATTTCTTTATCTAGGGATAGTAAGTTGAATAATATGATTTCGTTTGCACGAAAAGAAATAGGGAATCCTTTTAATTCTGGAATGATTAAAGAAGATATAAGAAAAGATATGTTTACTCGTGTTCCAGAAAAAAGTAAAATAGCGGTTATGCAATTAGGTGTAAGTCTAGAACAAGTAGCGGCTTTTACCACCAACTTGAATCGTGATTGGGAAAGAAGAGACAACTTTCAATTTAATTATATTGGATTAGTTGCACTATTATGCACAGGTACTTTCGGACTATCAAGAGAGAATCATTATTTTTGTTCACAATGGGCTACTTCAATTCTTAGAGAATCTGGAATTGAGATATTCGAAGGAAAAAGACCACAAGATATACGTCCATTTGATTTTTACCGAGTTTTAAAAGAATATATCATTTATGAAGGATTAACAAGAGATTATCCAGAAGAAGGTATCAATAATCCGCCTAAAGTATATCAATACAAAGGTTATGAAAGGGGAAAATAAATTATGCCAGGTCCCAAAACACATCACATATTTTATAAGGATTTAAAAGAGAAATTAAGCTCCGCTACGTTGAAATCTTTTGGCAACTATGACAAGTATAGTATTTTTGCTCAAGGTCATGATTTTTTGCTTTATCATGATTTTTATAAGATATTTAATCAAAAATGTTTAAATGCTAATGTAGAAGCTTCAGAATTATTGCAAGAATTCCATTTTCCTGAATTTGTTTATCAATATTTGAAAGCAGCAGAAAATAGTGGAGCAATTGAAGATGAACAAATTAGGCTATTTATTGGGCCAGGATATGTGATGCATCATTTACTAGATGCCTACACTCATCCTATGATTATTTATTATGCTGGGGATCATACTCGTAATCCTGAGCGACCTACATGGTATCATGGAATTGTAGAAAACCTTTTAGATATCTATCTGATGGCTAAAAAAGAGGGAATAAATGCAGCTACCTATCCTGTGCACAAGGATTTCACATTTGATAAAAATCTTATTAGACGTGCTTTAATATGCACTTTAGATGAAAGTTTGAAAGCAACATACGGAATTCATTCAGGCGGTAAATTATTTTTTAATTCTTTCTCTCAAGTGGCGCTTTTTATGAAGTGCTTAAAGTATGATAGAACAGGTGTTAAAAGAAGAGCATTCGATTGTTTAGATCCATTATTAAAAGGTACTAGCTCTTTTTCATATCACAGAAATCCATCTTCAGCCGTTCGTTATTTAAATCAGGACCATGAGGAGTGGGTTAATCCGATGGATGATGGGATTCGTTCCACACAATCATTTATGGATTTATATGATAAAGCTTTAATCGATGGAGCTGCAATAGTTAACCAATTAGAAAGATTATGTCAAAAGGGTAGCATTCATAGGGATGACGTTTATGACATTATTCCTAATATTGCTTCTACTCATGGATTAGAATGTAACCAAAAAATAAAAATTAAAAACATTAAAGGGTGGTAAGAGAGTCTAATGACTCTTTTTTTTCTTTTTGGGTACTCTTTCTATTCTTCCTATGATATAATATTATTAGATTAAAGTAGGTGAAGTTATGACTAGTTTATTTTTTCAAATATCCAGTATCTTTTATATTGGATTAATCGCGATAATTTATTTTAATAAAAGAAAGATGAATACATTGGAAAATAGAATTTATTCCTCTTTAATAATAGATGTATTTGTTACTTTAATAGTGGATATGGCCAGTGTTTATTTAGCAATCAAGTATCCAGACAATTTTTTTGTTACACCATTGTGTAAACTATACTTAGTTGCAATAATATCTTGGATTATCCTTTTTACATACTATATATTTGTTATTTCGTCCTCTAAAAATATAGGGCAAGTAATGATAGAAGCTGGAGAAAATCTTTCATATTTCAATAAAGTATTTGTAGCTTTTTTAGGTTTATTTATTTTTACTAGTTTGCTTATTTTTATTGCTCCACTTTCTGTTTATAGCAATGGAGTGTTAATGTATAGTTATGGATTAGGAGCTACTATTGGCTATTCTGTAGCTGGGTTGTGTATTGTGTTTTGGTTTATTATTTTAATGTTAAATCGAAGCAAAATGAAGAATAAGAAATATTGGCCAGTGTATGCTTTTTTTATCCTTACTGCAATAGGGATTTATATTCAATCAACTTATCCAGACATTTTGCTTGTTACAGCTGTAGCAGCATTTATTACGTCATTGACATATTTCACAATAGAAAATCCAGATATGAAAATGATTGAACAGTTGAATATAGCAAAAGATACAGCAGAAAAAGCAAATAGTGCGAAAACAGATTTCCTATCAAATATGTCGCATGAAATACGTACTCCTTTAAATGCTATTGTAGGATTTAGTCAGGCTTTAAAAGAAGAAAATCTACCTGCAACTGCTGAAGAAGAAGTAAATGATATTTTAATGTCTGCTAATAATTTATTAGAAATTGTAAATGGTATTCTTGATATATCAAAGATAGAAGCTAATAAATTAGAAATTGTAAATGTAGAATATAATTCTAAGAAATTGATGAAAGAAATTATTTCATTAATTACAGCTCGTATTGGTGATAAGCCATTGGAGTTTAAAACGTATATAGATGATTCTATGGCTCCAGTTTTATATGGTGATCATGTAAGAATGAAACAGATTATCGTGAATCTTCTTACGAATGCTGTAAAATATACAAAAGAAGGTCATATTGATTTTAAAGTAAGTACAGTAGTACATGATGATATTTGTAGGCTGATTATTTCTGTAGAAGATACAGGGATTGGTATTAAGCAAGAAGATTTGGGAAAATTATTTACTAAATTTGAGAGATTTGAATTAGAAAAAAATATTACGACAGAAGGAACTGGTTTAGGGCTAGCCATTACAAAAAGCTTAGTTGAGCTAATGGGTGGTAAGATTGTTGTTCAAAGCATCTATGGTAAAGGTTCTAAATTTACAGTAGCAATCGATCAAAAAATAGTTCCTAAAACGTTAGAAGAAGCTGGTTTAGATACAGATATTGATGGTGCTATAGAACCATTTAATGCAGAGGGCTCTAAAGTGTTAGTAGTAGATGATAATCGTATTAATTTGAAAGTCGCATCAAGACTTTTAAAAGACTATAATGTGAATGTAGATTTAGTATTATCTGGTCAGGAATGCATTGATAAAATATTAAATGGTGAGAAATATGATTTAATTTTAATGGATGATATGATGCCTAAAATGACAGGTACACAAACCTTACAAAATTTAAAAAATATTATAGGATTTGATATGCCAGTCATTGCTCTTACTGCTAATGCGATTACTGGTATGAAGGAAAAGTATATTTCATCTGGATTTAATGACTACTTAGCAAAACCAATTGATAGAAATAAACTACATTCTATCTTAAAAAGATATTTAAGAAAATCTGAGAAAAAGATAGAAGTGATAGAAGATCAAGCAGAAATATTAGAAGAAACATCAAATAACAGAACCCCAGAATTTCTAAGAACTCAAGGTGTAGATTTAGATCATGGTTTAGAGCTTTTAGGAGATATGGAGACTTATGACATGACGCTTGAGGAATTTGTTGAGGAGTCTAAAACAAGACTACCTAAAATAGAAGAATACAGACTTGCTAAAGATATGCCTAATTACGCTATTTTAGTTCATGCTATGAAAAGTGATTGCAAATATTTAGGATTTATGGCATTAGCAGATCTTTCTTATCAACATGAACTTGCTAGTAAAGAAAATAACATTGATTTCGTAGAAGAACACTATGATGAATTAATGAATGAAGTAGGAAAAGTTCTTACAATTATAAAGAAATATTTTGGTAAATAGGAGGATATATGGAAGAATTATTAGAAAAAATTAATCAAACTTTTGATAATTGTATTAGTACAAGTAATGAAGATGTTGCACTTCAATTAAAAATTATAAAGGGAAACATTAATACTATTATAAAGGAGCATATGGGAGCTACTAGTGAACCTGTTACTGATACGAAAGAAGAAGCTACAGAAGAGGATTTCAATAAAAAATGTATCTTTGTTGTAGATGATTCTAGTATTGTTAGAAATTACTTAGAAAAATTATTAAAAGATAAATATCGTATTGATATGGCTACAGATGGATCTGACGCTATTGAAAAATTAAGTAATCTTGATGAAGAACATGGTTACGATGCTATTTTATTAGATTTAATGATGCCCAATATGGATGGATTTGGTGTATTAGAATATTTGTCTAGTAAAAATATTAATATTCCTGTTATTATTATTAGTGGAGATAATGCTGGAGAAACGATTACTAGGGCTTTTCAATATAATGTGTTAGATATGATTGAAAAACCGTTTGATGCGAAAACGATTGAAGATAAGATTAACCATGTGTTAGGAGTGGGGTAACCACTCTCTTCATTTGACTTTTACATTTTATTATGTTAGAATAACGAGCATTAGAAGGGAGATTTTGTATGGCAATACAAATTAAAGGTATCAACCTTGATTTACTATTATATAGAACAAAGCTAGAAAAAAAAGCATCATTTTCAGATAGAATGTTAGAGAGATATCATACTTCTGTTCAAAAGGCAACAGATTGTTCTTATTCTGAACACAAAATGGCAAAGGTAGGAGAAATAATAAATGGAGTAAAAGCCTATGGATATGGTATGACAGCAGTTATTGCAGATTCCTTAGAAACTAGAACTAAAAAAGCCGCTTTAATGCAATCAACAGGCTTAGACAGCGATGCAATCGCAATGGATATAAACGAATTACAAGCTCTCAGAAGTAAAAGAAAAGCTGTTAAAGTATATGGTGGGGATATCCGTTATAGTGCACAAGTAAGAAAAGAGTGGTTAGCTTCAATTGAAACTATTTTTGGAGATGCTGATTTACAAGCTTTAGATAGTTTCGAATGTTTATCATCATTAAAAGCTATTTATGGAGATTTAAATTTATCTCAAGTAAAGGATTCAAAAGTAGACTTAACAGGATTACACTTACAAATGGTATATGGTGATATCCATGCTGAACAAGTAGCATCTACTGAGGGATTAGAAGATTTACTTACAGTTGGAGGAACTATTTACTATCAAGGGAATGCTTATACTTTAGATAGTTTCCAAGAAATGATTGCGAGTAATCAAAAAGAACGTCAAATGTAATTGACGCTCTTTTTACCTAAAAGGAGAATATTATGTTATATTTACCATCAAAAAAAGCATTTCAAGAGAAATATGTTTTGTATGCTCAAAAACATTTAGATATAATAAAAGCTAACAACCAAGTAATTCCTAATAATATAGGAATTAAACTAAAACATGGCATATCTATGATGCGAGCAGTAGAAAAGGCAACTAAAGAAAGTGGTTTTTTCAACGAATCTTACTACCATTCTTCTGCCTTAGAAGGATGCTATCATGATATTGGACGTTTTCCACAATATGTTTTAACAGGAACTTTAGATGATGCTGTATCAGAAAAGTTAACGGGTTGTCTGGACCATGGAGATTATGCACGTAAATTGTTACTAGACAATAATGGTAGTTTATTACGCTATTTCTTAGGCGAAAAGTCTCCATATGATTATATTTTTACAGAAGTAATAGGAGAACACACCAGTATAAAAAATCCTCTTTATAAAGAACCTATTATAGAACTTACCAATCTATTTCAAGATTATTCATTAGAAGAAGTATTAAATTCTGAAAATTCTAAGAAAATAGCTCAATTAATTGCTTTAAAATTAGCAATACTACAAGAAATGGATTGCCTAGAGTTATTACAAAATGTTATGGATGAATCATGGACTCCTGCTATTAGTTGTAAAAAAGACGATTATGCTCATATAGATATATGGAAGGATTTTATAAATTTTAGATATATTGATATGGCCCAATATAAAAAAGAAGGAAAATGGACATGTAATGCTGGATTTCTTCTAAGATATGGGCTCCTCACTAGACAAATGAAATTAGTATGTTCTTTAAAAGAATTCCAAGTAGATGAAGGGTTTAAAAAAGTATGGGCTGCAACTATTAATAGTGCAAAAGGATATAATGGGGTTAATTTTGACCCATTATTGGCAGCTGCTCAGGAATATATTCAAATAGCGGTTCAAAATTTAATAAATACCAGCCCTAATGGCGTTGTATTAACAGAAGAATCTAAGGAGAAAGCAAAAGAACTAACACTTCAAGAATGGAAACATTTACATTAACAAAGATACTAGGTTATTTCTAGTATCTTTTTATTAACTTTAGAAAGTTCAAATATTTAAAGTCTCACTTGCAATTTTTTCAAATTCCTATATAATGAAAATAGGAGATGATTTTATGAAAATACTAGTAACTGGTGGCTGCGGTTATATTGGTTCCCACACATGCGTAGAACTTTTGAATAATGGATTTGAGGTAGTAATATTAGATAATCTATCAAATAGTCAAATCACAGTTATTGATAAAATTAAAGATATTACTAATAAAGATTTAAAATTTTATGAAGGGGACATGATTGATTCAGCCTTGTTATGTAGAATATTTGAAGAAAATAAGATTGATGCAGTGATTGATTTTGCTGCTTATAAAGCGGTTGGAGAATCTGTAGCGAAACCAATAGAGTATTATAAAAATAATGTAGCAACTGTCTTAGAACTGCTTACTGTAATGAAAAAATATAATTGTAAAAAATTAGTCTTTTCTAGCAGTGCAACTGTATATGGTGATCCAGAAATAGTTCCTATTACAGAAGACGCTAAAACAGGAGGAACTACTAATCCATATGGGACTAGTAAACTCTTTGTAGAACAAATTTTAAAAGATTTATACTCTTCTGATAAGGAATGGGATATTGCCATTTTAAGATATTTCAACCCAATAGGAGCTCATGAATCTGGATTAATTGGTGAAAAACCTAATGGGATTCCAGCTAATTTAATGCCTTTTATTTCTAAAGTTGCTAAAGGAGAATTAGAATGTTTAAATGTATTTGGCAATGATTATGATACAAAAGATGGCACTGGAGTAAGAGATTACATTCATGTAGTAGATTTAGCAATTGGACATATTAAAGCATTAGAAAAGTTAAATAAAGAAGGAAATGGTCTATTTATTTATAACTTAGGAACTGGTAAAGGATATAGTGTATTGGAAATGATAGAAGCATTTGAAAAGGCAAATGGAATAAAAATAAACTATAAGATAGTGGAACGGCGCCCAGGAGATATTGCAGAGTGTTATTCCAATCCAGCAAAAGCAAAAGAGGAACTAGGATTTATTACAACAAAATCATTAGAAGACATGTGTAAGGATTCTTGGAATTTTGAAAAGAATAATTAAAATCAGAATGTTTTCTGATTTTTTTGTGCCATTTTCCAACAAAAAATAACTTTAAGTTGCATTTTTCTATATTTTTTGATATTATAGACGGCATCATTTCAAATACAGGGGGATTTTATGTATCAAAATGGAGTAGTAACAGGCGAACTGGAAAAAGCGAATTCTAAAATTGGTGTTTCTTTCTACCTTATAACAAAAAGAATAATAGACATTATGATTGGGATTGTAGGAATTCTATTTTTAATACCAGTTATCATTATTGTAAAAATATTGTATCTTCTAAGTGGAGACTTCCATTCTATCTTTCTTACACAAAACAGAATAGGAAAAAATGGCAAAGAATTTAAGTTTTATAAGTTTAGAACGATGGTCCTTCATGCAGATGAAATATTATTTAAATTATTAGAAGAGAATGAAGAATTAGCAAAAGAGTATAAAGTGAATAAAAAGTTAGTAAATGATCCAAGAATTACAAAAGCTGGGAATCTTCTTAGAAAAACATCTTTAGATGAATTACCACAATTGTTAAATGTATTAAAAGGAGATATGTCCTTAGTAGGGAATAGACCATATTTACCAAGAGAAAAGGAAGATATGGGAGAATACTACAAAGAAATTATCAAGACAAAACCAGGCATTACTGGTTATTGGCAAGTAAATGGAAGAAGTGATGTTTCTTTTGAAAGAAGATTAAAACTAGAAACATACTATTCTAACCATTGTAGTTTAGATTTAGATATTAGAATTTTCTTTAGGACTTTTAAAGTAGTTCTATTTGGAAAAAATGCAAAATAAAAGAATAAAGAGTAAAAAGAGTAGAGGGGTTAATAACAGATTAAAGGATACATTATAATGCGCCCATGTGTTTTAATGTATCCTTTTTGAATGTTAAAGAAAGTAGGGGGAGTATATGAAGAAAAAGAAAGAACCAATTCGTATTGCACAAATTATTGGTAAATGGGTAGGAGGTGGAGTAGAAGCTGTAGTTATGAACTATTACAGACATATCGACAGAAATAAAATACAATTTGATTTTATTTGTGACGAAGATTCTACTAATATTCCTTATGAAGAAATAGAGTCTATGGGTGGAAGAGTAATTTTAATTCCGCCATATCAAAAAATAATAAAATATCAAAAAGAACTTAGAAAAGTTCTAAAAGAAAACAATTATCAAATTGTTCATTCACACATCAATACTTTATCAGTATTTCCTTTGTATGCTGCTAAAAAAGTGGGGATTCCTACTAGAATAGCACATAGTCATTCAACAAGTAATACGAAAGAGTGGAAAAAGAACTTATTAAAACAAATTTTGAGACCTTTTTCAAAAAAATACTCCACCCATTATATGTGTTGTTCTGAATTAGCAGGCAGATGGTTATTTGGAAAGAAAACGTATAATGCAGGAAAAGTGGTCCTTTTAAATAATGCAATAGAACTTGAAAAATTTTCATATAATGAAAAAATTAGAAACAAAAAGCGAAAAGAATTGAAAATTAAGAAAAATCAAATAGTAATTGGTCATATTGGTCGATTTGTTACCCAAAAAAATCATACTTTTTTGATTGATATTTTTAATGAGATTTATAAAGAAAATAATAATACAGTTTTATTATTAGTAGGTCAAGGTCCTTTAGTGGAAGAAATAAAGGAAAAAGTTAATCAGTTAAGATTAACTGATCATGTCCAATTTTTAGGACAAAGAAATGATGCCAATGAACTTTATCAAGCTTTTGATATATTTATTTTACCTTCCCTTTATGAAGGACTTCCAGTTGTTGGAGTAGAGGCTCAATCTGCAGGTTTACTTTGTATTTTCTCTAGCGATATGACAAAGGAAACGAAAGTATTAAGATCAACTAGATTTATTTCTTTATCTTCTCCAGAAGAATGGTCAAATATAATACTTGAAACATATAAAAATCATCAGAGAAAAGATACTAAAAAAGAAATTACTAGAAATGGATTTGATATAGAAAAAGAAGCGAAGAAATTAGAAAGAATTTATTTAAGATTTTAACTAGAAGAGGGATAATGTATGAGTAAAATAAAAGTATGCCACGTATTAAGTGGTTTAGGAGCAGGTGGAGTAGAATCTGTTGTTTATAATTATTGCAGCCATATGGATAAAGGTAAATATGAGTGGCATATTTTATATCAACATGAACCTTCTACAAAAAATATTGAGGAGTTTGAAAAAATAGGCTTTAAATTGACTAAAATTGCAGCTAAAGCTAAACATCCTATCAGAAATTATAAGCAAACATATGAATATTTTAAGCGAGAAAAAATTGATGTGGTTCACTGCCATATGACTTTAATGAATTTTATACCATTAATTGCTGCTAGACGTTTAAAAATTAGAAATAGAATTTGTCATTCTCACAATTCTGATGTTAGAAAAAAAGGAATAATAAGAAGAGTGGTTGAAAAAATATTGAAGCAATTATGCGTTATAAATGCTACTAGTTTATTATCTTGTGGTGAAGAAGCAGGAACTTATATGTATGGTAAAAAAAGTTTCACTATAATAAATAATGCTCTAGATTTAAAAAAGTTTAAATATAATGTCAATGCTAGAAAAGAGATTAGAAAGAATTATAACATAGATAGTAGTGCTTTTGTAATTGGTCATATTGGACGATTTACGGATCAAAAAAATCATGCATTTATTATAAATACTTTCAAAGAAATTCATAAAAAAAATAAAGAGGCATTTTTAATGCTAGTTGGAGATGGAGAACTAAAGGAAGAAATCATGACCTTGGTAAAAGCTTATAAACTTACAAAATATGTAATATTTACAGGAATTGTTTCTAATACTAATGATTATTATAGTGCTTTTGATATGTTTGTTTTGCCTAGTTTATGGGAAGGTTTACCAGTTGTAGGAATAGAAGCTCAGATTTCTGGGTTAAACTGTTTACTTGCTAATAACATAGATTCAGCAGTTATTGTAATAGAAGAAAAAATATCTTTGCTAGACTTAAATGAAACTGCTTGGATAAACGAAATTCAAAAAATAATGAATGAAAAAAATAGTAGGAAAATTGAGGAAAAGAAATTTGAAAAGAAAAACTTTAATATTTCAAGAGAAGTAGAAAAACTAGAAAATATCTATAATATTTAATTAGGGGGAATGAAAGATGAAAGCTTATTTACTTTGTTTTATATTGACATTATTATTTGCTTATTTGGCGGAAAGATGCTTAAAACAAGAAAAAAAGAAAAAAGGTATATTTTTTCTTTTAGTAGCTTTGTTCATTCCATGTTTTATAGCAGGAGCTAGAGCGTTAACAGTTGGAAGAGATGTTCAATCATATTTTCTTGTATTATTTAACGGATTTATTAAAGGAGAATCATTTTTTGTTGTAACAGCAAGAGCTAATGTAGAGTTTGGATATTCACTATTAATTTATATATCTAGCATATTTAAAAATATTAGTTTTGCATTATTTGTAACTCAGTTTTTTATATGCTTTCCAATTTACTTATTAGCCTATAAAAAACGTGAAACTTATTCTATAACCTTTATTATTTTTATATTTTTGTTAACTCTATATAGTTTATCTTTTAATCTCTTAAGACAGGCGATTGCAATATCATTTATTGTGTATGGAATAAGTCTTTACGAAGAAGAAAACAGAAAATGGCTTGTTTATTTTCTTATAGCAGTATCATTTCATTATTCCGCAATTATTTGTCTATTAATGATTTTGACTATGTATATTAACAAAAATTATAAAAAAGACAGATTGTTTTATATTTTTTTAATTCTAATGTTTGTTGTCTCTATTACCATTTTTTTCAAACCTTTATTAACTCTTTTTCCAAATAAATATTCTGTATATATTGGTTCTAAATATGACATTAGTAATTTTAGTATAGTTAGTATTATTAAAAAAATGTATTGGATTATATTATGCTTACTCTATTTAAACAGATATAAGTTAAAACAAGATGAAAATTACTCCTCTACTTTATCATATACTACTTTCTTTTTGATGGACTTTATTCTATACTTCATGAGTTTACAACTTTCAAGCGCTGGAAGACTAGGATATTACTTTTTATATCCAGGATATTTTCTATTCATACCAAAATTCAAAGAAATATTTAAAGAAAAACATATAGTAAATTGCATTATTATAATTTCTTTAATAATCTTTTGGTATAATATGACAGTAGTAAACAGTGAAGTAAATGCCACTTATCCATATATATCAAACAGTGTAGATTTTTTAAATGATTATTGATTAGGAGGTACTCAGTGAAAATATTACAAGTGATTGCTACTTTAGACAGAGGCGGAGCAGAAACTTTGCTAGTTAATATATTGGAAAATATTGATAGAAAACAATATCAATTTGATTTTCTAGTATTTGATGATAAACAGTATGATTATGAAGATAAGATTTTAGCTCTTGGAGGAAAAATTATTAGATTTCCAAGCCCAGTAAGCATTGGTATGCTTAAATTTATTAAACAATTAAAAAAGCTAATTAAAGAGGAATCTTATGATGTTGTTCATGCACATACATTATTCAATTGTGGCCCTGTTATGTTATCAGCTTTTTTAGCAAAAGTAAAGAAAAGGATATCTCATAGTCATAACACTAAAATATTAGAAGAAAAAATAAGTATTAAAAAAAGAATTTACTTTATTCTATCAAAACTATTAATTAATCTATTATCGACTGATTGTTTAGCTTGTGGAGAAGAAGCGGGAAATTTCTTATATTATAGATTTAGAAATTTTAAAATAATTAATAATGGCATCAAAATAGATAAATATCAATTCAATAATTCACTTAGGGAACAGCTTAGATATAATTATAAAATCTCAGCAGATGCTTTAGTAATAGGAAATATTGGTAGACTGAACTTTCAAAAAAACCAAAAGTTTTTAATAGACATATTTGAAAAAATAATTATTGAATATCCAAATAGCTTTTTAGTAATTTTGGGCGACGGGGAATTAAAAAAAGAGTTAGAGGATATTATTCACCAAAGACATTTAGAAAAACATATATTATTACTAGGGAATTTACCAAATGCAAATGAATATTATAGTATGTTTGACATTTTTGTTTTTCCATCATTGTTTGAGGGTTTGCCATATACTTTAATTGAAGCTCAATGCAATGGTTTACCAATCATAGCAAGTTCTGCTATTAGTAATCAGTCTAATATTACAAATACGATTATTTTTTTAGATTTAAATGAATCAACTAAAGTGTGGAAAGACGTAATTTTAAAAGAGCAACGTAAACGTTACGAAGATTTAGATGCAATAAGCAATAGCGGTTATTCAATTATGAATACAACTAATATAATTGTTGATCTCTATAGCAAATAGATGGATGTGATAAAATGAAAAAAATAAAAAGAATTATTAGAAAAATTCCGTTCCTGTTCTTTTTTCTATATAACCTTTCTATTCCTATAAAAAAAATAAAAAACAAAAATTTATATAAAAAGCAATTATTAGAAATTGAAAAGAAGTTATTACAAAATAAAAGTAAAATATTCTATATTGGAGTGCCAGTACATAGTAATTTAGGTGACTTAGCACAATATTACTGCATTATTAAATGGTTAAAAGAAAATTACTTCAATTATGAAATTATCGAAATACCAGATAATATTATAGTTACAAATTATAAAAAAATATTAAGAAAAATGATGAGCTTAATTGGAGAAAATGATTTTTTTGTTTTTCAAAGTGGATATAGAACTACTGATGTAGCGAATTTTGAAGGAGAATTTGCCCATAGAAAAATTTTAAATTCTTTTAATAATAAAGTGCTAGTATTTCCGCAAACTATAAACTTTGAAACTAAAAGGGAACAAAGCAAAAGCAAGAGAGCATATGAAAAGAACGGAAACTATTTATTTTTGGCTAGAGATGAAGTTTCTTATAAAGCTGCTTGTGATATTTATGATAAAAGTAGAGTTAGATTATATCCAGATATAGTCACATCTATGATAGGTAACTGCAACCTCATAAACAAGATAGATGAAAAAGACGGAATTCTGTTATGTTTACGTAACGATGATGAGAAACTATATACCAATGAAGAATATAAGAATCTTATTAAGAGTTTACAAAAAATTACAAATAAAATTGATGTAACAGATACCAATTCTAATAAAAACTTTGAATTAAATCGTAATGAAACAGAAGCTGAGTTACAGAATAAGTTAATCCAATTTGAAGAGTATAAATTAGTTATAACAGATAGATATCATGGTACAATTTTCAGTTTAATAGCCAATACCAATGTTATTGTATTAAGCTCTACAGATTATAAGTTGTCTTCTGGGGTTCTATGGTTCAAAGGAATATATGATGAAAATGTTAAATTTTGTGATAATCTCGACGATACACTTAGTTTAGCTTCAAAAATGTATTATACTAACTATAAACTAGAAAAAACAGCTTATTTCAAACATAAATATTATGACTTATTAAAAGGAATAATGGAAAATGAAGAGAAATAACAAGACCAATCATTTGATTAAAAATACAATCATTTTATTATTAGGAAAGGTTTGCACACAGTTTGTATCATTTCTATTGCTTCCATTATACACTTCAAAATTATCAACTGCAGACTATGGCTTCACTGATTTAATAACAACATATGTGATTTTATTAGTTCCCATTATTACTATTCAGATAGAAATGTTCATCTTTCGTTTTTTAATAGATGCTAGAAAGTCAAAAGTAGAGAAAATAAAAGTTATTACAAATAGTTATTTTTTAGTTATTCTTTTAACATTAGTTTTTTCTGTCTTTCTTTTATCAATCTCAGCTTTTTTGAAAATTGAAAATAAGATTTATTTACTTCTAATACTAATTGCTACCATATCTTCTAATATCACTTTACAAACAAGTAGGGGACTAGGAAACAATAAAGAATATTCTCTTGCTTGCATAATTATTGCAATATCTAATATTATAATAAGTACATTCATGTTAGGTATTTATAATTTTGGAATATACGCAGTTTTTTTTAGTATTATTTTTTCTAATCTTTTAGGCGCAATATATTTGCTTTTAACAAATAAAATTTATAAATATATTAGTATTAAAGCAATTGATAGAAAATATTTTCTGACGATTGTTAAATATTCTTTACCTCTTGTTCCAAATGGCTTAGTTTGGTGGATAATAAATTCATCAGACAAAACAATAATATCCATTATTATTGGGCTAGGGGCTAATGGTGTCTATACCATTAGTAACAAATTTTCAAATATTATTAACTCAATTTATAGTATATTTAACATGTCTTGGACAGAATCAGTTTCTTTATATTTACATGATAAGGATAATTTTTTAAGTGACACCTTTAATGCAATTATTAAAATGATTTGTAGTTCTTGTATATTATTAATAAGTTCAATTTTCATTATATTTAAAGTATTAATTAACAATAAGTTTATTCAAGCATATAATCTTATTCCAATATTGATTCTTTCTTCTATTTTTAGCATGTTATCAGCAAACTTAAGTGCTATATATATATCATTGAAAAAAACTAAGGAAATAGCAGCATCTACCATAATATGCGCTTTTTTGAATTTAATAGTTCATGTTTTGCTTATAAATAGAATTGGACTATTTGCAGCTGCAATATCTACTTTAGTAGCCTTCTTTTTGCTTTTTACAATTCGCTTTTTTAATATTAAAAAGTATATTCCTATTGAAATTAATCATAGCATTTACTTTCAATATACACCATTATTTGTAATTTGCATTATTTGTTACTACATTAACAATTTTTATCTTAATATAGCGAACCTTATTTCTATGTCTATTTTATTATGTATTATTAATATAAAAGAAATTAAAAATATTTTATATTTTATAAAAATTAAACTAAAAAAAAGGAGTATATAAAAGTGAAAGAAAAATTAAAAAAAGTTCCAATTATTATGTATTTTTGGTCGAAATATAAGAATTTAAGAGATAGAAAAGAGTTTAAATATGACAAAAAGCATTTTTCTAAATATTATATAAATAGATTAGATTCAAAAGAAAAAATAGAATATAGCTTATTATTGTTAACACACCAAATTGAAAAAGGATTTTCTGCTAGTAAAAAGCGGAGATTTGGAAAAGATAAAATTTCTAATATCATAGATTTATTAAAAAAATATTTAACTGTTACTAATGAAAAAAGTTATGCATTTAATTTATCGATGAGTTGTTTGGAGGAATATCTTAATCAATATGAAAATTCTGGTTGGATAAATACAGAAGAATACATAACAGTCAAAAGATTTTTAGAAAGTAATATTTCATATCAAAAAATGGAATTTGGTATGTTCGAATTCACTATTGAAGATTTAGAATATGCTACCAACCTTGATTATCTAAGATTTCTAGACAGCAGACATTCTATTAGAGATTTTGATAATAAAAAATTGCTTCATTCTGATATTTTAAAAGCCGTTGATATGGCTTTGAAAACTCCAACCGCTTGCAATAGACAGATGTGTAAAATTTATTTTGTTGAGAGCTCAGAGAAGAGAAATTTAATTCAAAAGTATGCACAAGGATTAAGCCTTTTTGAACTTAATAACATCAATTATTTTTTAATAACATTTGATAGTTGTTCTTTTAAAATGGTTGGCGAACGAAATCAGGGTTATTTTAATTCTGGCTTAGTAGCTACAAACTTTATCAATGCTTTACATTCCCTTGGAATTGGATCTTGCTTTGTTCAATTTGGAAATTCATATAAAGAAGAAATATCTATTAAAAAATCATTAAATATCCCTGACAGAGAAAGAATTGCAGTAATTATCACTGCTGGATATTATAAGAAAAGAAATAGAGCATTATATAGTGCCAGAAAAGATAGAGATGACATATATAAGATTATTTAAATTTTCGCTATTAATAGCGAAAAAATAGAAAGTATTACTTTCTATTTTTTTATGCAATAATATGGTTCTTTTTATCAATCTATGATATAATGTAAAAGAATAGTAGTGTCGGTTAGAGTAGTTAGATGTAAACTTAAAAGATAGGCCAACTATTTAAAAATAATGGAAAAGGAGGGACTATTAGATAAATTTGTTTATAAAATTGAATGGTGGAGGTAAAAATGAATTGTCCAAAATGTGGAACAGAGAATGCTAAAGAAGCAAAGTTTTGTAAAGGTTGTGGTGCTTCTATGGCAACTGAGCTAACAGAAACTAATGTGGAGGAGAACACTGTACAAAATGATGCAGTGACTACGGTAGAAACTACTCCAACAGTAGAAAATATTGTACCAGCTCAGCCAATACAATCGAACACAGTATCTGCAGGGCCTACAAATCAGGCTAATTTAGAAAAAAAGAAGTTCGATATAAAAAGTTTAGATAAGAAGAAAATAATTGTTGCAGTAGCAATCATCATAATTATTATTATTGCTATTATTATTGGAAAAACATTATTTAGTTCTAAGGCAACAACTATTTCTGATTTATTTAATCCAAATACCCCAATTTTAGTAGAAAAAGATGGAAAATATGGTTACATCAATTCTAAAGGAAAATTTGTAATTGATGCGAAGTATGAAAAAGCTAGTAGTTTTTATGGAAATTATGCTGTTGTTAGTGACACAATTACAGAGCAAGGGGTAGAAGTTCCTATTTATCAAGTTATTGATACAAAAGGAAAAGTAAAAGCAACATCCCATAGCAGTTCCAATATTGACTATATTGCGGAGTATAATATTTGGATCATCAATCATCAGTTGTATGATGGGAATTTAAAATTAAAGTCAAAAGAAGGCGTCGAAGTAGGATACGGAGATTATGGCTTTTTAGTTTGGGAAAATGAAGCTAAGCAAACTGCAGGGATTATGACAACAGATGGAAAAATAACATATACTTATAAATTTGCATCAGGAGAAGATTATCTTTCTGTTGAACCATCTGATACAGATGCTAGTTTAAAAGAAAAATATTGTAGAATAAACGTGGAAAATGAGAAATATGCCATTGTTAATTGTAATACAGGAAAAGTTATCTATGATTTCACTGACAAATATATAACAGAAGATGATGACAATATTTTTGAAGTTTTAGATCACGATACTTTTACAAAATTAGAAACTCTCTATATTCAAAATGATAAAATTGCTTATCGATCTTCTGATGATGTAAGATTAAATTATGAATCAGGATATGTATCCATTAGAGATAATAGTTACAACATGACTTATTTAGATACGACAACAGGGGAAATTACAAGCAAAAGACCAACAACAGAGCAAGTTAGTTTAAGTGAGTGGGAAGAAACTACTGGTTTAAAAAAGTTCAATTGTGATAAAGGTTATGGATTAATGGACGGAGATAAAGTTGTACTTTCTTGTGAATGGTCTAGTGTTGATTTCTTTAGTACTCTATTATATCAATACTTAAAACAAGAAGGGAAGAACTATATCTTAGCTAGCAAGGATGGAAAAATTCATTTAGTAAATCTTAAAAATGGAAAAACAATTATAGAGTTCAATAGTAATTATGTTTCAGATTATGAATTAAGTACATTCCTTACTTATGTAGATAAAGATACAAATCAAAAAATAGTCTATAATTTATTAACTGGAAAATCTATTAGTTTAGATAGTTCCAACAAAGTTAGTGTTTATACAAATTATATGATAGCAAAAGATGGTAGTAAAGTGACTTATTACAATACAGATTTAAAGTCGATTTATACTACTGAAGAGTAAATTAAAAAGAAAGAGGTTTTATTTATGGATCAAGTTATGGAAAAATTAAAAAAGACAAGGATTTTAGCACTTATAGGTATTATTGGGTTAATATTAGGAACAATTTTACCTTATATTAAGGTTTCACTATTTGGGTATTCCCAAACATTATCTTTATGGAAATATTGGGAAGGGAAAGTTATTATTTTGCTAGCTGTTTTAAATACAATGTTTATATTTAAAGATTATATTAAACAATATGTACCACAAATGTTTAATTCTCCATTTGGAAAATGGATTGAAAATGCAAATGATAAGATGTCATTAATTCCTACTGTTTTATCTGCAGTATTCGCAATTTATTTATATAGTGAATTAAGTGGAGAAATGGGTTCTTATTTAAAATATTCAGTAGGTTTCTATGTATTGTGGGCTAGTATTGCATGCCTTGTAGCTTTCTCATTCTTATATAAAGGAAATGGCGAAGTTGCAGTACAAGCACAAGTTGGAGCAACACCAACACAACCTATGCAACCAACTGCCCCAGTAGCACCACAACCAGTACAAGCAACTCCAATGCAACAGCCAACAGCGCCTGCTTCAAAGTTTTGTCCAAATTGTGGTAATAAAGTAGATGCTAATGTTAACCAATGCCCAACTTGTGGAAGTCAAATATAGTAATATTTAAAAGGTAATTTATTACCTTTTTTTCTTTGCTTATAATTTGCTATATAGAAATAATTGTGTTATAATATGCGACAATTTGAGGGGGGTACCTATGAAAAATCGTATTATTATAGCTATCAAAGCAATTACAATATTTTTAGGATTAGGAATCAGCTTTTATTTTGTTAATACATTGCAAAAGTTAAATATGATTCCAAATAAATATATTTCTATTTTAATATTAGGAATGATAATATTAAATTTTATTGCTATTGGGACTTTACTTATTAAAAAAATATGGACAAAAATTATAAGTATACTTGTGTATGTATTAATTCTTTTCATCACTATATTTGGAAGTATTATTGGTGGAGATGTAAATAGATTCTTAGATGAAGGATTTAATAATAATAGAGTAGAAGTAACTACTTATCATGTACTAGTATTAAAGAATAGTGAATATGAAAAAATATGGAATTTAGATGATAAAAAGATTGGATATTTAAGTACTGATCCACAAGTAGAAGAATGTCTTGAACTATTAAAAAAGAAATCTAATGCATCTTTAAAAGAGGATAAAGATTTATACAACCTTTATATTAATTTAATGGCTAGTGAAATAGATGCCATTGTTTTAGATGAAGCTTACTTAGATATTTTAGCAGAAGATTATCGGGAACTAGAGGAAGATATTAAAACAATTTATACTTTTGAACTAGAAAAAATTGTTGAAAAAGACTATGAAAAAATAGAGAAATTAGAATCATTTAGTATCTATATTTCTGGAAGTGATTCTAGAAGTTCTACAATAGCAGCTAAATCTCTTAGTGATGTTAATATGATAATGACCGTAAATCCTGAAACAAGAACAATTTTATTGACAGGCATTCCAAGAGACTACTATGTTCAATTGCATGGAACTACAGGGTTAAAAGATAAATTAACCCATAGTGGCGCTTATGGAATGGATATGGGAAGACTTACTTTAGAAGATTTATTTGGAATTGAAATTGATTACTCTGTAAAAGTTGGATTTAATTCGGTGGTAGAATTAGTTGACTTAGTAGAGGGAATCGATATTGAAAGTGATAAAGAGTTTAATTCCTATCATTTAAAGGGATGGGTCGTAAAAAAAGGAATGAACCATATGAATGGAGAGCAAGCTTTAGCATACTCTCGTGAAAGATATGCCTATGCATCTGGAGATAGACATCGAGTTCAAAATCAGCAACAAGTATTAGAGGCTGTCATTAAGAAGATATCAACTGATAAATCTGTTTTAGTAAAATATCAAAAAATTATGAATGCTTTAAAAGATTTTTATAGAACAGATATTCCTAAAGAACTTATTCAATTATTGGTAAAAGCACAATTAGAAGATATGAGTGGATGGACCATTATCTCACAAAGTGTTAGTGGAAGTGGTGCTATGAATCAAACTTATACTGGGCCAGGACCAAAAAGATACGTTATGATACCTTATGAAAAAGATGTTAAAAATGCTGCTGATAAGATACAAAAAGTGTTAGATGGAAAATCAATTTAGAATTTGCAAATAAAGGAGACTTATGCTATAATAGCGGTCGTTTTAAGGGGGAAAAAGAATGGAAGAAATCGATTTAAAAGAATTATTACGTTATACTTATCGTAAAAAGTTTATCATCATCGCAACTACATTAGTTATTGTTTTAATTAGTATGATTTATTTTGGATTTATTCAAAAACCTAATTATGTATCATCTACAACATTAATACTTACTGGTTTTTCTAATAACAGTGAGCAAGATACAACAATTAATAATAATGATTTAACTATCAACTCTAAATTAGTAACTACTTATCAAGAGATTACTAAAACTAGAAAAGTATTAAACCAAGTTATTGATAACTTAGAGTTAGATTATTCTGCTAACGAATTAGCAAACCATATTTCTGTTACAGGAGTAACAAACACTGAAATTATTAAAATTTCTGTTAGTGATACAGATCCTGAGTTATCAGCTAGTATTGCTAATGAAATTGCTATTATCTTTAGTGCAGAAGTAAAAGAGATTTACAATTTATCTAATATTAGTATTTTAGATAAAGCGGAAATTCCAACAACACCATCTAATATTAGTTTTATAAAAGCTACTGTAATAGCGTTTATCGTTGGATTTGTTTTAAGTGTTGGTATTGTATTTATTATTTTCTATTTTGACAATACTGTAAAAAGTGTAGAGCAATTAGAAGAAAAATTTGATGTACCAATTCTAGGTACTGTACCAACATATAGTGTAGTAAAAAGGGAGGAAAGAGCATGAGTGAATTAGTTGTAAGAGAAAATCCTAAATCAGCAATTGCCGAATCCATTCGTGTTATCAGAACAAACATTCAATATACTTTAAAACTTAAAAAAAGTAAAACTATTTTAGTAACCTCTACTAGTAAAGGGGAGGGAAAAAGTTTCGTAAGTCTTAATTTAGCTGTTTCTTTTGCCCAAAAAAATTTAAAAGTATTATTAGTAGATTCAGACTTACGCTTGGGACGTCTTCATAAAGTTTTTAATACTAGTTGCGATAAAGGATTATCTGTATTGTTATGTGATAACGATGGAGAAAATTATCAAAAATATATTCAAAAAACAGGGATTAAAAATCTTTCGTTTATTCCAAGAGGAATTGTTCCTCCAAATCCTAGTGAGTTACTAGATTCTAATAATGTTAAAGAATTTATTAAGGCTGTAACTCCCCATTTTGATATTATTATCTTTGATGGAACTCCAATTACTGGCCTTACAGACTCTTTAGTATTTAGTAAATTCATTGATAAAGCAGTAGTAGTATGTGCAGCAAATATCACAAAGACTGACATGTTAGAAAAAACCATAAAAAGTTTAAAAAATCTTGAAGTAGATATTGCTGGTATTGTTTTAAATAGAGTAACAAACACTATTACTAGTTCTTATTATGGAAATTACTACTCTGAGTAGTCTATGATAGATATTCACTCTCACATCCTTTATGGTATAGATGATGGAGCTCCAGATATAGAGGAAAGCATTGAAATTATTAGAAATTTACAAAAACTTGGTTTTAACAAAATTATTGCCACTCCACACTATATTGATAATACTGATTATGTAACAGGAAACAAAGTTAAGAAAGAAATACTAAATAAGTTAAAAAAAGGTTTAAAAATATCTCAAATAGAAGTAGACATCTACTTGGGAAACGAAATTTATTTAAGTGAAGATATAATAGAAAAAATAGAAAAAAAACAAATTAGTAAAATGAATGATAGTACCTACCTTCTTATTGAACTACCGTTATCTGAGAAAATGGAACATGCATTAGATATGTTAACAAATATAAAATGTAAAGGATATCAAATTATTCTTGCACATCCAGAAAGATATAGAATTTTTCAAGAGAATCCAGAGAAAATGGAGGACTATCTAGAAGCTGGAATTTTATTTCAAGGAAATATAGCTTCTTTAGATGGAAGATATGGAAGAAAAGCAAAAAAACTGTGTAAACAATTGCTTAAGAAAAGAAAGTATTTTGCACTTGCCAGTGATAGTCACAGAAGTGCATCAAAACTATTTGATCATTTTGAAAAACTAAAGAAAAAGATTATAAAATTAACGGATGAGGAATATTTTAATAAATTATTTAATGGTAATCCAGAAAAAATTTTAAAGAATGAAAAGACTTAAAAACAGAATTTCTAGTTCTGTTTTTTTATTATAAAAACGATTGACACATCCTCTATTTTTTTGATATGATGATTAACGTGGCATAAAGGAAGTGATAATGTGCAAGCATGTACTGCAAAACTTTTAGAACCAAACGAAAATATTTTTCTTATTCTAGATGGTTGGATGAAAAAATACAATACGTCGCCTAAGCATTTATCAGTAAATGCTAATGGCGTCGCTGCAATCGCGTTAGATTGGAGCCAACAATCAAAACCTCTAAAAGGAAAAGAAACAGTTATTGAATCATTAAAAAATTGGGCAGAGAGGAATCAAAAAATTGTAATTGTATCCTCTGCTGCTGTTATCGTTTTAGCATCCTCTGCAATCGTATTAAATTCACCAATAGTCTCTCTTAGAGACGTAACAACTGGAATTTCTACTTTTCTTTTTAGTGAAATAGAAACAATCCCAAAAGAAGAATTCCAAGCAGAACTAACTACAGGAGTTTATTGCATAGGGGAAGAAACTACAAATATACTTTTTACTGAAGCTGAAATTAATGACCAAGGAAAAACCAGTATCTCTTTTCCTGGTAGCGAATTAATGGAAAATGCTATGATGAAAAATTCCATTAATCAAATGATAGAAAGATATATGCAGTCAAAAACAAAAGAAGCATTTTTTGCATATGAAGATTCAAATGTTCTAGCTTCTCCATCCATAGAAGCATTTGCTATAGAGGAGTCCGTTTCTTCACCAGAAACAATGGCAGAACCAACTCCAGTTTTGACAGAAAGCTGTGGTATAGAAATACTTATTCCATCCTATGTTAAACAGACTGGATTGTGCCCAAACTATACTTCCTATAGTTATTTCTATGGAAAATGGAGTAGAGGAACTCAGCAAAGAAAACTTTCAGAACAATGGGGAGCTGCTGGAATGCCTAGTTCAAACGGGATTGCAACCTTAAATGACAGGTTTTTAGTAGCTGTCTCTCCTAAATTTGGAAGTGTAGGAGATAACATAGATATCGTATTATCTGATGGGCAAGTAATCCCCGCTACTATTGCTGATATGAAAGGGGTAGATGCTACTAGTGAATGGGGCCATGTCTTAACAGAATCAGGGGCTGTAGATATCATTGAATGGGAAGCATCAGGTGCTAAATCAGATATAGATTTAGGTAGTTGGAGAAATGTTACAGTAGAAAAAATTGTTAATCTTGGGAAACAAGCTGATGCGCAACTTGTTCCTGTTTCTGAAACAGTTGAAGAATCATTTGACGTTCATGTAGAAGAACAGCAATATATTCAATTATACAGTAATATTTATGGATTAAATGAGGAAAAAATTTATCAAATAATTAGTGATATAACCGATACCTTTAGTAGTAATCTTTATCTACAATATAACACTATTGGCAAAAGAAATATTGGAAATAAACTAGTTCCATGTGATAGTAAAGAAATGGGAATATTACTTTGCATTCGCGATATTTATCATAATCCTGAACAATATGGGGTTACTTCTTCTGAAATCAGAGGAATAAATTCATATCATAGCGATTTAAGCTATGCAAAACAAATCGAGTATCTATCAAATGTATTAGGAGTAGATGCTGCTTTAAACTATGCTATATGCCAAGTATCTAGTAGTTTTAAAAGTCCAATGTTTCTAAGTAAAAACAATCCAACAAATATTATGTTAAATGAAGATTATGCAACATTCCCTACAATAACAGCAGGATTTATTGAGCAAACTGTTGAATTATTAGAAATCAAGTTAGAAGGGGAAACTTCAATCGAAAACATAGGAATGCGGATGATTTCTTCTACTGAAGACTTTCCTTCAACTTGGAATGCAAATGTTTTGGAAGCTTATAGTTACATATCTAAAAATTATGATTCTATATTTGGACCTACAGAAGAAATTCAGTTACTAAATCAAAAAACATATGTCTTAAAATAAGAGTATCTGAAAGGATACTTTTTTCATATTAAAATTGACTTTTTCTTAAAATACTATATAATAAAGACCATTGTTTAAGGAGGGAATAAAATGTCTAAAGAAAAAGTACCTTTCAAGGAACAAGAGGAGAAAAGTTTTAAAGAAAATTTAGCATTACTTAATAGAGCTAAAGATTTAAAAAAACGTGCATTAAAATTAATGAAACAAGAAGGAGAAGATAAAAAATGAAAATACTAAATCCACATGAATATAAAGAACAAAATCCAAGTGCCTATTTAGATGATTATTTATCCTATTTAGAAACAGCTCAAAAGGAAGCAGAGGAAACTCTACAAAATGCCAAAGCACTTTTGGATGATAGTTCTATTCTTAATGATATTCAAAAGCAAGCAGAAGAAATCTTTCAAATGGCTATGCTAGTTGAAGAATATATGGGACAAATCGTCCTAAAATCAGTTGATACTTTGTCATTAGAAGAATTACAAAGTTATTTTAATTTTGATAACGAAAATAAACAAGCAGACGAACGAAAAGCACAATTAGAAGAAGAGAAAAAGACTTTAAAGAGTAGATTAACTGAAATAGAAAAACAAATAGCCAATAACTTATACTCAAATGGAAGAGTAAAAGAATTTTATGAAGCAGAGGATGTCAAACTTTTCTTTCAGGAAAACCAAGACCCTTACCAATTTTTAGAAGCCTTGTTAAATGCTTTTGATGTTATCACACCTAATGAAAATATTGCTGAGCAATTAAAAAAACAATTAGAGGTAGTATTAAGAACAGAAGGACAAATTCAAAATATTGAGTTATCTGCCAATGATATTGATGAATTAAGCGAAAAAATTATAGAGCTTTTTAAAAAATGCAAAAATATCCTTAACTATTCTCCTGGTGCCAAAACTCAGCTTACTAAAGTGATTTTATCAGAATCTGGAATTAGGCAAATTTTACCTGATACATTTGATGAAAATACAGCGCTTTACATGATACAGGGTTTAATGAATCTAAAAAAATTAAAAACCACTTTTTATACAAATCTCCCATATTCTTTGCAAGAACAATTAGTAAAAGGAAGATTGCAAGGGGAACCATATGAAACTCTATTAAGAACTTATCAAGCCTTCTTAAGCGGTGAAGAATTGCCATCAGATGACTTAAGCATAGAAGAAAAAGAGGAGAAAAAGGAATTAGAAGAAAACCTTGAAAGATTGAACTATGATTTAGTGTCAGTGGATGCTGAAAAAGAATCACACAAAAAATTTCTTGTTAATAGAGATGCAATGCGCTCTGTATTGAAAGAAATGATATTAGGTACACTACAGGGACAAGTATCTGCAAAAGATATTGATTCTATTATTAAAGAAGCAGAAAATAAAACAGAGCGGTTAAAGTCTGAATTATTAGAAGCAAGTAATTTACTTTCAACAAAAACAAAAGATTTAGAAAAGGCCCAAACAATTTTATTAGATTCAGACTATCATCATTTTTTCCAATCTATAGAGCGAAATAATGTTCGTAGATTATATAAAGCTTTTGGAGTTAATGTTACAGAAGAAGTCATTTTACCATTCCTTGAGGAAGAAAATAGACGTTATGAGCAAATAGATATTATGGTAACACTTCAAAATAAATTAAGCAGTATCTATAGTTTAATAAAAGCAAAAACAGAAAAGGCTAACTTCATTACTAGAAATCTTCCAGCCCATAAAGAAAGTTTAAGACAATTAGACGAGCAATATAAGAAAACAATTGAGGAAGCTTTTCAAACTTTAAAACAGAAGAAATTATTCTATATTAATACCCCACAAATTAGTGATGAGTCTACAGTTGGAAATGTTATTGTTTTACCGCCAAAAGAGCATCAACCTGAACCAACTAATTTTAGTGAAGTGAATGGATTAAAACAAAGCTTTTGGAATATGTCTACAGGTATTGATGAAAATACAAAACAAAAGTTTCTTACTATGAATGCAGAAATGGATTGGGAAACTTACTATCAAAATTTAATGCAAACCCAATCAGAACTTATTACAAAATTACTTTCATTTGAAGTAGGAGAGGATGGCTACTATACTTTTGCTAGTACCCCAGAAGAACGAGAGGAATTAAAAACATTACAAATTACTATCATTGGAATATTATCTTCTATATATAATGAGAGAAAAGCATTTAGAGAAAGTTTAGGAGATACACCATCTTTTTTAGAGCAAGAAAAAATTACAGAACTAGAATATTTCTTAGGGCATGGATCTAACCTAAGCAGAGAGAACTTAGCTGCTTATATAGATCAAACTCAATCTAAGATAGAAGCGTTAAAAACGTTACTAGCAAACAATCGCGCATTATGTTTAAAATTAGAAATCGAAGTTCCTGAAGATGTTGCTATAACACATGACAGTAGTGAAGAAGATAACCATAACTTAGAAAATAGAATTCAAAGCCTTGATATTGAAGGAGTAACTAATTTAGAAGAAGCGATTGCTTACAGAAATTTATTGTTGGGATTAGAGGAATATACAGTTCCTCCTGCTAAAGTAAAGCAATTCTATCTAGAACACAAAAAATAGCAAAAAGAAGAATATTTATTTCTTCTTTTTTATATGATAAAGTAATGGTGATTCTATGAATAAAGCAGCCTTTATCATTACTTCCTTAGCAGGTATTTCTACTGTATTAGGATTCTTTATCCTATGGATTAAAGGTCAAGAGAATATAATTGCTAAAGCTCTTGGGTTCTCAGCTGGAGTTTTACTTTTTGTTTCCATATTTGACTTAATTCCAAGCTCATTCTCTTATTTTAAAAAATCTTTTCTATCTGGTTTTAACATTTTGTTTTGTATTTTATTTCTATTATTAGGAATTTTATTATCAACTATCTTAAACGAAAGTATCCAAAAAAGAGTAGGGGATAGTAGTTCTCTTTATCAAATTGGAATACTTTCTATGGTGGCCATTATTCTTCATAATATCCCTGAAGGAATTATCACTTATTTAACTACTACAATAGAATATAAAGCTGGTTTATTTCTAGCCCTTTCTATAGCTTGTCATAACATTCCAGAAGGAATTTGCATTGCTATACCTATCTATTATTCAACTAATAGTAAATTAAAAGCCTTAAAGATGGTATTACTTTCCGCACTTTCAGAGCCATTAGGAGCTTTAATAGCCGCTTTCTTTTTTAGAGAAAGATTATCAGATATGGTAATTGCTATTTTCTTAGCTTTAGTTGCAGGAATTATGATTTCTTTAGCATTACTGGAGATTATTCCAGAAGCAAAAAGTTATTCTTTAAAACATACAGTAGTTTATTTTCTATTTGGTTTTGGAATTCCTTTCTTCGCTCATTTACTATTCTAAAAGAATATGATAAAATAAATTTATGGAAGAAATATGGAATGAAAAACGATATAATGAATTTTTGCAACAACTAGATTCCTTGGTAGATGAAAAATATAAAAAGTTTACCGCCAATTTAGGAATTAAAGAAGATTATTTAATAGGGATTCGTACTCCTGAATTAAAGAAAATCGCAAAATCAATCAGTAATGAAAACTACTTAGAATTTATAGAATTAAATACTCACGATACATATGAAGAAAGATTAATCCACGGTCTTCTAATTGGGTATATTAAAACAAACTTTAACACAATCAAGCAATTATTGTGGGATTTTATTCCCTATATTGATAATTGGGCTTTATGCGACGTTACAGTCGCAAATCTGCATATATGGAATAAGAATACTAAAGATGGATTTTCGTTCGTGAAAAAGTGTTTAAACAGCGAAAATAAGTGGTATCAGCGTGCAGGATTTATTCTTCTTTTAGATTATTACATAAATGATGCATATATTGATCAAATATTAGACATTTGCAATCATTTTAAAACGGATGAATATTATGTAAAAATGGCTATAGCTTGGTTAATATCTATCTGTTATATAAAACAAAAAGAGAAAACTCTATTATTTTTAAAAGATAATCAATTAGAGAGTTGGATACAAAACAAAAGTATACAAAAAATTAGAGAATCTACTAGAGTAGATAAAATAGAAAAGGATGAATTATTAAAATGGAAAAAGAAGCAGTAATAGAAAAATATGAGTACCAACCTAAAGGAGTTTGCTCAAGCAATATGATATTAGATATAGAAGGGGAAACTATCAGAAGGGTAGAGATAGTAGGGGGATGTCCTGGTAATACATTAGGAGTTTCCAAACTATGTGTAGGAAAAACTATAGATGAAGTAATTGAGTTGTTACAAGGAATCCCTTGCCGTAATAGAGGAACGTCTTGTCCAGATCAATTAGCAAAAGCTTTAATGGAATATAAAAAAAGAAACAAATAGACTGTTTCTAAATAGTTAAAAGAATACATGAATTTCAGAATATTTTTCCTATATCAAAATTTATTAAATGCATATTATAAAAATACTGATTACATTTCTAGTATTTTTTTTGTGATAAATATAAAATACCCAGGGATTTTATTGAGGAAATATTCGAGGATTTAAACCAAAAGCACATGATTATATATAAAAATAAAAAGTCAGGTATACAATTAACTTATAACGGATATAGATATTTAGAAGAAGAAATACAAAAAGAGAAGAATAATATTATAATAAAACTATCCCTCATTATCGCTATTTTGAATCTAGTTTTATTATTTTTAAGAAGTTAACATAATATACATTATAGGCATTTTGCCCAATGACAAAATAAAAGGAATTACAACTAATTATCATCCATTTATTATTAATAAAGTCTTATTATTCTAAATTCCTAAATCTTATATTTTATAATTATAAGTATTGAATTAAAACAGATTTTTCTAATTTATTTAAAATTAAAATATATTTTCAAAAACTTATTTATCATACCAATTGATCATTTAAAGTATGTTCTCTAATCTATATAAATGTATATTGGCTGAATAAACTCTTCATCTAATTCTCTCTCGATGCAAAATACAACACTTATTTATATACTATTCCCCTATTGAATCAAAAAAAGTAAAAAGGGGACTTGTCATATTTTGCATCTGTAGTAGATAACTTATCAACTAATAATTTTTCGATGCAAATTTGAAAATACAATTTCATAATTAATATTATTCTATATACTAAATCTTGCAATGAGAAAGAAAATAATAATAAAACTATCAGTTTGTTGCAACAATTTCGAATTCAGTATATGTATTTATTATTTTAAAAAAAGTAGGGTACCTCCCCTACTTTTTACTAAATCCCAAAATAGGGGATATTATTCTTTAAAAATCTATAATTTTTTTTATAGAACTAATTTTAAAATCAACTTCAGTAATTGGTGTTTTACAGAACTCGCATTTATTACCAGTTGTTGGTGCTCCACAATTTGGACAATTTATAGGTTCATCTTTACCAAAGTCTTTTCTAAAAATAACCTCAAAACTTTCTGTCACTTTAAGATTCTTATTTCCACTAATAACATCTCCATGCTTATTTTCAACATAATCAATATAACTAATGGTAATTACAGTTGAAATAGCTTGCTTAACAGTAGTACTTATAGTTTCAAACACTATTACATTAACTCTATCAATATCCTTAATAATACGTTTATTCCCCTGCTTTAAGTCCAAACTAATTCCTGTATAATAATTTTGATATAGCTGCCTAGTACTTAATGATTTTAAGATACTATAATCCAAATTATTATAAGCAGTTTCAAAATCATAAAATAATTTATAAAAATAATCTTTAAACTGAGTCAAATCAGTTACCTGAAACACAGCTAAGTCTTCACTATCAATGTCCTTGTAGCGTTTCTTTGGCTTTTCATCATTACAAACAATTATATTATTTTTAAAATAGTCTTTATTACTTTTTCTTTTAAAAGAAGTTAAAAGAACTTTTGCGATAATAGATAGAACAATTATGTACCCTATAAACTGTACTAGAAAGACTATTCCTAATATGATACCTTCTAATACCATAATCATCACCACCTATATAATCAGAATTAGTTTCCTACTTTTCTTGATTGAATTTCTGCTATTTTTTCAAATACTTCAGAAGCATTGTTTTCATTAATTTCGGTATATCCTAATTCCTTTAATGCCTGTACTTTTATATTGTTTAATTCTAATGTTCTACTCATTTTATCTTCCATTTTTTGTTCAATTTGGTTGATAAATCGCTTGTGACATTCAGCTAATTTTGTTTTTGAAGCACCACCACTATTATATAAAACAAATGCAGAGTACATGATACTTTCAAAAATAAATTGTTCCTCTTCATCAAATACAAATTCTAATGGTTTTACAAAACCAGTTTCTTTTGCTACATATCCTAATATATATTTTAATTCTTTAGAAGAATCCATTGATTGAATAAAATGGAATAAATACTTCATTGCAGCATAATTTTTCGGATCTTTATCATCTTCTAATTTTTCTTTAACTAAATCAATAATTCCCATCATCAATTCTTTTTCTTTTTTCCCAAGCCCATTAAAAATAGACCCAGCATCTATAGAACCTAATGAAGATGGAGTATCATTACACATAGCATTAAGTCTAGTCTCTACTGCAGTAATATAATCTGTGTCAATTTTAATGCTATCTAATTCCTCAGATGATTTAATTCCTAACAGGTTTAATAGCAAGACCTTTTTATCCTTAGGCCACTTATTTATATCATCTAAATCTAAATAATTATATATCATTTGTCTAGAAACGCCTAGAAATTTTGCTAATTTAACTTTTGAAATACCTAATTCACGTAAGATATTATTTAATCTGTCCATATCTCATACCCTCCTACTATCATTATATCACTGTTATGTCAAATGTCAAGTGTAAAGAAATAGTTAACATAACTTTTTTTGTTTACAATTATATATATAAATTTTTAGTAAATTATCTTTTGATTTTATTACCGCTTTTTATAAGATTCTTATTTTCATAAAAAAATTCATCTATTTGATGAATCTTTCTTCTTCATAGAACTAAAACATGATAATCTTAATTATTCTCGCTTGTCTTGTTTTAATACCATTCAAGATGTCATAGAACTAAAACAATCCTACGTAATCTAAAACTAGTTGTTTTGTTTTAATACCATTCAAGATGTCATAGAACTAAAACAGTATATTATAGCATAAACTCAAGAAAAGTGTTTTAATACCATTCAAGATGTCATAGAACTAAAACTTTCATATATTTTTAATAAGTGGGATACATGTTTTAATACCATTCAAGATGTCATAGAACTAAAACTATTGTTAATCATTATGAATACATTTTTATGTTTTAATACCATTCAAGATGTCATAGAACTAAAACCTTCAAAATGGTGATATGTCTACACCTTTGGTTTTAATACCATTCAAGATGTCATAGAACTAAAACCATTATACATTATAGGTAATCGTTTGAATTGTTTTAATACCATTCAAGATGTCATAGAACTAAAACTATCACGCATTCCTTCTATCGCATTAGCAGGTTTTAATACCATTCAAGATGTCATAGAACTAAAACCGAATTATTTGGGTTGTATTTAATTTTCTAGTTTTAATACCATTCAAGATGTCATAGAACTAAAACGAAGGTACTACCTGGAATCTAAATGACTATGTTTTAATACCATTCAAGATGTCATAGAACTAAAACCTTAACTTGTCCAGGAGATTTGGTTAACCAGTTTTAATACCATTCAAGATGTCATAGAACTAAAACACGTTCCATCAGTGGATAACAACTCTATTAGTTTTAATACCATTCAAGATGTCATAGAACTAAAACTAGGAGGATATATGGAAATATTTAATCGTAGTTTTAATACCATTCAAGATGTCATAGAACTAAAACCTCAAATTAAGTTTTAGTTCTATCAGTTAGCATCATAGAATTACTAATATCTTGAATAGCTAGTATGACATCAACTACATTATAACACAAATTCATCTAAATTATCATCTATAATAATTTTCTTTTCATATTCTAAAGTTACCCCATATGATTGACTATCAACTAGAATTATTGGGACAGAACTGTATATAGAATATTTGTATAATTCAACTAATTCGCTATTGGATAAATATTGCTTTAAGTTAATAAAAAAGATAGCTTGATGAATATTTAGAATTTTCTCAATATCAATCAATAATAATAAATTGTCTAATAATTCATCCTTTCTTTTTACAGAGATTTTTAATGTCTTAATAAACATCTCAAGATTAAAATCTTGAAGCATAGTCAGTGGAAGATCTATAGTATGTAAAATCTTATTAAAAGAATTATAAATTTTCTTATAATCTCGAACTAATTCTTGCATCATTTTTTCATCTATTTCGGAAATGACACTTTTTTGAAGTTCTGTTGAGATTTTTTTAGAATCTAAATCTATATTGAAAAAGTCGTTAATAACCAAAATATTGGGATTATTTATTTCTTTCATTGATGATTCATAAAATTGAAATTCTTCTACTGTTTCCCCTCTACTTAGACTATACAATCCAAAAACTGTTCTGTAAAAATACTTTTTATTTTCAATTTCAAGAGCAAGAACTCTATCTTGTATGATTTCTAATTCATTTTCTATATACTCTATTCTTAAAATCATAAAACCACCAACCGTTCTTCACTATCAATAATCTTAGTGTTAGGTTCTCCTATAATATATTCTATTTGCGCATATTGCTTTTCAGTAATTGTCAAGACTTGGATTAAACCTTTTTTGGGCGCTTTTTTTCTTAATCTTTCAATTAACAGTTGACATTGCTGTGAATTTAAAGTGATTTTGGAATAAACTGATTCTTGCAACATAATAAACCCTTCATTCAATAAATATTTTCTAAACTGTAAATAATTTCTTTTATCTTTTGCATATATGTTAGGAAGATCAAAAAATACAATTGTTCTCATGGCTCTATCCCTCATAAAACATAAATCCTTTATAATCTATATCTCTCTCCAGGCAATCTAATGTATTCTTCACATATAACTTCAAAACATCTTTCAAAGTATAATTCTTTCCATTATATTTAAATTTGTCGTTAAAAATATTTACAAGATCTAATTTATAACTAGAATCAAATTCTCTAGTTTGATTAAAATATACAAAATTATCAATAATCATTCTAAACGGCTCCATTAAATCACAAGATAAATTAAATTCATTAAACTCATTTTTATGATGAATGCCTAGCTGTGTTAAATATCCATTATTCACTACTTCTTTATTAATAGTAGAAAGTAATACAGCATATCCATAATTCAATGCTGAATTAATGTTATCAGAATCGTTTCTAACAAAATTCTTTCCAAATAAAGAATTAAAATATACTTTAGCCGCATGTCCTTCCCTATTTGTTTTATCACCTGATTTTACTTCATCTACATAACTCAAAACTAAATTATAATTTTTAGATTTTAATTTATTTAAAAGTAATGCCTGGTTCGTTATTTTATTTTTTACAATTTCATTCCACAATTCATCTTTTTTCTTAGAAGTCCATTTAGATTGGGAAATTATTTTCTTACTAGAATTATGACTAGAGTAGAAACTCTTTAATTCGCCAAATGGGTTATGTTTATCATCACAAAAAATAATATTAATCTTGTTATCTGATAATTCTTTTAATAAATACGAAGTAATAGAAACAGAGATAGAATCTACTATAATAGTATCAATTTCTGATAAATGAATATATTTCTCATCTATACCTTGTTTTACCACCAAAAATCGATTTTTATAACTAATTTTAGATTGCTTTGTAATCACTACTGTTCTAAAACTCATTCCTTCTACTCCTCAAACCAGTTACTGACTTATTAATAATAGTTGCATGATCAATAATTCTGCCATTTTTTTTGCCAAATGCCATAGAATAACTATTATCTAAAAATTTAAGATTAGCAGTATCACTATCACATTTTAAAAGTTTTAGCAACTGAATAATAACTTTTTCTTTTGCTTCAATCTCAAGTTTTACCTCTTCATCTTTAATTGAAAACATAATTTTCATATCACTTACCAAATTTTGATATAATACATATTCTTTTTCCACTTTATTGATAATCAAATCTATGAAGTCAGATAAATATCTAGAATAAACAGCATCATCTATTAGCTTTTTTCTTCCATTTAAAAGTCTGGAAAGCATTAATTTATAATGTCTCATTTCGTTACTAGTTAGTTGAAACTGTTTAGCATTACATACTTCTACTTTGTCAGATGCTCCCACTAAAGCACATACTTGACCATTCCAATTAAACTCGCTATAAAAAGGTATTGGAGAAGTAACAATTTCAAAAGTATCCTCCAACGATAATTTTAGAGTTTTCCTAATATATTCATCTTTCATTAATGGTTGTTTCTTTTCTAAAGTTTTATAATAAACAGGCATCCCTATCATTCTTTGACTTTTTTGTCCCTTCTTAGTATACTTTACAACTATTGCATATGCTGGATTCAGACTAGTATAAGAGCCATATAATTCCGTCCTCAAATTATTTTTTAAAGGAACCCCTTTTTGTCCCTTCTTAGATTTTGTTTGATTATAAAATCCACCAGTTCTAATTTCCGTTTTTTTGCTAATTAAAATATCATTTCTATATAGTGTACTTTTTACTATATCCTTAAATTTGTCTACATCAAAGACTTCTCCTGTTTTAGAGTTAAAATGAATAAAAGCAGAATCTATACTATTAATGATAAATCCATATTTTAATTCCTTGTATTTTTTACTTTCGTATAGTTCCTTGTTCAATTTTTGTAAATCCTCATAATTTATCTTTAAATTACAATGCTCCTTATATTCTCCCAAAGCAGCTGCTAAATAAGCGTCATGAGCATGATGATAATCGTTTAAATCTCTAAACTTATAAAGTTCAAACTTTTCACGGTAATTATGTGATAAACTAGCTGGAAGATAAAGTACTTTAGAAGCTGGATGAAACTTTTTAATAATATTAGCAACATGTTTAGTAATCTGTCTTGTTTCTACTAACTGCCTGTTAATAAATCCTTCAATATCCTCTTCTTTAAACTCTTTTCGAATTAAATTATGAAATTTAGTTGCAGAAATTAGCCCGATTTTCTTTAAATGTTCCCACCAATTTTTGTTTGCTTGAAATCTCTTTGGCAAAACTAAACTAGCAGCTTTCTCTTGATTTTCTTCTTTTAAAACCAATGCTTTATTCTCAAT
Organism: uncultured Bacilli bacterium; assembly: GCA_964018915.1. Taxonomy (GTDB): domain Bacteria; phylum Bacillota_I; class Bacilli_A; order RF39; family UBA660; genus UBA5578. The sequence continues at coordinate 82,543 of CAXHRJ010000001.1, read as the reverse complement.
AGAATCATTTTTAATTAAAGTTTGTGGAAGGATATGGTCAACTTCATACTCTTCTAATCGCGAAATATCTAATGGTGTAGCAGAATATAAGCTCTTTCCTTCTTGAATAAAGTATAAGAAAAGTTTCTCTGCCTTTCTGTCAACAGATTCTTGATTACTTAGTTCCTTATATAGTCGATTGTAATCATTCATCGATTCTTTCGCATTTTCATACAATTTCATCAAATACTTTTTTCTGTCATCTTTTCTTTTTTTCTTCTCATCACCACGTGCCATCTCGATGCTAATGGAATCTGGTTCATACCCTACATAATCAATTATTTCCTCTACTGCTTTTAATGCTTGCCATATTCCTCTTTTGGTAGCAGGTGAAGTGCTTAAAGCATCAACTAATTGATAATTTAGTTTTTTATTATCTTCCTTACCATTTTCTTCTGCTATCATATCTTGGAAGTGATATTTCTCATCTGTAATAATTTGCATAAAGTTATCATTAGTTTCCCACATTAAATCTATAATGGATTTCTTTAATGAAGTCTCTGGCTCAACATAATATGGAGTCGTTAATAACTTTTCAGATAGACTACTCCAGCCTGTATACTTTTTCTTAATAATTCTTGGAATGACAGACTTTAAAGCAGGATATTCCTTTTCTATTTTAGTCGCTAATATATCTTTATCCTCAAAAATAGTTATCCAGCGAATAATCTCTTCTGCATCACTTATTTTTAAATTTGTATCTTTAAAAAAGCCATCTTCTCCATAGAAATCTATATAGGATCCTAATGTATTCGCAAATTTTTTATCTGCAGAATAGCCTGTTATGGTAAGTTCGCCATTATACATATCAAATTCCCTAGACTTAATAAGAAACTTTTGAAACTTTTTATCTGTTAATGATCCGTTTTCTTTCCTAAAAAATTCATCCATCACTCTATGTTGAAATTTATGTGAAAGACGTTCATTATTCACTCTAATCTGCTTTAATTCATTTAGCACTTTAAATTCTGAATAAAGTAAAGAATTTGTTGGCATAGCAACTTCTTTTAAAAGGTAACTACAGTGTCCAAGCATTTTGGTAATAAATTTTTCTGCCGATTTCTCCTTATTAACCACTTGATCAAAATTATAAGGAGTAATTTTAATATTTTCCATTCCAGCATTTCTACTCATCCAAGCAAATTCACTTTTTGAACTATCTACTAAAGGTCCGACATAATAAGGAATTTTAAAAGATAGCAGTTTTATTAATTTATATTCATTATCCGCTTTATCAAGTAAAAACGGATAATACTTTCCTTGATTTTCAATAATTACTTTCAATTCACTTTTATTTAATTGATATGGATATTTCCCATTAGAAGTACTAGTAATACGTGGTAAAAAGTACCCTCGTTCCATTCTTGGCTGTATTTCTGTTATGTATTTATTAGAAATATCTGTATCCACTATGTTAATTACTTTTTCTAATGATTTCTTTAATTCTCTTATAAAATCGTCATATGTTTTAATATTGTGGATATATTCATCATAAAGACAAGTATATTTTTTATTCGTTCTAAATACTTTTCTATATTCCTTTCGGTCATAATTTAGTATTTGCTTTAAAAACTCTAAATCTCTTTCATGCTCATCATAGTAATCTACCATTAAATCAGAAAGACTATTATTGTCCCTATTTCCAAACAATGTTTTTAAAAATATTGTGTCATATAATTCTTTCATTAAACTTAATGTTTCAATTCTAGTTTCTAAAACTTTTCCCAAATTATCATATTTCTCATCAAAGTCACTACCAGACAAGTTTATTTTTATATCTTCCTCTAATTCGATATTAAATAGTTTAGAAATAGAAAACTGATTTCCAAGTATTAAATTTATTAATGCAGATAATACAGATTTACTTTCTTTACTTGCATTAAAAAAAGGTTTTAATTGTTCTTCTAACAATCTCTTTCTATCGCTTTTAGAAGGATTTAAGATTGCTTTTTCTATTTCACTATATTTGATATCTTCTACTTGATCTTCCTCTAATCCCATTTCTTCACACAAAGAAGAAATACTTGAAAAAACACTTTTTAATTTTTCTTCAATATTTAAATCTTTTACATTAAATTCGTTTGCACCATTTAAAAAGTTACCACGATATTTTATAATATGATGGATTGCTAGATAAACTAGACGTATATCAATCTTAACAGGATTATGAATTAAAGCCTTTCTAAGATGATATATCGTAGGATATTCTTTGTGATATTCTTTAATCATTTCTTTTTCTGCAATTGACAAAGGATGCTTTTTATTTTCCTTATCTGATTCCCAATAAAAGCTTTCATTAAGTTTTGAATAGAAATCTGAATCTACTTTCTCTATTTCATTTTGGAATTCTTCTTGTAGTAAACAAATTCTTTTCTTTCTTCTTTCATATCTTCTTCTAGCACTCCTAAAACTTCTTCTTTCACTAGCAGTAATAGCCTCATCAAAAAGTCTAACTCCCCATAATGCTTTATTTCCCTTTCCCATTACTTTATTCGTTTCTTTTTCAACAACTGCCCAACCAACAGAAGTTGTACCTATATCTAATCCGATGTTATATACCTTATTCATATTGACTTACCTCCTTGTTTATGATATTATGAAATTGTCTTGATACCATTCAAGATGTCATAGAGAGTTAAAATACGGTTTTACCATAAATACTCAATCTATTGAGAACAGTCGCTTAGGCGACTTTTTCTTTTGGATAGTATCAATCGTTATCACCTAATCCCATTTTACCAAATTTTACCAAGTAAAAAAAGATATCTTACATAAAAGATATCTTTTATATTAATTATTAATATTTACCAGCATATATCATATTCTCAAAATCTATTCCACCACCATTATAACTAAAATTATAATAAGAAGTTTCTGAATATGGATAATACATAGTTTGTCTCTTTAAATAAGCCTGTCCTTCTTCCCCTGGAGTATTAGAATCATAAATATCTACTACGTATTCTTCTAAATCATTAGATTTATATACTTTGGTAGCCATAACAGAATGGTTCCCTATAGAACATCCGATTGAAAGCAATGCTGGTGAACCAGTCTTTAATTCACTTACAATTTGAAGCACTTCTTTTTCATAATCATAAGTCTTTCCTTGTGCAGATTTTTCTAAATGAGATGCAATTAAATCAAATAAATGGTGTTTTTGGACTCTATAATTTCTATTAATTAATTGTAATACTTGATAATCATTTTGATATTTCTCTTCAATAGTAGCATCTGTTAAATTTAAATATCCCATAGATTCATATTTTGCATAAGTATTTTCTTTACCATCTATAGTAAGCTTTATTTCGTTTTCTTTCATTGTTGGAACAAATCCTAATGCTAACATTCTAGTTTTGTATTTATCATTTAAATAAGGGATTCCATCATCACCTAAATATCTATAATCATCTGGAAGTTCACTCAAATTCAGAAAATATTGGTACTCAGAATCTAATTTACTTTTATATACATTTCCTTTTTTTAATCTTTCTTTATTAGCATCTGTTAAAGTATATTCAATTAAATCAGCTTCTTCGCCCATAAATCCACCTTTTTCAAAATCAGCACTATCTGGTAATTGATTTAAGTAAATAAGCTTAGATAAATAAGAAAAACCATAGCAGTTACCACCTGGAGAATCCTGCGAACCAAAATTAGCAAAGCTAAATCCATCTCTTGTTACTTCAAAACCACTGTCTGCTATTAGAGTAACTTCCTTATTATCAATAGTAGTTATTTGCTGATTAGTAATACTATTTTCAATAATGCTAATTAATGTCTCTAACATATTAGCATCACTAGCATATAAATAAGTTCCATCTGTTCCTTCTGCGATTTTTTGTAAGTACTCACTATTAACTCCAGATCCTAAACCAATTGTAATAATTTTAATTCCTTTTTTCTTATAATTAGATAGATTATAACTATATAGCTCATAAGTGAAAAGCCCCGCATCTACTCCATCTGTTAATACAATCATATATTTTACTCCAGGAATTTCAAAATCAAAAGTATTGGCATATTTACGAATAGATCCAGATAACTCTGTACCATTAAAATTTTGACATTCTTCTTTCAAAGAATTAATTTTATTTTGAATTTCTTCTTTATCCTTTGATTGTGTTATTAAATTACAATAATCTCCAGTAAAGGCATGGACAGAATATTCATATTTTTCTGTGCCTAAACGTTCTATTAAAGAATTCATAAGGGATAATCTTTTAAACTCTGTATCATTTCCATAATTATCATCTTTTACATTGGATAAATCTCTTTCCATCTTTTCAGCAACATAGTCTTTTGAATACATGGATCCTGAATTATCAATCAATATCATGACTTGATTTTTATATTCTCCCATTGGAGCTTTTTCTTTTCTTCCTACAAATAATAGATGATCAAATTCTATATTGGCATAGAAGTAATTATCATTTTCTTTTGTATCTAATTCTTTTAATTCCGAAGTTTTTTCATTATAATCATAAATTGCATATTTTTCTTTGGACCATCCAGATTTCTTTTTGAAATAAACGCTTAATTCTTCTGGCTTTTCAGGATTTGAAGTAACGAGTTTTACAATACTTCCCTGAATAAAATTCGTATCATAGCCAACATTAAGCTCTGCAGTATCTAAAAAAGTATTAGCAATATTTCCTTTTCCCTTTACTGTTACATAGTTTTGATAATCCTTTTTGTTATCTTGTACAACATCATAAGAACGTATTTCATTATAATCATCTTTTACTTTTGGATCTAATCCCATAATAAGTTCTACATTATCATATAGACCATCTCCATCAGTATCATTTGTATAAGTAGATAACCCTAATTCTACTTCTTTAGCATTAGGAATACCATCTCCATCATAGTCTAAATCTTTCGCATCCATTAAAAGTTCTTCATCCATAATAAGTAGTGTATTTTCAGTTGAAATTGTAAATATATACGTCTTAGTTAATTTCTTATTTGTTACTACTAACTTATTTTCACCAGATTGGACAGGAATGGAACTTGGATTCTTTCCTTTATAAAAATCATATCCATTAATATTCCATACAGTATCTTTTGCCGATACAAATAGACTGCTCTTGATAGTATATTTGTTTTTTACAAAATCACCATATTCATAATTACTTTTCATATTAGTAACAGAGATTCTAGGACATAAATACTCAAATAACAAATAACCTAAAATTACTACCACAACTATTAGAATTCCTATGACTGCAAAATTTAATTTCTTCTTAGATTTCTCTTTAGATGCTATTGTTGGTGCTACTTCAGCAACATTTTCAATTGTTATTTGATTTTCATTATTTTCTGCACCACTGTTTTTTTCTAATGGAATTTGTGATTCTATTACAGATTCCTCCTTTTTATTCTCTACAACTTCTATAGTAGCATTCTCCTCTATTATAGTTTCCGCTTTCTCAGTTTCTTCTGGAAGTTCTTCTGCTATATCTTCCTGTTCAGTTATAGCTTCTTCTAATCTTGTACCACAGTTAGCACAAAAGGTACCATTTTTATTTTCAGTACCACAATCTTTACACTTCATATTTTTTCTAATCCTCCTATCATTTTCATTATACAGGAAAGTACATCTTTCTACAACTATCTAAAAAATAAAAAAGCATTTTTGCCTTTTTATTTTAAAATACTATCAATATCAATCATTAAATTATCACTGCCACTTACCTTAGAAAATTCACCATTTCATTTTTCAATAAATTGTTGTTTTAAAAAAAAAGAAATTATGGTACTTCCTATAAGTACCATAATTTCTCTCCACTTTTTCTTACTTCCTTAATAATTCCTCCACCAAGGCATTCTTCTCCATCATATAAGACGCAGGCTTGTCCTGGAGTCACTGCCTTTACACCTTGTGAATACTTTACTAAGATTTCCCCATTTTCTAAATATTCTAAGGATACATCATTGTCTGGCTGTCTATAACGAAATTTAGCTGTGCAATCTACTGGACGTTTGTCGTTATTGAAATTAACAGTATCAATAATACAAGAATCACTAATTAAATAATCTGTATTGCCATAAGAGATATATAAAATGTTTTCTTTTAGATCTTTTCCGACTACAAACATTCTTTCTTTAGAACCACCTATATTAAGTCCCCTTCTCTGCCCAATGGTATAATACATTAAGCCAATATGCTCTCCTATTACTTCTTTTGTATCTATTTCAATTACTCTACCAGGGGTATTTGGTAAATAGTTCTCTAAAAACTTTGTAAAATTTCTCTCTCCAATGAAGCAGATACCTGTAGAATCTTTTTTCTCAGCAGTAATTAAATCATATTCTTCTGCTATTTTTCTAACTTCTGTTTTTTCTAGTTCTCCAATTGGAAATAATACATTTTTTAATTGTTTCTCTGATACTTGAGATAAAAAGTATGTTTGGTCTTTATTAGAATCCAGTGCCCGCAATAGGTGTCCATCTTTCATCCTTGCATAATGCCCTGTAGCAATATAATCAGCCCCTAACTTTTCTGCTTCTTTCACAAACATATCAAACTTAATATATTTATTACACATAATATCTGGATTAGGTGTTCTGCCATTTTTTAGTTCATCTAAAAAATAAGTAAATACATAATCCCAATATTCTTTTACAAAATCAATTCTATGAAGAGGAATATCTAATTTTTCACAGACTGCTAAAGCATCATTATAGTCTTGCTCTTGAGGACATATGGGATCACCTAAATCTGGATTTCCTAAAAAATCTCCATTGATAGACGTATCCCAGTTTCTCATAAAAAGACCAATAACCTCATATCCTTGCCTCTTTAGTAAAATAGCAGCTACACTACTATCTACTCCCCCTGACATTCCAATTACTACTTTTTTCATATTCTCACCAACAAACTTATTATAGCACATTCGCTACAATTTTCAATAAGTAAGGGGTTAAGAACGTCTCTAATAATGTCATAATAGCTACGACTAATAAAGAAACAATTAGTACTAATAAATAGCGGTTCATAATATTTTTGAAATCGATTGTTTTTCTTTTAACAATAGAATTTATTAAAGCAATAGATACTTTAATAGCATAACAACCAACATATAAATAAATGACAAATATTACAAACTGATGAGGGAAGTTATAAAGAAATCCTAATAGACTTCCTTTAAAGCCATAATTTGCTACAAAGCTAGATAAAGTAAAACTAACAGAGAAGGCTTTATAAAAGACTAATATTACAACAATTGGGAGTCCTATCATGGAAAATCCAAGCAACCAAATAATGGCAATAAATAAAGTATTAACAATTAAATTATTCGTTAAACTCGCTATATAATTTGTAGGTTCTATATTTTCTAAAAAGGAAGATAGTGTCTCTGCTACTAATAACTTATCTTCACTACTCAAGACTATCATAAATAAACTTCCTGTAATTACTCCAATAAAGCTTATAACAAATAAGAATATTATGACTTTTTTATCTACAGTAAATAGTTTGTCCATTGCTTTTTTCATTTTCTCACCTAATAGACTATATGCGAATAGAAAAAACATATTCCAATTTTATGAAAAATACGCTATAATGGGCTTATAGGAAGTGATAACATGAGTACAAGAGCAAAACAAATTACAAAGCAAGAAAAAGCTAGTGGATTAAAAAGATTAGGAATTCTTTTATTACTTTTAGCATTAGTAGGTTTATATGTAATTTTACCAATTATGTCTACTCTAGCATCATAATGTAGGAGGAAATTATGAACCAAGATGTGGAAATACTACTTTCTTTGATGTATCAAGTTCAAAGAGACTTAAAAGAAAAAGAAATAGCTAGAGATATTATCTTAGCTAGTAGTAAATTAAAGGAAGAAGATAGAGAAAAGTTAGCTCATGCATGTGATATTCAAATGGAAGTCTGGAAACAAATTTTAATTGGCTATCAAAGTGAATATTATAAATTGATAGAGGCAGAAGCAAGGGCTACTGCTTCTATATCTGCTGAAGATTCTATTGATAACTATATCAAACGAAATTATAGTGGTGATGAGAAAACTATCACTAAATAAAAAAATAATCTTTCGATTATTTTTTCTTTTTGTCTGTTTTAGAATCTTTTTTTGCTGTCGCTGTTTTAGTAGACTTCTTAGCCTCTTTTTTATCACCCTTTAAGGCATCGCGGATTTCTTCAAGTAATAAAACTTCTTCACTTTTCTTAGGTTTTTCTACTTTCTTTTCTTCCTCTTCTTTACGTTCTAATTTAGTTAAAACGGTATTAATTGTTTTAACCATTAAGAAGATACAGAATGAAATAATTAAAAAGTCTAATACGCTTTGTAAAAAAGCTCCATAATTAATAGTAGCATCTTTTACTTGAATAGTAAGACCTGTTGAGAAGTCTACTCCTCCAGTAATTACTCCTATAATTGGCATTAGGATATTATTAACAAGGGAAGTAACAATTGTACTAAAAGCACCTCCAACAATAACTCCTACTGCTAAATCCATAACATTACCACGAGCAATAAATTTTTTAAATTCTTTTAACATTTCCCCCACCTCGCATGATATTATAGCAGAAAAATATTTTTTGTCAAAAAAAGAAGAGTATTAGTCTCTTCTATCATTGTGTGAATAATTTGCTTTTTCAGCTTTTTTCTTATCACGGCAAGCTTTACAGCGAACTGGTTTATTTTGAAAGCCCTTTTCCTCATAGAAATTTTGTTCCCCTACTGTGAATAAAAACTCTTCGCCACAATCTTTACAGATAATTTTGATATCTTCTTTTTCCATACTTTACCTCCTTTTCTAAACATCGATTCAATAAAAACCCGTCTTTTAAAGGAAGTAATCTTTATTAATCTCATTTATTATAACATAAAAACAAAATGTCGTCAATCAGATTATAATTTTCTCAAATAATCTTCAAACTTATCGCATAAAGACTCCAAATAGTCTCTTTTTCTTAAATCTTCTAGAAGACTCTTAGGAATATTCGCAGAACCATAAAAGACACCAGCACAAGAACCAGCAATTGCTCCAATAGCTGCTGTCGAGTTTCCGATATTAGTAGTAGCAATAACACATTCTTTATAATTGCTAGATTGTAAAAAGCACCATAAAGAAGATTCTAAAGTATCTACTATATACGCACTACTTTGAACATCATCAATAGTAAGACTGGTAATATCACCTTTTAGTATTCTATGATAACAATCTACAGTTTCTTTTGAAAATATACTATAATCTAATCCTCTTACTTTTGTAAGAGCGGAAAATTTATTATTACCTCTAAGAAGTAGCATTAAATAGCGAACATAAATATAGCATCCGCAAATGGATATTTCATGGGAATGAGTAATAGAAGAAACATTTCTAACAATTTCTAAAATATCCCTTTCTGAAGCTTTACTTGCTACCAGATAATAAGCAATTGGTAACATTCTAATGAGAGAACCACTACCATTATCTTGAACTCCACTCAAGCCACATTCCTCTGCTCTTTCTAAGTGTTGGGTGTAACTTACTAATGCTTTTAAAGTAGTCTCTCCAACATCAAAAGCTTCCTTCATCGAACAAAATTGATTAGCTGTAAACCATCTCACAAAATTATCCGCTATTTCCGTATAATCAATACCTTTATTTATAATTGCATCCATAGTAGCAATGGTAAGAGAAGTACTATCGCTCCATGCCCCTTTAGGAATTCCATCTCGTATCCTAGGCATCATTTTTACTACTGGCTTTTCTAATAAATCATCTCTACTACTTGATTCTGTTGGAACTCCCATAGCATTTCCAATTGCAAGCCCGATTAGGCCATCTCTTACATGATACATAAATCATCATACTCCCTATTCTATATTCATTATAACAAATATAAATTATTTTTTTCAATACCTTTCATAAGAAAAGAGAGTATTTCTACTCTCTAGTTTTCTGCTTCCTCTAACATATTGGTAATTAGTATACCATATCCACGTGTGGGATCATCTACTACTACATGTGTTACTGCCCCCACAATATATTCTCCTTGAATGATTGGGGAACCACTCATTCCTTGTATAATTCCACCTGTCTTGTCTAATAAAGTAGAGTCTGTAATTTCAAAGAGAAGATTTTTTGTATTATCCTTTGTATCTCCTACTTTGGTAATTTGAATACGATATTCCTCTACTTTTGTTCCATCGACAACTGTTCTGATTTTAGCCTCTCCTAAATGGATATCTTCTACCTTTGCAACCTTATAAAAATTTTTATCCTCTATTTCTTCTTGATAGAAACCAAAAATACCTTTATTCGTATTTTCTTTAATTTCTCCTAAAATCTCTGAAGAATTAAAGGATGCATTCTTTTCACCTGGATTACCATCTCTACTTTTTGTAATACTAGTAATAGAAGAAGAGAAGATACTACCACTTGTTGACTCCACTATTTTGCCACTCATAGAATCTACTATTTCGTGACCTAAAGCACCAAATCGTTTGGTATTTGGATCAACGAATGTTAGCGTTCCAATTCCTGATATAGAATCTTTTAAATATAATCCAGTTTTTTTATTTTTTAAAGTTAATTCTGTAATTTGTTCTTTTCCATTTCTCACGTAGCCTAAAGAAATAGTATCTTTACTATTTCTAGAAAGAATGGATGAAATTTGATCGATAGAAGATACTTTTTGATTATTAATAGAGATAATTTTATCTCCTATTTTTAATCCTGCTTGACTAGCTGGATCTACACCTTCAATATCATAAGTACCAATAATCATAATACCATCTGTATTTAATTTGATACCTATATTATCACCACCAGCTATAATATAATCAGAATAGGCAGCTATATTACAAGGAAGAGCAATAAGAAGCAAAAGAAGTAGGATATGTAATTTTTTTATCATAAAAAAACTCCTTATAGGCTACAATATTAATATGAGAAAAAAATTTTTAACTATACAAAAGAAAAAGGATTTCTCCTTTTATCTATCCTGTGTTTTAACTAATTTCGCATGTACTACAATTCTTTCTCCATTATAATTTAAACAAGTCGAAAGAGTTAGTATTTTATCTTCTGTTGAAACTTCTACATCAAAGTTATATTTACTTCTAGAAAGAATGGTATCTAAATATTTTTGATAAGAAGCATCATTTTCAAAATTATGAGTTAAATAGTAAGCTTCTGCTTCAATTGTATAGATAGAAACTATTTGCCATAATGTATTTTTAGATGGCGTAGACAGTTTTATAATTTGGTTTTCTTTATTTGTATACCAAGACTTATCTAGTGTTTTTTCCAAACTACCAAACATTACTTGATCTACTCTACCATGACCATAAATAACTGTATTTCTCTTAAAATTTGTTAAATCTGAACGATAATCTGCAAATAACCATCCAGCAGCATTTTTTGTTCTATCAAATGCTTTATCTAAATAATAGGTATTATTAGTAGTTTGAACAAATGGATAATTAATATTCGTATTATTCACAAATAACCACCCAACAGTATCTGGATTTTCTTTTTTTAATTTAGAGAAGTCTACATTCATCATGGGAATATTCATATAATTCCAATAATCTTTTCCGTATTTATCTTTTTGGATAACACCAGTTGGTGTTTTGCTATCATCAGGCACTTCAAACTCATCTTCAATAGGAGTAGGAATTTCTTTTACTATTTCTTCTGTAATAATCGTATTAGCAAGTAATTCTTCTGTCAATTGTTGTGTTTCTTTTCCTTCTTCTTTCCAATTAGAATAAACACCATAAAACTCCATAAACATGATAGTAGAAATCGCTACTAATACCATATAAGCAAATTTAGCAAATGGAAATCTTATTTTGTTATTTTCCATTTCTTTCTTTGAGGCATCTAATGGAAAGAAATCTGCTACATTCTTTCTATGATAGTTTAATGACTCATTCTCAAAAAAAGCAATAAAATATTCTACAGAAAGTTCATGAATATTTTGTTCCTCAAAAAAGGTGCAGTTTCTATTCAAAATAGAGAAAAAATGCTCTTTTAAAAAACGAATATCTTTTCTTTGATTTAATAAAGTAATAAACGCATCAAGTAAATTTTTAATATTTTGATAAGCTACTTTTTGATATTGTGGCAATACTTTCATTAAAACATCAAAAGGTACATACACAAAACGTTCTTCTATAAGATTTCTCTTTAAATAAGCATATTGAAAAGCGGATTTCTGATAAATAACAAAATCCATATCTTTAATAGATAGTATATCAACAATAGGATACTCTTTATTTTCATAAAGAACTGTCTTTTGTTCCATAAAATCCCCCTTTTCTTATTTATGCGCTATCATACCACATTTTAATTATTCTAGCAAATTAAAAAGAATAATAACTATTCTTTTTAATTCTGTTTACTTAATTTATATACCCCAAAAATTGCTAAAGAGATAGTTCCAATAAATCCCATATAAATGAAGCTCATATTGGTATCAGCAGTTACTGGAATTGGTGAATTATACATGATAATTTCTTTATCAACTTTTCCATCTTCATCAATAGTAAAAGTTATAACTTCATCACTTAGGCCATATCCTTTAGGTGACTTTGTCTCAATTAGTGTATAAGTACCAGGTTTAAGTCCTACCACATAGTGTGGCGTGTCACTTGATATCCAATTTGCAATCACATTACCATTTGCATCTTTTAATGTTAAAGCAGCTCCTGGCAATTCCTTTTTAGTGGTTGCATCTTGCTTACTAATTTTTACAGTGTTATCCTTTTCTTTATTATTATAGAAAGTAATAATCCTATCTGTTTCGTTATCTTTTGAAACTGTAAAAGTAATTGGGCTTGTATTTAACTCGTAACCATTAGGAGCTTTCGTCTCTGTAACAGTATATTCGCCAACACTTAAATTCTTAACATAATGAATAGACGTTGTCGTAACCCAAGTATCAATTACTTTACCAGTACTATCCTTTAATACTAATGTAGCACCTGCTAAAGGCTCATTTGTTGCTGCGTCCTTTTTAATAATCCCTACTCCATAAGATTTTGGACTATTGTACATGATAATAGTTCTATCTGTCTGACCATCTGCTGTTACAGTAAAGTAAACTGGCTTAAAATCTAATTGATATCCAGATGGTGCTTTTGTTTCGCTAACACTATAAACCCCAGCACTCAAATTTTTAATCGAATGTGGTTCTGTTGTAGATACCCAAGTATCAATTATTTTACCATTTTCATTTTTCAATACTAACGTAGCACCCGCTAAAGGAGAATTCGTTATAGCATCTTTCTTTATGATAGAAACTCCATAGGACTTAGGAGTATTGTACATTGTAATATTTTGTACATTTCCTCCGTTTCTTACAGTAAAACGAATAATCTCTGAACTTAACTGATATCCTGAGGGTGCTTTTTCTTCTGATAAGGTATAAGTGCCTTCTTCTAAATTAGAAATCAAACGAGGGCCAGTAGTAGAGACAAAACGTTCAATAACTCTACCATAACTATCTTTTACTACCAAAGTAGCACCAGCTACTTCTCTTCCTGTTGAAATATCTTTTTTACTAATTCGAACAGAAGATTTTTTAATTGGTGTGTTTTTTAATGTTACCGTTTTAGTGGTATTAGCAATAACACTAGTTTTTACGCTTGTTTGTAGTTTTTCATAACCATTAGGAGCCGATACCTCTGTAATTGTATAAGTACCAAGTGGCAAATTATTAATTACATAAGGTTGCGTAGTAGAAGTAAAACTTGCCACCACTTTTCCACTAGCATCAGTTACTTTTATATGAGCTCCAGAAAGAAGTCTACCATTTGTAGAATCTGTTTTCTCAATTCTTAAAGATCCTTTTGGAGCTGAGATTGTAAAATTAGTTTGGGCACTTAAAGATTTCTTAGAAGAAATTAAGACTCCAACACTCTGTTGTCCAGCAGTAGAAGATTCATAGCGATATACTTTGCTTGTTGTTGCTGTTGCATCCACTTTTACAATAACATTCATCGCTATTTTAACTTTTGAACTTGGAATTCTTACATAAAATCTAGTTCCAGCTGGTAATGTGGCACCAGATTGATATACTTGCCCATTTGATGTAACAATTCTAGCCTCTGCTCCTGAATTGATTAAAGTTACTTTATAACTATCATAACCATTTCCTAACACAGTCACATAATCAGTTCTATAATATTGTCCCGAAACATACATACGTGAGTTTGCAGTTCCAATAGATATAGTAGGAACTTTTGTAACGTTGTTATTTTTCCCTGCATTTGCCAAAGCAATAGCCGTTACAGCTACTTTATCATTCTTATTTAAACTAGAAGTAGAAACTTTTCCTTGATAGATCCAAATCGCTAATTGTGTTGCAAAATACTTCTCATCATTTGTTAGACTATTTCCCAATAGAGAAGAATTCCAATTATATCCATATCCATTGGCAAAAATATAAGCTAATCCTGCATCGCTTATTTCTCCTTTTAAGGTCATGCTAGAACCACTTACAGGGGATTTTAACCCATAATTTAAGCAATAAGCAATATAAGTTAGATTCCCACTTTTTAAAGTTTTATAGTTAGTATAAAGAGGTCTCACATTCATACTAACTCCAGATAAATTTCTATTAGTAAATGTTACTGTTGAAGGCGCTGATGATACTACACTAATAGAAGTTAATAAGGTTACTAATACAGTTGCTAATATCAATAACTTCTTTTTCATAATAAATACTCCTCCTCTTTTTTTGGTGTATTCTAGCACTACTCCCATTTTTTGTCAAATTTTATCAAATAAAAAAAGAATAATTTTCTTATTTTTCAAGAAAAATATTCTTTCTATTAAGGATATCTTTTAATCTATGATTTTTGTTCATTCGGATAAGGATTTCTTCATCAGATAAGTGAAAGAAGTTTTTTACTTGTCTTAATAAATCTTGCTCCCTTCCAAGAATGAATTTTTCTATTTTTTGGCACTCTTTTTCCCACTCCTCATAAGAATATCCCCAACGTTCTTGATTTCGTTTCATTTCTGGCTTAATACGATTATAAATTTCCTGATATCTTGAAAGGACATGCTCTTTGGTCCATACATATTTGATATTGTAGAAGAAGAGTTCTACAAATCTCTCTTTAAATTCTTCATTTTTCATAAGTCCACGAATTAAAGAGTTATCTACTTTAAAGTAACCAGAACCCTCAAAATCCATTAACCAAGTCAAATAATTGGCAGGATATTGGAAAAAGCTATAATCCAAGTCATAATAAATCATTCGAAGTTTATTATCAAAGATAGCAGGATTATTAAAAAATCTAGTATTTCTAACATCATAATTGTTCGTATAAAACTGACCAATAACAAATTCGATATAATTATCAATATCTAGGTTTTTCTTAACATATTCATAGTTTTCTGGAATGCTCAAATCATGGGACTTTACATACTTCATAAGAGCCTGATAATCTTTTCCATTCCCTTCATCTACACCCCCTTCAATCCGAACGATATTGGTATTTTTACCGTCTACATTATAGTGTTTTTCAATAAAGTCATCATCAATTTTTTCTCGTATATAGTAAACTCCCCAATATTCTCCATTAACATATAAAACTATCGGTCTAAAGCTTTGAGCATCCACGCTTCCATAGTCTACCATAATAGAAGTACCTAGTTCATCTCTTAACATCGCACTCATCATATCCTGCGAACCACTGCGAAGAACTAACGTATCATACTTTTCAATATCGCGATTGTCAAATACAGGATACTCTAAACTAGAAACTCCATATTTTGTTGAAAATTTTAAAGCATAGCTTTTCTTATCTAATTCACGACTTTCTCCCCCAAATAACTTCAATCCACAGTCTACTGAAAAAGATGAACCTTTTTCAAAGAATTCCGCATGAGCTAATTCGACTAGTGTTCTAGAATTAGGATTGTTGTTCAGTTTTTGAAAAGAACTGTTTGGTAAACTGATAGACATTACATCAAGAGTATGCCCTTCATTGATAATATAGCTAGAAGTTATAGCAGAGCTATTATTTCTACCAGGAGTTTGCGCTATTGCTCTAATAACAGTAGTTTTTGACAAGATAATAGGTTCTTTATATACTTTTGATTTTGTAGTTGGTATACTACCATCTAATGTATAATAAATTGTACCTTCCCCTTTTAATTCTACTGTTATACTTTCAACATTCTCATATACTCCTGACTTTTTAGAAAAAGTAGGTGGCAAAGTAAATTCTAAAATACCTTGATTATTATTCTTATTAGGAGTTGGTTTAGAGTAATAATAATGTCCACAGTCTTTTCCCCTACCATAACTATATTTAATAGGGACATCATAATAATAGATAGAATCTATCAATTTCTCATCTTTATATAGGTAAATACTTTCTGACTTAGAAAGAGTAAAGTTTGCATGATTGCTACCAAGAGATACTTTATTAGAAGCATGCAAGATATAGTACTCACCAGGGTTCAATTCATAATTTGGTAAAGTAAAACCACTTCTATTATTTTGACTGGTAGATATCATATAATTTTTTAAAGAAATTACCTCATTTGAATTATTATAAAGTTCTATCCAATCATAATATTCTCCATTCTTTTGTTTTAAATATTGATGGTTTCCATTCATTACCTCTGATATTATTAAATCATTTGGCGCCTTATCCTCTTTCGCATATTCTAGCTTTCCTCTTACTGTATTCGCATACCCAGGGCTAATATCAGTTGTCTCTAAAAACTCATTTCCTATTCTAATAACAGCATTTCCAGATTCTTTTAAGTTATAAGGGACAACTTCCACAATCTCATTTTTATGGGATAAAATCAATTCCCCTTCTTTTTTATCAATAGAAAAACTAGTATGATTATCTTTTCCTATTCCAGTAGCATACACAAGATACACTTCATTTGGTTCTAACTCTATATCTGGAAACCTCCATAAAAAAGGCCTGCTACTATCATCCGATAAATAGAAGTCTTTTAAAGATAATGTTTCTTTTCCTTGATTTTGAATTTCTATATATGGATATAGTTCTCCGTCTTTAAAATAGATACCCTTATTCTTAGGCAAAAATTCTGTAATTACTAACGAACTAAAACCGTTTAAAGATTCTAAATAATGATTTCTTCCTATAGCCGTATTGGCATATCCTGGAGTAATTTCTTTTGTAGTAATAAAAGTTCCTATTTCATCACGGGCTAAAACAGTATTTTTTTTAAGGGAAGGAAGCGGAACACTATCAATCACAATGCCTTTTTCATCTTTTAAAGTAATTACTTCTCCACCATCTTTATTAAGTGCAAAAGGAACATACAATCCATCCTTTTCTTCCATCACAAGGCCTGTTAAATAGATAACTAAATATTCTCCACTTTTTATTGTTACATCAGGAAACATCCATATATTATTTCCAAGTTCCTGATCATTCAAAGAGTAATTTAATAAAGAAATATCAGTGTCTGTCCCATTATAAAGTTCTATCCAATCATAAAGTTCTCCATAAGAATCTGCATAAGCTCCTTGATTAGAAGCCATTATTTCATTAATTACCAATCGTTTTGTATTTCCCTGTTGACCATGAAAAAAAGCACTTACTTTCGCATATCCATAATCTAGCACAACAAATATTACCAAAAAAGAGGCCAATAGTAAAATAACTTTTTTATTTTTTTGTAATAAATCTTTATCAAATACTCTCATAATACTCTCCATTATATTCATTATATCAAATAAATTTCTTAAAGAAAACAGAAGGAATAAATCTTCTGTTAATCTACACTTACTAGCTGAATACTTTCTATTTCTTTTTTATCTTTCCATTCCATTAGTTCACTAGCCATTTCCATATTTGCTATTTCAAATGTAAATTCAATAAAGTCCTTTTTAATAGACTCTGTTTTTAAAATACATTTTTTCTTAGTATTCATAAGTTCTAGAATTTTATCGCCAAAGTTTTTATCTGCTTTTACTACCAATAGATATTTTGTTTTAGCTTTAAATGCTGTTAAATAGCTTACCATATAAAGGATTCCAAGTATCAATGTTGCAATAATAGTAGTTAAGTAAATACCAGCCCCTGACATAATTCCTGCTGTTATTGCCCAAAACATAAAGATGGTATCCACTGGATCTTTTACTGCTGTCCTAAAGCGAACAATGGAAAGTGCTCCTACCATACCAAGGGAAAGGGCTAAATTTGAATTAATTGTTCTAATTACTAAAGAAGTAACCATAGATAGTAATATAATAGATAATACAAAAGATTTGGTATAAGAAACTCCTGTATATGTTTTTTTATAAATATAGGTAATTAATAACGCTGCTGCAAAGGCAGTAAGTAAGGAGAAAAACAAATCTCCTGTTGAAAGTGTCCCAGAAAACTCCTCTACAACACTCTTTTTTATCATATCTAAAAAGCTCATGTTATCCCTCCTTTTTCTCTTTACATAAAGCAAATTTAGAAACAGCTTGGCGAACGGTTGGAACAGTATTAATAATACAAGCCAAATGACTTGGAATTGCATCATTAAATTTTACTTCCAAAACGACCTCATCAGGTTCTAAAACAGGAAAAAGTAATATATCTTTATCAAATAAGTTATGATTAAATTTTCCTGAACGAATTTCTTCATCAAATGTAATTCTAGTATCCTCAATGGGATAAGTATATGCTAAACGCTTATAATCTACAATAACAGCTGGACGCAACTGGAAAAGTTTCTGTTTCAAAAGAAACTCACTTAAAAGAGCACTTTTTCCTCCCTCTTCCTCAAAATCTCCATCTAAAAATTTAAGACATTGTTTCTTAGTAATCTTTTCTTGTACTTTATAAGTCAAATCCCTATTTTTTTCCTTCCGCTCTAATCGAATAAAGGAACTATCTAAATTATAGATTCTTATTCTATACTTTTCTCTTTTTTCTAAGCCATCCATTTTCTCATAATAGGCATTGTCATAAACATCATCAAAATAAAGGCTTCTTATAAAATAAGTATGATCATCATTTTTGAAATTTTCGTCTATCTCCATTAAGCAAGAAAGTTTTCTTTTTAAAAACTCTGCTTGTTCCTTAGATAAAACAAACTTTAACTCATGTCGATACTGCTTTTCATTCAATCTACTCACTTCCTCACATATCTTTCATAGGCATCTCTAATATATCAGATTCTTTATTTTTAGTTCCTGGTGTTGGCGTTGAAAAGTAATAAAAACCATTCGTCTCACTTCTTCCATAACTATATCTAGCTGGAATACTAGAAAAGAAAACAGAATCTGCTAGCACTTCTTCATGATATAAATAAATACTTTCAGAAGAAGATATTTCAAAATTAGTATGGGCATACTTAGCGTTGCTTAAAGCCATATTCCCAGATGCCATAACAATATAATACTCTCCACTTTTTAATTCTTTATTAGGTAAACGATACATTTCTTTATTTGCTTCTGATAATGTTAATGTATAATCACTTAACGAAATCGTATGATCAGTATTATTATAAAGTTCTATCCAATCATAGTACTCTCCACCATTTTGAGCTAAATAGGATTGATTAGAACTCATTACTTCACTAATGATAAGTTCTTCTGGATTCGTTCTAACCTCTTTTGCAAAAAGAGCAATATCCTCATTTCGGTAACCAGGAGAAATATTAGTGTTCTCATGAAAAACACCACTGGCATCTTTTACATAAGCAAAACCGTTGATAACAGTATCATAATTAATTTGTTCTACTATTTTATTTTTTTTGGACAAAATAATTGTCCCATTTTTCTTATCTAGAGAAAAATTCGCATGATTATCTTTTCCTATTTCTGATGTATAAATTAAATATACTTCGTTTGGTTTTAATACTTTATTTGGCAAACGATAAAGGAATGGTTTAGAAGTAGTATTAGAAACGAAATAATCTCTTAAAGAGACATCCCTATCTCCTATATTTCGTACTTCTATATAACTGTAAAAATCCTTATCAAACACTATATTACCCTTATTAGCAGGGAGAAATTCTGTAATAGTTAAAACATCCTCCTCTAGTTTTAAAGAATCTAAAAATAATTTTCTTCCTTCTTCTGTATTGCTATATCCAGGTGTAATATCTGTAGTAGTTATCCATTTTCCTTGCTCATTTCTAGCCATAACAATATTTTTATCTAAAGAAACTGTTTTTACACTGTCTACTACTTTTCCATTCTTTCTCTTTAAAGTAATCGTCTCTCCACCAGATTTATTAAGAGAAAAATTCGCATGCATGCCAGAATCTGCCTTACCAGATAAATAAATTACTAAATATTCTTTACTTTTAATAGTACTAACTGGAAATATCCATTTCGTATGACCAGATTCTTCATCACTCAAACCATAACCAGTTAAATCAATATCATAATCTGTTCCATTATAAAGTTCTATCCAGTCATAAACATTTCCATCTTCATCAGCAAAGGCTCCCTTATTAGAAGCCATTACTTCGTTAATTACTAAAGTATTGACCTCAACATCTCCATTTCCTAGAGAAGAAAAATCTGAACGTTTTGGTGTTAAAAAATATTCTGCTAGTAGTAATAGTAATACCAAAAGAAACATTCCTAAAATACCCACTATATTGTTTTTTACTTTTTCTTTCTCTATTATCTTCATGCTTACTCCTATTTCCTTATACTAAGGATACCATATAAGTCATCATTTGACAATGATTCTAATTCCTAAACCACAAATATTTTTCTTTAAGAGATTGTTAAATGAAATCATTTTTTGATATAATGAATTAGACTAAAAGTGGTGTGATAAAATGAGAGCGAAAGTAAATGGACAAACCGTTTTTAATATTTTTAGTATTCTATTTGTAGTATCTGTTGGTTTTTATTTTATAGGAAGATTTCTCTACTACAAATTAGAAAACGAAAAAGAAAAAATCATCCCTAATACTTTAGCGTCCAGATTACTGGAGGAAGACTATGGAAATTATTATGAATCAGAAAATGATTTATCCTATACAAATGGAATTTATCGCTATGTTGGAATGGCAAGTTTCAACTATGTACGTTATAAGGGACTCCTTTGGCGAGTTATCAAAATTAATGCGGATGGATCTGTTACATTAATAACAGAAAATAGTGTAATTTCCCTTCCCTATGGAGATAACCTAGAGAATCATATTCTCCCTTGGTTAAACATAATAGAAGAAGAAAATACTGGTATTATGGTAGCAAGCTTAGAAGCTGATCAAGAATTATTAAATACCAAGTTTTGTATAGATACTTTTTCTAAACTTGAAGAAGCAACTTGCTTTCATACCAATTATGATTATAAAATTGGAATACTTACTCTAGATGATTATTTAGAAGCAAATGCTAACGAAAGCTATTTAAATAATGGTGAGACATTTTGGACATCAAACAAATATGATAAGAACAATTCATGGTTTATCTCTAATGATGGAAGAATAAGTTATGAAAATACCTTCCATAAATACGGAATTAGACCAGTTATTACTATTGATGGTAATAGTACTATTTATAGCGGAAATGGTTCTTATGATAACCCTTACCTTTTAAATAATAGAAAAACTATTACATTATTAGATGGTTATGTGGGAGACTATGTTACCTATAATAATCAAGTATGGAAAGTCGTTAGCAAAGATAATGATAAAGTAAAACTCGCCAGTGAAGAATGTTTAAAAAATAAAGAAAATACTTGCATAGAACAAAAATATAGTAATAATTCAAATCATGTAGAAAATAGTGAACTAATAATTTATTTAAATAATGATTACTATCAGACTTTTCAATATAAAGATTTTCTCGTAAAAGGTCCCTATTATACAGGATCTTATTCTCTAACTTCAAATGATTATCGTACTACTTTTACTAGTACTAAGAATTTAACAGTGGGATTTCTCTCTTTAGGAGAAATATTTTCCTACGACATCGATAACTCCTATTTAATGACAACAGGACCTAATAATGATCTTAGTATTTATAGTGTTAACAATCATAGTCTTTATCAAAATGTCGTTACAAACCCTCTATTTATTAGACCTGTTATCTATTTGAATTCTAATATTACAATAACAGAAGGAAATGGGAGCTACCTATCCCCTTATCAATTAGGAGGAATGAAATCATGAAAAAGAAACTATCAAAATTTACAATTTTTTGTTTGACTATTGACCTATTAACAATCGTTTTTCTATTCCTTCTTTATGGCCCAATAGAACAATTTAGAAGTTGGTGGATTACAACTTCTCTTGCTACTGGAAACCACAAATATTTTGCAAATGTATTATACTCTGATAGACAAATCCAAAGTACTCTGAAGGAAAATAAAGTAGAAGAAAATAATCAAAATACCAACTTAGATGAAATCGTATTTACCAATATACAAAAAGAAAATTATGAATCCATTTATGAAGAACAGATTTTAAAGCGAGAAGAAGGAAATGATTTATATAAAATTGTAAGAATAGAAGAAAAAAGTTATAATGGCTTTCTACTTGTAGTTTATGATCCATCTAGAATTTCACTAGCTTCTTCTAGAATTACTAGTGGGCAAAGTCTTGTTGATATCGCTAATGAAAATGATGCTATTGTAGCAGTTAATGCTAGTGGATTTAGTTATCAAAATGGTTGGAACATGATTCCCACTGGTACTGTTATCAGAAATGGAAAAGTAGATTCTGTAGGGAAAAGAAATACACATGGTGGTGGCCTTATTGGCTTTACTAAAAATCATGTACTAATGCTTACTACAGAAAGTTCTACTAATGCTATCAAACAAGGAATGGATAACGCAGTTACTTTTGGTCCATTTCTAATCGTAAATGGTAAATCTGCTAATGTAAAAGGAAATGGTGGTTGGGGAGTAAATCCAAGAACTGCTATTGCACAAAGAAAAGATGGTATTGTTTTATTTTTAGTAATAGATGGTAGAGGCGGTAATGGAAGTTCTGGCATTTCTATTAAAGATATGATTACTTTGCTAGAAAAATATGGAGCTTACAATGCTGCTAATTTAGATGGTGGTGGGTCTTCCACCCTCGTTGAAAAAGGAATCATTTTAAATGATCCCAAAGGATTTAACTATGTTGGAGATAGATTCTTGCCAAACGGTTGGATTATAAAATAAACCTGCTAGAATATCTAGCAGGTTTTAATTTACCTTCTCTTCTTTCTTTAAGCGAAATTTTTCTTTTTTATGGTTAGCCATTTCTGTTCGTAATATTCTATTTTTTAAATTTAGTCCCCTATTTTGATTTGTATTAATCTCATCAGCTATTTTCAAATACTTTAAAGACTTATTAGAATTATTCAACTTGCGATAGCACTCTGATAAATTTAAGTAAACAGAAATGTTTTCCTTAGGATAAAATTCATTATACGTAATATAGCAGAAAATAGCATCTTTAAATCTATGCAATTTATAATAGATATCTCCTAAAAAATAATAAGCATCAGGATTTGGGGAAATAGAATTGGCTTGAATAAAACATTTCATCGCGGTATCATATTTTCCCATTTTCCGGTAAACATATCCTTTTAAAATAAGTGCCTTATTATTTCTACAAGTATCCATCTTTTCATAATACTCTAGATAAGTAATGGCACGATTATAATCATAATTTCTCATAGCACTATAGGCTAACTGATAAAGTTCCTGCTTTTTACTAAATAAATTTTTCTCTTCCATACTTTCTGCATAAGAAATCTCTGCCATATAATAGTAATGATCTAATCTCTTTTGCAGTTGATTCGCTTTTAATAAACTACCATATTGGGTTAACCAATACTTTGATTCTTCATATTGTCCGAATTCTAAACATTTTGTAAAATAAATAAAATATTCTTGATTTGGCTCTGTATGAACTAAAAGCGGTTCCACTGGATAGAGAACTTCTTCTTTTATTTCTTCTTGGTTTTCTTTTACCTCTTCTTTAGGAGTTTCTTCAAAATCGGCTTCTTTTGAAATAGAATCTTCTATCACAAGAATCTCTTTCTTCTCTTCATCTTTTAAAGTGATGGCATCAAAAGGTTCCTTTTCATCTACTATTGACGAAATAGATTCTATAGATAGTCGTTCCTGCTTTCTTTCTTCTCTTTTAAATCCACCATGATAAATATTAGCAAACGGAATTTCTTGCTTTTCTATGGCAATACCACTTTGGAATAGGTCTAATAGTAAATCAGATTGGTAATGCTTTAAAGTAACTTGATTATTTTGATAAAGTTCTAAAGCATGAATAAAGTGTCCTCTTTGAATATTATTTTGAACAATTTTATATAATTTATCTTGTTCTTTAAGTCGTGCATCCATAGAATTTAATAAATATTCTAAAATAATAAGGTAAGTTCCTACTTTCAACTTTGGTTCTGATGAATCTAATGGCTTATTACGGCACTTTCTTCCTATCTCTAAAGCTGTTTTTAAATCCCCTATTGAAATAGCTTCTAAAAAATTATAAAGGAAATCTCTATCATCTTGATAAATGTAGGAAACTTTTGGGACTTCAAAAGTAATATCCTGTTCAAAAATAGATACGATTTCTAGTATTTCTAGGATTAAATGGTAAGAGTGATTACTTTTATGTTCACCATTACGAGATTCTAAAATAAGTTCCACTTGTTCTTTCGCATGATTAAAATCTTTTTCTTTAATAAAGGAAATTAATCTTTGGCATCTTTCTTTTTCTAATTCCTTCTCTTGCTGTTTTTTTCTCTTTCTCAATTCCTCTTCTTCATTTTGCATTAAAATAAGTAATTGTTCTAAAATTTCTAAATGAAAGGAAGTTGGTTGCATCTTCTTACAAATACCTAACTTCTTTTTAGCAAGTTTAAAATCTTTTTCTTTAATAGCTTTTTTAAGCTCTAAATAATTGCCATTAAAAGAGTTTTTATTGAAAGCAACAATCTCTCTTTCCTTAGAAAGATATTCGAAGAGTTCCTCTACATCCTCTCCCATATTTTTATATAGTTCTAAGTAAAGGCGATATTCATCATCATGATCATTACTATTCTTTCTAAAAACACATTCTTTCAAATGAGGAAAAGCATTCTCCTTTAAGAATAGAGAAACGACAAATTTAGCAAACAAACCAGAACTTGTTAGAGAATATTTCACTGAAATTTCATCTAATAAGTTTGAAGCCTTTTTGTATCTTTTTAAAGAAATCAAAGCCCATACTTCTTCTAACAAACTAGTAGAAGCATATTTCCTATCATCTTTTTGTAAGGAACCTATTTTAGAGCGAAAAAAAGCAGAACTATTAATGTATACCACTACTTCCCTATCACTTTCTTTTACCTTGATACAAACCATATCTAAATTTTTCCAACTGTTTTTATCCATCCCAAAATTTTTCATGATATGCCCCCAATATATATGCTATCTATTATAGCAAAACCCTATTTTGATAGCAAGAAAAAAAGTATAAAAATTCTTTTATACTTCCTGTACAACAACAATAATCATTGGCTTAGATGCTGTTTGCTGATACAAATATTTTCCTAGCTTATCTCTAATTCCTAATTTAATCTTATTAAAATCCACATAATTAGGATTAATAAAACTATTTACTACTTCCAAAGAGATGCTCTCAGCCTCTTTAATCAAATCACTATTGTCTTTTACATAAATAAATCCACGGGTTAAGATTTCTGGCCCTGCTAAAACTTTTTTTGATGCTTTATCTAAAGTAGTGGTTACAATAACAATGCCATTTTCTCCTAAAAGTTCTCTGTCCTTTAATACTAAATCACCAACGTCACCAGATTGTTTTCCATCAATTAAAAGTTCATCTACTTTTATCTTATCACCATTATCTACATACTTTCCATTCTCTAATGTAATAATATCACCATTTAGTTTCAAGAAAACATTCTCCTCGTTCATTCCAAGACGATAAGCTAAACGAGCATTTTCTACTTGATCACGATACTCTCCAATAACTGGAAAATAATATTTTGGATTAAGCATACTAACCATCATCATAATGTCTTCTTTGGAAGCATGGGGAGAACGGTATTGTTTTTTTGATAATACAATTAAATTACAGCCAATCTTTGCAATACTATCAAATACTTGAGTAGAAGTAACTTCAATACTATCATAAATAGGTGAAGCAAATACAACAGTATCATCTTCTGTTAAAGTAACAAACTTATCATAGCCTCTAATGATTCTTTTCATATTCGAATATGGTACTTCCCTCTCATTAGAAACAATGACAATAACTCCTGGCTTATTAACATCATGAATAGTTTTAATTCTAGATTTATCAAAAGAAATATAATGATAATCAATTGCTTTCAATATAATTGTTTCTAACTTTTTACCCATGATTACAACATCACGGTCTGTCTTTTTTACTTCTTCTAATAATTCTTGAATACGATAGATTTGAGCCTGCATAATATTAACAAGAATTCTACCTTCATTTTTGTTTAAGACTTCTCTTATAATATCTCTTGCTCGATGGTTAGGAGAAGTAAATCCACTACGAGAGGCATAAACAGACTCTCCCATTACACATAAAACACCTTGTTTCCCAACATAAGCTATCTTACCAATATCTGAATTAAATGCTCCTAACATAGAAGGATCTATTACATAATTTCCTGTAAATACAATAGCACCATCTTCTGTATAAAGAACATACATAACAGAATCTGGTATAGAATGAGATACACGTATTGGGAAAATACTATTCTTTCCAAAATTTATTTTCCTATGCAATTTTAGTTCTACCAATTTTGCATTCGTAATTCCTTCTTCTTCCAAATCTGATTTAATGATATCTAATGTAAATGCTGTAGCATATACAGGAACATCTTTTAGTACTCCTAAAATATCTGCTAAAGCTCCCATTTGTTCATCATGACCATGGGTTATAAATATTCCCACAATTCTTTCTTTATTTTGAACCAAATAATCATAATTGGGAATGATATAATCTATTCCTAATAGACTATCATCCGCATATTTTAATCCCGCCTCAAATACATATATGTCTTTATCTACTTCAACGACATACATATTTTTACCAACTTCGTTTAACCCACCAAGGGCAAACATTTTAATTTTACTCATAAAACTCCTTTCTTTTTTATCGCCTTATCAATTATATCAAAGAATTGAAAATTAGTCTAGTTTAGAGAAAAGAAAAAGAATAATGCTATTCACTATTCTTTCTTTTACTTACAGAGATTCCATCTCCTAAGGAATAAAATTCTGTATCAAATTCTACATTATTTTTTAAAAACTCTATATATCCTCTGATTTTCCCTACTAATTGTCTAGTATTGCGATTATGTGTTAAAGTAATATCTTCTACCATTCCATGAAAAGAAAGATTATCTGTAATAATTACTCCATTTGGATTTAAATTGCTTTTATACTTTTCAAAAAATTTAATGTATTGACTCTTAGCAGCATCAATAAAGATTAAATCATAGGTACCTTCTATTGTGCATTCTAAAGCATCTTCATGATAGATAGTAATGCGATTTTGCAAGTCCATTGCTTTAATATTTTGAACTGCTTCTAAATATCTTTCTTCATCACGTTCAATAGTTGTAACAATTACGTCTTCTTTCACACTAGCAAAAGATATTGCAGAATATCCAACAGCACTTCCTATCTCTAATATAGAATGAATATTATGCTTTTCTATATACTCTTTTATGAACTCTAGTCCTGCATCTTGCATGATAGGAATATGATTTTCTAAGGCTTTCTTTTTAATATCTAACGAACGTACCATAATCCATTTGCTTTCAATTCTTCTATTTTTGCTAAATGCTCACTATAAGTTTTTGTAAAGTAAGTTACACCATTTTTATCAGCGACAAAATAATAATCATCTACCACTGTTGGATTAACTGCTGCAGTAATGGAAGTAATAGAAGGACTACAGATAGGCCCTACTGGTAATTTACCAATCATGGCAGAAGCACGAGTATTATAATCTGTAACAGTATTAAATTCCTCTCTTGATAATTCACGCTCAGAAATATCTATTTTTAATCCATAATAAGTAGTTGGATCACTTCCTAAACTCATATGACTGTTTAAACGATTATAAAATACGCCAGCTACTTTACCACGATGATCAAGATCAGCAGATTCCAATTCAATAATACTTGCTAAAGTAGAAAGCTGATGGAAACTATATTTACTTGCAATGATATCCTTCTTTAAAGGTTCTATTTGCTTTTCCATCTCATCTAATAAAACTTTAAAAATTTCCTTTACTGTAACATCTTTGTTTTTAAAATAATACGTGTTAGGAAATAAATATCCCTCTAAAGAATAATAAATTCTTTCATCCAATATAGATTCATCAATAAACCAATAGGTATCTATTAAACTTTGTAAATATTCTTTATCTTTTAAAAGTGCATATACTTGTTCTTCTGTATTATTTGTATTTTTAGCAATCTCACTAGCAATTGCTCTCATATTAATACCTTCTCTAAAAGTAATGGAAATTTGATCTGGATTCGTAGATTCCCCACCATCAGATAAAGTATTAATGATTTTTTCTACTCCCATATCTTCACTTAAATAATAAGTACCTGCTTTTAATGCTTCTTTTGGAGGATTTAGTTTTAAATAGATACGATAAGTTAATTTTGATTGAATAAGCTTCTTTTCTTCTAATACCTCTCCTAAAGTAGTGTAAGTGCTACCACTTTTAACTTCAATAGGAATAAGTTCACTACTAGTGCCAACTGGTCCTAAAGAACCATGATACCAATATAATCCAATTAAAACAATCATCAATAGGAACACAAAAATCGCTCCTAGTATTAATAAAACCGTCTTCTTCATTCTTTCAAACCATACAACAAAAAAGAGTAAAAATTACTCTTCTGTCGTTTCTCCTTCATTACTTTGAATTTCATTTTGTAATTCATCTAAAATAGTTTCAATAATCTTCCATTCTTTATCAGTTTCGATTGGCAATAATTTAGTCTCATCCTCATCAGGATTGTAGATAGAAGCATATACTTTTGTATTTCCTTCTTCATCTAATGTATTGTCCGTATAAACAATGTAGTTTTTCTTTGTTTCATCTGATTCAAATGTAAATAAAACTTCACATTCTACTTCTTTTCCCTCATCATTAATAACTTTAAATGTCATTTTTTCTTCCATATTTTTTTTCCTCTCTTTCTCTATCTAAATACGTTTGCAGAATGATATTAGCCGCTACCGCATCTACCTTTTTTTTACGTTTTTTTCTAGACATATCTGCTTCTAGCAAGTAATTCGTTGCCTCAACAGTGGATAGTCGCTCATCTTGCATTACTACTTCTATCTCTAAACTTTCTTCTATCAGTTTCTTGAACTCTAGGGTAGTCTGTGCTCTATCACCTATACTATTATTCATATTTTTAGGTAATCCCAATACAATTTTTTCAATCTGATATTCCTCTATCAGTTTCTTCAAAGGTTCTATAAGAGCATTATAGTCACTCTCTGAAAAACGAATCGTCTCTAATGTACTCGCAATGGTCAGAGTAATATCACTAATAGAAACACCAAGTGTTCTAGTTCCTAAATCTAAGCCTAAATATCTCATTGTTTCAAGAAGTCTTTTACCAACACTTCTAAAATCTTTGTCCTTTCAAACTTAGAAAGTTTCGTTCTAGCCTCTTTATGACTAGAAATATATCCTGGGTCTCCACTCATCAGATATCCAACAATTTGATTGATTGGATTATATCCTCGCTCTTCTAGTATCTGTGATACTTCTTTAATTACTTGCGAAATCATCTCATCTTGAAATTCAGATGAATCATAAACTCTTGTCTCTTCCATTTCGCTCAATCACATCACCCTCTTCTATGAATACAAATACATTTTAACATATTCCCCATTTTTTGTAAATGGTTTAAATATTTTTTACCAAATTTTTATATGCTTTTCCTTTTTCTTCAAAGTTTTTAAAATACTCATAACTAGAAGCTGCTGGACTCATAATACAGATATGATTTTTAAGGGTTACTTCTTTTGCTTTTACTACTGCTTCTTCTAACGTTTCAACAAAATAGCAGTTGACTTTAGGATTCGTAATTACGCGACCTATCTTATGCCCTGTAGTTGGCATACAGATTAAATTTCTAACAGTTCCCTCGTTCAAATATTCAATCAATTCTTGGTAGTCTATCCCCCTATCCATACCACCAAATATTAAAGTATCTACATTTTCTAATGATTTAAGCGCAGAAATAGTTGCCATGGGAATAGTTGCTATAGAATCATTATAATAAATGATATCCTTATAAACACCAACATATTCAATACGATGCTCTAACGGTTGAAAAGATAAAATAGCTTCCATCGTTTTTTCCATATCTAAATTTAATATTTTAGAAATAGTCAAAACTACCATAATATTTCTTAAATTATGTTCTCCAATTAGAGAGACTTCTGTTCTTCTATCAAATAATTCTTCTCCATTTAGAAATACTTTGTCTCCTATTAGAGAAGTCGTATTCGTACTTTCATCTTCTTCTAAAGTAACAGCATATGCCTTTCCTTTATAATTATCATTCATATATCCATTTAGAGGCTCTATATCTTTACAATAAATGCGATAATCAGATTCTTCTTGATACTTAAAAATGTTTAACTTATTGGCATGATAATGTTCAACAGTACCACTATGATCTAAATGATCCTGATAAAGATTAAGAATAGCAGCAATATGTGGAGAATGTTTTACAAATTCTAACTGAAGAGCTGACATTTCTACTACAATCCATGTATCCTCTTTAAAATTTTCTAACTCATCAAAAATAGCTTTTCCAATATTTCCAAGTAAATACGTATCTTTTCCATTTTTCTTTAAAGATTCATAAACTAATGTACAGGTGGTACTCTTCCCCTTAGTAGCAGTAATACCTATCATTTGATGGCTGGCTACTTCAAACAACAATTCTAACTGAGAAGTAAATGGATAACAAGCTGTATCCATATCTTTCGTTATTACTCCAGGACTTTTTAAAATATAATCATACCCATCTAAGTGTTCTAAATAATCTTCACCAGAAATACAAGTAATATTCTTATCTTCCATAAGTTCTGGATTGTTCTTTAAAATATCTTTCCTATCAATAATCGTAATTGGCATATCAGAATGTTTTCTAAGGAAATGATAACTAGATTTTCCTTCCATGCCGAATCCTAAAATAGCTATCTTTTTATTTTTTAACTTTTCTAATATTTTATGATACATATTTGGAAATTTCCTCCTCCACTAAGTTTAATAAAAAACTAGGAATATGATGCTCAGAATTGATTGCTTTTGTATAGTCTGGATTAAGTTCTAATGAATAATGCTCTTGATAATATGATAATAGATAGCCTATTTCTTGCTTTTCTATTGCCT
Organism: uncultured Bacilli bacterium; assembly: GCA_964018915.1. GTDB lineage: Bacteria > Bacillota_I > Bacilli_A > RF39 > UBA660 > UBA5578. Next base: position 51,139 of record CAXHRJ010000001.1, on the reverse strand, counting down.
TACTTACAGCAAATCTAACTTCCCCATATGTTCCCACACACTCAAATGGTTTTGTTTCCGCATAACCTAATAATTCTAAAAAGGTTGGTAACAATTCTTTGTTATCATAGACGTTTTCTCCAAATATTTCCACTAACTCTGAAGTAGATAAAAAGGCACTTAAAATGATATATACAAATAAGCACTTAGGACAATTGCAGCACCAGTTCCAAGGAACACTTTTACTTCCAACATTACAGCTCTTAAAAATTTTATGATACTTTTTATAGTTTGAAAATAACATTGCAATCTGTAGTTCATTTAAACATCTTAGCATACTAAAATAATGAATATCAGCCTGTAAATATTTTACAGAATACCAATTAAAGTCATCTTCAAATTCATAAGTCTTTGAATATTGATGATTGATTTTAGTTCCTAATACAGTAGCTTCATTCGCACTGCCTTCATTTGATAATACTATATATTTCCTGCCGGTAAGATAGGCACATAGGTAAGATACAAATGCGACTAAAGCACTAAAAGGGGTATGTCCATTTAAATAGCCTTCTTTATTTAAACGTAGCAGTTCTGAATCAATGGTACGCTCTACCTTTAAATAACTAGAATATCCAGCTTCTTTTATACAAGCGATTCCAGGTTCCTTTGGATTAATCATAAAACAAGTGTTATCCTGTTCTTTTAATATTTCCAAAGAGACAGCAGAATCTTTTCCACCACCAATAGCTACTAAATTTCCCTTTCCTTGATAAATTATTTGTGGGATGTTTGTACTACCAGTACACTTTAAATGTAACCAATTCTCTTCATCACAATCAATACCATTTACATATCGAAATTCTCCTTGCCCCCAATAATAAAGCTTTAAAAACCACTTTTTCTGCTCCTCTGTTAAATTTCCAGCTTCTATAATAACATTAGGACTACAAGTACATTTCCAATAACTAACAAGTTCTACAAGACCTATCTGATATGCCAAATAGTTAATATAAGTCAAATCAGAATTTATTACTTTTTCCTTATATATTTTTATATTTGGATGAAACTCTGCTAAAGAAGGAATGGAAAAGAAATATTCTATTTCATAGTAATCCTTTTCTTCTATTACTTTATAACTATGAAAATAAAAGTTTGGATATTCTTTTCGATACATTAAAAATTTTTCTTGATTCATACTATCACCACTATCATTATATCAAAAAAAATAGACAATAGTCTATTTTATTCCTTAATGTTTTACCTTTACTTTCTTATCAGTATATTCTTGAAAAAGAATTTCAACATATGCACCTTCTATTTTAGACAAACTTCCTAGTACTTGACCTCGGGTATTACTACTTTCATTTTTCGCACGTTCTTGAATAATCAATTCATCTAAATCACGACCGTCTTTTTTTGCTCTTTCACGAATCATCTGTTGAAGCAATAATTTTTGACGTGCTGGTAATCCTGTTTTTACTTCCTCACTAAAATTAACCGCAATAGCTTCTTCACTATAACCTTTTTCTTCTAAATATTCACGAATTAGGGATTGAACAACTGCAATTTTTTGCAAAGCTTCCTCTTCTAATATTTCATTTTCCATTATTTATCCTCCTACCCCTACTATACAATTAGTATATCTCATCAAAGGAACAAAAGTCAAGAATTTAAGTGAAGAAGAAATACAGTTTACAATAAAAAAAGATACACTTTGTATCTTAAAATCAAGTGGTAGCCTGTACGGGATTCGGACCCGTGAATGTCGCCTTGAGAGGGCGATGTGTTAAACCGCTTCACCAACAGGCCAAATGATAATCGTCTTAAAACGACATTATCATTCTAACACAATTGATCCTATTTGACAAGTACTTTTCTAAATTTCCTTTTCTTCCTTTAACATTCCTATTATAATCATCTATTTGTATGCTATAATGTAGATAGTTAGGAGAATGATTATGGGATTTTTTATAATTGGAACAATTGGAAATGCAATCTTAGAGATATTACTAACAATTTTTAATTACAAAACTTGTTCTAAATTTGAAGATTTAGGCAAAATGAAAGTTCCCATTTCAATTGGCGGAATGATTGAAAAAAGTGGAAAAAGATTATATTTAATGCATGCTAAAATCAATGATCAACAACTTTCTATGACCATTTCTGAAGAGGAATTTGAACAATTAGAAAGTTATGATACAGCAGAAATTTATGTGAGAAAATTTCCTTCTAAATTTAATGCATACATAACAGAATACGATTTTTCTTTACACAAAGTAGATTGGGAAAAAAAAGATAGTAGAAATTTTTTAAAAAACGCTCTATTCTATTTTGCCATTTTAGAAATTATAATTTTTCTAATTTCCTTTCAGTTATAACAAAAGCGGTTCTAACTAAAATAGAAGTAAAAAAATTCTTAATATATAAGAATTTTTTTTATACAAACTTCCACTAGATTTAGAGATTAAGAATAAATAAAATCTCCATTTTGGAAAATTGGAATAACTTCTCCCTCTATAGTAATAGCCTCTATTTTTAAATCACTAGTTCCTATCATAAAATCGACATGTGTTTTAGCTTTATTAATTCCTTTCTTATATCTTTCCTCTTCAGTCATCTTCTCACCATCAATAATAGCTTCACTAAATCCGCATCCTAAAGCTACATGGCAAGATGCGTTTTCATCTAATAAAGTAGTTTCAAATACTTTTCCAGTATCAGAAATTGGTGAATGATAGTCTACAAGGGCAACTTCACCTAAATAATGACTGCCATCCTCTCCCTCTACAATTCCTTTTAAAATATCTAGACCTTCTTTCGCATCCATAGAGATAACCTTCCCTTTAGAAAAAGTAAGGGAGAATTCATCTATTTTTCTGCCTTGATAATATAGTGGTTTAGAACTATAGATAATTCCTTCTGTCTTACGATAATCAGGAGAAGTAAATATTTCATAAGATGGCATATTTACAATAGTTTCTACCCCATATGCATTTATCTCTCCTGCACTGCAAAATTGATAATCGACTGGCAATTCCACCGTAAAATTTGTTCCTAGACTATTCTCATAATGAAGGCTCTCAATATTCAAGGAATTTAAATATTGTGCTTTTTCTTTACTCTTTTCTAATTCTTTTTCCCATGCTACTATTGGATTTTCAGTATCTATCATGCAGACATAATAAAGAATCTGAAATAATTTTTCTAAACCATCCTTATCCTTTGGAAACAATTCATTCGCCCAATATTCACTCGGATAAGCAGCAATACACCAAGAAAGTTCTTTTGTATTTAATTTTTCATCATAAATAGGCTTGCTATTTCTGCGAGCTCTCATAAGTTCTTCAAACTTCTTAGAATCAACATCTTTAAAATAATCTTCTGTAACAGTTTCTAAAAAAAGAATAGCCCCTCCTTCTTTAGCTACTTCATTCCACTCTGTTCTAAGAAACAAAGGGTTACTATCAATATCTTCTACTTTTGTATTGTTCAATTCTACAACTATCTTTTCTACATCTTCTAGACCCAATTTAACTTCGATTCCCTTTTGTTCTGCTAAAGCCTTAACAAGATAAGCAAATTCCTCACATTCTTTCTGATAGTGGATATATAAATACGTACTATTTTTTAAATCCAAACATTTTTCTAATAAAACTTTTCCATATTTTTCTTTCATACAATTCCTCCTTATAGTAAAAAAGAGAAACTACGCTTTCCATATTCTCTTTCCTAAATCAATGCCATGTAATTCTAAACAAATAACAATTTTATGGATTTCACTATCTGTAAAATCTAGTTGCTTTAATTCTTTTCTATTCAACTTCCACAAATCTTCTACTGTCTCAATTTCCTTACTTTCCATTTTTTTAATAATTTCTGCATCCAATTTTAATGTAGAAACATTTTCTTTCAATCTCTCTTTCATAACAACACCTACTAAAATTATACCAATTTTTTTTAATTTTCGTAAGTCTTATTTTAAAAGTTGATCATGATATATCTTAATTTGCTCCAAAATGTGAGCAATATTCCCTTCGCCAGCAAATTTTTCCAAATTCCAAAAATTTTCATCCACTGGAAACCAGTATAAATGATTTATTTCTTCTACTAATGAAATTTCCTTTTTTAGCTTACCAACATACGCTTGCAACTCAATGTTACTTAATGGATAGAAAAAGGTCATTACATGTTTCAATAAAATATCCTTTTTAGTAATTGCTGTTTCTTCTTCTAACTCACGATAAGCGGCTACTAAATTATTTTCTCCTATTTCCACTTTACCACCCACAAAATTGTAAAGTCCTTTATAAGGATTCTTTTCTCTATAACAGAATAATAAATTTTTCTCTTCTGAATCATAAACTACAATAATATTCAATTTTTTCATCATATTCCTCATATTTATTTGATAAAAGAAAAAATTCAACAATGTGAATTTATTTTCATTTTTCTACCTATTTAAAATCTTTTTGCAACAGAATCTTCTGGCTTTTCATAGCTACCACTCGTAGCGATACTATATCCAAGCATTGCCTCTTGGGCAAGTTTTACTTCTTCCCCTTTTCTATCATAGCCAACAGCCATTGGATTAGAATAAATTGTCTTTGGTCTAGTTCCGCCTGATACAACTTTCTCCTCCATTGTAATTTTTTCTATTGCTTGTCTTTCTCCTACAAAAGGAATTATTGTTTTATTAATAGTTACTTTATCAAAAGGTACAACTTCTTCTAAAACACCTTTTACCTCCATAGGAGAACCGAAAAACCATTCTACACAAGTAACTTCTGTACCTACTCTTTTACTCAATACATCAAACATCATTTCTGCTAATTCACTACTCATATTTAACTTCCTCTCTACTTTAACAATATAACATATTTTTTACTGTTAAGTCAATAAACCGCTAAAGAAATTAGTAGTAGAAATCATAAAAAAACTAGATATTACCTTATCTAGCTTATAATCTTAATGGTAGCGACGGAGGGATTTGAACCCCCGACACCATGGGTATGAACCATGTGCTCTAGCCAACTGAGCTACATCGCCATAAACAAGAACAATATCATTGTAGCATAGTTAAAAATATTTTACAATATATATTGTGCACTTTTTTATAAAAAATATATACCTAATTATGATTAATTAGAAAGCTAAAAAGGGAAATATTTAAATTCATATAGTTAAGCATTAATAATACAAAAAATTATTCTTTCTATTATAAACTATCCTATTTTTGTTATATTATGCAAAACTTTTTTCTATATTCTAATTGATTTTTTTTAAATGAAGTGGTAAAGTATCTTAGGCAAAGGGGTGCTTTTTATGAAACTTATTATTAATTATGATTTAATGAATGAAATTACTAATGCTAAGACTGGGTTCAATGTTCAAAGATTTGCTAATAAAATGGAAATATATTTTGGGACTACTACTGCACTTATGCTCCCTACTCTTTTTCAGGGGAACGACCTTCCCTATGGAAGCATAATTTCAGGTGCTATTTATGCTACTTCTCTTTTTGGCTGCTCAGAATTAGCTTTAAAAACTTTCACTAAAGAGATGGCTGAAACAAGATTAAAAAATCTTGCTTCTTCACTTACAAAGATAAATATATATACCGACTCTGATTCTATAAAAAAGGCTTATCTTTATAAAACACAATATAAAATTGTTCGTGGGGAAAAAGCTACTTTGCAGCAAAACAAATATATTATGCTTCCAACAACTGGTACCTTTAATGCTGATGAAGTTTCTTTGTTACAAGAACATAATATTGGATCTAGAGAATATGTTTTATCTATTGGTGAACCTAAAAAGTCACATAGTAAAGTTCTTTCTCTTGGCTTTTCTAGGCAAATGTAATTACATAAAAAGCGACTATTATAGTCGCTTTTTTTATGCAATCTTTTAAACAATTATCTTTACTGCATCAATTAAGTTTCTCTTACTATTTTCATCTAAATGTTTAATTTCCCTAATAGTCGCAATAGACTTTCCAATAGAGAAAAAGTCATAAGTATCTACCACGTCAGAAAACGCTACAGCATCAAATAAATCCTCTACACAACGTTCCCTTTCTTGTACTCTTAATCTCTCCAGCCACAGTTTTGTTTTTTCAGATACTCTCTTACTATAATTACTTAAAGTATCTACTACAAAAGCATTGTCCTCCACTTGCCAATGAAATGGATCATGTTGAAGTAAACTTTTATATTTACTTTTTACGACTAATACATCACCTGAATGATACAAAAGCATTCCAACAACACTTTCCCTTGGGATGATTCTATAAATCTTTTTAACAATTCTTTGATACTTTTTAGACTCTACTAATTCTTTCATAAAACCAGGACCATCATTATCATATATTTTTATAATTCTTCTTTGAAGATAGCGAGGTGCCTCCATAGCAGCATAAACAGCTACATTTCCACCTTTAGAATGACCACCGATCCTAATTTTAGAATCGTGCATAGAAATAGTCTTTTTTAAATAATCAGCAGCTAATACTTGAGCAGGAACTGGAAATTGATATGTCATACAAGCATCCTCTTTCCAACCACTAATTGCAGAATTCGTTCCTTCATAGGCAACAAAGACACTATTATCTAGCAGTCTCAATGTAATAGCTCCAAATTGTTTTTCATTATCAATTACTTTTTTATAATGATAACATAAAATGTCTTTATATCTTGGAGTATGTTGCATTTTCAATAATAATTTATATACTTTATTACAAAAATGTCCCTTTATTTTTTTCTTAGTATTTTGCTGTAACATTCTTTCTGCTACCTCTTCTAAAGTGAAAGCAGTATGATGAAACCCATATACTATATTTTCGAGAGGAAGATAAGGAATTTGCGCTAAAATTATATTATCAACCTCATTGAATGGTTCCTCACTAAATGGATATTCACCATATTTTTTTACATAATGAAACAAATTCATATCTTCCCTCCTTTCTCTATAAAAAACTCTTAAGAGGATATTAACCTTGGCTGCCCCAGTTAGATTCGAACTAACGCATCGTGGAGTCAGAGTCCACTGCCTTACCGCTTGGCCATGGGGCAATATAGAAATATTATAACGCATTTTTTAGCTATTGAGAATAGTTTTTCTACAAAAAAATATCATTTTCTCAATGTTATTCTAGTATCTACTATCATAATATGTTTTTAATCACTATTCATAAAACATCTTTGCAACAAAAAAAGAGAGATTATCCCTCTTTATGTAATCTTTCTAAAAAGTAATTTTCCTATTTGCATAATACTTTTACCAATAACAAAGAAAATATTTTCTTTTTCAAAATAATGATTTTGAAATTTTTCATGTTCTACAGTAGAAAGATAGTTTTGAATAGTACCATCATAATATTCATAATCATGTAAAAAAGAAATTAATTTAGATGGGGTTATACGTGTATTTGTTATTTGTTCTTTAGCTATGCCACTCTTTTTCAATAAATATGCAACAAATTCGGAGCAAATATACGTATCTCTTACCTTACACCTAACTCCTGTAATTAAATCTAAAAGATTGTACATATACTTTTCTTGATTTTCTTTAAAGTATTCAATTATAGTTTTGATATTTCTATACTGTTTGTGAGTAACTGGTATTTCATATACCTTAATACGCACCTCATCCTCTTTTCCTAGAATTAAATTATCAGAATTTTCATGTACAAATCCACCTACAAGAGGGCTTTGATAATGAAATCTAGCAAATGAATACATTTCATTTAAATCTTTATCCAAAGAAATAGAAGCATGACTATAAGAATTTCTAGTAATCTTACGGATCACCTTGCCTGACATAGTCATTGGACCACTTAATACTACATAAATGTATTTTTGCATTCGTATCATCCCCACTACATTAAAATAAAGGGTTAGGCCCCTTTATTTTTGTTCATACAAGAATTAGCATCCCCACCATTTATTACCGTTCCTACAACATCACAAAAACCTGTTTGTGAATATTCATTAATAGTACGAATAAACTTTCTTCCCTTTGGGGAGTCATATCCAATAAAGTAATCATTTCCGATAATGGTAAGGGGTACATAATTACTTTCAATTCCCATAGCCTTTTTTACTTTTTCATATAATTCACTATTTTCTGCTGCTTCATAATAATGCACCTTTAAATAGGAATAATCCTCTTCAATACTATTTAGCCATTTAATTTCTTCCTTACAATGATCACAACTTGAACTATGAAATAAATAAAGATGCACTGTATATTTACCTAATTCATTATCTTCATTTGAATCCCCATTATTATTGGAATTAGAAGTAGTATTACTATTGGAAACTTCATCATTATTGGAATTGGAATTTGACGGCTGATTGCTATTACAGCCAACCATCAAAAACAAACATAAAATTAAAATTATTGCTTTTTTCATGTTATCACCATCTATCTGTATTTGTTAATATTAGAATTGTTTCCCCTTTTGCTCTTCATCACTTAAGAATTGGTCATCTGAAAGTAATTTATATAAAGTATATTCATCCTTACTAGACCATTCTTCTCCATTTGGATCTACATAAGTTCCATCTGGTTTTACATAATCAGTTAAAGTTTCTTGAGTAGCATCCTTTTTTTCTTTTGAAACTTGTTCTGGCACAGCTTCTCCACCAATTGGTATTCCTCCCATACTAACGTTCATCGTTTCAGGGGCACCAATAATTGGTTCAAATCCTTTGCTAGAATCTTCTTGCAACGGAACAATTGGCGATGGTATTTGCTCTTCTTGCGCACCTGATAAAAGATTACTAGCAGCTTGGAAATATTCTGAAAAAGGAATTAACTTCACTTGATCATAGTCATAACAGTAACCCTCTAATACATATCCATTATCAGTTGGTCTAATACATGCTTTTAAAGCATCTGACATATCATCTTCCGATAAAGTTACATATTCTCTATATTCTGGCAACTTCTCTATTTTTTCGGCTGTCATTCCTTTAGAAAATACAGTTGGAATAGATACTGTTATTGGTTGTCTAAATTTTCTATCTGGAATAGTCCATTCAGTGCTTTTATCCTCTACTGGTGCTGGTTCTGCTATTGGATTTGGAATATTTGGTCTTACTGTTGCCGCTTTTCTTTCTTGTATTTTTCTATCCAGTTCTTCTAGTGTAAAGAAAGTATTATTCGTTGAATCATAATAATAACCCTCCAAAACCATTGAACCTTCTCTATTTGTCACTACTTTTGCTTGCAATTCTGGTGTCAATGTGTCATAGGAAACATAACTAACATCATTTTCATAAACAGCTTCTGTTTCTAAACTACCAAAACCTTCAATATATACTTTATCTTTATCAAACTCTTTCTTAGAAACGAAAGTCTTAGAAGTAAAATCATAATAATAATCTGGAATGTGTGCTAAACCAAATTCAGTTACAATATATTTTTGCATTTCTTCACTTATTTCATCTAAAGATAATCTTTCAAAATGCCCATCTACTCCATATACTACAACAGTTTTATTCTCCTCTTGCGCTGCTTGAGGTGTTGGAGCTGTTACTGCCACATTTACTTTACTAATAGCTTCTTCATATTCTAATTCAGTAATTACTTCATTTGTAGCAACATCAAAGAAATATCCATCTAAAACATATTCATCTGATATTGCAATAATAGAGTCACGCTCTGTTTCACTTAAGTAATTTTCTGATACAAAAGTAGCTTCTAAGCCGTTAGATCTACCCTCTCTAATTGCTTCTTCACTTGTATCCACCCTGAATATTTTTACTGTTCTAGGGCCTTGAGCATTTTCTCCTAAATTATTTTCATCAGTAAGTTCCTCTGCAAATGGATCTTCCGAAGGCCCACCATAGATTGTAGAAACTTCCTCTACTGTTTTACCATTAATATTCTGTAATTGTGTTAATAATGGCATTGGAAACTCATCAATCTTTGTTCTAGCATCGTATGCAAATACATCATAAGAATTCCACTCTTCCAAACTTGGAATATAAACTTTTGATGCAGATACCATTCTATCAAAATGTCTTCCTAAATCTTCTACTAGCTTTGTCTCTCTTGAAGCAGCTAAACTACCTTTGCGGTTTTTATAGATTTGCTCCAAAGCATCTTCCATAAGATCATACTTTTCTTTTGATGTTAAGCTTCTCTTTGATTTTCCTTGCTTTTTAAGTTCTGCTTTTACCATCTCTTCAGCTTCTTTTACATCTTGACTTGTAATTTTAATTTCTTGTACATAACTTTGGATTTTCTCTCCACTAATTCCAATAGGACAAACACGTACCATTGTAGAATTAATCAAATCTAATGCAGAGAAGCGAGCCGTCAAATCCTTTTTAGCAAGAATATGAGTATGAACAGGAAATACCAATAAAGAATCAACCATATCATGAGAATGTCCTAATGCATTAGAAACTGGAAATTCAGTAAGCAATTCATCTCTATCTAATGGGCTGATATTATTTAAATATTCCTCTGCATAACCTCTAAATATACTTTTTTGTGAACCAATATAATTTCTCATACCATCTAAAACTTCCTCTGGAAGGTTAGTAACGCTTGGTAAATTTCTAACAATATTATCTAATTGGCTAGCTGCTCTTTTTTGTTCTTCTTTAATTTGAATAGTTTCTAAATCTGACTCATCTAAAATTCTACTTTCTACAGGAATTAAACTAGTAGGCATTTCTGGATCAATTTCTGCTTCTTCATCCCTACGGTAGAATTCATCATTCAAACTAGCTGGCAACGCAATTACACCTGAAGCTTTTTGAATTTGCTCTCCTGGAACTACTCCAATATAAGGTTCTTCAGTTGAAATAGGAGCAACTGTTGGATTAGGAATCTCTAAACTTGGTTCTTCGTTTTCAACTTCTACTACTGGATTTGGAATCTGTTGTTCTCCAGCCACTGGATTTGGAATTCTTTGTTCCTCCGCTAAAGGATTTGGAATTGGTGCCTCCACTACAGGATTCGGAACAGACTGTCTCTCTCCCATACTAACTTGTGATTCTATATATGCCTCTTCACAAGAATATTGAACACCATCAGGAGTCACAAAAAATTCTAAGTCTCCAGTTGAACTAACCGTTTTGGTATCAAATCTATTTCCTACCTGACTAAAACATGTACTAATTTCTGGTATCATTGTATTTGCAAAACGAACCATATCATTACTATTAAAACTAATTCCACTTCTAGCACGAATTAAAGGAATTAATCTTTCTTCAACGTTTCTACCAGCCATTGTTTCTTGCATAGCCAAACTTACAAACTCAGAATCATCCATGTTTAGTAAGTACAATCTATCATTTGTTTGAACTGCTATCATATTTCCACTCCCTATCATATAAAGAAATAATATCACATTTCGAGTTCTTTTTCAACAAAATTACCACAAAAATAAAAAAAGTATTTATTTCTCTTTCTTTAGATTTCATAAATACTTTCTATAATTCAATATAACTTTTATGAAATATTGAATTTGTTTTTACTGTTTATTAGTATACCATAATGCTCCTTTTAAAGCAAACACAGACTAAATACAAGGATGAGGACAGTCTGAGCAAGAAGTAATTTCTTTCCTTTTCAATACTTTAAGTTTCCCCTTATCATTTAGATATACAGGCTTTTCATCACCCATTACCAACTCTTCATCCAGATTCGTCGTACCATTTAATAATAAATGATTTCTAACTAACTCCCACCCATCTTTTGTCATAATATGCACTGGTATTTTAAGCCCAACTTGAGCAATCGCATTAGGCTCGATTAACTCTTTGACATATTTAGAAGCACAAGACCAAATAACATCGGCATGATTTTGCATAGACCGTGCTACCTCTTCACTAATTCCTGTTGAACATAAGCCAAACCTATAGATTTGAACGTCATTTTCTTCTAATTGTTCTAACTGTTCATGTAAGATATTATCTGTTGCTGCAACAGATACAGCAATCTTTTTATACCCTAAAGCAATTGCTTTTTTCACACCCTCTAATTGATCTATTTTCGCACTTATAGGAAAAACGGAAATAATAGATGCCTCTTTTGCGGTCTTTAAAATTTCTTTAGAAGGACTAGTATAAAAAAGCCCTGTCATTCTTTTTACTGCCCCTTGTGTATTAGAATCATTCGTAGTAATAATTGTCCCTAAATTATTAGAGACAATAACTGCCGCTTCTATCAAATTGCTTTTAAATGCTGAAGACATAATTTCAGAAGCGCCAAACAAAACATTCGCTTCGCAAGAATTTAAAGGTCTAGAAGTATCAAAGTAACCACCTTTAATGACTACTTCATTAATTAACTGACACATCATTCTTGCTTGTAAATCTTGATCTTCCGTTTTCAATGTTTCCAATAACACCTCTGCATAATCTCCACCTACTTCTTTTAATAACTTTACCATTAATGGACAATATTGAATAGGAATTGGGGTTGCCTTCACTGCTTCTAATTTGTCGTTCCTTCTTTGAAGCAAAATATAACTACCAAACATTCTTGTAATATGCATCTCATGGCTACTATAGTAACTTCTAATAGCAGAAGAAAGAAATTCCTCTAGTGCGAAAGAGGTTTCATTTGTATAAATAGAAAGTTTATCATCATCCGCTTTTATCTCAAGAATTTGAAATTTTCTACTTAAACGGCAAGAAAACCTTTCTTTCATAATCTGCTCTCTTAGAAAACTCGCCAAACCATTACTTTGCCAATGATTGAAATATTCTTGTTCTTCCATAGAGCAATCAAAATATTTTTCCACATGAGGATTTTTCATATCTAATTTATAGGAATATACAGTTCCTTTTGTAGAGTAGTATTCAGAACAAATTATTTCATCAAACTCTCTTATAAATCCCTGCTTGGGATAAATAGATAAACCACTATCACTTAATGCAATACTTTCTCCAGAAACTTGTTTTTTCAAAAATTCTAATGCATTTTCTTCTAAAAACTTTTGAAACATTTGAAAATTAGAGTAATCCTCCAAATGATATTTTTTAAAATTTGTCTCTGCCATAAAAAGACAGGTTCGATTATCATAATATCCATAAGATTTATAAATACTTTCTAATATGCCTATTCTACTATCATAAGACGGCTCATAAATAGATAATTTAATATCATCCTCCCCCAGTCCTTCTATAGAATATCCCAGTTTTTTAAATACATGATAGGCACTAGAAAAACCAGTTTGATAAAAAGAAACTTTTCTAGCTTTTTCTATATCTTCTATAATTCTACCTTCCACATCTATATAACCATCTCTTGTTTCAAAAACTAATACTAATCCAGCATGACTTGCCATAATAATTCCTCCTTTTTCAAAGAAATGCATCTCTTTCTATTTACATTGTATATCAAAAGATGTTATAAATAAAATATATATTATTTATCTTAAATATCAAAGAGGTTTATATATGGATGCAAATTTAGATTCTTACTACATTTTCTATATGGTCGCCAAAAGTGGCAGTATCTCTAAAGCTGCCGAAAATCTTTACATCTCACAGCCAGCAGTTACATGGCACATTAAAAATTTAGAAACTATATTAGAAACAACACTTTTTATTCGTACTAAAAAAGGAACCACCTTAACAGAAGAAGGAAAAATATTTTTAGAATATATTGAAAAAGGTATGGCTTGCTTTGAAAACGGAAGAAATGCATTAACAAACTTAAAAAAATTAGATAGTGGCATCATTAGAATAGGTGCTTCTACCACAGTTAGCAAATATGTACTTCTTCCATTCCTAGAAATCTTTCATGAGAAATATCCCAATATCGATATCCGAATTGTAAATACACTAACAGAAGATTTATTAAAGGAACTACGAACAGGCAACCTTGATTTGCTCGTTTTAAATCTACCTATGTCTGAAACAAAAGATTTAGAAATTACAAAAGTAATGGATGTAGAAGATATCTTTGTTGGAAATAAAAAATATTTTGAACTTACAAATGGCAAAATAACACTAGAGGAATTGAACCATTACCCTCTACTCTTTCAAAAATCTCCATCTAATACAAGAAAATACTTAGAAGAATATTTAAAAATAAATAAAGTTACCCTTACTCCTAAAATGGAAATCGTAAGTTACAATCTCATTATGGATTTTATTAAAAGTGGATTTGGAATTGGTTATGCTACCAAAGAATTTATCCTCGAAGAATTAAAAAAGAAATCTTTATATGAAATTAAAGTTACTCCTAAAGTTCCTAAAAGATATATTGGGATAGTAACATTGAAGCAAACTATTCCTAATTATAGCGTTAAAAAATTAATAGAATTAATGACAAAATAAAAAGTATTCAATAGAATACTTTTTCTATGGTAAAATATTTTCTCTTACATTCCTAACTTTTTCTTCATAATCCTTTAAATCAATATTCGCCACTCTCTCAATAAAAGCATCTAATTCATCAGTTGAAAATATTTTATTCCCCTTATTTTCTTCTGTTCGTTTATCTTTCTTATTCTTTTTAATATTATCTTCTAAAAGCTCTTTTAAGTCTCCAAAGTCTATCCCATATGTTTTTATAATATAATCATTCGTTATATCATAACTTGCATATAAATCTTTGCAGAAATCTTCATAAGAGACATGTGACAAATATTCCTTACTAATGAACTCATTAAAAAATAAATAATCTGTAACTAAATGTAAAAAAATCCCTTTTTCATAATCAGTGTCTATAGTATGTCCTTTTAAATACTCATATAATAGCACTTTATTTGCTAAATAATCAATTAACTTTGAAGAATCTTGTTTTCCACTATAATGACTAATACTTTTATTTTCTACTAAGTCTGGATCAACAGAACCTCTATATAATTTAGCAATATCTATTCCTGAATTTTTTTCTGCGTATCTTTTAGCAATTGCTAAATGGATATGAAAACCAGCCATAAATTACCTCCCTATACCATATCTACTTTTATCGAATATTTGCCAAGGAAGAAACCTCCGCCCTTCTGTGTGACCACTAATTGCAAATTCAGATAATCCGCAAGATAACAATTCTTCTTCCATTGATGGCAATTTTTTTAATATATTTATAATGATGTCTTGCCATATAAAATTAGGAATATCCTGATAAACTTCTGGCACGTCTTTCTCAATTTCTTCTATAGAAAGATTAAGAGATTGCAAGAATGAAATTCTATCCATTCTACTCTTGCAATAATCTTCTTGTGATATTCTATAAATTTGATACTCCTTAAAATTGGATAAATTACAAGTTCTAAGATGAAACCAAGGAATAGAATAACGTTCATGGACACTAATTCCTTTTGACACCTCTCTACCATCAAATCCTTTTCCAACAGCTTCTATATATACAAAATTACCTACACTAACACCAACAGATATACCCGCATATCTCTCATATCTTTCACTTGGTGCATGGTTCAAATCAAAAAGAACTAGGACCCCATCCTCATCTAATTCTTTTACTTTTTTAAAAATAGTTCCTATATCTGGATTTTTTCCAGAGCCCTCTACACTTCTCATAGATGGTTTTGTAATTAACGTATCATTTCTTTCGCCCGATAGATTTTTTAATAAATCATAATTTTCTAAATAATCATCAATAGATTTTACAATTGTTAAATCTTTTATTGGGCTTAACTCAGGAAAGTATATTAAAAGATTTATCATATCCCTTGTTCTATGATATTGCATCATTTCTACTCTATCAGCTAAGCACTTATACTGAAGCATATGTGTTCTCCTTCTAATCACTATCTACTTTTTCTAAAAAAGTAATAGGGCAATAATCTCCAAAGAAAGAAACGGCAATATGATTTAAATTAGCAAAATTTCTCTCATCAGAATCTTTATAGTTTGAAAAATATTCTTTGGGAGTAACTGTCTCATAATATTTTTTTGTGAGCAGTTTCCCATCTCCATGATTTCCCTCATATCCCCAAAAAATATCTTGAATACATTTTTCTATTTCTTCATCATTCATATTAATTCGGTAAATATCTTTTCCGTCTAGAAGATTTTTCATTTTGGTTCCCAACTCTTGGTAAGGAGGATATCTAAAAAAATAAATATAACTAGAGCAATAATTTCCACGAAATAAATTTAATGCATCTAATATTTCTTCTCTTGTCAAAGAATCTTCTTTGCGACCTTTATATTTGGAAAGATTCCAATAGCTAACAATGCCTTTTTTATATTTAGAAGCAAAATGATCAAACAAAGAAAAAAGGTTATGTTCATACATATATTTTAAACTAAATAAGCCTTTTGATAAATCCACCCCTTTATCTACTACATGATAAAAATAAAGGGGTTCATTTAATTTTACTAATGTGCTATTTTCACAATATTCAAAAAATTCATGACTGTTTACCCCACTACATGGTCTCTCATACTCATAAACAAAAATAGAAGTATCGTGTTCTAGCAAATGACTCTTTCTAAACTTTTCTTTCACATCTAACAATAAGTCTTTTAAAGAAGAATACTTAGATACTCCCCTATAATTAATCCAAGAATGTTCCATCCAATAATAACAATTATCTTTCTCATACACTAAAAAAGTATGGGTATAAATACAGTCTATACTCTCATGAGCAGCAATAAAAAAACTTTGACTAGAAATTCCTCTATCCTCTAGCAGTTTTCTTTCTAATTCCACTTGGTCATAGCAAGTCCCGTATTTTTTCTCCAACAATTCCTCTGGTGCAAGTAAACGGTAAATTCTTTCAAACTCAATATCCCAATTTTCAGGATCTTTTTCAGTAATATTCTTACCATTACTATCTAGATAACCATAATGAATTTGATTCATAATTTGCATAACTTCTTCTATCATAAATTTCCTCTTCGCTTAACATTACCTTTATTATATCTAATTGATAAAAGAGTGTAAATTGACAATGTTTTACATCTTATAAAAGTAGTTGTTTTTTTCCCTGTTATCTTCTAACTTTATTACCTACTATAAAACAGATATTTTTACATAATATCCCTAATCTCTTCTACATAAGCATACTCATAATCACTATACCCTTCTAAATTATGATATATTCTTTTTGCTATAGAAGAAGCCTTATCTATCCTACTAGGATGTTTTTTATCCCAAACTAATGGAATTACATTTCTTTTTTTAGCGGATATAGATACATAAAAAGCATTTGGCTTCTCATCTGTACCTATTAATACAGATGCTTTTTGAAACTTTTGCCAAGAAGAGAAATTACTATTAAAAATAGTAGTGATTTCTGATTCTTTTTTTACATACAAATCTTCTAATGTAATTAGATTTCTTTCAACAGATAGTTTCACCATTTCAGAAATATATTTTGAAACATATTTATCTTTGTTCCCCCACAACTCCTTCGCGTAAATGGTCACCATTTTCGCAAACTTAGTAGCTATTCTTTTGTGTTTAAAACCGATTTCAGGTTTATTATCTTCGTTTGTTAAAATGATAGTATCCTCATATACTTCTCTAATCTCTTCTAAAGAATGAGTGTATAACCAAATATAACAAGTATGTAAAACCCCATCTAATCTATCAGCACATAGTTTAGGAGACTTATTCTCCAAAATTGGATATTGAGCTAAATCCTGCAACATAGCTACATCCATTTCATCTTCCTTTAGACACTGCATTAAATATTCATCTTTTCTTATCATATCAACTATATCTTTCTCAGAAGATTCTTGATTTATATAATCTCCAAATACATAATCGATCGTATGCGCAAAACAAGGAGTTCCAACATCATGAAGAAGGGCTGCAATTGTAGACTTCTTATCATGTGTAAAATGCCAAGTAATATGTGCTACTGTTATACTATGGTCATACCTTGTATATAAAAAAGATGGGCTATATAACTCAGTATAATCAGCACCACAGAACTGTGTAATATATTTTAATCTCTCTAATGTTCTACAAGATAAATATTTATCAATAAAAATTGGATATTCCGCATCCATGAATAAACTTTGATATTCGCTCATAAATCAACCTACCTACTATTTTTATATTTTTTCTAAGCCTTATTTATCCCTAAAATAAAATTTATAAATCCACGATGATTTTCATACTGAGAATTTGAAAAAACTTTTATAAACTCTAGCTCTGGTACTTGGGAATATATATTCTTAAACTTTTCTTCTGTCATATCATTAAAGAATCTTCCCTCTTTTACTCTCACTTCTTCTCCATACTTAAAAGAAATGTATAAGATTCCCTTATCCTTTGAAGCTTTAACCACCTTATGTAAACACTTCACTAAATCTTCATCACTTAAATGCAATAAAGAAGCACACGCAAAGATTCCATCAAACTCATTCTCATAATCTATATCTAAGAAATTAACTTGTTTTACAGAATCACCTAATACAGAGGATGCAATTTTACACATTTCACTAGAACCATCAACGGCAGTAACTTTATAATTTTTACTTTTAAAATAAAGACTATCTCTTCCAGTTCCACAACCTAAATCCAAAATGGTAGAATTAGGTTTTAAATAATTTAAAAAAGTATCTGTTACTTGATTAAAGTCGTAATCATTTACGAACTTCTTATTCCACTCTTGATAATACTCCTCTGCATTTTTATCATAGTATTGCAAAGTATCATCCATATATTTTTTCATCCTAATACTCCTTATCAACTAATACATTTTGTTCCATTTTTTTTAAATTAGAATCATTTGACAATATGTATAAAACGTTTTCTACAACAGAGATTCCATTTATGGAAGGAGCAATTTTATCTATTTCTAAGAACTCTTGTGGATACTGATTTTGACTCAATAATTTTTCTAATGTTTCTATTTTATCTACTACATAATTTTCAAAATAATAAAGAGTCCAAACATTTTGAGATTTTGAATATTTAAGTTCATAGAAAGCTTCTAATTCATCCCCTATAGTTGCACTATTTAAATGAAAAGTTTTTTGATATTGAGATAGCAAAATATCTTTTCGTCTTTCCTTACTGTATCCCACTTTTTCTTCATAAATCGTATGATATTGTTTTTGATATTCAGAAAGTAACTCCCTATACGTCATATCTATACTAGAAAATTTATAATCATCTAACATGAATTTATGTTCTAACTCATAAAACGGATATAAACAATTCCAAGTAGTGGGATTAACATTATATAAAACTATCCCTTTTCCTTTTATATAAGCATACAAATTGATTGCACTATCTAATCTTGTTGGGAACTTATCCCTTGGCACTTTTTCATCAAGCATATCTTTTGTAATAATCATCTTCTCACCTACTTTAAAACTTCTTTTTTATATCCTTTCAGGTAATTAGCCATCTTTTCATCAATAGAATATTCTATATCATACATTACCTTATCCCAAGGATTACTAACGGAATAGCTAACAATTCCAACAATATCACTACCTTTTTTGAACACTAAGAATTTCAAATATTCTTGATTTTTTAAAGACTGTATAAATTGTTCTATCGTCCAATCACACCCAGTATATTCCTTAAAATGGTCATATAAAAGAGAAAGGAAAAACTCATCTAATGACTCTTCTACCTCTATCCCTTTCATTTCATCTCTCCCATGATTTCTTTCAACTCTTCAAATAAGGGCAACCTATTTTCTGAAAATACTATTGTCTCATTTTTTTCTTCTATCATTTTTATTATGTCATCTAAATCAAACCATTTCACTTCAGACAATTCCTCTTTTTGAATAATAAAGCTTTCTTCTGGCAAATTTAATTTTACATAATAAAAATAAGTAATATGAGAATTAGAATCTGCTAATGTAAGTTCTCTTTCTGAAAAAGGTTTTAATTCATCTAAAGGAACAGATACACCAACCTCTTCTTCAATTTCTCTTAAAGCAGCTGCTTCTAACTTCTCATCTGCATCTACATGTCCTGCGCATAAAGCCCATTTATTAGGATTATATCTTTTATTAGCGCTTCTTTTTTGTAGTAATACTTGCCACTTATCATTAATGATAAAAGTTGCTACCTCATTATGCAACAAATTCTCATCATGTGCTTTCTCTTCATTACCTCACCAGTAAAACTTCCACTTTCATCTACAATATCGATTAATTCCACTTTCATCGTTCCCTTTATCTATATTTCTGAAGCCCAACAAATCTATAAATTTGAGTGTCTGGAGAACCACTGTTCAGTATGCTATATTCCATTTTTTCACGATCAAATTTAACAAGAACTTCCTCTAAGTCAAAACCATCTTCTTTTTCATTTAAAACAACATAGGAAGCAGTATCAATTGGGTCTTGATTATAAGCCATACCCACTGCCCTAATAGAATAATATTCTGTAGATTCGCTAGATTCATACAATTTCCAATGTACATGTCCTTGGATAATTGCATCAAAGAAATCTACTCTTTTCCCAGCAAATAAGGGATTGTCTTGAGCGGATAAATAGCCTCTCATCATAGGACTATCTTTTCCATAATTTTCTAAAATTCTTGCTATATATTGTAACTGTTTTTCACTATTTGTATAAGAAAACTGACTATGGCCAGGAATTCCCTTTGAAACTTTTGCTTGATATGAATAGGTGCTATTTACATGAAAATCAAAACGAACATCATTAGCAAAATGACATAATCCCACTTTTTTTCCACCAACTAATAGTTCAATAGAACGAGGATATAAAGAAATAAGTCCCTTTTGATGCTCATTTAACTTTGATAAAGTCCACAATTGACTCTGCGTTTTTAAAGTGTCAAAATAATCAGAAAACGGTTCAATACCTAAAGTAACATATTCTTCTGAATTTCCTGCTATAGACTGTACAGAATTCTCTTCTAGTAAATCTATAACTTCACCAGGATTTGGTCCTACCCCAATATTATCTCCTAAAGAATAAATCTCAGTAATTCCTCTTCTATGCATATCTTCTAAAGCTGCTTTTGTAGGTTCTAAAAGACCATGGGCATCGGTTAAAATAGCAATTTTTCTTTGATTAAAATTTTCCATAATACACGCCTTTCTATTTGCTAAAAAGTGATTCCATCAAATTTTATAATCCAATCTATTTTGTATTAAGAGAAACATTCTGAGAAATACTACTTTCAAAAACTTCCTTATACTTATGAATAGTCTCGTCAACATTGAACCAATATACGCTAGTTAAAACTCCATCATAGGGATCAACTTCAGTTCTTTCCAATACCCCACCTAATGCTTCCATTGTTTTTGCAGAGCCCAAATTTTTAACATCACAATCTAACATAACTTTATCTAATCCCAATTTTTGTGCTTCCATTAAGCCAAGATATAGATTAATTTTATTATATCCTTTTCTTCTTTCTGTTGGACGTATTCCATAACCTATATTGCCACCAAATTGTTTCATTTCTTCTGTCAAATTCCATCTAACATTTATTGTACCAATTATCTTATTATCATGCTCTCTAATTAATAAAAAAGTTCTCGATTGACATCTTCCTAATTTTCTAGCATAATCTTCCTTTTCCATATTTAAGCATCTTTCTAAAGCCTGTTCAAAAGTATATCCCTCTAGTATTTTATCTAGAGAACCAGTACCATTAATATCTGAATGATAAAGAACAAATTCATTTATATAGTCAATTATTTCCTCTTTCCTTTGAAGGGATGGTATTTCTAAATAAAATTTTTCCATTTTCTCACACCCATATCTTTTGATCACCTTCATTATATCATACATCCTATCATTTCTTAATAATTTCTGTTTTATTTTTTCACTTAATAACTTTTTTAGCAGAAATAAAAAAGCCCATAATATCCAATACTATGAACTTTATTTATATTAAATCGCTAAAGTGCGACTTTTAACCTCAATGGTGCGTGAGTAAACCACATTTGGAAATTCGCATACAGGCTAATTTCTAAATCAATTATAACATCATTTATATAGTTTTGCACCTAATAATCTAATCTTTGAGAGAAATTGTAATTTTTAATAATAACTTATTTTTTTTGATTGTTTTCTTTTTTCTTTTTACTCCACCAAGTACCAGTAAGTGTACAGCCTCCACCAATAAATATAAATAGTATCATAAATATCCAAAATTCCATATTCTACCTCCTAAAATCTCTTTTTACTATAATTCTTTCATTATGAATATTTCAATTATAAAAATAATAAATGTTATTAAACCTGTCAAAATCGCTAACAATATTTTTTGATAATTTCTTTTTCCAATTTCTTGTTGTACTTCTTCATAAGATAATGATTTATTTTCCATAAAAGCAATAATCTCTTTATAAGTTTGAATATCATTCTTCTTTTTAAATTTCTCAATGACTATTGCTGTTACAAATGTTATTACAAAAAATAATGCCCAAATAATAACACCAATGTATCCATCTAAGGTAAATAATGGATATGCACTAAACATAACAATTAGCATTTCTACTAGGAAAATATAACTCATTATATTAAATTTTTCTATTTTTTCTTTACTTACTATCCTTTTCATCTCCTCTATATCTCCTTTTATAAAATCATCTAGAGTTACATGAAAAATGTTAGATAACATAGTTAAACTTTTTATATCAGGATAACTTTTATTTGTCTCCCAATTAGATATTGTTTGTCTTGAAACAAAAACTTTCAATGCTAATTCATCTTGTGAAATATTTTGTTTTTCTCTGTATTTTTTAATTCTTGCTCCAACATTCATTTTGCACCTCCAATTACATTTTATATGAAAGAAATATTTTTGTCTGTCAAAAGTCTTTGACATCTAGTTATTAGTAATGAATTATAGTAAATTATTTTTCTTAATTGTAGCAAAAAAGAGTAAATCTTAAATAATCTACTCCACAAATTGTAATTT
>CAXHRJ010000001.1:24836-26217 GCA_964018915.1 uncultured Bacilli bacterium | reverse complement strand
CATTTTCTTTTAAGAAATTCAAACAGTTTTATAATTTTTTATGTACCAAATCAAGAGTTACTTTTTAGCAGGATAAGGGTGTATTACAAACAACTTGCCAGTGGCAAGTTTATCCCTAAAATAAAGGGTTTCTTAGATTTTGAATTGTATTACAAAATCTTTTTTGTTTTACTTTCGTATTACAAGAAAATAGAAAATATTATATAAAAAGGGCTAGTTGTTTTACAAATGTATTACAAATAACCCGCTTTTCATACCTAAAAACTAACCAATTTGTACCAAAATTTGATATTTTTAAAAGAAATATATAACCTTAGTTGGTACAAAAATATGTACCTTACATATTTACATTTATAATATTTATTGGACTAACGGGAATTTCTATTAATCCATAACTCGTTATTTTAAATTTATCAATGATGGGTATTAATTTAAATGGTTCATTAAAGTAATTACCTTTATTATATTTGAGCATAAATTGTTGATCATTAACTTGTTCTTTCTTTAATTCTTGATAATCAATAGGAAAGCTTAATTGTAATTTTTTAATATACTTTTTAATTTCTTCTCTAGTCATTGGGGCTGATACTTCAATATTTATAGGTATATTATTTTCTTTTATTACTTGATTTCTATTGATACCACCATTATTAAATAGATTGGCATATTCTTCAATAAATGTTTTTCTAAAATTAATTTGTTTTATTTTTATATCTTTATCGTTCTTAATAACCTCTATATTATCAATATAACTTGTTATTAGTCCTTGTTTTTCCGATATTGAAAGCTCACTCCATTTAGCTCGGAAATTTAATTCATAAAATGGGTTGATAAAACATTTGATATTCTCTATATCTCTTTTTAACATTATATCTTCAAATGTGAAATTATATGGCTCTAGTTCTTGTTCATCTTTTATTTTCTTACCAATATCATTAATTCTATTTTCTAAATAAGTTTTATCTTCTTTATATTCTTCTAAACTAATGATTTCATTTAAGTAGGCATCTTTAAGTCTTATTACTTTATCTTTTAAATTAATTAATTCTTTAGAAAGCAATTCATTAGTATTCGTTATTTTATGTTTTAAAAGTGGAGCGAAATATTTTCTAACAATCGAATCATACTCAATTATCTCCGTTATTTCATCAACTAATAATTCTATTAGTTGATCTTCTCTAATATATGTTTTACAACTATTACATTGATAATAAATATATTTCTTTTTACTTCCACCTGGAGCTTTACAAGCCATTATTTTATGACAATTTGGACAGATTATTTTTTGAAAGAAAATATAATCATTTCTTCTTGTATAATTACGAGTATTCTTCCTAGTTTGTTCTTGACATTCTTCCCATAACTTTTTAGATATAATTGG
>CAXHRJ010000001.1:0-23758 GCA_964018915.1 uncultured Bacilli bacterium | reverse complement strand
CCAATTTTTCATCAATGTCTAGTTTTTCTTTTACTATTTGCATAACTAATCAAACTCCTTCCAAAACAAACAAAAAAAGATTAACCGAAATTAACCTTTATATTTTGAAAGTCGATTTAGTTCGACTAATTTCCCTATGGTGCTGAAAACAAGAATCGAACTTGCGACCTACGCATTACGAGTGCGTTGCTCTACCGACTGAGCTATTTCAGCAAACACTATAATTATAGCATATTATTTTAATATGCCAATACCAATGTGCAGTATTTCTCCAACAAGTAATTTCTTCTTAATTTCCTTTTGCAAAGTAGTATTCGCACACAACTCATCATAATCCCCATTAAATAAAGGATCATTGAATACAAAATTTAAAAAATCTTTAACATTTTCTTTTATTTCTACAATACTAAATTTTTTCTGAAAATTTATAATATTACTATTTTCATTTAAAATACTCTTTAATTCTGGACTTAAAAGCCAAGATTCTGTCATACATTTCAAATTTTCTACTTTTAAATATTTTTTTATTAATTTAGCTGCATTATTTAAGGAATAATTAACAGAAATCGTATCTAAAGCTGTATTTCTTGGTATATGTATAAATATCACATCTTCACCATTCCAAAAATTCACTTTCAATTCATACTGTAAAGATCCAACTTGAATAATATGCCCTTTCATAAATCTAGACCCCCAAATCATTTGACTAAATCTAATTCCTTTAATTCCCATTCTATAACCATCACTTATTAAAGATAACCTTACATTTTCCTTATGATAATTAATTTGTTCTAAATCATAATTATTAGTTTCCATCATTTGTTTATGTAAATTATAACCCATTAACAAAGCTAAAACTGGCAACATAAACGAACCATTATCACGAAAATAATCAAACTTAGTTTCCCATCTAAGAATATTAAAAGTATCTTTAGTTAAAAACATAATAAAATACCATAAATAAACTAAATAATTTAAATTAATATCATGCTTTACTATTTCTAATTCTTTATAAAAAGATTCTTTAAAATTATCATCTAATTCATAAAAATCAAGTATTTCTTCAAAATCTACATCTAACCATTCTTTTTTAAAGCTTTTTCTAGCTTCACCATCATAAACAATCCAATCCTCTGGAATATTATTAATATTTACATATAAACCCAAATCTTTAATATCAAGAAGTTCCATCTTATCACCATATAAATATTCTAACATACAAAAACACTTTAGACAAACTAAAGTGCTACATCATAACCGCTCGCATCTTCTCTAAGCTTTTCTTTTCATATCTTGATACCATTACTTGAGTCATATTAAGTTTATGTGCTACTTCAGATTGTGTCAAATCCTCAAAATAACGCGATTTAATAATTTCTTGTTCTTCACTATTAAGAACACTAAAACTATTATCCAAATCTATTTTTAAATCTGGATTATCTCTATTTCTATCAGGAATAACTTCATGCAAATTAAGTGCATTAGCTTCATCATCAAGAGAAATCATAGCTTGCGCACTATTTACAGCATCATACACTTTATTGACATCTTGCTCTAAAAATAAAGCCACTTCTTCATAAGAAACTAATCTATTATATTTTTGAGCTAAATCATATCTAACTTTTTCTACTTCTCGATAAAGTCTTAACAAATCTTTACTAATTTTAATATTTCTTGCTTGATTTGCTAAAGCATACATTTCACCAAATATATATGTATATGCATATGTACTAAATTGTGTTTCTCCTGTATCATTAAAATTTTGATAAGCTTTTAATAAACCAATAACTCCCACCTGAATTAAATCTTCTTTTTCACAATTATAAAATTTGCCTGCAATATTTTTAATCAAACCCATATGGGCCGCTATAAGTTCATTAGTTGTCATTATATATTTATTAACCTATTAGCAGCAAGTTCATTAGAAGCTACTTTCATTCTCAATCTCTTTATTTTTAATCTTAAATCATCACTTACTTCACACAAGCAAATTTTACCCTTATTAGTTCTAATTGCACATTTTGTATTAAGAAGCGAATCTAAACCAGATTCATCAATATCTCTTAATTCAAATAAATTAAAAACTAAATATCTTATTTTATGCTTTAAAACAACAGGCACAATATAGTTATTAATTTTATAACAATTCCTTCTATCTAATATTCCTTTCAATCTAACATATAAAATACCTTTCTCATATTCCATATCAACTTTTAACATAATTTATCACCTTGCTACTTAAATATAGAACAAATAAATATAATTTTAAACACGTTCGACAAAGGTTATCAAAATCTCCCTAAATATCCCTGTAAAGAAAAAATGTCAATAAACTTAAATTTATTAACACCTAAACTACATATGGATTATCAATAGTACCATCACCATCTAAAATTTGAATATCAGAGCGAAGATTTATGACAGGCCTTACTCCATGTTCTATTTCATTACCTAAGAGCCATTGTAATCGCCCATCAGCATATACACCAAATTGTACTGCATAATGTTCTACATGATAATGATAAGGAGACATAGTCCAAAATGGCACTCCAATATTAAGATAATAATTAGCATTAGCCACCTGAGAATAACCCCCAGCAAAAATAACTTCATCAGCTGTTATAAGCCCTACAGGATAACTTAACATTTTATTTCCTTTTGTTGCTAAGTTATATGTAAACAAATCATTTACTTGACTACACAAAAAAGTAGGATTCATATTTTTTTTAATAAAATCATTATCTAAAACAAATCTTCCAAATGGACCATAGCTAGTTGGCAATTTATTATACCCATCACCCACATAACCAGTTTCAGCAGTCTTAATTATAGTTCTATCATTACAAAAACCATCTTCTTTAGCAACATAACCATCATAACCCTTTTCTAAAATATTAGTCTTATACCACTCATCTAGAACTTCTTTTATTGTACTATTATTTATATTTGCATGCGTCTCATCATATGTATTACTATCAGTAGTTCCATACATATATCCTACATAAGCATTATCTAGGCTTATGCTATTAAAGGCGCTAACAGAAATAACAGCATCTTTCAGTATAGCCGTATTAGGTTGACAAGTATTTCCACTATAAATCAATCTTATCGTCCCGCTACCATTTATTCTAACTATTCGCCAACAATAGCCTGCAAACTTTAAATAGTTGGTGGTCGCTGCTCCTCGCCAATAATAAGTAGTTCCATCTTCATCAATTCCAGATTGTACACCTTCATCAGCTGTAGCTGCTTTATCAAATATTGTTTTAACCTCAGGATTAACCTCAATATTTCCTAGTATTGTATTTACTGTTTTTAATTTATTAAAATATAAATAACAACTGGTTCCACTTTTAGTAAGATTTTTAGTTAGTAACCCACCATTATTATAATCCCATACAGGAACCGCATTATTACTACATGTACTCTTCTCACTGAGTATATAACCACTCCCTGGTATATCAGTTGTTTCGGTATAGTTTCCTACTTCATCACCTAGATATACAGCCATGATATTAATATCAGATGTGGCATTGCTCTCTTCTACGGTGACAATGCCTTCAAATGTTGCATCCATATCACTACTCTGATCTTCATCTAAATTTGGATACTCTAATATCACATAATAATACTTTGTATCTCCATCATTAGTTGCAGTTATAAATTCATCACTTGTTAGTATTTCTTTAGTGCTATTCTTAATTATTGAGCCACTTGCTATAAAGGAACCTAAATTATCTAAGTTAGTTATTGAGCATTCCTCATTCAATATTTGCACTCCATTTTGGACTGTTGCCTTCTTCTCACAACTAGCACTTACATTTATCTCACTACTTGTTTTATATACTGTATAATTTATTTTACTTATGCCATTTGTTCCCTTCCAGATTAAATTATATGGTATTAACTCATTATTTCCTGTTGCTGTTACCTTTATACTTGATATAGTCTTATGACCTGGTAATATATCTGAATCATTAAACTCTAACTTCCCTTCTACTGTTAGAGTTGCTCCTTTTATTTTAGCTGTTGTTGCATTTCCTTTAGCTCCTTCGCCATTTATTAATATTTGGCCAATATAATACGCTAAAGATACACTTATTACTAATAGTAGACAGCTTACTATTACTATTAATTTTTTATTCTTTCGTTTCATTTCTTTCCTACTTTCTAATTACACAATCAAGCAAATTATAAGATGTCTTACTTCATATATTAAGGCATATTAAAAAATATCTTTATTCCTATAATTTGTTTTATAATTTTATAAATCAGAAATTTCTACTTTATATATTCATTTTAATATTTAACATACTATTTGTCAAGAAAAATGTCATTATTTTAGGACATAATTCTATAATAAATAATCTATGAGAAAATTAGTATGGTGATTATATGCTATATAATGAAAGGCTAACTGAGCTAAGAGAAAATAAAAATAAAAAACAATATGAAATAGCCGACGTAATAGGTATTTATAAAGGCGTATATAATGAATATGAAAGAGAATATACTATTATACCAATTAAACATTTAAGTACTCTTTGTAACTATTTTAATGTTTCAATAGACTACATATTCAGTTTTAGTGATATTCCAAATTATAAAAATGCCAAAAGTATTAATAAAGAAATATCTAAAAAACGTCTTAAAGAATTACGCAAAGACAACAAAATCACGCAAGAACAACTTGCCAAACAACTAAACATATCTAGAACTACAATAACAGAATATGAACGTGGAACAAATATAATAGCAACTCCTTTTTTATATGAAATTTGTAAGACTTATTTAATTTCAGCAGATTATTTATTAGGAAAAACCGATAGTCCCAAATACTACAAATAACTTTATCTTTACTTTTATGAGAAAATATATATCATTAGTTTAACAAGACTGCTCACCATTGAATGAACACCATTTAGTCGACCAGCAAGCCCACTTATTAATACCATCCCAATAATTTTCGCCATTATATAAATAATAATTCTTATTAGTATCATTTTCTAAACCCACATGTATAATTTCATTAGCAATGACTAAATCAATTTTTAGATTATATAAGTCGCGAAATTCACATTTGATAGAAGGTACTATGAAATTGAGGATACAAACCTTCCAGAAAAAACTTACTGAATACAATATATTTCCTATATTAAACAAATGAAAGAAGTCCTTATCCAAAAAGTATTATAAAAATTAATAAAAATTTATATCCAGACTCATAACAATTTAATTTTTGAATCTTTTTTTATGAATTCTTAAAAGTTTTTATAATAAACAAAAAAAGCACAAAGTGCTTATTTAACAAATGGTACTAAAGCCATTAATCTTGCATATTTTACTTGATTTGCAATATGTCTTTGATGCTTAGCGCAAGCTCCAGTCATTCTTCTAGGCATAATCTTGCCTTTATCATTAATATATTTATTAATAATCATAACATCTTTATAGTCTACGCTTTTACCTGCACACATTTGACATATTTTCTTTTTCTTACGATAGAATTCTGCCATTATTTATTCCTCCTTCATTTAGAATGGTAAATCATCATCACTTAATGTAATTTCTTCACCAAAATCTTTAAATGGATCCTCAGATATATCAGTTGTTGGAATAGGTGCTCCCATATCACTAGGAGAGAAATTAATCATATCATTATTATTAGAATAATTATTATCACCATATGACTGTCCACCTTGATTATCTGCTTTTGATCCTAGGAAGGTAATATTATCACACATAACTTCTGTAACATATCGCTTTGAGCCGTCCTGTGCACTATAATTTCTCGTTTGAATTCTTCCTTCTATAGCAATTTGACTTCCTTTACGACAATATTTTGCCAAGTTTTCTGCTTGTCTTCGCCAAACAACACAATTAATAAAATCTGTTTCTTGTTGTCCAGACTGTGGTGTAAAAGGTCGAGAAACTGCAATAGAAAATGTTGCAACACTTAAATTCGATGGTGTTGTTCTAAGTTCTGGATCACGAGCTAACCTTCCAATTAAAATTACTTTATTCATATTCTACTCCTCATCTAATTTAATAATTAAATGTCTTAAAATTGATTCATCGATTAAAGCACGACGATCAAATTCTTTAACTACTTCTGGAGTAGCTTCAATTTTTAATACATAGTAATATCCATTTAATTCCTTCTTAATTGGATATGCTAACTTTTTCTCGCCCATCTCTTTTGTTTCAACTATTTTACCTTTTCCATCAGTAACAATTTTCTTCATAGTATCAATTGTCTTTTTAATCTTATCAGATTCCATAGTTGTTTTTACAATGAACATTATTTCATAATTAGTCATTTTTCCACCTCCTCATGGTCTTAATACGGCTTTAAATAAACTTTAAAGCAAGGAGTAATTTAATACTCATGAGTATTATATCTTATATTTCAAACTTTGTAAACCACAAATTACTCTTTAAAATAATATGCCAAAAAACATAATATTTGTTAAAATTAATTTTACTTATCTATTCAAATTGATTTGCTAGTTGATCAATAGTTACTCCACCATTACAGTCCCAATCTATTTTAACATTATCAAATTCTGTATTTCTAAAATCATCTAATTTATTATAATCATCATCACTCATTTTAAAATTAATTGACTCATTATTCTCATCAATCCGTTCAATATTAGTAGACTTTATTAAAGGCATAATATTCTTTCTATTTATAATCCAATTTAAAATTATTTGATTTTGTGTTTTATTATATTTTAAAGCTAATTCCACTAACAAAGGATAATTTCTTCTTGCAGTTCTATTTCTTCTTAAAGGTTGGTAACAAATAAATTTAATATCATTTTCTTTACAATAATTTAATACACCTATATCTTCATATAATTTACATTCAAGATTATAAACACCTTCAAAAAAATCTATTCTTACTAAACTACTTATTTCTTTTAATTGTTCTAAATTAACATTACTAATTCCAATATATCTAACTTTTCCAATATCCACTAGCCTTTTAATTTCTTTATAAACTTCAACTAAAGGAATTTCTGAAACAAATGAACCATGTATTTGCAAGTTATCTACATATTTTATATCTAATATTTTTAAATATTCATCAAGTTGCTTTTCAATATCTTCAATCTCTTTGATAGTAGGTTCAAGATTAACATTTATAAATACTTTTTCTCTATCAATTTTATCTAAAAATTTTCTCATTTGCTTTACAACTTCACCATTATTGTATAACATATACAAAGATAAATAATTCTCTCCTTTATTATGTGAATAAACTAAAGCATCAATATCATTTCCAAAATGTTCATAATCTATTTTCCAAGTACCAATACCAATCTTATACAAATTCTCTTTTTTTATCATATCAAAACTCCTTTAAATAATAAATATGTCAAAATTATATCAAATCTTACGTTAATTTACCATAATTACACTTTAATATTAATATTATTTTATAAAAAAAGAAGCTTACGCTTACTTCTCTAAAAGTTTTATTATTTCATTAGCCTTAGAATAAAGCATTAATAAACTACATAATTCTAAAATACTAGAAAGAATAATAAAGAGTGCTACTGCCTCGACTATATATATAGAAGACATAGGATTAATAGTAATAAATATGCCAAACACTAAAAGTATAAGACTTACTACTAAAACTAATAACCATCCATCAAATTTATATTTCTTTAAAATAAATGACAATACACCTTTAAAAATAGATAAAATAATTAAATATATTCCTAAAGTAAATGATAAAATCTTCACAATACTAAAAGGATTAACAATAACAAAAACTCCTAAAATAATAGCTAAAATAGCTACAAATATTTTTAAAGTAAATAATGAATTATTTCCTCTAGTCAAAAACTCAAAAGCATCAAAAATACCAAAAACAATTAAAAACAAACCAATTATAATCCCTGTAACTTCCTCAGCTAGAACTGGATTTAAATATATATAGATTCCAAATACCAAAAACAAGCTATTAAGTATAATACTTACAAACAAATTTTTCTTAAAATCTAAAGCTATTCTATTTAAAAATGACTCCTTTTTCTCTTCTTTTTTCTTCATATTTTATCCTCCTAATTATATTATACTAAAAATTTTTATCTAGTCAAGTTAGCTAGACAAAATATTTCATTTATGCTATAATATCCACCTATAAAAAAGAGGGGAGAATTTAACAATGCATTTAAAAGAATTAACTATTGCTGAATTTGATGCTTTTGCCAAAACAAGTCCTTTAGGCTCTTATTATCAAAGTTCCAATTATGCCCTTCTTATGGCTGAAAGCAACTATGATTATGAACTAATTGGATATGTTGATGAATTAGGCATAATAAAAGCAGCAGCATTAATACTAATTAAAAAAATAACTATTTCTTTAAAATATGGCTACTCTCCTAAAGGATTTTTAATTGACTACTTCGATTATGATTTATTAAAAAATTTTACTATAGCCTTAAAAAAATACTATAATAAAAAACTTGCTTTTATTAAAATTAATCCTGAAATAGCTATTGGTGAAATTAACAAATACTCTAAACTAACAAATTATAATCAAAATATAATTATTCGAGATTATTTAAAAGAATTTAATTATAACAAATTAAAAGATAACCTTTATTTTGAGGCACTATTCCCTAGATTCAATGGAATTATAAATTTAGATGAATATAGATTTGAAAATTTAAGTAAAAACACAAAAAATAAAATACGCAAAGCCGAAAAAAAAGGTTTAATCTTAGAAAAATCTGATCGTGAAGGATTAGATATTCTTTATGAATTTATAAAAAAGCAAAGAAATATAAACGAATATTATTATAAAAACTATTATAACATTTTTGAAAAAGATAATTCATGTGATATATTTTTAGTAAAAATAAATTATGAAAAATATCTTTTAAGCGTTAAAGAATTATACGATAAAGAATTAATTTTAAATAATACCTTAAGCGAGAAAGTAATTAATGATGCTAGTGAAATAAATATTAATCAAAAATTAAATTCTGATAAAGCCCTATTATCTTACAAAAATGATATTGAAATAGCCACTAAAGGACTACGTGACAATTTATCAACTTACGTTGCAGGAGCATTTGTCATTAAATATCAAAATCGCGTTAATATTGTAATAAGTGGCATAGATAGAACCTATAAACATTTTAATGCTAATTATTATTTACATAATAGAATTATTGAATATTATAAAAATGACTTTAAATTCTTAGACTTAAACGGTTTAACTGGAGACTTCTCCAAAACTAACCCATTTAAAGGCTTAAATGATTTCAAAATTGGATTTAATCCCCATATTTATGAATTTATTGGCGAATTTGACCTCATTATAAATGAACACAGCTACAATAAATTAAAACGCAGTGGCTATTTAGCTAAAGAGTTTAACAAAAAAGGAAATAAATAACTATTTCCTTTTCTTTTGTCTATCAATTTCAATCACTTTTGGATCTTCATAATAATATTTAGACTCATTAACATCATTTAACAATTTTCTTTTTAAATTTTCTTTTCTACCCTGTTCAAAAACTATCTTTTTAGGATCTTTTTTCTCTTTATCATTAATTTTTTGAGTAGTTTTCTTAATTGCAGTCAATTTAGTAATTCGCATAATATCTCTACCAATAATAATTAAAGCAGGAATTAAAATACATAATAACCATCCAGCTTTTGAGGCCAAAAAGAATTGAACCCTACCTAATTGTGGTATTTTAAGAATAACCTTACCTAAAACGTTATGAAATTTAGCGCAAGCTTGATCAGCCACTGCATTATTATCTCCTTTAGTTTGATAACAAATATTACCATTTTCATCTGTTGTAAGAGCAATAACACGGTGCGTTATAGTCGTCCCAGGCGACAATAAACTTGTAGATATAAAAGTTATAACATCACCTACAACAATATCATTAGGATTGTCAATACGTTCATTAATTACAGTATCATAAACCTTTATATTAGGCTCCATAGATCCACTTATTATTGTATAAATAGAAAATTTAGGCTCATAACCTGGACCTTTAGCGGTATATATTTTTGTAGCAATATAATAATATAATAAAAAGACAGCCGCTACTACAAGTACAATGAAAAGGGCCAAAGAAACAATTTTTCCAAACACTTTCAAAAATTTATTAGCTGACAAACTACTTTGTGCTTTCACAAAGGCCCCTCCTATTCTACAAATATTATAGCTTATAACTAGACAAATTACAAGTAAATTTAATGATTTTCTAAATGAAAAAAAGCTACTTGTAGTAGCTTAATTTACAGACACAATACTAATTTCTACTTTAGAAGAATAACGTACTCCTATATCAGCATCTTGTGGCTTTCCAGTTTCTACAAACTCAAATCTTAATTCAAATGTAGCAGATTCACCAGCTGCAAGAACTAAGTTTTGATATATAGAGCCATCTTTTCTAGGAGCAGGAGTTTGTTTAACTAAAACCACATTATCCTTAAATAAAGTATATTTAAAGTCATCACTATTAAATGTATTTATAACATTTTTCAAATTAATATTATAAGTTACAGTTGACTTAGATTTATTAGTTATTGTAAATGTTTGAGAACCTCTCCATTTTGGATAAATATTATTAACATTAATATCTTTTGTATAATTAACAATTAAAGAACCATTTTCAATTTCAACTTTATCATTATCGTCTCCACCCTCAGAAGTACCAGGTTTATCACTCTTAATAATTGTTATATTATATGTTTTCTTAGTACCATCCTCTGCAGTTACAACTACTGAAGTATATGTTGTACTACCTGTAAGAACTACTTCTCCATCACCAGTCACTGTAGCTTTAGGATTAGCAGGAACAGCTTTAATATTAACTTTATTTGTATTATAACCAACTCTTATTGTATAGCTAGTAATGTTTTCATTAAATACTGGACTTAAAGCATAATTATTTATAGTTAATGATTTTAAATTAGCATTCTTTTCAAAAGTAGTTGTACAATTATAGTCACAAATTCCATCACCATTGGTGTCACAATTATAATCACATACACCATCTTTATCAACATCACAATTTAAATCACAATTACCATCGCCATCTTTATCCACATTAGTATCTGGTTTGCCGTCACCATCTTTATCTATATCTTTATCTGGCTTTCCATCGCCATCTGTATCAATATTAGTATCTGGTTTGCCATCACCATCTGTATCACAGTTAAGATCACATTTTCCATCGCCATCATTATCGCAATTTAAATCGCAAACTTTATCGCCATCTATATCAATATTTATATCTGGGAACCCATCACCATCTGTGTCACAGTTAAGATCACATTTTCCATCGCCATTGGTATCTTGATTCATAAGATTATCATCTGGTTTTTTATCACCATCTGTGTCTATATTAACATCTGGTCTACCATCTTTATCAACATCAATATTAATATCTGGTTTGCCATCACCATTAGTATCAATATTAGTATCTGGCTTTCCGTCACCGTTATTATCAATATTTATATCTGGCTTTCCATCTCCATTAGTATCACAGTTAAGATCACATTTTCCATCACCATCTGTATCTTGATTCATAAGATTATCATCTGGTTTACCATCACCATCTGTGTCGCAGTTGAAATCACATTTGCCATCACCATTGGTATCAATATTTATATCTGGTTTACCATCGCCATTGGTGTCACAATTAACATCACATTTGCCATCACTATCTGTATCACAGTTGAAATCACATTTGCCATCACCATTAGTATCACAATTGATGTCACATTTGCCATCGCCAGTTTCATCTATATTAATATCTGGTTTACCATCGCCATTAGTATCGCAGTTAACATCACATTTGCCATCACCATCTGTGTCACAGTTAAGGTCGCATTTGCCATCACCATCAATATCAATATTTATATCTGGGAAACCATCTCCATTAGTATCGCAGTTAACATCACATTTTCCATCACCGTTTGTGTCTTGATTCATAAGATTATCATCTGGTTTACCATCGCCATTGGTATCAACATTTATATCTGGTTTTTTATCTTTATCAACATCAATATTTATATCTGGTTTACCATCACCATTAGTATCAACATTTATGTCTGGTTTGCCATCACCATTAGTATCAATATTAATATCTGGTTTACCATTGCCATTTGTATCACAGTTAAGATCGCATTTACCATCGCCATTGGTATCTTGATTCATAAGATTATCATCTGGTTTGCCATCACCATTAGTATCGCAGTTGAAATCACATTTTCCATCACCATCATAATCAATATTTATATCTGGTTTGCCATCACCATCAGTATCAATATTTATGTCTGGTTTACCATCTCCATTGATATCAATATTAATATCTGGTTTTTTATCACCATCAATATCAATATTAATATCTGGTTTGCCATCTCCATTAGTATCACAGTTAAGATCACATTTTCCATCACCATTGGTATCAATGTTTATATTTGGTCTTCCATCTCCCGTAGTATCACAGTTAAGATCGCATTTACCATCTCCATTAGTATCAATATTAATATCTGGTTTGCCATCACCATTGGTATCGCAATTTAAATCACATGTATTAGTGTTATCTAAATCAATATTAATATCTGGCCTTCCATCTCCATCAATATCACAGTTAAAATCACAAATTCCATCACCATTAATATCTTTATTAACTAAGTTAACATCAGGAATTCCATCTCCATCAGTATCAACATTAAAATGTGCTTTTCTATCACCATTGTAATCAATATTTATCATATATTCCTTGCCATCTTTACCAGTAACCAAGCAATTAATATCACAAATTCCATCACCATCAATATCTAAGTTAGTATCAGGAATTCCATCACCATTGGTATCACAATTCAAAGTACAAGTTTTACCAACATTAGAATAAGCAAAATACAATCCTAATAGGGTAATTAATATAATTAAAATACATAAAATTATAATTATAATAGTTTTTCTTTTATCTTCTTCCCTTTCTTTTTCTAGTATTGCATACTGTTCTTGTAAATTCATATCATCCATAACTGACACTCCCTACTATTAAAAAGTATAACACAATGCGCTCTTATTCGCAATAATAAAATAGTAAAATATCTTCCAAATAAATAAAAAAAGCGAAAATAATCGCTTCTAATTTTCCTTTGTAGGTTCTACTTTTAATAAAGCTTCTAAAGTCTTATTAAAATTATGATTTTGATCCGCACCTGTATTCTTATAACTTACTTCTAAAGTATAATTATAAACTTCTTCTACTGCAGTTGTTTTTCTTTCATTTAACAATACTATCTCACCAGTTTTTCCTGTAATATCTCCTGTAAAAACTCCACCTTCACTATCAGTCAAAGTATAAACAAGTTCTTCACTATCTTTAACACAAGCATTACTATTAGCATTATAATTAGCATCTGTACATTTAACAAAAGTATTAGAATTAATAACCAATTTAATTGTATAATTAGCAGTATTTTGTGACTCAATAGGAGTTACTGTAATATTAAAATTCTTACTTGATTTTACTCCTGGTAAAGCATTTGCAAGTGAAATACTACTAGAACCAGCATCATACTTAACATTAATAAGCTTAGCAGTACTTATATTGGTTGATCCTCCTTCACCTGTAACATTAGCTCCATTACTAACAAAATACGCAAAAGAATATCCCCCAGAAATTAACAACACACACACAACAATCGCTAACAAAATTGTCTTCTCACTAGAATGTAACTTCATAATACGCCTCCACAACTATTATATATACTATACTTTTATATTACCAAACAATTCGACATATTTCAAGATATTTAGTATTAGTTCTACAAAAAAAATCTATCATTTGATAGATTTTCAATTTTGCTATTCAATATCTTATTGATTAACTGGAGTACTTCCAACTGGAACAACAGAATCAATAGCTAGAGTAATAGTTTTATTACCAGCATCAGCATTTTGATCTACATCTTTTTCTGGATACTCTACTACTAAATAATAATACTTAGTCGAACCAGTATTTACATTGCCACTAAAAGCAATTGTAGCAGTAGTATCACCAGCAGCTATTGTACCACTAGCAGAATCAATCTTAGTTCCTAAACCAGCATTAACTGTACAAGATTGAGAATATTTAATCTCTGTAGCAGTACCTTTATTGGCAACTGGATCACAAGTAACTGGTGTTTGTCCTTCAGCTAATGGAGTAGAAGTTTCATATAAACTATAATTAACTCCAAAAGCAAAAGCTTCAGATAAAGTTACACTTCCGTTTAAAGTATAAGTTGAATTATAAGTTCCTGTTTTTCCAGCTTCTAATTCTGCAGCAACTGTAGCTCCAATATAATTCATAGTACCTGGATAAACAACATTAGAACTAGGATTAACTTTACCAAAATTTAATGTTACACCAGCAACAGATTCAGCAGTTTTTACATCAGTAGTACCAGTTGCATCACCTGTTGTACCATTTGTAGCAGTAAAGTACGCAAATGTAGCTCCTACTACTGCAACTAATAATGTTGCTACTGCAATAACTGTTAATAGAACTGTATTTTTCTTTTCCATGGTTTGACCTCCTTTACTGTAAAAATCATATCAGAAAAAAAAGGTTTATGCAACACTTTTTAT
The DNA here is from genome assembly GCA_964018915.1 of uncultured Bacilli bacterium. Lineage (GTDB taxonomy): Bacteria > Bacillota_I > Bacilli_A > RF39 > UBA660 > UBA5578. The sequence goes on along the minus strand of CAXHRJ010000001.1, from coordinate 9,120 downwards.
ACAATTTATTTTATTATTTTAACATTATTGGCAATAAGTGTTAAGGCAACCTTCTTTTTTTCTGTATTGATATCTAAAACATAACATTTTACTATATCCCCTACATTTAACACTTCATTAGGATGCTTTATATAATCCTCACTTATTTGCGAAATATGCACTAAACCATCATTTTTAAGGCCTATATCTATAAATGCTCCAAAATCAATAACATTTCTAACTACTCCTTCGAGTTCCATTCCAATACTCAAATCTTCTAACGTTAAAATATCACTTTTTAAAATTGGAGCTTTTATAGAATCGCGTGGATCTCTAAGTGGCGAAATAAAACATTTAATAATATCTTCGACAGTATAAGGATCTGAATTAAGTTTATTTGCTAAATCTTCACAATCAACTGATGCTAAAACTTTACCTATCTTTTCACCTCCTATATCACTTAAAGATAAACTAAACAAATTTAAAATCTGTAAAGCAATATTATAACTTTCAGGATGTATTGCTGTTTTATCCAGAATATTACTACCATCAGGAATTCTTAAAAAACCAATTGCTTGCTCATAAACTTTTGCACTAAAAACTTTAGATAACTCTTTTCTTTCCAAAATTTTACCACAGCTTTTCTTATATTCCATTAATTTATCAATCATCTTTTTATTCATTCCAGAAATATAATTTAACAACTCTCTAGATGCTGTATTTACATTTACTCCAACACTGTTAACTGCAGTAGATACTACAAATGTCAATTCTTCGTCAAGCTTTTTTTCAGAAACATCATGTTGATACATACCTACACCAATACTTTTAGGTTCAATTTTAACTAGTTCAGATAATGGATCAATAAGACGTCTTGCAATTGATACAGCACTACGTTCCTCCACATGTAAAGTAGGAAATTCTGTTTGAGCTAATTTACTAGCAGAATAAACACTAGCCCCTGCTTCATTTACAATAATATAAGAAACTGGTCTTGTAGCTTCTTTTATAACTTTAGCTACAAATGCTTCACTTTCTCTAGAAGCAGTTCCATTTCCAATAGCAATTATATCAACATTATATTTACTTATTAAATCTAAAATTTTAGCTTTAGATTTCTCTATCTCATTCTTAGGTTCATGAGGATAAATAACATCTATATGTTCCATTTCACCTGTTCCAGATATTACAGCTAATTTACAGCCTGTTCTAAATGCTGGATCAAATCCTAAAACAGTTTTACTTTTAATTGGCGGTTGCATCAGCAAATTATATAAATTCTTACTAAAATTACTTATCGCAGAAACTTCTGCATTTTCTGTTAATTCACTTCTAATTTCTCTTTCCACACTTGGAAGAATCAATCTTTTTAAAGCATCCTTAATAGCTAACTCTAATAATTTAGTTGTATCTTCATTATTTTTATGAATCAATTTTCCTTTTAAATAATTTTCTAAATACTCATTATTAGTATCTATACTAACAGATAATACGCCTTCTTTCTCTCCTCGATTAATAGCTAAAACTCTATGCTGCTTAACATTCTTAACTGGTTCACTATAATCATAATACATCTCATAAACTTGATTTTCATCTTCTGCTTTTTTCTTTTTACTAGTTTTTAATATTCCAAACTTAAAAGTATTAGCTCTAATATACTTTCTAAAATTAGCATTATCACTTATGCTTTCTGCCACAATATAATTAGCTTGTTCCAAAGCAAAATCTATATCTAATACTTTATCATTTAAATACTTTTTCGCTTCTTCTCTAATATTTTTATTTTCTCTAAAAATTTCTTTAGCTAATGGTTCTAAACCTAACTTAATTGCTTCTGTAGCTTTTGTTTTCTTTTTTTCTTTAAAAGGTCTATATAAATCTTCTATTTCTACTAATTTAGAAGCAGCCATAATACTTTCTCTTAATTCATCAGTCAGTAAACCTTTTTCATCTATTAAACGAATTACATCTTCTTTTCTTTTTAATAAATTAACTTGATAAGTATATACTTCATTAATCTTACTAATTTGATTTTCATCTAAATTACCTGTCGCTTCCTTTCTATATCTTGCAATAAAAGGAATCGTTGCTCCTTCACTTAATAAATTAAGGGTATTATTTACCTGAAATTCTTTAACATTTAATTCTAAACATATATTTTTTATAATATTTTGATCCATACTTTCTACTCCTAACTTTTTAAATATATCATAAGACCAAATCATATTGCAATATCTTTTACAATTGTATATAATAAGTAACATTTAGAAAGGAATTGTTTATGACATTTGAAATGCCTCATTCCGATATTTTATTTATCGAATTAATAAGATTATATGTTTTAAGTAATGACACAAATACTATTTCCAAAAATGCTTTAGAAAATGCTTTAGCAATTCTAATTGAGATAGTAGAAGAAGAAACAAATTCTGATATTTATTACGATTTTGAAGAAGAATTAAATGAGTTTTTAGATAAATACTCTGATTTTTTTAATGAATCTACTAAGGATATTACTATAACAGAAGATATTGAAATTATTTATGAAACTATTTTAAAATCTCTTAAGCCAAACACTATCGACTTTGACATATCTAGATTAATTTACAATACTGATATTTACAAAGCTTTAAATATTAATATTCCAAGGTCAATCATTGCTCCATATTTAGATGCTAATAAAAGACTTTTAAGTGTTTTAACAGCTATAGCTTCTAATGAATCAAATAATTATGATTCAAGCGATTTAATAGAGAATTTAGAAAGAATTCGCGACTATTTAATAGATTTATTTAATAATATAGATAATGCTACTTTAACTAAAATAAATATCATTACCCATTTGTATGATTTAGAACATATGCCAGAAGTTAATGATACTGAGGATTATCCTTGGATGATTATCATTTTTTCTAACAGTAGTGAAAAATGGCAAACCATAACTTATAGTACTATAGCTAGTTATGCTAATGAAATTTTTGAATCTCAAAGTAGTAAAAATGAAATGATACTTAACGATTTCTTTGAAGACTATGAACCTTCAGAAGAACCAAAAATTACTTTAAATATCATTGAAGTATTTCTAACAATATTCATTATATACCTTAATAAATTTCTTAAAATTACTGGAAATATTCCGGGAAAAGATACAATTATAATAAAAAAATACTTACTATTATCTCTTCCTGAATTAGGTGAAAGTTTAGAATATTTTCTAAATAATAAAACTCTTGATAATATGCCTTTGCCTATTCTACCTGAACAAATTGAAGAAGATTATGAAAACGAATTATACCAAACTTGTAAAAAGATTATTCCCGAAATCCATATTTCTAACCAAAGGCTAGACAAAAATCCTAAAATTTATAGTGACATCATAACTAAGGCTATATTTATTAAAACTTTCTTAAAAATAGCTAGAAATAACCATTTAAAAGACCAACTAAATAATAAAATTGCAAACCCAAACTATTATAAAAATCCTGGTTATGAAATTTCTACAGACATTATAGACAGCATTATTTTTAATGATAATTTAGATTTAATAAGATAGACCTATTTTTTTAATTCAACCTATGTATAATAAAATATTATAAGGGGATTAAAAAAACATTTTTCGACAACCTTATAATAATATTTTAAAGAAGATTAACAAACCTCACCCCTGATTAATATTATTAATTTTCTAATTTTAATCAAAACATTTTAATTCCATGAGTAATCTAAAAATATGATAATGACGCTTAAAATCTAAGAATTATGAGCTATTGCATTATCTTTTTTTATTTGCTATAATAACTTTTAATTTACAAGGGAGAAATCATAATGAAACTACATTCTGAAATTCTTTTTCTAGAAATAATAAAACTTTATTTCAAAAATAATTCTAACCCACTTCCTCTTAAAAATTTAGAAAACGCTTTTTACACACTCTTAGAAATAATTAGTATAAAAGAAAGAAAAAAATATTATTTTAATTTTAATGAAGCTTTAGCTCATTTTAAAGATATCGCTGAAGATTACATTAATATTGATAATGAAAGTTTATTCCTAAGAGAAGAAACAGAAATGTTAGAAAGCTTAATATTAGAACATCTAAACTCTAATTTTAGTAGTCTTGATTATGATATAGAAGAATATATACATAATATTGCAATGTACAAAGTTTTAAATATAACTATTCCATTAGACAAAACTAAAGACTTATTTAATCTTAATAGAAAAATTATGGATACAATATATAAAATTGCTGAACTTGAAATTACAGAAAAACCTAATAATAATGAAATAGACTCTTTAAAAGAATTATTAAGAGACATATATTCTAATTTTCAAACGATCGCATTAGATGAATTAACTGACATAAAGATGTGCTGTGCTTATTACAATTTCCTAGCAAATACTACTGATACTAGTTGGCAAATAGCTCTTTTTTCAAACAATCCCGCAGAACTAAGTTCCCTTGCTACTAAACTAATTGAATTTATATATCCCGAATTGGAATTAAAATTAAAGAATGGTGAAGAAGATATTAATGAAATATTTGATAATGAACTAATAATTTTACTTATTAATTTACTTCTTTCATTAAACTTATACTTAAAAAATAATAAAAATTCTCCTGGATATGAAGAATTAACTCATCGCAAATATCTATTATTAGCCCTTCCCGATTTAAAAGCTATTTTAGATTATTTCTTAAGCAACAAAACAATTGATGATTTAAAATTACCACACATTTCTACTGATTATATCACTACAACTTCTTTTGAACATTTAAAACCATTTATTCTTAAATGCTTATCTAAACTAAAATATTCTGATCAAGAAATAACATCAAACCCTCATCTTTATGCTAAAACAGTTATTAACATTTTATTTATAAAAGCCTTTTTAACTTATTCTATAAATACACAATCTAAAAAACAAATCGAATTTCTACTATCAGTAAGCATAGCTAATAATAACCCTAAATATTCTATAACCCAAAAGCTATTAAATGAATTATTAATTGAAGAATTAAAACTCCTAAAATAGCTAGCAAAACTTTACAAAAAAACGTTTTTATGATAAACTAAGTTAGTTTAAAAAAAGAAAGAAGTTGAGTTTATGGAAAAAATCATAAATATCGCTGTGGTTGCTCACGTTGATGCTGGAAAAAGTACTTTAGTTGATGCATTATTAGAGCAAAATGGTATATTTAGTAATCATGAAGAAGTTCAAGAACGAGTTATGGATTCTAACGACATTGAACGTGAAAGAGGTATAACAATTTATTCTAAGAATTGTGCTATTCGCTACAAAGATTATAAAATAAATATTGTTGATACTCCAGGACATGCAGACTTTTCTAGCGAAGTAGAACGAGTTATAAAAACAGTTGATACAGTAGTTTTACTAGTAGATTCTGCCGAAGGACCAATGCCTCAAACAAGATTTGTTTTAAATAAAGCATTAGAACAAAATTTAAAGCCAATATTATTTATTAATAAAATTGATAAAAAAGATGCTAGACCAGAAGAAGTTGTAGACATGACATTTAACCTATTTATGGAATTAAATGCTACAGATGAACAGTTAGACTTTCCAATAATTTATGGTATTGCTAAAGAAGGAAAAGCAACTACTTCCCTATCTGATGAAGGAAAAGATATTTCTCCATTATTAGAAACTATAATTAATCAAGTAGAACCTTTTGCAGGAAGTGAAAATGATTCATTACAACTACAAATTTCTAATTTAGGATATGATGATTATATTGGTAGACTTGGTATTGGCCGTATTAATAAAGGAAAAATTAAAAACGGAGAAACAGTTACACTTGTAAGAAATAATGGTACAGAATCATCATTTAGAATAAGTAAACTATTTGTTAATGAAGGAATCAAAAAAGTAGAAAAAGATTTTGCTTATTATGGTGACATTGTTACAATCGCAGGATGTTCAGATATTTCTATTGGTGATACTATATGTGAAAAAGGTGTTATTGACCCCCTACCACCAATTATTATTGAAAGACCAACATTATCAATGAACTTTTTAGTAAATTCTTCCCCTTTTGCAGGAAAAAGTGGTAAATTTTTAACAACAAGACATATTAAAGAGCGTTTAGAAAAAGAATTAGAAACCAATGTTGGCCTTCAAGTGGAAGAACTTGTAGGCACTGATGGTTACAAAGTAAGTGGTCGTGGCGAATTACATTTATCGATATTATTAGAAAATATGCGTCGTGAAGGATACGAACTATCTGTATCTAAGCCAGAAGTTTTAATTGAAGAAATAGATGGCAAAAAGTGTGAACCATTTGAACGTGTAATAATTAACGTTCCAAGTGACTATTCAGGAACAGTTATTAATGATTTACAAGAAAGAAAAGGAACTTTAGAAGTTATTACAAACAATGACGACAATTTTGTTCATCTAGAATTTTTAGCACCAACAAGAGGACTTATAGGATATCGTAGTGCATTTATTACTAACACTAAAGGTGAAGGAATAATGGTTCGCAGCTTTGATTCATATAAACCATATGTTGGAGCAATAGCTAGACGTAAAAATGGTGTTCTAGTTTCAATGGAAAATGGCAAAGCTTTAGGTTATTCTCTATGGAATTTAGAAGACCGTGGAACTTTATTTATTGATCCAGCAACAGATGTTTACATAGGAATGATAATAGGTATACATAATCGTGACAATGATTTAAATGTCAACCCATGTAAAAATAAAAATTTAACTAACACTCGTTCTAGTGGTAATGACGAAGCTATAAACTTAACTAGACCTAAAAAAATGACTTTAGAAGAAGCTTTAGAGTTTATTGAAGATGATGAATATGTAGAAGTTACACCAACAGATATTAGACTTAGAAAAGCTATATTAGATCCTAACGCTCGTTTTAGAAATAACAAATAAAAAGATTTGAGAAAATACTCAAATCTTTTTTTAACTTAACTTTACACCATTTCTTTCAATATTATTACTTAAAAATTTTCTTGCACCATCTGGCTTAATTATATAAGAAGCTGACATAAACTTACCAGTATCTGGATCCATAACATATACATCAACTGTTATTTGATAACCAACTAAACCTGTACCTGCATTATTTTTTACACTATAATAGCTAGACTTTCTACTAAATTGATTAGTTTTAGTTTGGAATCCCATACTAGTTAATTTACTTGTAATACTAGAATTATCCCTCATATCAACAGAATCATTATAAGTTATATTTGGATCTACAGCACAATTATTTTTAATCAAACTGACAGACAATATTTTTGAAGTATCATAAGAAGTATCACCATATTTACATGTAGTATCAGTACTTCCACCACCTGATTTATTCTTAACTACTACTTGTGAACTTGCAGTTTTTCCGCCAGCTGTAGCCGTAACAGTTACAGTACCAGCTTTATGAGCTGTAACAACACCATTTTGAACAGATGCAATACTAGGATCTGAACTAGCCCATGTTACAGTGCCATTTACAGCATTACTAGGATTAACAGTTACTTTAAATGATTTGGTATCACCTGCGTATAAGTACATAGTTTTAATATCTAATGCTATACTTCTTACATATTGAACTTGAGGTTTATCCCCACCTGTTGGTGGTTTAGGAGTAACTGGATCATCTGGAATTACTTCCCATTTAGCCACTAGAGTTATATCTTGATTAATTGTATTCTTAAAATCAAAAGCTATATTATCAAGATACCAACCCGCAAAATAATATCCTTCTTTTACAGGTGCACTAGGTTCAGCAATTGAGCCACCTTCTTGAACTCTAATACTATCAACAGCGCTTCCACCGTCAGAATTAAATGAAACTGTATAAATTATTGTATCAGGACCATTAATAACAAGATTAGCTTCCATTGGTTCAGAAATATTTCCATAAACATCTTCTGCCACTATTTTAACTACGTGCGTTCCAACTTTTTTAATATCTGAGTAAATAATCTTATTTCCTTCGCTATCTACATCTTTATCATAAAAACTAATTTTACAATCACCAGAAACATCATAACACAATTGAACGAAATCAGAAGGTTTATATTCATCTCCATCAAATATCTCTAAATCTTTAGTTATAATAACTGGCGAAGTCTTATCTTGAACTATTAAATTAACTGTGTATTCTTTATCTAACAAATATATTGTAATTCCATACAAAGCAGGATTTTTCAAAATAGGTACAACACATTCAAAATCCTCAATATCTCTATCACCATTTGTAATAGCTTCCATTTCTTCAGCACTGCATAAATTCATATCATATCCTATTTCAAATTCATTAGGATATTCAATCTTAATATCATTAATATCAACATTCTCTAATTTAGTAAAGTAATCAACAGCTTCTGGTAAAGTACTTCCAGCCTCCAAAACCAATTCCTCTTTAAACTCAAAAACAGGAACAATTGGATCAACATTAGGTTTTTTATCACCACGTGTAGCTAAGATAACAATTATTATAATAATAATTAAAACTAAAGACGATACACCAATTACTAACCACTTCATTTTATCTTTTTTAGCATATCTTTTTATATAACTCTCATCAAAAATAAATCTCTTCTTCATATGTTATCTTCACCCTTATTTTAACTATAACATAATATTAACATATATTTAATAAAAAAGAAAGACGATTTTTATTTTAAAACCTTATCTTATAAGTATTAAAAGCAAAAATATACTATAAAAAACAGAATAAAATTAATTTATTCTGCTCCCACTACTACATATGGATTATTTTGAGTACCTGTTCCTCCAGTTTTAAAGACTACATCTGCTTTTAGATTGATTACTGGGCGTAATGCAAAAGTATTATTCGAATACCAACCATCAACATAACCATAATCATTTACAAAAAATACTCTAGACTCCATATTAGCTAAGTTTTCATAATACCATTGCTGCGGTGTCATTGTCCAATAAGTCTGACCATTATATAGATAATATGAGGTATTATTAGTATTTTTACCGCCTGCATACATTACTTCATCTGCTGTTATAAGTCCTACTTTTAATGTATATGTATCTAATGTTTCACAACTGAGTGTTGGAGCATAATCTGTATATAATCTCCTATAGCCTGCATAGTAGAACATACTACTTGATGTACTTGACCAA